>CAZEHO010000004.1:0-153419 GCA_964511945.1 uncultured Acidimicrobiia bacterium | reverse complement strand
CCGAACTGCTACCGCCGAGTCGACCTTCTGCCCAGAACGAGGTACCAACTTGCTCCTGCGAGGTATCGCCAAATGTTGTGGATTGGGGTGTTAGGCGGCGTCCCTTGATTTGGGGTTGCTCCTTTCGATCTGGATGCCGTCTTTGAACTGAACGCCGGCTCGCACCAGGGGCACGAGTTCGGGACTGTTCACCCTCCGCCATCGCTGTTGGGCGGCGTCGAGGAGCTTGAAGGCCATCACCAGGCCCCGCCGCCGCGACCCGGCTCCTTTGGTGACCCGGGTTCTGAGCCGCACGGTGGAGACCGTCGGGGCGTGGACCGAGCTCTCCAACAACGAAGGGCTCATCCAACGCCACAGACACCTGACCCCACGAGAAGCATTCGCATCAGCCGCCACCGAGGTGGCAGCATGAAACAGACACCCACGCTGTCCAACCAATTGGGCGCTCTTCAGCCGCTCTTCACGTTCTGGCGGCCGACAACGCGTTCATCCCAGTTCGTGAACCAGATGATGAAGTCGTCCGGATCGCCCGGCGTGGTCGTCGTCGGACCCTCGGCGCCGAGCGTGGTGGAGGTGCCGTCCCCACCGCCGGCAGTGGTGGTCGGCGATCTGCCGGGTGCGGTGGTGTCAGTCGTGTCGTCGTCGCCTCCGCATGCACCGGCGACCAGCGCCAGCGACAGCAATAGGGCAGGTGTGATGCGTCCCGCTCGCATCGGATCCCTCCCATTCAATCTCGATGCATCGTGCGGTATCCGGCAGAGGGATGGATAGGGGTGGACGGCCCAATCTGACTGCGGGGATCTCATGGTCTATGGTGCCGGTCCACTTCGGAGCGGATGCCGTCGGCACCGGGAGGGAGCATGACCACCGTCGAGATCACGCGACCTGTGTCGGGTCGCCATCGTGAGATCCTCACCGATGAGGCTGTCGCGTTCGTCGGAGAATTGCACAGCCGCTTCGATGCGCGTCGCCGAGAGCTGCTGGCAGCCCGGCTTGATCGCCAGGAGCTCCTCGATGCGGGGGATGTGCTTGATTACCTGCCCGAGACCGAAGTGGTGCGGCGGGGGAACTGGCGGGTGGATCGTGTGCCCGACGACATCGCGGATCGGCGAGTTGAGATCACCGGTCCGGTGGAGCGCAAGATGATGATCAACGCGCTCAACTCCGGGGCGAAGGTCTTCATGGCCGACTTCGAGGACGCCAACTCCCCGACATGGGAGAACGTGCTCGACGGGCAGGTCAACCTCTTCGATGCGGTCCGTGGGGAGATCGAGTTCACCGGACCCGACGGCCGTTCCTACGAGCTCGGGGACGATGCGGCGGTGCTCTTCGTCAGGCCGCGTGGCTGGCATCTGCCCGAGAAGCACCTGCTGATCGACGGGGAACCGGTGTCGGGGAGCCTGTTCGACTTCGGCCTCTACCTGTTCTGGAACGCGGCCGAGCGGCTCTCCCGGGGAACTGGGCCGTACTTCTACCTGCCGAAGCTGGAGAGCTACCTCGAGGCCAGGCTCTGGAACGATGTGTTCGTCTTCGCACAGGACTTCCTGGGGATCGCGCGTGGATCGATCAAAGCCACTGTGCTCATCGAAACGATCCCCGCTGCTTTCCAGATGGAGGAGATCCTCTACGAGCTGCGGGAGCACTCGGCGGGGCTCAATGCCGGGCGCTGGGATTACATCTTCTCCGTGATCAAGCGGTTCCGGCGGCGCGCCGAGTGGGTGTTGCCGGATCGGGCCGCGGTCACCATGACCGTGCCGTTCATGCGGGCCTACACCGAACAGCTCGTGCGGGCGTGTCATCGCCGCGGTGCTCATGCGATGGGCGGGATGGCGGCGTTCATTCCGAACCGGCGCAGGCCGGAGGTGACCGAACGAGCGCTGGCCGCAGTTCGGGCCGACAAGGAGCGGGAGGCCACCGACGGCTGCGACGGCACCTGGGTGGCCCATCCGGATCTCGTCGGTGTCGCCATGGCGGAGTTCGATGCCGTGCTCGGCTCGAATCCGAACCAGGTCGACCGCCTGCGCGAAGACGTTCGGGTGTCACCCGGCGAACTGCTCGACGTCCGGGTGCCCGGGGGCGTGATCACCGAAGCGGGCCTGAGACTCAACGTCTCTGTCGGCATCCAATACATCGCCTCATGGCTTCGTGGGGTCGGAGCGGCGGCCATCAATGATCTGATGGAGGACGCCGCGACGGCAGAGATCTCCCGGACCCAGGTCTGGCAGTGGGTGCACCACGGGTCGGCTCTGGACGACGGCCGGTCGGTGGACGAGGAACTGGTTCGCAGTGTCGTCGCCGAAGAGCTCGCAGCATTGCGAGAGGAATTCGGGGCCGAGGTGTTCGATCGCGGGAGGTTTGAGGAGTCCGCCGGCCTCTTCCTCGAGGTATCCCTCGCAGAGGAGTTCATCGAGTTCTTGACGATTCCCGCGTATGAGTTGATTGATTGAGGGGTACACCATGACGCAGCCAGGGTTCGACCGGCGAGTTGCCGAATTGGAAGAGACCTGGGCCACCGACCCGCGCTGGAACGGGGTTCGCCGCGACTACTCGGCGGCCGACGTCGTGCGCCTGCAGGGTTCGCTTCCGGTGGCCCACACCGTGGCCGATGCGACCGCTCGCAAACTGTGGGATTCGCTCCAGGAGCAGGACTACGTTCATGCCCTCGGTGCGGTCACCGGGAACCAGGCGGTGCAAATGGCCAAAGCCGGTCTGGAGTCGATCTACCTGAGCGGATGGCAGGTCGCCGGCGACGCCAACTTGTCATCGCAGACCTACCCCGACCAGAGCCTGTATCCGTCCGACAGCGCTCCGGCCCTCGTCAGGCGAATCGTCAATGCGCTCACCCGGGCCGATCAGATCCAATGGTCGGAGGGGGCATCCGACGTCGACTACGTGGTTCCGATCGTCGCCGATGCCGAGGCCGGGTTCGGGGGCGCGCTCAACGCCTTCGAACTGACCAAGTCGTTCATCGAGGCCGGAGCTGCTGCGGTGCACTTCGAGGACCAGCTCGCTTCTGAGAAGAAGTGCGGACACATGGGCGGCAAGGTGCTGGTGCCGACCTCGCAGCACATCAGAACCCTGACTTCTGCCCGGCTCGCTGCCGACGTCATGGGGGTTCCGACGATCGTCATCTGCCGCACCGACGCCAACTCGGCGACGCTGCTCACCAGTGACATCGATGAGCGAGATAGACCCTTCATCACCGGCACCCGGACCGCGGAGGGCTTCTTTGAGGTCACCGGTGGGCTCGACTCTGCGATCGCTCGCGGCCTGGCCTGCGCCGAGTACTGCGATCTCATCTGGTGTGAAACCGCCCATCCCGATCTCGACGAAGCGAAGCAGTTCGCCGAAGCGATTCACGCCGAATACCCCGGCAAGATGCTGGCCTACAACTGCTCACCGTCGTTCAACTGGAGGCGGAATCTCGACGACGACGCCATCGCGACGTTCCAGCGGGAGCTGGGAGCGATGGGGTACGCCTTCCAGTTCATCACGCTCGCCGGGTTCCATGCGTTGAACACCTCGATGTTCGAACTCGCCAAGGGTTACGCCGAGAGGGACATGACGGCATTCGTCGAACTGCAGCAGCGCGAGTTCGACCTCGAGGACGAGGGCTTCACTGCTGTGCGTCACCAGCGGGAGGTGGGCGCCGGCTACTTCGACTTGGTGGCGGAGGTCGTGTCGGGCGGTCAGGCCTCGACACTGGCCCTCCACGGAAGCACCGAAGAGGAGCAGTTCTGAGCAAGCTCTTCCCTTCCTCCCACGTGGGGGAAGGTGATTCGGCGCCCGGATGCGCCGAATCGGAAGGGGGTAGGAAAGACGAATCCGCCGAGAGGAGGGGGCGATTCCCCTATGCCGGGACTGCGTTCGCCCGACCCCAGGCCCGCAGCCTGGCGACGTCGTCGGCTCGGGTCCGTGACAGCGGCATCGTCTCCATGACCTCGGCGAGCAGGTCGTCGGTGCTCGGCTCGGTCCCCGCAGCGAACGACCGGTAGAGAGCGCCGACAACGGCCGCCTCGATCTCCGCCCCGGAGAAGCCGTCCGCAGCCTCGATCAGCTTGTCGAGGTCGAACATCTCGGCGTTGAGGTCTCGCTTGGCCAGGTGCAGTTCGAAGATGTCGCGGCGGGCATCGGCTCCGGGGAGGTCAACGAAGAACACCTCGTCGAAGCGGCCCTTGCGAAGGAACTCGGGCGGGAGTGCCGAGACGTCATTGGCGGTGGCGACCACGAAAACGCCATCGCTGCGATCCTGCATCCAGCGGAGGAACGAACCCAGCAGCCGGCTGCTCACCCCACCGTCCCCGTCGCCTCCGGCGGCGAACGCCTTCTCGATCTCATCGATCCACAGCACAATCGGGGCCATCGCCTCGGCGGTCTCCAGTGCACCGAGGAGCCGTTGCTCCGACTCCCCGACGTACTTCCGGTAGACCCGGGAGGGGTCGAGCAGCACCAGCGGATTCCTCCAGGTGGCTGCCAGCGTCTTTGCCACCAGTGACTTCCCGCATCCGGGCACTCCGGTAAGCAGGATGCCGCGCGGTGGCTCGATCCCTGCGGCTCGGGCCGCGTCGGGAGCACGAAGCGCCCGGGTGCGCAGCGCGAGCCACTGTTTCACGCCGCCGAGCCCACCCACCCGGTCGAGGGTGCCGGCGGCGCCTTCGATGAGTTCCAGCACGCCGTCGGTGTTGAGGATCTCCGCCTTGGCGGCGCGCACCCACGGGACGTCATTCGGGTCCAAGCTCCCGTCGCGCAGCACGGCTCGTTGTAGGAGCCGCTCGGCGTCACCGAGGGTGAGGCCCCGGAGAGCAGCCACCAGGGCCTCCTCGTCGTCGACTCCGATTCCGGCCACGACACCCCTCATGGTCAGGTCCCCGACGGTCCGCCGCACCAGGCGGGCGAGTTCGGTGTCGCCGGGAGGGTCGAGGCGCCAGGGCAGTGCCAGGCCCCGCAGCTCATCGGGCGTCTCGTGATGCGGAGCCGTGAGGATCAGGGTCTGACGCCGGCGGAGGCCCAGTGCCGTGTCCTTGATGGTTCGCAATGCGACCGGATCACTCATGAATGGGTGCGCGTCCGCGAGTACGAACACGCCCGGATCCGGGAGATCCCCGATGAATGCCAGCGCGGCGCGGGCATCGGTGGTTGCGTACATCGCCGTCTTGCCGTCTCGAGCCAGTCCTCGAGCCGCCGTCCAGGTCCACACCGGGATGCTTTCGTCTTCCGCCGCCGAGCGGATCACCCCGAGGAGCCGCTCCTCCTCAGCCGCCTCGGCGAGGATGAGCGGATGGCGCGATGCGAGCAGGATCCGGAGATCCTTGATGGCGTCCACGTGACCTCTTCGGCAGCCTCGGTGACCGAACTGAGCCCAATGACGCTGGAACGGAATAGAGTCCCGGCTCCGCGGTGGCGAGGGGATCGATGACAACGGGGATGAGTCTCAGCCGGCTTGCGAACATCGGCGCGGCCTCAATCGAAGATTCCTTCGCCTCGTTCCGGGTCGAGTTCCGGGAGATCACCAGGCGCAGCGCATCCCACTTCGCCGCCCGCGACTGGCACGGCATGCATGACGACGCCTCCGACCGGCTGGGGACCTATCGCCATGCCGTTGAACGGGCGGAGGCGGAGATCCGCTCCCTGCTCGGATCCCGGCTTGCCGACCAGGTGGTGTGGGCGGCAATGAAGTCGGTGTTCTCGGGCCGCATCGCCATGCGCGACGACTGGGAGCTGGCCGAGACCTTTTTCAACTCGGTCACCCGGCGGGTCTTCGCAACGGTCGGGGTCGATCCCGATGTCGAGTTCGTCGACTCGGATTTCGAGGTGCCCCCGACCGACAGCGAGGAGCCGCCGTACTTCGTGGTCGAGCGTGACGGCGACTCCCTGGCTGGGTTCATCCGCAGCATTGTCGAGGCGTTCGAATGGGAGGCTCCGTTCGCCGATCTGGCGGCGGACTCCAAACGGGTAGCAGATCGGCTTGCGATCACCGGGGTGTCGTCACTGCGGCGCGCCGAAATGGTCAGGCACGTCTTCTATCGCGGCATGGGGGCCTATCTCATCGGCCGGCTGGGTGGAGACGGGCCATCCATCCCGTTCGTACTGGCGCTCCGGCACCCCGACGATGGGATTGCCATCGACGCCGTACTGCTGGAGGAGAACGACGTCAGCGTGCTGTTCTCCTACACCAGGGCGTACTTCCACGTCGAGGCCCACCGGCCGAGTGACCTCGTCAGCTTCATCAGTTCGTTGCTGCCGCGCAAGCGGGTGGCCGAGATCTACATTGCCCTTGGGTTCAACAAGCACGGCAAGACGGAGCTCTACCGGGATCTGCTCCACTTCCTGGGGGAGACCGCGGAGCGGTTCGAGCGGACCCGGGGGACACCGGGAATGGTGATGGCGGCGTTCGGGATGCCGTCGGACGACCTGGTCTTCAAGGTGATCCGCGATTCGTTTCCTCCGCCCAAGACGACCACCCCGGCGGCGGTGCGAGAGAAGTACCGGCTCGTGTTCCAGCGCGATCGAGCCGGACGTCTCGTCGACGCACAGGAGTTCGAACATCTGCAATTCGATCGAGCCCGGTTCGACGACGATCTCCTCGCAGAGCTGCTGGAGTCGGCCGGCCGTACGATCGAAGAACGCGACGGCAGGGTGGTCGTGCACCACGCCTACGTCGAGCGCCGGGTCACCCCTCTCGATCTCTACGTGCGGGAGGAGCCGCCACAGCAGGCCGAGGAGGCAGTCATTGATTGGGGCCGGTCGATCAAGGACCTCGCGGCGAGCGACATCTTCCCCGGCGACATGCTGATGAAGAACTTCGGGGTCACCCGGATGAAGCGGGTCGTGTTCTACGACTACGACGAACTGACCCTGCTCCGGGAAGTCAATGTGCGGGATCTCCCCACCACCGACGACCCATTCGACGAAATGTCCGATCAGCCGTGGTTCGGCGTGGGCCCGGACGACATCTTCCCTGAGGAGTTCCGGCGCTTCCTCGGCCTGCCCCGCCACCTGCGCGAGGTGTTTGAGGAGCACCACGACGATCTGTTCGACCCGGCTGCCTGGCGCGCCACCCAGGCGCGTATTGCCGCCGGAGAGCTGATCGAGATCCTTCCCTACCGGAGCGAAGTCCGTCTACTGCGATAATCCCGGCGGCTCCATCACATCGGGAGGGACATGATCAAGGAACTTAGGTCTTCATCAGTCGCGGCAATCTGATCGAGATTGCCGTCGGCCTGGTGATGGCACTGGCTTTCAAGGCCGTGATCGACGCCGTTGTGCAGTGGCTGCTGATGCCGCTGATCGCAGCGATCTTTGGTGAGCCATCTTTCGACGGACTGACGTTCCCGATCAACGATGCGGTGTTCGCCTACGGCACGATGATCACCCAAGCGGTGACCTTTGTGCTGATCGCCCTGGCGCTGTTCCTGTTGTGGTGAAGCCGTTCAATGCCTGGCAGGCGCGCAACGAAGAGGAAGAGGAGGAGCCTGCTCCTGAGGAACCTCCGGAGGACATCCTCTTGCTCCGTGAGATTCGGGATCGTCTCGGCGGCTGAGATACCGGAAGTGTCGGGGTCCCGTCCGTATGGGCGGGGCTCCGGCGCGTCCGGGGTTGTACCGGACCCCGGACCAGGAGCCCATGATGCCTCGAGCCGTATGGAACGGCGCCGTAATCGCCGAGAGCGACGACACAATCGTCGTCGAAGGCAACCATTACTTCCCCGCCGAGGCGGTCAACGCCGAACTGATCCGAGAGAGCACTCGTCACACGGTGTGCGCCTGGAAGGGGGTGGCCTCCTACTACGACGTGGTCGTTGGAGACGATCGCAACCCGTCGGCTGGGTGGTACTACCCGGACCCGAGTGCTGCGATTCCGCAGATCGCCGGTCGTGTTGCGTTCTGGAACGGGGTGCTGGTGGAGGAGTAGAGGCTCAGCCGACTCGCACCACGTATCCGGGCGCGAACAGGTTCCCAACTTGCAGCCCGAACGCCCGGTACACCGATGGCGGCACCGAGATGTCGGCCAGGTAGAGCTCGCCGACCACTTCAGGGTGATCGTTCAGACCCTGCTTGGGCATGGCGAGGGTCATCGTCGCGGTGGCGGTGATGGTCGGATCGCCGGCCCGCCCGGTGGTCAGGTCGAGCCCGCTCGGGCCGTCGAGAGCCAGCACCGGTGTTTCGGTGGCGTTGGCCCAGCGGATCAGGCCGGCCGCCCTTCCCCGTGGGTTCCCGCTGATCGAGTACCCGATCACCGCATCGATGATCAGGTCGGCCGGGGTGGGGTCGGGGCTGAACGGCACTCCTATCCGCTCCAGGATGTCCGCCTGCGCTGCCGGTACCGGCGTGAAGGTTGCCGGATCCCGGGTGGTCGTGACCGTCACCGCAACCCCTCGATTGGCCAGGTGGCGGGCGGCCACGAGACCGCCGCCGCCGTTCCCGCCCGGTCCGGCGAGCACCGTGACCGATGCCGGAGAGAACCGCCGGAGAGCGAGGGTGGCCAGATTGCGTCCGGTGTTCTCCATCATCCGCTCGAGGGTGATCCCGAGGTCCTCGATCATGATCCGGTCGACCTGGCGCATTTGCGCGGTGGTGAGCGCACCGGGGTGAGGAACTGCGGGGAGACGCGTCATGCGGGCCACCCGGGCGGCCGGCCGCAAGCTGGGGAAGCCCCCTCTCCGGCCTGCGGCCGGATCTCCCCCGGCAGGTGGGCGCCGGGGGAGTGAGTGAGAGCTTCGCTCTCACTCATCCAGCAGTTCATCCAGCTCCGGTCGGGGGACGTCCGGTAGGTGGCGTCCCGCCCGGGAGAACCCGATCCGGGTGCCGGTGGCGGCTGCGAACCGTTGCTCGGCTTCGCCCAGGAGCCGCCGCAGCCGGGTGACCTGGTGCTGCAAGCGGCCGATCTCGTCGCGCATCTGCAGGATCCGGCGGACACCCTCCAGGTTGACTCCATCGGCGGTGAGTTCCTGGATCAGACCGAGACGCTCCAGGTCCTCGTCGGAGTAGCGGCGGGTGCCGCCGGGGGTGCGGTACGGCTCGATCAGGCCCTTGCGCTCGTAGATCCGGAGCGTTTGCGGGTGGACGCCGGCGAGCTCGGCCGCGACCGAGATGATGTAGACAGCACTGCGGGATTTGCTCTGCATCCGGATTACACCCCCAGATGGGATCGCGGGTTGTGGTCGTCGTCGGAGTCGCGCAGCTGCTCGATGAGGTGGCGCGTCTCCGGGTTGAGCTGGTCGGGCACTTCGACCTCGACGGTGACCAGCAGATCGCCGTCGCCGTCGGGCGCCTGGACGCCGCGTCCGGTGACTCGGAAGGTCTTCCCCGATGCGGTGCCGGCCGGGATCTTCAGCGTGACCTTGCCGTCGAGGGTCGGTGCGGTCACCGTGGCGCCGAGGGCCGCCTCGGCGAAGGAGATCGGCAGCCGGACCTTGAGATCCTTGCCCGATCGGTCGAACACGGGATGGCTTGCGGCGTGGATCCGGACGAACAGGTCGCCGGCCTCACCGCCGCCCACACCGGGAGCACCCTTGCCGCGCAGCCGGATCCGGGCACCGTTGTTGACGCCGGACGGGATCTTCGCCGACACGGTGCGCCGTCCCTCCGGTCCGGACACCGTCAGTGTCTTGGTCACGCCCTGGATGGCCTCGTGGAAGGTCAGCGAGAGGTCGGCCTCGAGGTCGGCACCGCGCTGCGGCCGGGCGCGACCGCGGCCGCCGAATCCGAAGAGGTCGCCGAGACCACCGAACAGTCCGCCGCCGAAGGCCTCGCCGAGGTCCCCGAGATCGTCGATGCGGACGTACTGGGCACCGCCACCGGGATCCCCGACGAACGTGCCCCGGGAGAAGGCGTCGCGTGCCTGGTCGTACTGCTTGCGCTCCTCGTCGTCCGAGAGCACCCGATACGCCTCGCTGATCTCCTTGAACCTGGCCTCGGCGTCGGCATCACCGGGGTTGTTGTCGGGGTGGTACTGCTGGGCGAGCTTGCGGTACGCCGCCTTGATGTCCTTGGCGGACGCACCACTATCGACCCCGAGGGCCCCGTAGTAGTCCCTCTCCAGCCACTCCCGACGCATGTTCATGCGGGCGGTTCGCCTTTCTCGGTGTCGGTGCTCTCAACTGCAACGAGGGCAGCTCGCAACAGCCTGCCGTTGTGGATGTAGCCGCGTCGCAGCTCCTGGGCAACGACCAGGTCGCCGTCGCCGCCACCCATGACCGCTTCGTGCACGTTCGGATCAAACGGTTCCCCGAGACCCGGCACCGGCGTCAGCCCCTCCTTGCCGAGCACATCCATCAGCTGATGGAACGTGCCCCGGACCCCGGAGAGGAGCTGTTCCTCGCCGGGGGTCTGGGCTTCGTGAGCGAACGCCTGGTCGAACGAATCGAGCACCGGCAGCAGGGCCTCGACGACTCGCTGGGCCGACCTGTTGATCAGCTCCTCACGATCGCGCTGCACCCGCTTGCGGTAGTTCTCGTACTCGGCGGCAAGGCGCCGCAGATCGTCGAGGTACCGGTCGGCGGCCTGCTGGGCGATCCCCACCGCATCGATGAGTACCCGGATCGCCTCGTCCGGATCCTCGGGCAGCGCGATGACGGCCCCTTCCGGCGCGGCCGGGTCATCCCCACGAACCGGCTTGCCAGCGATTTCGACGATCTCGGCGCTACCGACTTCCTCGTCGGACTCAACCGGGTCGCTCCCGACGACGTTGTCGTCGGGGGACATCAGCTGTCCTCGCCCTCGTCGACGATCTCGGCCTCGACGACGTCGTCGTCGGAGCTTCCGGCGTCATCGGCAGGCGCAGCCTGTCCCTCGGCCTGGGATGCCTCGTAGATCTTCTGACCGATGACCTGCGACGCCGACAGCACGGCATCGGTGGCGCTGCGCAGCGCCTCGGCAGAGGCGTCGGAGTCCTCGAGGACCTTCTTCAGATCGTCGAGCTTCTCCTGCACCTGGCTCTGCTCGGCCTCGCCGACCTTGTCACCGTGCTCCTCGAGCATCTTTGCCGTCTGGTAGGAGACGTGGTCCGCCTGGTTGCGGGCCTCAGCGGCCTCGCGGCGTTCCTTGTCCTCGTTGGCGTGGGCCTCGGCGTCCTTGACCATCTGGTCGATCTCGTCGGTCGGCAGAGCGGTGCCACCGGTGATGGTGATCTGCTGCTGCTTGCCGGTGCCGAGATCCTTGGCCGACACGGACACGATGCCGTTGGCGTCGATGTCGAAGGTGACCTCGATCTGCGGCACGCCGCGCGGCGCCGGCGGAATCCCGGTCAGGTTGAAACGCCCGAGCGACTTGTTGTCGCCGGCCATCTGCCGCTCGCCCTGCAGGACGTGCACCTCGACCTCGGGCTGACCGTCGGCGGCGGTGGTGAAGATCTCCGACCGGCGGGTCGGGATCGTCGTGTTGCGCTCGATCATGCGGGTGGCGACGCCGCCCATCGTCTCGATGCCCAGTGTCAGGGGAGTCACGTCGAGG
This sequence comes from uncultured Acidimicrobiia bacterium, assembly GCA_964511945.1. Classification (GTDB taxonomy): domain Bacteria; phylum Actinomycetota; class Acidimicrobiia; order Spongiisociales; family UBA11373; genus CAZEHO01. The sequence goes on along the minus strand of CAZEHO010000004.1, from coordinate 141,969 downwards.
AGCAGGATGTCCTTGACGTCGCCCTTCAGGACCCCGGCCTGCAGTGCGGCGCCTGAGGCGACGACCTCATCCGGGTTCACGCCCTTGTGGGGCTCCTTACCGGCCAGGGTGGTCACGAGTTCCTGGACCGCCGGCATGCGAGTGGATCCGCCGACCATGATGACGTGGTCAATCTCGGAGACCGCAACCCCGGCGTCCTTGATGGCCTGCTCAAACGGGGCCCGGGTGGCCTCGACGAGATCCTCGGTCATCTTCTCGAACTCCGAACGGCTCAGGTTCTTGAGCAGGTGCAGCGGACCCTCGGCGGTGGCGGTGATGAACGGGAGATTGATCTCCGTCGATGCCACCGAGGACAGTTCGATCTTGGCCTTCTCCGCGGCCTCCTTGAGCCGCTGTAGCGCCATGGCATCGGAGCCCAGGTCGACGCCGTGGTCGTTCTTGAACTCGGTGACGAGCCAGTCGATGACGCGCTGATCCCAGTCGTCACCGCCGAGCTGCGTGTTGCCGCTGGTCGACTTCACCTCGAAGACGCCCTCGCCGATCTCGAGGACCGACACGTCGAAAGTGCCGCCGCCGAGGTCGAACACCAGGATCGTCTGGTCCTGGGCTTCCTTGTCGAGGCCGTAGGCGAGTGAAGCGGCCGTCGGCTCGTTGATGATGCGGAGCACCTCGAGGCCGGCGATCTGGCCGGCTTCTTTGGTGGCCTGGCGCTGGGCATCCCCGAAATAGGCGGGAACGGTGATGACGGCCTGAGTGACCGGCTCACCGAGATAGGACTCGGCGTCGCGCTTCAGCTTCTGGAGAATCCGCGCCGAGATCTCCTGTGCGGTGTAGTCCTTGGCGTCGATGTCGATCGACCAATCGGTTCCCATGTGACGCTTGACGGAACGGATCGTGCGATCGGGATTGGTGATGGCCTGGCGCTTGGCGACTTCGCCGACCAGGACCTCTCCACTCTTGGAGAAGGCCACCACCGATGGGGTGGTGCGGTGGCCCTCGGCGTTGGCGACGACGGTGGGCTCGCCACCCTCGAACACGGCAACCACGCTGTTGGTCGTGCCCAGGTCGATGCCTACTGCTCGCGACATGGTGCTCCTCGGTATCGGCCGCACCGGCCGCGGTGCGGGCCTCGTCATAGGTTTGTCGCCCGAAGTATAGCAAACTTGAGTCGTTCGCTATCAGATTTATGCGAATTCGGGCCGATTTCGATCGAGGATCTAGGGCAGGATGTCCCTCATGGAGCGACGGTAGCCACGTGCTCGGGCTGCGCGTCGGTCCCGAGGAGTCGCTCGATCTGGTTGGCGAAGTGCTGTGAATCACCGGTGGTGAGGAATCGGACCGAGCCGGATCCTGTGCCGCTCGCCCCCCGGGCCGTCTGTCGTGCCACAGCGGGCGCCGGATCGATGAGGGTGATCTCGGGACCGGCGGTCGCCGCGATGAACTCGGCGATGAATGAGTAGTGAGTGCATCCGAGGACGATCGTGTCGGCGCCGGCCGCAACGAGCGGCTCGACGTGCGGGATGACGGCGGCGAGCCCTGCGGTGCCGTCCTCGATCGCCTGCGCCAGGCCGGGGCAGCCGCGGGGTAGGACCTCGATCCCGTCGGCAAAGCGTTCCACCAGCGAGGCAACGACGTCGGTCTGGAATGTGGCGGGTGTCGCCATGACGCCGACGACGCCGCTGGTCGTACCGGCAGCTGCGGGCTTCACTGCCGGCTCCATGCCGACGATCGAGAGGCCGGGGTGGAGATCCCTGAGGTGGTGCAGTGCTGCGGCGGAGGCGGTGTTGCACGCGATCACGATGGTGTCCGCGCCCCGCTCGAGGAGCATGCCGGTGAGCGCTTCGGCCCGTGAGCGGACCTCCGCCAGGGGGCGCTCGCCGTACGGGGCGTATGCCTGATCCGCAACGTAGAGCAGGTCTGCATCGGGCAGCAGTGCCCGGACCTCGCGGAGCACGGCGAGCCCACCGACACCGGAGTCGAAGAACCCGATCATGGTCGGGGAGGGTACCGAGGTCGCTCGCTTCGCTCGCTCGCGGTTGTCGGTTGATGACTGCCGCACTAGTTGCTGATTGCTCTCTACTCTCCGCCTCGTGTCCTGGCCGTTCGATCCGCCGATCACCCCGATGGAAGCCCGGGTTCGTGCCACCGTTCCAGATGGGGAGTGGGCCTACGAACCGAAGTGGGACGGGTTCCGATCCGTCGCCTGGAGTGACGGCATCCGCCTCGATAGCCGGAATCACAAACCGCTGCTGCGGTACTTCCCCGAACTCCGGCCGGCGCTGGAGGCCCTCCCGCCGGGAACCGTCGTCGACGGCGAGGTGGTGGTCGTCCTCGACGACCGGCTGTCGTTCGATGCCCTGCAGAATCGGATCCACCCGGCCAAGAGCCGGATCGATCGTCTCGCCGAAGAGACTCCGGCGTCGCTGGTCGCATTCGACCTGCTTGCCGATCGGGGAACCGACCTCCGGGAGGCTCCGTTCGAGGAACGCCGCAGGCGTCTGGCCGCTCTGATCCCCGGCCTGCACCCCGGCTGGCATCTCACCCCGTCGACGACCGACAAGGAGACGGCGGTCCGCTGGTTCGACGAGTTCGAAGCGGCCGGGTGCGACGGTCTGGTCGCCAAGCGTCTCGGTGCACCGTATGTCGAGGGCAAGCGGGAGATGCTGAAGATCAAGCATCGCCGCAGCGTGGACTGTGTGGTCGGCGGTTACCGGGTTCGCAAGGACGGGGACAAGATCGGGTCGATCCTGCTCGGGCTCTACGACGAGAACGGCCGGTTGCACTTCATCGGCCATTGCTCGGGGTTCTCCGATCATGATCGGACCGAGTTGCTGGCGCAGTTCGAGCGGATCCGCGCCGAGGACTCCTTTGGTGAGGATGGCGAGGTGCGTCGCCCGGGAGGGGAGAGCCGGTGGAGCGGCGACAAGGACCTCTCGTGGGTTCCGGTGGTGCCGGGCGTCGTGGTGCAGATCTCCTACGACCAGCTCACCGGCGGACGGTTCCGCCATGCCACCAGACTGGAACGGTGGCGGCCCGACAAGGACGCCGAGGCGTGCACGATGGATCAGTTGGAGCGACCCGACGGGCCTGGATTCGGAGAGGTCGTCGCGGGCTGAGCCTCAGCGCGCCCTGATCTCGGACTCCGTCACCGCCAGCGAGCACACCACGATCCGGCCATCGCGAAGGTGCAGAACGCCGGTTCCCGCTGCGAAGTCGGACCATTGCCAGCCGAACGCCACGGCTCGATCCCCGATCTGGGTGGCACCGATGATCTCGAGGTCGCCACCGTGGAGGGTGGCCGTCCGGTAGAACTCGGCTCCCTCCCGATCCCAAGTACCGAGATGGGTCGTGTTGCCGTAGTAGAGATCGTGGACATTGCCGGTCGTGGCAAAGATCCCGTCCTCGGTGTACAGCGCTTGTACAGCGGCGAGATCGCCCGATTCTTAGGCGGCCTCGAATTCCTGGAAGATCGAAGGAATGGCGATCGCCGCCTCCAGTTCGGCCGCCAGTGTGTCGCGCTCAGCCTGCACCGCGCTGAGATCCGCTGCCAGCGCCTGGCACTCGCTCGATTCCGTCGGGTCTGATGAGCACCCGGCGACCACCAGTGCGGCCAGCACCAGCCCGATCGCTCGTTCCACCGTCCGCACACCGCCCTCCTCGATCTGCCGACTCAGCGAATCACCGGCAAGGGGCAGGGTCCAGGTCCAAAGCTCAGCTTTCGCCGTTGGCAACCGGCGCCTGGCAGGATCCCATTCATGACCGACCGGATCGACACGACCAGGCAGATGCGGCGGGAACCTCCTGCATTCCGGCGGGTTGCGGTGGCCCGGTTTGCGGACCTCAGCCCGTACCTGAGGCGGATCACCTTCACCGGCGACGAACTGGAGGGCCTGAGCATCGACGAGCCCGCTGCCAGTGTGCGGCTCCTGGTTCCGTCGACCGGCGCCGGCGAACTGGTGATGCCGGAGTGGAACGGCAACGAGTTCCTGCTCCCGGATGGCCGGCGGCCCCTCATCAGAACGTTCACGCCCCGGTATCTGCGATCCAGGCCGGCCGAACTGGATCTCGACATCGTCCTCCACGGAGAGGAGGGAATCTCGGGTTGGGCTGCCCGGGCGGACGTGGGCGCTCCGGCCGCCGTCTCCGGTCCCGGTCGCGGCTACGAGGCAGATCCGTCGGCAGATCCGCTGGTGCTACTCGGTGACGAGAGTGCCTTGCCGGCCATCGGCCAGTTGCTCGAGGCGATTCCTTCGAAAGTGCGGGTGATCGTCCACATCGAGGTTGCCCGCGCCGATGCCCGCATTGACCTCCCAGCTCACCCAGGAGCTGCGGTGGTCTGGCACGATCTTCCGCCGGGCGGGTCACCGGGTGTCACGTTGCTCGCAGCCCTCGAGGTCGCGGATCTGTCCGACGGTGCTCGGGTCTGGGTCGCGGGGGAGGCTGCAGGGGTGCAGCGCATCCGCAAACATCTCGCCGGGCGCGGTGTCGAGCGGAGTCGGACCACGGTGCGGGGGTACTGGAAGGCCGGCCGGGCCGGACCGGGTTAGGGGTCTACCGGGGCGCCGGGATCACGCACGCCGGCGACGATGGCGGCGGCTCCTGTGGGCAGGATGCTACGGCCGGCTCAGCCACCCCTCCAGATCAGCGGTCAGCGTGTCGGCCGTGTGCATTTCGTACGGCTCTCCGGTTCGGAGGACCCACGCGAGGGAATCGAAGAACTCCACGCCGTGATACCAGTCCAGGATCGCCGGGTCATAGCCCTTGCGTTCACAGAACAGTTCCTCGATCCCAAGGCCGCGCACCTCGGGGACCAGGAAGAAGGGGAGGAGGAACTCGAAGAGTGGATCGGTCCAGCCGGCGTGCTGCCAATCGATCACACCGGCCAACTCGCGGCCGCGCACGATCAGGTTCTCCGGCCACAGGTCGCCGTTGCTGAATGCGGTGTCGACGATCCCCGGCTGTGTGTCGATGAGTCGCCGGTATGCCCTGGTATGCAGTCCGGTTGGCTCGGCGAATCGTTCATATGCCGCTTCGATCACCTCGTTGATCGTCTCACCACCCTCGAAGAGGGCCGCCGCTCCGGAGGGCAGATCCTCCGCCCGAATGTCCTGGAGAGCACATGCAGTGTCCAGGTAGCGGTCGATTGCCCATGCTTCTCCCGCCTTCATGGCCGGGAGCAGCGGGTCCCCTTCGATGAATTCGCTGATGAAGATCGGGGTGCCGAACGTTTCCCCGGATTCATCCCAGTGGAGCAACCTCGGCGTCGGAATCGGGTGCCCGGCCATCGCGTGCAGTGCGATTGCCTCGTTGCGGCTGCACCCCTCTCCGTGCCGGAAGACAAAGGAGGCAGTGGTCGAGGCGGTCTCGACGTCGATCCGCCACGGCGTCTCCCGGGAGCTCTCTCCAAGAGGAGCCGTCGAGGTGATGTGAGCCGCTGCTCCGACGATCTCACTGAGGAGTCTCCGGAGTAAACCGTTGTCGATTCCGGGCACCATGGTGGGGTCCCAAACCTCGGGCAGCGACAGATTACGCCCGGGTCGGGAACCCAACTGTCACCCGGTTGCGTCACAATCGGTGGAGGTACGAAACAGATGAAACCCCGAGTGATCCTGATCCCGATGCTCGCCTTAGCGCTCCTCGCCGCCGCGTGTGGCTCCGACGACGCCGGCGACGCCCCGACCACCACCGCTGCCGACTCGACCACCACTACCACCACCACCGAGGCCGACCCCGAGCCGCCCTCGCCCATCAGCGGGTTCGCCGGCTCCGACCTCGACCGTGTCGACCCGGAAGCTCCTGCCGACGATGTGCTCGCCGCCGCCGCAGCCAACCGTGAGTTCGCCGCCGATCTCTACGCGGCGCTCGCCGCCGGGAACGACAACCTGGTCTTCTCTCCGACGAGCATTCACCTCGCTCTGGCGATGGCCTACGCCGGTGCCGACGGTGACACGGCCGCCGAGATGGCCGAAGTCCTGCACTTGCCCTTTGAGGGTGATCGGCTCCACGCCGCACTGAATGCCCTCGACGCCCTCATCGAATCCCGCAATCTCGAAGAGCCTCCGGGTCCGGATGACCTGGAGCGCAAGGTCGAGGTGAACACCGCCAATGCCCTCTGGGGCCAGCACGGATTTGAGTTCCTGGCCGAGTTCCTCGACACCCTCGCCGCCAACTACGGCGCGGGGATGAACCTGGTCGACTACGTCAACGCCGCCGAGCAGGCCCGCCGGGACATCAACGCCTGGGTCGCGGAGCAGACCAACGACAAGATCACCGACCTGATCCCGGAAGGGCTCCTCGGGCCCATGGTGCGCCTGGTGCTCACCAATGCGGTGTACCTGGACGCCACCTGGATGGTCCCGTTCGACCCCGAGGCGACGATCGACGGCCCCTTCACACGGCTCGACGACTCGACGGTGACCGCCGAGATGATGCACGCAGAGCATTTCACCCTCTACGGCAGCGGTGACGGCTGGCAGGCGATCGACCTGCCGTACGTCGGCAACCAATTGTCGATGCTGATCCTGGTTCCCGACGAGGGCCGGTTCGGCGAGATCGAGGATCTGGTGCCCGCGGGGCTGTTCGACGACGCACTCGATGCCCTCGAAGCCGGAGTGGTTCGGCTCGGACTTCCCAAGTTCGAGTACCGGACCGAAGCCGGCATCGCCGGAGTACTGCGACAGCTCGGGATGCCCTCCGCTTTCGATCCGAACACGGCCGACTTCTCCCGGATGACTGTGGCCGAGCGCCTCTTCATCAGCGATGTGATCCATAAGGCGTACATCGCAGTCGATGAGGCCGGCACCGAGGCTGCGGCCGCAACCGCAATCGTGATGCGTGCCACTGCGGCTCCCATCGATGTGGTGGAACTCGAGATCGACCGTCCGTTCCTGTACTCCCTGTACGACCGGGAGACCGGCACGGTGCTGTTTCTCGGTCGCGTCCTCGACCCGACCGAGGGGTGACCACCTCTCGATTAGTCGACCCCGGTCCCGTCTGGCATCATCTTTCGCCGGGTGGGATCGGGGTCCCCTCCCATGAGCTTGCGAGCGAGGAGGGAGCGCACCATGCGCCCGTTGCGGATCTTGTCGGTATTCATGCTGTTGGCCCTGGTTACCGCCGGTTGCGGCGGCGACGACGACGTTTCCGTGGAGGGTGCCTGGGCCCGTTCGAGCCCTGCTATGGCCAGCGCCGGGGCGGCCTACATGGACCTCACCGCCGCCGACACCGATCGCCTCATCGGGGCCAGCGTCGATCCGTCGGTCGCCGCCAGGGTCGAGATCCACGAGACCTCGATGATGGAAGGCGGCGACATGGAAGGCCAGATGATGATGCAGGAGGTCGGCGAGATCGCCCTGCCGGCCGGTGAGACCGTGTCGCTGCGGCCCGGCGGATTGCACATCATGCTGCTGCAATTGCCGACACCGCTCACCGTCGGGCAGACGTTCGAGCTCACTCTGAGTTTCGAGAATGCCGGCGACAAGGTTGTCGAGATAGAGGTCCGCGAGGACGCTCCGTAGGACCCCGGGCAAGGTCCGGCGGCCGTCGAGTCGAGGGGGCACATTGATCCGCTGCGCCGCGTTCATGATGCTCGCCGGCACCCTCGTGGCGGCTGGCTGTGGTGGCGACGCAACATCCGCGTCGTCAGAGATCGCCGGGTGACGAGCGGCCGTCCCCGGGGGTAACGTCCGCTAATCAAACGCGAGCGCGGGAGGGGGTCCTATGCGAGTTCGTGTCATCGAAGCCGGTCCGGACATCTTCTTCGTCCGAGGTCCGAGGACGAACTGGTGTCTGTTGCGCGGCGATGGGGGTGTCACGCTCATCGATGGGGCGTGGCCCCGGGACTACCGGTTGGTGGTCGATTCCCTCGACCAGATCGGAGCGACACCCGATCACGTCCTGGCGGTCGTACTGACGCACTCCCACCCGGACCACATCGGTGTCGCGGAACGTTTCCGGACCGACCACGGCTCCACCATCCATACTCACATCGAGGAACTTCCCCACGCCCATGGGAAACGCCACGAACGAGTGCGGACGGTCGATCTTGTGTTCCGGTTGTGGCGGCCGTCGGTGCTGGCCTTCGTTGCAGAGTCGATCGTCCATGGAGGCCTGAGCCCGAAGCCGGCGGGCGAAGCGACCGGCTTCAACGATGGCCCGCTTGAGGTTCCGGGCCGCCCGGTTCCGGTGCCGACTCCTGGGCACACCAGCGGGCACTGTTCCTTCCACCTTCCGGATCACGGACTGGTGATTACCGGAGACGCACTGGTCAGCGAGAACATCTTGACGCGCGCGGGAGGGCCGCAGCTAACACCACAGATCTTCAGTCACGACCCGCGCCAGGCAGAGGCATCCCTCGACAACCTGGCCGCGTTGGACGCAGATCAACTGCTGCCGGGACACGGCGATCCGCTGCACATGTCGCCGGCCGACGCGGTGCGGGCGGTCCGCCACCGATTGGCCGACGGCGGGTGAAGGGATCGGTAGTCGGGCTCAACCGGCGGCCCGGCGCAGCCGCTCACGAATCAATGCCCCGGTCATTCCTGAACAGGCGACGACCACGGCGGCAGTCACGGCCCGATCGACCCAGTACGGGGCCGCCGTCGGGATGATTGCCCGCCACATCCAGTCCCAGCGCACCACGGCCCAGACCACCAGTTCGACGGCCGCCAGCAGGACCAGTGTCGGTCCCCACCCCGACGCGATCCGTGGCAACAGGGCAGCGGTGGCCAGGACCAGGCTGATCAGGGGTGGAACCCAGAGGGTCCACGACGGTGCGGTCTCGCTCGGGACCGAGAAGTAGTCGACCATCCCGACCGCAAGGGCGACCGCGCCGACCGCCGCGATCCCCGCAGCCAATCCCGTCCGCCGGAACTTCAGCCAGGCGGCGGCCGCCAGTGCCAGTCCGGCCACGAAGCCGAGGACCGCCGGCAGGGGCGACGGCGGGTCCTGCCACACTGACTGCACGGTGAGGTCGACCTCGACGCCATCGACGAGGAGCGGCACGACCCCTTCGAGGATCGTGTCGCCCGGTCCCCGCCCCGGCGGGGCCACTTCATTCATCCAGTGGGCCCGGTGATCGTGCCAGGCGAAACTGCCGTCCGTCGCGACGACCCGCCACAGCGGCTCGGCGTCGGGGGTGGCCTCGGGCGGGACCTCGACCGATGCGTAGCGGTCCTCGTTGAGATACGTCGTCGGGGAGCGGTCGTTCTGCTCCACGGTGCCGTCGGTGAGGAACCGCAGGTATGGCTCCCCCCGGTAGCCGACCACGTCGACGGGGACCGAGCCGTCGGTGGCCAGCACCAGGAACGAGTCGCCACCGATCACCTCGGCCTCGAACCCGGGCACGTCGGGACTGATCTCGATGATCGAGGTCTGGAAGTCGGTCGGGCCTGCGGGATCGGCCGCGGCGGGACCCGCTCCGGCGACAAGCCACAGCAATGCGATCGCGGTGACCGGGAACGCCCGCCTCATGGCTCGACGACGGTGAGGATCAGCTGGCCTGAGGGGTGGACCGTGCAGATCCCTTCGTACTCGCCCGGGCTGGCGAACCGCTGCCGCAGGGTTTCCCCGGCACCCACAAAGAAGGGTCCAACCAGATGCCCCCGATCGTCCTCATTGACGATCTCGATGACCTCGCCCACTTCGACCTCCATGGATCCGGGGAGCACCTCGAGCGGGGTTCCCCGATCGAGCGCCTCGCCGGCGCCGATCGGGATGGTGTAGGCGTAATCGGCGGTGGTGCCCTGGCCTTCAGCGACGAAGAGGTCCTCCTCGCCGCCACCGCAGGCGACGGTGAGCAGCCCGACCACGAGGACGGCGAGCAGGGGCCTCGGTCTCATGCGTCGAGCAGGATCTCGAGGTCGTTCACCATGTCGTCGGGTAGGGTGCCGAACGGCCAGGTCACCTGGATTAGCCCGGCGTCGTCGACGACGAAGACGTGTGCGGTGTGAACCACCTCGATGTCACCCTCAGCATTGGTGGTGACCTCGTAGCCGGCGCCGAAGGCCGTCGCGACGCTGAGGAGCAGATCGGGGTCGGTAGTCCGCAGCGCATGTGAGCCCGGCACGAAGCTCTGGACGTAGCCGCTGAGGATCTCGTCGGTGTCACGATCCGGGTCTACCGTTGCCATGGCGAGCTCGATGCTTTCGGCATCGTCACCGAGTTCCCGCAGCGCCTTGCGGATGTCGGCCAAGGTGGTCGGACACACGTCGGGGCAGTTGGTGAACCCGAAGTAGATGAGGAGCAGCTTGTCGGTGGAGGCCTTCATGGCGAACGGTGAACCGCCGGCACTCACGTCGGGAAGCTGGTTCGCACTCACGTCGGGGAGGGGGCTCCTGACGAACCCGGCAAGCTCCCCGGGTCCGGAGCTGCATGCTGCTGCCAGCAAGCCGGTGAGTGCTGCAAAGGCAATGAACCGCTTCACGACGCTCCTTCAATCATGGGGGGCACGACCGAACGGCCCTGCCCCGGTCCCAAATCGTAGAGCGGTTCCGAGCTCACCCCGAGTCGGCTCAGTCCCGGATCGCGAACACCACGATCTGGGTGCCGAAGGGGTCGGTCACCGGGCAGTAGCGGACCGGGTGAAACATGAGTTGATCACTCGGCTCGTCACCGGAGCCTCCGGCGGCAACGAACGCGGCCTGCAGCCGTTCCGCCTCCGCCGGCGAATCCATCAGGAGCATCACCTCGGTGTTACGGGGTGCTCCATCACCGCCGGCCAGTAGGGTGAGCCAGGTCGGTCCGATCCGCCAGGCCCGGGTGCCCGTTCCTTCCACATACCCGGGAGGACCCAGAACTCCCGAGTAGTAGGCGACGGCTGCCTCGTAGTCGGTGAAGAAGATCGTGACACCGCCGAATCCGGAGAAGCCGAACCGGGGTTCGGGGGCCGGGTCGACGACAAACGCCTTGCGGTACTCCTCGAGATCCACTCGATGCTCCCTCCCTGAGATGCCGGCACCCTATTCGATGGCATCGACAATCGTCTCGAAGGCCTCTTCGAGGCTGAATGCGTTCTGCAGCGACTTCGATCGATCGAGGTCGCGTGCAACCTCAAGCAATGCCGGATCCGCCTCGGCATACGCACGGGCGACGACACCGTCGGAACGGCGGGCGATGTTCCAGGTGAGGTGGAGCAGCGCCGCTACTGCCGCCAGCTGCTGGTCCTCCTCGGGGCCGGTTCGGGACGGCCACCGGCTCTCCATCCACGAGTTGAGTTCCGGAAGTCGCTCGACACCGCTCATCAACGGATCTGCTGCGGCGAAGCGCAGCGATCCGACATGGCTGTGAGCGGCGGCCGCACTACACAGGAAGCAGGGCTCGAGGGTGGACCACAGGGTGTGCCCGCCGTACTCGCCGGGAGGGAGCTGAGCGAGCACGTTGATCTCGGCGTGGGCGATGAAGCTCCCGGCGAGACCTCCTGTCAGCAGTTCGCCGAATGCCCGGTTGCGGCCCTCGGCCACCACGATGCCGTCCTCGTTGGTCAGCACGCTGCCGACCGGGATGCTGCCCTCGGCGAACGACTCCCAGGCGAGCTCGAGGCAGCGGTCCCAGGGAGCGGTCACCCTTCGTCCTTCATCCGGCGCTTCGACGGCTGAACCCGGGGCGGCTCTCCCGGCTGCTTCGGGTAGTGGGGCGGCCACGGCGCATCACCCAGCCCTTGCTCCGCGTCGGCCACCGACATCTCGAGCAGCCCGGCGATGTCGCCTGCGGCGTCGTTCACCCCGGCGGCGAGGTCGCCGACATCGGCCCAGCGGTTCCGGAACCCGACCAGGGTCATGGCTTCGGGGTCGATCGTGCCCAGCTCGTTCCAGGTGAACGGCGTCGACACCAGTCCGGTCTGGCGGACGCTGTAAGCGCTGGCAATGGTCTTGTCGCGGGCGTTCTGGTTGTAGTCGATGAAGATGCCCCGCCGCTCCTCCTTCCACCACGAGGTGGTGGCGAGCCCCGGCATCCTCCGCTCCATCTCGCGCGCAAACGCCAGCACTGCGCGTCGCACCTGGTGGAAGGTCCAGATCGGTTCGATCCGCACGTAGACGTGGATGCCGCGCGATCCCGACGTCTTCGGCCAACCCACTAGGTCGTGCTCCTCGAGGAGCTCCCGGCACCCGTCGGCAACCTCTCGGCATGCCTCGAAGCCGACCTCCGGTGTCGGGTCGAGATCGAGCCGGAGCTCATCGGGATGGTCGATGTCCTCGGCCCGGCTCGACCACGGGTTCAGGTCGAGCACCCCTAGCTGGACCTGGTCCACGATGTCCGACACGTCGTTGACCACCGCCATCCGCCCCGGCCTGGCCGACGGGAAACGAACCGGGACGGCTTCCCGGATGGTGGACGGCGCCCGCTTGGTGAAGAAGAACGGCTCCTCGACCCCGTTGGGCCAGCGCTTGAGGGAGCTCGGCCGGCGGAACACGGCTCGCACCGCTCCCTCAGCACAATTGAGGTAGTGCTCGGCGACGTCACGCTTGGTCCAGCCGGTCGCCGGGAACAGCACCTTGTCCGGGCTGCTGAGCCGGACCTCCCGCCCGGCCGCTTCGAGGTGGATCTCAGCCTTCGCCACGATCGCTCTCGGTTCGTTCGGAAGCGCCGACCAGCGCGTCAAATCGATCGAACGATTCCACGATGGCGTCGACGAGGCGATTCTTGCGTTGCCACAGCAGCAGGCTGTGTCCGGCGTTGACCCAACCCATGAGCGAGCCCGGCCAGTGGCGGTGGACGGCCAGCACCGCCGAGGTCGGGACGAACCCATCGATGGTGCCGGCAAGCAGCACCGATGCCTGCAGGTACTCCGGCGGCGGATGATCGAGGATCGAGGCAGAGGCGAGGTAGGCCCGGAGCCGGCGCTCGTTCTCCGCAGTCTCCCCGCCGAGAGCGTCCCAGTCGATTGACTCCCGCATGATCCCGTCGAGGAAGACGGGCGCCGGCGAGTGGGATGCAGCTAGCGGGGCGGCGGCGACCGGAAACGGCAATGCGGTGGCGACGAACGAGGCGAGGTTGCCCCCCATGCTGAAGCCGCTGATCCCAACCTGGTATCCCGCTCCTGCGAAGTGTGCCGCCAGGGTCCGCCCCTCGAGCACCGCAGCCCTGCCCATCATGCCGAAGTCGGCGACTGTTGCGATCGGCTGCGGATCGTTGGGAACCGGACGCCGGTCCTCGTAGTACGGGTTCACCGGGATCACCGACGCGATGCCCCGGTCGAGGAGCCTTCCAGCGATTGTGGATCGGGCCCGGGCGTCGTGATCGTTCCACTGCGCCATGAGGATCACGACTCGCTGCGGATGGTGCTCGTCGGTGACGAAGCGCGCTCTCGCCCGGCGCGTTTCGTCGGGGAGGTCTTCGGCCGGGCTCTCGAAAGCTAGATCCTGGATGAGCCGGCCCCGAGAGCGGCGGAAGGGTCCTGCGGTGATGGGGGGCTCCGCTGGCGCCGGCAGCGTGGCAACACGGCCGAGGTACGCATCGATGAGGCCGCGATCGCCCCACCCGTCACGAAACGGGCGCTCATGCGACGGCATCCGGCGCATACCCCGCCGGGCAACACGATCCAGCCAGTGCATCGAGCGGAATCGTAGATCGGCTCCGTTCCCTTATGTCCCCTGGGGTCGTCGTAGCATGCGAGACCGGAGGTAGTAATGACCAAGAAGACCCGGATCGGGCTGGTCGCCGGCGCCGGGGTCGGTGCCGCCGCCGCCAGCGCGCTACGCCGCCGCTGGGGTCGCAAGGAGGACAAGGGTGTCGAATCGGCCTCGCCGGGACCGGCGGCCGAGGCATTCCTCGACCACCTGGCGGCCGCGGTCCGCATCCCCACGGTGTCGTACGAGGAACTAGAACGTATCGACTACGCCCGGTTCGAGGAGTTCCGGGACTTCCTGGCTTCGACCTACCCGCAGACGTTCGATCGGCTCGATGTCGAGCCGATCGCCGGTCATTCGCTGCTGTTGCGATGGGACGGCACCGACCCGGGGGTTCCGCCGGTCCTCTTGATGAGCCACTACGACGTCGTGCCGGTGGAGGAAGGCACCGAGGAGGAATGGGAACACCCGCCGTTTGCCGCCGAACGCGGTGGTGAACATCTGTGGGGTCGGGGGGTGCTGGACGACAAGGGCGCAGTGATCGGCGTGCTCGAGGCCGTCGAAGCCTTGCTCAATGACGGCTTCCGGCCCGACACGACGCTCTACCTCTCCATCGGCCACGACGAGGAGATCGGTGGGCGATCCGGCGCCGCCGCCGCCGCCGCAACGCTGCAGGAGCGGGGGGTCCACTTCGATTTCGTCCTCGACGAAGGCGGCGCAGTTGTCGAGGATTTCCTGCCGGGGGCCTCGGGAGCGGTGGCACTCCTCGGGATCGGTGAGAAGGGCTACGTCAATGTCCAGATCAGTGCGGGGGGTGCGGGAGGCCACTCGTCGACACCGCCCGAGCACACCGCAATCGGGCGGGTTGCCGCCGCTGTTGCGGCACTCGAGGCCAGTCCGATGCCTGCCCGGCTCGAAGTGCAGCGGGGCTTGTTCGCGGTCATGGCCAAGGTGCTCCCCGGCTTCGCCGGGATCGCCCTGCGCCGCCCTGAGTGGTTCGGGTCCGCAGTCGAGAAGAAGCTGTCGGCCGCGCCGCAGACGAACGCGCTGATCCGTACGACCGGGGCGGTCACGGTGATCGAGGGCGGACTCAAGGCAAACGTGCTTCCGCAGCACGCCGCGGCGCTCGTGAACTACCGGATCCTGCCCGGCGACACTGTCGAGTCGGTGCTGGCGCACGTACGGTCCGTGGTCGGATCCGACGTCGAGGTCACCGCCGAGGACGGCGGGTTCACCACCGACCCGTCACCACTGTCGGACACCGAATCAGCTTCGTTCCGCCTGCTCGCATCGACCATCGAGGACGTGTTCCCGGATGCCCGGACCGCTCCGTGGATCCTGATGGGGGCGACGGACTCCCGCTACATGGTGCCGCTGGCCGACAACGTCTACCGGTTTGCCCCGTTCCGCATGACGCCGGTCGATATGGGCCGGATCCACGGCACCGGGGAGCGCATCCGGCTCGCCGATGCCGGACCCGCTGTCACGTTCTACGCAAGGCTGATTCGGCGGGCAACGGGGACGATGTAGCGGCTCGCTGCGCTCGCCGCGGGAACTGGGAACCGGGAACCGGACGGAACCGGGGTAGAGCTGGGTCTGCCGGCACTAGGCCCGATACCGCTCTGCCAATTCCTTGGCCGCGCTGGGGGCATCGAACGACGGATCGACGATGCTCGACAGCACCAGTCCGTTGAGGGTGGCGAGGAGGAACCGGGCACTGCGGCGGGCTTCCTCGGCGGTGTGTTCGGGTCGGTCGCGCCGCATGGCGGCGCTGAATCGTTCGACTCTGCGGCGATGGTGGCGGAGCACCCGGCCCGACAGGTGTTCCGTGGTATTGCCGCCGCCGACCGCGATCTGGATGTAGACCCGGGCCAGCATCGGTTGGGACTCGATGAACGCCAGGTAGGCCTCGATGAGGTCGGCGACGGAGTCCCTGCCCACCTGATCGGGGTCGGGGTCGACGGCCTCGATGGCCTCACGGACGACCGTGAGCACCGCCTCCTCCTTGGTCTCGAAGAGGTTGTAGAAGCTCCCGGCCCGGGCCCCGGCTTCGTCGCAGATGGCCTTCAGCGTGGTGCCATCGAGGCCCTTGTCGGCCAGCAGCAGGCGCGTCGCGTCGAGGATGCGCCGCCTGGTCTCGATTCCTGCCCGGTATCTCGCCATCACCGTCTCTATCGCCGCCGGCCGTGAGCGGGAAACCCCGCCATCACAAAGTTGAGCCTAATCCCAAATTTGAGCGTACACTCAAGGCAGACAACAGGGAGCCGCGCGTATGACGACGCACTACCGCACCAATCTGCGGGACATCAGGTTCAATCTCTTCGACGTCGCCAGGATCGATGACTATCTCGGGAGCGACCGGTTCGAAGACCTCGATCGGGACACGGTGGAGGACATCCTCCGCGAGATCGACAGACTGTCGCGCGAGGATTTCGCAGCCTCGTTCGTCGAAGGCGACCGCATCGGTGCCCAGCTCGTCGACGGCGAGGTGGTCCTGCCCGAGGCTCTCAAGGAGAGCCTCGACGCGTTCTACGAGGGCGGATGGGGCTCCTTCCTCCTGTCCCCCGACCTCGGGGGTGTTGGCGCACCTCCCACGATCCGCTGGGCCGCCCAGGAGCTGCTCTACGGGGCCAACCCGTCGGCGTACTTCTACGTCTCCGGTGCCTTGATGGCCGAGGTGCTTCGGATGACCGGCACCGAAGAACAGGTCGAGACGTGGGCCAAGGGGGTCGTCGACAACCGCTGGGGCGCCACGATGGTGCTCACCGAGGCGGACGCCGGTTCCGACGTCGGGGCCGGGCTCACCAAGGCGTTCCACGTCGAAGACGAGGTGTATCACCTCGAGGGCGTCAAGCGCTTCATCACGAGCGGTGATAACGACTACTTCGACAACATCGTCCATCTGGTGCTGGCCAGGCCCGAAGGTGCCGGCCCGGGCACCAAGGGACTGTCGATGTTCATCGTGCCCAAATATCTGCTGAATGAGGACGGCTCGATTGGTGAGCGCAACGGCGTCGACGTCACCAATCTCGAAGACAAGATGGGCATCAAGGCGTCATCGACCTGCGAGCTCACGTTCGGCTTGAGCAAGCCGGCGGTCGGCTACCTGGTCGGCAACGTCCATGAGGGCATCAAGCAGATGTTCCTGGTGATCGAGGAAGCCCGGATGGGCATCGGCGCCAAGTCGATGGCCACGCTGTCGACCGCCTACCTCAACGCCCTCGACTACGCCAAGGAGCGGGTGCAGGGCCCCGATCTGGTGAACGCACGGGACCCCGAAGCACCCCGCGTGGAGATCATCAGGCATGCCGATGTGCGGCGGATGCTCATGGAGCAGAAGGCGCATGTCGAGGGCATGCGGGCACTGCTCTACTACACCGCCTCCATCATGGATCAGGCGGCCATGCATCCCGAGGACGAGCGGTTCGAGAGGCGGGCAAACCTGCTGCTGCCGCTGGTGAAGGGCTACTGCTCGGAGAAGGCGTACGTCCTGCTCGGCCAGTCCCTGCAGGTGCTCGGTGGTTCCGGGTTCACCAAGGACTACCCGGCCGAGCAGTACATCCGTGACATCAAGATCGACTCCCTCTACGAGGGCACGACCGGGATTCAGGCACTCGACCTCATGTTCCGCCAGATTGCCCGCGATCGTGGCGAGACCCTGATGGCGCTGGCCGCCGAGATCACCGAAACCGTGAAGGGTGGCGGTGGCGGCGATCCGTTCGGCACCGAGCGGGAACTCCTCGGCAAGGCCATGGAGGATGTCCAGGGGCAGCTCGGAGTGATGGTCGGCAACCTGATGGGTGCCATGGGTGAACCCGGGCTGGTGTACCGGGTCGGACTGCACACCAACAACCTGCTCGAGAGCCTGTCCGAGGTTGCGATGGGCTGGCTGCTGATCAAGCACGCTGAGATCGCCCACGGGATGCTCGATGAAGCATCAGGTGCCGAGCAGGATTACCTGACCGGCAAGGTCGCGTCGGCCCACTGGTTCGCCGCCAACGTGTTGCCGAAGACCGCGGCGCGCCGGATGGTGGCGGAAGGTGAGCAGGGCGAACTGATGGAGATGCCCGACGAGGCGTTCTAGAACGACCCTTCTCAGAATCGTCAGACCGAGCGAGTACCTTGTGGTGGGGTCCCGAGAGGGACCCCACCCTGGTATCTGAAGGGTCGGTCATGCGAGAACTCGGGTGCTGAACCTGCGGCGCCTACCCGGCGACCTCGTCGTCTTCCTCGGCGGGCTCCTCAGCGCGGCCACCATCGGGGGCCTGGTCGGATCGTGGTGGTGGCCGCTCGACCTGGCGGCCAACTTCCGACCCCAGTACCTGCTGTTGCTCATGACACTGGCTGTGGCCGCCGGGTTGCTGCGCCGGCGGGTGGCCGGGGTCGTGTTTCTGACTGCAGCGGTCGTCAATCTTTCACTTGTCGGTCCCTACCTGTGGGGGTCGGGGCCGGAACCGGGCGATGGTGAACCGCTCGAGGTCGTGTCGTTCAACGTCGGCATCAGCAACCCGTGGCGGGGCAACGTGATGG
The DNA here is from genome assembly GCA_964511945.1 of uncultured Acidimicrobiia bacterium. GTDB lineage: Bacteria > Actinomycetota > Acidimicrobiia > Spongiisociales > UBA11373 > CAZEHO01. The sequence goes on along the minus strand of CAZEHO010000004.1, from coordinate 123,874 downwards.
AGTGGCTCGCCGAGGAGAATCCCGATGTCGTGTTCCTCTTCGAGAGCAGCTTCGAGTGGGAGGATTCGGCCCGTTTCGCCGAACTGCCGTACCGGATGGTCGTCGTGGTTCCGCCGCAGCGCCTGTCCGGGATCACCGTGCTGGCCCGGGCCGACCTGGTGCCGGTCATCGTCGAGACCCCATTCGATGTCGGCGAAGCGGCGGCAGTGGTTGTGACACTCGACGAACGGCGGGTGACGCTGCTCGGCCTGCATCCTGTCTCGCCGACCACCGGTGCCCGCGCTTCGGCTCGAAACCAACTGCTCAGCGATGCAGGCGATTGGGTCGCCGGCCGCAGCACACCGGTGCTCGTCGTGGGAGACTTCAACGCAACGCCCTGGTCGGCGGCCAGTCGATCACTCCGTTGGCGGGGTCAACTCACGGACTCGCTCAAGGGATGGGGACTCCAGCCCACCTGGCCCGACGGCTGGGGGCCGCTCATGATCACCATCGATAACGCGCTGCACACGCTGGATCTGGCAACCGTTGATCGCCGGACCGGTCCGGCGCTCGGTTCTGCCCATCGGCCGCTCGTGATCACCGTCTCCGTCGGGGCGGGCTCATGAGTCCGGCTCCACCGCGGCGGCACCAGAGAGGCATCTCGGAACTCACGGTGACCCGGCTTGAGTCGCGGCACCGGCCGCCACTCCAGGTGCTCCGCCCATTCGAGACTGGAATGATGATCCAGCTGCGGGAGCCGACCGTGTCGTTCTACCGCTATCTGCTCGAGCAGGTCGGCCGGGGCCGCATGTGGCCGGAGCGGCGGGCCTTGAGCGACGAGGAGATCGGTGAGCTGTTCGCAGACGGCCAGGTAACGGTCACCGTGCTCTCGATCGGGGGTGTCCCGGCCGGCTTCTTCGAATTGGATCGGCGCGAAGCGGGGGTCATCGAACTGGCCCGGGTCGGCCTCGTTCCGGAGTTCACCGGGCGCGGCCTCGGCCGGTATCTGTTGGCGGCCGCGGTCGAAGCGGCCTGGGACGAGGATCCCGAGGTGGTGATTGCCGAGACCACCGATCGGCACGACCCGCGCTCACTCCTGCTCTTCCAGTGGGCGGGGTTCGAGCCCGTCGGAACGACGGTGAGAAAGGTGCCCGCGGTCTAGCGGAGTTCGTCCTCGTCGGCGGTGAGCACGGGTGGGGGCCACGCAACGATCAGCTGCATGCACACTCGATCGGGCTCGGAGTGCACCCAGCCCAGATCCGAAAACACCACGGCACCGCCGCATGTCCAACAGTTCAGCACAGGTCATCCATCGGTCGCGATGCGGCGATCCCTGAGCGGTTCAGAGCCGTTCGACCCTGGTGTGGTTTGCAGTCGTGTGGCGAGGATGGGGTGACATCGAATGGGAGCAGGTGTGACCCGGGGTTCATTCTGTACGGGGTGTGGTGCCCGGATTCGGGCCGGGGTGCAGTACTACCCGGACCGTGGGGCGTCCTTCAGGGCAGTGTCTTCCCCGCCGGCTGATCCCGAGATGCCGCGGAGAACATCGCGACTCGGCATCCTGGGGCTGGTGACGGCGTTTGCGGCTGGTGTGGTCGCCGAGCAGATCTTCATCCAACTCGAGGTCGAACAGCCATGACTGCGAAGGCCGACGGCGACCGCATCACCGCGGAGCTGCGCAGGATCTCCGATATCCCGCTCGATCCGGTGCCCGCCGCCGTCTTCACCGAGCTCCCTTTCTACGGCGTCGGTTTGCGCGATCTGGAGCGGGTGGCCAAACGCTGGTTGCGTGAGCATTCCGACGCCACCCCGCGTGAGGTCCTTGCTCTTGCCGACGAGCTGTGGCTGCGGGCGATTCGTGAGGAAATGGTCACCGCCACTTTCCTGCTCCAGCACCGACCCGACGCTACGGAGCTGTTTGGTGTGCGCCGGATCGACCGGTGGGGAACGCTGCTCGATAGCTGGGAGACCACCGACAACTTCGGCGGCAGGGTCATCGGTCCCTGGGCGGTCTCCGATCCGCAGGGACGACTCCCGGCGATCGAACGCCTCATCACCCGGCGCAATCCATTCCTGCGTCGGCTGGCGCTGGTCGTATGCGTGTGGTTCGGAAGGCTCGAAGACTCCGACCGCTGGTGGCCGCAGACCTCCCAGATCGTTCTTGCGTTGTGTGACGACAAGGAAGCATCGATTCCAAAAGCGATCTCATGGGTACTCCGGGAGCACCTCCGCCACTCCCGCGACACCATCGCTGCGTTCCTCGACGACCACTGGGACGACCTGCCGGCGATCGCCCGGCGGGAGACCCGGAACAAGCTCCTGACCGGTACCAAGACCGGGAAGTCACGTCGTGGCTGAACCCTTGATCCGGCGCCTGTTCGGCCGATGGACGCGCAATCGGGCCGGAGGGCGCGAGATGCTGCAGCGGCGGGGCGACCCGAGTCAGGCCACGGCGGTGTTCGCCGGGGGAGGCGTGCGCGGGATCGCACTGGCCGGAGCAGCCGCCGAAGCCCAGCTGCGCGGCTACCGGTTCCCGCGAATCATCGGGACTTCGGCCGGGGCAATGGTGGGCTCTCTCGTGGCTGCCGGATATCGAGCCGGCGAGCTGGCCACGGGTGTCGGACAGGTGCCGTGGTCGGAACTGGCGGATCCCGTCCCGGGCTCGAAGGTGCCGGTGTTCGGCCCCCATGCTGGGGTTGCGATCAGCTCCGCTCTGTACCGCGGCGACCGGCTCGAAGACGTGTGGGCCGAGCTGCTGGAGCGCAGGGGAGTGCGGACCTTTGCCGACCTCCCCGACGACGCCCTACGGATCGTGGCCACCGACATCACCCATCAGCGGGGCGTGGTGTTTCCCGATGACCTCGAGTTGTACGACCTCGACCCGGCCACGTTCCGGGTGGCCCGCGCTGTCCGGATCTCCTCGGCGGTGCCCTTCGTCTTCAGTCCCGTGGAGTTGGAGTCCCCGCGGACCCGGCACCGCTCGCTCCTCGTCGACGGTGCACTGGCTTCCAACTTCGCGCTGCGGCTAGTGCAGTCCCTCGACCGCCCCATCGTCGGGTTCCGGCTGGTGCCGGTTCCCGGGGATCACATCCACCTGAAAGTGCGCGGTCCGATCTCGCTGACCAGGGCAGTTATCGCAGCGGCGATCAGGTCGGCCGACACCCTGCCGAGTCCGATCATGGAGCGGGCCCAGGTGGTCGAGATCCCGGCCGGGGGCGATCCGCTCGACTTCGAGGCTGCGGCCGAGCAGTACGACGAATTGTTCCGGGCCGGCCGGGACGCCGTGCGTGAGCAACTAGCGAGCGGGTACGCACCGCCGCTGGCTGGCAGCTAGGAGTCTGCTGAGTGATGCCGATGTGGCGTGCCCGCCGGGCACGTTGATCGGCGGCCAGGCGCGCCAATCGCAAGGACCCAGGTTCCGCCACTCCTCGTGCAGGAATGGTGGGACCGAGGACACAGCGAGTGGTGATGACTGGTCGTCGAGATGTGCGACATGCATTGCTCAGCGGGCTCCTAGTGTCCCATCACCCAACCTTTGGCGGGTTCACGCCGGCCGGGGACGCCCCCGGCTGTGTCCTCCGCCTCGACGCATCCACCGATGCGCCTTCGTTGTGCGTCCTTGCCGGATGACGCCCCTGACTCGGCCTGACTCTCGCCAAGGTTATGAGACAGAGCACTAGCCGCCGGTTGCTACCCGGTACACCCGTCCCTCACCCGGTTCCAGCGATTCGACCCGGTAGTGGTGGCCGTTGCCGGTGAGTTCCTGGTCGACCGGCGGCACGTCCCCCACGGTGGAGAACTCGAGCGTCAGGGTCGGCCCTGTTCCCAGGCCGGGGAGCGCAGGGATTCCGAAGTATCCGGATGGGTTCTCGGTGTCGATGCTGGCCACGAACACGTAGTCGGGCCGATCGACCTGGGTCCAGGCCAGTTCCCGGCGGTAGACCCTGGCATCGGGGAGCAGCAGCCAGCGCACCGGTCGCCCGGCGATGGTGGGGAAGATCCGGTCGGCGAAGAGCCGCAATCTGGTCAGGTTGCCGAACAGGTGCCCGTTTTTCCCCCACAGGAACCGGTCGCCGTGGCGCGCCTTTGAGGGGTACACGTTCGATTCGCCGTGCTCGCGGAACACGAACAGCTTGGTGTAGTGCTCGTTGGGCCAGGCCGTCAGGTGGGCATCCCGGGTCTCGAACCCGAGACCGACGTAGCTGGGGATGTCCGTGAGGAAGTACGAGATGAACGTCCTGACCTCGTTGCCCTTCACGTAGAACTCGTCGAACCGGGGATCGTCCTTGTCGGGTGTCATCACCGTGAAGGCCGGGGTGACGCTTCGAGTATCGGCGAGATCGAGATACTGCCGGAACCGGGTGATGAAGCTGTCGGTGCCGACCACGGTCGACTGCAGGTCCCCCTGGGTGGTGTCGGCATCTGCCGCTTCGAGATGATCCATCTCCTCGCCGAAGCCGAACACGTCCCGGGGTGGGAGGAACGTTTCGGCGAAGTAACCGAACGAAGGGATCTCGCGGCCGATCTCGTTCTTCACGGTTCCCAGGAGGTCGTAGTGGCGGTCCAGATCCTGCGGGATCCCGTCGGGCCGCATCTGCACGTGCGACATGTCACCGCGCATGAAATCGAATCCATAGCGGCGCTGGATGTCGGTGTACTTGGCGACAACGTAGTCCCACACCTCCGGTCGCGGTGAGTGGAAGTCGACCTCCCAGGAGCGGTTGTCGTCGACCCGCCCGTAGAGCTTGTAGCGGGCGAGCGGGTTGAACACCCGGGACATCGGCTGAGGTTCGGAAATGACATAGTCGCGCCAGGTGTTGCCCTCCGAATCAGTGACCTTCGCCTCATCCCTGGTGTCGACCTCGATGCCGCGGAACGGGGTTCCCATCGTTGCCGGGACCGGCTCGAACCCGTACGACGCCAGGTGCCGGACCAGGTCGGCCCGCCGCTGATTGCGGCCGTCGCGGTCACCCGGCAGTCCGAACAGCACCCGGAGCCGCCGGTCCTCATCGACCTTGGGCCCGAAGAACTCGGCGGGGTCGGTGGGGTGTGCCTGGCCCGCTACCGCCGGCCCGGCCTGCTCCAGCCAGCTCATCACGGCGGCCTGGACATCGACGTGCAGGTCGTCGCGGTGGTCGACGATGCGGAGGTCCTGGCGCTGCAGCCACTCGAAGTACTGCGGCTGGGCGAGTGCGACCTCGGAGTAGCGGTCGGTGTGCGGGATGACGTCCATGCCCACCGTCCTCCCCGAGGCATGGATCAGATTGACCACCGCACGGAGCTGGCGCTCGACGGTGTCGAGATGAGGAACCTGCTCGGCAAGTTCTGGTGAGAAGAACTCGGTGTTGAGCTGCCACGACGCCATGCCGTAGAGGCTGTCCACAACTCCCGGCTCCCAGATCGGCAGCAGGTGTACGGAGTCGATGGTGCCCGGCACCGTGAGCAGGTATTTGGCCACGTTCCAGAACGTGCCCACGGTTCGCACGTTGATCCCGACCATGTTGGAGCTGCGGAGCCAGGAACCATCGGGCCGGTCCGCGACGGGAGATGCCAGTTCCGGCGGCAGGGAGGACACCGGGCGATCCGGGTCCGAGTACTCGGGATCCAGCGCCAGCACGCACGCATCGCCGAGCCGGGCCGACAGGATCTCCAGGGCGTCGAACGCGTCGAGGTCGACGGCGATCTCCGGCAGCAGGTTGGGGATGAACGAGGTGGATCCGCCGACAAAGGCGGCGATGTACTCGGCGCGGTGCTCCGCCCAGGAGTCCTGGAACCCCCGGTACACCCTGGGGACGTGGCCGAGCCCCTGGGTCATCGCTCCGGGAACTCGACGTCGTAGTCCCGGGTGATCACGACGTCGGCGCGCTCGCGGTGCTTCGAGATGATCTCGTGTTCAATCTTGAGGACCTCTTCGATGAACGGGTCGAACTCCTCGCGGCCCCGCTTCATCCGGTGCTCCATGGTCTCGAGCCGGTTGCGGGCGATGAACACCTTGGCGCCGACGTTCTCGAGGAGGCTGGTGTAGGTGCCTTCGGCGATGACCACCGTGGCGCCGCGCAGGTCCATGACCTCTTCGTCCACCCGGTCCTCTTCATAGATGACCAGCGGCTTGCGGACTTCGTCTGCTCCATCGAGTGCGGCTCGCATGTGCTCGTCCAGCAGATCGAGCCGGACCTCGTTGGAGCCCACCCAGGAGATGTCCTCCCGCCTGGTCCGGTCGTTGGTCTTCGGCGGATGGATGAAGTAGTCGTCCTGCTGGTAGACGGCGGCACCGATGCCCCGCTCTCCGAAGACGTCGGCGATGGCCTGAGCGGTCTCCGACTTCCCACTTCCCGACTCGCCGGCGACGGTCAAGGTGTAACGGCCCTCGGCGGCCTCGATCGCCGGCCAGAGGCGCTCGACGATGGCTTCGGCGGCACGCCGATGGTGCTCCTCGACGAGGATGATGTCGCCCTTCATGGTCCTCCCGGTGGACGCAGCCGGGCGATGGTACCGCCGGGGAACAGGGGCGCCGCCTATCGTCTCACTACCCAACCATTAACAGTATGTCGTGGTAGATTGTCACTATGTCAATCAACCAGGATCAGGTGGTGATACGTGCTGAGGGTCTTCGCAAGTACTACGGGGAGACCCGGGCGGTCGACGGTCTGAACCTGTCGGTCAGATCGGGGCAAATCGTGGGCTTGCTCGGGCCGAACGGCGCTGGGAAGACCACCACCGTCAACATGCTGACGACCCTCATCCGGATCGACGGTGGTACCGCTGAGGTCGGCGGTTTCGACGTTGAACGGCAGCCGCGGGAAGTTCGCCGGGTGATCGGGCTCGCAGGCCAGAGCGCTGCGGTCGATGAACTGCTCACGGCGCGAGAGAACCTGCGGCTCTTCGGGCGGCTGTACAAGATGCCGCGCAAGGACCTCGACGTCCGGGTCGACGAGTTGATCGGTCGATACCGGATGAAGGAGTTCGCCGACCGGCCGGCGGGTACGTATTCGGGGGGCCAGCGGAGGCGGCTGGATGTCGTCGCGGCGCTGGTGGCAAATCCTCCGGCGCTGTTCCTGGACGAACCGACGACCGGCCTCGATCCTCGAAGCCGATCCGAGCTGTGGGGCGCCATCGAGGAGCTCCGCGACGGCGGCGCGGCGATCGTGCTGACCACGCAGTACCTCGAGGAAGCCGACCGCCTGTGCGACGAGATCATCGTCATCGATGACGGCAGGGCTGTTGCGATCGGAACGCCGGCGCAGCTCAAGCGCGATCTTGAGCGCGATGTGCTCGAGATCCACTTCGAGTCGGATGAGGGCTTCGCCGCCGCCGGCGGCGTTCTCGATGACTACCCGGGCACCACTCTGGATTCCGCTGCCCGGGCGGTGTCGATTCCGATGCCCGGGGGCGCGGCGGCCTCACTGGCGCTGCTCCGCCGCCTCGATGACTCGGGGGTTTCGGTCGCCGACTTCCAGTTGCGCCGGCCGACACTCGACGATGTGTTCCTGGCGCTGACCGCCGCGGAGGTGGCAAAGTGACCACACTCTTGAAGCAACCGTCGGTGGGAGTGCGACTCCGATGGGCGATGAGCGACGTCGCCACCGTGACCTGGCGAGACCTGGTGCGCACCGCTCGTCAGCCCGAGATCGTCAGCTTTGCGGTGATCATGGGTGTCTTCTTCCTGGTGCTGTTCAACTACGTGTTCGGTGGAGCCATTGGTGCGGGAACAGGGGTGGATTACATCCAGTTCGTTCTCCCTGGAGTCCTGGTCATCACAACCCTGCAAGGCGCCCAGCAGACGTCGTTCGGGCTCGCCGCTGATCTCTCCGAGGGCGTCACAGATCGGTTCCGATCACTTCCGATGAGTCAGGTGGCCGTCATCGCCGGGCGAACCGTTGCCGACACTGCGCGGAACGTTGTGGGCGCGGTGCTGGTGGCTCTGGTTGGGATGTTGATGGGTTTCCGATTCGCCTCTGTCGGAGGAGCCGTCATCGCTATTGCGATCTCGGTCGCCATCGGGTTCGGCTTCTCGTGGCTGGGAGCGGCCATCGCAGCGAAGGTGCGCAATTCGGAAATGGTGGGGATGCTGTCGATGTTCTGGTTGTTCCCAATGATGCTGGCGAGCAACGCATTTGCCCCAACCGAGTCGATGCCGGGGTGGCTGCAGGGCTTCGCCGAGCACCAGCCGATCTCGGTCGCCGGCGAGGCGGTTCGTGCCTGGGCCGGTGGGCAGCCTGCGGCAAGCGACACGCTTTATGCTCTGGCCTGGGTGGCCGGGATGCTGATCGTCTTTGCACCTCTGGCGACCCGGCTCTATCGGAGGACCGCATGACCGGTGCCACCGTCGACCGAATCCTGAACGCCACGGCCGAACTGATCAACGAGCGGGGGCTTCCTCCACTGACGGTGACCGCCGTGGCCAAGCGGGCCGGGGTGTCCCGCCAGACGCTCTATCTGCACTACGGCGACGTCGATGAGATCATCATCGATCTCCTGGCCCGACACTCGGCCGATGTTATGGGTCAGCTCGACCAGCTACTCGGTGTGGTGTCCGGTGCTTCCGCGAAGCTCGAGCAACTGATTCGGCAGACGGTGTCCGCCGGCGCTGATCACGATCCTGCTTCTCTGGCCCGGGCCCTGGGGTCCGAGGCTCGCAGAGCGCTCGAGACTCACCTGTCACGACGCAGAGCGGTGATCAGGGAGTTGCTGAAGGAAGGGATCGACTCCGGCGAGTTCAGGCCTGAGCTCCCGGTCGGCGGTGCGGCGGCAATCATCGACGCGCAGTTGGGCTCGGTCGGTGCAATGGTGGCCTCAGGGTTGTCGCTGGCCGAGGCGGCCGACGCCTTGACGGAGTTTGCTCTGCGAGCGATCCGGATCGGCTAGCGGCGCGGCTCAGGCCGGGCATCCCAGGCCGGGTCGCGGAACTGCTGGGTCTCCACCAGGTACCCGTCCGGGTCCTGATAGAAGGCGTGGTACACCCGGTACTCCTCCGAGTACCCCGGTTCTTTTGTCACCGGGGCTCTCTCGGCGACGAGCCGGGCGTGCCAGTCGTCGACCGCATCGGTGACCAGAGTGAGGATGATGCCCCCGGGTGATACCTCGTCGGGCCGTTCACAAATGCCGAGATAGGCCGTATCCGTGACCCGGTAGATCCGGCACATCCCCTGGTCGAGCGCCGGCCGAAGACCGAGCGTTTCCACATAGAACCGGTGGCTGCGCTCCAGATCGGACACGAACACGAAGCTGATCTGCTCCTCGAACGGAGGCGGGAGGTCGGTCATTGCCGGGGTGTCACCTCGATTCGGCGGATCCGGCGTTTGGTAGCGGTCGTCACCGTGAACCTGAACCCTGCAATGTTGACGGAATCGCCGGCAGATGGGATCCGCCCCGCAATTCCGATGACGAGCCCGGCCGCGGTTGTCCAATCGCCTTCCGGCAGATCGATCCCGAGCTCCGACCCCAGGTCGCGCAGGTCCGCCGAGCCGAGCACGATCCATCGTCCGGGTCCGGACTGACGGATCTCGGGGATCGGGGCGATGTCCTCTTCTCCGATCTCACCCACCAGTTCGGCGACAACGTCCTCCACGGTGACGATGCCGGCGGTCCCGCCGAACTCATCGATTACCACTGCCAGCGACCGGCGGACCCGCTGCAGATCGCGCAGCACGTCGATCAGGCGCCGGGTCTCCGGGACGACGAGCACGTCTCGCACCAGCTCCGACACCGGCACTTCCGGTGTATCGGCGACTGCGCGCGCCAGATCCCGGATGCGAACCAATCCGGTGATCGAGTCGAGGTCGTCCTCGTACACAGGCAGCCGTCGATGCCCCGCGGCGACCGCGGTCTCCAAGGCCTCGCGGGCCGTCGCATCTGCGGGTGTCCCCACCACATCGACTCGCGGGATGAGGATTTCTCCGATCGAGATGTCGCCGACGAGGAACGCCCGCTCGATGAGCTCCCGGTCGGTTGCCTCGATGGCGCCGGCGGCCTCGGCTTCGGCAGCCAGTCGGATGAGTTCGGCCTCGCTGACGGTGACCCCGGTCTCGACGCCGCGACCCGGTGCCTGCAGGTCGGCGAAGCGCACCAGCAGCGCAACCACCGGTCTGACCAGCGTGGTGAGCACCGCCACCGGTGCGGCCACGAGGCGGGCCACCTGCATCGGCCGCCGCACCGCCAGCGTCTTCGGGATGGCTTCGGCGTAGACAAACATCACCAGGGTCAGGACGATCGACCCGATCGTGACCCCGGTGTTGCCGAATGAGCGCTCGGCGACGATCCCGGCGATGGTGGCCGCCCCCACCTGGAGCAGTAGCACGAGGAGCAGCACGGCATTCATGGTGTGGGTGAGGTCGTCGGCGAGCCGGGAGACCCGGGCCGCCGCCCGATCTCCCTGCTCGGCGAGGACCTCGGCCCGGACCCGGGGCACGCGAAGCAGCGCCGCCTCGGCGGCCCCGAGGAAGGCGGCCGCAATGATGAGCACCACCAGCGTGATGATGAGCGGAATGCTGTCGGCCATCACCTCTGACGGTACTCCGGTGAAGTCCGTGTCCACATCTGCACAGCTGGAAGCCTTTACTAGGTGTGACGGGGAGTGTGATCACGTCCGACCGGCCCACCCGGGAGAGCTTCTCGAAGCTCATCGACGATTGCGGGGCGCGGCTGCAGCATGCCCTGGTCGCCGCCCTCGGCCCCGAATTCGGGCCGGAGGCGACCAGTGAAGCACTGGCCTACGGGTGGGAGCACTGGGACCGGGTCGGAGGCATGGACAACCCGATCGGGTACCTCTATACCGTCGGCCGTAACTGGGGTCGGCGCCAGTTCCGCCGCAAACGCCCGGCGTTTCCTGCGCCGGAAGTGGTCCCAGTAGAGGAGCCTCTGGTCGAACCGTCGCTGCCGGCCGCTCTGGCCGAACTATCGGAGCGGCAGCGGGTGGCCACGGTCCTCATCCACGGGGCGGGATGGACGACCGCCGAAGTCGCCGAGCTCTTCGGCATCGACCGGGGCAGCGTGCATAAGCACGCAGGGCGTGGGCTCGAGAAGCTTCGCGCTGCCATGGAGGTGGACCTCGATGCGTGACGTGCAGCATCAACTCACGGACTACTGGGCCGAGATCACCTCCGACCTGGAAGCGCCGACGTTGGACGACGTCCTGGTCGAGCGGGTGGGGGAGGGCGAGGTCCGGCCGCTGGTCTCCCGGCTCGACACCCGCCACCGCCCGGGATGGGTGACCGCTGCCGTTGCCTTCGGGCTGGTGGTCGTGGCCGGGTTCGCGGCTTGGATGGTGGGGATCGGTGGCGAGACGGCCGAGGTGACCGACGACACCCCGACCGTCACTCAGACATCAACGGTGACGACGGTGGCGTCGGATGAGACGGCACCGGTCACCACCGTGGCATTGCCCGATCCAGACGAGCCCGGGCCAACCGTGCCGGTCACCAACCTGATCAACGTGGTCCGCGATGTTGCGGCGGCACCTGATGGAAGCATCTGGGCGGCCACCGCAGGCGGGGTGGTGCGCTGGGATCCAACGACGCAGAACCCGGCAGTCCATTCGTGGGAGGCGATCGGTCTCGAGGCGCCACCGAGCGCTGTGTCCGAGCGGAGTCGCATCGTTGTCGCGGCGGACGGAATTGTTTGGGCCGGTGGCGTGGGTTGGCTGGCACGCTGGGACGGGGCCTGGCAGACCTTCGATGTATGGCACGAAACCACCCCGCCACTCGCCGTCGATCTCGACGGTGCAGTGTGGTTGGGCGACGTCAACAGCAGCGTCCTTCGGTTTGACGGGATGGAGTGGGAGACACACCTGTACGTGGCGCCGCTGCGCACGGAGTCAATGGCAGTAGCCCCCGACGGCACGGTGTGGGCGGGGACGTCGTCGAGCGATGACAGCCGCGATGGGTTGCGCTCCTACAACGGTGAGACCTGGACCCGGCACGGCCTCAACGGGACGTTGTTCCCGGCGACGATCGGGGATTCGGTGGCGGTCGCAGCGGACGGAACTCTGTGGGTTGGTTCACGCGGGGTGGATTCGGCCGGTGCCGCCGCCGGCGGGGTCGCTCGCTTTGACGGCACAGCGTGGACGGTGTTCACCGCCGCCGACGGACTCGTCGCCAATCGATCGGAGCCGGTGGTCGGATCCGACGGAACGGTGTGGGCGGTCTCAGCCGAGGGTGTAGCGCGTTTCGACGGCACCGGCTTCGTTCAGTATTCCGATACTGCCGGGTTCGGGCTCGGCGCCGCGGTCGACACGTCCGGGACCGTATGGGCTCCGTCGCTCGGGCTCGGCGTGGTCGGCTTCGACGGTGTTGAGGTCGTTCACCTCGAGGTGCCGGTTCAAACGGCGCAGGACTCCTGGCAGATCGAGGCGACCTATGACGGCTGGTTGAACCCCGTTGGGTTCGCCGCCGGGTTCGCTGCGATTCGGGTGCTCGACCCGGTCCGGGTTGGGGCCACCGAGATCTGGCTGTCACCGGATGGACTTGCCTGGGAGCCGGCACCTTCCCAGCCGGGCACCGGCATCGTGAGCCTCGTCTCCGACGGCACCACCCTGTTTGTCGGGACCGAAAGCGACGACCTCGCCTATGCGGTGTGGACCTCCGGCGATGGTGCCGATTGGGTGGAGGCGATTGCCGGTGACGAGTTCATCGAACTCCTCGACATCGGTGTCGGAGGCTGCCGCGGCTGGTGTGGAGCGTCGCCGGCGGTGGCGGCCGGCCCGGCCGGCGCCGTTACGTTCGGTGTCGACCAGGAGCGGCGGATCGTCGGGTTGGTGTATCGAAACGGGCGTTTCGAGCGTTCCAACCTGGGAGAGATCGCCGACCTCAATCCCTCGCAGACCACCCTGACCGTGGCTGTGCTCGAGGGCGGCATGATCATGACCGTCCAGGGCGACGACGGCTTCGGTGCTCCATTGGTGTCGTCATCAACGACCGGCGAGTTCTGGCCCGCTCCGGGGCAGGCGCCGGACTGGTCTCCGCTGTCACAACCTGCCGCCGAGATCCGATGGACCGAGTCGTTCGGTGGCCTGGACCTGGTGGGTCTCGGTGCCGGGTACGGCTTGTGGGAGACCGACGGCATCCTCTGGAACGAGATCCGGCCGCGGCCGGGTCTTGACGGTTGGGGGGCCCAGGTGGCCGCGAGCGAGGCCGGCTGGGTTGTGTATTCGCCCGCCTCTCGCTCGTGGTTCGATGCAGAACAGGGAACCGGCGGCATGGGTCCGTTCCCAGCCAATCTGGGGTTGTGGTATTCCCCTGATGTCATGACCTGGAACGAGTTGGGCGACCTGGGTCCGCTGGTGCCCGTGGCAGGGCTTGACGAATTCGGCACCCTACAGGCGCAGGTGCTGGTCGATGGCTCCGACCTCCTGGTGTTTGCCCATGTCGGCGAGGCGGGCGGATGGGGTTTGGTGCGCGGCGCCCGGACCGAGATCTGGCGGCTGCCGCTCGGCGATGGTCCGTGGTTCGATCTGGCGTCGGGCACGATCACCATCGAACTCGACGATCCGCCGGGAGTTTCCGGCTACCAGTTCGACGCTTGGGTGCTGCCGCTCGAGCCGACCGACGACAAGTTCGCCCACGGTGGCTTGCGCACAACTGCCGCCCCGGCCCTGTCTGAGGTCATCCGCCTGCAGGGCCTCCGCTATTTCGACGTCGGCACGGCGCCGGCGACCTTTGCCCCGGGCAGATACCGCCTGGTCGTCGAGGTCTACGAGCCATCTGGACCGATGTTGTTTGGTTGTGAGCAAATGATCGAGGTCCTTCTGGGCGAACCCCTCACGGTGGCCTTCTCTGAGATCCCCGAATACGACGGCGACGGGTGGTTCTGGACACAGGCGGGCGAGGACATGGGCTTCCCCACCTGCCCGGGTGGTGTCCCGGTACCGTGAGCCCGTGCTCACGGTTTTCATCGAGAACGAGGCCGGGTCGGACATCAAGCACCACTACGACGAAGTGGCGCTGACCCTGGTCCGGACCGAACAGGTCAACGGGCCCTACGTGTATCCCTACGGTTTCATCCCCGGGACGATCGCGCCTGACGGCGATGCAGCGGACTGCTTCGTGATCACCGATCGCCCGCGCCGCTCGGGGACGCTGATCCAGGTCGAGCCGATCGCACTGCTTGAGCAGACCGAGGGCGGCCACACCGACAACAACGTGATCTCGGTAATCCCCGGGGAGCCGATTCCCGACCTCGAGGAATTGCGGGCACAAATGGAGCCGGCACTGCTGCAGATCTTCGCCGGGATGCCGGGCCGGGAGGTCACCGTTGGCCGGATGCTCGGGCTTGACGCCGCGCTGGCTTACCTCGCCGCCTGCTCGATCGAGGAGTAGAGCCCGGGGTCGACCGTCCTCCATTCCTCGATCGCCCGCTGCACCGTCTCCAGGTCCTGCTGCTGCATGCGTTCCTGGCGATCGTTGTGGGGGATCCAGCGAGCGGCGCCATAGGTGTGGAACAGGAACCAGCGAAGCAATGCCCCACCCAGCCAACGGATGAGGTCGCCATCGGTGACGACCCGGTCGTGTGACCTCAGAGCATCGAGGTAGGCGCCGATCACCGAGTTCCGCTGGCCGGCCGCCACCATCCCGAAGACCGCTTCGGCGAGATCGATCACCCCCGGCCCCCGACCGCAACTTGCCCAATCGAGGATGATCGGCATTCCCTCGGGGCTGAACACCACGTTGTCCAGGTGCAGGTCACCATGGACGACCGTCGGTGGTGCATCCCACCATCGCTCTGCAATCACCTCGAGGGCCGCCGGCACCCGATCGAACACCATGCGGGCGAGGCCGGGTTCGAACTCCCCGAAGCGTTCCAGATACTCGGGCCGCCGTTCGGCGAACCAGCCGGGTGGCCGCATCACCGTGAAGTCGCGCAGCCAGGACTCGCTCGTGTCGGTGTGATCCCAGAACCGGGCGTGCATGACCCCGAGCGTTGCGGCGATCGCGGTGACGGATCCCGTTCCTTCGGGAACGAGCACATCCCCCTGGCGGGCCACCTGGACGGCGTCGGTGATCAGCACCCCGCGGCCATCGTCGATCGCCCCTCCGTGGAATCTGGGGAGCGGGATGCCGGCCCTCTCGGCGAACTGCTCGTAGAAGCGGAGCTCCCGGTCGCCGGCCGGAGATGTGGTGTCCCACAGCTTCACGGCGAGATCTGGTGCTCCGCGCATGTCGACCCGAAACGCCTCTCCGGCGAAGCCGTAGTCGGCGCCGCTCCGTTCGACCCCCGTCACCTCGACGGAGCGGCCCAGGAGCTCGGTGAGCCGGTCGGTAGTGATCTCGTCGGCAGAGCGGGGAATGGTGGTCATCCCGGGGGATGGTGGCACGATTCAATTGGACACTGACTGAACGATCGTATACCATACTGAACAGACGTTCAATTCTCATGACCACGGCACCGACTTCCTCCGACGATCGCACCGCCAGGGCTCGCATCCGCGACGCCGCAATTGATCTGGTCGCCGCCGACGGCGCCTCGGTGCTCACCGCCCGCAAGGTTGCCGACGCCGCCGGGGTCTCTCCCGGTCTCGTCATACACCACTTCGGATCCATGGACGGGCTGCGCTCGGCCTGCGACGGCCACGTCGTTGTCATCATCCGTGAGGCCAAGAACGAGGCCATGGCAGCGGGTCCCGGAGGCTTCAATCTGCTCGGAGCGCTGCGAGACCCCAAGTACACCCCAATCATCCGGTATCTCGCCAAGGTGCTCTCCGAGGACTCCTCCGCCGTGGGCGATCTCGTCGACGAAATCGTGTCCGACGCCGAGGGATACCTCCAGTTGGGAGCCGACTCCGGAGTGATGCGCCGCACCGACAATCCCCGCGGCGTCGCCGCCGTTCTCTCGATGTGGCAATTGGGGGCGCTCGTGATGCACGGGCACATCAAGCGCATCTTCGGTGTCGACCCGACGGACATCGGCTCCGAGTTGAACCCGGCGATGGCCGGATACCTGGCCCCGGGATATGAACTCCTCAGTGAGGGCATTCTGACCGAGGAGGCTGCCGCTGCGTTGCAGTCGGCAGTTGCCGCCCTCGCTGATGCCCCACCGGTTTCGAACAAATCGACACAGAACGAAGGAACGTAATGACCGATTCGATTGCCATCCATACCGAAGGGCTGACCAAGCACTACGGAGACGTCAAGGCATTGGTCGACCTGGATCTCGACGTCCGTGCCGGAGAGGTCTTCGGTTTCCTCGGCCCCAACGGAGCGGGCAAGACCACGATGATCCGGACGATCCTCGACGAGATCCGGCCGACGTCCGGTTCCTCCTCGATCCTGGGCATGGACTCGAAAGAGCAGTCCGTCGAGATCCGACGTCACATCGGCTACGTCCCCGGCGACCTGTCGATGTATCCGAACCTCACCGGGCGCGACACCCTGACCTACTTCGCCAACCTGCGCGGCGGCGTCGACTGGTCGTATGTCGAGGAGCTCGTTGAGCGGCTCGATGCCGACCTGGACAAGAAGGTCGGCGACCTGTCGTCGGGCAACCGCCAGAAGGTGGGCCTGATCCAGGCATTCATGAACAAGCCTCAGGTGCTGATCATGGACGAGCCCAGTTCCGGGCTCGACCCGCTGGTGCAGCGGGAGTTCCAGGCGATGATGCGCGACGCGGCCAAGGAAGGACGCACCGTGTTCCTCTCCAGCCACACCCTCTCCGAGGTGCAGCGGGTGGCCGACCGGGTCGGCATCATCCGTCAGGGCCGGCTGGTCGCAGTGGAGTTCGTCACCGATTTGCGGTCGAAGGCCGTACGCCGGGTCGAGTTCGAATTGGGAACCGAAGTGGACCCCGCCGTGTTCGAGGCCGTACCGGGGGCTCGCGACGTGGTCGTCGAAAACCACCGGGCATCGCTCTCCTACGACGGGAAGATGGACGCACTCCTCAAGGTGGTCGCCGGGTATGAGGTGATCGACATCACCACCCATGAGGCCGACCTCGAGGAGATCTTCCTCACCTACTACCGGGATGAGGGGGAGGCCGCCTGATGCTGCTGGCCAACGTCTTCACCAAGACGATCCTCGACCGCTGGAAGGGGATCACCATCGGCGCCTTCGGGATGGGCCTGATGCTCTGGTTCGGCATGGCCGCCTACCAGGACATCGACCTGAGCGTCTTCCACGAGATGCCGGAGGCGTGGCGAGCCCTGATGAACATCGGTGAGGATGCCGACGCCACCGCCCTGGCGTACGGCGCCATCTACTCCTCGTACGGAGCCCTCGTCCTGGCGTCGCTGGCGCTGTCGATGGGCTCGGCGTCGATCGCCGGCGAGGAGCGCAACGGCACGATCGGCCTGCTGCTCGGCAACCCCCGCAGCCGCATGCAGGTGCTGCTGGCGAAAGCAGGCTCGATGGTCGTGCTGATGGCCGCCGGGGCCCTGCTGCTCTGGGGCGTCGGGATGCTGGTTCCGGCCGCGATCGGGGCCGACGTCAGCCGGATGCACGTCGGAGCGCTGGTGTTCCACATGTTCGTGGTATCGGTGTTCTTCGGGACCATGTCGATGGCGATCGGCGCCTGGACCGGGAACCGCACCATGGCCTCCGGCATCACCGCCGGACTCATGGTCTTCTCGTTCATCATTGTGGGCATCCTGCCCTTGGTGGAGGGCTGGGCCGACGTCGCCAAGGCGTTCCCCTGGTACTACTACGACGCCGGCAGTCCGGTGACCCGCGGGATCGATTGGGGGCACCTGGCCGTGCTGTTCGCCGGGATTGCAGTGCTCGGGTCCGTGGCCGTGCTCGGGGTGCGCCGCCGCGACCTCAAAGAGCGCGGTACCGCGGTCACCATGCTCGACCGGCTGCGGGCGAACCCGCGGACCCAGAAGATCATGGAGAAGATCGCCGGATCTGCCCGGGTGTCCCGGGTCGGCGCCAAGGCGATCTCCGATCACCAGACCTTGACGATCGTCGTCGGCTACATGCTGGTGCTGATGGCAGTGTTCATCGGGCCGTTCTTCCGTCTGATCGACCACGTGATCGCAGACTTCGCCGACCAGTTCCCCGAGGCGCTGCTCGCCATGATCGGCTTCGCCGACATGGCGACTCCGGAAGGCTGGTACCAGACCGAGATGTTCTCGCTGACCGTTCCGGTGGCGATGATCGTGGTCACCGTCATCATGGGGTCGAAGGCGCTGGCCGGCGAAGAAGCCCAGCGCACCATGGGCCTGCTGCTGGCCAATCCGATCACCCGGCGCCGGGTGCTGGTTGAGAAGACGGTCGCCATGGTGGCGATCGCGGCGATTCTGGGAGTCCTCACCTGGATCGGCACGATGTTGGGTTCGCTCGCCGGAGGTCTCGGGCTCGGTTACTGGAAGGTGGCGGCCACCACGGTCCTTGCCACGCTGCTCAGCCTGGCCTTCGGTCTGCTGGCTCTGGCGATCAGTGCCGCCACCGGACGAGCGAAGACCGCAGCGTTCGGAGCAGCCGGAGTGGCGCTGGCGTTCTACATCATGAACGCCTTCCTGCCGCTGAGTGATCAGTTGGCCGGGATCGCCAAGTGGTCGCCCTTCTACTACTTCCTCACCAGCGACCCGCTCAACAACGGCATGCATTGGGGTCACGCGGGCGTCCTGGCAGGCCTCTGTGTGGTGCTGTTCGGGGCGGCAATCGTGCTGTTCGACCGAAGGGACCTGCGCCAGACCGGGTGAACCCCAGATACCCTCGCTCCCGTGTTCGGTCCTGCCGTCGCCGACGACATCGCCAGTCTCCGGGAGTACCTCGGTGAGGACGACCTCCATGCTGCGGGGGCCGTCCTCACCGCGTTGCGCCGGCGGTGGCCGGAGGAGCCCGACCTGTTCTCGCAGGACGTGGTTGCCGAGATCAGGTATCTCGCCGACGCTCTGGTCGAGCGACGTCTGGCCGCTGTGGAACCGTCCCTGCGCGATGTCTTCGGGTTCTCGTCGTTCCGGCCCGGACAGCGCGAGATCGTCGAGGCGGTCCTGGCCGGGCGCGACACCGTGGGGATCATGCCGACCGGTGCCGGGAAGTCACTCACCTTTCAAATGGCGGCCCGGATCCTGGGGGGCACGACCCTCGTCGTCTCACCGCTAATTGCGCTCATGAAGGACCAGGTAGACGCCCTCGATGAGATGGGCATGCGGGCGACCTTCCTCAACTCGAGCATCGAACCGGACGAGCGCAGCCGTCGGGTCGCCGCGCTGCGGCGCGGGGAGTACGAGATCGTGTACGCCGCTCCGGAAGGGCTCGAGGCCTCGGTCGGGTGGGCTCTCGACGATGTGGATCTGCGGCTCATCGCCGTCGACGAGGCGCATTGCATCTCTCAGTGGGGTCATGACTTCCGACCTGCGTATCGGAACCTGCGCGGTCTCAAGCCCCGGTTCGGCGTTCCGGTCCTGGCACTGACGGCCACCGCCACCCCTGAGGTGACCCGGGATATCGAAGGCCAGCTCGGCCTCGTCGATCCGGTGGGATTCCGGGGGACCTTCTTCCGCCCCGGCCTCCGGATCTCGGCGATCAAGAAGGGCGAGCACGGCGGCCGCAGGGTTCGAGTGAAGGACTCCATCGGCAGGCTCTGCCTGGCTCGGAGAGGTGACAGCGGGATCGTGTACACGCTGTCGCGCAAGGCCGCCGAATCGACCGCGGAATACCTTCGGAGTCTCGGGATCCCTGCGGCTGCCTATCACGCCGGGATGGGGGCCGAGGAGCGCACCGCGGTGCAAGACGCCTTCATCCGAGATGACGTGGAGGTCGTGTGTGCCACCGTCGCCTTCGGCATGGGGATCGACAAGTCGAACGTACGGTTCGTCATCCACCGCGACATGCCGAAATCGATCGAGGGCTACTACCAGGAGATCGGCAGGGCCGGCCGCGACGGTGTCGACAGCGACTGCATTCTCTTCTACTCATGGGCCGACGTGATCAACCTGGACCGGATGATGTCCGGCGAGGAAACCGCAGAGTTCCACAGCCGCCAGATTCGGGCGATGTTCCATTGGGCCGACGGGTCCTCCTGCCGCCACCAGACGGTCGCCGCGCACTTCGGGGAGCAGATCGATCGCTGCGCGACCTCCTGTGACGTTTGCACCGACGCCGATGTACTCGAAGGTCTGGCCCGGCCCCGGGCGGCGGACACCCTCGGCCTGTCGATCCCGGGAACCCGCCCGGCAACCGATGATCTCCGTGGCACACCGCTGTTCGAGGCCCTGCGCGACCTGCGCAAACGGCTGGCCGATGAACGCGGTGTGCCGGCGTACGTGGTGTTCAGCGATGCCACCCTCCTGGAGATGACGGCGGCGCGGCCGAAGACAGACGCCGAACTGCTGGCCGTGTCTGGGGTGGGTCCTACCAAGCTGGAACGGTACGGCGACCAGTTCATCACGGTGATCCGCGACCACGGCTGAGTGGTCGCCGCCCCGGGTGATTGGTCGTCAGCGGGTTACGGGGCCCGAAGCCGAATCCGGTGGTTGCGCGAGTTGATTTCCCGGGCACCACGTATCGAACCGGGCTCCGGGCACATTCCGAACGCTGGCCATCCCACGATGGCTTGTCGGAGGGAAGGTTGCGCCACCGAGAGGCTCATCCCTGACTACCGTCCCTTCATGGAAATCCAAAGGATGAACCCAGCGGGTTTGGCAGCTCGGCCTCTCTATCACCACGTTGTGAGATCGTCCTCTCAATACCTGGTTCACATCTCCGGTCAGGTTGGGATCGACTCCGAGGGCAATGTCGGGACCCCTGTCAGGACTTCGCTGCGATTCGCTTCGGCTTGGCACCGATCCCGTTGAGACACCGCTCAGCCATCTCAGGTTGAGCCAGTGCGCGATCGACCCCTTCTCCGGCACAGCCGACCCGCGAGAGGATCAGGATCGGCCGAGCTCGATGGCGAGGTCGATGGGCCGCGGGTGTAGTGCCTCAGCACCCCTTTCAGAAGTTCGCTGTGCTTCCGTTCAGGCTGGCGAAGCTCTCGGGTTGAGTAGCAGCCGACTGAAGCTGTGAATCGACGCGAAGCGTACGCCTAGTGCCGTGTCTCATAACGTTGGCGAGGTTTCAGGGCGAGCTCAGGGCGTCGCCCGGCAAGGACGCAGTCCCGCAGGCGCACTCGGATGCGTGCGTCAAGGGCGAGGACACAGCCGGAGGCGTCCTGAGCCGCACCTGAACCCGCCAAACGTTTTGTGACGTGGCACTAGCTCACTGATTCCTGGTGCCCGCCTGCGCCGGGTGAAACAAGCCCAGATCAAGTCTGGCGGACTGTCCCCTCAGCCCGTAGACAGTCGGCGCAATCGCGGTATGCGAGCACCAAACGACAAGTCAAGCCCCTCAGAATCCTGTCAGGACTTCGCTGCGACTCGGTTTCATCTCGGATCGATCCTGTGAGTTGGCGCTGGACCGATGGTGCCGGCGTGCCACCAGATCACCACCTGTTGCGACAGGCCGCAGCCGATACCGAGGTTGCAGTTGGCAGTTGGAGGAACGCAACCGGTGGCCTTGGAGTCTCCGGTTCGACATGACAGGATGGCGCGAGCCGCACTCGGGAGGGAGACCGTGAACCGTGCCATTGTCGTCATCGCGACCCTGATCGTCTTCGCTGCTGCATGCAGCAGCGGTGACTCATCTCCGTCCGATGAGCAGACGCTCCCGTCCCTCTCCGAGGATGCGGAGGATTGGTGCAATAGGAACAGAGATCTGCACGGGCAGGTAGGCATCGAGCTCGGTGAGGCCGGGCAACCGGGTGTTGGCTCAGAACTGTTCTCCCCCGACGACTTCGAGTTCAGATCGTTTGAGTTCTACTGGACCGGAGAAGCTGGCTGGGACCGAGCCTGCGCCGAGGCATATCAACGTTTCGGTGAATCCGGCTGAGTGTCGCCCCGGGCCCCTTGCCGGAGCCTCAGTAGGCATGGAGAGGTGATCCGGTTTCTCGGGACCCCTACAGAAACCTTCCAACCGTCTCTTTCCACTTGACCTGTTCGACCCCGTAGGGCCTACTGTCGGTGATCCTGATTCGACGTGTGATTGTGGTCCCAACGCTTAGCTAGGCGATTCTCCGACCGAAGGCACTACATGCTCGAGGAGGGCCATCTTCCGCGAGTTACTGAATACTGCTCGAAATCGAGATGGGGTGGCACTTCGTCCGCACCCACTGGGGTCGGGGCTCCGCCACCGAGGCTGCCTCTCGGGTGATGGAGCACGGGTTCGACGATCTCGAGCTGGACCCGCTGATCGCCGACATTGCTGTCCATAACGAGCGCTCCGAGGCGCTTGCCCGGCGCCTCGGGATGTCGCCGCGGCTCGATCCGATCGAACGGAGCGGAATCGAGCACCTGGTGTGGGAGCGATCCGCAAGCCGTTAGTCCCGCCCGCTTGGGTCAACCCTGCAGGTCGAACACCCGGTCTACGAAGGGATTGCGGAACACGCCTGCCGGATCGCAGGTCCTGCGCTGCGAATCGAACTCGTCGTACTCGGGATACAGCGAGCGCAGCTCTGATGCGGTACGACTGAACGTCTTCCCCCAGTGAGGACGGCCCTCGAAGCCGGCGATCAGTGCCTCGAAATCAGAGAAGTATCCGCCGGCCCACTTCCGGCTGGCGACGTAGGCGCCGAGGAAGCAGACGTCGCGTCCGTACGCCGGGCTCATCGGGATGTCGTCGGCGGCAACGAATCGCACCTCGAACGGGAAGTTCACGCGATAGTGACGTGCCTTGAGGACCGTACGGCGAATGGCGTCGAGAGCCTGCGACGCCCGATCGATTGGGATGGCGTACTCGGTCTCATAGTGCCTTGGGATCGAGCCCGCATAGGGAATGATTCGATCGCTGCGATCAACTCGAACCCCAGGGGTGAACCCGACCCGCTCTACCGTCCTGGTCACAACCGGTGTGATCCTCGGGAAGGCTCGGGTCAAGCCGATGAGCCCGGCAAAGCCGAAGCCCGACAGTCCGCTGCGATCGATGAAGCCCTTGATGCCCGGCTTGGTGCGCGGGGCGGTCGACCGATTGAAGCGGTAGACGAGGAAGCGGTCACTCGGAGGTAGCCACCACAGCTTCAGATGGTCATTGTCGGCCAGCATGCGAGGCAGATCCTCGAGGACAGTGTCGAAGTCGACCGTGTCCAGGTCCTCCTCAAGATCGAATGCCTCGACGCACGCCAAGGTGACCTCCGAAACGATCCCGAGACACCCGAGATGAACGCATCCAGCTCGGAACAACCCCGGCTCGCGGTCGGGGCTCAGCTCGTGGAGGTTCCCGCGGCCGTCCACCAGGCGCATTGCGCGGACCTCGGCCGAGAGCAGTTGGTGCGTGCCCCTGTTCCGTGGCTAGCGGTCCCCAGATACCCGGCGACCGTTTGCGTGACAATCGATCCGAAGTTGTCTAGCGCTATTCCTTCGGTGGCGAGTACTTCGTTCACCTTGTCGAGTCGGGCACCGGCTTGCAGTCTGACCTCGAGGCGTTCGCGATCGACCGACAGCACTCGGTCCATCCGGTCGAATCGGACAGCGTCGGTGATCGGTTCGGCTGTGTTCGACCACGAGAGCGCCGCCCCGATCGGCTTCAACCGGCCACCGCGGTCTGCGGCACGGCGAATCGAAGCCGCTACCTGATCCTCATCTGCAGGGTGGTGA
This sequence comes from uncultured Acidimicrobiia bacterium, assembly GCA_964511945.1. Taxonomy (GTDB): domain Bacteria; phylum Actinomycetota; class Acidimicrobiia; order Spongiisociales; family UBA11373; genus CAZEHO01. The sequence goes on along the minus strand of CAZEHO010000004.1, from coordinate 100,338 downwards.
ACCGCGTTGGGACGCCAGGTGTGCTCGCCCGACCAGTTGCGAATCCGCGGTGACATCGCAGGGCAAGCCTACGCGGCAGACGCAATCCGCTACGCGCCCCGCCGACTCCTACACTCAGCGCTCATGCATCCAAGCGTTGCCATCCTCGGTGCCGGAGCCATGGGCGAGGTCCTCGCCGGCGGCTTGCTGCGCGCCGGATGGGAGCCCGACGACATCGTGCTCGTCGACCGCCACGAGGAGCGGTGCGAAGAGGTGGCCGCCAACACCGGACTGCAGGTTCTGGTCGACCCGGTCTCCGGTGTTGCCGGCAAGCAGGTCGTGGTGATCGCGGTGAAACCGGGAGATGTCCCGAAGCTGCTCACCCAGGTGGAGGGAGCAATCACGACCGAGCAGGTCGTCGTGTCGCTCGCCGCAGGTGTGCCGACCGCCTTGCTGGAGAGTTCACTAGTCGACGTGCCGGTGGTTCGGGTGATGCCCAACACGCCGGCTCAGTTCGATGAGGCCATCACTGCGCTGTGCGGTGGTGAGCACGCCGGGCCCGACGCGGTCGAACTCGCCGAAGCGGTGATGGGTGCGGTCGGGGAGACCATCGAACTCGACGAGGATCTCCTTGATGCCGTCACCGCGGTGTCCGGTACCGGGCCCGCATACATCTTCCTTCTGGCCGAGGCGCTCACCGAAGCCGCCATTCGCGAGGGCCTGCCCCGCCACGCCGCCGAGCGCCTCGTCGAGCAGACGATGAAAGGCGCCGGCGTCCTGCTGCGGGGATCGGATCACGGGCCCGAAACGCTGCGCGCTCAGGTCACCTCGCCGGGTGGGACCACCGCCGCCGCCGTCCACATCCTCGAACAGGGCGGCTTCCGGGCATTGGTCGAAGACGCCGTCCAGGCTGCCGCTCAGCGGTCGCGTGAACTCGGCGAGCGTGCCAAGGGGATGTCCCAGTGATCGGAGGAACTGCCAGTTGAGCCTGCTCGGTCGCCTGGTCATGTTCCTCACCAGACTCGGGGCGGTCAGGGCCCTGTTCACCCGTTTCCGCTTCGGCCGCAGGGTTGCGATGCGCTTCGTGGCCGGAGAGACACTGGACGAGGCCGTGGCCGTCACCCGCCGGCTCAACGAGCGGGGCTTCCAGGTCTCGCTCGACCACCTCGGCGAACATGTGACCGATCGAGACCTGGCATTGCGAGCCCGCGACGACTACCTGGAGTGCCTCGAGTCCATCGCAGCGGAGCAACTCGACGCCAACATCTCGATCAAGCTGACCCAGCTCGGCATGGGGTTCGACGATCACCTTGCCGCCGAATCGCTCATGGCCCTTGCGGCCCGGGCGGCCGAGTTGGCCCTGACGATCACGATCGACATGGAGGGGTCGGCGCACACGGAGACGACGATCAACCTCTACACCGGAGTGCAGCGAGAACATCGGAATCTCGGGCTCGCAATCCAGGCCTATCTGTACCGCACCGCCGACGACTTTGCCCGCATCGCACCAATCGGTGGACACATCCGGTTGTGTAAGGGTGCCTACGACGAGCCGGATTCCGTGGCGTGGCGTCACCCCGGTGAGGTGGATGCTTCGTTTGATCAGTTGCTGGACGAGCTGATGCGTGCCGAGAACCTGCTCCCGGCGATCGCTACCCACGACGACGACCGCATCGAACTCACCAAACGGTTCGCCGGACGGCGGACGGGCCCGTTCGAGTTCCAGATGCTCCACGGGATCCGCGGGCGGCTCCAGGAGCAACTCCTTGCCGACGGTCACAGCGTCCGGGTGTACGTCCCGTACGGGGATTCCTGGTACCCCTACTTGACCCGGCGTCTCGCCGAGCGTCCCGCCAACCTCTGGTTCTTCCTCCGGGCGCTGGTCGGGAAGTGATCGCACGATCCGGCGGGCCTACCATCCGCCCCATGTTCCGCCGCTCCTCCTTCATCACGCTGCTCCTGCTGTTGCTTCTGGCCATTTCCGCGCCTGCCGGCGCCGCCACGGTCGATCAGGTTGTGTCCGGGCTCGGGGACGGGGTCTACGTCGAATCGGGTGTCTCGGCCGACGAATCCCGGCTGCGCAGTGCCGTCGACCGCGCCGACTTCACCTTTGCCGTCGTCATTCTCGACGAGGAGCCGTCGGGTGGTTCCGAGGGGTTCGCCCTGTCGGTCCGAGATGAAGTCGGGCGGGGCACCGTGCTGGTGCTGTCGGCCTCTGGTGCCGGCCTCGCCAGCGTCGACTTCAGCGATGCAGAGGTGTCACGAGCCCTCGATCGGGGGCTGTCGGCCGGCAACGATGAAGCGATCACCGATGCGGTGGTGGATGAGCTGGCGTCCTTCGCGTCCCCGGCAACCACGGTCGCCGCTTCATCGTCGGACGACGGCGGCGGAGGGGGTGCCGGGCTCATCGTCTTCCTTGCCATCATTGGTGGGCTGATCCTCCTCGCGTGGTGGGCCATCCGGCGGGGGAAGAAACGCAATGAGGATCGGCTCCAGCAGTCGATCAACGAAGCTCGGGCGGAGATCAAGGGGCAGCTCGACGCCATGGCCAACGTGATCCTCGACATCACCGATTCGGTCAAGGTGTCCGACACTCGCGAGGACAACACGTATCTGGAGCAGGCCTCGGTCACGTTCACCGAAGTGTCGGAGCAGTTCGAGACCGCAACCGATCTCGGCCAGCTCGAAAGCCTGTCGGATCGGCTCGACGAGGCCCGCTGGCAGCTTGATGCCGCCGAAGCTCTGGTGGCGGGCCGGACCATTCCCGAGAAGCCGAAACCCGAGGAACGCCATGCGTGCTTCTTTGATCCGATCCACCCGGGACCGTTCGAGGATGCCGACATCCGGACCGCGGCCGGGGACAAGACCGTCAAGGTCTGCGTAAGGGACGCCGAGCGGCTGCGGCGCGGAAGGGATCCGGAACCCCGCATGATCGAGGTCGAGGGTCGCCCGGTGCCGGCGCCGTCGGCACCCCGGTCGCACGGTGGTGGCGGAATCGACCTCGGCGGTATCTTCTCGATCCTGGTTGGAGGAGCGAGTGGTGGTGGCCGCTCTCTCGATTGGGGGGCAAGCCAGGCGCCGCCGCGACGCAGGTCGCGGCAGATCGTCCGGGGACCCTCCTCGGGCTCGTCGGCCGGCCGGAGCCGGACCCGCAAGACCGGGGGTTCGGCGGGGCGGAAGCGCCGCCGGGGCTGACGCGTCGGGAGCCCCGGCTCCTATCATTGAACGACCCCGAGCACACGAAGGATGGACATGGGTTTCTTGAAGCGGCTGTGGGGATACATCAAGGCGCTCTTCCGCACCAAGACGGAAGCGATGATGGATCCGGAGATCGAGATCGAGCAGGCGATCCAGGAGGCGCGCAAGCGCGATCAGGAGCTGCGCAACCAGGCCGCAAAGGTCGTGGCACATCGCACCCAGCTCGAGAGCCAGATCGAGCGAGCCGCCGACAACGTCGGTGAGGCCCGCGAGATGGCAAAGCAGGCCCTGCTGAAGGCGCAGGAGTCATCCAACGCCGGCGACGCTGCCGCAACCGACAAGTGGACTAAGACGGCGCAGAGCCTCGCCATGAAGCTGCAAGCCTCTGAGAACAACCTCAATGGGCTCAAGGGTCAGTACGAGACGGCTCAGACCCAGGCCGACAGCGCCAAGCGGGCCGTGCAGCAAAACGCCATGCGCCTCCAGGAACTGGCGGCGAAGCGGATGGAGCTGGTCGGCGCCCTGCAGCAGGCCAAGATGCAGGAGTCGGTCAACAAGGCCATCGAGTCCATGTCGGCAAACATGGACACCGAGGCGGTCAGCCTGGACAAGGTCGAGGAGAAGATCGAGAAGCGCAAGGCCGAGGCGATGGCCCGGGCTGAGCTGCGCGAAGCAACTCCGGAAGGAGCCGAGGCCGAGCTGCGCGAAGCCGTGTCACTGGCGCAGGCCGACACGAAGCTCGCCGAACTCAAGGCGGAACTGGGCATCGAGCTCTAGGTTCGGTCCGACGAGATCTGACGGCGCCGCCCTCCGGGGCGGCGTTGTCGCGTTGGGGATCAGGGGTCGATGACAGCTACGGCGCTGACGGTGTTGATCGCCGTGAGACACCGCAGGGAGGCACCGGAAGTCCACGGGAGAGCCTGGGGATCGCTTTGATCCTGGCCACCTGGATACATCAGCGCATCCGGACCTTCCTCTACCTCCACTGTGCTGACCTGGAACTCGCTCGGAGCTTCTACACGGACGTGTTGGGGCTGTCGGAGATCTACTTCTCAGCCGAGGAACGAGCGGTGGGCTACCTCGTGGGAGAGCTCCAGATCGCCATCTCTACCCACCCGAGCCCCATCCACGTGGAGGGCTGGACACAGCAGCCGGGTTGGGAGGCGGGATCGAGTGCGGCCCCCTCTTGGGGATTCGAGTGCCCACCTCACGACTTCGGACGTGCAGTCGAGGCGGCCAGATCCGCCGGGGTCGAGACCAGGCACACCGAGCCGGTGTGGGTTAGGTACTGGAGCTTCCCGGTCATTGACCCGATGGGCAACACAGTCGAGATCAGCACGGCAGACCGGGACGCCTGGCCACCCGGCCGCCCTGACTGATTCTGATCGCAGGTTGAATCCCGGGGAAGGGCCATCGCCCTGAATAGCCTGGCCTGCACAATGCCCGGCCCGTTCCACGACACCGCACGGTTCTACGACACCGTCTACGGCCACCTCGATTACAGCGCCCACGCCAAGGCTGTCGATGCTGCGATCCGCGCCAACCGCCTCGATGCCCGGTCGTTGCTGGATGTGGCTTGCGGCACCGGCCGCCACCTCGCGGTGTTCCGCAATCGCTACGACGTCGTCGCCGGTGTGGACATCGATCCGGCGCTGATCGAGATCGCACGTGAGCGGAATCCGGACATCGATATCCATCACGCGGACATGACGGACTTCGACCTCGAGCAGCGATTCGATGCGGTGACCTGCCTGTTCAGCTCGATCGGCTACGTGAGGACCGAGGAGCGGCTCCATGCTGCGATCGCCGCGATGGCGCGCCATCTGAACTTCGGGGGCGTGCTCGCGGTGGAGCCCTGGTTCACGCCGGACCGCTGGGAGGAGGGGAGGGTGGTGCTCCACACCGTTGATGAGTTCGATCTCAAGATCGCCCGCACCTCTCGTTCGCTGCCGTCCGAGGAGGGTGTCTCGAAGCTCGTCTTCGACTACCTGGTGGCGACGCCGGAGCGGGCCGAGACCTACTCAGAGGTCCACGAACTCGGCCTGTTCACCGAGGAGCAGTACCTCGAGTCGGCGCAGGCCGCAGGGCTCGATGCCAGCTTCGATCCGGAGGGGCCGATGGGCCGCGGCCTCCTGCTGGCGATGCGGCCCCCCGACCGGGTGTAGAGCCGCCCTGGCCCTGCTGCTTGCGCTCGGCGCCGCGGCCCTCTCGGGGTCGGGTGACTTCTTCAGCGGTCTGGCATCGCGCCGTGGACGGGTGATGGGAGTTGTGCTCACCAACCACCTGGCCGGCGTTGCCGTGATGCTCGTCCTCGGGCCGCTCTTCGGCGGCAGCCTCGATCGCCCAACGGTCTTTTGGGGAGCCATCGCCGGCACCTGCGGTGCCGGAGCGGTCATCTCGCTCTACACGGGATTCAGCCGGAGTGCCATGGCGGTGGTGTCGCGATCGCTGCCGTTGGGGCGGCGGTATGGCCGCCCTGTTCGAGGTCGCGCAAGGGGATGTCCCGGGACCCGTGGTCGTCGCCGGGCTGGCGATGGGTGTCGTGGCGATCTGGATCCTGAGCAGCACGGGCCGGATCAGTGAGGCCGACGATGTGCGGGCGGGCGTGATCTTCGGAATACTTGCGGGCCTGGGCTTTGGCGGCCTGCTGATCCTCTGAGCCTGGGTTCCGACACGGCGGGGATCTGGTCGCTGCTGCCGGCGCGGGTGGCCGGATCATTGACGATTCTGACCGCCGTTCTGGTGACGCGTCGCGAACCCCGCCCCGCCGGTGGAGCAGTGGTGTCCAGCATCGGCGCCGGATTCCTGGTGACACTCGGTAACGGCTTGTTCGTCCTGGGAACGACCCGCGGTTCGCTGGCGGTGGTCTCGGTGGTGGCGGCGATGTTCCCGGCGGCGACTGTGCTGTTGGCCTGGGTGGTATTCGGTGAGCGGTTGACGAGGAGGCGGCAGCTGGGCCATGTGTTGGCGCTGGTCGCGGTGGGCTTGGTGGCGGGGGGTTGACGACCGCTCGCGACCGCCGATCGCAGCTTCACTCTCACCGCCGGGTTTTGTGTCACACCCGATCGATACCTTGTCTTCATGTTGGAGGTGTTGCCTGCCCCTCCGGTCGGTTCTGATCCCGGGTTCTCGGAGATGTCGGATGCCGACCTCCACGATCACTACGTCGAGTGCCGGCGTCGGGAAGTCATGGCTGCTGCCGAGGCCGCCGCGGCACTGGCGGAAATCGACCGTCGGCGTTCACACGTGACTGAGCGGTTCCTTTCCCTGCAGGCTTTCGTCGCCTTCCGGACGGGTGACTCGCAGCAGGCGGCGGCAGGGCGTGTCCGGATGGCCCGCCAACTGCAGGAGATGCCGGCCACCGCCAGGGCGTTCGCCGACGGCGACATCGATGCCGGGCGAGTGCGCCGCCTCATGGATGCTCGGGAGGCCGCACCCGAACCGTTCTCGCGGGACGAGACCGAATTGTTGGATCGTGCCGGTTCGCAGGATGCGGCCACGTTCGCCAACACGGTGGGCATCTGGCGGCAGAACCAGGCACGAGAACACAGCCGTGTGGAGGAACGGGAGCAGCATCGGCGTCGTCGGCTCACCCTGTCCGAGACGCTTGAGGGCACGGTCCGGCTCGGCGCCGAGCTCGATCGGGTCTCCGCCGAAACCATTGGTGCCGCCATCGAGTCACTGGCCGGCCCCGCCAACCGCGACGGCGATGACGGCCGCACACCCACCCAACGCAGGGTCGATGCCCTCACCGAGATCTGCCGCCATCACCTCGATTCCGACAAGGCCCCCATCGTCGGTGGGAACCGCCCCCACCTCAATGTGATCGTCGACGTGGATGCGCTCACCGGCGGGGTCACTTCGCGCAGCGAGATAGGTCACCACAAGCTGCTCGGCCCTGCAGCCCGCGAGTTCCTCGCTTGCGATGCAACCGTGTGCGGTGTCCTGATGAAGGGATCTCACGAAATCCTCGAGATGGGTCGCAAGGTTCGTACCGCCACCCCGGCCCAGCGCCGGGCTCTCGCCATCCGTGACGGCGGATGCGTCATCCCCGGATGCGATCGCCCACCCGAGTGGTGCGACGCTCACCATGAAATCCCCTGGATTGAGGGCGGCGCCACCGACATCGACGAGATGCGACTGGTATGCACGCCTCATCACTACATGATTCATCTCGGCCACCTCGAACTGCCCAAGTTGGAGTGAACCACGGAGGTGGAAGCGCTTTCTCCCCGGGGTGATGGGGCCTTTGCGCCCTAGTCGAGCCGTCGACCCCCAGGGTTAGCATGACTCGATACCGGCTCGAGGAGAGGCATGCTGCGTCGTATCACCGCCACCCGGGTTCTGCTGGCACTGGTCGTGATCGGCCCCATTGCGACGCTTGTCCTGTGGTGGCTGGGCACCCTGCCCGACCATGCCCACCCGGAGATCGGCCGTGAGGACTTCGGCAACGTCCCCGATGCCGTTGTTGCCCTCTTCTACATCGGAGTCGCCGCCGCCATCGGCGTGATGGCGTACCTCTTCGCAGTCCGGGCGAGGAACTGGGAGCGCGGTGCCTCTGAATCCAGGTCCGGCAACTGGGGCAAGCGGTTCATCGAGTTCTGGCGAGGCATCTCGATGCGGACGGTGATGGAGGATCCGGTCGCCGGGACCATTCACTCCATGATCTACTTCGGGTTTCTGGTGCTGGCTGCCGGGACCGCGATCGTCGAGATCAATCACCTTGCCCCGAACAACCTGAAATTCATCGAGGGCGGCTTCTACCAGGGCTTCTCCTTCGTCCTCGACATCGCCGCCATCGTCTTCACGTTCGGGGTGCTGTTCGCAATCATCCGTCGCTACGGCGCCCCACCGTGGCGGATCCGCTCCAAGACCCGTCCCGAGGACGGCTGGATGCTGAGCCTCCTCCTGCTCATCGGTATCACCGGAATCGCCGTCGAGGCGGCCCGGATCGCCGAGATGGGGCGGCCCGACTTCGAGATCTGGTCGTTCGCCGGATACGGCCTGTCGTACCTGGTGCCGGCATCGTCGGCATCATTCATTCACCAGGCGCTGTGGGTCGCTCATGCCCTCACGTTCGTGGCTTTCCTCATTGCCCTGCCTACCACGAAGCTGCGCCACATGGTCACCTCACCGGCGAACATGCTGCTCTCCGCTCGGGAGCGCCCGGTCGGGGCGATGCGTGAGATGCCCAACCTCATGGAGGTCGAGGACATCGAGACGGTAGGCGCCTCGGAGATCAAGGACTTCACCTGGAAGCAGCTCCTCGACACCGACGCTTGCACCATCTGCGGGCGCTGCACCTCGGTGTGCCCGGCCAACCAGACGGGCAAGCCGCTCGACCCACGCGAGATCGTCCTCAAGCTGGGCGAGGTCGCGGCTCGTACCGGCTCGCCGGCAGTGTCGTCCCCGGTCGGGGTCGACGCCGAGATCACCGTGTCGAGCGATTCGGTCTTCGAACGCATCACCGGCGAAGAGCTCTGGTCGTGCACGACCTGCCGGGCATGCGACGACATCTGCCCGGTGGACATCGAAATCCTCGACAAGATCCTCGACATGCGCCGCTATCTGTCCCTGATGGAGAGTGACTTCCCGTCACAGCTGGGGAACGCCTTCATCAGCATGGAGAACTCCTCCAATCCCTACGGAATGAGCCAACAGAACCGGGCCGACTGGACCAAGGAGCTGGAGTTCGAGGTGAAGATCCTCGGCGAGAACGCCGAGACCGCCGAGTACCTCTACTGGGTTGGCTGTGCCGGTTCGTTCGACGACCGCAACCGCAAGGTCACCGTCGCCACGGCCAAGCTGCTCAACGAGGCCGGGGTCGACTTCGCCATCCTCGGGGCCAACGAACTCTGTACCGGTGATCCTGCGCGGCGGGCAGGCAACGAGTTCGTTTTCCAGCAGCTGGCTCTGCAGAACATCGAAACCTTGAACGACCTCGGGATCACCAAGGTGATCACGCAGTGTCCCCACTGTTTCAACACCCTTGCCAACGAGTACCCGCAGTTCGGCGGCGACTACGAAGTGGTCCACCACAGCGAACTGCTGCTGCAGCTGATTCGTGAGGAGCGCATCACCCCGAAGAACGGGGACGACCGCAAGATCACCTATCACGATCCGTGCTACCTGGGCCGCCACAACGACATCTTCATGGCACCGCGTGAGGTGGTCGGGTCGGTCGGCGATCTGGTCGAGATGCCCCGCAACGGGACCAAGGCGTTCTGCTGTGGAGCGGGCGGCGCCCAGATGTGGATGGAAGAGTCCACCGGCAAGAAGGTCAACCTCGAACGCACCGAGGAGGCCGTTGCCACCGGCGCCGACGCCATCGCCACCGGGTGCCCGTTCTGTTACGTGATGGTCGATGACGCCGTCAAGGACCTGGGCAAGGACGAAGAGGTCGTGGTCCAGGACCTGGCGATGCTGCTCGCCGACCGCACCCTGGGGGAGTGAGGCCCCCTCCCGTCGGCTGGTTGCCGGAACCGGGTATCGGGACTCGGGAGCGGGACGGAGCGCCGCAAAGAGCAGTGCTGCGCTGCCGGTTCCCAGTTCCCAGCTCGCTCCTCAAGTCCGGTGGGCTTGCTGCCGACCTTCACTGTGTCAGAACAGGAGCCCGCGCCATGAACTGCACCACATGCGGCGACCCGGCCGTCGTCAAACGCGACGAGGGGTACTACTGCGGGAAGTGTGCTCTGACCCGCGACTGGCGGGCGATCATCAACACGATCCAGGACGCACACATCGAGACCCCGGTTGCCGGCAACGGCGAATCGGCCGACTCGCTGGCCCGCACGGCCTAGCCGGTCACCACTCCCGGTCCCTGTCTCGCATCCGGTTGTAGCGCCGGCGATGCTCCCTGGTTGCGGCCTGTCTCGTCCTGATGTCGGCCCGGCGCGCTTCGTGGGCCGCCTCCCGCTGCAGCTTCCGATAGCTCTGCAGCCGCCGTTCGTTCAGGGTCCCGTCGGCGATCGCGCCCGTCACCGCGCAGCCGGGTTCGTGGTCGTGGCCGCAATCCCGGAAACGGCAGGTCTGTGCCAATCCCTCGATTTCGGGAAACGCCTGGGCGACTCCGCCGCCCCCGTCTGCCAGCGCGACAGCTCGCAGGCCGGGCGTGTCGATGAGCAGGGCGCCGGAGGGCAGGACGACCAGTTCCCGCGACGTCGTGGTGTGGCGACCCATGGAGTCACCTGTCCGGGTAGGGCCGGTGTCGAATCGTTCTGCTCCGATTACGGCATTGGCGAGGGTCGACTTGCCCACCCCCGACTCCCCGATGAGCGCAACGGTGGCACCCGGCAACAGGTGTGGCTCCAGCAGATCGATGCCATCGCCGGTCGCGCCGCTGACGGCCAGGACATCGACTCCGGTTGCTGCTGTGGCGACCCCGGTGAGGAAGGCCTCCGGGTCGACGGCGATCGCTCCTGATTCGGCCAGGTCGGTTTTGGTGACGGCGACCACCGGTGTGGCCGCACTCTCCCAGGCCACGACGAGCAACCGCTCGATCCGTCCCGGTTTGAGGGGCCGGTCCATGGACACCACCACGAACACGACGTCGACGTTGGCAGCGAGTACCTGGTAGCCGGTCGCACTCGGATCGGCTCTGCGAATGGCGGTGTGCCTGGCGAGGATGCCGGCCAGATCGAGGCCGTACCCCGGCACGGTGCGCAGGACCACCCAGTCGCCGGTGGCGACCGGTCCTTGCTCGGATTCGTCGGGAAGCGCACCACCGGTTGGTGTGCATGCCACGACGCCGTTCGATGTGATCGCGATGAAGCCGCCGCGATCGACTCGGATCACACGGCCGTTGATGGGTTCTGGAGTCTCGAAGCGGTGGAGGCCGGACGCGACGTCATCGTTCCAGCCGTATTCGATCAGTTCGGCGCCGGGCGTCTCAGGACGCGACGCCGGGATGGGGTGATGCAACGTTGAGCACTCCTCGGTGCAGGGGTGCTCGGGACGACGCCTGCTTACGCAGGAATGGAATCGGTCCGGAGCACCCGATGTGCTGGGGTACCGGAACGCGGCAATGCCGCGATGGCAACTTGGGTATGCACGGGTCCTCCTTCCCAGAAGTTCGGACGAAACCGTATCACGGACGGGCCGGGCCTGCCTCGTAATCTTCTACCGCGTGACAGATGCTCCCGAAGCCGTCGTGATCCTCGGTGCCCAGGTCTATCCCTCGGGCCGGCCGTCTCCGTCGCTGCGAAGGAGGGCGGAGCATGCTGTCGAGGTTGCCCGGCGTTTCCCCGACTCGGTGCTGGTGGCCTCGGGCGGCTCCGGCGATGCTCCGATCTCAGAGGCGGAGGCGATGCGCCGGATTGCGATCGATGCCGGGTTCCCCGACGAGCGGATCGTGCTCGAGGACCGCTCGACCTCGACGCTGGAGCACGCCCGCTTCGTCTCCGCCATGGCAGGACAAGCCGGGTGGAGGACGTTGTGTTTGGTCACCGACCGCTACCACCTGCCGCGGGCCCGGTTTCTGTTCCGCCGATTCGGCCTCTCCGTCACCGGTGACCCGGTTCGGCAGCGGGGCGATGCCTCGTTCCTCCGGTGGCTGGTCAACGGCTACGGGCGAGAGATCCCGGCCTGGGGGAAGAACCTGGTGCTGGTCGCGTTGGGGCGGCACCGGCTGCCGGGCTCAAACCTCTGATCTCTGATCTCGGGTTGCGTACACCTGCCGAATCAACTCAGCCTGCTCCTCGGCGTGCACCGCGGCGCTCCCGGTGGCCGGGCTGGCGCTCTCCTCGCGGCTGATGACGGTGGGCGGACGGCCCGCAGCCGTCAGATGGTGCTCCACGAACGCTGCTGCACCCATGTTCGCCGGCTCCTCCTGTGCCCACACCACCTCGGAGTCGTCGGGGAGGACGGCGGCGATCTCTTCGACCGGGAAGGGGTAGAGCTGCTCGACGCGGATCAGGGCGACATCACTGCCTTCGGGCCGGGCCCGGAGCAGGTCGTAATAGAGCTTCCCGGAACACAGCACCGCCCGGTGGATCTGCGCCGCCGGAGCCGGATCCGGCAGCACTGCGTGGAATCCACCCGAGCTCAGCTCGGGTGCCGGGCTGTACGAGGCCCTGGTCCGCAGGAGCGACTTCGGGGTGAACATGACCAGCGGCTTGCGCACCGGGTCGAGCACCTGGCGCCGCAGGGCGTGGAAGTACTGGCCCGGGGTCGACGGCACCACGACCCGCCAGTTGTCCTCCGCACTGAGCTGGAGGAAACGCTCGATGCGGGCGCTCGAGTGCTCCGGCCCCTGCCCCTCGAAGCCGTGGGGGAGGAGCAGCACCAGACTGCTCGGCTGTCCCCACTTGTCCTCTCCGGCGGAGAGGAACTGGTCGATGATGACCTGGGCGCCGTTGACGAAATCTCCGAACTGTGCCTCCCACATGACCAGTGCATCCGGCGCCACAACCGAGTAGCCGTACTCGAAGCCCATGGCGGCGAACTCGGAAAGCAAGCTGTCGACCAGCTGCACCTGGGCATCCGCAGTCTCGAGGGTCTCGATCGGGGAGTGTTCCTCCTCGGTCCGGTGATCGACCAGGACCGCATGGCGATGGCTGAACGTCCCGCGGCGGCTGTCCTCACCGGCCAGGCGAACCCGGATCCCATCCTCGGCCAGTGACGCAAAGGCGAGGGCTTCCCCGAGCGCCCAGTCGACCCAGCCCGACGCAAACAGCTCCGAGCGGTCCGCAAGCACCTTTGCCAGCCGGGGGTGCACGGTGAATCCGTCGGGGATCGCTGCGAGCTGTGCTTCGAGATCGGTGAGGGCGGCGGCCGGCACCGTGGTGTCGACCGGCGCCGGCGCGGGAGCCGGTGCCGCATCGAACTCGAGCACCGCCGGCCGCTCCCGGGTCTCCGCCAGGGCGGCGTCGAGCCGGGACCTGATGTGCCCCTCGATCCCGGCGACGTCTGCGTCGGTCATCTCTTCACGGCCTACCAACCGGCTCCCGTACACCTTGGTGAGCGGCGGGTGTTCATCGATGGCCCGGTACATCGACGGCTGGGTGAGCGAGGGATCATCTCCCTCGTTGTGGCCGAGGCGGCGGTAACACACCAGGTCGATCACGATGTCGCGGTGGAACGCCTGCCGGTAGGCGAACGCCAGCCGGATCACCCGGACCGCCGCCTCCGGATCGTCACCGTTCACATGGAAGATCGGGGCCTGGATCGCCTTGGCGATATCGGTGGCGTAGAAGCTGGATCGAGCGTCGGCGGCATCGGTGGTGAAGCCGACCTGGTTGTTCACCACGATGTGCACCGTGCCGCCCGTTGAGTACCCCTCCAACTGCGAGAGGTTGAGGGTCTCTGCCACGACCCCCTGGCCTGCAAAGGCCGCATCACCGTGGATGAGGACCGGAAGTATCAGATCTTCTGCTCCCGGGCCGAGTGCGTCCTGCTTGGCCCGGACGATCCCCTCGAGCACCGGATCGACCGCCTCGAGATGGCTCGGGTTGGAGACCACCTCGACGGTCACCCGTGTGCCGTCCGGGGCCTCGTGCACGCCTTCCTCCCCAACGTGGTACTTCACGTCGCCCGACCCGTACAGGGTGCGGGGGTCGACCTCGCCCTCGAACTCGCGGAAGACCCGGGCAAAGGGTTTCCCGATCACGTTGACGAGCACGTTGAGCCTGCCCCGATGCGCCATGCCGATGGAAACCTCGTGCATGCCGGCTCCGGCCGCTTTGGTGAGCAGCGAATCGAGCATCGGGATCAAGGTCTCCGATCCCTCCAGGCTGAACCGCTTGTGACCCAGGTACTTGGTGTGCACGAAGCGCTCGAACGTTTCGGCTTCGGCGAGCTTGGAGAGGATCCGCTGCTTCTCGGCCCGGGTGAGTTCCTCGGGATCGGCCTCGGCGGCCTGCTGGATCCAGTTCTTCTGCTCCGGAATCTGGATGTGCATGTACTCGATGCCGATGGTTCGGCAGTACGCGTCTCGCAGCCGGGCCAGAATCTTGCCCAGCGTCGAGCTCTGCTCGCCGCCGAAGCCGCCGGTGGCGAATGTCCGGTCGAGGTCCCAGATGGTGAGCCCGTACGTAAGGGGGTCGAGTTCCGAGTGGACCGTGGGACCGCCGAGGCGGAGCGGATCGAGATCGGCGATGAGATGCCCCCGGACCCGGAACATGTTGATGAGCTGGAATACCCGGGCCTGCTTCTCGGCCCATTCGTTGCTCCCCGGTGGCGGGTGCCGGTCGATCGCCCAGCGGGCCGGGAGGTACGGGATGCCCATGGACGAGAAGACCTCGTCGTAGAACCCGTCCTCGCCGAGCAGGAGCTGGTGGATCCGGGCCAGGAAGAGGCCGCTCTCCGCTCCCTGGATCACCCGGTGGTCGTAGGTGGAGGTCATCGTGATCGACCGCCCGGTTCCGGAGCGTGCCAGGTAGGCGGGATCGGCGCCCTGATACTCGGGCGGATAGCCGATGGCCCCAACCCCGATGATCACGCCCTGGCCGACCATGAGACGGGGGACCGATTGCACGGTGCCCACCGTGCCGGGGTTGGTGAGGGTCGCCGTGGTCCCGGCAAAATCGTCGGGGGTGATTCTCCCGGCTCGCACCCGGCCGACCATCTCCTCGTAGGCCTCCCAAAAGCCGCGGAAGTCCATCTCCTCGGCGGCCTTGATGTTCGGGACGAGCAGGGTGCGGCCGCCGTCGCGTGCCGGCATGTCCATCGCCAGGCCCAAGTTGACATGCCGGTAGCGCACCGCGTGCGGGTCGCCGCCGATCTCCCGGTAGGCGGTGTTCATCGCAGACCGTTCGGCGAGCGCTCGAACCACCGCCCATCCGATGACGTGGGTGAAGCTCACCTTGCGGGGATCGTCGAGGCGCTTCAGTTGGTTGTTGATCACCGCCCGATTGACCTCGAGCAGCCTCGCCGGAATCGAACGCACCGAGGTGGCGGTCGGGATCTCCCGGCTCGTTTCCATCGCCTCGACGATGCGAGCCGGGGCGCCGATCATGCGCTCGACGTCGGCACCATCGTCATCAGGTGCCGGTTCCGGAGTGTCGGATTCCGGGGCGGCCGCTGGTGGTGGTGGCGCCGGGGCGGAGGATGGTTCGGGCCTGGATTCCGCCGGGAGCGGCAGCGGCTCGGTGGTAGCGGCGGGCTCCGCCGGGACTTCCTCTCCGGAAAAGAACCGGCGCCAGGCTTCGCTGACCGAGCGCGGGTCCTCGACGAAGCGATCCCGCATTTCGGCGACGAGCCACTCGTTGGAGAGGTCGTGACCGCTGTGCATGAACGCTCCAGTGAGGCTGCCGGCAGGCCGATGGTACTGACACGCGTGTGATTCTCCGGGCCATCCAAAATCACCGGCGGCTGTGGATAACTCGCTAGCGTGACCCCAAGTCAGGAGGCCTGTTGGCGACGGAAACCGCCAGTTTCGGCGCGGGCAAACGCGAGAGTCATGATGCATCGGCGTTCTATCAGCGCCGTATGGTCGAGCGCGTCGTGACCCCGACCGCCACCGAACCGGTGGCCCCGCCCCCCGAGGTCATCGACCGGCTGATCTGCGCCTCGTCGGAATCGATGGAGGACCTGCCGGACAACTGCGTCGCCCTGATGGTCACCTCACCGCCGTACAACGTCGGCAAGGACTACGACGCCGACCTAAGCCTGGATGAGTACCTCCAGTTGCTGCGAACGGTCCTGGCAGAGACGTTCCGGGTGCTCGAACCGGGCGGCCGGGTGGCGGTCAACGTGGCGAACCTCGGCCGCAAGCCGTATCTGGCCCTGAACCACCGGGTGGCCTCGATGCTCGAGGAACTCGGGTTCCTGATGCGCGGCGAGATCGTGTGGCAGAAGGCCCAGGGCGCCGGCGGCTCGTGCGCGTGGGGGTCGTGGCGCTCGGCCAAGAACCCGACGCTGCGCGACGTCCACGAGTACGTCCTGGTGGCGAGCAAGGGAAGCTTTCGCAGGTCCCGCATTGGTGAGGACACCATCGGCCGGGAGGAGTTCCTTGAGGCCACCGTGTCGGTCTGGCCGATAGCCCCCGCCTCGGCCCGGCGGATCGGACACCCCGCCCCCTTCCCGGTCGAGCTGCCCCGCCGGCTGATCGAGCTCTACACCTTCAGCGGCGACCTCGTCCTGGATCCGTTCATCGGTTCGGGGACCACCGCGGTGGCCGCCGTCGAGACCGGACGCCACTTCGTCGGCTACGACGTCGATGCGTCCTATCTGGAGATCGCGCGAGCCCGGGTGGCGGAGGCGCGGGGAATCGCGTCGGCGGGCGATTAGCCACCCCCAACCCGGCGCCGGATTCTCCCGGGCGGGCGGTACGATCGCCGAGTCGCCGATGAGGTTCGTGATGCGACTCGTTCGCTTGCTCGCCATGACCCTGGCCGTCGCCCTCGTGGCGGTCGCCTGTTCCGACTCCGCTTCGGAGCCCGAGGCCCCGTTTCTCCAACTGATCGACCCGGAGGCTGCGTCCGAGGTGCTATCCGACGGGCCGGAGGACATGGTGCTGCTGGATATCCGGACCCCCGAGGAGTTTGCCCAGGCCAGGCTCGCGGGTGCAGTGAACATCGACTACTACGCCGCCGATTTCGGGCGGAAGCTCGGCGAACTCGACCCCGAAACGACCTACGTGGTGTACTGCCGAACCGGCAGACGGAGCGCCAGCGCGGTCCAGATCATGCAGGATCTCGGCTTCCAGCGGATCTACGAGATCGACGGTGGCATCGCACGCTGGTACGAGACCGGCCTGCCGCTCAACTGACCGATGAGTCCTGCAGAACGCGCCATCACCCGCTCGATACTGTGGATGACGGTCGGCGCCGCCGCCGCCATCCCGCTGCTGGTTGTCCCCGCCCCCGGCGACCCCCTGCTGACCGCCGTGGTTCACCTGGTCGCCATCGTTGTGTTCGGGACCGCACTGGTGTTCCACTTGTGGTCGCTCGCCGACGCCGGGTGGTTCGAGAGGAGTTCCCTCAGCGGCCGGGTACGCACCGCGTTGGCGGGGATCGTGATCGTTGTGTTCGTCACTGGGGCGGTTGGGCTGGTGACCCTGGCAACGTCGGCGGCCCTTCGCTACGACGCTTCGCTCCAGTTTCTGCAACTGATCTCCGCAATGGACATCGCCTGGGTGGTGGCTGCGTTCGCCCTCGGCCTGCGCTGGATCGGTGGATCCCGCCTTGCCGTCGCCGGCGCGGTGATGATGGGTGTGGTGTGCGTCTGGTCGATCTGGCGCTATCTCGACATCGTCGGCTTCACAGCCGACGGGGGCTGGCTCGTGGATGGGGGCAAGATCGCCACGCTGATCCTGCCTTTCGACGTGATGGCGGCGGTGCTGGCGATCACCGCCTTTTCGATAGGTGTCGGACGGACGGTTCGCAACGGCGAGCTCGGGGCGGCCCCGTAGCGCTCCCCCGTTTGTCGGTCGCGACTCGGGAGCAACCGGCTACGCCTCGATCGCGTAGAAGAGGACCCGTCCGTCCAGGTCACCGACGGCCAGGTATCGCCCGTCGGGTGAGATGTCGTGCCATGTCGCCCGAGACTCGGTGGGAACTCGAAGAACATCTCCCCGGTGATCAGGTTCCACATCGTGATAGTGGTACCGCCGACAAACATGGTGGTGTCGTCCGTGAATTCGATGTCTCCTCCGTCGGGTGTCGCCAGGCCGAACAGGTAGCTCCCGGTGGCGGTCTCCCATACGTGGGTCAGTCCCTCTCCGTCGCTGTGGAGCACGATGTACGTGCCCGCGGTGGAGTAGTACGGCCCGCCGCCCTGGGCGCCGTCGTTGGGACCCTCGGTACACGGGGTTTCTCAATCGCCCGGAGGACCGAAGTACTCATTGCCGTGGCTCTCCCAACTGCGCCCGAGCCAACCTGTCGATTCCCAGGTGACCGGGTCCCACAGCTCAAGGGTGGCGAACATCGGTCCTTCCAGGGTCGCCACCTGGCCTCCGTGAGGGCGCCAGGCGATTCCGACGGTCTGATCCTGGATGTGAATCGGCTCGCCTCCAACCGGATAGACATCGAGGAACCCACTCGCCACCGCCAGGACGGAACCGCCGGGTGACCACGCGAACCGTGGGCTGATCGCCGGCGCCGATCCCGCGACAACGGCGCCGTCTACTGGACCAGCCTCCGGGCGGACACCGGCGACCTCGCTCTCTGGTCGTTCCATGGCGGAGAAATACCGGATCTGGTAGCCACGATGACGGCCACGAGCTTCGAGGGCATCGCGGTGATCGATGTCGACGACGGTCTTCTCCTGATCAAGGCCTTCGATTCGGCTCTCGACGGCCACGTTCTGATGATCTACGAGCAGGCGAGTGACACATGGCAGCCTCTCGATCTCGGCATCACGGTGCTCGACGAGCGGATCGTTCAGCTCAGGGGAGACTGACCGCCGCAGTGCCACAATGGCGGTATGACGCAGCGAACCACCGAGACCAAGGTCAAGCCGGTCATCACCGATGAAGGTGATCACGACCGCTTTGCGCACTACGTCCGGAAAGAGGACATCGTGCGGAGCAACGTCGAGGGGGTTCCCGTCACCGCACTGTGTGGCAAGCGCTGGATTCCGAACCGGGACCCGGACCGCTACCCGGTCTGTCCGACCTGCAAAGAGATCTACGCCGCGCTGCGGGGTGGGTCGAGCGAGGAGTAGGGCGGCTCAGCGGACGGTGCAGGCCAGTGACCAGTCGTAGGACTGGAATTCGACGGCCGGTTCCACCGCCGCCACCCATTCCCGGTCCTGCTCTGAGAGCCAGGGCTCCACGGCCTTCCGGATCGACCGCTTCGACGCCGGGATGAGCGTGGGCATGCGATGGGGCCGAACGAAGTCGGAGCCGTACCAGAGGAATACTCGGGACAGCCTGAGGACCCCGGCCTGCCGGTCGGCGTCGGCTGCACCTGCCCGCAGCCAGGAGACCAATTGATCCTCGAGTTGGCCGTCCACGTCGGGCCCTCGATAGGCCTCGAAGCGCAGGGTCGGACATGAAGCCGATCCGCAGACGAGCGCCGCGTGGATGCGGGGGCTCCCGAGGCGGCGGATCTTGCCGTGTTCGATTCCGTCGAGCGACAGATCCTCGCCGGCGACCTGAACGAAGGGCCGGTCGAATGCCCCCGGGACCCGAAGGACGGTGCCGGTGTCTGCCTGGTGGCTCCGCCGGGTGAGGTCGAGCGCCCCGGCGTTGTAAAGGTTGAGCCAGTACGCCATGCCTTCGGCGCGGCTGAGGGTGTCCGGATCCACCAGGCCGAGAGCTGTGATGTACGCCGAGAGGTCTGCCGCCGCGCCGTCGAGCGCCGCCACGCCACCCCTCGCCACGAGGTCGAGGATGGGATCGAGCTTGCCGTGATCGACCCGATCCGAGCCTGCGAAATCGGGCCTGCGAAGGCGCCGCGCCCTGAGCATCGAGAGCAGCGCCCGAAGAGGATTCGGTCCGTCCATCGTGTCCTGCAACCCCCGGAAGTGGACGCCGCTTCCCGAATCCGCAACCCACGAACCACACATCCTGGGGGTTTCGGCTGACATAATTCCCCCAACCCGGCGCCAATCCCGAACGCGCCGAGGAGGACCGATGGAGGTCATCGTGGTGGGGACGGGCAATGCCGCCCGGGCTCTGCTCCGCCGCCTGGCTCGCAAACGTTGGGACGTCGTGGTGGTCGATGACGACGCCACCGGTCTCGAGGAGGTCGAACCGATCAGGCCGATGCGTCCCGTCCTCGGCAGCCCGACCGACCCCGACGTGCTGCGGGTTGCCGGACTCGAGGAGGGCTCGCTGCTCGTGGCGGCGGCCGACGACGACGGTGTGAACCTCGCGGTCGCCCGGCACGTGCAGGTTGCCGGTGGCCGCTGTGTCGCCCTGGCGGCCGATCCGGAGCGGCTGCCGGCGTACCGCGATCTTGGTGTCCCGGCGTTCTCGCCGGACCGGCTCGTCGCCCGGCGGTTCGTGTCCCTGTTGGAGCCGAGGAGGGTGTTTTCGGCCGGTTTCGCCGACGGCCGCGCTGAGGGGTTCGACTTCCGCATCGTGTCCCGGTCCCCGGTGTGCGGTATGGCACTGCGCGACGTTCCCGGCGAAGGATGGGTTGTGGTTGCGATCCTGCGACGCGGCGAGTTGATCATTCCTCACGGCGACACGGTGTTCGAGGAGGAGGACGTCGTCACCGTGGTCGGCAGCGCCGCCGATTTCGTCTCGATGGTCGACACCTTCACCGCTCGGGTGGCACGGTTCCCGACCGATTTCGGGAGTTCCGTGGTCGTTCCGCTGCGGACCCCGGGCGACATCGACGGACTCGTGAGAGAGGCCGTGCATGTGGCCCGGGGAAGCCGGGCCTCCGGAATCATCTTCGTGCATCGCGATCCCGCCTCAGCTCGAGGAGCGCAAGGCGAACGGATCGAACAGATGGTGGATGCGGCGCTTCGCCTGGCCGAGGGCTGTGAGGTCAAGACCGTTTCGGTGGACGGCGATCCGGAGAAGGCGGCGCTCAGCGGGGAGTTGGCGCTCGACCCCGGCCTGATCGTGGTGGCGCCGCCCCGGGTCGGGCTGTTCCGGTGGCGGTTCCGCGTGGCGCGCCTGCTGCGGTCGGTTGCCCGCCGGCAGCGGCCGGTGCTGATCTCCCGCGGGTCGTACCCGTATCACCGTGTCGTGGTTCCGGCGCGCGACACCCCGGCCGGCCGGGCCGCCGCCGCTGCAGCGATGGATGTCGCCGCATACGAGGACGCCGCGATGGTCGCGATCTCGGTGATCCCGCCGCTGTTTATGGCCGGGGATGATGCCCGCGAGGAGGCATTGCGGACCGCCGCCATGGTGCAGCAGGAGGCGGCGGTGCAGGGAGTCGATGTGCGCCGGGTGGTCGAGCAGGGCAACGAGGTCCGGCTGATCGCATCCTGGGCGGATCGATCGTCGCTGGTCGTGCTGGGGCAGCGGCGCCGTAACCCGTCGGTGATCACGCCGGGAGTCGCCGGACTGGTGGTGTCACGGCTCGACTCATCGGTCATTGTCGTCCCGTATCGTCGGTAGCCACATGGAGCCCGGCGAGCAGGCAGCAGTCGACCTCATCGTCATCGTCATCGCGGCGTTTCTGCTGCCGGTGGTGGCGAAGTGGGCCCGGGTCCCTGCAGTGGTGCTCGAGATCCTCTTCGGGATCTTGGTCGGGCCCGTGTTCGGCATCGTCGAGCCTGCCGAGTTCCTCGATCGGCTGGCCGACTTCGGCTTCCTGCTGCTGATGTTCCTGGCCGGATTCGAGGTCGATGTGCGCACCTTCAGCCGTCGCGGCATCGGGCAGCTGCTGACCGCCCTCGGGATCTTTGGTATGACGTTTGCCGGGGCCTACTTCGTCAGCAGGGCAATGGGCTATGGGTTCTTCATGACGTTCGTGCTTGCCACGACGTCGGTGGGCCTCGTCGTGCCGACTCTGCGATCCACTCGACGGGCGGGGACCCGGCTCGGCCAGGTGATCCTGGTGGCGGCGATCCTCGCCGATTTCCTCACGCTGCTCGGCGTCGCGCTGTTTGCATTGGTGGAGGAACACGGTGGCGGGCTGCGCCTGCTCCTGATCCCCGGGTTCCTGGCGGCGGTCACGGTCGGGTTGCTGGGAATGCGGCGCCTGGTGTGGTGGAAGCCGGAATGGTTCGACCGCATGTTCGAGATCGACGATCCCGAGGAGTTCGGGACCCGCGCCTCGCTGGCGATCATGCTGGTGTTCGTCGGCATCGCGATCGCCTTCGGCATCGAGCCGATTCTCGGTGCCTTCATCGCAGGTACCGGTTTCGCACTGGTGTTCCGCAACCGGGGCACCCTGGGCCAGCAGCTCAGCGGATTCTCCTACGGATTCCTGATCCCGGTGTTCTTCGTGGATGTCGGGATCAACTTCGACCTCGATGCACTGCGGGAACCGGGTGCGATCGGCGGCGTCCTCGTGCTGCTGGCCGCTGCGGTGGGCGTGAAGCTGGTCCCGTCGCTGCTGCTGGTGTTCCGCCAGCACAGTCTGCGGGAATCGGCGGCGGCCGGGTTCCTGCTGTCGGCCCGGCTCAGCCTGATCATCGCGGTGGCCGAACTCGGTGTGCGGCTCGGTGTGATTGAGCGGGTGGACGAGGCCAGCATCATCGTGCTGGCGATCCTGACGGCCACCCTGGCGCCGATCGTGTTCCGGGCGCTGCTGCCACCGCTGCCGGTGGCACGGCAGCCGGATCCCCTCGAGTAGCCGGTACCCCTCGGCAGTTCGGGACCTCTCGCCGTTCGGAAGGGCCGTCCGGCATTGTCGGTCGGCAGTTTGTCCGGTACCGTCCGCTTGGAACCGGAACCGGTTCCAGCGGAGAAGTCCCGGGAGGCAGATTCTGTCCACCATCCATGATGTGGCCAAGGCGGCCGGCGTCGGTGTCGGCACCGTGTCGCGGGTGCTCAACGACAGCCCGCTGGTGAGCGATGCGACCCGCGAGCGCGTCCAGCAGGTCATCGAGGATCTGGGATATCGCCCGAGCACCGTGGCGCGCGCCCTGTCACTCGGCCGGACGTCGACGATGGCGGTCATTGCCCCCTTCTTCACCCGTCCGTCTGCGGTCCTGCGCCTGCGAGGACTCGCCGAGGCGATCAACCAGAGCGACTACGACCTGGTTCTCTACGCCGTGGAGACGCCGGCGCAGCGCGACGAACGTCTGGCGCTCGCCAGCGGGTCGGATCGTTTTGCCGGGGTGGTCGTCATGTCACTGGCGGTCGACGAGGCGATCCTTTCCAGGCTGCAGCGGGTCGATGCCCCGGTCGTCTTCATTGATCGCAAGGTGTCGGGTCTGCCCCACGTCTTCGTCGAGGACGCGGAGGGGGGACGGATCGCCACCAACCATCTCATCGAGCTGGGCCATGAGCGGATCGCCTTCATCGGCGACGAATTCGATGAGAGTTTCGGGTTCACCTCCAGCGCCGACCGCGGCGTCGGCTACTGCAAGGCCCTCAAGGACGCCGGCGGGGAGGTCCGTCCCGATTACTTCCGTCTCGCCGAGCACGGCCGCGAGGCGGCAACCGCGATCACCGCCGAGCTGCTGCAGCTTCCCGATCCACCGACGGCCATCTTCGCCGCGTCCGATCTCCAGGCCTTTGGGGTCCTCGAAGCAGTCAGGTCCGCCGGTTTGCGGATTCCGGACGATCTGTCGGTCGTGGGCTTCGACGACATCGAGGTGTCTCCATACCTCGGCCTCACCACGGTGGCCCAACCGCTCTACGACTCCGGCTGCAGGGGTGCGGAACTGCTGATGGGTGCGGTTTCGGGCGACGACCACAACGGTCCTGCTTCGATCGAGATGCCGCTCGAACTCGTCGTTCGCAAGACCACGGCTCCTCCCGCCTAGCGGCTGGGTTCACGCCGGCCGGGGACGTGTCTCGTCGGAGGGCTCACCACATCAGCCGATCACACCATCCCGCCAGGGACAACCTCCCCGGTTATCACCTCTATCCGGCGCGAGGGGCGGCGCACGAGGTTGCCGTCACTTCCCGAGGTCCGACACCAAAGGCGCGGAGCAGGCCGGGCTCGAACATCCGGTGCACGGTGACACAGATCACGTCGGGTGTGACCCCCACGTCGACGTTGCGTCCATACCTGCCCCGGGCTCGCCGGACGGTGCGCCGGGCAACCCGCTCCGCGTCCCTGAGATCCAGGACGATCTCTCCCCGGTAGGCGGCCGCCTGGTCGATCCGGCCGGCCCCGGCTTCGGCACCGGCATCGGCGGCGTATGCCACCTCGCGGTTGACGGCGGCGAACCGGCCCAGGTCGACGGCGAGGGCAAGCGCGGCGACTCCGGCCGCGAGCAGGAGCACCAGGACGGGGCTCACGGTGCCTCGTTCATTCACGGTTGCTCCGATAGGTGCTGATGCGGGCGGTTGCCCGCCCTGCGACCAGACGGGACGGCCACACGCCGCCGATGAGACCGACTTCCATCTTCACGACGACGGTGATCTCGTTGCCGGAGAGGGTTGCCTGCACCCGGCGGGCGTCGGGGGCGAGCTCGCGTGCGACCCGCTCGGCGTCGGCGGTGCTCCCATGCCTGGCGGCCCATGCGGCTGCAACTTGCGCGGCTTCCGTTGCTTGATCCCCTGCAGCGTGGAGCCGGCCGGCCGCCAGTGCAGCCTGAGCGACCGCCAGGGCGATCAGTGCTCCGATGACGAGTACTTCGAGCAGTGCGCTCCCACGGCTCACGGCGGCACCACCAGAGCCGCTCGAGCGCTCACCCGGATGACGATCGGCATCCAATCGGGACCCGGTGGTGTCACCCTGATCTGTGCGACGGCGACCGCCTGCTCGTCGCGGTGGCGCACCTGCGCCGCGATGTCGCGCGCCCCGGGAACCGTGCGGCCCAGCAGCGCGGTGAGGGAGCGGTCGATATCGTCCAGGTCCGCTCCGGGCCGGGCCGCAGTCCTCGCGGCGCCGGCAACGGCCGCTTGGGCGGATTCCCGAGCGGCCATTGCCACGCCGATCTGCAGCAGGAGCACCAGAAGGAGGAAAGCAACTCCGAGGGCGGCGACACCATCGACGATCGCAGATCCGACCTGGCGGTCCCCTCCGGCGGCTAGTTGAAGAACCCGGTGAGCTGGTTCACGATCGTGTTCCACAGGTTGCCTGATGCGGACCTCACCTGCGGCAGCAGCATCGCAATCACGAGCACCGCAATCGCCGCCATGCCCAGCCACTCGACTGTGGTGACCCCGCGGTCGTCGTCGTCGAGCCAGATCGTGAAACGCACCAGCGCTTCGAGCATCGTCGTCTCCTTTCGTCATGGGGTTGCAGAGAGCTCGCCGAGGCTGACGAGCGTCGGGTACACGAGGAAGAGCAGGGTCACCGGGATCTGCAGGGCCAGGATCGGGCCGTAGGTGGCGAGGGCGCGGCGGCCACCTTCGGCCACCAGATCGCGGGAGATCGCAGACCGGAAGTCCTGCGCCAGGGCGGTGAGCCGATCTGCCAGGCGGCCCCCGGTGTGATGAGCGTGGGCGAGCGCCTCATAGAGGCGCGCCGCGTCGGGATGCTCCGCGGCCCGAGCAGAGCGGCCGAGGGCCTCGGCGAGCCCGGTGCCGGATCGATGCCGTACGAGGACCCGCTCGAGGTCGGAGACGACGACCCCTCCCGCCTCTGCACACAATCGGGCGATGGCCGTCGGGATCGGGTCGCCCGCCTGGATGTGGAGGGCGAGGGCGTCGGCGACCGTCGGTAGCTCCTGGCGGAGGGTGCGGCGGCGGGCCTCGGCTCGCTGGGTGGCGGCCACCTTCACTGCGAGGAATCCGGACCCCGCCCCGGCGAGCGCCATCCCCAGCACCGGGCGGGCACCGCCGGCCGCCGGAGTGGTGAGACCGATCAGGGCGCCGATCACCGCGCCGGCTCCTGCCGCGGTGACACGACGCACGATGTCGCCCGGTATCCGTGGCCCTGTCCCGGGTTCGGCGGGTCCGGGACTGCGTTCCGCCATGACGTAAGAGGCGAGCCGGTCTCCAAGACGGCCATCGGAGCGCCTGGTCGCCAGCAGGTACACCGCGACGGCGGTGATGCCTGCCAGGAGCAAGGTCATCGAAACACCCTGGGTGGTTCGCTCAGGCGGGCGGTTCTGCGAGCAAGGACGTAGCCGAGGGACGTCGCCGCCAGGCCGCCGAGGACGATGAGCCGGCCGGTCGGCCGCGCCAGGGCGGCGGCGGCCTGCGGGTTGGTCGACGTGGTCAGGATGAGCAGCACCCAGGGTGCGAAGAGCGCCACCGAGGCCGTCAGTCGTTGCTGGGTGAGTGAAGCTTCGTGGGTGTGGCGGAGCCGCAGCTCGTCGGAGACCGACGCGGCCAGGGCACCGAGAGTGGAGGCGACGTTTCGTCCGCCGGTTGCGGCGGCCGCCGCCAGGGTCATGAGGACACGATCGGCGAGCGGATCCTCCCAAGTGCGGCGCGCTTCGTTCAGCGCTTCGGCGAAGGGCTGGCCCACGGCCATGGCCTCGGCCAGCTGGTTGCTGAGGACGGCGAACTCCGAGCTGACCTGGCGGCCGGCGGCGATCGTCGCCTCGGGGACGGTGGCGCCGCCGGCGAGGTGCCCCTGCATGATGCCCAGGAAATCGGGCCAGCGGTCGGCCGTCCGCTGTGCCCGGGCTCGCCGGCGGGATCCGACGACGACCGGGGGAATCGCCGCCGCCAGGAACCCGACGGCGAGTCCGATCACCGGGTCACCGCTCAGACCGAAGGAGGCGGCGAAGCCGATGACCCCGGCTGCGAGAGCCACCGGGAGTTCGTGCATGCGGCCACGGTCGATCGTGACATGTGGTGCCGGTGGGAGAACACCGCCGGCGAGGGTCCACGCGGCACATGCCGCCGCCACCACGGCGATCGATCTCACGCAGGCCGCTCCAGACGCTGCGCCGGCGAGGACGGTTCGGGGCGGATTCCGGTCCAGCGGAGCCGCCCCTCGGTGCGGCGGAACAGCGGCCGGGTGGAGAACCCCTCGCCGTTCGGTGAACCGTCCACGGCCGCTATCTCGTCGATGAGCCGGCCCTGGGGGTTGCGTCGCAGGAAGACGACGAGATCGGTGACCGCGGCGACGGTTCGGCGTACGAAGGGCATCGAGATGTTCTGCCCGGCCAGCACGCAGTACCCGACCAACTTCTCCAGTGAATCGGCCGCCGAGTTCGCATGGAGTGTGGCGAGCCCCGAGCAGCCTGCATTGAGCGCCATCAGCATGTCGAGCGCCTCGGGACCCCTCACTTCGCCGACGACGATGCGATCCGGGCGCTGGCGCAGTGACTCCCTCACCAGGTCACGCAGCGTGATCTCGCCACCACCGTCAAGGCCGGCCTGGCGTGTCTGCATCTGGGTCATGTCGGGCAGATCGGAGCGGACTTCGAAGACCTCTTCGCAGGTGACGACGCGGCGATCCGGGGCAACCTCGTTGAGCAGGCAGTTGACGAGTGTGGTCTTCCCGGCACCCGGAGCACCGGCGACCAGAATCGTTTGTTCCGACGCCACCGCATCGCGCAGCACCTGGGCGGCCGGTTCCGTGAGTGAGCCCTGCTCGATGAGGTGGTCGAGTCCCACCGCGCGGAGGACGAATTTGCGGATCTGGATGTTGAGCAGATCCGGGTGGGTCACCGGGGGGCCGGTGATGTGCACCCGGCTGCCGTCGGGGAGTTGAGCGGAAACGATCGGGTTCGCCAGATCGACCCGTCGGCCGGTCCCACTGAGGAGCTGGTCGGCGATTCGCCTGATCGTGGCCCGATCGGCGACCTCGGGCAGCAGCGTTTTGCATCCGTTGCGGACGACGAATGTGCGGCCCCCGCCGAGGAGGATGATCTCCTCGACTGTGGGGTCCTCGAGGAGCGGGCCGACGAACCCGAGGCGGTCGTCGCTCATGCCGGAGCCTCGATGGCGAGCAGCCGGTGCCGCATGCTCCGGTGCGGTGCCATGGCGCGCCGGGCGGCAGACGGGACCGACCGCAAGTTCGGGAGCACGACCGAGGGCTCCAGGCCGGTCCAGCGGCGGGCGGCGGCGGTGACGTCCTCGCGGGTCCGGTCGTGTACCCGGTTCAGGATGAGGCGGGGCCGGGGCCCCACCCAACCTGCGACCAGTTCTGCAGCCCGAACCAGCCCGACCGGCGACCCTTCGGCGACCAGGAGGATGTCGGGAGCGTGCTTGAGGATCGGGTCGTCGGCGGCTCGGGGACCGGCGTCGATGACTACCCGCCGGCCGGTCGCCGTTGCCGCAACGACGACGTCGTGGAGCAGATCGGCCGGAACCCCATCACCCGGCCGGTGGGATCCGACGATCAGGCGCAGCGGACCTGCACGCTGCACGATGTCATCCGGGATCCTCCCGTCGGTGTGGACGGCATCGGCGGCGTCGGTGACGTCGGGCCGGGGCGGCCGGCCCAGTCGAACGGCCAGGGATGGAGCCGTCACATCGAGGTCGATGAGCACCACGTCGTCCTCGAGGGCCCAGGTCCAGGCCACGCTCAGCGCCACCTCGGTGCAGCCCGGGGCCCCGCGCGGTCCGGTCACCACTGTGACCGGGGGGGCGGCCGCCGATCTGCTCGGGGCGGCGGCCTTCGGCCTGAGGAGGCGGATCATCTGGACGATGGCGGAGACCGGAGTGTCGTCGGGGATGACCTCGTCGGCTCCACCGGCTGCCAGGCGGTCGCGTGCCGGGAGATCGCCGCGGGGATACACCCCGACGATGCGCAGCCCGGTGCGCCGCCAGGCAGCGACCTTGGCCGGTGTGACCCAGGCGGTCTCCGCTCCGGCCACCAGGACGTCGATCTGCCCGGCCTCCTGGTCGACCTCTTCTGGCCGGTAGGCCCGCAACACGAGCCGGACGGCGGCGCTATCCCGGGCGAGTGCGACGAGTTCGTGTTCCCAGTCCCGGGCGGACAGCACGGTGGCGACGGCCGGAGTCAACGGGCCACCCGCACCAGATCGATGTTGCCGGCATGCAGTGCGGCGATGATCGTTGCGGCCAGTTCCCTGTCGGCGGCGAGCAGTAGGCGGGCCGAGCGGTTGGATCCGAACCCGTCGTCTCCTGCGATGACGTCGACCACATAGACCTGGGTGGCGATGAGCGAGGTCGACACTTCCTCTCCGGTGGTGGTGACGTAGATGTCGACCAGATCGCCGGCGACGAGCACGCCGAGCACAGCGTGATCCTCATCGAGAGCCAGTGCGACCACGTCGGGGTGCGACCGGCGGGACCCGACTCTAAGGAGTGATCGTGGAACCGGCTCCCCTTTGCTGAGCGGAGCGGCAAGGGACCACCCTGCGAAGTCGGCCGGATCGGATGCCTCGACCAGCCCTTCCAGGTCGGACACGTTGCGAAGGGCCAGCGATCCCACCTCCAGCGATGTCCCGGCGCCGAGGTCCTCACCTGCCACCAGCACCGTCGCAGTGCTCGGAGGCCTGGTGACGACGATCACCATGACGGCGGCGAGGACGGCCAGCCCGGCACCCAGGAAGGTTCGGCGGTTCAGGGAGAACCGGTTCACCGGATCCTCACCATGACGATGTGGTCGATGGCGATGAGGCGGGTCACCCGTCCGTCCTCGAGTTCGCAGTGGTCGGTGCCGACTGCGATCACGTTGCCCCGGTACACCTGGCCGTCAGTGGCCGAGACCGCCACCTCCTCCCGCCGGTCCTCGGCGGTCAGCAATGCATCTCGCAACGTCAGGCGGCGACGGGCCGCCGCCCGGGCGGCGTTGAGTTCCGCGTCGAGTGTGTCGTCCATCTGGCGCCGCAGCTCACGGCCGAGCCGCTGCAGGTCGGGGTGCCGCAGTGGGTCCAGCGTCTCCCTCCTCCGGGTCCACCACGGGAAGTCGCTGCCGCCGCGGCAGGTGGATGGCACCGTCGTATCACTCCGGCCACCGCGTCTCAAGAGGTCCGTCAGCGGAGGATTTCGCGACACCGGGCACGGCCGGCCCGAACACGCGAGACTCCAGGCATGCTCGATCGGGTTGATCGGTTCTGGCCGTACCTGCTGGCCGCTGCGGTGGCGGTATTCATCGTGCTCGGGTTGATCGCACCGGGGTCCGAGATTCTCGACCTCGAGTTCGCCGGCAGCTCCGAGAATGCTGCAGCAGCCATGGCCGGATGGGACCTCGGGGCGGCTCGCGCCCAGACGGCGGTCGACTACCTCTTCATCGCGGTGCTCGGCCTCGGGGTTACCGGCGCACTTCGCTGGGCGCTCGGGTCAGGATCCGTGCTGGTCTGGTTGGCCCCACTGGCGGCGCTGTGCGATGCGCTCGAGAACGTCGGCATCCTTGTGCTGCTCTCGGATTCAACGAACCCGTCCGGAGCGGTGGCTGCCATCACCACCGTTTTTGCCTCGGTGAAGGCCGCCGCATTGGTGGCGGCGTTGGTGGCTTTCGTGGTGGGAGTGGTGCGGCGGCGACGCGCCGCCGGCTAGCCGGAGATCGCCCGGAAATCGGCGCTGACACCTGCGGCATCGGCGCGGGTCCGGTCACCCCAGCGACGCCAACTTCCCGAGATCACCGATCCGACGATCCGATCCTTGCCGTTGGCCTTCGCCCGGTACATGAGCCGGTCGGCCTGGGCGACCATCTCTCCGACCGTCTCGGGGGCCTCATGGAACGTGGCGATGCCGATCGAAGCCGTCATCGTCTGATCCGGGCAACTGGCACAGCGCTCGGCGAGGACGCTGCGAATCCGGTTGAGCACGACCACCGCACTGCGGGCATCGGTCGCCGGGAGCAGCACGGTAAATTCATCTCCGCCGATGCGGCACAGCAGGTCGCTGCCGCGAATCGTCCGGGTGATCGTGTCGGCAAAGCGGGTGAGCATCGCATCGCCCACCGCGTGCCCGAGCCGGTCGTTCACCGACTTGAACCCATCCAGGTCCAGATAGGCGAGTGTCAGGGGAGTGTGTTCCCGCCGTGAGCGTTGGCGCTCCCGCTCGGCTGCCATCTGGAAGGCCCGCCGATTCAGCGCACCGGTCAGGGGGTCAGTCATCGCGTGGTGCCGCTGTTCGAGCAGGACCGCCCGCAGCCGTCCGACGACCGCGGCGATCAGAGCCAGGGCAGTAAACCGGGTCCCGGCGTTCCACAGGGTCCCGGGGGTGACCATGATCGGTTCGAGCCGAAGGGCGTGCGCCGCGAGGCTGTCGGCGCCGGCAACGCCCGCCGCCAGAATCCCCTGGCGGGCACCGCCGAGCCAGGCAGCAGCCATTACCGCGATCGCATAGAGCATCTCCAGCGACACGGTGGGGCCGGTGAACCAATCGGCGACGGCGATCAGCGTGACCGCGGCGATGCCGAGCAGTGGCGTCAGCCACGGAAGCCATCCGGCCGGAATGGGCAGACGGACCGGTGTCCGGTCCGGCACCCGGGCGCTCATTCGGGTGGGAATCTCAAGCATGTTGTTCTTGTGACTAGTCCTTCGGCACTAGTCACTCGAAACTTGAATCGTTTTTCGCGCTCTCGGCCCGGAGGCGTTGCAGCAGGATCACTACGCGCGGTGGGAATGCACGACCTCTCCGTAGTTGCTGGGGGAGCCCTGCTGCCGGCGGCGGCGATGGTGCCGACCGCGCCGCCACTAGCACCCCGGTCGCACTGCTCCCGGCCGGCTGATCGGATCCCCTACTGGAAGGGGCAGTCGCCCTCGACGTCTCTCTGCAGGCGGTACACCCCGGCAAAATCGTCGTCGATGACCTCGGCCACCGTGTCGTAAGCCTTCCGGCGGATCCATGCCGTGGCCACGATCGGATCCTCGATCCCGGCGTTGGGGGAGACGATCACGTGCGACTCGAAACCGCCGGCGTACTCGGTGAGCTCGTCGGCGACGGCGGGATCGGAGTACCACAGCACTACCGCTCCGACTCGTTGCGCGGCAACGGCATCCTCGGCGGCTACCTGCTCGGCGAAGACTCCGCACACCGGCGGGTCCGGCGAGTACGGCCCGCTGGTCGGGGTGGCGGTGCCGTAGTCGTGGGTCTCATCGGCGGCCAGGGCCCTGCCCTCGACCTCGTCGGCGGTGGCAATACCCCGTACCTCGGGAGCCGGCCGGATGATCATGATCGACAGAACGAACACGGCGATCACGGCCAGGGTCGGCGTGATCAGCTTGCGGACCCGCTCGATCCGCTCCTTGCGCTTCTTCTCGGCCGCCTCCCGAGAGCGCCTCTCGGCGGCCGCCTTACGGCGGGCCTCCTCACGCTGCTGTTGAGCTTCGGCGGACGACGGCTTGCTCGGCTTGCGTTTCTTGGATTGGGCCATACGAGTGGCCAGTGTACGCGACGCCCTTGCCGGGGTGGCCTCCGGTCCCATACCCTGTCGGCATGGAGCGGATCACGGTCGATCTCAGCAAGGACTGGCTGTCCGTCGCCGATATCTGTGAGTACATGGATGTCTCGACTTTTGTCGTCACCCGGGTATTGCGCTCGGGAGAGCTGCCCGGGATCAAGATGGGCCGGGAGTGGCGCGTCGCCCGCCAGGACTTCGAGGACTGGCTGAATGCACAGCGCTTTGGGGCGTCGGTGCGCCGGCGCGACCCCATTCTGTGACGACGTCTGCGCCCGACCGGGTCGATCTCCCCGAAACCGGGGAACTCCCGGATGCGTTGCGCCCCTGGCAAGTCGTGGTCTGGAACGACCCGGTCAACCTGATGACGTATGTGGTGTTCGTGTTTCGCAAGCTCTTTGGGTACTCGATGGAGAAGGCGACGGAGCTGATGCTCCAGGTCCATCACGAAGGCCGGGCGGTAGTGGCCAGCGGGACCCTCGAGAAGGTCGAATCGGATTGCCACCGGCTCCACCACTACGGGCTCTGGGCAACACTGGAGAAGGCGTGACACTCGGATTCATCCGCCGCGCCGGCGGGATCGAAGTGCTCCTTGGTGAGCAGGAGCGCCGGGTAGCGGCACTGGCCCTGCAGATCCTGGAGGATCTGGACATCGATCGCTCGGACGACCCCGCCGTCGAGCGGCTGTCCTATCGGGCTCATCCCGACGATCCGGAGGCAGACGACCGGTTCCGCAGCCTCACCGCCGGTCTGCTGGAGGAAGCCCGGGCCGAGGACAGGAGGCGCTTTGCCGACACGCTGCGCAAGGACCTGCTCGACTTCGAGGAGGCCGAGGCGTGGACGCGGGTCATCGGTGAGGCGAGGCTGGTACTGGCGTCGCGGTTGAACATCACCGAGGACGGGTGGGAAACCGACGTCGAACCCGAGGGCGCTCCACCGCAGATGCTGCTCCTGCACGTGCTCGGCCAGGTACAGGACGGCCTCGTCCACGCCCTCATCGGGTAGCACCGCCGTCGTGGATCTCACCGCCGGCGCCGCGGCGTGCGTCGAGGCGGTCGGAGACCTCGCCGCCGGCGACACCACCCTCCACGGAGATCTCTCGTCGATCAAACTCCTCCGGTCACCCGGCGGGGCGTGGTCGCTGATCGACTGGAATGACGCCGGCACCGGGCCCGCCGACCACGAGTTCATTTCACTGTTCATGCACCAGTTCCGCGGTCAGGACGATTGATCTCGAGGACTTCTGGAGCGGCTACGGCGAGGTGGCGGACGGACCGCTCCTGAGGCACCGGATTGCGGCCCGGGCCATCCTCAAGTACGCCGGGATATTGCCGCAACTCCTCGCAGATCTTCCCGGTCCACCGGTCTCGGCTGGGATGAATATGCCGTCCGCTTCACCGGGATTCCGTAGGCCGACTCGGGCCGCTGCCGCTCGAGGAGCGCCTTGAGCTTCGCGACGTCCTACCGGTTCTGCCGCCGGCCCATGATGCGGAAGAGGGGGCCGACCAACCGGTAGACGCCGGTCGGGCCGACCGCGGATTCGAGGGTGAATCGGGTGCCGCCGTCCAGCGGCTCGCAGCGGTATCCACCGGTCCCGACAAATGGGCCATCCACCAGCTCCCACCGGACCAGCTCACCCTCGCGGGGCTCGGTGACCCACCAGTGCGAAGTGATCGAGGGGTTGCCCGATTCGGCCCGGTTGAATCCGGTGGAGCCGACGGCCATGAGTCCCTCCGACGTCAATGCCGCCTCCACGACGCCGGTGCGTCATTCGGCGTCATGAGCAGTCTTCATCACGTAGGCGAAGACGTCCTCGGGTGTCCGAGCGATCACGGTGCTGGTCGACATGTCCACGCTGGCTCCCAACCGCCGGAGTGGGGCGACGGTGGTTCAGCCGTCGTCGGGCTGCACCCCGGCGCGCGCCTCCTGCGCAGTGAGCACCACCGCTTCGGCAAACAGGTCGGCATCGAACTGGTGTCCGAAACACACCGGGGCCCTGTGTCTTTCGCCCGTCACCGTCCAGACCTCGAGCCGGGGCCCGAGCGACACCAGGGTCAGCCAGACGCCGAGGAGGATCATCGGGACCATCACCCACCACGGCGTGAAGAACGGCGGGACTGCGATGGCGGCGAGGCCGAGCACGAGCAGCAGGGGGCGGGCCGCCCGTCCGATCGTGGCCGACTCGACCTCGGCCACCGGCAGTGCCAACCGGTGGGTGCCGATCGGGATGATCCCGAACAGGGCCCGCGGCACCTCCCACCGCAGGACTCCGTCGTTGACCTCCATCTTGAGGCGCAGGTACCGGGTCAGATTGTGCGTCGGCAGCACCGTGCGGGGAATGAACCCGCCGGTCCCGGCGGCGTCACTGGACACCATCGTGTTCCCCCCTGATGGGAATCCGTGTCGGATCCATCAAACCGATGTGAAGGGCGCGGGTCTAGGGCCGTCAGTCCCGATTGGGCCCGTCGGTGGTTCCTACTCCAGATCCAGCTCGGACATCGTTGCCGGCAGTTGGTGGCCGGTGTTGACCTTCGACGGCCCGGTCACCAGGTCGAAGCAGGTAATGACCAGCTTGCCCTGCCAGATGATCGGCTCGCCGGGTTGGTCGAGTTCGCCGTTCGTGCCGTCTGAGTCTGGGCTCTGCGCAATCCGGGTGACGGTGCCGTCCGGCGACAGCATCGCAATGGCATTCGGTGAGAAGTCGGCCACGTACACGTTGCCGGTGTCCGGGTCGAGGATCATCCCGTCTGTCACCTGCATCTGGTCGAGGTCCTTGGCCCAGACCTCGTTGGACAGAACGTTGCCGTCGTCGTCCATCACGATCTTGTGAACGGCTCCGTCGCCGAAATTCCCCACCAGCAGGTCCCCGTTGGCGTCGAACACGATGCCGTCGGCGCCGTACTGATCGTCCTCGTTCCAGGTCACGAAGGTCGCCAGGATGTGGGGATCCGCCAGCGTGTTGGTCACCTGCACGCCCTCTTCGTCGAGGCCGAAGCGGTACACGCAGCTCGTCAGCAGCCCGCTCGGGTGGTCGACCTTGGTGAGGAAGCTCTGGGTGACGTACATGTACTCGTCCCGGATCCGGATGCCGTTCGGATGCTCCATCCCCTCGGCCACCACGGTGCAATTCACGACCTCGTCGTTACGAATCCGGAGCCGGAGCATGCGGCTCTTGAACTGCAGTTCGGGCTTGCCCGACCAGCCCTGGTTGTCACATACGTAGAGGTCACCGTCGGGACCGAATTCAATCCCCATGGGATGGGCGAGGCCGGTCCCGGGGTGAGTGGGGACGTCGACCCACTTGCGAACGTTGCGATCCTGGTCGAACCGCAGCAGGCAGCCCGGCCAGCTGGGATCGGCGAAATTGGGCGCGGAGACGATGAGGTCACCACTCTCCGGCTCGATGGCCATGCCGTCGGGGGTGACGCAGTACTCAGGAAGGATGGAGAAGAGTCGTGGTGTCTGCATGAGGCTTCCAGCTTCGCGCGCCGGGTCCAAAAAACTGAATCGGGTCACTCAGTCTGAGAGCACTGTCAGGTTCCTGTGGGCGTTGCGGCCGGTTCCGGGAACCATGGGGTTGGGCCAAAGCATCGGAGTCGTGTGGTTGCCACGTTCGATCAGCCGCGTCTGGATCCAGACGCCGCCGCACCGCCGCCGTCGGCGGCCTGGAGACGCGCCCTGCGAACGGGCTCGCTCAGCGTCATGCTGTGGCTGTATGGGCTCTCGATCACAGTGATGCTGGTCGGACTCTGGGGCCGGGCGGTGACGGTCGATCAACCGGTCGTCGAGGAGGCGGCCACCGAAGCCGCCGGGGCTGCTGCGGTTTCCGACCGGGTGGTCGACTGGCTCCTCGAGGCGGCCGGCGACGACCTCGGATCCGTCCCCGCCGACGTTCGGGCACCGCTGCAGGCCGTGCTCGCCGAGCCGGCGGCGCTGGAGCTCATCGAACGTGTCGTCGGCGATCTGGTCGCAGCGGCACTCGCTCCGCCCGGGGAGATCGTCGTCATCGACCTCGAAGCGCACCTGCGGGCGGTGCTGCCCGAGCTTGAAGCGGCCGCCGAACGCATCGGTGAGCAGGAAGTGGCAGAGGTGATCCGGGTGGGAGTGGAGGCTGCACGCCCCATCGAACTCGAGACTGGTGAGGCTTCCCCGGTGGGGAGTGGCCTGGTGGGTGCCGGGTCTGCGCTCCGGACGGCCGCCGTGGTCGCAGCGGTCTCCGCCGCGGGGCTGGCCGGAGCCGCACTCCTGCTGGCGTCCGATCGACGGCGGATCGCTCGCAGCCTGGCCGTTCGCACTGCTCTCGGAGGGTTGGGCTTTGCCGCGATGTTCCGGCTCGGCGCCTGGGCGCTCGATCCCGGTGGAGGTGGTGCTGCCGCCGCGCCCTCACTCCGCAGGGCCGGTGCGCTGGTCCTCGGGTCGAACCTTCACATTCCCCTGCTCCTCGGTCTGCTCGGAGCCGGTGGGTGGGTGATCCTGCGCCGCCGCCGGGGCAGCGGTCCCAACCCGGAGCCACCCGCGTAGGCTGAGTATGCAGCACAGAGGGAGGTGCCGTGCTCGATCGAAGCGTGGTAGATCGTCTCCGGAACGCGCCCGCCGCCGGTCCTGTGGTCTCGGTCTACCTGGGTCTTCGTCCCGACCTTGATCAGTTGCGGACGATCGGCACCCGGGTCAAGGCCATCGTCCAGCCCTTGCGCGAGGAGGCTACGAGCCGGCGGCTGCGGAACGACCTCGACCGTGTGGTCGCGCTCGCCGAACGTGCCGGCGGTGACCTCGGACGTGGTCTGGCGCTTTTTGTCGGATCCGAGTCGGGCATGGAGGAACACGTCAGCCTTCCCACCGGGGTGCGTGATCGGGCGATCGTGGACACCAGCCCGTACCTGGGCCCCATGGAGGCGATGCTGGCGCAGTTCCACCGCTTCTGTTCCGTGGTGGTCGATCGGCGCAATGCCTGGATCTACCGGTTCTACATGGGCGAACTCGAGACCTGGGAGCAGATCGGCGAGGAGGAGGTCCGCAAGGACAACTACGGCGGATTCGCCGGGTACGACGAGCAGCGGACCCGGGGTCACGCCGAGGCCGTCGCCCAGCGTCTCTTCCGTTCGGTCACGGCTCGGCTCGCCGATCTCTACCGGAGTGGAGGGTTCGAGCTGCTCATCATCGGCGGCCAGCAATCGAACGTTGCGGGGCTGGCCAACGAGCTGCCGTCCGATCTGGAGGCAGCATTGGCGGGGACTTTCGTCGTGGATCCCGGCACCGCCGGACCCTCGGACATCAGGTCGACGTGCCGGGCGCTCGTCGCCGAGTACGAGCAGAATATCGACGAGGAGATGGTGGCCGACCTGCTCGACGCGGCAGGCGCCGGTGGCCGGGCCGCTCTCGGTTTCGACCATTGCCTCCGGGCCGCCAACCAACGAGGCATCGACACGCTGCTGCTCGACGTCATCGACCTTACCCCGGGGGCGCGGTGCCCGGAGTGTGGCCTGCTCGACGACAAGGCCGGGGCGTGCGCGGCCTGCGGGAGCGACATGCGTGTCGTCCCCGATCTGGCCGATGCGCTCGCCGAGGCGACCAGGAGTGATGGCGGGACGGTTCGCTATCTGACGGCCGATACCAAGCTGGCTCCGCAACGCGTCGGCGCAATGCTCCGATTCCCCGTGGCCAAGCCGGGAAGCTGATTCCTCAACCCGAGCAGCCTGCGGACCGACGGATATGGGGATATGCCGAAGGCATTCCGCTCCACGCGCTCGCGGCGCGGTTCGCGACGGGCCGCTCGCTTTGGCGCGCTCGCCGTCGGGATCGGCGTTGCCGTCATCCTGGTATTTGCGCTGGTGTTCTCGATTGCGTTCGGTTCCCAGGGCGTCGCCCGGGAAGCTGAAGCCCTGCACAATGCCGACGAGGCACTGCGGGCGATCTCGACCGCCCGGTTCCAAACGGGCCTGGCCGCCCACCTGGCCTCACTCCGGGACCAATTCGGGGTTGATACCGATGACGCCCTGGCTGCGGCGGTCGGCGAAGCGGTGACCGCGATCAAGGACCTGGAGGCTGCGCTGCAGGACCTGGAGGATCGCCCTGCGGTCGCCGACACCTCTCGATGGTTTATCGACTCTGCGACCCTCGTGCTTGGCTCCGCCGCCGAGGGCGATTCGGAAACCGCAGCAGCCACCGCTGCCGGATCACTCGAGGAGCGCTACCGGAGCGCCGTCAGCTCCATCATCGCCGAGCGGAACGAGCGGGCGGCGTCGATCGCCGCCTCGAGCGATGTGATGGGCCGGATTGGTGACATCGCCCGGTTCCTGGTTGCCTTCCTCGTGCCGACCAGCGTGATCCTGGTGTATCACGAGCTCTCCCGGCGCCGTACTCGTCAGGCCGAGCTGGAGGTGAGGCTGGAGAGTGAGCAGGAGATCGGCAAGGCCCGGGACGAGTTCGTCGCAAATGCATCACACGAACTGCGGACACCACTCACCTCGATCATCGGACTGGCCCACATCCTCGAAGAGGACGAGATCGTCATGTCGTCGCCGCCCGCGGCGGAGATGGTGAGCTTGATCATCGGGGAGGCGCACGACCTGAACCGCATGGTCGACGACCTCCTGACGACGGCCCGCCTCGATGCCGGTGCCCTCCACTTCCAGGTGGAGAACCTGGGCGTGCTCGACGAGGTTCGGGAGACCATCGAACCGTTGCGTCGCAACGGCGTCGAGATTGACGTGGACTGCCATCCGGCACTGGTCCACGCCGACCGGCTCCGCCTCCGCCAGGTGGTGCGTAATCTGCTGTCCAACGCCGCCAAGTACGGGGGGCCGACGATCCAGGTGATCGGCCGGCCGACCAAGGGCTGGTACGAACTCCGGGTTCGGGACGATGGGGATGGGATTCCTGCCGAGTTGGAGGCCCGCCTGTTCGAGCGGTTCCTCCACGAGGGCACCATGCCGCTGGTCCTTGGCTCCGTTGGGCTCGGCCTGTCGATTGTTCAGGCGCTGTCGGAGGGCATGGGCGGGTCGGTCCGTTACGAGCGCGTCAAGGGATGGACCTCGTTCGTCGTCGAAGTGCCGCTCGGCGACCAATCCGAGCCGGTTGTGCAGTACCGCGAGTCCCCGATCCTGACCGGGAAGCAACGCCCCGAGCAGCCCGCGGTGATCGAGAACGAGCTTCCGGCGATCGACCCATCAGAGGCACTGCTGGTACCCCCGCCTCCCTTCTCGCCGGACGACGCTGCGATCCGGCGCAGCTGAGCCGGTTCGGTCCGGTCTCGAATCCCTTGGAAACCTATACGGGAAAGGCGATTTCGTGCCGAAGAAATCCCTATGCATCGTCGCCCTACAGCGGCGCGCGCGACGCGCGCGTATGGACGGCGGTTCCGGCGCGCCCACCGCCACCGGATCTGGGCGGTCGTTGGGGCGTTCATGGTGCTGCTGGGAGCCACGTCGCCGTATCTGGCGGGCCTGGTCGGGGCGCTGACTCCGGAGTGGAATCCTGGTGTCGGCTCGGCGGTGTACCGAGTAGCGACGACATCGATTCCTCAGCACCGCCTTTGGGACGCCGGAGCGGTCGGCGCCGCCTCGGATACAGCCTCCATCGGCTCGCTTCAGATCATCCAGGGGGCTCAGGCCCCGACTCGTGAGGAGGCAACGGTCGTCGGCATCGCCCAGAGCGGCGAGGTCACCGGCATGATCTGGGATGGCACCGCCTGGGTTCAGCTTCCGTTCGCGCCGATGGCAACACTGAGCGAGACGGACTGGTGGAGCGCCGAGGTCGCTTACGAGCACGCCAGCGGCGACGCCGTCGTGGTGTGGAGCAACGGCACGTCGGGGACCGCGGGGCTGTCCTACCGCACCTGGGACGGGACTTCTTGGTCCGCTGCGTCGACCATCACCACCCCGCTGGCCGGTGAGCCCAAGCAGTTGCAGCTCGCGGCTGATCCGACCGGTGACGAGATGGTGCTGGTGGTGAGCAATGCCGCCAGCCAGGACTACGCGCTGGTGTGGGACGGTTCGGCGTGGGGGAACTCTGTGACACTCGATTCGTCGGGTGTCGGTGACGACCGAACCGACGTGTTCGTCGAGTATGAGCAGGGAAGCGGTGATGCCCTGGTCGTCTATGGGCGCAGCTCGAGTGTGCTCTACTCCAGGACCTGGAGCGGAACCTGGGCGGCGGAAGTGCCGCTTTCCCCGCCGTCCGCACTCGGGGATGTCCGTTGGACGGTCCTCGGGCCTGATCCGTCGTCCGATCGGATCGCCCTTGGGGTTCTGACCCGCGGCGGTGACGTGTGGCTGGGGATGTGGAACGGAGCTGTTTGGGACTCCCCGATTGAGGCGAGCACCGGGACCGCCGGGGAGATCTTCCCCGCCGTTGCCGTCGCCTTCGAGGGCTCCTCGGGGGAGGCGCTGGCCACCTACGGCGAGGGTGCCAATGAGGTCAGGTACCGGACCTGGACTCAGGCCGGGGGCTGGTCGGGTGAGGTGAACGGGCCCGATCTCGGCCACCATCCCAACTCGATGGTCTTGTTCGGGCGGGCCTCAGGGAACGACATCATGCTGGGCGTCCAGGACGACGATCAGGACCTGTCGTACGTTCACTGGACCGGTTCGGGGTGGTCGTCACCGCAGGAGGTCACGGACGATACCGGCGAGACCCTCAACAAGAACCAGCCGTTCATGTTCCTGTGGGGGGTCGCACCGAATCGGGCGCCGGTCTTCGACGCAGATCTAGGCGATCGCAGCGACCTCGAAGGTGACGGGGTCTCGATTCCATCGACGGCGACCGACCCCGACGGCGACGCCCCGACCTATGCGGCGGCCGGGTTGCCCCCGGGGGTGTCGATCGATCCGGCAACGGGTCTCATTTCGGGAACGATCGACGCCGCCGGCACGGGGACATATGCGACGGTGGTGACCGCCACCGACCCCGGCGGCCTCAGCAGCGACGACACCTTCATCTGGACCGTGTTCAGCGATGGCTCGGCGACCTTTCTCGACCGGTTCGACGCCATCTCCTACGCCGGCGACGACGGGATCCGCCCATGGACGAACGTCTGGCAGGAACTCGGTGAAGCCGACGGACCTACTTCCGGCAAGGTTCGGGTGGGCACGGTGTCGTCGCCGTCGATCCCGCCGAATGCCCTGATGCTCGACATCAAGAACGCCGGTGATGGGGCGTGGCGGGAAGCCGATCTCAGTGGGGCAACCACCGCAGTTCTGAGCTTCACCTACCAGCGGGAGTCGGGCAGCGGCGGGCTGGTAACGGTCGATGTGTCGCCGGATGGGGTCACCTGGACCACCCTGGCCTCATACGTCGTCGACACGGTCGATGCAGTGGCGATCCCGCAACGTTTCGACATCACCGCGTACGCCGGCCTCACCACCCAGATCCGCTTCTTCGTGAGTCAGAAGAAGGCTGGGACCAGTATCTGGTTTGATCAGGTGGCGATCGACGCCGAGATCGCCGAACCACCTGTGTTCGGCCAGGATCTCGGCGACCGCAGCGACGCCGAGGGCGATTCGGCATCGATCGATGCCGGCGCATCGGATCTCAACGGGGACCTCCTCACCTACTCGGCGACCGGTCTGCCGCCGGGTGTCGGAATTCACCCGGAGACCGGCACGATCGCAGGAAGCATCAACCACACGGCAGCCGCCTCTTCGCCCTTCGCGGTCACGGTTCGGGTCGAGGATCCCGGCGGGCTGTTCGATACCGACACGTTCACGTGGACGGTTGCCGATACCCCGGTGGACCTCACGATCGGGAAGACGTCCGGTGTCTCCGGCTCCGTCAACCCCGGTGAGCAGATCGACTACACCATCACTGTCGAGAACACATCGGGTGTTTCCCAGAACGGCATCACGGTCGACGATCCGCTGCCGGCGGGAACGACCTATGTCCCAGGATCAACGCTGATTTCGATTCCCGCGGCGGTCCGCGACCTCTTCGGCGCCATCTCCTATGCCGGTGACGACGGGACGATTCCCTGGGGGGGTGTGTGGGTCGAGAGCGATGGAGGTCCGGCCGACGCTGGTGAGGACCAGGTGGTCTACTCCTCCTACTGCCCGGATTCGCCCTGTTTTCGCTTCGGTGGCGACGAAACGGACATCGGCGGTGAGACCATCACCCGCGGTGCCGACATGTCGGGCTACTCGGGAGCGACCCTCACCTTCGATCGACGCCGCCAGGAGTTCGATTCCGGGGGCGGGAGTGTCGCCGTCGATGTCATGGGGAACGGATCGGGATGGACCACGCTGGCGACCTACCCGCTGACGGCGACCGATCCCATCGCGGTGCCGGAGAGTTTCGACGTCTCGGCGTATGTCGCGGCCGACTTCGCGCTGCGGTTCCGGGGCATCGGCACGGCCGAGGGGTACCTCTTCGCCGACAACGTCGCGGTGACGGCCTCGGAGACCATCGACATCGCCGGCGGTTCGCCGCCGTCGCTCGGCTCGGGATTCAACCTCGTCGACGGCGAGACCATGACGGTGACCTTCTCCGTGGTCGTCGACGATCCGGCAACTACGCCGTCGGTCGCCAACGTGGCTTCGGTCACCTCGGACCAGGCACCGGTGGCCACGACTGCCCTGGTGACCGATGACGTCAACGATGCGCCGGTCTTCGATCAGGATCTCGGGGACCGCAGCGACGCCGAAGGAGCGGCGGTATCGGTGTGGTCGACGGCCACCGATCCCGAAGGCGGTCTCGTCTACTCCGTAACGGGGCTGCCTTCAGGCCTCGGTATCAATCCGGGGACGGGGTTGATCTCGGGGACGGTGTCGTATGACGCGTCGCCGGGTTCGCCATATGCGGTGACGGTCACGGTGACCGATGGAGGCGGCCTGACCGATATCGACGCCTTCACTTGGACGGTTGCTGATGTGAATCGTGCTCCGGTGGTGACCAATCCGGGGGATCAGACCGATGCTGAGGGTGATGTGGTCTCGTTGGTGGTGTCGGGGTCGGATCCTGATGCGGACACGCTGACGTGGTCTGCGACCGGGTTGCCGGATGGGTTGTCGATTGATCCGGCGAGCGGGTTGATCTCGGGGACGGTGTCGTATGACGCGTCGGCCGCTTCACCGTATGCGGTGACGGTGACGGCTACCGACGACGGCATCCCGGCCCAATCCGGCAT
Organism: uncultured Acidimicrobiia bacterium; assembly: GCA_964511945.1. Taxonomy (GTDB): domain Bacteria; phylum Actinomycetota; class Acidimicrobiia; order Spongiisociales; family UBA11373; genus CAZEHO01. The sequence goes on along the minus strand of CAZEHO010000004.1, from coordinate 57,360 downwards.
CGCGTCGTTCACTTGGACGGTTGCTGATGTGAATCGTGCTCCGGTGGTGACCAATCCGGGGGATCAGACCGATGCTGAGGGTGATGTGGTCTCGTTGGTGGTGTCGGGGTCGGATCCTGATGCGGACACGCTGACGTGGTCTGCGACCGGGTTGCCGGATGGGTTGTCGATTGATCCGGCGAGCGGGTTGATCTCGGGGACGGTGTCGTATGACGCGTCGGCCGCTTCACCGTATGCGGTGACGGTGACGGCTACAGATGATCGGGTGCCGGTGCTGTCGTCTCAGGTCTTGTTCACCTGGACGATCACCAACACCAACCGCCCACCGGTCGTCGATCAGCCTGCAGAGCGGGCTTCCGGAGAAGGAGACACCGTCTCGACATTCGTGCGGGCGTCCGATCCGGATGGCGACACGGTGACCTGGTCCGCGGTGGGGCTGCCGACGGGGCTGTCGATTGATCCCGCGACCGGGGAGATCAGTGGAGTCATTCCGGCGGGGACGAGCGCCGCTTCGCCGTTCGCCGTCACGATCACCGGGACCGATGACGGGACGCCCGCGCTCGACCATCAGCGGTCGTTCATCTGGACGGTGACCGAAGGCTCGATCACCGTTGTTGCCGGCATCGTGCAGGATGCCGGGCTGTCCTCCGACGATCCCGACACGAATTTCGGATCGGATCCCACAGCCCGGGTCAGTGACGGCCCGGTGCCCGCGATCGAGCGAGCCCTCTTCCAATTCGATCTCAGCGGCATCCCGGCCGGCAGGACGATCGCTGCGGTCACCCTCGTGGTTTCACAGTCAACCGCCGCAGGGTTCGGTGTCGAAGTGAACCGTGTGACGGAACCCTGGGTAGAGGGGGCCGTCACCTGGAATTCGCCCGATGGAGTGGATCCGTGGGGAGCGTATGTCGGTCCGCTGGTCGGCACCTTCGATGTCGATCAGACCGGTTGGCGGCAGATCCCGCTGGATCCGGACCTGGTGCAGGGCTGGCTCGACGGCACGTTCGACAACAACGGGATCCTCATTGGAGGACCGGGCCCGACGCTCATCCCGGGGATCGTCAGTCTGGAGACCCGGGAAAGCGGCAACGCTCCCTACCTCGAGATCACCTATACCAGCGAGGCGCCGGTTTTTGATCAGGATCTCGGCGATCGCACCGACGCCGAAGCCGCGGCGGTGATCCTGGCGGCACCGGCCACCGACCCCGACGGAGATCCGTTGATCTGGTCGGCGGCAGGGCTCCCGGATGGGCTGAACATCGACCCGGCCACCGGGACGATCTCGGGAACCGTCACCTACGACGCCGCGGCGGCGTCACCCTACGCGGTGACGATTCGGGTCGACGACCCCTCGGGGCTGTTCGCCACGGATGCCTTCGTGTGGAACATCACGAACACGAACCGGGCTCCGACGGTCACCGATCCCGGCGACCAGGGTTCGGTCGAGGACGACCCGATCTCGCTGGCGGTCTCCGGTTCCGACCCCGACGGCGATGTTCTGACCTGGTCGGCGGCAGGTCTCCCGGACGGGCTATCGATCGATCCGGCGACCGGAGTGGTTTCGGGCACGTTGTCATTCGAGTCGGCAGGTACCCATTCGGTCACCATCACAGTTGATGATGGAGGCCTACCTCCCCTGGCGGACTCGGTCACCTTCAGTTGGTTCGTAGCCAACGTCAATCGTGGACCCATCGTGGATCATCCGGGGGACCAGGCCTTCAGCGAGGGTGACGCGGTTTCGTTCACGATGGCTGCTACCGATCCCGACGGCGATGCCTTCACCTGGTCGGCGACCGGTCTCCCGCCCGGTGTGTCCATCGATCCAATCACCGGTGAGGTATCGGGCACCATCTCCTTCGACGCTGCGGCCGGATCTCCCTATGCCTCGACGATCCGGGCGACCGACGAGGGGACGCCAAGTGCCGGTGGAACGGCGCTCGTCGACTGGACCATTTCGGATACCAACCGGGTACCGGTGGTTGATGATCCGGGAGATCCCTCATCTCTCGAGGCCGAGAGCATCACGCTCCCGATGACGGCAACTGATCCGGACGGAGATTCAGTTGCCTGGTCGGCGGCCGGCCTGCCGGATGGGCTGTCAATCGACCCCGCGACCGGCGTGATCTCCGGAACGCTGACGTACGCCTCGGCCGGGGTTCATTCGGTGACGGTGACGGCAACCGATGATGGAACGCCCAGTCTGTGGGGCTCCGTGGTCCTGACCTGGACGGTGACTGAGACGAACCGGGCACCCATCGTCATCGATCCAGGAGACCAATCATCAGCAGAGGCTGTGTCGATCTCGCTCGCAGTGACGGGCTCGGATCCAGATGGCAACACCCTGGTGTGGTCGGCGGCCGGATTGCCTCCTGGGCTCAGCATGGACCCGGTGACCGGGGTGATCTCCGGTTCGCCGACCTACGACTCGGCGGGAACACACCTCGTCACCGCTACGGCCACCGACGACGGGGTACCGGTTCTGGCGACGTCGGTGTCGTTCACCTGGACCGTGACCGAAACCAATCGGGCTCCGGTCGTTGACGACCCCGGCGCTCAGACGGCCTCGGAGGGCGACACTGTGAGCCTGCCGGTCACCGGTCTGGATCCAGATGGCAACGCTCTGGTGTGGTCGGCGGCCGGCCTCCCCGAGGGGCTCGGCATCGACCCGGGAACAGGCGTGATCAGCGGCACCCTGACCTACGAATCGGCCGGCCTGAGCACGGTGACCGTCACCGCGACCGACGACGGCGTGCCGGTACTAGCCGATACCGTGATCGTGACCTGGACCGTCGACAACGTCAACCGGCCGCCGGCCGTTGCCGATCCGGGTGATCGGCTGGATGCCGAAGGTGAGGCGGTTTCGTTCGTCGTCGCCGGGGCCGATCCCGACGGTGACACCCTCACCTGGTCGGCGACCGGACTGCCCGACGGGATCTCGATCGATCCGGTGACGGGTGAACTCTCCGGCACTCTCAGCTACGTATCCGCCGGCCTGAGCACCGTGACTGTGACTGCGACCGACGACGGATTCCCGACCAGCGCTACGTCGGTGGTCTTCTCCTGGACTGTGAACGACGTCAACCGGGCGCCGGCGATCGCCGATCCCGGGGCCCAGTCGTCGCTCGAGGGAGCGGCGGTCGTCCTGGCGGTGTCCGGATCCGATCCCGACGGCGACGGTCTGACCTGGTCGGCTGCTGGTCTGCCGGACGGCCTGGGCATCGACGCGGCAACCGGGGAGATCACGGGAACGATCTCATACGATGCGGCAGGGCCCCACTCCGTCACCGTGCAGGTCACCGACGACCGGAGCCCGGCATTGAGCGATTCGGTGGTGTTGTCCTGGACGGTTGACGACGTCAACCGGTCTCCGATCATGGTCACGCCGGCGGATCGGTCCGACCTCGAAGGGGATACCGTCTCGTTTGCGGTCGCGACGTCTGATCCCGACGGTGACGGCCTGACCTGGTCGGCGAACGGTCTCCCGGAGGGGACCAGCATCACTCCGGCGACCGGAACGATCTCCGGAGTGATCGATTTCGAGGCCGCCGGGCAGCACGCAGTGATCGTCACCGTCATAGACGACGGTGTGCCCCAACTGGAGGACACGGTTGCCTTCTGGTGGACGGTTGCCGACGTCAACCGGCCCCCTGTTCCCGGACCGGATGTCGGACCACAGGACTGGTCAGAGGGAGAGGCGGTAGCCCTCCTCGTCGAAGCCGTGGATCCCGATGGCGACGGATTGCAGTGGGCTGCCACGGGATTGCCGTCGGGTCTCACCATCGACGCATCCACCGGAAGTGTCGAGGGGACGATCGGGTTTGAGGCCGCCGGATCCGGCAGTGCCGAAGTCATCATCACCGAAGTCGGCACACCGGCCCTGAGCGTGGTGGTGACGGTGCCCTGGACGGTCGCGGATACGAACCGGGCGCCGGTCGCGTCCCTCACCGCCCAAGCAGTCGATGAGGGAGATCAAGTGACGGTCGTCGTCGATGCGATCGATCCGGACGGCGACGCGATCACCTTCGATGCGTCCGATTTGCCGGCGGGCCTGAGCATCGATCCGACAACCGGCACTATCAGCGGCTTCGTGGCATATACGGCCGCCGGCGTCGTGGAAGGAACCATCACCGTCTCCGACGATGGTGATCCGACCGGGGAGACGACGATCACTGTTGCTTGGACGGTGACCAACACGAATCGTCCCCCGGTACTCACGGCTCCGAACGATCAGCAAACTCTCAAAGGTGTGCCGGTCGACCTTCAGGTGAGCGGCTACGACCCCGATGGCGACGGCATTCGGTGGTCGGCCACCGGGCTGCCGGACGGCCTGCAGCTCTCCGCGTCCGGCAGGATCACCGGAACGGCGACGACGATTGGGGTCTCCACGGTTGCCGTGCGACTCGATGACTCCGGGGTTCCGTCGGAGAGTGCCGATGCCACCTTCGTCTGGACCATCCTCGAGCAACTGCCGCCGGTCATCGACCCGGTTCCGGTCCAGGAGTACTCCGTGGGTGATGAGGTTCGCCTCCGGGTGACGGGTGATGATCCGGAAGGCGATGGTGTTCAGTGGCAGGCGGACGGGCTCCCGCCGGGATTGTCCATCGACCCGACGACCGGGATCATCGAAGGAACCCCGACCGGGGCCGGAGTCTTCGACAGCCTGATTGTGGGCACCGATCCGTTTGGTGCCGAGGGGTTCCTCGAGATCTCTTGGATCATCACGGCCCCGGATGCCGACCTGCCTCCGATCGCTGCGGATGATGAATTCGAGGTTCGGCGCAGCGATGCTGATCTGGGTCCGGTTGTTGTCGATGTCTTGGCAAACGATCGTGATCCGGAGGGTGGCGGCCTGGAAGTCATCGCGGTGAGTCCGCCCGCGGAGGGCCACCTCCTTGTGACCGACAGTGGAATCCAGGTGTCCGTGGCCGGCGGATACGCGGGCACGTTGACCTTCACCTACGTTGTCGCCGACACCTCCGGCCAGCAGGGTACCGGTACCGTGACGCTCACCGTGATGCCTCGTCCTGCGGACGACCTTGGGATCGCGCCACTGCAGCCATCGCTCCCCACGTCGGCACTGTCCACCGGCGACCTGGACATGGGGTCGCCCGGGTCATCGCTCTTCCTCGGCTCACTTGTCCAATCGGTATACGTGCTGCGGATGCCGCTGTCGCTGTTCGGCGGCGCCATCTTGGTGTCGATGCTGCTGGGCGGGGCCCTCAATCTCGGAGTCCTGCTGGGCGGGAAGCGGCGGCGGATGCACCGTCGGGCGAGACGGGTTGCCGTGAAGCTCACCAAAGAATCGGAGCGGATGCCGGTGCTGCGGTCGCCGCTGCGTCCCGAGGTCCTGCACCGGCTCGAGCCCGGCCAAGGGATGATCCAGGCAACCGGCCGGCGCCGCCGCGGGTTGCGGGGTTGGTTCGAGCAGGTGGAGACCCCATCCGGTTTCGGCTGGGTCGACGCACGATTCCTGACAGATGAAATCGACGCGGCCGCGTTCGCCGACGACCCCCGTCCGGCCGAACTCCTCGAGGTGTTCGCGGACCGGCTCCGCCGGGGAACAGACCTCGATGATCTGCTGTCGGACGCCGGGCTCGTGATCTTCCATCACGGGGAGCCGATTTACGCCCCACAGCTGCGGCGATCCCGATCCCCGGAGCTGGTGTGGGCAGGACCTAATCCGGCCGTTTCACCAAAGGTCGGAACCTTCCGGGAGATCATCGGTCCAGAGATCGTTGAGGTCTTGGACGATCCGGAACGGAGCTTGGTCACCGATCATCCGGTGATGCGCTCGACCCGGATTCCCGCTGAGTTCGTCAACCTCCATTCCCTTGCGGTCTCGCGGCCCGAAGGTCGCGGGGAATGCCGGAGCTGGATGGTGTTCTTCGATTCGACGCCCAACGGCCTCAGCATCGTCGGGCTCCTTCGAGAGGCCTGATCGGAAGGCGAGCACTGAGCCGGACCAACCTCGACTCGTCCCGGGTATGCTCGGCCGCCGACTCCCCGGATCGGATCGTGGCCCACGTCCCAGCAGCCCTCGTCCTCGCAGCCGGCGGCTCCCGCCGTCTCGGCTCTCCCAAACAACTCGTCACATGGCGGGGCCGGCCTCTGCTCGAAGGCGTCGTGGCCGCCATCGCAGCCTGGCCGGTCGATCACGTAGCGGTGGTGCTCGGCTCCGGCGCCGAGGACATCATGGAACAGGTCGACCTCGGCGATTCCGTCGTCGTGGAGAACCCCGACTGGGAGGAGGGGATCGCCTCCTCGATTCGAGTGGGTCTCGACTACCTAACTCGCGAGCCCCGGTTCGATCGTGCGTTCATTGCTCTCGGCGACCAACCGCATATCCCCGATGAGGTCCCCGACCTGCTGCTCGAGGCGATGGAGATCTCCGGGCGCCCGGCGGTGGTTCCGAAGTACCGCTACGAGCGATCCAATCCGGCCCTCATTCATCGCTCACTGTGGCCCCGGTTGATGAGCCTGGAGGGCGACCATGGCGCGTCCCGCCTGCTGCAGACCCACCCGGAATGGGTCGAGGAGGTCTGGGTCGATCACCTTCCACCGAAGGACATCGACACCCGCCACGATGTGGCGGAGCTGGAGTAGCTCGCGGAGCTCCCTCAATGCGCACGGTCGCGGCAACCGGGAACTGGGAACTGGCTGCACGCCTTGTCACGAGGTGGTGGCGCCCGAGTTGCGCTCCTGTGTGCTCTGGGTGGTAGGCCTGGGCATTGCTCATTGCCCGGCCCGCAGTGCCTAGACGACGTCTCGGTCACGGACGGTAAGGTGATGCCGGGAGGCCGGGCGGGGCGCAGGCCCGGCGGAGGACGGAAAGGACGGCGATGGCTTCCATCGACACCATCGAGGGAATCGGCATTCAGAATGCTAGGAAGCTCCGCAAGGCCGGGATTCGGACGACCGAAGCGTTGCTGAAGCGTGCCGGGACCCGCAAGGGGCGCCGACACCTTTCCGCAGAGATCAAGGTCAGTGAGAAGCTCGTGCTCGAGTGGGTGAACCGGGCCGACCTGATGCGGGTCCGGGGTGTCGGTGAGGAGTACTCAGATCTGTTGGAGTCGGCAGGGATCGACACGGTCAAGGAGTTGCGGCGCCGCAACCCGGCGAGCCTGCTCTCCAAGATCGTCGAGACCAACGGGAGCAGGAGCCTCGTTCGCCGTCTCCCGACCGCAGCGATGGTGGAGCGCTGGGTGGAGCACGCCAAGGAACTCCCCGAAGCCGTCTCCTACTGATTTCTCATCTGTTCGTGGCTGAGTGCTACTTGGTGCTCTTGGCGGCAGGCTTCTTGGCTGCCGTGCTCTTCGCGGTGGTCTTCTTAGCGGCCGGCTTCTTCGCCGCAGCGGGCTTCTTCTCGGCCTTCTCCTCGGCGGGAGCTTCCTCTTCCTCCGGCCGGAACGAATCGCGCCAGTTGGCAAGCACATCCTCTAGCTGGTCGCGCAGACGCTCGACCCGATCCTGCAGCTGGTCGATGTCCATGCGGTCCTTGACCTCGTCGACGAGGTTGCCGTCGCGGAGCTTGGCAGCGAGGGCTTCGCCTTCCTCGACGTACGTATCGATTTCCTTGCGGAGGTTCGACCCGACCTTGGTGCCGTAGTCGGCGATCTGGCGGCCGACGACGACCGGGGCGCCGACGGCGGCGTAGGCGGCCTTCTCGGCGGTCTTCAGGAGGTCCTTGGTGGCCTTCTGGGCACCATCGACCAATTCGCCGGCCCGTTCGGTGACCGTGTCACGAATCTCTGCAACCTTCATCATGTCTCCTCTCCGGCTTCGGTCTCGCGAACGAAGCTGCGGTAGATCTCGGTGAGTGCCTGCTTCTGTTTGGGGCTGAGGGCCGGGTCGTCCCGGATCACCTGTTCCAGACCGGGTGTGTCGGATGCCCCGTCGAGCAGGCCGGCCCGTTCGTACAGCGTCTCGGCGCTGATCGACAGCGCTCGTGCGATCGACTTCAGGATGTCGGCGGACGGCCGGCGGATCCCGCGTTCGATCTGACTCAGATAGGGATTGGAGACACCGGCGATCTCTGACAGCTTGCGCAGCGACATGGCGCTGCGCTGGCGCTGGTTGCGGATGAACTCGCCGAGCTCCTGTACCTGGTGAACCATTGTGCTCACAATGGTATCTCAGCTGCTTGCAATTGCAAGCAGACCCAGGGGAGTGAGATTGGCCCGGCCGGATGAGGGCTTCGCTGCCGCTGCGGACTATCGTCGGCGCGCCGATCGCCGACAAATCTTTCATGACCCCGAATGCTGCAGCGCGAGGAGACGAGTCGATGATCATCGTCATGCAGCCCGATGCCACCCAGGAGGACATCGACCATGTGGTCGAGCGTCTGACCGCGATCGGCGCCGACGCTCACGTCTCCGTCGGTCAATTGCGGACGGTCATCGGGGCCATCGGCGACCGCAGCCTGATCCAGCAACTCCCGTTCGAAGCGTTCCCGGGGGTCGAGCGTGCGGTTCCGGTCCTCAAGCCGTTCAAGTTCGTCAGTCGCGACTTCCAGGCGAACGACTCGGTGGTGCCGGTCGGGGGAGTACCGGTCGGCGGCGGGTCATTCGCCGTGATCGCCGGACCATGCGCGGTCGAGTCCCGTGATCAACTGCTGACCACCGCGGCAGCGGTGAAAAAGTCGGGCGCGGTCATCCTTCGGGGTGATGCCTTCAAGCCTCGCACCTCGCCCTACTCGTTCCAGGGCCTCGGCAAGGAGGGTCTGGAGATGCTGTCCGAGGCTCGTGCCGAATTCGGGCTGCCGTTCACCTGCGAGGTGGTCGATCCCCGCGACGTCGAACTCGTCGCTTCGTATGCCGACTTGATCCGTATCGGTACTCGCAACATGGCCAACTTCACGCTGCTGGCCGAATTGGGCCGCCAGCCGAAGCCGGTCCTGCTCAAGCGAGGCTTCACCGCCACGATCGAGGAGTGGCTGAACGCGGCGGAGTACATCTACAAAGAGGGCAACCACGAGATCATCCTCTGCGAGCGAGGGATCCGGACGTTTGAGAGCCAGACCCGCAACACGCTCGACATCTCGGCGGTTCCCGTAGTCAAGGCGCTGTCTCATCTTCCGATCGTGGTGGATCCGTCCCACTCCGGAGGACGCCGCACCCTGGTGACTCCACTGGCCCGGGCGGCGATTGCCGTCGGCGCCGACGGGATCATGGTTGACGTCCACCCGAATCCGGAAGAAGCCAAGGTCGATGGTGCCCAGGCCATCCTGCCGTGGGAGTTCACCGAACTGATGGACCAGATGCGGGCGCTGGCCTCGGTGCTGAACATCGAACTCGACGGCGAGTAGCGCCGTTCGGATACATCCCGGCCAGGGTCGATCGCCTCTGGCTCGCCCTCGGCATCTTCGAGACGATCTGACCGATTGATTCTCGTTCCCTGGAGCGACTCCTCGGCAAAGGATCCGGGATGAACGCCCCGTCGGGACCCCAAGCGAGCGGCCACGACCTTCATGACCCGGCGCGCTTTCGGGAGTTCTAGGAGCAATCCGTCGGCAAGGTCTACGGATACCTGTTCGACCGGTGCGGGGGAGTGCGAGCGACGGCGGAGGACTTGACCCAGGTGGTGTTCATGGCTGCCGTCGACCAGATCAGGTCGGGCCCAAGGATGAGCGGCGGGCCGGCGCCATGCCAGGGGCCAAGGTCCCCCACCGCAGTTGCATCGGGTTCGGTCAGCCGGCGGCCTGCTCCAGCATGGCCAGCAGGCTGGAGGCCCCGATCAGCATCCCGGTGGGGATGGAGGCCTCGTCGATGTCGAACGTCGCCGAGTGGAGATCGACATCGGATCCGGGAAGCCCCGCTCCGAGCCGCACCAGTGCTCCCGGGACGTGTTCCAGATACCACGAGAAATCTTCTGCGCCGAGGCTTTGCTCGGTGGTCCGCACTGATCCCGGCTCGAGCAATGGTGCCGCGGTACGGCGGACGATTTCGATCACCCCGGCGTCGTTGACGACCGGTGGATGGCCCTGGTCGTAGTTGACCTTGGCGGTGGCACCGAGGGGAGCGACGATGTCCTGCACCAGTCCTTCGACAATCGGGGGGAGCGTTCGCCACAAGTCGAGGTCGAAGAGGCGCACTGTGCCACCCATCTCGACCCGGGTCGGGATCACGTTGTCGGTGATTCCGCCGGAGATTCGGCCGAACACGATCGCGACTGGCTTGCGGGGATCGGTGATTCGCTGCAGCACCGCGGGGAGATCGGTTGCGACCCGGGCTGCCGCCCCGATGACATCAACCGTCTGATGGGGACGTGAGGTATGTCCCCCTGGTCCGGTGATTTCAACGACAAGGCGATCCGAGGCACCGGTGATGGCGTCTGCCCGCAGCCCGAGCGTTCCGGCGGGGAGCGACGGGTCGACGTGGAATCCGAGGAGTGCCTGCACGCCGTCGAGTGCCGAGCGGCGGAGCATCTCGAGTGCGCCACCGGGCATCGCCTCCTCAGCGGGCTGGAACAGGATGCGCACTCGCCCGGGGAGATCTACCTCGGCGAGCATCAGCGCGATCCCGACCGCGATCGCGCTATGGGCGTCGTGACCGCAGGCGTGCATGACTCCCGGGATCTCAGATGTGTACGGCGATTGCACCGCTTCGTCGATCGGGAGTGCGTCGAGGTCGGCCCGGAACGCGATCAGTGGCTCACCCCGGCCAACGTCCACCACCACGCCCGGTTGATCCGACACCGTCATCGGCGAGAGCCCCGCATCCCGGAGACGGTCCACGATTGCTGAGGTCGTCTCGAGTTCCTCCCATGACAACTCCGGCCGGCGATGGAGGTCGCGCCGGAGCGACACCGCTGTGTCGGTGTGCTCATCGGTGAGGGCACGGAGGCGCGTTGGGTCCATCATGTGGTCAGGAGGCGGAGCATTGTATTCCGCCGTCAACCGTGATCGCCGTAGAAGCGTTCCTCGGTGACCCGCCGCGCCCGCCTGGTGACCCGCCGATAGCGCTCTCGCAGGGTGGTCCGGGGATGGCGCAGGTAGCCGAGCGACCTCGCCAGCCGTCCGACCTCGGTGGCGTCGGCCGGAAGCGAGTCGCGCTGTTTCCCGGCCTGGAGGAAGAGCCGGTTGCGCACCCGGGCGCAGAATCCGTAGGCCTCGGCCAGCACCGCTGCTTCCACTCCGGTCAGCAATTCGGCATCCCGCAACGCTTCGAGGCCCTCCAGCGTGCTCGGTGTTCGAACCGATGGATCAGCAGCGCCGTGGCGGAGTTGCAGCAGCTGCACCGTCCACTCCACATCGGAGAGGCTGCCTCGACCCAGCTTCATGTGGAACGCCGCGTCCTCGCCGGGTGGGATGCGCTCCTGTTCGATCCGCACCTTCATCCGCCGGACCTCCCGTTCCCGCTCGACGCTGAAGTCATCGCGGTAAAGGAACGGCTCGACCATCTCCAGGAACCGGGCACCGAGTTCCTCGTCCCCCGCAGCAATCCGGGCTCGCAGCAGGGCCTGGAACTCCCAGGTGTCCGCCCACCGCTCGTAATAGGCCCGATAGGAGTCGAGCGACCGGATCAGGGCACCCCGTTTCCCTTCGGGCCGCAGGTCCAGGTCTATTTGGAACCCCGGGGTCGGGCCTTCTGCTCGCACGGCCCCGACGAACTCGGTGGCAACTCGCAGTGCAGTCTCGGCATCTGATTCCGGATCGTCGCCGGGCTCGAAGACCAGGATCGCATCGAGGTCCGAGGCGTAATTGAGCTCGCCGCCACCCCACTTGCCCATCGCGATCACTGCCATACGCGGGCTGGCACCTACCGTCATCTGCGCATGGCGCAGTGCAGCCGCCGCAGCTGCATCGGCCAGATCGGCCAGGGCTCTGCCGACCCATCGCTGGTCCGCCGTGCCCGTCAGGTCCCGGCCGGCGATCCACAGGATCGTCGCTGCGACCAGTCGCCGGACCGATCGCAGCCGAGCGGTGGGATCCTCCCGGACGGTCAGCCGCCGTTCGGCTTCGGTGATCAATTGCTCCCGGGTGCGGAAGTTGGACAGTGCCCAGTCATCGCCGAGGCGCGCCAGGAACCCGGGAATCCGGTCGAGCAACCGGCCGAGCAGCCGGCTCGTCCCGAGCAAGGTGCACAGCCGCTCGGCGGCCACCGGGTTGTCGCGCATCGTGGCTACCAGTTGTGCGTTGTCGGCGGTTGAGGTGACCAGCAGCCGGAGTTGCTCGAGGCCCAGGTCCGGGTCGGGGGCGTTGGACAGCCAATCCAGCATGAGCGGCAGGAGTTGCTGCATGAGGCGGCTGCGGCGGCTTAGGCCTGCGGTGAGGTCGGAGAACGCTCGCCTTGCTCCCTCGACGTCGAGGAACCCGAGTGCAGCCAGCTGTCGTGCCGCCCCCGCCTCTGTCAGCTTGACCGTGGGAGACTCGGCAAAGGCCTCGAGGAGCGGCCGGTAGAACAGCCGCTGGTGAATGGTGCGGATCTCCGCCCGCCGGGCGACGAGATGGTCGTCGAATTGCCCGAGTGCGGATTGGCCGGGATGGTCGCGGTACCCCATCGCCTTGGCAATGGCGTCACGCTCTTCGGACCCCGCCGGTAGCTCGTGGGTCTGGCGCAGGTCGACCATCTGCAGCCGGTGCTCGACATCGCGCAGCCAGGTGTAGGCCTCGGTGAGGATCTCGGCGTCCTCGGGTCGCACGTACCCCGAATCGTGGAGCACCGCGAGGGCGGCGAGCGTGTTGGCGTGCCGTAGATCGGCATCGGCCCGGCCGTGGACCAGCTGCAGCAGCTGCACCGAGAACTCGATGTCGCGAATCCCCCCGACACCGCGTTTGATCTCGTCTCCGGCAACTCGTGCAGCCGCCTCCTCGGCCCGGGTCTTCATCGATCGGATCGACTCGACCGCCTCCGCCCCGAGGGTTTCGGGATACACGTGCGGTTCGGCTGCAGCCAGGAACCTGGTGCCGAGCTCCAAGTCGCCGGCGGCAACCCGTGCCTTGATGAGCGCCTGCATTTCCCACGTGTCGGCCCATCGTTCCCAGTACGCCGAATACGACTCCACTGTTCTGGCGAGAGGACCGGACCGGCCCTCCGGGCGGAGGTTGGCATCGACCCGAAATGCAATACCGGCGTTACCCCGGCCGCCGAGGATTGCCAGGAACTGCTGAGCGATTCGGGTGGCATCGGATGCGGCTGCAACGGGATCGTCCGCGTCGGTGGCGTCGTAGACGAAGAGCACGTCGATGTCGGATGCGTAGTTGAGCTCGCGTCCACCCCACTTCCCCATGGCGATCACGGCGAAGCGGAACTCAGAGGCTTCCCGTGCCAGGCCGAGTGCGGTTCCCGCCGCGGCATCGGCGACGTCGGACAGCAGCCTGCCCACCTCGGGCATCGTTGCGGTACCGGTCAAATCGCGGGCCGCGATAGTGAGCAGAGCCCCGTGAACACCCTGGACCAGTTCGGCGGAATCTCCTGCGGCGAGCACCTTGGCGAGATCGAGCTCGCCGGGGGCCGCTGCAGCTCGCAGCGCCGAGGGGTCGGCTGCCGTCGTTGTGCTGAGCGCCCGGGTTGCTCCGATCACTGCGACCAGGGCTCGGCCCAGGTCCTCGTTGGTGAGAGCGTCGCGACCCAGGTCGGGCTGCTCCTCGAGGATCATCCGCAATCGATCAACGGCTCCGTCGGGATCCGGCCCGCGAACGATCTCCCGGAGGAGCGATGTTGCTGCGGGGGTCGGATCACCGTCGCGAAACCAGCCGGCGGATGCGAGGGCATCCCGGATCGGCGGTGTCAGCGCGAGCAGAGATCCGACGTCGTTCATGGGATGCAGGGTATAGGGCCGAGACCGGCTGCGGCCCGTGCGGCACGACCTCGACGGTGACGGCGGCCTCCGGGGTCGAAGTAACCTCGCCACCGATGCGTGTACTCATCGACGGTGTGCCGGCTCCCGAACGCGAGGCATCGATCTCGGTGTTCGACTGGGCGGTGCAGCGCGGATACGGCTGCTTCGAGGTCATCCGGTCGTATGGGGGCCACCCGTTCCGCATGGCCCAGCACCTCGACCGGCTCGACCGGTCGGCGTCCGCCATCGGGCTCGATTCGCCCGATCGGGCTGCCCTCGAATCTTGGGTCAAAATCGTCGCCGCAGCCGGAGGTGACAGCCAGGTTCGGGTGATGGTGACCGGCGGCGGCCGGGATCCCGACGTGACGGCAGCCCCGAGGACGATCGTCATGTGGGAGCCGCTTCCCAGCGTCAACGACCCGATGCGGCTGATGCCCATGGAGGCGCCGTGGCATCCGGGGACTTCGGCGGGACCGTTCTCGGCGGTCAAGTGGCTCTCCTACGCACCCAACATGGCGTCCTCCGACCTCGCCCGGGCCGCCGGATTCGACGATGCGCTGCTGCTGTGCCGTGAAGGCTGGGTGATCGAGGGCCCAACGTTCACCGTGGCCTGGGTGCACGACGGTGTACTCGAGACCCCGACGCTGGATCTCGGGATCCTGGCGTCGATCACCAGACACGTCGTTCTCGAGGCGGCGGCGGCGATCGGCCTCGAAGTCCGTGAAGACCGCTTCCCGCTCGAGCGGCTTGAAACCGCCGACGAGGCAATGGGCCTGTCGACCTTGAAGGAGGTTCTCCGGATCGGTGCCGTCGGCGACGTCGAGATTCCGAGCGGGCCGGTCACCGAACGGTTGCGGGCGGCCTATGCGGCCACCGTCGCCGACGAGACCGGCACGGGCTGAGTCCCGGATGGCGGGCCTGACCTCGAGCGTCGACGCGCTCTACGAGATGGCGGTGTTCGATCCGGCATCGATCGATGACGCAGAACTGGCTCGCTGGCTCGAGGACGTTGCCTTTTTTATCGAGGGTCGGGTGGACAAGGTGACCGCCAAGGCGTTGCGCAAGGCGGCCCGGAATGCCCGGCGCCTTGCCCGATACTGGGGTGGCGACGATCGTGACCCGGGGCGGCTTCCCGACTGGCGCAACGGGGTCGACGAGGTGCTCGGCGGAGCCGGATGGCGGCCCCACCTGGATCTGGCCCGGGCCGAACTGGCGGCCGATCCCTCCCCGGAAGCCTTCGACGCGGTGAAGCACTGGTTCCGGGCGGTCCACTTCACCGAGTGGATGGACGGTGTGAGCTTCGAGGAATGGGTCGAGAAGGGTCTGTCTGACCTCTGATCTCTGGCTTCCGATTCCCGGCCTACAACATAAGGGCTGCAATCCCAAGGAAGCCTCCGAACCCGACGAGGTCGGTGACCATCGTCATGAAGATGTTGGAGGCGAGTGCCGGATCCTGCCCGAGTGTCTTCAGAAGGATCGGGATGCCACTCCCCACCAGATTGGCGACGAGCAGGTTGGCGAGCGCCGCCAATCCGATGACGAGGCCGATTCGGGCGTCCTGAGTGAACAACGCAGCGATACCGCCGGAGAGGCTGCCGATCGCGATCCCGTTGATCAGGCCGATCATTGTGGATTTCCCGAGAACGCTCCTGACCCTCTGGCGGGGCACCCCGTCGACGGCCATCGCACGGATCACCACTGCCTGGCTCTGCGCACCACTGTTGCCGCCGACCGAGGCGACCACCGGCATGTAGGCGGCGAGGACTGCGAGCCGGTCGATCACCGGTTCGAACTGGCTCACCACGGCGGCGACCAGGAAAGCGGTCGCCAGGTTCACCGCGGTCCACGGCAGGCGGCTCCGGATGGATCGAGTCACCGGCGTGAAGATCGTTTCCTCGGCGCCGGCACCGACCATCGCCGCGATGTCCTCGGTGGCTTCCCGCTGCACCTCGACGATGACGTCGTCGATCGACACCATGCCGAGGAGCACTCCTCGATGGTCGACCACCGGCAGGGCGAACAGGTTGTACCGCTGGATCATCTCGGCGACGTCTTCGCGGTCGGTCTCGGGCCGGACCGCAACCGGATTCGGCACCATCACATCGTCGAGGGCTCTGCCGGGCCTGGCGAACACCAGCTCCCGGAACGACACGACCCCGAGCAGCCGGTTGGACGCGTCGACGACGTACACGTATGCAAGATCCTCGAGGTGCTCGTGGAGCCGGCGGAGCGCCTCGATGGCCTCGCCGGCGCTGAGTGCAGCGGGGAGCGTGGCCACATCCGGCTTCATCAACCCGCCGGCGGCATCCGGTGGATACGCCAGCAGGGCGAGGATCTCGTCCACGTGCTCATCGTCTAGGGCGTGGAGGATTTCGACCCGAGCCTCGGCGTCGAGGTGTCCGATGACGTCGGCCGCCTCATCTGGGTGCAACTCCCCGACGAGTTCGGCGGCATCACTCGGCGCCATCTCTTCGAGAACGTCGGCGGCCACCTCGTCGCGCATCTCTTCGAGGACGTCTGCAGCCTGTTCTGTCTCGAGGCCGACGATCAATCCGGCGGCGGCCTCCTCGTCGATGGCTTCCAGGATGTCGGCAGCGTCATGCGGATCGACCTCCGCAAGGGTGCCCCACTCCTCCTGGTGGGTACCGAGGTACTCCTCCGCCTCGCGCGGAGCCCGCCGGGCCAGTTCGCGAAGAGCAACGGCCAAGTCGCGCGGTCGGAGTGGTGGGAACTTCACGCTTTCGGATTCAAGCAGCGTTCCCAGAGCCGGGGGACGCGATCGGCCCGCGACCGTCGTCGCGGGCCGATCCCGGTGGGTGTGCAGATTCCCTAGGGGGGCAAGGGAACCTGCAGGTGGGGCGCCACGAGGGCGCCGGCGCAGGAGCGTACCGGGCTCCGCTACGGCAAACAATTCGGAAAACCGAATATGTTTCGCGGCCCGAGGCGGTACCACCGAGCAGGTAGCCTCTCGTTCGTTGTTCATTGCTCGAGAGGAGGTGACCGTGACCGAGGAGCCCATCCGCCTCACCGCGTTCTCCCACGGGGCCGGGTGAGCGTGCAAGCTCGCCCCCGGTGAGTTGGCGCAGGTCCTGCGCCGTCTGGACAATCTGAGCCCGGTTCGTCACCCCGATCTGCTCATCGGCATCGAGGGGTCGGATGACGCCGCCGTCTACCGCCTCTCCGATGATCTGGTCCTCGTGCAGTCGGTCGACTTCTTCACCCCGATCGTCGATGAGGCGTTCGACTGGGGACGGATCACCGCGGCCAATGCCCTGTCGGACATATACGCGATGGGAGCCCGGCCGATCACGGCGCTGCAGTTGGCCGGGTGGCCCCGTGACAGGCTGCCGTTTGATCTTCTGGGCGACGTGATGGAGGGCGGCGCATCGGTGCTGGCCCGCGCCGGGTGTGCACTCGTCGGCGGCCACTCGATCGACGACACAGAACCCAAGTACGGGATGGCGATCACCGGGATCGCTCATCCGGAGCAGATCGTCGCGAACAGCGGCGGCCGCTCCGGCGATGCGCTCGTGCTCACCAAGCCCATCGGCACGGGCCTGGTGGCAACGGGGATCAAGCGGGGCGTCGTCGAACAGGAGGTTCGGGACGCCGCAGTAGAGGTCATGGCTCATCTCAACGATGGGGCCGCCCGGGCGATGGCGGCCGTAGGCGTCAACGCCGCCACGGATATCACCGGGTTCGGCCTGCTCGGGCACCTCGGGGAGATGCTGGCCGGCCGACTCGGTGCGGTGATTGATCCGGCGTCGATTCCACTGCTGCCGTCTGCTCGCGATCTTGCCGCCGCTGGGGTGGTCCCCGCTGGGACGAAGCGGAACCTCGAGCATGCCAGGGGGTTTGCCGACCTCGATGGAATCGACGAGACCGGCGCACTGCTGATGGCTGATGCTCAGACCAGCGGAGGTCTGCTGCTTGCGGTTCCGGCGCTCCACACCGAGGCCCTGATCGCAGCGCTGCGAGCCGAAGGTACGCCGGCCGCGGCGGTCATCGGCACGCTGACCGAGGAGCATCCGGGCCGGGTGAGACTGCAGTCATGAGTAGGGCCGGCGTTCTTCGACAGCGGGTGGGACGGATCCTGATCCTGGCGGGAGCCACGGTCTGGCTGGTGTGGCTGATCGTTTGGTTCACCGGTGGTGAGCCGGATGTGGGTCGCTTTGTGCCGTTCCATCTCATGGGTGTCATTCCCGGAGCGATCCTGGCGCGCTGGGACTGGCTCCGGCGATTCGGCCGCAACGACTGAGCCGCTACCAGCGGTGGTGGACGAGCGGCTTGACCCGCTCGTCATAGATGGAGGCCAGAGCATCCAGCGTTGCCCCATCGAGCGGTGGGAACTCCGACGCCGCCACGTTCTGGCGAACCTGGTCGGGGTTCTTCCCACCAGGAATGATCGTGCTGACCGCATCGAACATGAGGATCCACCGCAGGGCCACCTGAGCCATCGTCATCCCGTCCGGGACGTGCGGCTTGATCGCGTTCGCAGCCTCGACTCCGACCTCGAAAGGGATCCCGGAAAAGGTCTCTCCGACGTCGAACACCTCCCCCTTGCGGTTGTAGGTGCGGTGATCGTTGTCGGCGAAGGATGTCTCGAGGCTCATCTTCCCGGTGAGCAGGCCGCTGGCCAGGGGGATGCGGGCCACGACTCCGACGCCGAGTTCCTCGGCTCGAGGGAAGAGCACCTCCGACGGGCGATGCCGGAAGACGTTGAAGATGATCTGCACGGTGTCGACCACGTCGTACTCGATCGCCTTGAGGCCCTCCTCGGGCCGTTCGACGCTGACGCCCCAGTGGCGGACCTTCCCGAGTTCCTTGATCCGGGCCATTGCCTCGAACAACTCCGGGCGGTAGTAGAGGTCCGTTGGTGGTGTGTGCAGTTGCACGATGTCGAGCACTTCGAATCCGGTGTTCTCGAGGCTGGCATCGACGAAGCTTTCGATGAGTTCGGGCGCGAACCCGCCGGCGAGGTCGGGCATCAGCTTCCGGCCGACCTTGGTGGCCACGATGAACTGGTCACCGGGGCGTTCCCGGCGAAGTCTTGCCAGGAGGCGCTCGCTCCGGCCCCCGCCGTACACGTCGGCGGTATCGAAAAAGGTCACCCCGTTGTCGACGGCGGCGTGCAAGGCGGACATGGCGTTGTCCTCGGTGACGTCGCCCCAACTGCCTCCGATCGCCCACGCGCCGAATCCGGTTTCGGACACCTCGATGCCGGTGGTCCCCAGCGGCCGCGTCTTCATCTCACTTGCTCCTGGCCGTCGCCGTCAGATCTCGTAGTCGAACACCAGCACACGTTCGAGGTGCGGCCTGATCAGGTCGCCGAACTCGGCGTGGTCGGGATGCGGCAGGTAGATGTCGCGGTCGGCCTCACTCGCAAAGGTCACGAAGAAGCAGTGGGAGAACCCGTCGGCGAGTCCTTCGACGCTGACGTCGGTTCCGTACTCGAAATCGGCGATCTCGGGAATCTTGCCGGGCAGGTCCGCAAAGGACGCCTCGATTTCCGCCACGGTTTCGGGCGGTGTCTCCGGTTTCCACCGGAACAAGACCACGTGTCGCAACACATCGACCTCCTGGAACCACCATACTTGCTCCGAGAAACCGCTTACACCGAGCCGGAGAGGAGCGGGCGATGCGCCGCGTGATCGAG
Organism: uncultured Acidimicrobiia bacterium; assembly: GCA_964511945.1. Lineage (GTDB taxonomy): Bacteria > Actinomycetota > Acidimicrobiia > Spongiisociales > UBA11373 > CAZEHO01. The sequence continues at coordinate 37,925 of CAZEHO010000004.1, read as the reverse complement.
CTTTCTCATCAGGACGCCCTCGACATTGTCGAGGCAATCCGCACCGAAGTGGAGCGCCGGGGACAGGCGGCGACCATCGCGGTCTGCGACCGCCACGGGGAGCTCCATGCCTACCTGCGGATGGACGGCACCCGGATGTCGGTCGGCCCGATTGCGATGAACAAGGCGTTCACTGCCGGCCGGGAGGAGGTGCCGAGCGGTTCTGTGGGCGATGCCGCCCGTGAATACCAGTTTCCGGTGACCAACTTCGGCGATCTGCGATTTCTCGGTTGGCCGGGCGGTCTGCCGATCGAGGTCGACGGAATCGTGATCGGTGCCGTCGGGGTGAGCGGCCTGGCAGACGAGGACGACATCGAGATGGCGGAACTCGGGGTCTCGGTGGTCACCGGCCGGTCGATCGAGGGATCGTGACCGTGGACACGCTGCGCTGGGGCATCCTCAGCACCGCCAACATCGGCACCGAAAAGGTCATCCCTGCCATGCAATCGGCAGAGCGAACCGAGGTGGTGGCGATCGCATCGCGCCAACTCGACCGGGCCGAGGCTGCCGCCGCAGAGTTGGGGATCCCCGCCGCCCACGGGTCGTATGAGGACTTGCTGGACGACCCCGGCGTCGATGCGGTGTACATCCCGCTGCCCAACCACATGCATGCATCGTGGACGGTGGCGGCACTCGAAGCCGGGAACCATGTGCTCTGCGAGAAGCCGATCGGCATGTCGTCCGGTGAGGCCCGGGAGATGTCGGCCGCCGCCGAGGAGACCGGGAAGGTGCTCATCGAGGCGTTCATGTATCGGCTGCAGCCGGCGTGGCAGGCGGCGGTCGAGTTGGTCGACACGGGCCGGATCGGTGAGTTGATGGCCGTCAGGTCGTGGTTCTCGTACTTCAACGATGACCCGGACAACATCCGCAACATCGCCCGATTCGGGGGTGGCGGATTGATGGACATTGGCTGCTACAACGTCAACCTCTCCCGCATGCTGTTCGGAGCCGAGCCGAGCGGGGTGGCGGCTGCGATGACCAGAGATGCCGCCTCGGGGGTGGACATCCTCACTTCGGCAATTCTCGAGTTCGGCGACAAGACCTCGGTGTTCGCCTGTTCCACCCGCGCCACGCCGGACCAGCAAGTTCAGGTGATGGGGACCGGGGGGCGCTTCACCGTTGAGATTCCGTTCAACATCACGCCGACGGAGGCAACCCGGCTGCTCGTATGGGACGGCGACGGTGCGCTGGCGAGGCCTCCCGACGAGATCCTGGAGTTCGCTCCGGCCGATCAGTACACCCTGCAGGCCGAGGCGTTTGCGGCGACCGTGCTCGACGGAGCGCCTCCGTTCCTGTCGATGGAGGACTCGATCGCCAACATGGAGGTCATCGAAGCGATCGTCGCCGCGGCCGGGTAGCGCCCGGGTTCGTAGGCTTGTCGGCATGGGACGGAAGGCTCTCGGAGCAGCGGCAGGCGCCTATGCACTCTGGCGGTTGATCGGCCCGGAGGTGCCGCCCCGATTCCAGGGAGTGCAGGAGCGGCCGTCGTCACAGACAGGTCGCACGGTGCTCGTTGGACGGCATGAGTTCGTTGTTCGTAAGGCCGGCGAATCCGGTGCGCCTCCGGTCCTGCTCATCCACGGCTGGGTGTACGACGCCGTCGCCACCTGGCACCGGGTGGTTCCGGTGCTCGCGGAGGATCACCGCGTCGTGACCATCGAGTTGAGGAACCACGGTCGGTCCGATCGGATCCGCGGCTCATTCTCCATCGCCGACCTTGCCGACGAGGTGGCAGGTGTCATGGACGCGAGCGGACTGGCCTCGGCTGCCGTGGTCGGGTACTCGTTGGGCGGCATGACCGCACAGGAACTGGCCAGACGGCACCCCGCAAAAGTGGACCGGTTGGTGCTGGCGGCAACTGCAGCCCGGCCCACCTGGTTCCCACAGTGGTTCGGGACCGGCCTGTTTCTCCTTGGACGGGCACTGGGCCGGATCGAGCCACTGATCCTGCCGCGGATCGGGTATCACTACTTGATGAACGGCGGGGTCGTGCCGCCGGAACACGGGGCGTGGCTCTGGGAATCACTCCTCGATCGCGACGTCAACCTGCACTACGAGGCGGCGTTTGCGATCAACCGGTTTGATTCCCGCAGTTGGATCGGTCGAGTCGACGTGCCGGCGCTGTGCATCATTCCGACAAGTGACCAGCTGATCCCGGCGAAGAATCAGCGGCAGACCGCCTCGCTGCTGAAGCAGGCCGATGTGCTGGAGTTGCCCGGCGCCCGGCACGAGGCGGTGCTGACCCACGCCGGTGAGATCGCGGCGGCGATTCGGGAGTTCGCAGCTCGCAGCTCACAGCCCTGAAACGGGACGATCTCCCCGCGACAGCGGGGAGATCGCACCGCAGAATGCCTGCTCCTGGGTGCCGCGTCACACAACGTTTGGCGAGTTCAGATGCGGCTCAGGGTGCCTCCGGCGTCGTCGGTCAGGACGCGTCCTAAGCCCTTGACGCACGCACTCGAGTGCGCCTGCGAGACTGCGTCCCTTGCCGGGCGACGTCCTGATCGCCGGCGAACATCACCAGCGTCATGAGACACGGCACTACGCGTCGCCCATCAACTGCTTGGCGACGATGGCCCCAATCGCGACGATGATGAGGAGCACGATCAGCTTCTTCACGATGTCACCCCCTTCTCCCGCGTGATTGTACGGCAGCTCTCCGAAGGCGCCGGGTACGCTGAAGTCTCCGTCGATCAGGAGCCCCAGTGTCTATCGGTCGCATTGCCCGATTCGCCTGGTTCGTTGCCGCCTACAACGTCGCCGTGGTGCTGTATGGGGCCGTGGTTCGTGCCACGGGGTCGGGAGCCGGATGCGGGTCCAACTGGCCCGACTGCAACGGCGGGGCACTCCCGCTGACCGGCACGGCGGAGGAGATCATCGAGTTCGGACATCGCGCATCGAGCGGCGTGGCTCTGATCCTGGTGGCGGTGCTGGTGGTCTGGGTGTTCCGGTCCTGCCCCAAGGGCGATCGGGCCCGCATGGCTGCGACGGCTGCCGGGGCCCTGATTGTCGTCGAGGCCCTTTTTGGGGCGATGCTGGTGCTGTTCGAGTGGGTGGCCGACGATCAGTCCAACGGCCGCGCCGTGTCGATCACCCTGCACCTGGTCGTCACATTCCTGCTCCTTGCTTCACTCGCGCTCACGGCGTGGTGGCTCAGCGGTGGACGGGCTCCGGTGCGGCCCTTGGACCCCCGCGATCGCAGGCTCTTCTCGATCGCGACCGGCGGCTTGATGCTGGTCGGTGCTGCTGGCGCCATCACCGCACTCGGCGACACCCTGTTCCCCGCCGAGAGCCTGTTCGAAGGCATCCGTGACGACTTCACCGGAGCGTTCCTGGTCCGGCTGCGCTGGATTCATCCGATCGTGGCCGTGGCAACCTCGGCTCTGGTGCTGTACCTCGCGGTCAACCGGCGTCCCGCCACAGGGCCCGGAATCAGGCTTGCCGACGGGTTGGCGGTTCTCGTCGGCATCCAGTTGTTCGCCGGAGTCGCCAATGTGCTGCTGCTGGCTCCCGTGTGGATGCAGGTCGTCCACCTGTTGCTGGCCGACGCGATGTGGATCGGATTCGTGCTGTACAGCTCGGAAACGCTCGCCGAGCCGGCCCGGGTCGAAACGCCGGAGCCGATCGGGTCATGACTATGCCCGAGGTCGCGATCGCCGATCCCCGGCGGCGCCCCATGTCGATCGTCGAGCGCCTCCGGGCATACAGCGCCCTGGCCAAGCTGCGGATCATCGAACTCCTGCTCATCACCACGGTGCCGGCCATGGTGTTGGCAGCCGGTGAATGGCCCGACACGTGGCTCGTCATCGCCACGCTCATCGGTGGCACGCTGTCGGCAGGCGGGGCCAACGCCATCAACAACTACATCGATCGTGATATCGATGGGGAGATGCGCCGGACCCGGCATCGCCCGCTTCCGACGGAGCGGGTGAGCGACCGGGAAGCCCTGATCGTCGGGTCGGCGCTCGGAGTCGGCGGATTCGTGTTCCTCTGGGCGACGACCAACCTGCTCGCAGCGGTGCTCAGCACTGCAGCGCTCGCTTTCTACATCCTGATCTATTCGATGGTGCTCAAGCGGACGACCTCGCAGAACATCGTGATCGGGGGCGCCGCCGGCGCGGTGCCGGTCCTGGTCGGGTGGGCGGCGGTCACCGGAACCGTCGAGCTCCAGGCATGGATCCTGTTCGCGATCATCGTTTACTGGACACCGCCCCACTTCTGGGCGCTGTCGCTGCGCTACCGGGCGGATTATGAGCGGGCCGGGGTCCCAATGCTCCCCGTGGTGGCCGGAGAGCAGGCGACGACCATCCAGATCTTCCTGTACTCGTTGCTGCTCGTCGGCATCTCCCTGCTGCTGCATCCTGTCGCCGGCCTCGGCCTGATTTACCTGATCTCAGCGGCCGTGCTCGGCGTGTGGTTCCTCACCGGCGGCTGGCGCCTGGCACGGGACACCCGTCGCGCCATGCTCCTGTTCCGGGACTCGAATCTCTATCTGGCCCTGCTGTTTGCGGCGATGGCGCTGGATGTACTGGCCTCCGATGGGGCCGTCGAAGGCCGCTGGGCGATCCTGCTCATGGCGGCGGCCGTCGTCGGAGCGGCGACCGTGCTGGTGGTCCTCACCACTCGTCCCCGGCCCCGCTCGATCCTGGAAGCCGGCTACCTGCTGGCGCCGGCACTCGGTGTGGCCGCACTGCTGGTGTTTTCGTTCAGAGCGAGCTAGCTCGCTCGCTGCGCTCTTCGGGGCCCAAGGTGGTAGGCCTGTTGCTCATCGCTCATTGCTTCTCCAATAGCATCCCCCTATGGGCGACTCAGGTCCGATCCGTGATGAGGAGCGCTTCGACGAGCAGCGGGTGGCCGGCTATCTGCACGAGCAGCTGCCCGAGATCGTCGGCGACCAGGAGGTCGTCTTCGAGCAGTTCCACGGCGGCCGCGCCAACCTGACCTATCTGTGCCGGGCCGGTGATGCCGAGTTGGTGCTGCGCCGGCCCCCGTTGGGTCCGGTGGCACCGGGGAGCCATGACATGACCAGGGAGCATCGGGTGCTCTCGGTGCTTCACCAGGCGTTCCCGGAGGCACCCCGGGCATTCCATCTGTGCACCGACCCGTCGATCATGGGCGCCGAGTTCTTCGTCATGGAACGCCACCGCGGTCATGTCGTTCGATCGGGATGGCCGCCGGAGCTCGACGGTGCTCCGGCGTCACGGCGACGGGTCGGCGACGCCATGATCGACGCCCTCGCCCGCCTGCACCGGGTCGATTACCGGGCGATCGGCCTCGGTGAGCTGGGCCGGCCCGACGGGTTCCTGGAACGGCAGGTCGCCGGCTGGACCGATCGCTGGCACCGGGCGAAGCACGAAGATCTCGAAGCGATGACGGAACTGGCGGGGCGCTTTGCCGAGGCCGTTCCGGCGCCGCAGGCGGCGGCACTTCTCCACAACGACTATCGGCTCGACAACATCATGGTCGACGACGACGGGCGGGTAGTGGCCGTCTTCGACTGGGACATGGCAACGACCGGCGACCCTCTGGTGGATGTCGGAACCACACTGGCGTACTGGGCCGAACCGGGCGATTCGCTGTTCCGTCTCATCAGCCTCGAGGGGTTTGCCCTCGCTGAGGTGATGCGGAAGGCCGATGTTGTCGAGCGCTACGGGCTGACGAGTGATCTCGACCTCGGCAATATCCGGTACTACCACGCGTTCGGGCTGTTCCGCGTCGCCGTGATCCTGCAGCAGATCTACATCCGCTACCGGCGGGGTCAGACCACCGACGACCGTTTTGCCGTGTTCGAAGTGGTCGTGCCCGCAATTGCGGAGGAAGCCAGATCGGTGCTGCTCGAGCCGTAGTCCGGCCTAAGCCGGCCGCTCGCACACGAAGACCTGCTCGCCCGAACAGGCGTCGTCCCCGCCGCCGCCGTTGGACCGATCGTTGCCCTCGCCGCCGATCACGATGTCGTTCCCCGGTCCGGCCTTGAGTACATCGTCGCCGCCGGCGCCGTGGATCTCGTCGTTGCCGTTGCGGGATTCGATCACGTTGGCGCCATCATCGCCCATGATGTAGTCGTCGTGCACGGAGCCACCGACGTCCTCGATGGAGACGAGGGTGTCGGAACCGGTGCCCTCTGCGGTCCCGGCGGCAAGGTCGACGACCACTCCGAACCAGCTGTAGCGGTAGTCGGCAACGTCCCGATCCGCCCCGCCGTCGAGGGTGTTCACACCGCCGGTGACCGCCAGGGTGTCCCGCCCGGGTCCTCCGAGGAGGGTGTCGTTGCCGCCGGCTCCGAACAGGAAGTCGTCACCTTTCCCGCCCTGCAGCCAGTCGTGGCCCCGGCCTGCGGTGAGGTGGTCGTTGCCGCGTTCGCCGTAGAGCGAGTCCTGGCCCCTCCCACCGTCCAGGTAATCGTCGCCGCCACCGCCGGCGAGATAGTCGGCGCCCTTCAGGCCCCTGATCTTGTTGTTGGCGAAGTCGCCGCGGAGGCTGTCGCCGTACCGCGATCCGATGAGGTGGATCACATTCCGGATGGTGTCCTGGCCCTCCCCGCTGCCGGTACCGGCCGCAAGGTTGACGGTGACGGGAACGCTGCTCATTTCATAGGAGAGGGTGTCGTTGCCCGCCCCGCCGTCGAGGTGGTTGGTCCCGGGTGAAGCGAGGAGGCGATCGCGACCCGGCCCTCCCAGCACGAGGTCGTTGCCGTCGCCGCCGCTGAGCGTGTCGTGCCCCTTCCCGGCCTCGAGGATGTCATCCCCGGACCCTCCGTAGAGCCCGTCGTTGTCGGCGCCACCGTCCAGCCGATCGTCGTTCTCTCCACCGGCGAGGGTGTCGTTTCCGGCACCGCCGGCCAGCTCGTCGTTGCCGGCACCGCCGTCGAGGCCGTCTGCGCCATCGTCCCCCGTCATGGTGTCGTTGCCTGATCCTCCGGAGAGCACGTCGGCACCCGCCGCTCCGGTGAGCACGTCGTTGCCGCTGCCGCCGTCGAGGGTGTCGTTGCCGGTTCCACCGTCGGCAATGTCGTCCCCGGCTCCGGCGTGGATGGCATCGTCGCCGGCGTCGCCGAAGATCGTGTCGGTGTCGATGAGGAGCCAGTCGCCGTTTGCCTCCGGCGAAGCCCGATACGAGCCGTAGATGGAGTCGGCCCCGTCGCCGCCGCTGATGACGTCACCGCCGAGACCACCTTCGAGGAGGTCATCGCCGGTACCGCCGGAGAGGAGATCGAGCCCGAGGTCGCCGTCGAGATGATCGTCGCCGCCGTCGCCAAACATGCGGTCGTCCCCGGCTCCACCGAGGATGATGTCGTTGCCGCCCCGCCCGCAGATGACGTCGTTGCCGCCGTGGCCGATGAGCAGGTCGTCACCCTCGGTTCCGATGATGACATCGTCCTCATCGGTGCCGTGAACCAAGCGGTCGCCGTTGGTGTCGATCATGTCGGCGGTGGCCGCGAGCCCGTCGCACTTCGGGAGGGCAACCGTCGCGGCATCGAGAAGCGATTGATAGGGATTGACGATCACACCGTTCGGATCACGCAATTCGTAGTGGATGTGGGGTGGGCACTCGTAGTAATCGGTGTCCTGGGTATCGCAGTTGCCGCTGTCGCCGTTCCACCCGAGGAGCTGGCCCGCCTCGACGTGGACCCCGGGGCGAATGCCGGGTGCAATGCCCCAGCCGAGCCCGTCGTCGGTGCCGGGGGTGTCATTGTTGAGGTGGATGTACCAGGATTCCCAGCCGTCGTCGTGGTTGAGGGTGAGGGAGCAGCAACGATCTGGGTTGGGCTCGCCCCAGGAGGTCCAGTTGACGTATCCGATGGTGCCGGAGGCGACTGCGATCACCGGGACCATCTTTGGAGCGATCAGGTCCTGGGCGTGATGGGTGCCGTTGGGGCGCCAGTCGTAGAAACCGTCCCAGCCGGGGCGGTACTTCTCGACGTCGGCCGGATCGTCTGGTGCAAGCGGGAACACCAAGGGATAGTCGACCATCTCCCCGTATTCGTGGGTGACGGCGTCGTCGCCTTGCGCCGGGAGCGCCCCGAGCACACCGACCAGCAGTGCCACGACTGCAGCAATCAGCCCCAGTCGTCGCATCCGGTCTGAATACGCAACGTAGACCTTCATGACTACCGAGAGTGTCGGCAATCGAGCTAGTCACCTTGAGGATCGTGTGGTGGCGCGATGGAGGCGCTGCCGGCGGGTGCAACTGGCGATTGAATAAGGACGGCCTCAGTTCCAACCGTCAACGGCCAATAGCATGCATCCGGTGACCACGCGGTTGGCCCCACGGCCACTTCCCGGTTTGCTGCGCCGCCTCGCGCTGGCGCTGGTGTTGGCGCTGCTCGTGCCGAACATCTTCACGGCACTCGACCTCTTCGCGTCGTGGCGCAGCATCGAGCGGGTGGAGTTCGACCCGGCGGCCGCTCGGGAGAGCCTGCAGACCGTGCCGGCGACGACACCTCCGCCGGTCACGACGACAACGGTCCCGGGGAGTGAGTCGACGTCGACAACCGGTCCGCCGGCCACTTCGACCACCACCACAACGACCACCCTGCCGGTGCTGCCCGAAGGGCTCCAGACCTTCTTGATCGTGGGGGAGGACACCAAACCCGATCCGACTGCGAACGAGATCGTTCGCGCCGATGGATTGATGGTGGCGGCCCTCGACCAGGCCGGCGACCGCATCGCCGTGATCTCCGTTCCACGAGACACGGTGGTTCCCGACCCGTGCGGAGGTCCCGACCGCCGGATCCAGGAACTCTTCGAAGGCTGCCACGGAGTCTCGGGTCCCGATCTGCTGGCGATCGCGGTCGAGGACCTCTTCGATCTCAGTATCGACCACTACGTCGTGATCGGGTTCGAGAGCTTCGCCGGAGCAATCGACCTCCTCGATGGAATGAAGATCTGCCTGAAGTACGCGTTCAGCCCGGCGATCGGCGACCCGCTCCAGATGGCGGCCGGCTGCCACGTTTACAACGGATCGACCGTCCTGAGGTGGCTGCGCTCCCGCACCGGCGTCCAACTGATTGGCGGCGAGTGGGCTGCCATGGAGGGCGGTGACTTCAGCCGGATGAACCGTCAGCGCGTCGTTCTCGTTGGGCTCTTCACTGCCCTCAAGAGGGTGCGGAACCCTGGAGAGCTGGCCGACCTGGCCGCGGAGCTCACCGACGGCCTGGTGTTGGACAGTGGCTTCGATCTCGGCGAAGCGGTCTCGCTGGCGTGGGAGGCCCGTTCCATTCCCTCAGCATCCATTGCCTCGGCGACGCTCCCGGTACGCCAGCAGGTCACGGAAGCGGGTGTGCTGGTGGCGTACCCCACCGAGGACCCGGCGACCTACGCACGGCTGATCCTGGCCGGGTAGATAGCTGCCGGTTGCTAGTGCCACGTCACAAAATGTTTGGCGGGTTCAGATGCGGCTCAGAACGCCTCCGGCATCGTCCTTCAGGACGCGTCCTCAGCCCTTGACGCACGCATCCGAGTGCGCCTGTGGGACTGCGTCCTCGCCGGGCGACGCCCTGAGCTCGCCCTGAAACCTCGCCAACGTTATGAGACACGGCACTAGGCGATCCCGTGCATCTCCGCCTTGGCTTCCCGACCCATCAGACTGCCCACCATGTCGGCCGGCTTGAGCCCCTCGTAGAGCACCGAACCCGCCATCGCGGCGATCGGCATCTCGACATCGTGCTGTGACGCCAGTTGCAGCACCGCCGCGGTTGTCTTCACACCCTCGGCGACCATCCGCATCTCGGAGACGATCTCGTCGATGGTCTTCCCGGCGCCGAGAGCCACTCCGACCTGCCGGTTGCGGCTCTGTTCGCTGGTGCAGGTGGCCACCAGGTCGCCCATCCCGGCCAGTCCGGCGAAGGTCAGTGGGTTTCCTCCCATGGTCACACCGAGGCGGGTGAGTTCGGCGAGTGCCCGGGTGATCAGTGCGGCTTTCGAGTTGTCGCCGTAGCCGAGGCCGTGCGCCATGCCCGCCGCAATGGCCATGACGTTCTTGAGCGCACCGGCCGATTCGCAGCCGACGACATCGGGGTTCGTGTACACCCGGAAGGTGGGTCCCATGAACAAGCGCTGCAGCCGGGCGGCTTCCCACTCGTCCTGCATCGCGATCACCGAAGCCGCCGGCTGTCCCGCCGCGATCTCGCGTGCGAGGTTGGGACCCGTGAGCACTCCGACCCGGCGGGGTGCGTGATCGAGTTCCTCGAGCACTACCTCGGTCATCCGCCGGAGCGTCTGCTGCTCGATCCCCTTGGTGAGGCTGACGATGGGCACCCCAGAGGGGACGAACTCGATGGCGTCACGCAGGATGGTGCGGAACCCGTGGGAGGGAACCGCCATCACGATGGCCTCGGTCCGATCGAGCGCTTCCTCGAGATCGGTGGTGGCGGTGATCGAATCCGACAGCTCCAGGTCGGGCAGGTACACCTGGTTGCGACCCGATTCGTTGATCCCGGCGGCGGTTTCCTCACGACGCGCCCAGAGACGGACCGAACCGTGTGCTGCCGCCAGATGGGCGACCGCCGTTCCCCAGGAACCCGCTCCGATCACGGCGACCCGCATGGGACCTCCCCTCGTCGTTCGCGCCACGCTAGTGCCGTGTGTCGCGGCGTCGCTGATGTTCAGGTTCGCGTTTGAAGGCGAGAACCGTGGGTGGCGCGGCCCTCGAGGGATCCTTGCAATCGGGTGTCCGCCCGGCGAGGCTGGGATCCGCGTGGAGAGCCAGGACACCGACCGTCGCACCTTCGTTCTCGATACCTGCGTCCTGCTCGCAGATCCCAACGCCCTGCTCCGATTCGATGAGCACGCGGTGGTGGTGCCGCTGATCGTGGTCGAGGAACTCGACCGGCAGAAGACCCGGATGGACGAGGCCGGTGCCAACGCCCGTCGTGCAATCCGGCTGCTCGAAGAGCACGGAGCTTCCTTGCCGGGAGGGATGCGCGACCCCCTGCCGTTGCCCAACGGCGGCGATCTGCGGATCGAACCAAACGGGATCTCCTCCGACCGGCTCCCCGACGTCTTCGACGCTCAGACCAGCGATCACCGGCTGCTGTCGACCTGCCTCAACCTCGCTGACGAGGGCGCCGAATCGGTCCTGGTGACCAAGGATGCGGCCCTGCGCATCAAAGGTGCGCAGCTGGGCGTGACGGTGCAGGATTACCGGGCGGACACCGTTGCCGTCGACGAGTCGTACAGCGGCGTCGTCGAGATCGCGGTGGCCGGAGAGGTCATCGACGCCCTCTACGCAGAAGGCAAGGTGGTCCTCGAGCAGCGCGATCTGCTGGTCAACCAGTACATCGTCATGAAGTCGACGACCTCACAGTCTGCTGTGGGGCAGGTGATCGCCACGGAACCGACCACGGTGGTCCGGGTCCCCGGGACCCGGAGGGTGTTCGGGGTGGAGTCCAAGAACGTCCGCCAGGCGTTTGCTCTCGATCTGCTCCTCAACCCGGACATCCCGGCTGTGTCGCTCATGGGACCGGCCGGCACCGGTAAGACGTTCCTTGCCCTCGCCGCCGGGTTGGAGCAGGTGATCGAAGCCGGCCGCTACCGCAAGGTGTCTGTGTATCGCCCGCTCATCGCGGTCGGGCGGCAGGAACTCGGATATCTTCCCGGCGATCTCGACGAGAAACTCGCCCCGTGGATGGCTGCGGTGCACGACAACCTGGTGGCACTGTTTGCCGACGGCGGACCCGGGGCAGCGCGGGCAGCACTCGAGGAACTCGTCGAGCGCGACGAGCTGGAGATGGCATCGATCACCTATCTCCGCGGTCGATCGATCACGGGTGAGTTCGTCATCATCGACGAAGCGCAGAACCTGGAACTCCCGACCCTCAAAGTGATCCTGACCCGCATCAGCGCCGACGCAAAGGTCGTCTTCTGCGGAGACTTCTCCCAGGTCGACAATCCGTACATCTCACCGTTCGGTGGGGCGGCGGCGCTGGTCGAGAAGTTCAAGGGGCAGCGGCTCTTCGGGCACATGAGCCTGGACCGCACCGTCCGCAGCCCGCTGGCGGAACTAGCCGCAAATCTGCTCTAGGAGCGGTGTCTCACAACGCTGGTGATGTCCGCCGGCGATCAGGGTGTGGCCCGGCAAGGACGCAGCCCGCAGGCACACTGGACCGTGCTTCAGAGGCTGAGGACGCGTCGTGAAGGACGATGCCGGAGGTTTCCTGAGCCGCATCTGAACGCGGCAAACGTCGTATGACGCGGCACTTGCCGGGGTGCAACCCGGCCCGCCGCTCCACTAGCGTCTCGGCTGTGCCGACCACACCGGAATCCGGGATCGATCCCGCCCTGACCCCGCCGGCGCCGACGCGCAAGCGAGGCCTGACCCGCCGGACCGCGGCGGCCGCCATCCGCCGGGTCGACGCCATGTTCAGCCGCAACGGTCCCGCGTTCCGCCGGCTGGCGATGTCGTGGGCGGGCAACGTGGCGGGCGACGCACTGGTCGCCGTTGCGTTGGCCGGAACGCTGTTCTTCGACGTTCCCTCCACAGAAGCGCGTGACAAGGTGCTGCTGTACCTTGTGTTGACCCTGGCACCGTTCGCGATCGTTGCTCCGGTGCTCGGCACGATCTTCGCCAAGTTCCCGATCTATCGGGTGGCGCTCACGCTGTCGGCCATTCTGCGCGCAGTGCTGGCGGTGATCATGACCATGGGGCTGACCAACCTGTGGCTGTTCCCCCTCGCATTCGGCGTGCTGGTGCTGTCGCGGTTCTACGGGATCAGCAAGAGCAGCCTGTTGCCAGTTGCATTGCCGCAGCCGGTCCAGCTCGTCTCGGCAAACGCCTTCCTGGCGCGGATCGGGATCTACGCCGGGGCACTGGCGGTTCCGATCGGCGCGGCCGCGGCGCAGATCCCGCGCATGAAAGGTGCGGCGGCCTTGATCCTCGCAGCCGGCTGCTACATCTTCGCCGCTGTGACCTCCCGCGGGCTGCCGAACGCCAAACTGATGCAGGAAGCCACCGGCGAGTTGGAACTCATCGATCCGGTTGCGGCCAGGCGGCGCCGCAGTCCGGGTCGGATGCGGGCGCTGCGGCTGTCTCGTTACGCCACCGCCGGTGTCCGCCTCCTCAACGGATTCCTGCTGGCGCTGCTGGCATTCGAGTTCCGGGAATCCGACGCCGGGTTCCTCGACTTCGGGGCCCTGATCGCGGCGACCGGCCTCGGGTTCGGGTTGGCCTCGTTTGTGTCGCCCTTTCTGGAGCGGCGGCTGCGCGAGGAGCCAATGGTGGTGGCCGCGCTCGCCATCGAGGCGGCTGCGGCCTTCATTGCCGGCCAGTTCTTCGGGATCTGGGCCGCCGCGGCCCTGGTGGGTGCCGCCGGGCTGGCATGGGGCACCGCCAAGTTTGCATTCGACGGGTTGCTGCAGCAGGTCGTCGACCCGACGAAGCGGGGGATGGCGTTCACCCGATCCGAAACCCTGTTTCAGCTGGCCTGGGTGATCGGCGCCATCGTCCCGGTGGCGATCAGTGCGCTCGGGGCCGAGGTTGGTCTGGCGATAGCCGGAGTGACCGCACTCACCGCCCAGACGCTGTTCGTGTCGAGCCTTCTGGTGGATCCACAGGAGGAACCGAAGACCGAAGCGAGCGGACGCGGCTGAGTCGCTACTCGATCGAGAGCGAGACCTTGGCGAACATCCCGCCGAGCGCGGCGGCGGCTACGAGCCGCGGTGCCATCGCGATGGCGGCGACGAGGCCGAGGCCGGCTGGGATCGCCGGGACGCTCAGCAGCGCGTCACCTGAGGCGGAACGGATGGTGAGGGTGCGTTCGGCGATGCCGCCGGCGGAAGTGGAGTCGGAGTCGGACATACGACGAGAGTAGCCGGGTCGAGGGCACCCGGGCCGCGGCCGGCAACGTGCGATGAGCAACGCGCAACGAGCCGCAGAATCGTCTCCCAGAGCCCGTGGCCCGTCTCTCGGGTCCCGTTGCCGGAGAGCCGGCGCAGCAGCCCGAGCCGCTACGTAGGCTCGCGCGATATGCGCACCCTCGAGATCACTGAACTTGGACGACCGCTGCAGACCATCGAAGTGCCCTCACCGGCACCGGGACCCGGAGAGGTGGTGGTGTCCATCAAGGCCGCCGGGATCTGTCGGTCCGACGTGCACTACCGATCCGGGATCCGGCCGGTCCCGTTGCTTCCCCTGGTCCCGGGACACGAGGTGGCCGGGGTCGTCGAGGAGGTCGGCGAGGGTGTCGAGACCCTGACGCGCGGCCACCGGGTCTGCCTCCACTACCTCGTGACCTGCGGCGCCTGTGATCCCTGCCGCCATGGAGCCGAGCAGTTCTGTGACACCGGCGCGATGATCGGACTCGACCGAGATGGTGGATATGCCGAACAGATCGCGGTCCCTGCCCGGAACGCCTTTGTGGTGCCGGACGAGATCCCGCTGGAGCAGGCCGCCATCATGATGTGTTCCACCGCGACCTCGCTGCACGCACTGCGCCGCAGCAGGCTTCGTCTCGGAGAGACGGTCGCGGTGTTCGGATCGGGGGGTTTGGGCCAGTCGGCGATCGTCCTGGCCCAGTTGCTCGGAGCGGCCGAGGTGTATGCGGTCGACATCAACCCGGTGAAACTCGAGGCAGCCGCCCGGCGCGGGGCGATCCCGGTCGATGCCGCACGCCACGACCCCATCGAGGAGATCCGCAGGATGAACGGAGATGGAGTCGACGTGGCCGTCGAGCTCGTCGGTTCCCCGGAGGTGATGCGCCAGGCAGTGGCGGCGCTCGATGTCGGTGGGCGAGCAGTCGCGGTCGGTATTGCCCGGGGCGGGTTCGAGATCGATCCGACGGCCGACCTGGTGCACCGCGAAGCCGAGGTGCTGGGGGCGGCCGACCACCTGGCCAGCGAGATCGGTTTGCTGCTGGAGATGGCCCGGCGCGGATCGCTCAACCTCGACGGGTTCGTGACCCGAACCGTGTCGCTCGAGGCGGATGAGGTCAATGAGGCAATGGATGAACTCGAGGAGTATGGGGATGACATCCGAACGGTGATCGTTCCCGACACCGAGTAGGTCCGACACCGAGTAGGTCCGACACCGAGTAGGTCCGACACCGCGCTAGCGCCCGTTCCCTGACTACATTCCCGCCCGATGCAGGTGCCTTCCCAAGTTCGCGACGCCATGGTGGCCCACGCCCGGTTCTGTTACCCCGAGGAAGCGTGCGGCCTGCTCGCGTTCGATGATGACTGCAACGTCCGGATGGTCTACTCACTGACCAACGCCGAGCACTCCCCGGTGGCGTACACGATCGAGCCGAGGGAGCACATCAAGGCGCTGCGGCATGCCGAGGGATTGGGCTGGCATCTCGGAGGGGTTTTTCACTCCCATACCCACACCGCGGCCTATCCCTCGCGGACCGATGTCGCCCGCGCCGCGGAGCCGGATTGGGTCTACCTACTCGTCTCACTCGAGGACGAGGACGATCCCGAGGTTCGGGCGTTCAGGATCGACGAGGACGGGAACATCATCGAAGAGGAATTGGTTGTGAGCGACGCCAATACGACGGAGTCAACGACATGAGTGTGCAAATACGGGTACCGACAGTGCTCCGACCGCGAACCGGCGGTGCTGCAGTGGTGGATGCCGATGCCGGAACCATCACCGAAGTGATTCGGAGCGTCGATCGGGAGTACCCCGGGTTCGGCGAGGTCATCTTCGAGGAGTCCGGACAGTTGAAGCGGTTCATCAACGTGTTCCTCGGAGACGAGGACGTTCGCTACCTGGAGGGTGCGGACACGCCGGTTCCCGATGGTGCGGAGGTCGTCATCCTTCCGGCCGTCGCCGGCGGTTGACGACCGAGTGATCGATCTGCCGGTGCGCACGACGCCCACCCCGCTGGTGTCACTCGATGCGATCTCACCGCGTCCCGGGATCCGCTTGCTGGCCAAGCTGGAGTGGCACAACCCGACCGGGTCGGTCAAGGACCGTCCGGCGACGTGGATGGTCGACGCCGCCGAGCGCGACGAGCTCATTGAGCCCGGCGACCGCCTGCTCGAACCGTCGTCGGGCAATACCGGCATCGCCCTGGCCAGGCTCGCCATGCTGCGGGGTTATCGGCTCACCGTGGTGGTTCCCTCCAACGTGTCGGCGGAGCGCGTGGGTCTGCTCGCGTCGTTCGGCGCCGAGATCGTGGAGAGCCCCGGCGAGCGGGGGTCGAACGGAGCGATTCGGCTCGCCGAGGACATGGCTTCGTCCGGTGACTACACCATGCTGTTCCAGTACGCCAACGAGGCGAACCCCCGGGCGCACTACGAGACCACAGGCCCCGAGATCCTCGACCAGGCGGCCGGGCCGGTCGATGTCTTCGTCGCCGGGCTGGGTACCGGCGGTACCCTGATGGGCACCGGGCGGGCTTTGAAAGAGGCCAACCCCGGCTGCAAGGTCATCGCAGCCGAGCCGCCCGCAGGGGAGATGGTGATGGGACTGCGGTCGCTCGAGGACGGGTATCAGCCACCCATCTTCGATCCGTCGGCCATCGACGGGAAGATCCTCGTGGGCACGGAAGCCTCCGTGGTCGGGACCCGGCGTCTACTCAACGAGGAAGGCCTGTTCGCCGGGCTCTCCTCGGGTGCAGCGCTCCACGCCGCACTGCGCTACGCCGAACGCATCGACGAGGGCACGATCGTGGTGCTCATGGCCGATGCCGGATGGAAGTACCTGTCGACCCGTGCCTGGGAGGGCACCGTCGACCAGGCCGTGGCCCGGCTGAACAACACGCTGTTCTGGTGAGCGAGCGGGCCTCGCCTGTTCGCAGCTCCCAGCCATGAGTTCCCTGATACCCCTCGGAATGCCACTACGGTGACACCCGTTCGAGACTGAAACCAAGCTTCTTCCCATGACTCTCTCCTACAACGAACTGGTCAATCGCATCCGGGCGCAGATCCGCGAGGTGACGACCGCCGAACTCGAAGCTCGGCTTGATGACCCTCCGCTGATCATCGATACCCGCGAAGCGGAGGAGTTCGAGCAGGGAGCCATCGCCGGCTCTGTGTTCCTGCCTCGGGGTGTGCTCGAAGGCAACATTGCCCGCTTCACGACGAATCCCGGCACCGAGATCCTGCTGGTATGTGCAGCCGGTGCCCGGTCCGCCCTGGCCGCCAAGTCGCTCGAGGAGATGGGGTACACCAACGTCGCATCGCTGGCGGGCGGCTTCAACCAGTGGAAGACTGAGGGGCGCCCGTGGGAGGTGCCGAAGACGCTCGACAACGACCAGCGAGCCCGATACAGCCGCCACATCCTCCTGCCCGAGGTCGGTGAGGCCGGCCAGGAGAAGCTGCTCTCCTCCAAGGTCTTGTTGATCGGGGCCGGAGGCCTCGGCTCACCGGCAACCCTGTATCTCGCCGCCGCCGGTGTCGGGACGATCGGCATTGTGGATTTCGACGTCGTCGACGCGACCAATCTGCAGCGTCAGATCCTGCACAACCTCGACCGTGTGGGGCAACTGAAGGTCGAGTCGGCCACCGAGACGATCCGGCGCCTCAACCCGGACGTCAAGGTAGAGCCCTACGCCCAGCGTCTCTCCGCCGACAACATCCTCGAGATCATGGGCAGCTACGACGTCGTGGTCGACGGTGCCGACAACTTCCCGACCCGGTACCTCGTGAACGACGCCTCGCTACACCTGCGGACCCCGGTGGTGCACGGCTCCATCTTCAGATTCGAAGGCCAGGCCACGGTATTCGATCCGTACAACGGGCCCTGCTACCGGTGCCTCTTCCCGGAACCACCCCCGCCGGAGCTGGCTCCATCGTGTGCTGAAGCCGGGGTGCTCGGGGTGCTCCCCGGCATCGTCGGGTCACTCGAGGCGATGGAGGCGATCAAGCTGTTGCTGGGAATCGGCGACCCGCTGGTCGGCAAGCTGCTGACCTACGACTCGCTCAGCCAGGAGTTCCGGACATTGCGGCTGCATCGCGACCCGTCGTGCCCGGCATGCGCCGACGAGGAGCGGCCGCCAATGCTCGTGGAGTACGACGACGCCTGCACGCCGGCTGGCTCCATCGCGCGCGCCTGATCGAGGGAGCAGGCGAGTGCTCGTCGGTATTCTCTGCGGATGTCGTCGTCACTGCAGCCACGCGCCTGGCGCCCACCCAAGGACAACGGTCTTGTAGGCGCCTTTGCCCGGAACGAACTGCTCGCTTCGGCCGACCTGAAGGATGTGCCGGGCATCGGGCCCGAGGACGTTCTCGCCGATTCCGCCGGAAGGCTGTGGTGCGGCCTCGAAGACGGGCGGATCCTGCGGATCGATGCATGGGATGCGGAACCGGTGGTGGTCGCCGACACCGGTGGCCGGCCTCTGGGGCTCGAGTGGGGACCGGACGGCTCGCTGATCGTTTGCGACGCCGAGCGCGGCTTGCTCGCCGTCGAGAGCGGAGTGGTCCGGGTGATCGCCGATTCGCTTGCCGGCGAGCGGCTGCGATTCGTGAACAACGCAGCGATCGGCGCAGACGGAACCATCTACTTCACGGATAGCTCGCGTCGGTTCGGGATCCACGAATACCGGAGCGACTTCCTCGAACACAGCAACACCGGGCGCTTGCTGCGCCGAAACCCGGAGGGTGGCGTCGACGTGCTGCTCGAGGGCCTTTCATTCGCCAACGGGGTGGCGCTCCTCCCGGATGAATCGGCGGTTCTGGTTGTCGAGACCGCCGAGTACCGGATTTCTTCACTCCGGCTCACGGGTGAGTCGGCCGGAACGGTCGAGGTGTTCGCCGACAACCTTCCCGGTGTTCCCGACAATCTTTCGGTTGGGCCTGGGGGCACCGTCTGGGCGCCGCTGGTGACCCCGCGCAACCGGCCGCTCGACCGGCTGCTGCCTCGCCCGAGGTTGCGGGGGCTGATCGCACGGCTTCCGGAATCGGTGCAGCCGCAACCGGTCCGCTACGGCATGGCGATCGGCTTCGATGTCACCGCAACGGTGGTGCACAACCTCCAGGATCCCACCGGCTCGGTGGCCATGGTGACCGGGGTGCGGGAGCATGGCGGGTACCTGTATCTCGGCAGTCTGACGGAACCGGTGTTGGGTCGCGTCAACCTGCCGGCCTGACCCGGCCGGAACGCCGCCCCGGGGCGGACCAATCAGCCGGTAGCGATGTCGACGGTCACCGGCTCGACCAGCTTGTACCAGTCCTCGGTTGCCAATTGCATCGACAGTGTGTGGCTGCCGGCGGGGCAGATGATCTCGTCGGCCTCGAGCAGTCGCTCGTCCACGTAGGTCGGGAGCCCGTACAGCAGCCCGAACGGTGGCACGGTGCCCAGTTCACAATCCGGGAACGATTCCAGGAAGTCAAGCTCGCTGGCGATCCGGATGTCCTCGCGGCCGAAGACGATCCGGGCCTTGCCGATGCTCACGTGATCCGGCGCCCGCAGAACGGTCATCGCCAGTTCCGGCCCGATCCGCAGCATGACCACCTTGGCCACCTGTCGGCCCGGCACGTGCTCGACGGCGGCGAGTTCCTGGGCGGTGTAGGTCTCGGTGTGCTCGTGGATCTCGTACCCGATGCCGTGCGTTATCAGGTACTCGCGGACCCGTGCAGCGCACAGTTCCGTCATGACACCCTCCTCGACGTCGACCCAACGCTACCCGCGCTCGATGCGGAACACGCTCCCGGTGGCGCTGACGGCGTATATCTCGCGGCTGCCGTCGATTCCGAATGAGGTGAGCCAGGGCACGTTGAGTTCGTCCCAGTACCGCAGTTCGAAGATGCCCTCGCCGTCGATCCGGAACGAGCTGATCTCGCCGGAGCAGTAGTCGCCGTAGAAGTAGGCCCCGTTGAGTTCGGGGATCGCGGTACCGCGGTACACGTAGCCGCCGGTGACCGAGCAGGCTCCTCCCTCATGGGGGTACTCGAGGACCGGATCCACGAGGCCGGTCCGGTCACACTCGGCTGCGCCGAAGCAATGGAACCCTTCCAGGATCGGCCAGCCGAAATTAGCGCCGGCTCTGCGGTGATCGATGACATCGATCTCCTCCCACCGGTTCTGGCCGACATCCCCGATGAAGAGGAAGTCACCGTCGAATGCGAACCGCCAAGGGTTGCGCAGGCCGTAGGCCCAGATCTCAGCGGCGCCTCCGCCGTCGGCAAATGGGTTGTCCGGAGGGATCGCATAGGGATCGCCGCCGTCGACGTCGATCCGGATGATCGATCCGAGGAGCGTGTCGGTGTTCTGACCGTTCCTGAAGCGGTCGTCGGCGGCACCGCCGTCGCCGAGGCCCATGTAGAGGAGGCCGTCGGGTCCGAAGGCGATCATGCCGCCGTTGTGGTTGCTCGCCGGCTGGGGAATCCGGAGCAGGGTTCTCCCGGAATCCGGGTCTGCCCTGTCGGGATCGGCGCTCACCGGGTACTCCGCCAGGATGCCGGCCCCATCGGCGGCCGAGTAATGGACGTAGAACCGGGGGTCGGTGGGGTAGCCCGGGTGGAACGCCAGGCCGAGGAGCCCGCGCTCGCCACCGAAGGCCACGATCCCGCTGATGCTGAGGAAGGTGCCGAGCCGATCGCTTCCGCGAAGCAGTTCGATTCGTCCCGGTTGCTCCAGCACGAACAGCCGATCGTCGCCGGGCGGGGCGTGGACGAGCACCGGTGCGTCGAACCCTGCCGCCACCTCAACAAGCCGCAGATCGAGATCGGCCAATGGGATGGTCGGAGGAGGTGTCGTCGTGGCCGGGACCTCGGTTGTCTCCGAGCCTGCGGTCGTCGTGGTCGGCGGCTCGGTGGTGGTCGTGGTGGGTTCCGGGGGAACGGTGGTCGCCGGGGCTCCGGTGCGAAGTGTGGTCGTGGTGGTCTCAGCCGCTGTGGTCTCGAGGTCGGGATCGATGTCCGGATCGATCGTGTCGAGGTTCGAGCAGGCGGCGAGGGCCAGCGCAAGGGCGGCGATCGGGATCAGGCGGCGCATGACGGCGGAGGGTATCGAGCTATCGCACGTAGCGGGGGTAGGTCTTCTTGGCCCGCAGGGCAACGTCTAGGTCGATCTCGACAGTGACGAACGGGTCGTCGTTGGAGGTCAGTGCCAGTACCTCTCCATCGGGATCGATGACCCAGCCGGTACCCGCCCAGTCCATGCCCCCGGAAGTGCCACCGCGGTTCGACGATGCGCAGAAGGAGCCCGCCACGACGGCCGCCGTTCTGCCCCCGGCGACCCACTTGCTGCGATTGGCGGCGTCGGTCGCTCTGGGGACCGCGATGAGATCGGCTCCGGCCCGGCCGTACTCCCGGGCGTGTTCGGGATACCAGAGTTCGGTGCACAGCAGAAAGCCGACCGTGATCCCGCTCGTGCGTTTGGCGTCGAACCTGCCGTCACCGGGCTCGTACCACGAGGCTTCCCAGAAGCCGTCCTCGTTGGGTAGGTAGCGCTTGTAGTGGGCTGCCCGGTGCCCGGTCTCGAGCGACCAGACGAAGGCCTCGTTGAGCCGCCGCTCTTCGGCGAGGATGGGCCGGGCGCCCAGGACGACCATCGCACTGGTTTCACCGAGGCGCCGCATCCAGTAGTCGTGGGCTCCGGCGGCCTCCGCCCAACGGTCGGGGTCGGCCCGGCGCTCGGTGAACAGCCACGGGTGGAAGGGCATCTCCGGCAGGACCACGAGGTCCGACTCGACCGCCCGGGTGTGTTCGACCAGCGCATCCCACTCATCGGCGATGAGATGTTCGTCGTCTCGGAGTTGGCAGACGGTGACTCGCACGGGATGAGACGGTACCGGATCCTGGGGATACGGGTTCGGCCCCCTCTCTCAAGGGTGCTGAGCGCCGCGGGGAGCAGGGGAGTCCTGGTTGCCTTGTGCCTGGAGTTGCGAAGCAACCCCCAAGGAACCGCGAAGCGGTTCCCGACCTCCCTCCGGCCCTTCGGGCCACCTCCCCCCCGCCCCACGTCAAACCGGTCTTGACAGCACCGGATCGGGGGGAGGGACGAGGCCTTCTACGCATCTCTGACGCAGCGGACGTAGTTGTCGATGCGGATCTCGTCGTTCTGCGGTCCGAAGCCATCGGCGTAGGCGGAAGCATCGCCGGTCTTCGGGTCGGAGCGCTGGGCACCGGCCCCGTGGACGTCGATGGCTTCGCCGCTGTAGATGCCGGTGGCTTCACCGAAGGTGACGTAGACCGCCTGGCTGCCGTCAGGCGACTCGAGCAGCGTGGTGCTCGACCAGTACCAGCCCTGGATGTCGCTCACGTCGAACACGGGATCGATGGCCGCCGTGCCCGTGGTGTCGGGGCTGCGGCTGTAATCGACGATGCTCTGGAGTTCCTTGGCATTGGGCAGGCGCCAGTCGTCGTACCCGGCCGTGGTGGCCGATTCGCAGTACGACAGCGCTTCCACCCAGTCAAGGGTCAGGCCGCCGTCATCCTGCTGCCACATCAAGCCGGTGGCCGCGTCGGTCACGGTGCCGTCACCGTTGTCGGCGAAATCGTTCTCGCCGTAGTCGGTGTTGCCCCGGACGTAGAGGGCATAGTTGAGCTTCGGCTGTCCGCCGGGGCCGGTGTCGGTGGGGTACCCCTTGATGCGGCCGTCGGCGAAGTTCACACCGAATGCCGCGTCCTTACCGTCGAACACCGTGCTCACGTACTTCGTGCTGGTCCACCACTGGCTGTCGATCGCCCGCTCGCCGGCCGACTCGTCGCCGTAGGCAAACTCGAAGTAGTCGGTGTCGATATACGGGATGCTCGCCACGCTGCTGCCGCTGAAAGTGATCAGCGAGTACAGCTCCTTGACCGTTGGGAGTCGCCAATCGTCGTATCCGGCCAGCGAGTAGTCCTCGGCTCCGGCCATCGCCTCGGCCCAGGTCACCTTCTCGCCGGGGTCCGATGCCCACATGAGCCCGGTGTTGAGATCCGTGACGGTCCCGTCACCGTTGTCCACATAGGCGAAGTCGACACCGTCGTAGGAGGCGTCCTGGCCGTCGAAGGCGGAGCCGTCCGCCGGTTCGGCGATCTGACTGTCTTCGTCGTAGAAGGCGGCCTGGCCGGTGTCGACGATCGTGTAGGGCAGGCCGGAGGTACCGGCATCGAGCGCATCGGCGGCCGGGTCGAACACCTCGGCGGCCGCCTGTTCCGGGGCCGTCTGCTGGGGAACCTGAGGGTCGGTCGGGGCTCCACCCTGGGGCGGCGGTGGGAACTGCCCATCCGGCAGTGCGTCCTCTGGCAGCTCGCCCAACGCCGTATCTGGTGGAGCCGGACCGTTGGTGAGTTCGGCTTCGACTGCAGGTGCCGTCGACGGGAAATCGAGGGCGTTCCCGTCGTCGCTGCTGCTGCACGCAGCCGCCAGGAGTGACACCGCCAGGACCGTTCCGAGGAGCCTCTTGTGCTTCATGACCCACTCCCTTCTTGTCTGGGCCTGTGCCCAGTGAACGGGAGTGGGATGTGAGGTCGGTGAGCGAGATGTAAGGAGATCAGACGGCGCGCAGTGCCTGTCCGATGTCGAGGATCAGGTCCTCCGGATGCTCCACACCGATCGAGATCCGGACCAATCCGTCGGTGACCCCGGCAGCACAGTTCGTCTCGTGCGTTGCTTCAGAGTGAGTCATCGTGGCCGGATGCTCAGCCAGGGATTCGGTGCTGCCCAAACTCACCGCCAGCTTGATCAGTTGCAGTGAGTTGAGGAACCGGTAGGCCCCGGCCTCCTCACCCTCGACCTCGAATGCGATCATCGCTCCGGGACCTTCGCACTGGCGCTCATACAGATCGAACTGGGGATGGCCGGCGTCGAGGTGTCCTAGATAGCTGACCCGCTGGACCTTGTCGTGTGATGCCAGGAAGTCGGCAACCCGGCGGGCGCTTTGGGCCTGGCGCCCCATCCGGAGCGGCAGGGTCTCGAGGCTTCGCATCAACAGCCAGGAGATCCAGGGAGTGGTGTGTGTTCCGAGCACCGTCCGGTACGCCTTCACCTGTTCGATGAGATCTTTCGAGCCGAGCACGGCACCGGCGATCAGATCGCTGTGCCCGCCGAGGTATTTGGTTGCCGAGTAGATGACCAGATCGGCACCGTGCCGCAGTGGGTGGCTGAACACCGGCCCGAGGAAGGTGTTGTCGACGGCGAGCGGAACGGGACGGTCGTCGGTGGTGTGGCGATCGGCAACGCGGGCACACATCGCGATATCGATCAGGTCGTTGGTCGGATTCGCCGGGGTTTCGATGAGGATCATCGACAGCGGCTTGCCGGTCGCTGCCACGAGAGCCTCGATTTCGTCCTCCGTGGTCGAGCACCCGAATCGCAGCACCTCGACATCGAACTGCGGCATCACCCAGTCAACGAGATGGTGCGTCCCGCCGTAGAGCGGTTCGCTTGCCAGCAACGCGGTGCCCGGGCGGAGGAACGTCATCATTGCCGTGGAGATCGCCGCCATCCCGCTGCCGAAAAGGGCGGCGTCCTCGGCGCCGTCCCACAAGGTGAGCCGGTCCTCGCAAATCTCCATGTCCGGGTTGTTGAGCCGGCTGTAGATGAGCCCGCCACTCTCACCGGGCTGGAGTTCACGTTTCCCGAGCGCCTGCTCGAAGAAGCGCTTGCCGTCCTCGGCGGTCTCGAATGCAAACGTCGAGGTCTGGAAGATCGGACTCTTGATGGCCCCCTCCGACCATTCCGGTCGGTACCCGTAGGACATCATGAGGCTCTCGGGATGCAGCCGCTTCCCGTCGATCTCGTCCTTCCACTTCGACATGGTGTGCGCCTCCCGACTCGGTGGGCGGCGCGGCTGCGGCCTCTCTCGCGAGGCTACCGGGCAAGTGCCGGTTGCGCGCCGCGCGTACCCCACGGTTACCTCAGCCGGCGAACGAGTTCCGCCACCTCGACGGTGATGCCTTCTACCTCCTCGGCGGAGGTCCTGAGATCAGAGAACCCGCGTGAGCGATAGAAGCCGAGTGCCCGCTCGTTGGTGGTCTCCGTCTTGACGAGCATCTCCTCGGGGCCACCTGCTGTCGCAACCTCTGCGGCTGCGTCGACCAGTGGAGTTCCAATGCCGCGGCCGGCCATCTCTTCGAGGACCACGATTCCGGCGAGTTCCACCAGGGTGTCCGGTTCTAGATGCGAAGCCGACCACCCGGTCTTCGACCCAGGCCAGGAACATTCTGCGTTCGGGTCCTCCGATCCGGGCCCGGAGGACTTCGGGAGCGGTGAGCTCCTCCATGACCTCTTCGCTCGCTCCCGCCCACCGGGCTGCATTGGGCCCGGAGGAGCGCCAGGCGGCCCAGAAGAACTCGGCGATGGCGGGGACGTCGGCCTCGCCGGCCTCGGTGATGGTGAAGTCCGGCGCCTCGGTCATGGCCTGTCCCCCTATTCGGTTAATGCGTACAGCGCTCCGTTGCGACGCGTACCCAGCAGCAGGAAGCGGTCGCGCAGGATTCCCTCGAAGCGGGCACCGAGCTTCTTCGCCACCCTCCTGCTGGCAGCGTTGTCGACCGCCGCCAGGATTTCGATTCGGGCGAGTGCCAGGACGTCGTTCCCGAACTCGGCGACCAACCGGGCCGCCGCCGTTGCGTAGCCCCGATTGGTCTGGGGGGTCCGGATCCAGAATCCCATGCCTGCGGTTGCGTGTTCCCGATCCAGCCCGGCGAGCCCACAGCTTCCCAGGTAGGTCCCTTCTGAATCGTGCACGGCGAAGTAATACGCAGTCCCCCGATCCCACGACGACACCCACCACGCCACATACTCGGCCGCGTTCTCCAGGGTGTACCCGGGATGGCACCAGGTCTCGTAGGCGCCGACTTCCGGAATCGATTCGGCCACGGCGTCGAGTACGGCGTCGGCATCTTCGAGCCGGTAGGGGCGCAACCGCACGAGCGCGTCGCGCAGTTCGACGTTGTCGAGCCCGATCACCGGGGTCCTACTCCTCGTAGTACTCCGTGCCGAGGTGGGTGATCAGGTCCTCACCCATCCAGTGCCGCAGGGTGTTCTTGAGTTTGGTGAGCTGGATGAACAGGTCGTTTTCGGGATACAGCTCGGGAGCGGCTTGGGGGCTCTTGAAGTAGAACGACAGCCACTCCTGCACCCCTTCTTGGCCGGCACGCGACGCCAGGTCCATGAACAGTGCCAGGTCCAACACGATCGGGGCGGCGAGGATCGAGTCCTTGCACAAGAAGTCCACCTTGATCTGCATCGGGTAGCGCATCCACCCGAAGATGTCGATGTTGTCCCAGCCTTCCTTGTTGTCCCCCCGGGGCGGGTAGTAGTTGATCCGCACCTTGTGATACATGTCCCCATACAGGTCCGGGTACACGTCGGGCTGGAGGATCTGCTCCAACACGCCCAGCTTGGAGACCTCTTTGGACTTGAAGCTTTCGGGATCGTCGAGCACCTCACCGTCGCGATTGCCCAGGATGTTGGTGGAGAACCAGCCGTCGACACCGAGCAGCCGGGCCTTGAAGCCGGGAGCGAGGATGGTCTTGATCAGGGTCTGGCCGGTCTTGAAGTCCTTACCGCCGAATGGGGTACCGGTCTCCGCCGCCAGCTCGCCCATTGCGGGGATATCGACGGTCAGGTTGGGGGCACCATTCGCAAACGGCACCCCGAGCTTCAGCGCGGCGTAGGCATACACCTGGCTCGGAGCGATCTCCGGATCGCTGTTGCGCAGACCCTCCTCAAAGGCCTCCAGGCTCTGATGCACCGCGGTCGGCTCGCGGTAGGTCTCGGTGCTGCCGCACCACACGATCACCAATCGGTCGCAGCCGTTGTCCCGCTTGAACGACTCCATGTCGGCCATCAACTGCTCGGCCAGATCCATGGTGGAGGTGCCCGTCTTCACATGGTCGACACCCTCGAGCTTCTTCACCCAATCATGAGAGAACACGGCCGGCATCGGTGAGATCTCACCCAGATCCTCCGCAACACCGCTCAGATCCCACGGCGTGAGCACACCGCAGCGCTGTGCAGCCTGATGGGCATCGTCGGAGATCGGATCCCAGCCACCAAACACCAGATCGTCCAGAGACGCGACTGGGACGAAGTCTTTGATCAACGGATTACGGGCCTCGGTGCGCTTGCCGAGTCGGATATGGCCCAGCTGGGTCAACGACCCGAACGGCTCCGCCAGACCCCTACGGGCGGCGATGACACCGGCATAGAAGGTGGTGGCAACGGCACCCATTCCCGGGGTGAGGATGCCCAACTTGCCCGAAGCCGGCTTGATATCGATAGCGGTCACGAAGTCTCCCTTGGGACGGTCAGGTAACCCTTCAGGCTACTTCCCCGGGGAGGTGGCGGCCTCGGGCGCCGGCGCAGGTTCTGTCGGTAGCGTGAGCCGAAGCACCGCAAATGAGGATGCAGTGTCGAACACGAAGTCGCCAATGGGAGAGATGCGGAGATCGTGTTCCACGAGGCGGAGTTGCGCCGAGCGGCCATTGCCGAACCCGCCGGAATCCGGCTCGGCTAGAGCCCGACGATGTCTTCGGGGCGGACGGGGACCCGGTTGAGTAAGAGGCCGGTGGCGTCGCGGATGGCGGCGGCGACTGCGGACATCGAGCTGATTGTGGGCAGTTCGGCGAAGCCTTTGGCTCCGAAGGGGCCGTCCGGTTCGGGGTCCTCGACGATGACGGCTTCGACATGGGGTGCGTCGGCGAAGGTGGGGAGGAGGTAGTCGGTGAAGGAGGCGTTGCGGACGACGCCTTCGTCGACGAGAAGTTCCTCCATGACGGCGAGGCCGACGCCCTGCATGATCCCGCCCTCGATTTGGCCGAGCACGGAGAGCGGGTTCAGGGCTTTGCCGACGTCTTGGGCGGTGTCGACTTGCACGACTCGGACGAGGCCGAGTTCGGGGTCGACGTCTACGACCGCCCGGTGGGCGGCGACGGCGAAACCGGCGTGGACGTCGCCCTGGCCGGTCTCGTTTGGTGGGAACGTTTCGGCGTGACGGTATTGCTCGTGGTGCTCGAGGGGGCCTTCGGCCAGTAGGTCGTCGATCGAGGCGACCAGTTCGTTACCCCGCCACACGCCGCGGCTGTTGAAACGGTCGCCGCCGGCGCGGTCGAGGGCTTTGTCGATGAGTCCCCGGCAGGCGGCGAGGGTTGCGCCGCCGGCCATCTGGGTTTGCCGTGACGCCGAGGTGGATCCGGCGGATCCGATCCTGTCGGTGGAGTCGAAGATGATCTCTACGTCGGCGATTCCGGTGGCGCTGCGGGCGATCTGGGCCATCACGGTGATCATGCCCTGGCCGACCTCGGAGGCCGCGGTGTGGATCTCGACGTGGTCGGGTTTGAGTACCGCCCGGGCTTCGGCGTAGTCGTCGAAGCCCTCGGAGAAGAAGATGTTCTTGATCCCAACCGCGAACCCGATCCCCCGCACGACAGCGGATTTCGGGGTGGTGAGGCCGGTACCGCCGGGGAGGCGGCGGGAATCGTCACCCGGTTCCGGGTCGGGGAGGGGGAGCGCTGCGGTGGATTGGATCACCTCGGTGGTGGGGAGGCTGCCGGTGATCTCCTGGTTTGAGGTGGGTATCCGGTCGCCGCAATTGAGAGCGTTGCTGAGACGGAACTGGATCGGGTCAACTCCCAACTCGGCGGCGAGGCGGTCCATCTGGGCCTCGTGGGCGAAGCACGCCTGGTTGGCGCCGAACCCGCGCATGGCTCCGGCCGGTGGGTTGTTGGTGCGGACCGCCACGGCATGCACGTCGACGGCCGGCACCACGTAGGGGCCGGGGGCGAAGTATGCGGCGTTGGCGATCACGGCCCCGCTGGTCTCGGCGTAGGCGCCGCCGTCGAGGAGGATCTTGGCTTCGACCCGGACCAGCTTGCCGGTGTTACGGTCGGCTTCGTGGCGGTACCACATGCGGGCCGGATGGCGATGAACGTGACCGGCGAAACTCTCCGCCCGGTCGTACACCATCTTCACCGGACGGCCGGTATGCAGTGCCAGCAGACAGAGGTGGATCTGGAGGGTGATGTCCTCACGGGCCCCAAACGCACCACCGATCCCGGCCGGGTGGAGACGGACCTGATCGTCGGTCAGGCCGAGGCAGGCGACGAGTTGGCGATGGTCGACATGCATCCACTGCGTCGAGATGTAGAGATCGACACCGCCCTGGCCGTCGGGCACCGCCATTCCCGATTCGGTGCCCAACATGGCCTGGTCCTGCTGGCCGACCTCGTAATAGCCCTCGACGAAAGCGTTGCCCCGGAGATCCTGGTCACCGTTGGTGATCCGCATTTCGCGGAAGATCTCACCGCGGCGCTCGGCCTCTTCGGGATCGGAGAGGGGGACGAGGACCTCGTACTCCACCTCGATCGCCCGGGCGGCGCGGCGGGCAGTGTCGCGGTCGTCGGCGGCGACCACCGCCACGGTCTCACCCCAGAAGCGGATTTCACCGTCGGTGAGCACCGGCTGGTCCTGATGCTCCTGACCGAAATAGCGCAGACCCGGCACGTCGTCGATGGTGAGTGCGGCCCGGACCCCGGTGATGGCCAGTGCCGGGGCCACGTCGATCGAGACCACACGAGCATGCGGGTGGGGGCTGCGCAGGGTGGCACCCCACAACATCCCGTCCTCATGGATGTCGGAGGAGTATTCGAACTCGCCCTTCAGCTTCGGGATCCCGTCCGGACGCAACGGTGATGTGCCAACGCCGCCGGCGATGTCGATCGGAGTGTCGGGGCGGGTGACCGTCACGACGCCTCCTCCTCGACCAGGCTCTCCAGGGCGCGGACGATCGCTCCGTACCCGGTGCAGCGGCAGATATTGCCCGCCAGCGCTTCCTTGACGTCGTCGGTCGACGGCGCCGGGTTCTGCTCGAACAGATGGGTGGCGGCGACCACGATCCCCGGGGTGCAGAACCCGCACTGCACACCGCCTGTCGTCAGCATCGCCTCCTGAACTCTGTTGAGGCCACCGTCGGGTGCCATGCCCTCCACCGTCGTGACCTCGGAGCCGTCGGCGTCGGCGGCCATGACCAGGCAGGAGCACACCAGTTCGTCGTCGAGGATGATCGAGCACGAGCCGCACTCGCCCTGCTCACACGCGTTCTTCGATCCGTACAGGCCGAGGCGATCCCGCAGAGTGTCCAGCAGGCTCTCAGGGCCGACCGGATCAGCCGTGTACTCGACACCATTGATGATCAGGCGAATCATGCGACCGCCCTCTCCAATAGGCGCCGGGCAATCACACCCGATGCGTGGCGGCGGTACTCCTCGGTGGAGCGGTGATCAGTGATCGGCCGCACCTCCTCGGTCACCAACCGGCCGAACTCGGCTACAGCCGCCGCCGACGGCGACCGTTCAGCCGAGATCATCTCCTCGGCCCGCCGGGCCCGGATCGGGGTCGGACCGACCGACCCGAGCGCCACCCGGGTCTCCCCATCCGGGAACCGAACCAGACACGCTGAAGCCACCGAGATCACCATGGCGTTGCGGGGTCCGATCTTGGCGAAACCCTCCCGGGTGTCGGAAGCCTCGGGAAGGGTGACACCGAGGATCAGTTCGCCGGGCTGCAGAGCGTTCTGCTTCGGGCCGGTGATGAACTCATCCCACGCCAGGGTGCGCCGGCCGTTGGCCCGCGATACCAGCTCGACTCTGGCATCCACAGCAGCCAGATACGGAAGGCCGTCACCCGCCGGACTGGCAGTGCCCAGGTTGCCGCCCAGGGTCCCGGCGTTGCGAACCTGCGGAGAACCCACCGTGCGGGCCGCTTCCGCGAGCGCACGCCACGGGCCCCGCTCGAGACGGGACCAGGTCACCCCGGCACCGATGAAGCGGTCGCCCATATCTGCCAACTCCCGAAGACGCCGCACGGCGACCACCGCCGGAGGGCGCAGATGGGCGTAAGTGACTTGCACCATCAAGTCGGTGCCGCCGGCCAGCACCGTGGCCTCCGGATGCGCCTCCAACACATCGAGGGCCTCATCCAAAGATGTCGGGCGGAACGTCTCCATCGGAGGGAAAAACTACTCCATGAGGTGGGCAATTGCCGGGTAGGGTCGCTGAATGGACGGGCGCACTGAGCGTGAACGCGACTTCCACGATCATCGCTTCACCGATGATCCGCGGGTTCGTTTGCGCGGTGTCTACCGGGCTGCGGCGGCGGGCCGGGAGTGGTATCGGGCATTGGCGCACGAGGCCGGAACCGATGCCGATGCGCTCGAGGTCGGATGCGGTGGGGGTGGGATCAGCCGGATTCTGGGACCGGTCGCCACCTCGCTGATCGGGATCGATGTGTCTCAGGTTGCGGTCGATCAGGCCCGGGCATACGCCGCTACGCGGCGGGGGGCGTGGCGGGCCGAGGTTTCGTTCCGGGTGATGGACGCCGAGCAGCTCGACTTCGCCGACTCGTCGTTTGACCTGGTGTGCGGCGGCGGGATCCTGCACCATGTGGATGTGGATCGGCTGGCGGCCGAGACGGCCCGGGTGCTGCGGCCGGGGGGCACGGCCCTGTTCCTGGAACCGCTCGGGCATAACCCGCTCATCAATCTGTTCCGCCGGATCACCCCGAGGCTTCGCTCCGATGACGAACGGCCCCTGCTCGAGCGCGACCTGGCCGGGTTGGGGCAGTACTTCGCCGAGGTGTCTGTGGAGCGTTCGGCCCTGCTCACCCCGCTGGCGACCCCCCTGATGCGGTGGCGGATCGGGGGATCGGTGGTGCGGTGGCTGGAGCGGGCCGATCGGTGGCTGATCGGCCGGTTCGAGTGGGCGAAGCGCTGGGCGTGGATGGTGGTGATTGTGGGGACTACTTCCTCTCCCTCAGGGGGAGGTGGACCGGCCTGAAAGGCCGGGACGGAGGGGGTCGGGAACCGCTTTGCGGTCCCCCGGGAGTTGCGTCGCAACTTCACGCGCGGACAAGCAGAACCCTCCCCGCCACCGTGCCCTCCGCGCCTCTCTCCGGATCTTCCGCCTACCCCCTTCCGGTTCGGCGCCCTCCGGCGCCGAACCACCTTCCCCCCAACACCCCGGTCTTGACTCCCACAAGGGGGGAAGGGAAGAGTGGCTCAGTCCCCGGCTACCAGCCGGGCAGCCGCCTTGTTGTGTTCTTCGATCCAGTGTTCGTCGTGACGGATGCAGGTGCACCGGCCGTCGACGATCACCGGCTTCCCGCCCACGAACGTGTGGGTCGCCGGAACGGGTGAGCACAGCAGCGCCGCCGCCACCGGATCGTGCAGGCTGCCGGCGAATTCCACCCGGTTGAGGTCGAGGGTGAAGAAGTCGGCGCACTTGGCGGCCTCGAGTGAACCAATATCGGTCCGGCCGAGGAGACGGGCACTCCCGAGGGTGGCCATCTCCAGAGCGGTCCGGGCCGGCATCTGGGGACCGCTTCCGATCCCGGGGGAGGAGCCGAGCCGGGCAACCAGCATGGCCTGGCGAGCCTCTCCGAGCATGTGGTTGCCGTCGTTGCTGGCCGAGCCGTCGACCCCGATCCCGACCGGAACACCGGCGGTCAGATACTCGGCAACGGGAGCGATGCCCGAGGCCAGGCGCATGTTCGAGCTCGGGCAATGCGCAACGCCGGTTCCGGTGGCCGCCATCCGGGCGATCTCATCGGAGTCGATGAACACTCCGTGGGCGTACCAGACGTCGTCGCCGAGCCAGTCGAGATCCTCCGCCATGCCGACCGGACGGGCCCCATAGGTCTCCAGGCAGAACTCCTCTTCGTCTTTCGTCTCGGCAAGGTGGGTATGGAGCCGCACTCCCTTGTCCCGGGCCAGCGCCGCTGATTCCCGCATCAGGTCGGCGGTCACCGAGAACGGCGAGCAGGGGGCAAGGACGACCTGGGTCATCGAGCCCGGGCTGGAGTCGTGGTAGGTGTCGATGGCCCGGATGCAGTCGGCGAGGATGGCGTCCTCATCCTCGACGACGGAGTCCGGCGGCAGGCCGCCCTTCGACTCTCCCAGGCTCATCGAGCCGCGAGACACGTGGAAGCGGACCCCGACTTCGTGGGCTGCGGCGACCTGGTCGTCGACCGACGAACCGTTGGGCCACAGGTATTGGTGGTCGAATACCGTGGTGCACCCGGAGTGGGCGAGCTCGAGCAACCCGGTGCGGGTGGCCAGATCGACGTCGTCGGGGGTGAGCCGGGCCCAGATCGGGTACAGGGTGCGGAGCCAATCGAACAGCGGAGCGTCCTGGGCGCCGGGCACCGCCCGGGTCAGGGTTTGAAACAGGTGGTGGTGGGTGTTGATGAGCCCCGGCAGCACCAGCATGTCGGTGGCGTCGACGATCTCGTCGGCGCCTGTGGGGAGGTCTTCGGTGGGGCCGATCTGCTCGATGAACCCGTCACGGGCGAAGAAGCCCCCGCCGGCGATCTCCCTGCGGTCCGGATCCATCGTGACGAGGACGTGGGCATTGCGGACGAGGAGGGTGCTCATCGGTGGCCTCCGGGTTCTTCGGACGCGTTCTGAATGAGACTACGGGAGTTCTCTCCCCCCGGATCGGTGCAATCCGGGGGGAGTACCGCTGAAGGCGGGAAGGGGGGTCTGAGACCCACTGCAAGCTGCGAGCCACCCGCCCCCTGCACTTGCCTGCCTGCGGCCGGCTCGCGCAAGATTCGGTTACCCCTCGCGCTCCCAGAGACGCCTGAATTCGACGCTCGTTTCGAGCAACTCCTCGAGCGTTCCGGTCGCAACGATCCGGCCCTCGTCGAGCACCACGATCCGATCGGCTCGCCGCAGCGCCGGCCGGCGGTGGCTCACCACCAGGCTCGTCACGTCGGCCCGCTCCTGGAACAGCCGCTCCCAGAGCAGCTTCTCCGTTTCGACGTCGAGCGCACTCGAGAGGTCGTCGAACACCAGGAGCTCCGGCTCCCGAACGAACATCCGGGCGGCGGCCGATCGCTGTACCTGTCCACCGGAGAGGCGGACTCCGAGGGGGCCGACCAGCGTGGCCATGCCCTCGGGCATCGCTTCCAGATCGGAATCGAGGACGGCGGAGCGCACCGCCCCGTGGAGCCGGGTATCACCATCCAGGCGGCCCAGCAGCAGGTTGTCCCGCAGTCTCATCGAGAAGAGGCGGGGGACCTGCGGCGTGTATGCCGACCTCGGCGGGATGAAGAACGCTGCCGGGTCTTCGACGACCTCGCCGTTCCACGACACCGTGCCCGATTGCGCCGGGAGTAGTCCGAGGATGGCTCGCAGCAGGGTGGTCTTGCCGCTGCCGATTCGTCCCGTGATCACGGTGAAGCTGCCCCGCATCACCGCCAGATCGATGTCGCGCACTCCGGAGTCGGTTCCCGGGTAGACGAACGTCAGGTCTTCCAGCCGCAACTCCTGGAGCGGTTCCACATCGCGGTAGCCGGGCACGGGGCTCGGCAGGGGGCCGGTCAGCTGCAGGTCGACCGGTTCGGTGAGCCGGGTGATCGGCGCACCGCGCAGCAACTCGGCCATCCGTCGGAACGCCACCGTTGCCTGCTGATAGCGGGCGATGAACAGCCCGAGCACGAACACCGCCTCGGACACGAACCCGAGGAAGTAGACGAACACGGCGAAGTCACCCACCGTGAACGCTCCGCCGCTCATCGAGTCGGCGGCCACAATCAGGATCAGCGCGGTGCCGATGTTCACGGTGTTCCAGAACAGCGACTCGAGCATTGCGGTCAGCACGGTGTCGCGGACCATGGCCGTCTTGCGGCTCTCATTCAGCTCCCGGAAGTGGCCGATCATCGGACGCTCGGCACCGGCGACCTTGATCGCCTGAACCGAGGCGAACGTCTCGCTGAGCGAGTCGGTGATCTTGCCGGTCGTCTCGCGGGCAGCCTCCCGGTAGGTCCGGACCCGCTTGCGAGCCTGAGCCGACAGCCAGATGACGACCACGGTTGGGGCGAAGACGAACAGCGTCACCCGGGCGTCGATGGCGATGAGAATGGCAAGCGCCACCGACGAGAAGACCACGATCCCGATCATGTCGACGGTCCACGACAGGGTTTCTTCGGTCTCGTCGACGTCCTCGCGGAACCGGTTGATGGCTTCGCCCGGACTCTCGGCCAGCGCCTGAGCTCCCGGCATCTCGAAGACCCGGTCGAGCATGTTGCGGCGGAGCCGGGCACCGTTGCGGAACATGAAGTGCACGTCATTCAACATGCCGAGCACCATGATCCCGATCCGGCCGATGCCGTAAACCAGCATCAGGATGATGAGCGTCGGCACGGTAAACCCGACGGTGTCGTTGGTGAGCCGGTCGAAGAAGGCGCGGGCGATCAGCGCCGGCAGCACCGGCAGCAGCCAGATGATCGACCACAGCACTGCATTGACGGCGTAGCGCCACGGCTCACCGCGAATCAGGCGGCCGAGCAGGCCCAGGGTTGGGGTTCGCGAGGTGTCGGTCATACCAGGACCTCTTCCAGTCCGGTTCGGAGCAGGTTCGAGAAGCGGGTTTCGGGATCGGCCGCCAGAGCGACCCGTTCCCCGAACTCGACGATCTCACCGTCCTCCAGGATCAAGATGTCATCGGCACGCTCCACGGTTGCCAGGCGGTGCGCGATGATCACGCCGGTGCGCTCCGCCATCAGGCGGTCGACGGCACGTTCGATGAGGGTCTCCGTCGCCGGGTCGAGCCGCGACGACGCCTCATCGAGGATCACCAGGCCGGGCTCACGGAGGAAGATGCGGGCAAACGCCAGCAGCTGCGCCTGGCCGGCGGAGAGTCCGGCGCTGCCCGTCTCGAGCACGGTGTCGAGCCCGTCGCCCAGCGACACGGTCCAATCCATGAGTCCGAGCATGGAGAGCACTTCCCAGATCTGCTCGTCGGTGATCGTGTCGTCGAAGAACGTTAGGTTGTCGCGCACGGTCGCCCGGAAGAGTTGCACCTCCTGGGTGACCATGCCGACCCGCCGGCGCAGGTTGGGAACGTCGACGTCGGGCAGCGGCACACCACCCAGCCGGACCTCACCCTCGGTGGGGTCGTAGAGGCGGGTGAGCAGCCTGGCCAGGGTCGACTTGCCGCTCCCGGTGCGCCCGAGCACTCCGAGGATCCGGCCGGGGGCCAGCTTCAGCTCGATCTCACGCAGCACCGGGTCGCCGTTGGATTCCTCGTCCTGGTACCTGAAGCTCATCCGATCCAGGCACACCGAGAGGGCTCCGTCGGGAAGATGCCTGGTTCCGGAGGTGTCGAGCACCGGCTGCCGATCAAAGAGTTCCTGGACCCGGCTGATCCCGGCCCCGGCCCGCTGCAGGTCCTCCATCTGCTGACGGATCTGCTCGATCGGATGCCTCAGCATCTCGGTGTAGTGGAAGATCAGATACACGGCTCCGATGGTCAGCGTGCCGCTGCCGAGCAGGCTCCAGCCGAGCCAGAACACCAGGGCCACCCCGACGATGTAGGTGACGATCGACGTTCCCCACAGCAGTGAGAACCCCATCCGGGCCCGAACCGCGGCCGGCAGCCAGTTCCGCATGACCTTCGTGAAGCGGTGGATCATGTAGGGAACGGCACCGCTGGCTCGAATGTCCTCGGTCCCGCCGAGCTGTTCGCCGAGGAAGCCGAAGAACTCGGCCCGCTTGGCGCGGACTTCCTTCCACCACGGCATGGCGATGGCCTGCAGCCGCAGCATGGCGACCATCGCGGCCATTGCGAACACGGTGATGCCCAGGCCTACCCAGATGCTTTCGCGCCACAGGAGGGCGATGATCCCGACGATCAAAACCAGGTTGCCGACGACGTGGATCACGAACCGCGAGAAGAAGTTCGAGAGGGTGGTGACGTCGCCGTCGATGCGCTCGATCAGTTCGCCGGGCGTGACGGTCTTGTGGAACGACAGGTCGAGGTCCAGGACGTGCGCCGCTAGATCGGCCCGCAGCTCATTGGTCGCCGTCCATCCGACATCCTGGGCGACCCAGGTGGCGGCAACGTTGAGAGCCTGGTGGCCGACGGCGAGCAAAGCGAAGGTGGCGGCCAGCCCCAGGAGATCGCCGGACGGCGACCCCTCGAGAGCTCGGTCGATGAAGCTGCGGATCAGCTGCGGGTTGATCACCTGGAAGGTGACTCCGGTGAACAGCAGGATCGTGAGCAGCACCACGCGCGCACGCAGCGGACGCAGGTACGTCCGGAGCAGAAACCAGTAGGCGCGGACGGGGATCATGAGGCTCCTTGGATTTCGGTGTGCGCGGAGCGCAACGGGTAGCTAGGGCAAAGCTGAGAATGGCGGGTTGTCGGATCCCGCCGCCGCGGCCCGGAGGGCCCGGCTATCGGTCAGTGACCGACGTGGATTGCTTGCACCTTGAACATCGCTACCTCCACAAGGAGAACGGCGCGTGAGCGCCGCGTTGAAGAACTCTGGTTGCCGGACCGGTCGATGTCAAGTGAACCCATGCGCGGTTCTGTATGCAACGGGCGACGGGCGACGAGCAACCGAATGGCGCGGCTCGTTGCTCGTCGCCGGTTGCTTATCGGCTCGGCCGCACAGTCGTGGGGTACCCTCCCTCCCGTGACCGAAACACCGAAGACGATCATCGACAAAGCCCGCATCGACGAGCGCACCAGGGAGCTCGCCGCCAAGATCGACCATGACTACGCCGGGGTCGACGAACTCGTGCTCATCGGCGTGCTCAAGGGGTCGTTCATCTTCCTGGCCGATCTCGCCCGGGCCCTGTCCATTCCCCGCCGGATCGAGTTCATCTCGATCTCCTCGTACGGAGAATCCGAAAGCACCGAGAGCGGTGCCGTCCGGCTGATCCTCGACGTGCGCCACGACATTGAGGGCAAGCACGTGCTTGTTGTCGAGGACATCGTCGACACCGGACACACCCTCGACTATCTGCTCCGTCTGCTCCGGGCGCGCCGGCCGGCGTCGCTCAAAACGGCCACCTTGCTCCGCAAGCCGGACCGTCTCGAGGTCGACGTGGGCCTCGACTACCTCGGGTTCGACATCCCCGATGTCTGGGTGGTCGGCTACGGACTCGATTTCGCCGAGCGTCACCGGACCCTCCCGGACATCTGCGAAATCGAGCCTCCGAGCGGCGCCTAGCTGTACTCGGTCAGGACGTTGGTTACGGATTTGGGTGGGTGAAGACCTCCGAGTGG
>CAZEHO010000003.1:0-172968 GCA_964511945.1 uncultured Acidimicrobiia bacterium | reverse complement strand
GGGGGTAGGGAATATCAATGAGCAGAACTGAGGAGCACCACGCGAGCGCGGTCAGAGGAGAACCCCTTGCTCAACCGCGGTTCCTTCGGGGGTGTGTCTCTCGATGCAGGGAGTTGGGCATTCACGTGGCGGTGGACACGAGTGGGTACGCGAACTGGGCCGTTTTCGAGGAGATACTCCCGTATGTGGACCTCTTCCTCTACGACATCAAAGTCATCGATTTCACGAGGCACCTCGAGTTCACGGGAGCCGGCAATCGATTGATCTTGGACAACTTCAAGAGAGTCAGAGAGCGTGGAGTGCCGGTATGGGTCAGGGTGCCGTTGGTGCCGGGACATACCGATTCCGATGAGAATCTGGCGGCCATCCATGAATTCGTTGGGCCATTGAAGAAGGGGGAGAAGATCTGCCTCCTGCCCTACAACCCCGTCGCGGGGGGGAAATACGCAGCAATCGGAGAGACATACCCTCTTAGCCGATGGGAACGCTTGACCGGTTCATAGCGTGACCCATCGCCGACCGTGCCCAGGCTGAACCGTCCCCACAAACTCGACCCGGTCGCCTGGCCGGCTGCGCTGAATCCGGCTTCCACCTTCCACCGATCGCCGCGCGACAGGGCGTCACAGGACCTGATCGAACTCCGGCGTTCTTCGCGAAACCCCAGGTAGATCGTCTAATCCGTCATCCGATGTCACCCGTCATCATGGCAGGAATCGACTGGGACCGGGCCTGACAACACGGCCCCCTGAACGATTCGACAGAAAGTGCTGCTGTCGCCCGAGAGATTGTGGGCGACGTTTTGAGCCAACCCTCGGATGGCCCTTCGTTGTCGCGAGTCCGCACCCGGTCCGCGCCCTTCACCCCGCCTGACCTGCCCGAATGACATGCCGCAGCGGTATCCCCGGCTCATTCCATTGGTACGACAAAACTAGGCAATAAGCCTATCTCCAATCTGTCAATAGTCCCACATAACCTCATAAGTAGACTGAAAATAGGCTACTAACCTACTACTATCCCATCATGGCGACCTACCTGCCGGCCCAGCTGGTGCGCAGGGGACCGGTGCTGCGGCCCCGCGACGCCCACGACGTCTACGCCTTCCCCGCCCAGGAATTCCGCCGGCTCGAACGCCGCGGAGCACTGGTACGCGCCGCCCGGGGCTACTACCTCGTCGTCCCCCCCGCCTGGAGCGACGCCCCGCAACGGTGGCGCCCCGACATAGCCGCGATCGGTCTCGGGATCGCACACACCGACTACCCGGCCGGTGACGTTGCCCTCATGGGAATCAGCGCCGCCCGCCACCACCGCGCCATCCCCAGAGCACTCGGCACCGCAGTCATCGCGGTGCCCAAACAGCGGCCCGACCTCCACACCGGCTTCGGCACCATCTTCTTCGTCACCCGCACCACTCCCACCCTCGACCTCGAGCGCGCCACCACCGAACTTACCGACGGATGGGTCACCACCACCGAGCAGACGATCCTCGATCTCGCCGCTCGTCCCACCCTCGGCGGCCTCACCCCCGGTGCGGTCGCCGAGGCCATCACCGCCCTCGCCGCCGAAGCAGACTGGTCGCACACGGCCTCGCTCGCCGCCGGGCAACACAAGAGCACGGCGCTGCAACGGGCCCGCTGGGTCGTCTGGGGGGCCGAACAGCCCACCGACCGGGGCCCGCTTGCCCGACCACCGGCCGATACCAAAGGCCTCACCCCCGCCACCGACATTCGACCCTCACCATGATCACCCTCGACGAGATCTTCCGCTGGGCAGAGCACCTCGGCGTCTCCGAACAGCAGATCCGCCACGACCACTTCGTCTCGCACCTCCTCGCCGCCATCCCCGAAGACCTCCGGCTGCGATCCGTCTTCTACGGCGGAACCGCCCTCACCCGCACCCACCTCGACGGAACCAGACTCTCCGAAGACATCGATCTCCTCACACCCGACGTTCCCGCCGCCACCGCCGACCTCCGGCGGGCACTCACCACTCGCCTCGAGCGGGAACACCCGGCCCTCGCCTGGAAGTCGCTGCAGCGCACCGGCACCGCACACATCCTCTCCGCCACCTCCGGCAACCTCACGGTACGCATCGACATCCGCCATCTCGGCGCCGCAGAACAGCGGTATCCCACCGAACTCCGATCAATCACGCTGCGCTACTCAGACCTCCCCGCCGGCGCCACCTTCACCCTCCCAACCCTTACCGGCTTCGCCGCCATGAAGATGCTGGCCTACTCGGATCGACGAGAACCCCGCGACCTCTTCGACCTCTGCGGCCTCACCAGCCTCGGCGCCCTCGACCGCTCCCTCGACGATCTACTCCGATCACTCACCGGGCATGGAGTCATCCACGGCAACTTCGAACACGTCCCGGAGTCAGTACGAGCAGCATGGGTTCCGCAACTCTCCCACCAGACCGGCAACCTGACCACCCCCGACGACTGCATCGACCGGATCCGAGCAGCACTGCCGTGACTCGAGGAGGGTTGACCTGTAGGCCGATGAGTGGAGGAGCGAGACGCTGCCTTGAACCCGACGACTCCTCGCCCATTGGAAACACCTCGCGGCCATTGACACGTGAGATGCTCGGGGACCCGTCTCTTCTTCGACTGAGGCGACCAAGTTCCCCCCTGATTCCAGCGTTCATGAGTTGTGGGATGCACAGCGCCTCATACTTGCGGCCTCTCAAAGGGCCGAGGAGGGCCGCTTGGAGGATGCGATCCGCATCTTCGACGAGGTTGTCGCTCAGTTTGGTGACAGCCCTGATCCGCGCGTACATACGGAAGTCGCCGGGGCTCTGGGTTCGAAAGGTGTGGCTCTTGGCAATCTGGGCCGGTGGGAGGACGCGGTGGAGGCGGGTGCGGCGCTCTCGGGCACTCGGTCCTGAGCCGCGTTGAAGTCGGGCTACGGGTCCTCGCTGCCGGCGGACGGCTGATAGCCCCCCGGCCATTCCTTGATGTACAGATCCTGCTGGGGGAACGGGATCGTGATGCCGTGGGTGCGGAAGCTGTGATAGATCTCTGAGTTCAACTCATGAAGGACGGGTCCCCTGTCCATCGGCTTCTCGATCCAGCACAGCAACTCGAAGTCGAGGCTCGAGGAGCCAAACGCCCGGAACCGCGCCCTCGGTTCCGGTTCGGCCAGGACCTTCGGATGCTGCTCGGCGGCTGCGTTGAGCACCGACACGACCTTGTCGATGTCGGAACCGTAGGCGACGCCGACTGCGGTTCGAATCCGGTATTGATGCGGCGGCCCCCCAGCTTCATTGACGATCTTGGTTGCTCCCATGACGCCGTTGGGGATCGAGACCTCGACGTCATCGCGGGTGAGTAGCCGGGTGGAACGCAACCCGATCTTGGTTACCTCCCCCCTCTCCCCGGTGTCGAGGATGATGAAATCACCGATCTCATACGGCCGATCCGAGAGGATGGCGACACCGGCGAACAGATTGGCGAGCGTGTCCTGAGCCGCAAACCCGAGCGCCAGACCAACGATGCCGGCCGACGCCACGAGGCCGGTGACGTTGATGTCCCACACAACCAGAATCGCGTAGACGCCGCCCAAAAAGAGAAGCACGGCGGCCATGTTGGAGAACGCCGGCTCGGTGGACTGCTGGACGATCCCGAACCGATCCGTTCGTCGCTGCATCGTGCCCAACAGCAAGCGCACGAACCGGAACGCAAAGACGACCCAGACGATGACCAGGATGGTCTGGACCACCAGAACGGTGTTCCTCTCCAGCCCCGCGGTGAGGTCGAGCCGATACGTGGCGAGGATCAGACCGATGAGGCCGACCGTCGTCACGATCGGTCGGTGCACAATCGCCACGAACCTGTCGTCAAAGGTGGTCTTCGAACGGGTAACGAGTCGCAGAATCAGGCCGGTCAGTAGCCGATCGGCCAACCATCCAGCTACCGCGAACCCGGCGACGATCGCCGCCGCCTCGATGTAGGGGTACCGCTCGAGGAAATCGGTGACGCTGCGCCACGCATCAGACATGCCCCGCCTCGTTCCTTCGTCTCGCACCCGGACTGTAGGCGGGCCGCTGCCGGCAGTTGTGGTTGGTGGGCTGTCAGTCGCATTGATGAGGTTCCGCTGAGCCGAGGTTTGGGGACCCGAACCCCACGGCCCTAGGTGTCAGACTTAGACTCACGCACAATGTCCGATGTGTTGATCAACGTGCGAGGCCCTGTCGCCGCGTTGTCTCCGCGTCGGCTTCACGCTGCGCCCGCCCGAGAGATGAGTTGCCGTTGCTGAAGGACCTCATCGAGGGATTCGACCTCGCCGTATGGGCTGAGATCATCGTCGGCCTGGCGGTTGTTGCGTTCGCCGCGCTCGTCTCATATCTCGTCGTCAGGCGGCTGATCGCTCCGGTGATTCGGCGTCTCGTGCTCAAGACCGAAGGGGCGTGGGATGACATCCTCCTCGACAACGCAGTTCTGCGTCGAGTGGCGCTATTCGCCCCTGCGATCGTCGTGCTCGCCGGGGTTCCGCAGATCCCGTCGCTAGCCCCGGGCTGGGTGGAGTTCATCGAGCGGGTCTCAGGGGCGCTGCTCATCCTGTTCATCGTGCTCGCTGCCAGTGCCCTCATAACCGCGGGGGCCAATCTGTACGCCACGCTGCCGATCGCCGCCGATCATCCCATCAAGGTTTATGTGCAGATCGTCAGGATCGCCCTGTTCGTCATTGGCGGGGTCGTGATCGTTGCCAGACTCGCCAACCAGTCCCCGTTCTTCTTCCTCAGCGGTATCGGGGCGCTGATGGCTGTGATCCTGCTCATCTTCCGCGACACGATCCTGTCGTTCGTTGCATCGCTGCAACTGGCTTCCAACGACATGGTTCGGGTGGGGGACTGGATCGAGATGCCCCAGTTCAACGCCGACGGTGACGTGATCGACGTGGCGCTGCACACCGTTAAGGTGCAGAACTGGGACAAGACGATCACCACGATCCCGACTCACAAGCTCATCTCCGAGTCCTTCAAGAACTGGCGCGGTATGAGCGAGTCGGGAGGCCGACGGGTCAAGCGGTCGATCCACATCGACATGTCGAGCGCCCGGTTCCTCACCGACCAAGAGATCGAGCATTTCCGCAACTTCGCGCCGCTGCGTCAGTACATGGACCGTAAGTTGGAGGAACTCGACGCCCACGCCGCCGAATACGTGGTCGACCCGGGAATGGCCGGCGACCCCCGCCGGCTGACGAATATCGGGACGCTGCGTGCATACATCGTCAGCTACCTCAAGCGGCATCCCGACCTGGACACTGACGGGATGACGTTCCTGGTGCGTCAGTTGAAGCCCGGCCCCCAAGGGCTCCCTATCGAGATCTACGTGTTCTCCAGCGACACGCGCTGGGAGGCATACGAGGACATTCAGGCAGACATCTTCGACCACATCCTGGCGATGATCCCCGAGTTCGGGCTGCGGGCCTTCCAGGACCCCTCGGGAGCCGACGTGCGGGTGATCGCCGGCACGGACACTGCCGACGAAGCGGAGACCGACGCCGCTGATCCTCAGGCTCGGCCACCAGGCACCCGACCTTCCGGCTGACGACCTCAAACGGACTCCGGCCCGCTCGAACTACGCCTGGGGGCGGCTGCCCTACAGGAGTCCGAATCGAGTCCGCGCCCCACACCCCCACACGCTGCGGAAACCGCATGTTGTGGAGGTGTCGCCGAGCCGGCCATCTCGCTCCGGCACTGCCCAACAAACGGGTGTTGGCGGACCGATCCGTCGTTTGGGCTCTTCCCAACCAGCCTGACTTAGACTAGAATTCTGGTCATGTCGAGAGTGCTTCCTCTGTCCGATGTGAAGGCCCGCCTGTCGGAACTCATCGAAGAGATCACCCAAACCCACGAGCGATTGACCGTGACCCGCAACGGCCGCCCCGTTGCCG
This sequence comes from uncultured Acidimicrobiia bacterium, assembly GCA_964511945.1. Lineage (GTDB taxonomy): Bacteria > Actinomycetota > Acidimicrobiia > Spongiisociales > UBA11373 > CAZEHO01. The sequence goes on along the minus strand of CAZEHO010000003.1, from coordinate 167,071 downwards.
TCGTGTTGAGCTCCGATGATCTCGAGACGATTGAAGAGACGATCTCGATCCTGTCGGACCCCGACGCCATGGCTGAGATCACCGAGGCTCGGGCAGCGATCGCTGCAGGGGAGTACAGCGGTACCGCTGAGCTGGCCGAGCTGCGGGATCGGCTGCGACGTGCCGCTTCGTGAGCCGGGCATGGGAGTTGCGGGTCGCTCCGCCGGCTCGCCGCGCTCTGGAGCGGCTCCCTGAGAAGGCGGCGGTGGCGGTGATCGATTTCATCCTTGGCCCGCTCGTCGACAACCCGCCTCGGGTTGGCAAGCCGCTTCGGGGTGATCTCGCCGGATTGCACTCCGCTCGGGTCGGTCCCTACCGAGTGGTCTATGAGATCGACGACGCCGCTGGCACCGTTGATGTTGTGCACATCGCACACCGCGCTGATATCTACCGGCCACGCTGAAGGCTCAGCGCCTCACGCCGGACCCCCAACAGTCCGCGTGCATCCACCCCTCACACCCAACGGTCCCAGGGCAAACCACAACCTGCAGCGGCGTGCCCGGCCCGGGGAGTGACATAAGCCTGTCATCAAGCTAAGTTGATGGCATGGATCCCGTGATCTTGGCAAGCGCCCGCAAACACGGGATCACCGACGACGACATGCTCCACACCTAGCGCAACCCGATCCGGGTCTTCGACATCGACGACCTGATCATGCTGATCGGCGCCGATCAAACCGGGCGGATGCTCGAGATCGGCGTCGCGGCGGCAGAAGGTGTCGAGTTCATCATCCATGCCATGGCGGCCCGACCGAGATTCCTGAGGTGACCCTGATGCCCCGATCGATCCAAGAGATCCTCGATCACGCCGACCAGTTGGCTGAGCAGTTCGAGGACTACGAGCCGGCTCCGGGCGATGAACGCCCCGTTGAGGAGTATCTGCTGCAGCGCGCTGCTCTGGCTCGAGCTCGCAGCGAACGACAGATCATCGACGCGGTGACTGCAGCGCGCTCTGCCGGGATCCCGTGGTCGAAGATCGGTGAACTGCTCGGCACTTCACCGCAGGCCGCTCAGCAACGCTACGGAGCAGTGGTCGAGCAAGTCTGAAGCCGACGACTGCTGCGAGCCGAGAACGAGGGTCCGCGCTCAATCCGCACCCACACCCCGCCTGGCCTGCCCGAACCACTACACGTGGCGGTGTCGCCTGGATGGACGTCTGGCCCTCTACGGCACAGAAAGGGCGATGCCGGAGTGGATCAGCAACATTCAGGTGGGCGAAACCGTCGCCTGCGGAGGGCTCTACTCCTGCCGATTTGACCATGAGACGAGGCCTGCCGCTGGTCGCGCTGGACGGAGATCAAGAGCAATGCCTCGCCCCCGGGTTGCTGACCGAGTATGTGATCGACCAGTTGGAGGGAATCGACCTCGACGCCGGGGCCGCGGCGAGTCTGGAGGCGCAACTCGATACCGCCATTGCTGTTCTCGACGACGACAACCCGAACAACGATGTTGCCGCCGTGAAGACCCTGGAGGTGTTCATCAAGAAGGTCGAGAAACTGCGGGACAACGGTGAGATCCCCGACGCCGACGCCGAGGCGCTGATCACAGCCGCACAGGCGATCATCGACCTGCTCACCAGCTAACTGACCAAAGTCGCTCCGCACCTGGCCCGCACCCCGCCCGACCTGGGTGGATCACAAGATGGGGCGGTGGGAACCGGCGGATCTCCCGGCTGTTTCCGTACGATGGCTGGGTCCGGAGGGAGCGATGGCAATCGATGCCTCGGCCGCTACCCGTGGCGGCCCCGTCATGGTGGGGGTTGGGGCCGGGTCCGCGGCCGGCCTGATGTTCGAGATCGTCCTGACACGGGTGTTTGCGGTCTCGCAGTTCTATCACTTCGCCTTCCTCACGGTGAGTCTGGCCGTGCTCGGTTTCGGCGCCAGCGGCACGGCTCTGGCGGTCTTCCCGCGGTTGGGAAGGGGCGGGCCGCGCCGGTGGGCCTTGCTGGCGGTCCTGCAGGGTGTCACCACCGTGGGGGCCTACGTCACGGTCAACCTGGTGCCGTTCGATTCCTACGCCATCTCCTGGGATCGGCGGCAGTTCGTGTACCTGATCGTCGATTACGTGGCGCTGGCCGTCCCGTTCTTCTTCGGGGGCGCCCTCGTTGGGACGCTGCTGTCGGCCGGGAGGTCGTTCGGATCGCACCGGGTATACGGTGCCAGCCTGGCCGGCGCCGGACTGGGGTGTCTCGGGGCGCTCGTGCTCATCGACGCGGTGGGTGCGGAGGCGACTGTGGTAGCTGCAGGTGCCGTTTCGCTCGGGAGCGGGGGGGTTCTGCTGGCCGCCGCCGCCCGAACCCCTCGCCGATTGATCGCGGCCGCCGCCGCCGGGGCCATCGGCCTGTTGGTGCTGGCGACGTTCGCTCCGACGGTCCTCGGGCTCAGGCTCTCGCCCTACAAGGGCCTGTCGGCCGCCTTGCGCTATCCCGACGCCCGGGTCGTGGCGACTGGCTGGGACGGCGGCACCCGGATCGATCACGTCGAGAGTGAGGGGATTCGCTCGCTCCCCGGGCTCAGCCTGGCCTTCGTAGGATCGCCGCCGCCACAGGACGGAGTCGCCTTCGACGGAGACGACCTGAGCCCGATACCGCTGGTGGCTCCGCAGGATGCCGGCTTCGCCTCTCACATGCTCGGGGCGCTTCCGTTCTTGCTGCGGCCCGGCGGCGACGTCATGGTGCTCGAACCGCGCGGTGGGCTGGATGTGTTGGTGGCGGTCGCTGTGGGAGCCGGTTCGGTCACGGCCGTCGAACCGCACTCCGAAGCCGTGGCGGCCGTCCGCCGCCGGGCCGGCAACGTGTACGACCACGCAGCGGTGGAAGTCGTCGTCGCCGAACCGCGTACCTTCCTGAAACGAACTGGTGACCGGCTCGATGTCATCGACCTGGCGCTCACCGCCCCGTACCGACCCGTCACCTCCGGTGCCTACAGCCTCGGCGAAGAATACGGGCTCACGGTCGAGGCCTTCGAGAGCTACCTCGACCGTCTGTCCCCCGGCGGCCTCTTTGCTGCGATGCGCTGGCTGCAGACGCCGCCGAGCGAGGAGACCCGCTTGGTCGCGACGGTCACCGAGGCGTTGCGCCGCGGCGGGCACGATCCGGCGGCCTCGACCGTGATTCTGCGTGGGTATGCCACCGAGTTGGTCATCGCCCGGCCCGGCGGTTTCGACGACGGTGACCTGGCCGGGATCCGCTCCTTTGCCGAACGGGAGCGCTTCGACCTGGTGGCAGCACCGGGCGGAACGAATCCGAACCGGTTCAACGTGGTGCCCGACGAGCAGTATTCCGCCCTGGCAGATCGCCTGCTGACGACCGAGACCCCCGATCGGTTGTACGCCGAGTACCCCTTCGACATCCGGCCCCCGACGGACGACCGACCCTTCTTCTCGCACTTCTTCACCTGGGAGCAGGCTTCAGAGGTCTTGGATGCCGTGGGCCGGACCTGGCAGCCGTTCGGCGGTGCCGGGTACTTCGTCCTGCTGGGGCTCCTGGGCCTCTCGGTGGCCGGCGCGGTCGTCCTGATCCTGCTGCCGCTGGCGCTGCGCCGCCATCGGCAAGAGGTGACCGGTCCGCGGTGGTGGACGATGGGCTATTTCGCGATGCTCGGCGCAGGCTTCTTACTGGTCGAGATTCCACTGGTCCAGCAGTACATCCTGCTGCTGGGGCGCCCGGCGATCGCCTTCGCCATCGTGGTGTTTGCGGTCCTGGTGTCGTCGGGGGTCGGCAGCGTCGTCTCACCCCGCCTTCCGTGGCGGCCGGCGGCGTGGGGTCTCGCCGCCGTCGTCGCTGCCCTCCCCTTCCTGCTTCGCCTCGTGATCCCGATCCTGCTTCCGGCTCCACTCTGGGTTCGGGTCGTCGCCGGTGTTGCCGTGATCGCTCCGCTCGGGATCCTGATGGGCTCCATGTTCCCGAAGGGTCTGGTGAAATTGGAGGCGGAGGGGCCGGGTTTGGTGCCCTGGGCATGGGCAATCAACGGAACGGTCTCCGTCGTGGCTGCAGCGGGCGCTGCGCTACTTGCTCTGGCCGCCGGCTTCTCCATGGTGCTACTGGTCGGGGGCGCCTGTTATGCGGCGGCGGCACTGCTGGCCGGACCTACTGGCCGGCCCGGGTGAAGGGAACGAAGCGCACCGGTCCCAAGCTCTCGCCCCTGAGCTGGCCCGCCTCGTCGACGCTGAACATCCACAACGTCTGCACGGCTCCGATCGGGCCCACCGGGATCACCATGACGGCGCCGGGCCCCAACTGGTCGGCCAGCGGCTGGGGAACGTGGTCGGGAGCGGCGGTCACGATGATGGCGTCGAAGGGGCCGTGCTCGGGCCAGCCGAAGTAACCGTCGCCGGAGCGTGCCGCCACCTCGTAGCCGATGTCGGCGAGTGTCGCTGCTGCTCGCTCGGCAAGCCCGGGGATGATCTCGATGGTGTAGGTCTCCACCCCCATCGCGGCGAGAACAGCAGCCTGGTAGCCCGACCCGGTGCCGATCTCGAGAACCCGGTCGCCCGGGGCCACTCCGAGCGCCTCGCTCATCAGGGCGACGATGTAGGGCTGAGAGATCGTCTGTCCGTACCCGATCGGCAGTGGGGTATCTGCATAGGCGTATTCGGCGTAGTCGCCGGGCACGAATCGGTGGCGAGGGACCGATCGCATCGCTTCCAGCACCAGAGGGTCGGTCACACCGCGGGCTTCGATCTGGAGATCCACCATGCGCTGTCGCGCCGCCGTTTCCTCCGCAGACTCGGCGATCGTCGGGGGCGCTGCGGCGACCGAGGGGGTGTTCGGCTGGGGTGCGGGCGTCGGCGCGTTCGTGGAGCCGGCGGGACTCGTGATCGGGGGAAGTGTGGCATCGGAAGCCGACGAGCAGGCTCCACCCAAAACGACGAGAGCGACGACGGGCAGCCAGCGTCCCACGACTCAAGGGTATGGGATCTGCCCACCTCGCGCGCCGGGCCGCCGGCTGCGCCGGTCAGACCGGCCGGGCACCGGCCCGACTCCCGCTTGCGGGCGGCGCTGCGGCCGTACGACGTGACGGACTCGGTAATCGGGCCAATGACCCGAGAGGCAGCACTCACTCCGCGTCCCCCACCCTCAACATGTTGCGGAAACCACAAGGTGCGGCGGTGTGGATCCGAGACCAGACTGTAGACGAAAGGATCTACATCGATGTATACTTGTGGGCATGAGTACCACCATCCGAGTCAGCGAAGAGACCCGTGACCGTCTCTCGGCGCTCGCCCGATCGACCGGGAGTCCGATGACCAAGGTGGTCGACGATGCCGTTGATGCCCTGGAACGCAGAGTCTTCTTCGATCGCCTCAACGCCCGCTATGCAGAACTCAACGCCGACCCTGCTGCCCTCGCTGAGATCGAAGCGGAACGCTCCCTCGAGGACTCGACGCTGAGAGACGCCTCTCCGTGACCGCCCACCGTGGTGAGATATGGCTGGTCGATTTCGGTGAACCGGTCGGTCGAGAACAAGCCGGCGTTCGCCCGGCCGTCGTCGTTTCAGCCGATGCCCTCAACGAAGGACCGGCCGGGGTGATCATGGTGGTCCCGATCACCTCAGCGCGCCGGGATCTGCCTTCGCACATCGAGATCGATGACCCTGATTCCGGTCTCGACCAGATCAGCTACGCCAAAGGCGAGGACCTCAAAACAATCTCCACCCAGCGTCTCGTTCACCGGCTCGGAACCACTGATGCAGCCGCAATGACCGCCCTCGAGAGAGTCCTGCGGTTCCTCCTCGACCTCTGACGGTCCGCTCACAGTCCGCACCCCACACCCCCAATGACCTGCCCGAACGGCAAGTCGTGGCGGTGTTGGCGGCGCCCCGGATTCTGGCTCTGGCGTATTCAGCCGACCCGGTGGATCTCGTCGAAGTTGCTGAACTCAGGCTCCCCGTCGATCAGTTGCTGCAGCCTCTCGGCCCATTGCTGGGTTTCGGGTCGGTCGTTGTTCCGCTCGGCTTCCTCGACCGACGAGAAGTCGACCAGGATCACGAATCGGCCGGGATCGTCACGATCGGCGAAGAGTCGGCTGCCGAGGTATCCCGGGGCAACGCCTGCCTCGGCTTCGTGCCATTCCGACATGATGTTGGCCAGTGTGTGCCCGTCCGAGGCGCGAACCGCCACGGTCTGTGTGTACGCCATAGTCCCCTCCTGTGTCACCGACTACGCCTGAGGCGTGCTCCATTGTGCTCCTGTACCGATTCGACAGCGTGACGCAAACCGGTGGTGTCTTCGGGAACTCGAGAGTCCGCGGCGAGTCCGCGCCCCACACCCCCAACACGTTGGCCGAAACCGGCATCCTCATGCTGACGGTTTCCGAGCGTGAGGACCATCTTCTGGCTGCCCTCAAGGCTGGGGCCCGGGGGTACCTGCTGAAGGGGACTTCGGCTCATGGGGTCGCCCATGCGGTGCGCTCGACTGCAGCGGGAGAGGTGTACGTGCCCCCGGCCCTCCCCAGCACGATTCTCTATGAGTTGACCCGCGACCAGGCACCGGACCCTCTCAGCGACCTGACCGAACGGGAACGTCACGTGCTGGAACTCGTCGGCGAGGGTCTGACAAACCGCGAGATCGGGGAGCGCCTGTACTTGGCCGAGAAGACCGTCAAGCACCACATGACCGGCGTCCTGCAGAAGCTCCACGTCCGGAGTCGGGTGGAGGCAGCCCTCCTCGCCCACCAGCACCAATCAAAGCGTGACTGACGAAACCCGGTCATGAACCCGAACAGCGCCGAGCCGGGAAACTCCACCGGGATACTCACAGCGCTGCGAGGCGAATGCAGCACCAACTGCCTGCCCTGATCCTCGAATCCATGCGCACGGAGAGCCATCACCTCCTACAGCGTCATCGGCCCGGATCTGCGATGCGCCGGCAACTCGATCACCCGTTGGGCCGACGTGTCGGCCGGCACCGCCGGCGCGGTGCCCGCGGCTCCGCCGCCGCAGTCCGCCACCACTGCCAGCCACGCCATCAGTGCACCCGCACGCATCCTCATGCTCGAACTTCAGCAGATGAACCGCCCGCCATTCAGAGGCAATCGCCCCAACCCGCCTCGAATCCTCGAGGGCTCCTTCCCAGCGCTGAGAGTCCGCACACAGTCCGCACCCCACACCCCCTGACCTGCCCTGCAGCCGGTCCGCTGGCGTCGGCTCAACTGGTTGGTCCCGGCGACGGGTCGGTAATCGCTACTTGCCAACGCGGGTCGACAGCACGGGACGTTTGGTTGTGTCAGCCGGCCCGGGGAACCTCATCGAAGTTGGCGAACTCCGGTTCCCCGTTGACCAGTCCCCCAACAACCCGGGCCAACCGAGAGACGCGTCGTTACAGAGTGCAGGAATGTGCCTCGACCGATCAGCGGCGAGGTGCCCTCACTCGCGGTCTCGCCGTGTCAATGTAAGTGCCACCAGCGTGGGCAGCCGGCGGACCGCTGTGCCGCACAGCCGTGACCGCCCCTCAGCCGCGGACCCTACGCACCCTCAGTTCGCCGCCTCAGGAGTTCTGCTGCGTCCGAGACAGGACGCGTCGAAGCACACCCGATGTCGATGATCGGGGCCATCGCAGCTTCCACCTGCTCGACGGTATCTGCGTCGATCACGAGGAACACTTTGTGGGCCGGGGCATCGACCCATGCACCGACCAGCTCGGCTCCGGTGTCGGCGATGCCGGCGAGGGCGGCGCCGAAGGTGGCCTTCGCCTTCTCGGCGTCGTGGTACGGGCACGATTCCCAGGTGTGGTCATGCGTCACATGAAATAGCATTGAGGAACCCCCTCCTCCGTAGCGTCCGATCGAGGACAAGATATACACCGCCGAACCCGACAGAATGTCGAGGTTCCATCCTTGAGGCCGAAGTGCTGCATCGATGGTCATCACCTGACTACCCGACATCCCCGCCACGGCAGCCAGTTCGGCAATACCTCCGATTAGCTGGGCTCACCCCGAGTCAGGGTGCGGGAAGGTCACCGGAACATCGCCCCGCTTCGGCCTGTGGACTTCAAGGTGATGCGAGCCGCAACGAGGCTTTTGGCCCTGGACGGCACCCCGGCGGAGTGCTCTGCTGATCGCAGCGTTATGCGGGGGTGCGATGCGCAGGCTGATCATGATCGTTGTGCTGGCGATGCTGGCGGCGGGGTGCGGCGATGACGAGCCGACGGCCGCCGGCCCGTGGGGGTACGGCGACCACGAGACGCTCGACGGGTTATGGGATGACTGCGCCGACGGGGTCTGGCAGGCCTGCGATGCCCTCTACACCCTGGCCATGCCCGGCTCCGACTACGAGGCCTTCGGCGCCACCTGCGGGGAACGCACCGAGGGCGGCAATTGGTGCACCCTCACCCTGTCCTCACCCGAAGAGGTGTGTGCCATTGTCGGGTGCGGACCCGACTCCCAGGGCTACCTGGACCCGGCCGCCTTGACTCCGGAAGCCGTCGAGATCACCGGGCTCCTCGATGTTTCCTATGCAGCGCGGATGCAAGCGGCTCGCGCCGGCGAGGGGAGCGAGGGATACCTCGACGTCTCCGATCTCGAGTTGCGTGAGAACAATGCCTGGGACGTGTTCCAAGTGATGCCGATCGCCGCTGAAGTCGCTCTCGGCGGCCTCTTGAGCCTGGTTCCGGTGCAGCTCAACCCATTCGTGACCACCTCAACCGACCCCGACATCGACTGGTCCTGGCTGGACTGCATGCAGGATGGGGAGTACGTCGAAGGCTGCCTCGACGGCCCGGCGGATCTTCAACCGCCGCCGGCCGTAGTAGAGCCGTGCCCCGAGGCCGGTCCCGAGGACGATGAATGCTCGGTGCGGGCAACCACAACGACCGTGGCGCCCACCACCACGACGAGCACCGGCTGCAACGAGGAACTCGACGCAGGGCAACCCGGCTCGTGTGAGCAGCTCCCTTCCCCGACGACGACCGAGTCGTTGCGGATTGACTGCTCCAACCCCAAGAACCAGTTCGAACTCGACGAATGCCTCGGCTGATCGGTTGAAGACCCCTCCGGGGTAAGCCAGGCCGCGGCCACCGGGTCGGTGAACTCAACCCCGAACACGGTGCCGGCTTCTGGATCGAAGTGCAGGGCAGCAGGCTCCCCGGCGATCTGAGTGGCCAACATGAGCGTCCGGCCGTCGGGGCTCCAGTGCATCGAAGCGAGCTGGCCGTTTACCACGACCTCGGTGAGATGCGGGTCCTCTCGGGAGGCAGTGAGTACCAATGTTCTCGAGGTCGTCGCGACCCACACGGCGGTGACACCATCAGCGGCCGGGCCCGTGGCCAACTCGACCCGCAGCAGCTTGCCAGCGTGTGGCCGCCCGTTGATGGCTGAGCGTCCCCTAGCTCAACCCGCACACAGCAGTAGGCCGGAGACTCACCGTTGCGGTCGGTGAGCGCACTTGCGAATCACCTTGATTAAGTGGTCCCGCTCGATCTCGGCAGGGAACCGGTGGTCGACGAATCCGGAGGATCGGTACACCTGCCGTCATGGGGAGGATCCGACTCACAACCCGAAGGTCGGAGGTTCAAATCTTCCCCCCGCTACGAAGAATCCCCCTGCTGAGCAGGGGTTTTTTCACATTTCGGGTGTTTCGGGGTGGGTTTGGGTCAAACGGAGGTCAAAGCTGAGAGTCAGCAGACTGAGGGGATGCTCCCGCGCAGTGCCCAGCGGTCGCTGGGGCTCTCGGATATCGGTTGGCTCCTCCGATAGGCCCGTATGACGGCGTTCGCGCAGCACTCCGAAGATGGAGCCGTTCGAGTCTATCGGCGCGTCACCCGGCGAGAGTAAGGTTCGGGGTCGGAGGGTTCTTGTGAGCGTCGTCCCACCGCCGCCACCGCCGCTGCCGCCGCCGCCGCCGCCCGACCCTGACACGGTGTCGAGCCGCACCGGCGTCAAAGTTCTTGTGGTGGTCGTTGTTCTCGTTGCGGCAGTCGCTGGAGGTGCGGTCGGCTGGCAGTATCTCGGCGGCGACGCTGATACCGGATCCGGTGCGACCCCCTCGACGACGGCGTCAACGATCCCGTCGGAAGACGCTCTGCAACCGGTCAACCCGCTCGATGCCCCGGCATCAATCCCCACACCACCGCCCGAGGAGGGGCTGGATCCCGTCAGCGGCGTCCTGAGCGGGGGTCCCGACTTGGATTCAGCGGAGTCCTTCACCCAGGTACTGACCGAGGGGGGTCTTGATATTACGGGTGTTGAAGTCTGGGTGTGGCCGATCACCGGCAGCGACGGGGTGCTGTTGATTCTGAACATCGATGATTCTGCGAGCGGGCTGCTGGAGGATCCCGGCGTTGCCAGCAAGCTTGGTGAAGCGCTGCTGTCACCTGTCCTCGATGCCGCAGGTGTGACCCAACTCGTCATCAACTACCGCAGCAGCGATGAGCAGGGACCCTTCACCCTCATGGTCACCTTCCTACTCGATGCGCTGCGTGATGGCGCCGACCTGTCGTCAGATGACGGCTTCGCCACGATCACCCGGGGATAGAGATGAGGAGTCCCGTAACTCGGTTGGTGCAAGTCTTAGCAGGAGGCATGCTGCTGATTCTGACTGCATGCACCGTCGAGCAAATCGAACAGGGGCTTCAGGATTGGTTTGAGGGAGAGGGGGTCGTCGATCCTGACGCGAGCCAGGCGGCCAGGGATTCGGATGTCGCGAGTGAGATATGGGTCAACGATTACAACAAGGCCGAGACGGCACGTAAGGAAAAGGACATACCCCAGATCGATGAGGTCATCGCAGACTTCCCCAAGGATCCAAGATTCCGGGCCACCAAGGTCGTCATCCTGACGGCCCTGGGCCACAACGATGGCGTGCCTACAGATCAGTATTCAAACGCGTTGGCACGGTACGGCGCCACCCTGGCCGACAAGTATGACGGCGTAGACACCGATGAAGAGGTGAATGCCCAAGTATGGCTTGAGTTGCCCTACGCATTCCAAGACGCTCTCCGCCAATACGATCCAGCAAACCCAGGCGTCGAGGGGATTCGTGTAGCCACGGCCTACTGCCGCTTGCTCGACAACCATTGCAGCTACCGGGGCTCGTGCTACCCCCATGACGCTGGGTACGGCTGGGGCTCCAATGAAGGCAAGCCTGAAGGTCGTCAGGTGTGCATCGATTTCGGCGTCGACGGCTGACGGCTATCCCCGTGACCGCCAAGGTTGCTCACTTGGGTTGACGATCACCTCTCGGCCGCTTCTCTAAGGGTCCGCACCGAGTCCGCGTCCCACACCACCTACTACCAGGGCGAATCACAATGTGCAGCGGTTGCCGGCTCCGAAATGTGTACTCGAGCAGGGCCAGCAAGAGCCCCTCTTTGGCGGCGTAGTAGTAGTTGGGGTGCCCTTGGCTCATGTCGGCCCGGCGGGCGATCTCGCGCACGCGGGTACCGATACCTTCTTGTCGGCAACGGTCGTCGAGTCGAGCGTTCGGGCCGCGTCGGGCTGTGTGGGTTGAGGTGTCGGAGCTTCCGATCCAAGAAATCGGTGATCTCAAGGACCTCAGCGGCTTCCTGGACCCGCCCCGGGTCTGACTGATCGAGCGTCGGCTCCCGTTCCCGGAATCGACACCGACTTGGCGCGGATGGTCAAGAAGGTGGAACGCCCGGAAGGTATCCCACCCGGTGAGTGACTAGTCCCCACGGTTCCGGGGGAATGACCCCGCCCCCTTTGAGCCTCTGCTTAAGACCCTAGGACTCCTTCCGATGCCAAGAGATACCAAATGAATGGGAGTGGCAATGAGGAAGTTCGTTGTTGCACTGCTGGTCGGTCTCACTGTCAGCGGCGCGGTCTATGCCTCAGCGGCGAGCCTGGACGTCGACTCGAACAATGTCGGCGCGGGCAACTCCGCTGTTGCGGCGTGCCAGAGCGCGACGCTGACCGCTCAGTACGCCACCTCGTATGCCTCGGCGGTGCCGGGATACGAAGTGGGTGTGGTGACAGTGAACGGCCTCGACACCGTTTCGGCCACCAATTGCGCCTCCAAGTCCTACAAGATCACGCTCACCGGAAGCAGTGACACCTCGCTCGCCGAAGTCACAGGCACCACGCCTGCTTCGGGGACGAGCTTCACCGCTGATTTCTCGGCTAGCAATATCAGCGCCGCTGATGTCCTCGGGGTGCACGTCGTTATTGGCGGGTAGGATGCGCGTGGGGCGAGGGTTCCGCTTGGGTGCAGTCGGCGTCGCGATCGCGGCGGCGGCTGCATTCGCGTTGCCGGCACTGGCGGCATCGCTCAGTTCGACCAGTGGAACCCTGGGCTCCGGAGCGAGCGTGGTGTCCCAGTGTGATCCGGATGGCATCGCCACCACGGTGAACCTCTCGGGCACCAACGTTGTCGGCGTCACTGCATCCGGCATCGCCGCCGCTTGCAGCGAAATGACCATCAAGGCGGTGGTGAGCGGGGACACTTCGAGCAGCGGCAGCACCATTGTGCCCGCCGGCGGTGGGTCCACCACCGTGACCCTGGCTGCCGAAGTGGCAATGGCGCAATCGATGCGCATCGACTTGGTGGTGGCGCCGTGATCCACCGTCTCTCTGCCCTCCTCATCGGGATCACCCTGGCAGGAGTGCTGCCCACGCTGGCCTGCGGACTCCCCGTTGCGTCGTCCACCCTCGACACCTACCGCACCTGCATCCTCGCCGGGGTGTCGTCCGCTTCCACCGCCATGGCGGAGGCAAGCATCGACGAGCAGTACCCCTCCTCAAACGCCGGCAGCGCCACCACGATGGACGTGCAGTCGAAGAAAAGCCGCAACCGCCGCTCGTACGTCCGCTTCGACCTGACCCTGTGCAGCCCGGCCATCCCCGCTTCGGCCACGATCGTGGATGCCCAACTCCATCTCTTCGTCACCTCCCTCGCCGCCAACTGCAGGACCATCGACCTGTTCCGCGTTACCGCTTCGTGGGCAGAGGACACCCTCAGCTGGAACAACCAACCCTTCGGGACGGCTATCGGCAACCCACCAACCTCCCAGCGAAGCTCCTCCGCCGACGTCGGCCTCACCGGGTCGTGCGCCAACACCACCAGTGGCTATGTGGTGTGGGCGGCAACCGCAGACGTGCAGGCCTTTGTCGCGGGTGCCGCCACCAACCACGGCTGGATGTTGCGTGACGATGTCGAAGGCTCAGGCGCCACCCGGACCAACACCTTCGCAACCGCCGAGGGGAACAACGCCGACCGCGCGCCACGACTACTGATCACCTACCGGCCATGAACCGCAGGATCTCCTCCACCAACTGGCTCGACGCCGGAGGTGCCGAAGCGCCGTCAGCCGCCAATGAGATGGCATCCGCTCCCACCGAAGCTCCCCAACCCGCGGCTTCGCCGGCGCGGCCGTCAGTGATCGAGCCCAAGAAGCCGACCGGAAGCTGCCGTCGCCGCGGCAACCTGAACGCCCGCGGGCTGGAGCCGGAGGCCCCGCCTGACTTCCGCAGCAGCGGCACCCCCCACAGAGCCCAAGCCCCAAAACGGCTCGGCCGCGACAGGAGGCATGTTCCCAGGCCCCAGCCCGCACCAGAGGATCCGCCAACACGGCGGGCGCGGGAACGCCGTCGGCACGGCGCCTCGCGACGCAGAGCAGTCGCCTCTCTGATCGTCATCACGACCGTGATCGGGTTCTGGTTCGTGATGCTGCGTCCTACTTGGCTCGGTGGATCCGCGTCAGTGCTCACGGTGCGGGGTGTAAGCATGGAGCCCACCTACCAGTTCGGCGATGTGATCATCACTGCGCGTCGCTCCACATATCGTGTCGGCGACATCATCGCCTTCCGGGTCCCCGAGGGTGAGATCGGCGCCGGCACGGTGGTGATTCACCGCATCATCGGCGGCGACGACACTGCCGGATACATCATGCAGGGAGACAACAACCCCGATCCCGACAAATGGCTCCCCGTGCCCGGTGACATCCTCGGGGTAGCCCGATGGCGGATCCCGAAGTTGGGGCGTCTGATGGCCGTGCTCCAATCGGTGCCCGGGATCGCGGGCACGGCAGGCCTGGTTGCAGCCCTCCTGGTCATCTTTGGTGCCGCGGAATCGCCGGATCGATGCCGTCGTTGCGCGGGATATGAATCGGCACCCGATGCGGCCAAAACCCCCTCGCCGGCGGTGTCGACCGACCCGACCCAAGACCCGCCTCCCGAGAAAGACCCGCCCGACGACAACGTCCCCCTACCACCCCCAGCTAAACCGGTGACGGACAACCGACCTCCAGAAGCTCCTGGTTGGATAGACGCGGACGACACCGTCGAGATTGTGATCGCCGAATACTTGACGGACCCGGACTACCTCGGCGAGATCCTTCGGGATCGGATCAGCCCACCGGAGGTGTTCGACTACGATCTCGAGTATCCATCCATTGGGATAGACGTTCTCGAGGACCTCGCCCACGACTGAAGAGGCCACTGGATCGTCTCCACAACCGTGGCCGCTCGCACGATAGTTGTCAGGGGAGTTCTCGCGCCGGCCGCTGCCTCAATCAGCCGGCCCCTGCTATCTCGCAGTCGAGAATGGTGCAGGAACCGTCCCCGTTGACGTCCTCATCAGGTATCTCACAGAAGCCGCTCTGATCCACGTCCCAACACTCGAATTCAGGGCACACCTCGGCCCAGCCGGGATTGAGCTGCCTCCCGAGGAGCCCTGCCCTGGCCGTGTCGGCCAGGCAAGCGGCATCTTCTCGTCCGTCCACACCGTTACCGCTGCCACCGGCCCGCCCGGGAACCCCACAGTCGGCGATGGTGCAGGAACCATCCCCATTCAGGTCCTCACCGGGCAGCTCGCAAACACCGCTGCGGTTGATGTCCCAGCAAGCGGCAGTGCCTCCGGCGCGCGGTGACGGGTTATCGGCGGGTACCTGTTGCGCCCTCGCGGTGCCGGCGACTCCAACCATCAACGCTGCCGCCATGAGAAGAACCAGCCAGCGTTTCACAGCTCCACCATTCCCAGCGCTCCCCGACCTCGAACCACAACACTACGCGGACGGCATCCACGCACCCGGCCGACCTCGACGGCCCGTGCTCACACCGCGCCGATATCTACCGGCCACGCTGAAAACTCAGCACCCCAAGCCAGACCCCCAACAGTCGCACTGAGTCCGCACCCCACACCCACGTTCCCAGGGCAAACGACATCTCGGGGCGGTGATGGGCCCTGCTGCATAACCTGCGACACATGCCTCGGCGCCTGGCGTTCCTGGTGATGGTTGTGACGACCGTTTCGGGCTGCGGTCCCGGCGAGCACGCATTCAGCGCAGCGGAGGCTTCGTGCGTGGCGGTTGCCGATAGGCGTTGGTACGCCGCTGCGGAGGGTGACGTCCGCCAGGGGCTCATGGAGTGCCTGGACACCTCCGGTTGGGAACCGCTGGACCCTGCCAGACCCGACCTCTTGTCCTTCGACTATGAGCTCGACCCGGGCGAGGCGTACTGCCGGCAGTACGTGTGGGAGAAACTTCCGGCGTTCGCCTGGGTTCTTGCCTCAGAGGACGCCGACAGGTACGAGCACTTCGTCGGACGCGCGCAAGGGCGGCTTCAGGCATGTCGGATCGACGACTACTTCGCGACCCAATCCAAGTACCGGCAGATGGCCGAGGAGGTGTTTGGGTGACGTGGCCGTGGGCAGGGGGCCGGGGTCTTCCTCCTCCGAAGCTGAACTCCGGGGCGCTTCACCCCGCGCCCTCGCCGGTCCCACCAACCAACTGGTCTCGGGTGACCCGCTGTCTCTCGCCCATCACCAGCATGAACATCGACGACACCGACATGTTCTCCAGGTCGACACCGTCCAGGTAGTCGGAAGATCCTCCGATCGGTGTGCCGAGGCTGGGCCCGTAGGCGCCGTAGAGGGCCTGCATCTCGTGTCCGAACTCGTCGCGTAGCCCGAGATAGGCGGGCTCGGGGTTGGCGCCGGGGAGTTGCATCATCCCCAGTCGGGTGTCGAACCCCGATGCCAGAAGGCCGGCGAACTCCTCGAAGTCCGGGTTGTGCTCAGGCATGGGAGTGTCGGGCCCGCACCCCTGCACAACACACACCGCCTCGGGTGGTGCCATCATCAGGCCACACCAGTTACTCCCGTCGGTGAGGTCACCGCATGTGGCCCCAAAGGCCTCATACTCGGAACCGGGAAGAGACCCGATGTAGAGGGCGTCGCAGGCCGCCCAGATCCCATTGGCACAGCCGTCCCACAGGCCATCCATGGCCTCGTCGTCGCCGTAACTCCCGGGTTCTTCGACGGTCGGAGCGCTGGAGGTCTGCGTCACACCGGTGATGGTCGTCGCGGTCGACTGATCGGCGGATTCGCCATCACCACCACAGCCAGCCGCTGACAGCGAAAGCACCAGCAAAAGCGCCGAGGTTCTCCGCATGCCGTCTCCCATCACGTGTGGAGAGCAGCGAACCACAACCGGCCAGGCTCGACCAGGGTCCAAGGTCCGGTCCGGGAGAGCGGCAGGGAATCTCCATCGAAACGAACGGACGAACGGGGAACCCTCGTGCGGTGCCGGCTAGGTGAGGCGCAGTTCGAGGAGCGGGAGGGTTCTGTGAATCGTCCACAACGACTTCGAAGAGGTCCCAGCCTCGGTGAGAGATGCCTGGGCACCGCAACTGTCGCATCAAATCCACACCCTGACCTCCCCAGACGACTGCATCCACCGCATCCGAGCAGCGCTGCACTGACCCGGCATTACCCCGAGTCCGGCGCTCCACGCTGAAATCCTCCGGCGTTCGCCCCGGTCCACACCCCCAACTACCAGGCGAAACCACAAACCACAGCGGTGTGCGGGTAGCCCACCAAGCCGACTGAGGAACGGGCACACGCTGCCGGTGCATGCTCTGCACACGACCTTGCGATCCGCAAGACTCGGCGACGGGAAGGAAGTGGGGGCGCTGGGAGAGGCTGCAACTGTGAGGCGTTGGCCATCCCTGCCGATCGTGATCCTGTTGCTGGTCGGCTCCTCGGGGTGCGATGCATCCGAGACGGTCGAATCGGCCCCCACGACGCAGTCACCGTCGACCACGCCGCCGACCACGAGCACCGCTCCGGAAGTCGCTTTCACAACGATCGGATCAACGGCGGCGAATACAGCGGCGACCACCATGTCAGAGATAACCGGCGCAACCTCGGAGCCCACTGTGATTCTCCCGGGCCCCGGTGAACCGTGGGACCTCCTCTACATGGGCTGCCAGTTCGGCGGCCCGGACGCCGGGCTATCGAACGCCTATGCGCAGCGGGCGGCGGAGGCTCTCGGGATCGAAGTGAGGGTCCACGACTGGACGATCAGCGACCTATCGCCGGAGAAGCTGTTTCAGCAGCTCAAGCTGAGTACCTATGAGGACACTGTGAGAGATGCCGAGATCATCGTCGTCGGCAGCCTCCATCCTCACATCTTGGAATACCTCGGCAAGGCCGAAGCGTGTGTGCTGGACTCCACAGAGGGGCGTGACCCGCCGGCACCCATCGAATCCGATGACTGGGAGACATACCGGGATCAACTGAACGCGGTGTACCAGCGGATCTGGGAGTTGCGAGAAGGGGTCCCGACGGTGCTTCGAGCGATCGATCACCCGGCCCCGCTCGTTTCGGTGTGGCGACAGGCGGGGATCGACCAGGAGTGCACTGCAATCTGGGATGACTGGGCCACAGTCATGAACGAATCGGCAGCAGCCAACGCAGCGACCCTCGTGTCGCTCTACGACCTACTCAACGGGTCCGGTCGCGACGAGGACCCGATTGAGATGGGCTACGCCGAGTCACCCTACGGCCTGAGCACCTCGAGTGGAGCGGCCATCATCGGTGACGCACTCGCTGCCGTCGGATTCGAACCTGCTCCACCGCCCTGAGCCACGGTCGAGTAGCCGGCGCCGCCGGTATCGATCCCAGTCCTTATGGCCGTCCAGGTCCGCCGGATCGCACCCGAGGAAACCCTTGCGAAGGACCACCAGAAGCCGGGGGGTGAGACCGCACCGAGTCTGCGCTCTCGACTCCCAACTGCCTGCCCGAACCACATCGCGCTGCGGTGAACCGTCATGGGGATGTGACTCATAACCTGAAGGTTGCAGGTTCAAATCCCCCCCGGGCCACGAAGAATGACCCCTGCTGAGCAGGGGTCATTCACGTTTCGGTGGGCATGGGCCGGGATCGGGTCAGCCGGTGGTCATGACTTCAGTCGCGCCGGGTACAGGCCAGATCGGTCAGTGCAGCTGTCCGTCGGCATTGCGGACGGCGGCTGCGTCCTCCTCGAGCACTGCAACCAGCCGGTCGGCAAGATCCTCGTCGGCGAGGGCAAGGATCCGGGCGGCCAGATATCCGGCGTTCTTGGCCCCCGCCTTTCCGATCCCGACGGTGGCAACGGGCACCCCTCCGGGCATCTGCACCGTCGACAGCAGGGCGTCGAGGCCCTGCAACCCGCCGGCGGCGAGCGGAACGCCGATGACCGGGATCCGGGTGTGAGCGGCGAAAGCGCCGGCAAGGTGGGCGGCCATGCCGGCCCCGGCCACCACAACCTGGATGCCCCGCTCCTCCAACCCGCCGGCGTATGCGGCGGTGTCCGCCGGTGTACGGTGCGCGGAGAGGATTCGGGTTTCGTGGGCGATGCCGAAGCGATCGAGCGCGGCGGCACACGGCGCCATCTGATCCTGATCGGACGCCGAGCCCATCACGACGGCGACTAGTGGTTCGTGCTGCATCATCCCTCCTACGTCCTGCCGATGTCGGTGCGGTACTGCATGCCCTCCCAGTGGATGCCGCGTACACCGCGGTAGGCGGCTTCCCAGGCGGTATCGGCATCGGGCTTGCGGGCGACGACTGCCGCGACCCGCCCGCCCGCAGTCACGAGGTCGCCGTCGGTCAGAGCAGTTGCGGCGTGGTCGATCCAGACGTCCGGATCCTCCATGTCCAAGTCGATAGTGATGGCGTCGCCGCGCCGGGGATCGTCGGGGTAGCCGTGGGCGGCGACGACCACACCGCAGGTAGGCCGCGGGTCGACGGCGGGGTCGAGACCGGCCAGATCGCCGGCCGCGGCCCGGGCCGCGATCTCGGCGAATGCTCCCGGCGCCAGGCGGGGCAGGATCACCTGGGCTTCGGGGTCGCCCAGCCTGACGTTGATCTCCAGCAGCTTTGTTCCGACGTCTGTCAGCATCAGCCCGGCATAGAAGAACCCACGAAACGGTGTGCCGGCTTCTGCGAGATACTGCAGAATGGGCAGCACGATCTCGGCCTCGGCGGCGGCAACGGCGTCGTCGTCGATTTCGGGGTTGGGGCTGATCGAACCCATCCCGCCGGTATTGGGGCCGCGGTCGCCGTCGAGGAGACGCTTGTGGTCGCGGGCATGGGGGAGCCGGACCACGTCGGTGCCGTCGACGACGAAGAACAGCGACGCCTCGGTACCGAACAGGCGCTCCTCGATCACCACCCGATTGCCGGCCGATCCCATCGAGCCTCCCAGCAGGTCCAGAGTTGCCTGCCGGCATCCGTTGAAGTCGTTCGGGAGGAACACACCCTTGCCGGCGGCGAGACCGTCGGCTTTGACGACGGGCACATCATCGAAGGCTGCCAGTGCGCCGTCGACCGCGGCGGGATCCTCAACGACCTCATATCTGGGTGACGGCACGCCCGCGGCTTCGGATACCTGTCGGGTGAATTGCTTCGAGCCCTCGAGGCGGGCGGCGGCGGCGGTCGGCCCGCAGCAGCGGATCCCGGCGGCGGTGAGGGCGTCCACCAGGCCGAGGACCAGGGGCAGTTCCGGTCCGGGGATGACGAGGTCCACCGATTCGGAGGCGGCCGCTGCCACCAACCCGTCGATGTTGTCGGTCGCGATCGGCAGGGTGCGTCCGAGTGCCCCGATTCCCGGGTTGCCCGGCGCGGCGAGGATCTCGATGGGATCGGGACCGGTCGCCAGTGCCCGGCACATGGCATGTTCCCGGCCTCCCCCTCCGACAACGAGAACCTTCATGATTGCTCCTCGGTGAGTTGAGTGACGAGGCGGCGCACCGCTTCCGGATAGATCCGGTGTTCGACCTCGTTCAGGATGCGGGCGGCGAGACCGTCGGGTCCCTCGTCACCCCGAACGGTGATCTTCTCCTGGAGCAGGATGGGACCCCCATCGAGTTCCTCGGTGACGAGATGAACGGTGGCACCGGCTTCGGTGACGCCGGCTTCCCATTGCTGGCGCTGAGCGTCGACGCCGGGGAAGTCCGGCAGCAGCGATGGGTGGATGTTGACGATGGTGCCCTCGAACCGGTCGATGAAATGCGGCGACAGGATTCGCATGTAGCCGGCAAGCAGGATGTGTTCCACTCCCGCTTCGGCGACGGCTTCCAGCACCCGATCCTCGTGGGTGGTGCGGTTGATGCCCCGATGAGGCACGACCGCGGTCGGGTACCCGCGCGAGGCGGCCTTCGTCACGACCGGCGCCCCTTCGACGTTGCAGACCACGAGGACCAGGTCGGCGGCGAGTTCGCCCGAGTCGAACAAGTCCATGAGCACCTCGGCGTTGGTGCCGCGGCCGGAAGCGAAGATGGCGAACCGCAATCGTTCAGTCATGGATCTCAATCCCTTTCTCTCCCTCCCGGACCTCTCCGATGTCGATCCATGCTCCACCGGCCTCCAGTCGGGAGGCGGCTGCGTCGGCGGGCATCACGGCGAGGAGTCCGAGGCCGAGGTTGAAGGTGGCGGCCATCTCACGGTCGTCGATGGAACCTGCTTGTTGGATCAGCGAAAAGATCGGTGGTGTCTGGAAGCGTCCGGCGTCGATGTGGATGCGCAGGCCGTTGCGGGCAAGCGCTCCGGCTCGCCCGGCCAGTCCGCCGCCGGTCACGTGCGCGTATGCCCGCGGAGCCGGTCCCGGATCGTCAAGGATCGACACGTAGAGCATGGTCGGCTCCAGTAATTCTTCGGCCACCGTCCGGCCCAGTTCGGGTACTCGGTGGTCGAGGGAAATGCCGGCGCGGGCCAGCGCGGCGCGGGCCAGTGACATTCCGTTGGCGTGGATACCGCTCGATGGCAGCCCCAGGATGCGGTCACCGGGGACCATGGCGCTCGGGTCCGGACGGCGTTCGGGATCGACCAGGCCGACGGCGAAGCCGACCAGGTCGAGATCACCCGGATCGTAGAGCCCGGGCATCTCCGCGGTCTCACCGCCGAGCAGGACGCAGCCTGCTTCGGTGCACGCCCGGGCGGCGCCCCGGACGATGTCGAGGATCGGCTCGGGATCCAGGCTGCCGGCTGCGATGTAGTCGAGGAAGAACAGCGGGCGGGCTCCGACGACGGCGAGGTCGTTGAGGTTCATCGCGACGAGGTCCTGTCCGATCCCGCCGTAGTTGCCCGCTTCACGAGCCACCAGCAGCTTGGTCCCGACGCCGTCACACGCCGCTGCCAGCGTCGGACCGTCGGGGAGGCGGAACATGCCGGCATATGCGTCCGGCCCCGACTGGACCCCCGGATTGTGGGTGGTGCGGGCCACAGCGGTGATCGCGGCGACGATTTCGTCCGCAGCGGCGATATTGACCCCCGATGCCGCGTACGTGAGCGGATCGTCCGTCATGCCGGGTAGTCCCCGGTCATGCACGCATTGCAGACCGCCATGTTGCCGGTGGCCCGTCCCAGTCCATCGATGGACAGGTAGCGAAGGTCGTCGACACCGAGGAATGCGCGCACGCCCTCGACCGAACCGATCCGATTGATCACCAGTTCCTCCCGATCGGGGAAGTCGATCCCCAGATAGCACGGCCAGGTCAGGGGGGGAGAGGCGACGCGCATGCGAATCTCGGCGGCTCCTGCGTCGCGCACCATGGCCACGATCTCACGCGAGGTGTTCCCGCGCACGATCGAGTCGTCCACCAGCACCACCCGGCGTCCGTCGAGTTCCGTTCGGACGGCCGACAGCTTCAGCCGGACACCGTTGCGCCGGGAGTCCTGGTCGGGAAGGATGAAGGTGCGCCCGATGTAGTGCGACCGGAGGATGGCTCCGGCGTAGGGGATTCCGCTTTCCCGGGCGTAGCCGATCGCTGCCGGGACCCCGGAATCGGGTACCGGCACCACCAGGTCGGCCGCTTCCAGGCCGGCGTCGGCTCGTGCCAGTTCCTCACCCATCGCGGTTCGCGATGCATATACGGAGCGGCCGAAGACCTCGGAATCCGGCCGGGCGAAGTACACGAACTCGAACACGCACGGGGCCGGTGCTCCAGGCTCCAGCAGTTGGGTCGATCGAGCTCCGTCGACGCCGATCTCCACCAACTCGCCGGCCGCTACCTCGCGGATGTATTCACCATGGAGCATCTCGATGGCGCAGGTCTCCGACGCCAATATCCACCCTCCTGCGATCCGGCCCAACACCAGAGGCCGGATCCCGGCCGGGTCACGCAGGCCGTACAGACGGCCGTCGAGCAACATCGTCAGCGAGTAGGCGCCGGCGACCCGGTCGGCCATCACCTGGATGGCCTTCTCGAAGGTGGGGGCACCGGACCGGGCGATCAGGTGGACCAGCAGCTCGGTGTCCATCGCGGTGGACATCAGCGACCCGGACGCCTCCAACTCGGCCCGGATCTCCTCGGCGTTGTGGAGGTTGCCGTTGTGGGCAATCGCCAGCCGCCCGTACGGTGTCGTCGCCGCGAACGGCTGCAGGTTCAGGCTGCGCCCATCGGGAACCGTCGAGTAGCGGCAATGACCGATCGCCATCGTGCCCGGCATGTCGGCCAGCCGGTAGGTAGGGAGTGCTTCGGTCACCAAGCCGTGCTTGCGTTCCAGATGAAAGCGGCCGTCCCACGACGCGATCCCGGCACCCTCCTGTCCGCGATGCTGGAGGGCGAACAGCGCCCGGTGAGCAGGTGGTACCGCATGGTCGTCGTGGTAGACGGCGACGATGCCGCAATCCTCCCCGGCCTTGCGCCACGGGATCGAGATCATTGTGCACCCTTCTCGAAAGCGGCGGCGAGGGAGACGAGCGGTTCGTCGATCAGGCCGTCGATGCGGAGCCGGTCCTCGCCGGTGGTCCCGGTGGCCGAGACCGCGATGCCGGCTTCGCCTGCGGCGGCCTGGACCGTACCGGCATCTGCGGCCGTGACGCTGATCCATGCCTGCGCCGGGTATTCGCCGAGCAGGGCCCAGTCCTTTCTCTTCGGCAGGCTGGGGAACTCGACCTCGGCTCCGATTCCGGAGCGGACGCACAGCTTGGCGAGAGCGATTGCGATCCCGCCGATGCCGGCCGCCTTCGCTCCTCTGACGAGGCCGGCGGAGATCAGTTCGAGCAGCAGGCGGGCGAGATCATCCTCGGCATCGAGGTCTACTACAGGGGGCCGGCCCCCATTCGAGCCGGTAGCGAAACGGCCGTAGCACGACGCGGTGGGCTCGTCCCGCAACCCGCCGAGCAGCAGCAGGGTTTCGCCGTCGGAGAGGCGGGAGCGAGGGGCTGTTCGCACGTCGGCGACCACGCCGAGTCCTCCGATCATCGGGGTCGGCGGGATCGCTCCGCGCGGTGACTCGTTGTAGAGCGAGACATTGCCCCCCGTGACCGCGACGCCGAGCGCTCGCAGGCCGTCACCCAGGCCTCGGATCACTTCTTCGAGACGGCGGTGCTCGACGGGGTTGGACGGCGATCCGTGATTGATCCCGTCGGTGATCGCCACCAGGTCGGCTCCGGCACACGCCAGGCGGCGCCTGGTCGTGCCGAGCGCGGCCATTGTTCCGAGATACGGATCGACCGCGCACAGATCGCCCCGGCCCTCGAGGACGAGGGCATAGCCGGCCGTCGATTCGGGAAGCCTCAGTACAGCGGCCTCGGCTTCCGCCGGGCCGCGGATGGTTCGGTTCCCAACAGTGCCGTCGTAGCGCGACCAGAGCGGCTCGGTAGTCGCCACGTTCGGATCCGAGAGCACAGCGCGCAGTTGCTCACCGAGGTCGCGAGGCACGGGGATTTCCGGATACGGAGGAACATCCGGCATGTCTGTCCCCGGCCATTCGCTGGGCGGGGCCCCGTCGGCGACGAGCGCAGCCGGGACTTCGGCGACGAGTCGGCCATGGTGATGCACCCTCACCAGTCCGGTGCGGGTCACCCGTCCGATGATGGCAGCGTGGATGTGGGCACGGCGGAAGTGGGCCAGCGTCGACTGTTCGTGTTCACGGTCGACAACGACGAGGAATCGCTCTTGCGATTCGGAGAGCATGATGTCGTACGCATCGAGATCCGGCTCCCGCAGTGGGACCCGGTCGAGGTCGATGTCGAAGCCCACGCCACCGGCCGCCGCCATTTCGGTCACGGCGCAGGTCAAACCGACCGCCCCCATGTCCTGGCACGCGACAAGGCCATGCTCCGGGCCGAGGGAGAGGATCGCCTCCATCAGCTTCTTGCCGGTGAACGGGTCGCCCACCTGAACGTGGCTGCGGCGGGAGGTGTGGTCGACATCGAGTTCCTCCGACGCAAAGGCCGCCCCGAGAATTCCATCGCGTCCGGTTCGGGCGCCGGCGTAGATCACCGCGTTGCCGGTGCCGGCTGCGACCGCGGTCCGCATTCCATCGTGGCGCACCAACCCCGCGGCGAGCGCGTTGACGAGCGGGTTGCCGTGATAGCGGGCGTCGAACACGGTCTTCCCGCCGATGTTGGCGACGCCGTAGCTGTTGCCGTACCCGGCGATGCCGCCGACGACACCGTCGACCAGCCATCGGGTTCGGCCGTCGGCGGGATCTCCGAAGCAGAGCGAATCCATCACCGCAGTGGGGCGGGCCCCCTGAGCAACGATGTCTCGGAGGATGCCCCCGACACCGGTGGCGGCGCCCTGATAGGGCTCGACGGCGCTTGGGTGGTTGTGGCTCTCCACCTTGAACGCCACCGCCCACCCCTCTCCGACGTCGACGCAACCGGCGTGTGATCCGGGTCCGGCGAGCACCCGCTCGCCCTCACGCGGGAGCGACGCCAGCAAGGCGAGTGTCGACTTGTACGAGGAATGCTCCGACCACATGCCGGCAAAGATGCCGATCTCCACTCGGTTCGGTGTCCGACCCAGACCCTCTGAGATGGCATCGAACTCCTCCGATTTCAGTCCGAGTTCGGCGGCAAAGGACCTCGGGTCGTAGTCGGAAGAGGTCACGTCGAAACCTCCAGCCAGCGCCGGGCCGAAGAGAACATCACCAGGCCGTCCTCACTTCCGAGCACCGAATCCGAAGCTCGCTCCGGATGCGGCATGATCCCGAGCACACGCCCGGAGTCATCAAGCAAGGCGGCGGCGTCGGAAAGTGAGCCGTTCGGGTTCCCCACATAGCGAAGCGGGACGCGGCCGGCCACAGCCCCCGACCCGTCCGGGTGGACGAACCTTCCTTCCCCGTGCGCCATAGGCATGTGCAGGACGGCTCCGGAGGCGACGTCGCGGAACCAGGGGCTGGGAGTTGCATCCACCACTTCGAGTTCGAGCCAGCGATGACGAAAACCCACCGGGGCGTTCCCGCCAAGGGCGCCGGACAGCAGGCCGCACTCCACCAAGATCTGAAAGCCGTTGCAGATCCCGATGGCGAGGCCGTTTCGTGCCAGCAGTTCCGGCAGTGATTGCACCGCCGGTGCCCTGCTGGCGAGAACCCCGGCCCGCCAGTAATCGCCGTATGAGAAGCCGCCGGGCAGTCCGGCAACGACGGCGTCCCGAGGCAAAGGCTCTGCTGAAGGGTGGTATCTGGTCTCGAATCCGGCCCGCTCAAAGGTCTCGGCCAGGTCACGATCACCGTTCGATCCGGGGAAGACGACGACGATCGCCACCGGATTTCTCACCCCGGACCTACCCCGAGCGGCTCGACCTGCAGGTCGAAGCTCTCCAGATTCGGATTCACCAGAAGCCGCTCACACAGCTCCTCGGCCAGCGCCCGAGCAGAATCGGCCCCGTCGGCGGTGATAGTCATGGTCAACTGGCGCCCTACCCAGTCGACGGCCACGGATGAATAGCCGAGCGACGTCAGGCTCTCGCCGACCGCCTCAGCCTGGGGATCCATGACCCCGGAGCGGGGTCGAACCAGGACAGCGACGCGATAATCCTGCATCAGCCTGATTCTCGACCGAGGGCACTCTGCAGCCGCTCGAGAAGCTTGGTGTAGCCGGTGATCAGATCGCCGCCGCCAAAGCGGAAGAGGTCCTTGTCGAGAATCTCGCCCGTCTCGGTGTCGCGGAACCGGCAGGTGTCGGGCGAGATCTCGTCGGCAAGCAGAATGCCCTGCGGGGTCCGGCCGTACTCGAACTTGAGATCGACGAGATCGATCCCGGCCCCGGCGAACAGGTCGCGAAGATGCCCGGCGGCCGTCGTTGCCCGTTCGGCCAGAGCTTCCAGTTCCTCCGGCGAGGCGAGGTCGAGCATCTGGATGTGCTCTCGATTCAGCAGCGGGTCGCCGAGGTCGTCCCGCTTGTAATAGAACTCGACAATCGGCGGATCACACTCAGTGAGATAATCGAGCCCAGTCCGCTTCTGAAGCGATCCGGCCACCCGGAACCGGACGACCACCTCGAGTGGGATGATGTCCACCCGGGTTGCCATCAGAGTGCGCTCATCGAGCCTGCCCCGATGCTGGGTGGCGACGCCCCTCTCCGATAGGTACGCGAAGAGCAACTCGGTGATCTTGCTGTTCAACTCACCCTTGCCGGGAAACTGCTCGTGCTTCTTGCCATCGAATGCCGTTGCGTCGTCCTTGAAGAAGATCTCGACCGAGTTGGCATCGAGGATCCGGACGACCTTTGCCTTACCCTCATACTGTTCCACCGGCGACTCCCCCGTTGGGCGGGCGGATCATCCCATTGCCCTCGGGCGGGTGTCAAAGCCGGGCCGGAACCGACTGCCCGGAGGAGGCCAGCAGCGATCGGTGCCTGCACGGCCAAGTGTCCAGGTTGCTCGTCAGAGGCCAACTCGAGCATTCGGATGTGAGGAGTCTGGTGGCTCTTCGAACTCATACTCGAAGGTCGGAGGTCTGAACCCTCCCCCTGCCACGAAAACAAGAAGAACGGCGACTGCGGCGCCGTTCTTGCTCCCCGACAGGTGCTGGGCTTGCTGACACATTCAAGTGACGGAACTCCAATTGCTCCCACTTCCGGAAGACCCCCAAGGCGACAGGTGGTCTTTCGCCTCTTGCCCTTTGTCTCTGCCCTGGCCCCTAGAGTCAGCCACTGGGTGCCGGAGGAGTTGAAGCCGGGCGGCGTATGAGAGGTCGGGAGCGTGGACTCTGAGCTGAACCGTCGGACCAGAGATCTGATTGCGCTGCGCCATCTTGTCGAGCAGTACGCCAGAGCAGCCGATGAGCGCAATGCGGAACTTCTCGCGTTCGCCAAGCCGCCAACAAGGGCGAGTTCACCAGTGCGGTGGCGCATCTGACGAACGACTGGAAGAAGGCGGGCCTCATCTCGGGCAAGGAGAAAGGGCCGAAGACCGCAGCCGCCGCCAAAGCCGACATCACCTGACCCCAACTGCGAGCCGTGTTGGGTCCTGCTGGTACCGCTGCCTCAGCGAGAGATCACGACTCGATCGGGTAGTAGCCGAACTCCTCGACGGCGTCGACCATCGCCAGCACGTTCTCGGCGGGCACGTTGTTCATCACCGTGTGCACTGCCCCGACCATCAGGCCACCATCGCGACCCAACACCCGAATGATCCGCCGCACCTCCTGGCGGACTTCCTCTGGTGACCCGTCGGGAAGGATGCGACCGGTATCCATCCCACCGCAGAAGATGATGTCCCTGCCGTACCGGTCCTTGAGTTCCTCGATGTTCGACATCTTCCCCGCCGAGGTCTGTATCGGATTGAGGATGTCCACCCCCATCTCGATGAAATCCTCGACCAGCGGGAACACGTCGCCGTCGGTATGGAACATCACCTTGGCGGGGGTGCGCTCCCTGATGAACTTGATGTAGTCGGCGTGGACCGGCTTGAGCATCTTGCGGTACATCGCCGGGGACATCAGCAGGCTCTCCTGCGTCCCCAGGTCATCACCGATCTTGATGATGTCCACGTTCTCGCCGAGTGCTTCGAGGAAGTGCCCCATCAGCTCCTTGCAGAGCTGCTGAATCCGCCACAGCAACGCCTCGGAGAACTCGGGGCGCATCGCCATGTTCAACAGGAACGTGTCCATGCCCTGCATCGCAAAGGCACGCTCCAGCGGGAACAGCAGCCAAGGCGTGGCCAGGATGGCGTATTCGTTCCGGGCCGCCAGGGTGGCCGCCTGATCCCGCACGTGGGCGACCCGGGTGGGATCGTGCATGTCCGGCCACGGGTAGTCGTCGATCTCCGCCACAGTGGTTGCGCCCTTGAGGGGCTCCACCATCGGGAACCATTCGCCGGGCTCCATCTCAACGGCCCCCGATCCCCACGAGTTGATGTAGTCGCTGTGCGGCTCGCGTTCCCGGTTCTGCTTCAGCACGTCTGCAGGCTCGAGATCCAGCACACCCCGCACATCGCTGTGCAGCCTGATCAAGGTCTCCTCGTCGGGATCTGCGGTCCCCAACTCCGGCCAGTCATACAGGTACCGATCCCCGGCGGTGATCCCGGCCAGCTCCTTGATTCCCCGGTAGGTGCCCATCTTGATTCCGGTGGCGTTGCTCACCCCGAGCACGATCGGCACCCGGTCCGGCTCCCGATGATTGATCGTCGCCAGCACCCGTTCACGAGACGTCATCGCCATACCCGCATCCCTTCGCCATGCTGCTGGAACGCTGCCGCGCTCGCCGACTCTCTGAACCTAGCGCCCGGGTGAGGGGCAGCCGGACACGCCTAAGCGTGCCCTAACCGGGCTGCGGCACTGTGGCCGATGAAGCTACCTATGCTTCCGGGAGGGGAACCTGATGCGTACCCGTGTGCTTGCACTGGTGACGGTCGCGTCACTGCTGGTTGTGGCAGTGGGTCCGGCCGCCGCTGCTCAGCCTGACCCGACGCTGACGATCACCGGTGAGGTCGGGTGGGAGAGGCCGTGGCGCTGGTGGCCCGACGGACCCTACGACTCCGAAACCATCACCGTCGATGTCAGCGTGGACGATGCGTTGGTCGCGACGGGGACCGTCACCGATGTGGCGATCGATACGGCAAACGGCGACTTGCTGTGGCACGGTGAAATCTCAGTAGATGCCTGGTGCCCCATTGTGACGGCCGGTGGGCATCGCGGCGTGATCGTGGCAGGACCCCTCACGGCTCACACGAACCAAACTCCCTACGTTCCGCTGCCCTACGGAGCGCTCCTCATCGTCGATCTCCCGTCACGGGATCTCGTGCGGGGGGGCCTCTGGACGATTCAAGGGTTCGGTGATGTCACCTCGGGCGCCGACTTCTGCACCGACCCGGTAGCCACGATTTTCACCTCGGTTCTGGCGCGAATGCATCGGGGCAACCTCCTGGTGGACGACCTGGCACCCCCGTGGTGGCCGGTCGGATCGAGCATGCAGGCATCGCAGGTGGACCACGACTCGCTGCGTCTGACCTGGACCCCAGCCGAAGACAACCTCTGGGTGTACCGGTACCGGGTGTACCGAAATGACCAGCCCTACACGTCGAGCTCCTATCTCTCGGCGTGGGTCGGCGGTCTCCAACCCGATACCGAATACACCTTCGAGGTGCGAGCGTGCGATCAGGCCGGCAACTGCTCACCCGACGGTCTCACGACCACCGTGACCACGCTCGGTGCGGAACATGCCGTGGAGGATCTGGCCGACCTCATCCACCGCATCGGGCTGGATCCCGGTACCGAGGCCAGCCTCAGCGCCAGCCTCGATGTTGCGCTGGCGCTCCTCACCGACGACAACGACCTGAACGATCATGCGGCCGTCGCTGTGCTCGAAACCTTCATCAACAAGGTCGAGGCTCGTACCCCGAACAAGATCGACACCTGGTTGGCGCAGCGGCTGATCGCCACGGTCGAGCAGATCATCGGCTGGTTGACGGCATGAGTATTACCGAACGGAGGTGAGTGGAGAAGCCACCGATCCCGATGCCGTTGAGTTCTTGGCACTCCGGAGCAGCACTCAGCGACAGCAGCAGAAATGGAGGAGGGACATGGCTCGCACCGAATTGACCCGTACCTTCCCGGTCGAGATGAAGACGTCGTGGGACTACCTGAATGACCCGCATCACTGGCAGGAGTGGTTTGTCAACCTGATCTCGGTCGAGAATCCAGATGTCCGATGGAGCGAACCGGGTGATTCGGTCCGCTTCAGCTACCGCCTGCTCGGGCGCACCATCACCGGCGAGTGCATCATCGACGAACGGGAAGAACCCACACGAATTGCCTACACAGCGAGGATGGCCGGCTTCCCCGATGTCCATCACCGGTGGGACCACACCGATCTCGGAGGGGTGATCTCAACAACCGTGGTGCTCGAGACCGATGAGCCGACCAGTTTCTTCGGAAAGACGATCGACCGAACCCTGATCCCGAGAGCGCTGGCACGGGACCTGCGCCGTACCCTCGACAATCTCGAGGACATCTTCGGTCACGGACTGCACGAGGAGTAGCTCACGACCCGGCGCCTGCGGCACACCACTCGATTGAAGGCATAGGGTTCAAAAGGCATCAGAGAGGGGGGCCTCGGCGGTGTCCCGTGACTGATCATCTCCACCACCGCAGGCGGCCGTGAAGGCGATGACCACGAACAGCACGATTCTCAGCTTGCGCATGCGGAACTCCTCTCGGGCTGCGAATCTGCCTCGAACTCGGCCCCGTACGGTCCATCGAGTTCGGTGATGATCGGCGAGCCGGTGAAGCGCTGCACCAGCTGTTCGACGACGTCGGAGGAGTCGCCGACCGCACGGTGGGTCATCGCCGCCAGGGACAGCCGCTCGATCATGCCGCTGGCGCCCCGTTCCAGATCCGGACCTGGGAACCGAGCCGGCGTCGGGACCCTGCACGGCCTCCTCGAGGTCGTGCAGGTCACGGAACAGATCGTCCGGATCCGAACCCGGTGATCCGGGCGGCATGAACGTCACAGGCACGCCCTCCTGTCAGGTCGGCAACTCTGGGAGTGGCCCCCGCTGTGTCGGGGAGTCGCGAAACAACGCTTGCCTCGGGGGGCCGGGCGCCTTCCCACCCGCACCACGCGCCTGCGAGCATGGCACCGAATGCAGTACGACGTCCCCGCCATCGCCGGCCGCTTCGATCTGCCCGGCTCGTTCCGCTCGGCCGAGCCCTATGGGACCGGCCACATCAACGACACGTTCGCGGTGACCCACGAATACGATGGGCGAACGGTTCGATACATCGTCCAGCGCATCAACCACAACGTGTTTCACACCCCGGTAGCGGTGATGGAGAACGTGGGGCGGGTGACCCGTCACCTTCGCGACCGATTGGCTGCTGCCGGCGCCGATGACATCGACCGCCGCACCCTGACACTGCTTCCCACCCGCACCGGAGACGACTACCACAGCGACGACGGCGGCAACGTCTGGCGGGCCTTCTCCTTCATCGAGGCCGCCCGTACCTGCGACACCATCGAATCCACCGATCAGGCATTCCAGACGGGCAGGGCGTTCGGGCAGTTCCAGCGGCTGCTGGCCGACCTGCCCGAACCGCGTCTCCACGAGACCATTCCGAACTTCCACCACAGCCGCAGCCGCTTCGAGGCCTTCCGCACTGCCGTCGACGAGGACCCGCTTGGCCGCGTCGCGCTCGCGGGGCCGGAAATCGAATTCGCCTTCACCAACGAGTCGATGGTCGACGTGCTGCTCGACCTCCACGCCGCCGGTGAGATCCCCGAACGAGTGACCCACAACGACACCAAACTCAACAACGTGATGATCGACGACGCCTCCCGCGAGGCGATCTGTGTCATCGACCTCGACACCGTCATGCCCGGCCTCGCGCTGTACGACTTCGGCGACATGGTGCGAACCGCCACCAGCCCGGCCGAGGAGGACGAGCAGGACCTGAGCAAGGTGACGATGCGGATGCCGATGTTCGAAGCACTCGCCTCCGGGTACGTGGGTTCACTCGGAGGCGTGCTCACCGCGAAAGAGAAGGAACTGCTCCCGTTCGCCGGGCGGCTCATCACCTTTGAGTGCGGTCTCCGCTTCCTCGCCGACTTCCTGGTCGGAGACGTGTACTTCAAGGTCCATCGGGAGGGACACAACCTGGATCGGGCTCGAACTCAGTTCGAACTCGTCAGGTCGATCATGCGGCATAAGGACGCGATGGCGAGGTTCGTGGCGGCTCTGTGACGTCCGGATCGGCCGGCCGCGCGGGAGCCGGGTCCTAACCTCCGGTCATGCCCCAGTTCATCTATCACTTCCTCCCCGGCGTGCGACCCGAACTGGCGGCCGATCTCGATGCATGGACCGAGGAGGATCAGCACATCGGTGCCGAGCACTTCGCCTACCTCGAAGCCGCGCCAAACGACGGAGTGGTCGTATTGGCCGGGCGGAGCCAGGATGGCGTCGGACCCGCCATCGTGATCCTCGAAGCCGGCTCGGAAGAAGAGGCCCGCCGCTTCATGGAAACCGATCCCTTCGTGGCGACCGGACTCTTCGCTGCCAGCCTGCATCCCTTCCGGATCGCGTTGCAGCGAGACCCCTGACCGACGCGTCGCGGAATCCGGCCATGTCAGACTGATCCCATGAACGTCGCCGGCACTTCGATGCGGACCATCTGGCCCGAACCCGATGGCTCGGTATCGGTCATCGATCAGACACGCCTTCCGCACGCCGTTGAGATCAGCAACCTGCGAACAGCCGAAGACGCCGCCCGGGCAATCGAGACCATGGTGGTGCGCGGCGCTCCACTCATCGGCGCAACCGCCGCCTACGGCCTGCGTCTCGCGCTGGCGGCAGATCCGACCGACGCCGGTCTCGCCGCCGCACGGGACCGTCTCGTTGCGACCCGGCCCACCGCCATCGATCTGCGATGGGCGCTGGAACGGGTCACCGCCGCGGTCGGGCCGCTCCCCGCCGCCGACCGTGGTGCAGCAGCCGCGAGCGAAGCCGCCCGGATATGCGAGGACAGCGTCGCCGTCTGCTCCGCCATAGGGGATCACGGCCTGCCCCTCATCGAAGCGGTCTGGACCGCACAGAACCGGCCGGTGAACGTGCTCACCCACTGCAACGCCGGGTGGCTCGCCACCGTCGACTGGGGCACCGCCACCGCCCCCATCTACAAGGCCCACGAGGCCGGGATCCCCGTGCATGTGTGGGTAGACGAGACCAGGCCCCGCAACCAGGGCGCCCTCACCGCCTGGGAACTCGGCGCCGCCGGAGTGCCGCACACGGTGATCGTCGACAACAGCGGCGGGCACCTGATGCAGCGGGGCATGGTCGATCTCTGCATCGTCGGCACCGACCGCACCATCCGAACCGGCGATGTGGTCAACAAGATCGGCACCTACCTCAAGGCTCTGGCGGCTGCCGACAACGACGTCCCCTTCTATGTCGCCCTTCCGTCATCCACCATCGACTGGCACACCGACATCGCAGACATTCCGATTGAGGAGCGTTCCCCGGATGAGGTGACCACCGTCACCGGGGTCGACGAAGACGGCATCGAGCGCACGGTTCGGATTGTTCCCGAGGGTGTGGCTGCCGCCAACTACGCCTTCGACGTCACCCCGGCGCACCTGGTGACGGGACTCATTACCGAACGCGGGATCTCTCCACCCGACGAACTGGCTTCGCTGTTCCCCGACCGCCACTGAGGCTGCTTGCCCCGAGCACCACAACGACCACCTCCACGATGGTCGCTCCGCAGGCTACGACGACGACTCATACCAGCACGACCGCAACCACTCAGGCCCTCGACGACGACTCCGATCACAACGACGGAGGCGCAAACCTTGGCCACCACATCGATTGCAGTGACCGCAGCAGGCACAACGAGAGCGCTGATCGCGTCGGAGATCACCGACGACGGCGGTGCCGGCATTCCGGCTCCGGTGAACTCGAATCCGGCTCGCTGAGCATTGGCTGAGTGACGCCATCGGCGGGTCGGTTGCCTCGAGCTACGCTGGCCGCAAGCCAGCAACGGCTCCCCGCGACGGGGGCCTTTTATGCAGAGGCCGCCGTCTCGGCAGGTCCGCAAACACCCCGACCCGAGTGTCGAACGTGCGCGACCACGGTGCGAGCGGCGACGACAACCGACACCTTCAGGAGGTAGGCCTGGTGGCAGCTCTCCTTGCGCTTCTCATCGCATTCATGCCGATCCAATACGCCTTTGATGACCTTGGATCCTCTCTCGCATGCCGTCCCACAACCGGCGAGATCACCGGCCGTATGGGTGATCCCCGGCCGGGCGGACGGGCCCACGCCGGCATCGACATCAAGGCCCCGCGCGGCACCACGATCCACGCTGCTTTCGATGGCGTGGTGAGCGACATCCGTTACGAGGCGGGCGCCGGCGGCGTGGTGGTCGAACTCACCCACCTCGGCGGGTTCCAGACCAAGTACATGCACATGTTCGACCCGGGCATGGGGTGGGACCCAGGAATCGAGTACCTGCCGCTCCCTGTGCAGGTTGGCGATGAGGTGGAGGCGTGCGACGTGATCGGGTACGTCGGTTCATCGGGACTCTCCGCCTATCCGCATCTGCACTTCTCGTTCGTTCCACCGACCGGATTCAATCTCGATCCCGAAACCATCGATTGGGACGAGATCCCGCAGACCCGGGTGTTCCGGTGGTGGGACGTCGACAACGGCGGAATCGCCTTCCGCTGAGTGCACGCTCGCCGGTCGTCTATCGGGTGGCGAGCAAACCCTTCAGGTAGTGGGCCTGTCCGACGTGCTGCCAATCGTCGCCGATCACGCTAACCAGACGGACCGCCAGCGTCACCGGCGGATCCCAGCGCCGATCGACGATGCGATCCAGGTCGTCAGCTTCAACCTGCGCCAGGTAGTCGAGCGTCCGCCGGAACACGACATCGTGATAGGCGGCGAGCAGTTCCGGGTCGTCGGCCGGCACGGCAGCGACCTGCTCAGTGCTGTGGCCGTAGCCGATATCGCCTCGATCGGCGGGCATCCCGAACCGTTCGGCCCAGCCCTCCCCGGTCCATGCCTGATCGGTCCCTGCCACTTCTGAGATGTGGTGATCCTGGACCCTGGTCAGATGCCACACCAGCCACCCGATCGGGTTGGCATCGGGCCCCGGTCGCCAGTTCAGAGACTCGGCGTCGAGTCCTTCCACGGCAGAGTGCACCAGGTCCCGGATGCGTGTGTAGGCATCGATCAACGGCTCTCTTGCATGCACGCGGCACCCTCTTCGGCGATCGGCTCGAAGATAGACGGTCCGCCGTTGCGGCGCCGCCGATCCGGCAGGTTGCGACACAGCCCTTCGGCCCTTGCCGCAGGGTGCCCGGCCGTGGTCTGCTGTCGGCATGAGAAGGGTGCTGGTGCTCTGCGCGCTGGCAGTGGTGATCTTTGCCGGGTGCCGGTGCCCGTGAAGTGACCCCGACCGTCCCTCTAATCCGAGCGTGGCCGTGTCGCGATCGAGCCGGCTCAGGATGAGCTGAGCTGGAGCCGGAGCGTGACTTCGGTTCCGCTCCCGACTTCCGATCCGACTTCGACGATCCCACCGTGCCGTTCCATCCTGCCGATCATGGAGTGCCGTATGCCCCTTCCCGAAACCTGCCGGGTGGGATCGAACCCGACCCCGGCATCACGAACGTAGACGACGATGGCCTCGGGAGACACCTCGGAGAACACCGACACCCTCGAGGCGCCCGAGTGCTTGGCGGCATTGACCATGGCCTCGCGAGCGGCACGCACCAGCGCCTCGATCTCGTCTCCTGCCGGCACATCCCCAACAGCGACGACGTCGATGTCCACCCCGTAGAGGCTTTCGACTTCCGCGGCGGCAGCCCGTAGCAGCACTTCCAGGCCGTCGGGATGCTCCGCTGCCAGACGCTCCAGATATCGGCGCAGCTCGCGGTCCTGGGCCGCCGCCGCTTGCGCTGCTTCCGGATCGGTGCTCCGGGTCTTGATGTGCGCCAGCGTTTGCAGCACAGAATCGTGAATGTCGTCGGCGATATCGGCCCGCGCCTCTGCCAGTGACCGCTCCAGCCGCTCGGCCGCGTACGCCTCTTCGGCCTTTCGGCGCTCCAGATCGGTCGACCTGATCGCCCAGAAGGCCCAGCCGTAGACGATGCCACTGACGACCCAGACGGCTACGTCGCCGACCTTGTTGGTCAGCGATGTTGGGCGGATTCCGATCTCGTTGCCGATCAACTGGGCTGCCACGACCAGTGCGATCGCGACCGCGGCGGAAAGCACCGCAGGAAACGCCCACACCACGACGAGCAGCCACGACAGACCGTATCCGCCGTAGAACAGGTCACTTGCCCCCGAGATGCCCGGGGCCATCAGGATGAACAGGGTTCCGGCACCGTCGATGAGGACCCACCACCACGAACCCAGCCTGTTGAATCGTGCGAGCAGCACCGTTGCGATCGTTGCGGACGTCGCCACCGCCACCGCGAGACCGACCCACCCTCGGGACGCACCGGCGTCATCGAGCAGAGTTGCGGTCACCAGCGCCATCATCCACGCGTACGCCAGGAGCCGGAACCACACCACGACCCGCTGCAGCGTTCTGTGCGCCGGGGTCGACACCAGATCGATGCTCATGCCCACTCCCCCTCGGTTGTCAGAAGACTATCGATCGAGGTCAACCGGGTTCGGGGTTTGGAGTTCGGTTCCCTCCAGCGCGGCCGCCGTATCCGATCCGGATGCGGTTGCTCTCGACTCAAGCTTCGAGGGCGATCAGTGCCGCTCCGTAGGCACCCATCAGCTGCGGGTACGGCGGCAGAACGACCTCCATCCCCGCAACCTCCGACATCATTTCGCGGACTCCGGCATTCAGGGCGACTCCGCCGGAGACCAGCAGCGGATCAGTCAGACCGACAGTGCGGGCCATGGCGACGATGCGCCCCACCAGCGACCGGTGCAGTCCCCGGATGATTTCGTCGACGTCGGCACCGCGGCCGAGCAGCGAGATGATCTCCGACTCGGCGAACACCGTGCAGGTGGAGGTGATCGTCTCTTCGGCTGCGGTCGCGAGCACCCGGGTGCCGAGGTCGCCCACCTCTACACCGAGTCGCCCGGCCGTGTTCTCGAGAAAGCGGCCGGTGCCGGCGGCGCACTTGTCGTTCATGGCGAAATCGACCGGCTTGCCGTCGTCGCCGATCCGAATCGCCTTCGAATCCTGACCGCCGATATCGACCAGGGTGCCGCCGTGACCCATTGCTCGGTGGACGCCGCGGGCATGACAGGTGATCTCGGTCACCGCCCGGGCTGCGCCGGCGACCAGTTGCCGGCCGTAGCCGGTGGCCACCATCGGAACCGGCGCTTTGAGGCCGAGCTGCTCACCGAGCGCCTCAGCCAGCGCAAGCGCCTGACGTTCGATATGGGGCTCGGTCGGCTCGAGGATCGACCCGATCAGCTCACCATCACCGTCGATCGCCGCCACCTTCGCGGTAGTGGAGCCGGCGTCGAGTCCGAAGGCAACCGTCATGCGCTCATCATCTCGACGAAGGCTTCGAGGCGGCCGTTCGCCTGCTCCTCGGCGAAGGACCTCGGATCGTTGTGATCCGCCTCGAGGAGCAGGGCGGGCACCCCGATGTCGTTGACCAGGCCGTCGCGCTGATCGATCTGACCCAGCGAGTACGGCTTGCACGATCGATCCGAATGCAAGATGACGCCGTCGGCGGTGTAGTCCTCCACCATGCGGCGCATTCCCTCCAGCTTCTGGCCGGCCGATCGGTTCAGAATCGGGTGGAGGTACACCCGGGCCATGGAGTCGAACGGGTCGGCCGGATCCATCAGCGGGGCAAGCTCTCCCCAAGCATTGGCGTAGGTCGATGCGACCACGTTGACGCCTCGGGCGGCCAGCCATTTCGACAGTGGTCCGATCCGGAACCAGATCGGCAGGTTGTCCCACAACACCCGGTATTGCTCGTCTCGGACCGCTCCGGCACCGGCGTCGATACGCCGGTCGATCTCCGCCAGCAGGCGCTTGTAGAACACCGTTGTGGCGGCCTCGCCGCGTAGGTCGACGATGGGACCCAGCAGCGTGAAGGAGTCGAACGCCGTGATGGGAGACGGGCGGTGCCGGGCACGCTGCAGAATCTCGAGCCACGTGTTGCTGGCGGCCTTGGCTTCGGTGATGACCTCGGCGAATCGGTCCTCGGAGAATTCCCGGCCCGCGACCGCTTCCGCGGCAGGGACCACCTCTTCGAGTTGGCGGCGCACGTAGGCGACCTGATGCGGCTCCGGTTTCTCGGCGTACTGGAACGGGGTATCGACCAGGACCAGCGGGCAGCCGAACTCGTCG
The DNA here is from genome assembly GCA_964511945.1 of uncultured Acidimicrobiia bacterium. GTDB lineage: Bacteria > Actinomycetota > Acidimicrobiia > Spongiisociales > UBA11373 > CAZEHO01. The sequence goes on along the minus strand of CAZEHO010000003.1, from coordinate 128,817 downwards.
GCCAGCACCCGGTACCAGTACAGAACCGTCTGGCAGATGTTCGTGCAGCACAGCAGCAGGTCCGGCTTCGGCAACTTCCCGACCGGCGTCTCACCCGACAGCACCGAGCCGATGTCGGTGCGGGCGTAGGAACAGATGTCGCGGGAGTACCCCTCGTCTTCCGCGACTTCACAGAGATCCTGAGCCTTCCGGCGAGCTCCACAGAGGGCGGCGTGGTTCTCCGGATAGATCACGTAGAAGCCGAGTGTCGTCAGGAGTTCGGCGGGAGCGCCGCTGGTCACCCAGGCCACCGGCCGGACCCCTTCGACGTAGCGGCCCTCCAGGTAGTGGGCCGACATCATCTCCTTCATCCGGGCGATGCCGCGCAGCGGCGGCCGCAGCGGGCGCGACGGATCATCACCGCGCTGGTCGATCCTGCGTTCGTCGCGAAAGCGCTGGAACCGCAGAGCCGCCTTGCCGGCGAGCCGGTAGTTGACCAGATGCTGCAGTCGGCTCATGTCAGGGACTCCACGAACGCTTCGAGGCGGGTCATGGTCTGCTGTGTCGGTGATCCGGTCAACTCGATCTCGAGGTGCAGCATCGGGAACCCGGCCTCGGAGAGATGGCGGCGCAGCAGCGGGACATCGAAGAGCTCGGGTTCGCAGAACGTGGGGTCGTAGACCACCAGACCGCGGGCGTCGGTCTGCCGCATCCGATCGATCAGGTGGGCCGCCCGCTCGGCAATGGGATCGCCCCGGGTCGGGTCCGGTGGGCCTCCGAGCATGCGGGCCGCGAGGCGCTCGAACGGGGCTCCTTCATCGACTGGCGGGTAATGGCGGCGGGTCCCACCACCGAGGTCGTCGGCAACGATCCGGGCACCGATGGCGGCGAGCCGATCGAACAGCTCAAGCGGCTCTGCGACGATGCCAGACAGCATGAGGCCGATTCCGTCCGGTGGATCGCCGGCGGGGAGCGATCCGGCGAGCGCGGTGAACTCATCCGGCGGCAGGAACTCCCGGGCACGAACCACCTCGTAGAACTCCCGGTCGGACGCGGCGAGGCCGGGGCGCCGGTCATACAGATCAGAAAGAGCCCGATCGGCCTCCTGCTCTGCCGTGAATGCCGCATCCCATGCGTCGTCGTCGGGGGCTACACCCGAGATTGCCGAGAGCTCATTCCCCAGCCGCCGCAGCTCTGCGGTGAGGAACTCGTGGTCGGCCGGGCGGCGGCCCCGGGGCAGATACAGGGTGAGCACCGGTGGGATCGGCTCGACGAAGTCTCCGAGCACGGAACCCATGCCCTGAAGTGCATCGCAGGTATGGGGGATGACGATCGCGTCGACGGCATCGAGGCCTCCCTCGAGCAAGAACGAGGTCGCCCGAACCACGATGTCGCAGGTGTACGCCTGGAAGTGGCGGCCTCCTTGCTCGCGGCCGATACCCGGTGGGCCCCACAGTTCGACCGAATGAAACCCGTGTGCCCGCAGCAATGCCCGCGGGTAGTGATAGGGGAGCACGGCCGCAGTGCGGCCGCCGGCATCGTGGACCCGCTCGATCACCTCGAGGCGCGTCGGCATGGTGGCAACCATGGTGCCATTCTCATCGATTCGGCCTCATCGCGCACCGCGACCCCGTGTCGAATCGACGGTCCGCGGGTAACGTGACCCGGACCGGAGGTGGGGGCAGGTTGTACGGCAGGGTGGATGAACGGATCGTCGGAGAACTGGTTTCGATCGTCGGTCGCGACCGTGTGATTACCGACGGAGATGCTCTCGAGCCCTACACCCACGACGAGACCATCGGGCTCAGCGCCGAACCCGAGGCGGTGGTTCGGCCCGATTCCACCGAACAGGTTGCTGAGATCCTCCGACTCGCTCAGCGCGAGCGGATCCCGATCACACCCCGGGGCGCCGGCTACGGCCTGTCCGGCGGCGCCGTTTCCGTGCAGGGCGGCATCGTGCTGTCGGTCGAGAAGATGAACCGCATCCTCGAGATCGACAAGGCGAACCTCATGGTGACCGTCGAGCCCGGGGTGATCACCGGAGACATCCATCGCGCCGTCGAAGCGGAGGGTCTGTTCTATCCGCCCGACCCGGCGAGCCTGGATTCGTGTTCGATCGGCGGCAACGTCGCCGAGTGCGCTGGGGGTCCCCGGGCAGTCAAATACGGCGTGACCAAGGACTACGTGTGCGGGCTCGAGGTGGTCCTGCCGTCGGGCGACGTCATCGCGACCGGGGGGAAGCTCGTGAAGAACGTCACGGGCTACAACCTGGTGCAGCTCCTCGTCGGCTCCGAAGGCACCCTCGGCATCGTCACCAAGATCGTGCTCCGACTCATTCCGCTCCCCAACGTGCAGGTCGATCTCCTCGTGCCGTTCGACGACTTCCAGGCGGCCGCAGACGTGGTCGGGGCGATCCTCGCCAGGCGGATACTCCCGACGGCGATCGAGTTCATGGAGCGCGACAGCATCGCCGCTGTGGATCGGCTCACCGGCGCGGAGGTTCCCTTCAACGACGCCGCAGCCCATTTGCTCATTCAGCTCGACGGGAACGGCCGGGAGGCCGTCGACGCAGATCTCGAGATCGTCGGAGAGCTGTGCCTCGCCCACGGCGCCCGTGAGGTCCTGGTCGCCGACGACTCGGCCACCCGCGACCGGCTGTGGGACGCCCGCCGCAAGATCATCGATGCGCTCAACAACGAGAGCCCGATCAACCACATGGAGGACGTCGTCGTTCCCCGGGCCGAAATCCCGACCCTGCTTGCAGGCATCAAGCAGACGGCCGCCCGCCACGACGTTCGGATCGTCTGCTTCGGTCATGCCGGCGACGGGAACATTCACATCAACGTTCTGAAGGACGAGATCGCCGATCACCGCTGGAAGGCGCTGACTCCGGCGATCAGTGAGGAGATCTTCGCTCTGGCGCTGGGCCTGGGCGGCCAGATCACCGGTGAGCACGGGGTGGGGGTGACACGCCGGAGTTATCTGCCGATGGCAATGGAGCCCGAGCAATTGGACCTGATGCGCAGGATCCGCTCGACGTTTGATCCGGCGGGGATTCTCAACCCGGGCAAGATCTTCCCCTGAGCTGATGCGGCATCCTCACGTGCGATTCCTGCTGGCGCTTGTGGTCGCCGGACCCGTGGCGGCGATCGCCGGTTTCGCCGCCGGGGGACGGTGGGGCGCAATCGGAACAGGAATCGGTGCCGCTGTGGTTTCGCTGGCGGCCCGCCGGTCTTACCGCCATCTGCGCGGCTCAACGGACCCGGCGAGCCCAACGGAGATGCGGATGATTGCGCTGCTGGTGATGGTGATGATCGCTGCGGCTGCCCTGGGGTTCGGGTGCCTCGCATGGCTGATTGGCGATCTGGTCTGAGCCACCCTTCTCTGCCGGCCGGGAGTACCTTGATCTGAGATGAACCCGAGAGCGGCGGGACTCGACGAGCGATTCCTGATCGGCCGCTTCGAGCCCGCCTACCTGCGCACCGCCCGTCGCGGGCTCCTGCCCGGCAAGGTGGAAGCCGCCCGGCGGGAACTCGGTAACTGTCGCGCCTGTCCCCGCGACTGCAGCGTCGATCGGCTGGCCGACGAACGCGGCGTCTGCCACACCGGCCGGAACGCGATCGTCGCCCAGGCCGCCCCCCATCACGGGGAGGAACGATGCCTGTCGGGCCGGCGCGGGTCGGGCACCATCTTCTTCTCCTACTGCAATCTCAAGTGTGTGTTCTGTCAGAACTGGGACATCTCGGCCGGCGGCGCCGGACGGGAGATGACCGCAGAGCAAATCGCCGATCTGATGCTCGGGCTACAGGGCGCCGGGTGCCACAACATCAACTTCGTGACCCCGGAACACGTCGCCCCCGAGCTCGTCGAGGCCATCGCCCTGGCGGTGCCGCTCGGGCTCGAGATCCCGATCGTCTACAACACCTCGGCGTACGACGCGCTGAGTTCACTGCAATTGATGGACGGACTGGTCGACATCTACATGCCCGACTTCAAGGTGTGGGAGGCGGATACCGCGCGCCGGTTGCTGCGGGCCGCCGATTACCCCGACGCCGCCAGGGCTGCGATTGCTGAGATGCACCGCCAGGTTGGCCCGCTGCGATTCGGGTCCGACGGCCTCGCCCGCCGCGGTGTCCTGATCCGCCACCTGGTGATGCCGGGCCTGATCGACGAGTCCGCCGCCATCTTCGAGTGGCTCCATGATCTCTCAGCGGACACCTACATCAACATCATGGGTCAGTACCGGCCTGCTCACCGGGTTCCGACCAGCCCCCGCCATCTCGACATCAACCGCAGGCCCCGCAGCGATGAACTCACCGCAGCCCACGACGCCGCCCGCCGGGCCGGCCTGTGGCGCATCGATGGAGCCGTCGCATGAGTGCCTCGATTGTCTCCACCAGCTACTGGCACGATCTCGATGACGGCCGGATCCAGTGCGACCTGTGCCCCCGGTTCTGCAAGCTGCACGACGGACAGCGCGGGCTGTGCTTCGTTCGCGCCCGTCACGACGATGAGATCGTGCTCACGACGTATGGCCGTTCCAGTGGCTTCTGCATCGACCCCATCGAGAAGAAGCCGCTCAACCACTTCCTCCCCGGCACACCGGTGCTGTCGTTCGGCACAGCCGGCTGCAACCTCGCCTGCCGGTTCTGTCAGAACTGGGAGATCTCGAAGGCTCGTGAGTTCGACCGACTGGGCGAGCAGGCGACACCGCAGGCGATCGCCCGACGCGCTCGCCAACTCGAGTGCCGCAGCGTCGCCTTCACCTACAACGATCCGGTCGTCTTCCATGAGTACGCCATCGATGTTGCCGCCGCCTGCCATGAGGAGGGCGTTGCCACCGTCGCCGTGACCGCCGGGTACGTCACCCCGGAGCCGAGAGCGGAGTTCTACGGACACATCGATGCGGCCAACATCGATCTCAAGAGCTTCAACGAGGACTTCTACCGGCGCACCTGCGGAGGGCGCCTCGGCGTCGTTCTGGACACGCTCGAGTACGTGGCCGGCAGCAGGACCTGGCTCGAAGTGACCACGCTGCTCATTCCCGGATACAACGACTCCGACGGGGAGGTGGACGCGCTCACCACGTGGATCGTCGAACACCTCGGACCGGAAGTGCCCGTGCACTTCAGCGCGTTCCATCCCGACTTCAGGATGACCGATTCTCCGCCGACACCGGCGGCAACACTGCGAAGGGCCCGAGCCATCGGAATCGACAACGGGCTGCGCCACGTGTACGTCGGCAACGTGCACGACCCGGCTGCCGAGAGCACCTATTGCCACGAGTGTGGCCGCGTCTTGATCGTCCGCAGCCGCTATCACCTCAGTGCGTGGGGCCTCGACGGTGCCGGTGCCTGTCAAGGATGCGGTACCCGGTGCTCCGGAGTGTTCGAACCTGAGCCGGGAGCCTGGGGTGGGAAGAGGGTTCCGGTTCGAATCAGTGGCTGAGCACTATCGGGGTCGGCCCAGCACGAACGCTCCATATCCGACCACCCGGTCCTTGGGCCCGATCGTATCGCTCGAATTGCCCAGGCTCAGGAGTTCGCAACGCCACGACCGGCGCCGAGCTACGTGGAGTGCTGCGGCGAGAGCGGTGTATCCGCACGCGTCGCCGGGGGAGAGGTCCTCGGGACGCAATTCGGTGATGGCAGCCGTCGTTCGCCGATCCCGGATTCGGGCTTCGTGGTCGGGGAGGTAGTGCGACAGGTCCGTGGAGATGATGCCGATCGTGTCGTTCTCGTCGAGCAGTGCGTCGAGGACCTCCGCAGCCGGATGCGGGTCCACGTCTCCGGTCACGAGCGCTATCACACCGGAGTCTGAAGGAGCCACTTGCAGGAACGGGAGTTGCACCTCGAGGCTGTGCTCCTGTGCGTGTGCTCTGGGGTCGGACCTGACCTGCCGGTGCTCCTCGGCGAGGCGGGTCAAATCGGCATCAACTGTGACATCGCCCAGAGGGGTCGCCAGGGAACCGACCCCGGGAGTTGCCAGGCCGGCAAAGCCGATGAAGTGCGACGGCCCGAGGAGGACGAACCGGGATCGTCCCAGATCCGGCAGGAGCCGGTAGGCGGCGGCCGCCACGGGGCCGGAGTACACATACCCCGCATGAGGGACTATGAGAATCCTCGGGACCACCGACGGTTTGGCGGGCGCAGCAGCCTCGATCAGTTCGCGAACCGCTTGTTCGAGTTCTTCGGGATCAGCGGGGTAGAAGGTCCCCGCGACCGCCGGCGGCCGGATCGAGACCATGGTCTCAACGTTACGCGGAAGCGCGCCGCAGGACCTTCTCGAAGCTGCGAATGAACCGGCGGGTGGGGCCGCCGCCGCCGAACCGGCGCTCCTTCTCGGGTGTGATGTGGATGGTCACCCCGCCGAGGCCGTTGTCGGTAATCGACAGTGAGATCTTCTGACCCTGCTTGCGCCCTTTCAACCACAGATGGAAGGCCGACGGATCCACCATGGTGGGCTCGAACCCGATCTCGGCCGCTGCTACCAGGCAGGTCTCGAACGCATACCTCGGGGTGATGGGGTAGGTCCGGATGAATGGCAGTGGCACGGGACACTCCCGATCGTCGGCGTCGCCGACACGCCCGCTCCCGTTCGCCCGCCATGACAGTAGACGATGCAACGGAACGGTGTCGCCGAATCCGGGCCTTGCCATGATCCACAGCGCATTCGATCTGCGGAGGCTGCAGCAGTCGCCCCACCACTACATTGACCCGATGCGTATCGCCGCCGCCCAAACCTCTCCCGCCTGGGGAAACCCCGAGGCCACCGCAGCCATCGTCGTCGACTGGATCGGACGTGCCGCCGACGACGGTGTCGATCTCCTCGCTTTCGGTGAGACCTTCCTGAGCGGATACCCGTTCTGGATCGGCAACACCGACGGCTCGCGTTGGAACCGGCCGGTGCAGAAGGTGGCGTACGCCGCGTATCTGGATGCCGCTGTCGGCCTCGACGGGCCCGAACTTGCGTCGATCACTGCGGCCGTCACCGACACAGGGGTGTTCACCTACGTGGGGATCACGGAGCGGTCCCCATCGCGGGGCACCGTGTACGCGACCTTCGTCGCGATCGATCCGACCGATGGCATCGTCAGTGCGCATCGCAAGCTCATGCCCACCTACGACGAGCGCATGGTGTGGGGCACCGGTGACGGTCACGGGCTGCGAGCCCACCGGGTCGGCGCCATGATGGTGGGCGGCCTCAACTGCTGGGAGAACTGGGTCCCGGCGGTTCGCCACGCCCTGTACGCCCAGGGGATTGATCTCCATGTTGCCGGCTGGCCCGGGTCGACCGGCCTGACCCGCGACATCACCCGGTTCATCGCACTTGAGGGCCGCTGCTACGTGCTCTCCGCGGGCTCTGTGCTGCGGCGCAGCTCGATCCCCGACACGTTCGAACTCCGTGACGAAGCGTTTGGTGATGGAGACCTCATGTACGACGGCGGCTCGGCAATCGCCGCTCCCGACGGCACCTGGCTGGCGGAGCCGCTATCGGGTGAGGAGCGGCTCGTTGCCGCCGACATCGATCCCGCCGTGGTGCGCGGGGAGCGGCAGAACTTCGATCCGGCGGGCCACTACTTCCGGGGAGATGTGATCTCGGTGGAAGTCGATCGCAGCCGCCTCGGCCCGGCCACCTTCAGGGACTGATTCCTACGGCAGCGCTCCCGCCGCCCGGGCTCGTTCGATCGCAGCCAGGTGCTCCTCGTAGGTGGTGGTGAACTCGTGGCGGCCCGTTGAATCGGCCAGGACGTAGAAGAAGTAGTCGGTGTCCGCCGGGTCGGCCGCCGCCTGCATAGATGCCAATCGGACTCCGGCAATCGGGGTCGGCGGGAGCCCGTCGACCGCGTAGGTGTTGTACGGCGATTCGATTTCGAGATCGTCGAAGGTCAGGCCCCCGGGCGGGTATCCACCGAGTGCGTAGACGACGGTGGCATCGATCTGGAGACGCATGCCGATGTCGAGCCGGTTGTAGATCACACTGGCGATCAGGGGCCGGTCGGCATCGACGCCGGCCTCCCGCTCGATCATCGAAGCGATCACGATTCCGTCATACACGCTGAGCCCGCGGTCCTCCACGTAGCTCCAATCGACCGATTCGACCCGGGCCAATGCGGTGTCGGCGAGCCGCTGCAGGATCTCCGCCGGTCCTTCCTGGTCCGTCACCTCGTAGGTGTCGGGGAACAACAGCCCCTCCCAGGACGTCAGGCCGTCCGGGTCGGCGGGCAGCAGGGAGGATGTCACCGATCCGTCGAGAAGGGCCGTCGTATATGCGTCGACCGTGAACCCGGTCTGATTCGCCAGGCGATCGAGGGTGGCTGGCACCGTCAAACCCTCGACGACGGTGATCCGGTAGATGACGATCTCGTCACGGCTTGCCAGCAGGAACGCCATGACGGCTGCCGCCCCGGCAATCGCAACGAGTCCGGCGAGCAGCCGGCGTCGAGCGGCTGTGCTCACTGCCAAACGATCTCGAAGAGCCGAACCGGCTCCGGGAATCCCTTGAGGGCGATGGTGCCCTGCTCCACGAACTCAGCGTGCTTGCCTATCGATAGATCGCGGACCGTGGAGGCCGCCAGCGCCTGCCCGCCCTGGGCGTGAGCACAGATCCTGGCCGCCAGGTTCACTGCGGCGCCGTAGAGGTCGTCGCTCTCGGCAACGGGTTCGCCGGCGCTGAGACCGACCTTGATCCCGAGGTTTTCGTGCGTTGCCGCCTTGCGCTGAATCTCGGCGGCGGTCTCCACTGCTCCGGCCACCGACGTGAACGATGCCAGCACACCGTCGCCGGTGTGTTTGATCTCCCGGCCGCTGTGTTCCTCCAGACATCCCCGGACGATCGCATCGTGAAGGCGAACGACCTCCATCGCAGCCGCGTCACCCTCCCGGGTGCTGAGGGCGGTCGAACCCTCGATGTCGGTGAACATGATCGTTCGGAGACCGCTGTCGGGGTCCTCGCCCTGCATGGCACGATCTTCCGAGTTGCTGTTCCAGGTCCCCATGAACATTGCCAGGGTCGGTGCCGGGACCTCGACGATCTCGTTCGGCATCAACCCGTGCGCCGCCTTGTGGCATTGCTTGAGGGCATCGGCGGATGGCGCCTCGGCGAGGCAGAACGCCTTGCCCTCGGGGTCGTTGAACCAGTAGCTCAGCCAGCGGACCCCGTACTCGTCCTGCATGGCGAGATCCTTGGCGTGAGCTTCGGCGACGTCCTCAGGGGTGGCGTCCCCGAGCCCGGGATGAACATCCATGAACATTGGCATGGCGCGCATGGTACGGGGCGGGGCCTGCAAACGCACGGGTGGAGTGCCGGCACCGGGAGCGATCAGCCCCAAACATGGACCGGCATCCCGATCCACAGGCGCCCGTCGAGCCAGTCCATGTCGGCGACAATCACCCGCACACATCCGTGTGACGCCGGATACGCCGGTACGAAGGTCGACCCGTGCAGGGCGTATCCCCCGTAGAAGTACCACGGCTCGTACATCTCACCGAGGTAGGAGCGTTCCCACTCGTCGACGGAGCGGAACATCGTGAAGTCGCCCTGTGGTGTCCGTGCCGGGACCACCGCACCGGAGCGGCTGGTGTAGAGCTCGCCGTTCCCGGACGACACCGGCATCACCGCTGCGACCGTACCGTTGCGAACGACGAAGACCACCTCGCGGGTGAGATCGATCTCGAGACGGAACGCCGCCGAGCCGTATCCGGGGGGAGCGGGGAACCAGCCGTCGATTCGGTCCCAATCCGAGCTGTTCCAGGTGGAGGTTCGGTCGAGACCCCACACCTTGTGGAACGCGACCACCGCCGACGCCGTGAGCGGTCCGAAGTCACCATCGAGTTCACCCCGGTAGAAGCCCGTGCGGGTCAGTTCCTCCTGCAGCGTGACGACGACGTCGCCGCCGGCTCCGGGGGAGAGGGCGGGACCCGTGACGACCGGAGGCGGTGTGGGATCGGGCGTGTCGCCGGTGACAGCTCGAAGAATGGCGGCCTTGGTCTTGGGGCCGACGTAGCCGTCGACGTCGATCTCCGCACGGGATTGGAATTCGAGCACTGCCGCCTCGGTGAGCGCTCCGAAGATGCCGTCGATCGGCCCGGCGTCGATGCCGAAGTCGGTGAGGGATCGCTGGAGATCGGCGACCAGGTCACCGGCGGCACCCATGGCGAGCAGGTAGTCCGATGCGGCGAGGCGTTCGGCCGACTCCTCGTCGGCAGCTGCCATCGGGACGACCCCGGCGACGACCAGCGCCGCAGCTGAGGCCAGCAGCACCAGCAACCGGCGGATTCTTCGTGGTCCCGTCACGCCGAACCCCTCGACGCTCTCGACTACGCAGGGTAGCGATCTTGTGTGCACAGTGTCGGTGACCACGCATCGTCACCAATTGTGACTTTCGTCCGTTGCACCCTTACAGGAGATGGGGGAGATTGGCGAGAGCGCGAATGAGGCCTTTCGTGCTGCACTGGATAAGAGAGCGGCCATTGAGATCGAGGCGTTCCCGTCTCACATCGGAACGCGTCCCCTTCCCGGCCACGTCCGAGACAACCAGGGTGCCGAGCTACCCCTCCCCGTCGCGCAACCGCTGTCGTCATCTCTCCTCGGTCGCTCTGGTGTCGGCGGTGATTGCGTCGGTGCTGGTGATGGTGGGCGGTGTGGCCTCGGCAGAGACCTACTGCGGCGGGCAAAAGGCCACTCACGTGGTCCCCGAGGAGTGGCCGGACGACGTGGTCTTCCCCGGAACGGACGGCGACGATGTGATCGCCGGCACGTCGGGCGACGACTTCATTGACGCCGGGTTGGGCAATGACATGATTTGCGGGTTTGGCGGCAACGACATCCTGATCGGTGGCGGCAAGGCGTTCGTGAATGGCCAGTGGTACGGAATCGGGATCGCCGACTACGGGGCCCATGGTGGAGCGGACTGGATTTGGGGGAACTCCGGCGACGACATCATCTTTGGGGGTCCGGGTCCCGACAACCTGTCTGGGAACAAGGGTCGGGATCAGATCTTCGGCGGCAACGGGCCGGACAAGATCTACGGTGGTCCGGGTCACGATTACCCGCCGAATCTCGACCCGTCCGTGAATCTGCAGCAATTCGAATCAGTCATGGCTGGAGGGGCGGTTGGTCTGGACGGCGGGAAGGGCAACGATCAGATCTTCGGGGGGACCGGCAAGGACATCATCTTTGGTGGCGCCGGGCGCGACTACATGGATGGTGGGGGCCAGAACGATCGGATCTTTGGATCGACGGATGGTGGGGAGACCCTGATTGGGGGGCAGGGTGAAGACATTGTCAAAGCCCGCGGCACCAAGGAGGGGGATCCGCCGGATCAGGTCGACGGTGGGATTGGTGTCGATCTGATCATTGGGTCGTGGGGCACCCAGTCGTGCATCGACGGTCCGGTGTTCGCGACGTGTGAGCAGCCCGAGACTTCGGTGATTCTCGACGGTGCCCCGGCGGATCTGATCGCTGCAGTGGATGCGTTTGCAGGGTGGATCGCGAACCCGGGAACGAACCCGCAACCCCAGATGCCTGCCGGACTGGCGGCCTGGCTCGGTGGGATCAACCGGAGCTTCCTGCGGGTGCCGCTCGAGTTTCGGGGCCAGTGGGCCGTCGGGATCGTCGGCGGTCAACGCGCCGCCATGGTGTACGAGCCGTTCTATCCGCGCCGCAGTGACTACAAACCGAACGAGGATCCGCCCGGGATCGATGTGCTCATCTACGTCGATACCGGCGCCGCATGGGAGCTCTCGGCTGCACGGCTCGACCGCTACGGGATCGGCTCCTGGGGCGACTCGGACCCCTTCCAGGTGTGCAACTGGGCCGGCACTATCAGTGAATGTCAGGGCTACGACCCTGCCGGGACTTCCGCCGACCTTTCCCTTACCAAGAGCGTCGACGAAGCGAACCCCGGCTACCTCGATGCAGTCGTCTTCACGATCGTGGTGAGCAACGGCGGGCCCGGCCAGGCCACCGGAGTCTCCGTGAGCGACCAACTGCCCGACGGGTTGAACTACATCTCGGATGATGGGGGCGGCACCTACGACGCCGCGACCGGCGTGTGGACGGTCGGTGCACTTGCACCGGGTGCGTCCGCGAGCCTCCAGATCACGACTCGGGTCAGTGGTGAAGGACAGATCGAAAACACGGCGTCCGTCGCGGCCTCCGATCAAGCGGACCCCGACTCGACACCCGGCGATGCGGCGGTGGAGGACGACCTCGACAGCGCCACCATGACTGCGCCTGCCCAGACGGTCACCGCCGAGACCGAAGAGATAGTGACCCAGAACGGCGCGGGCACGGTGGCCACCGGGACCAGGTACCGGGCGATCCGCACGAACGCGGGCGACGGATCGGTCGGACACTTCCTGCAGATGGTCATCCGGGTGTGGGCGGTGGGCGGCGGACCCGGTTCCGACCCCTTCGAGTATGTGCTCACCATCCCCAAGGAGTTCGCCGCCCACATCAACGATCTGGTGTTCTCGGTTCCGCCCGATCAGGTGATCGATCCCGATCCCGTCATCGTGTGGGACATCGAGCTGGACGAGCAGGATCCGACGCCAATCGAGCGCACGGTCAGCAACCCGCTCGACGGAGTCCAGACCTGCGATCAAGCGCCGGTCACCGAAGGCGGCAGCTTCGACGGCGACTTCGGTGCGCCGACCACGCACGCCGAGGGCGCGGCCTTTGCCGCCGCATTCAATGTGAATGCCGACGGCACTTTCTCCTACACCCACGACGGCGGTGAGGACTTCCCGGTCAAGATCACCGGATTCGACGGTGCCACAGAGGTTGGCTGCTACGACATCCTCGGCATTCCAGTCAACGACCCGCCGGCTGCCGTCGACGATCCCGCCGCCGGGTCGGAAGGTGACACCACGCTCTTTGAAGGCGGGGGGCTCGACTACCTCGTGCCGGACGGAGTGCTCGCCAACGACACCGACGTGGAAGGGGGTCGGTTGACGGCGGTGGTCGTCGACGAACCCGATCACGATGCCGCGTTCACGCTCAATGCCAACGGCACGTTCAGCTACACCCACGACGGTTCCGAGACCACGACGGATTCGTTCACCTACACCGCCAACGACGGAACCGATGATTCCGACCCCGCCACGGTCACTCTGACGATCACTCCGGTGAACGATCCTCCGACGGTGGTCGACGATTCCCACGCCGTCACTGAGGGCGGGACCCTGAACGTGAACGGGGTGCTGGACAACGATATCGACCCGGACGGGCCGAATCCGCTGCAGGTGGTCGACGCCCAGGCACAGAGCGGGCCGTCCCACGGGACCCTGAACCTGGCCGCCGACGGGTCGTTCACTTACACCCACGACGGTTCCGAGACGACGACGGATTCGTTCACCTACAAGGCGACCGACGGCGCGGCCGAATCGAACGAGGCCACGGTCACGATCACGATCAACCCGGTCAACGACGACCCGGTGGCTGTGGACGATGGGTACAGCGTCGACGAGGGCGGGATCCTGAACGTGAACGGGGTGCTGGACAACGATATCGACCCGGACGGGCCGAATCCGCTGCAGGTGGTCGACGCCCAGGCACAGAGCGGGCCGTCCCACGGGACCCTGAACCTGGCCGCCGACGGGTCGTTCACTTACACCCACGACGGTTCCGAGACGACGACGGATTCGTTCACCTACAAGGCGACCGACGGCGCGGCCGAATCGAACGAGGCCACGGTCACGATCACGATCAACCCGGTCAACGACGACCCGGTGGCTGTGGACGATGGGTATGCGGTGGCGAAGGGCGGGGCGATCGATGACGCCGCTCCCGGTGTACTCGAGAACGACGCGGACGCCGAAGACGATGCCCTCTCCGTGTGGTCCTACACGAATCCGGTGCACGGCAACGCAACCGTGTACGGCAGCGGCCGGGTGACCTACACCCACGATGGTTCGGACACCACTGCGGACTCGTTCACCTATCGGATCTGGGACGGAACCGCGTTGTCCGATCCCGCCACGGTCACCATCACCATCTGCGATCCGTGTGCCGCCGACGATGCCTACACGGTGCACCGGGAGGACACGCTGTTCGTCCCGGCCGACGGGGTGCTCGACAACGACTCGGATCCCGGGAGCGACCCGATCACCGTTGCCGGTCCTGCGCCGGTCACGCCGCCGGCCCATGGTGCGCTCACACTGAATGCCGACGGATCCTTCATGTACGTCCACGATGGCTCCGCGGCGTCTGCAGACTCTTTTACGTACCGGGCGACCGACGGATCGGGCAACTCGAACCTGGCCACGGTGACGCTGACCATCGAGCCTGCCGACGTCATGTGGCTCGGCACGGATACGTTCGGCACGACCCAATACCCGTTCACCCTCCCGTCGAGCTACACCGCGGTGTTTGTCGCCCACTACGGCTGCGACAACGACGGCTTCGGCGGGTGCGTCCCGCGGGAGTGGGATACGTGGCGGTTCGGCTCCTGGCAGGGCCGGCTCGACATCAACGGGACCCGGATCTCGGAGTGGCGCTACTTCACCGACGACTCCTACTACTGGGACATCGAGTGGGATGCCGTGACGAAGGGAAGCGACGGGCATTGGAGTTGGATCGAGATCACTCCGTATGTGAATCCGGGCGCCAACAACGCGCTCTACTACCACAACACGGGAGGACCCGGCGACGGCATCAAGATCAAGGTGATCCCGGCTGTGAATGTTGCGCCGCTGGCGAACGACGACGGCTACTCGGTCGAGCAGGGCGAAACTCTCGTCGTCAACGGGGTGCTCGACAACGACACCGATGCCAACGGCGATGCGCTTCAGGTGGTCGACAACGATGCGGGCACCGCAGGCGTCCAGCCGGTAGGCAACGTCGATCACGGTGACCTCACCCTCAACCTCGACGGCACGTTCACCTACGTCCACGATGGCGGCACGGCCACCGAGGACACCTTCACCTACAGGGCAACGGACGGGAGCCTCGAATCGAACGTGGCGACGGTGACCATCACGATCAACCCGCCCAACGATCCACCGACGGCGGTGAACGATGGCCCGTTAGCCACGGTGATGGAGTGGCCGATCAGCCGCAACGCTGCATCCGGCATCCTGTCCAACGACACCGACCCCGACGGCAACGACCTCACGGTCGTCGACACCGATGCTGGGACCGCCGGGGTTCAGCCCGAAACAAGCCCGGCCCACGGCACCCTCGACCTGAGCGCCGATGGGTCGTTCACCTACACCCCGGAAGGCGACTTCATCGGCAGCGACACCTTCACGTATCGAGCCAGCGACGGCTTCGAGGACTCGAACACGGCAACGGTCACCTTCGACGTCGGCCCGAAGAACTGGCTCGAGATATGGTTCGATCGAGCCAACGCCGCCTGGGAGAGCCACGGGATCTCGGTGGCGACGGACGGCGCAACGGTGGTTGGAGGAGCCGACTTCACCGGTTCGGGCAACCACGGTCGGATCCAGATCTACACCCCCGGCGCCGGCGGCGCCTGGAATGAGGCCATTGTCAACGCACCGGTCCCGGTCGGGACCCCGACCTGGATGAAGTTCGGCCGGTCGGTGGCCGTTTCCGGCAACCGCATCGTTGTGGGAGCACCGGGTCAGGATTGGAGCGAGGGCGCCGCCTACGTCTACACCAACAGCGGAGGCACCTGGTCGAAGACTGCCACGCTCCAGGCTTCGGACGGCACGGCGAACGACCAGTTCGGCGCCGCAGTCGCCATCGACGGCGATCGCATCATCGTCGGTGCTCCGAAGGATGCCCCCGGCGGCGCGGTATACGTCTACGACTGGAATGGATCCGCCTGGGTCGAGACGAAGCTGACGGCATCCGACGCTGAGTCCGATGACCGATTCGGTGCCGCAGTGGCGACGGCCGGCGACTTCGTGGTGGTGGGTGCCGCCGGTGAGGACGCCAGCGGCGACGGCGCCGGGGCGGCCTACGCCTATCGCTGGAGCGGTTCGGCCTGGAACGAAGCCAAGCTCACCGCCGGCGATGCCAACGACAGTTTCGGAACCGCGGTGGCGGTCTCCGGCGACCGGTTGGTGGTTGGGGCCACCGGCTACGGCGGGAACCACGGCGCTGCGTACGTCTACGACTGGGGCGGAGCCGCATGGTCCCAAGCCACCATGCTGCAACCCGCGACCCCGTCCACCAGCGACGACTTCGGGTGTGCCGTCGGGGTCGTCGGCCGCTGGGTCGTGGTTGGCGCCTCGATGGACGACGGCGAGGCGACGAACGGCGGCGCGGCCTTCATCTTCCATCACTCCACTAACGACACCTGGTACGAGACTCGACTGGACGACAACGACGCCGACGCCGACGACTTCATGGGTTGGTCGGTGGCAGCGGGCGGCGATCTGATCGTGATCGGTAAGCCGGGTGACGACACCACCAATTGGTCGGGTGACGGCTCCGGGGCGGTCGGCTCGATCAGCATCTATAAGTAGGACCGGGACGGCTCCGACCTACCCTTGCGGGCCATGGCCTTCACGTACCCGTCCGCACGACGCTCCGACCAAATCGACGACTACCACGGGACCCCGGTCGCCGACCCATACCGCTGGACCGAAGATCCCGACGCTCCCGAGACGAAGGAGTTCGTTCGTGCCCAGAACGACGTCACCTTCCCCTACCTGGCATCGCTTCCAGAGGTGGTTTCACTCCGGGAACGTATCGCTGCGCTCTGGGACACACCGCGTACGTCGGCACCCGTGCTTTGCAACGGCGTCACCGTGTGGACCCACAACGATGGCATTGCCGAACAGCCCAGCATCTACCGGTCCCGGGAGGGGTCGGAGCCCGAGGTGCTCATCGACCCCAACACGATGTCCGACGACGGCGCCGTTGCAATCAGTGTGTGGTCGCTCTCACCCGACGGCCGCCTGCTCGGCTACACGGTCTCCGAAGCCGGGTCGGACCGTCAGATCGCTCGGGTGCGTGACACGGCGACGGGAGAGGATCTACCGGATGAACTTCACCACCTGCGTTTCACCGGGATTGCCTGGTATCGGGAGGGGTTCTTCTACAGCCGCTTCCCCGATCTGCCGGAGGGTGACGTCGGCCTCTTCGAGAACGAGACCGTCTACTACCACCGGCTCGGCACGCCGCAGGATGAGGACGTTCTGATCTTTGCCAATCCGGAGCGTCCCGATCTGGGGTACTGGGCCGAGGTGACCCACGACGAGGCGTTCCTGATGCTGACCGAGTTCGACGGCACATCCCGACAGACCGGACTGCTCGTCCTGCCCCTCGACGAACCGGATGCCCAGTTCGTCAGGATCGTCGACACCGGTGTTGCGATGCACGAGTTTCTGCTGCACGACGATGGGAACTTGATCGTGCTCACCGATCTCGATGCGCCAAACGGCAGGGTCGTCGGCATCCCGCTCGATTCGCCGGAGGATCGCATCGAGCTGATTCCCGAAGGCTCCATGCCGGTCGAGATCGCTATGGCGGCAGCGAATCGCCTGCTGCTGGTTTCACTCGACGAAGCGTCCCATCGCATCCGGGTGTTTGGTATCGATGGGACCCCGGACGGCGAGTTCGCCCTCCCCGCCGCCGGAACGGTGACCGAGATCCACGGCCGGCCGCAGGAACCAACGGTGTTCGTCTCGTTCCAATCGTTCCTACATCCACCGGGTGCGCTGCGCTGGGAAGACGGTGTCACCTCGGTGTTCGCCGGGGCCGAGCCCCGCCTCGATCCCGACCGGGTGATCGTGGAGCGCCGCCATGCCACCTCGACCGATGGAGCCGCCGTGGGCATGTTCTGCGTGCGGTTGGCGGAGACTCCACTGCCGGCACCGACCGAGCTCTACGGGTACGGCGGATTCACCGCGACCAGCACCCCGATGTACGACCCGGCCCGCCTGGCCTGGCTGGAGGCGGGTGGGGTGGTTGTCGTTGCCAACATCCGCGGCGGGACCGAGCAGGGCGAGACCTGGCACGAACAGGGGATGCTGGGAAACAAGCAGCAGGTGTTCGACGACTTCATCGCTTGTGCCGAGCAGCTCATTGCTGAGGGCGTTACCACGACACCTCAGCTCGGGATCCGGGGCCGCTCCAACGGAGGCCTGCTGACGGCGGCGACTCTCGTGCAGCGACCAGATCTGTTCGGTGCCGTCGTGACCCAGGTGCCGGTCGCCGACATGTTCCGGTATCAGCTCTTCACGGCCGGGCGTTTCTGGACGGTCGAATACGGCGACGCCATCAATGACCCCGAAGCATTCCGGTGGCTGTCCGCCTACTCGCCGCTCCACAACGTGGGTGATGCGTCGACCTATCCACCGACGTTGATCATGACTGCCGAGAGCGACGACCGAGTGGTGCCGATGCACTCGCTGAAGTTCGCCGCCGCGCTGCAGTATGCGGCCGGTGGGAGTTCGGGGAACCCGCTCCTCGTGCGGGTGGAAACCAGGGCCGGTCACGGCCTGGGCAAGCCGACCTCGAAGCTCATCGAAGAGACCGCCGACACCTTCGGGTTCCTGCTGCACCATCTGACCAACTGACGGCTCCGACTCATGCGGGTACGCTCCCCGACCGGGAGGGGGTGAATCCGTGCTCAGGCGCAATCGACATCTGCGCACGCTGGTGACCGCCCGCCCGCTCTCGGTGTGATTGGTCATCCCGCTAGCGTCGGCTTCGTGACCGAGACGTTCGATATGGAACAGGCCCGCCGGTTCCTGCGCGATTGGGCCGTGGACCGTGATTGGGAGCAATTCCACCTCCCGAAGAACCTCGCCATGGCGCTCGCCGGTGAAGCGGGTGAACTCCTCGAGATCTTCCAATGGCTCACGCCGGAGCAGGCGGCTGCGGTGGCGGACGATCCGGAGCAGAAGCGGGCCGTCGCCGATGAGATCGTCGACATCCTGCAGTACCTGATTCGCCTCGCCGATGTCATGGACGTCGACCTCGCCGAGGCGTTTGAGGACAAGTTCGCCCGGAACGCCCTGCGCTACCCGGCCGACGAAGTGCGCGGCTCGGCGAAGAAGCGCTGAGCGAGGACCCTACCGAAGGGCCCTTCGGCTTCTAGCTGTGGAATCGCGGGAGCAGCGGCACTGTTCCGGGTGTGGAAGATCCGCTGACGGGAGATCACCGCCAATCAGCTAGGGCCTTCCGCCCCTGGGAAAGCGCGTCCGGGTACCGCAAGGTGAAGGGGCGAGGTGAGAAATGGGTGCCGTCGCCCGAATCATCAGCATCGTCCTGATCCCGCTGTCGATCGCCGCGTTGCTCCTCGCGGTCTTCATGGTTCGGCGGGAAACCCGGATCCGGCCCCGCCTGGAGCTGGTCAGGTTCCTGCTCTCGGCTGCTACCGCGATCGTCCTGACTCTGGTCCACGGTGCCGAGACGCCTCCCGTCTACCTCGTGTTGGGCCTGGCGGCCGGTCTCGGCATTGGCGTCTTCCAGGGCAGGCAGTTGATGATCCGGGTCGCCGATGGAGCCGCCTTCGCCAGCCGTAGCGTGCTCGGCATCGTCGGGTGGGGAGCCGGGATCACCCTGATGCAGCTGGCCGGCGCCCTCAACCGCTCGGGGCTGATCCCCTTGGGGACGGCCGGGTCGTTTTTCGGCGCCGCCCTGCTCGGCGGACTCATGCTCGGGCGGTCGAATGCCCTCGGCGCGGCGCAGGCGCGAACAACGGTTTACGCCGTCCTCGCTCTGGGGTTGCTGCTGAGCCTCCCCGGCACCGCAACGGCCGAAACCGTCGATCAGGCCCCAGTCGGAGCCACGGTCCATGACCTCTCGGACCTGTTCACCGACGCCGGCAAGGTTGACGGGCTGACCGTCGAACTCCGCGGAAACGGCTCCTACTACGGATCGTCGATCCGGGTGCGGACAACCAATTCAACCGCGGAGACCATTTACATCCGCGTGCCGATCGGACTGCAGCTCACGCCCGGCGACACATCGGTGCAGACCATGATCACGGCCGGTGGCGAAGTGATCGCCGTTCGTCCCGAGACGCCGGAGGGCGAGGTGCAGACCGACGTGATCATCGCGTTCTGCGGCGAAAAGAACGACGGCGTGCCCGGGTCGGGCGAGGTCTTCACCCCGGGCGGTATGGCCGATCCGCAGGTCGTGCGAACCGCCGAGAACATCAACGAACGGGGCGAATGGGACATCTCGGCCGTCAACGCCATGTGGGGGGCCACCGACGGCATCGACCTGAGCAACGATCCCCTTGCACAGCAGCTGCTCGCCGGGGAATCCGGCTTGCCGCCGTCGGCAGCAGTACGGCTCTCGGTGGCCGGACTCGTCGGAGAAGCACTGCTGCTGGCGACCGCCCTTGCCAACGCCGGGATGTCGGTGGAGCGGATTCTGGGTGCGTGGCAGGACGGCAGTTGGTCCGGACTGCGGGATCTCATCAGCGAATCGGCGCCGATGCAGCCGAGCGGGTCGGGTACTCCGCAGGACTTCTTCGATCCCGATGAACTCCTGCAATCCGATGCGGTCCGCGAAGCGCTGAATGATCTGCCGCACGGCGACGCCATCGCAGTGACGCAGGAGCTGGTCGACCGGCTGAATGACCGGCTGCTGGATTCAGCGACCGACCAGGTCCGTAACGTGATCGGGCCGATCGGGCCCGACGCCGATCTCGATCGACTGCTGGATCCATCGGCGAATCCCGATCTGCAGGATCTGATCAACCGCCTGCCCGAGCACCTGACGGATCCGAGGACGGGCGAGCGGATCGATCCGCTCATCCACATCCACAACGTGCTCGAGGCAGAACGGGTGGAAGTCGCCGAGGAGATGGCGTGGACGATCTTCCGTGGTGAGGGTGTCGTCATCAAGTTCCAGGACGCGTTGGAGCAGTCGCGCCTGCAGGGCGGCGACCCGGGACCCGTCGATAAGTTCTGGGAAGGTCTGAGTGACGCCGAGCGGGACTATCTCGATGAACGATTCCCACCCGGGGGCGATGGGGGACCGACGTCGGGTGGCGGACGACCCGATGCGCTCGATCCGGAACGGGTCGTTACCGCCGACGATCCCGGAGCCGTCCTCATCGAGACTCCACAACTCCGGGATTACCTGGACTCGCTGGATCACGAGACGAGAGCGGCGGTCGAGGCAAGCCTCCTCGATCGGATGAACGGCCGGGTCATCGAGGCGGCCACCGACCGGGTACGCGACATCGTCGGACCACTCGGACCGGGTGACGAGATCGACGTCCTCCTCGACCCGTCCCGGAACCCAGACCTGCAGGAGTTGCTCGATCAGCTGCCCCATCGCCTGACCGATCCGAACACCGGCGATCAGATCGACCCGCTCGAACAGATCCGCAACACCTTGGAGGCGGAGCGGTTGCAGGGAGCCGGCGATACCGGGTGGACCATCTTCGAGAACGAGGGCCTGGTCGTGAGGTTGCAGGAGGCCATGGATCAGTCGACCCAGCAGGGCGGCAACCCGGGTCCGATCAATGACTTCTGGGACGGCTTGGACGATGAGACCCGCGACGCGTTCGAGCAGCACCTCGGGCCGGAGGCGGGTCCGAATACGCCGCTCGATCCCAGCGACATCGATGCCGAGCGGGTGGTCACCAGCACCGACCCGCGAACGACGCTGGCCGAGAACCCGCGGGTTCGCGACTACCTGGACTCACTCGATCCGGACACCCGGGCTGCCGTCGAGGCGGACATCCTCGAGCGCATGAACACCCGGGTACTGGATGCGGCGACCGATCAGGTGCGTGAGGTGGTCGGACCGCTGCAGCCGGGCAGCGATGTCGACGCTCTCCTCGACCCTTCGTCCAATCCCGATATCCAGGAGCTGCTCGACAAGCTGCCGCCGAACCTCACCGACCCTCGTACCGGACAGCCGATCGACACCCTCACCCACATCAGGAACACCCTGGAGACCGAACGCCTCCAAGGTGCGACCAGCGCCGTGGACCACCAGGTCGGTCTCGAACAGGCGAGAGGGCAACTCGAAGCGGCGGTCCGCGACGGGCGGGCGGCCGATGCCCAGCGAATCCTGCAGTCGCTTTCACCCGAGGACGCCAATCGGCTGTCGGAGTCGATCACCCCGTCGGCGCCGTCACCGCCCGCCGAACCGCTGTCGCCGACCGTCAAGCCGGGGACCACCCCGCCCCCGCCTCCGCCTCCACCGCCGTCACCTCCTTCGGGTCAGACTATGCAGGGGCCACCACAGCAGGGGAGCTCTCCAGGTCCGGCTCCGGGGATCGCTGATCCGGGGGAGGCCGCGTCCACCGACTCGGGATCAGGGAAGGAATAGGCGACCCGGACCTCTCATCCGGTAGGCCGTCTCGATCCGCGATACTGCCCGCAGCCGAGTGGCAACGAGGGAGGGTCCATGGAGTTCACGCTGACGATGCCCGAATGGGCGATCGAAGAGCACCGGCGTCTTCCCAGCCACCTTCCCGACCTCGAGCGCCGGATGGCCCAGGTCATCCGGTTCTCCCGTCTCAATTTCGAGCACGGGACCGGTGGACCGTTTGCTGCCGGGGTGTTCGAGAAGCTCAGCGGGAAGCTCGTCGTGATCGGCGTAAACCGTGTCATACCGTCGAACTGCTCATCGGCGCACGCCGAGGTCATGGCACTGTCACTCGCTCAGCAACAGCTCGGGACCTTCGACCTCGGCGAGTCCGGGATGCCGGTACACCAACTCGTCGTCAACTGGCGGCCATGCGCCATGTGCCTCGGTGCCACCCTGTGGTCGGGAGTCCGGTCGCTCGCCGTTGCCGGGAGCGGTCCGGAGCTGGAGCAGATCACCGGGTTCGACGAGGGTCCGGTGCACCCGGAGTGGAAGGGCGAACTGGCGGAACGGGGTGTCGAAGTGATCGACGGAGTGCTCACCGATGAGGCGTGCCGGGTATATAGCGACTTCGCGGCGAGCGACGGCCAGGTGTACAACCCTCGCGGCGGGTAGCGCTACTCCTTGAGCTTGGCGATCAGCTCGTCGGTCTCCGGCCACATGTTGCCCATGCCCTTCCTGTCCCAAACGAACTCATCGCCGCGCTTGACGATCAAGTCGCCACGCCCGCCGGGAATCAGCGTCACCGAAGCCTCGGGGATCGCTCTTTCGATTTCGGCGCCCAAACTGGACGCCCGCGGTTCGTAGTTTCAGACGACGCAGTATTCAATGCTGATGTCCATAGTGGCGGTGAGGCTAGTGCCTCGCGGGCTCTTCCCGGAGATCAGCATCCGACTGCGCCGTTGACGAACTGATCGGTGAGCGCAGGTCCGGTGCCGCCGACGTCGATGGTGCCGGTCTGGTGATGCGAGCGGAGCTCACCTGAGTCGTGCAGAGACGGTTGTCCAAGGCGCATGCCAAAGCCCCGGGACACAGGCCCGGGGCTTTGAGCGGGTGGACTGCCGGGTTAGGCGGACGCCGGAGTCGGGATCAGGACCCCGTCGACGATCTCACCGACGATGGTGACGGGGAAGTCGGTCCAGATCACCCCCTGAGAGCTCTTGAGTTCGTCGGGGTCGACGATGTCGAGATTCGCAACGTCGATCGAGGCTCCACCGCACTGCGGTGGCATGGACTCGGCCAGCAGGTCGCAGAGCCGATGGCCGCTCGCATCGCTGACCACGAACCCCGAAACGGCGATCACACCCGTTGCGTTGCCGCCGAGAGCCTCTTCGACACTGAGACCGCCGCCGACGATGAAGCCGCTGCTTCCGGTCCCCGGATCGACACCGAGATCCGGTTCGTCGGCGAGGATCGGAGGCTCCGGCTCGAGGCCCGGGATGTCGTTGCAGTCCGGGTCGCCCTCCGAGCAGGCACCGGCAGCCGGATTAGGTGGCAGCGTGTCATCCGGGACAGCCACGGGTGCCGATGTGGTCGGCGCGGATGCGGTCTCGGGCTCGGTATCGCCGCACGCGGCAACGAGGAGCAGCGCCGCGACCGCAAGTACACCCAGTTTGAGAGTGATCTTCATGAGGTGACCCCTCCTGTGTCTTCTGCGACTGTGACGTTGCGGAACCCGCCGGAGGTTCCCGGTGCATCGGGAACGCCTTCGGCGCCTCCGGCGTTACACCGGCCGTGAAGCGACTCTCCCTGTTGATCCTCATCGCGCTCCTGGCCGCGGCATGTTCGTCGGACGGCACCGACTCATCGGACGACGCCGATTCATCGGACGACGACCAGGCGGTCGCGACCACAGCGGTCACCACGACGACCACGATCGAGCCGTCCGTTTCGCGCGATTCGATCGGATCTCCGATCCCGGACGCCCCGGCCTTCATCGCGATGGGCGCCCTGGCGGACTCGGTTGCGGCAGACCTCGATCTCGTGTTCGGCGATCTCGGCAATGTGGTCGACGCCGAGGCCATCACTCGACTCGGCAAGTCGGGCGATGTTCGCATCGGCTGGCTGCTCGCCGATCTCCTGCGGTTTGCCCAGCGGGGATTCATCGCCGACACCGCGGTGGCAGCATTCGAAGAACTCACCGGAACCGACATCACCGCCACGTTCGCCTGGGGCCAGGTGACCGACCGGATGATCGCCTGGGACATCCCGGCCCCTCCCGGATACACCGATTGGAAGCGGCTGTTGTTCGAGTTCCTCGAGCCCGGGTGGGCGCCGTTCTTCGACGATGCCGATGCCGACATCGACTGGCGGTGGCTCTCCTGGGGGGGTGTGTTGATCGACGACCGTCCGATCGATCAGACCCACCTCCCGTGCCCGGACGGGTGTATTCCTGCCCTCAACGATCCGGCCGTCACCGATGCCGCCGGCGGGGATTGGTACCCGGACGATCGAACCATCTTCGGCATTGTGGTGAACGGCGAGGCCCGGGCCTATCCGAAGAACATGATGGAAGTCCACGAAATGGTGAACGACACCGTGGGCGGCCGCCGGGTCGGGATGCCGTACTGCACGCTGTGCGGCTCGGCTCAGGCGTACTTGACGGACGATGCGCCCGAGGGCTTGGAGACGCTGGAACTGCGGACCTCCGGGCTGCTGTCGCGCTCCAACAAGGTCACGTACGAGTTCCACACCCGATCGGTGTTCGACACCTTCACGGGTCTCGGCCTCTCCGGACCACTCCAGGGCCATCAGCTCGAGCCGGTGACGGTCATCACCGCGACCTGGGGGGATTGGAAGGCGGCGCACCCCGACACCTCCATCGTCGCCGAGGACGGCGGCATCGGCAGGCGCTACATCGACGACCCACTGGGGGGTCGTGACGACGATGGACCGATCTTCCCGATCGGCGAGGTCGATCCGCGGTTGCCGGTGCAGGAGCCGGTGCTCGGGGTTGTCGCACCCGACGGTACAGCCGTCGCCTTCCCGGTGGGTGAAGTAGTCCGAGCTCTCGAGGGCGGGACTCCGGTGGAATTCGGTGACGTGCGGGTCGTGACCGACGGGGCCGGACTGACCGCCGAGACCTCGGCGGGGGACCCGATATCCACCCACCAGGCCTTCTGGTTCGCCTGGAGCCAATTCAATCCCGACACAGCGGTGTGGAGCCCGATCGGTCTCGGGTGACTCCTGCGGCGTGGCCTCCTTCGGCGAGTCCGGACATCGGTAGTCTGACCGTCAGCGGACATAAGAAGGGGGAAGTCGGTGCTCTCGACCGACCAATTCTTCGACCGGTTCGGCGACTTGGACTGGATTGGGGTGGTGGTCGGAACCGTTGCGGCGATGATCATCGGGACTCTCTGGTACGGGCCGCTGTTCGGGAAGCCGTGGTCACGTGCGGCCGGGGTGAGGATGGACTCGTCGCCACCGCCGGCGAAGATTGCTGCGACCGCGATCTACATGGTCGTACTCAACGTGGGACTGGCGTGGTGGGGTGTCGCCGACGATTTCGGGCACGCAATCGTGATGGGCCTCGCTCTCGGGGTGCTGATCATCCTCCCGGTGCTGCTCAGCGCGGTGATCTGGGCGCGACGGTCACCGCTGGTGCTCCTCATTGATGTGGCTCATTGGTTCGTGATCATCGCGGTGTGCACCTTCGTGCAGGGGCTCTTCGTCTGATTCGTTGACCGGGGATGCTTCGACTGAACGGCCGTCTCGCAAGAGGCTGTGGATCTGGCTCGGGGCCGCCGGCGCCCTCCTGATCGCCGGGATCGTCACCGTGACGACCCTGTTGTGGGACCGGGGGACACCCGTCAGCGCAGAGGACGTCACCGTGACCATGAGTGTGGTCGCCGGAGGCGGCCAGCCCGGCGACTACGGGCTCTACCGCTACGTCACGACGGGCCTCGAAACCGCCGATGCACTCGGAGGTGCCCGCCACGATTTCCCGCTCGAGACCTGCCTGACCCTGCAGCCCGGAGGCTGCGGGACCCTGGTGCGGTGGCACGCCTTCGCCCAGCGATGGACCGAATGGGACTACTGCGATGACGGCCTGCTCGCCGGATGGCTGTCATATCACGAATGGTTCGGTGTCGGGAACCTAGACCAGTTCACGTATCCCGAACCGTTCCGAACGACGGGCGAGGTCGGGGAGCAGTGGTCGGTGACGTGTGGCAAGGAAGGGTCGCTCGAGACGATGCACCACGAGGTCATCGGTCTGGAGACCTTGATGATCGGTGGGACCGAGGTCGAGGTGCTGCACGTCCGGAGATGGACGGAC
Source organism: uncultured Acidimicrobiia bacterium (assembly GCA_964511945.1). Taxonomy (GTDB): domain Bacteria; phylum Actinomycetota; class Acidimicrobiia; order Spongiisociales; family UBA11373; genus CAZEHO01. Next base: position 102,302 of record CAZEHO010000003.1, on the reverse strand, counting down.
GTTGCAGGAGAGACATTCGGGACGAATCGGGTCGATATCTGGACGCTCCCCGGAACCCCGCTGATCGCCCGCAGGGCGCAGGACGGAACCACCACGAGCCAGAGTCCGATCGGCGACGTCGAATACCACGAAGAGTGCGAACTCCAGTTGAAGTCGCCGTTCCCGGACACCTGAGGCGCGCTCCTCAACAAGCCCGGGGCTACGGCTATGGTGCCGTGCGCGACACATCTGGAGGGGCTATGAAGCGGGTGCTGGCAATCCTGTTCGTCCTGGCGATGGTGGCCGCGGCGTGCGGCGACGACGACACCGGTTCGACCACACCGTTGTCGAGTGCGACCTCGTCGACCACCTCATCTACCACTTCGACGACATCGACGACCACCTCGACGTCGACAACGACTACCACGTCGACGACCACCTCGACGTCGACAACGACCACCACGATGCCCCCATCGAGTTCCACCCCGATCGACCTGGCGCCGTCGTCGGTCGAATCGACCGATCCGCTGGAGACAGTCCTGGAACTGGACGGTGTTTCGCTGACCACCACCCGGGACGGGCATGTTGGCTTCACGTTCGACATGGTCGAGCACGGAGATCCCACCGCTCAGCTGTTCGGAACGCCCGAGGGCGTGTTCGTCAGCTGCAGCAGCTTTGAGGCGGACGGGGTCGGCCTCACGCAGTGCCTCTACCAAACACCCGATGGGTTTGGATTCGAGGAATCCGAGACGCCGGAGGACTTCCCGCCGATGACGGCGTGGATCCCGACCATCGAAGTGACCGAGAGCGAAATCTCGATCACGGTGGAGGGAACGACGTACACCGGCACCGGGCTGGTCGTTGAGGATGGGCCGGTGATGGTTGCCATCAACCCGGACGGCTCGCTGCAGAATCCGATCACCCGGCGCACCGGGGAAATCACCTCCGCCGAGTTGTTCGCGGAGCTGAACGCCTGACGTCACGACCAGTTCACCCGAACCTGCCATGATCCTGATCGCATCGGTCGGGGGGAATGGTGCGGCTTGGGGTACGTGCAGCGTTCGTCGACGGAGCATTCGTCGACGGTGACGTCGAGATCACCGACGGTGAGATCGGTGCGGTCGGCCTTGCCCCGGGGGTCGGTACCCGGATCGCCCTGCCGGGATTTGTCGACCTCCAGGTCAACGGCTTTGCCGGGGTCGACTTCACCGATGCCGATTCGGCCGATTACGACGCGGTGGGGAGTGCCCTCGCCGCGACCGGGGTCACTGCCTACCAGCCGACGCTGATCACCCTGCCCGAGGCGGCTTTGACCCGCGCGCTGGAGCAGATTGCGGCTGCGACCACCGCCACCCGGGGTGTCAGGATCCTCGGTGCGCACCTCGAGGGCCCGTTCCTGTCGCCGTTGCGTCCCGGGTCCCACGACTCCGACCACCTGCAGTTGCCCGATGCTGCGCTTCTCGAGCGCCTACTCGCCGCCGGGCCGGTCTCACTGTTGACGCTGGCGCCGGAACTGCCGGGTGCGCTCGACCTGGTCCCGCTGTTGCGTGACCGCGATGTGGTCGTGTCGTGCGGTCACACCGACGCCGGTACCGAGACCGCCGATGACGCCTTCGATGCGGGCGCGACGGCCGTCACCCATCTGTTCAATGCGATGCGCCCCTTCAGTCACCGCGACCCGGGCCTCGCCGGTGTGGCTCTAGCCCGCGACGACGTGACCGTGATGATCATTCCCGACGGCGACCATCTCGCGGTCGAGACCGTTCGTACGGTCGCCCGGGCGGCCACCGGGCGATACGCCATCGTGACCGACGCCATCGCCGGTGCAGCGATGCACGGCGGGGTCTACAGCCTCGGTGGGCGGGAAGTGGCGGTGCGCAACGGGACCGCTCGTCTTGCGGACGGCACGCTGGCCGGCAGTGTGCTCACGATGGACCGGGCGGTTCGGAATCTCATCGATGCCGGCATCGCCGAGGAGGATGCGGTCACTGCGGCGACGGCGACGCCTGCCCGTCTCATCGGCCGCCCGGAACTTGGCACGCTGCGGCCGGGAACACCTGCCGATGTCGTGATCGTCGATCGGGAGTATCGGATCCACCGCACACTGATCGCTGGGATCGCGGTCTGAGCCTGCAACACTGCCGGCGAGGAGGTGGAATGCACGAACTGATCGAGCGGTCGTTCGACCTGTCCGGTCGCGTGGCGATCGTGACCGGAAGCACCCGCGGGCTGGGCAGATCCGCAGCCGAGTATCTCTCGGCGGCAGGAGCGACCGTTGCGGTGGTGGGCCGGGCCCAATCCTCAGCAGAGCAGACCGCAGCCGAACTCCCGAACCGTGGCGTCGGGTTCGAGTGCGACGTGGCGGAGGAATGGGCGGTGTCGGCGCTGGTCGAGGCGGTGGTCTCGGAATTCGGGCGGGTCGACATCCTCGTGAACTCCGCGGGGATCAATTACCGCGGACCGATCACCTCGCTGGAACTGGCCGAGTTCGAGGAGGTGCAGCGGGTCAATACGACCGGCACCTGGCTCATGTGCCGTGAAGTCGGCCGGCACATGCTGGAGCAGGGAAGTGGCCGGGTGATCAACGTCGCCTCGATGCTGTCGACAGTCGGCATGGCCGAGCGAACACCGTACACGGCGTCGAAAGGAGCTGTGCTGGCGCTGACCAAGACGCTGGCCCTCGAATGGGCACCATACGGGATCAACGTGAACGCGGTGCTCCCGGGACCGTTCCGGACCGACATGAACGCCTCACTCATCGCCGATCCTGCGGCTCACGATCGGTTCGTCGGGACGATCCCGCTGGGCCGCTTTGGTGATCCTGCCGAACTCGGGCCAATCGTGGTGCTGCTGGCTTCCGACGCGGCGAGCTTCATCACCGGCGCCGCATTCGCCGTCGATGGAGGCTGGACGGCGGAATAGCCCGGGTGGGGACGTTCGGCCCTGGAAGCAGGGCAGCCTTCGGTTGCATGCTGTGGGGCCAAGGAGACCGGATTCATGGTTGACCCGTTCGAGCCGCCACCATCCGACGCCGGGCCACCGCCGGCCCCTCCCGAGCCGGGTCTTCCGGTCGGCTGGATCGCTGCCACCGTTGTGATGCTTGGCATCGCGGTCGTCGTCCTCATCGTGGTGCTGACAACGGGAGGCGATGAACCCGACCCGTCGGCAGCGACAGACCAGGTCACCTCGACCTCCGAGACCGCTGCATTCGACACCGGTGATCCCACCGCGGCGGAGCCCCCGGCGACTGCCCCGGTGGTGACCGGGGGGACGACTCCACCATCAACAGAGGAGGATCCGGGAACCCCCGATGTCACCGCACCGGACACCACTGTAGATCCTGAGGGTGGTGGCCTCGATCCACCGGAGGCCGATCCCGAGGGTGGCGAGGGGGATGTCGAGACCGCCGAGTTCGTCTTCGCCTGGCCCGATCCGTCCTTCAGGGTCGGGTCCAGCGAACTCGGCATGATGCAGACGATCGAGCTGTTGTGGAACGACGCCGCGGGTGAGAGTGCCTACCGGTTGTCTCTGGGCAGGGGTGCAATCGTGATCGATCTTCCTGCAGACACCACGCGGCATGAGTACGGGTTCTCCTGCGACGAGCCGCCGATGCTCGGCTACGCCCTCCAGGCAATCGGTGCCGATGGCGGCGTTCTGAGGGAGATCGAGTACGCCGGAGTGATGCTGATCGGCTGCCCGCCTCACGACCTCCGTGCCCGGGCGGAAGGGGCCGGCGTCGAGTTTCTCTGGGAGCGGAACGGGTCCTTCGCGGTGCAGTATCAGGTCTCCACGGCGGGTGAGATGGTCGGCGAGGACATCGGATGGCTGGATCCACCGGGCGCCGGCACCTTCTGGGTAGAGGCCTACTGCGGCACCACCGTCGGCTTCACCCTGGCCTCCTTCATCGGCGACGGCGTGGAAGTGCATCGCGAATCGGTGAGCTTCGACACCGAGCCGTGTCCGGAGATCATGGTGGTGGCCGGACCCCGGGTCACGGTGTCCGGTGGCGGTGCGCGGACCGCCACCGCATCGTGCCCTGCCGGGTGGGCGGCGCTGAGCGGTGGCCACCGGGTGTGGCCGGACGCGTTCGCTCTGCCACTCCCCGGGTGGATCAGCGAGAGCACCGGACTGACCGGTTCCTGGTCGGCTGAGGTCACAGCACCGCCCGAGCGCGATCTGATGGTGCAGGCGTACGTGGTCTGCATCGAAGGGGAGACCGTTGCCGCCTGGATCTCTGATATCGGCTTTGATCTCGGTCCGAACCGGTTCGATTCGGAGGTCCTGGATTGCGCCTCGGCGACGGTCACCGGTGGCGGATTTGTCACGAGGGCCGGCGTCCAGGTGCTCGTCAGTGCCCCGGATGAGAACGGCTGGCGGGTGTCGGCGTTCAATCCTCTCGACGATCCGGCGCGCGTCTTCGTCACCGTTCATTGCCTCCGAACCCTGAATGCGGAGGTGATCGAGGTGACCCGCACCGGTTCGGTTGCCGATGGCGAAGTAGGACCGGGCGACCTTGGGCTGGCCTGTCCGGCGGGTTCACGACTCGTGGGGGCCGGATTCGCCAGTCCAGATGGCCATTTCGAGGCTTCGTATCCGGTCGAATCCGGAGGCGCGATTCGATGGGTCGTCGAGGCACGCAATCAGGACTGGGCAACCGACGGTGACGTCGCGATTCCGGTCAGTGTGACCGGACTCTGCCTTCGGATTCCCTAAGCGCCTCGATCAGCACGATCGGTCAACGGTCACGGTGATCGAGTCCTCGGCGCGGTTGCCGCTGGTGTCGTCAACCCGCAGGGTGACGGTGTGCGGGAATGAGCAGCGGGAGACTGCGCCGGGGGGAGGCTGCCCCCTCTGGCGCCTTCGGCGACATCTCCCCCGGCTTCGCCGGGGGAGAGTTACCTACGCCGCTTCGAGTGCCTTGTCGAGCACCTCGCTGATCGACGATGCGATGTGGAAAGTCAGGTCGTCACGCACCTGCTCGGGCACGTCGTCGAGATCGGCCTCGTTGCGTTCCGGGAGGATCACCTCGGTCAGTCCGGCCCGATGGGCGGCCAGCACCTTCTGCTTCACGCCTCCGATCGGCAATACCTTGCCCTGCAGGGTGAGCTCGCCGGTCATCCCGACCGCGTCACTGACCTTGCGGCCGGTGAGCAGGGAGACCAGTGCCGTAGCCATGGTGATGCCGGCCGACGGACCGTCTTTCGGGATTGCTCCAGCCGGCACGTGAAGGTGGATCTTGCCTCGCAGGAGCGCGTGGTCGATCCCCAGTTCCTCGGCGTGCGATTCGACGTAGGAGAGGGCGATCTTCGCCGACTCCTGCATGACGTCGCCGAGCTGGCCGGTCAGGGTCAGGCTGCCTTCGCCGTCCATCGTGGTCGCCTCAATGAAGAGCACGTCGCCGCCGGTGCCGGTGACAGCGAGCCCGGTGGCAACTCCGGGCACGTCGGTACGGTCGGACGCTTCGTCCTTCCACACCCTGGGCCTGCCTAGGTACTCCCGGATCTCCGGTTCATCGATCTGGACCGGTTCTGGCGACTCGTCGCCGGCAACTTTGGTCGCGACCTTGCGGGTCATCTTGCCGAGCTGGCGCTCGAGGCCCCGTACACCGGCTTCGCGGGTGTAGCGGTCGACGATTGCCGCGATCGCGCTCTCGGTTACCTCGATCTCCTCGGGCTCCAGGCCGGCGGCCCGGACCTGGCGGGGGAGGAGGTGGTCGCGGGCGATCTCCACCTTCTCGGCGTCGGTGTATCCGTCGATTCGGATCAACTCGGTGCGATCGAGCAGCGCCGCCGGAATCGTCTCCGCGACGTTTGCGGTGGCGATGAACAGGACATCGGACAGATCGAGGTCTACCTCCAGGTAGTGATCCCGGAACGTGTGGTTCTGGGCTGGATCGAGGACCTCGAGCAGCGCGCTCGACGGGTCACCGCGCCAGTCGGCCCCCACCTTGTCCATCTCGTCGAGCAGGAAGACCGGGTTCATCGTGCCGGCGTCGATGAGCGCCCGGGCCACCCGTCCCGGGCGGGCGCCCACGTAGGTGCGCCGGTGGCCGCGGATCTCAGCTTCGTCGCGCACGCCGCCGAGGGCGACCCGGACGAACTTGCGTCCGAGGGCCCGGGCGATCGACTCGCCGAGTGACGTCTTGCCGACCCCGGGCGGGCCTACCAGCAGCAGGATCGCCCCGCCGCTGCGCTCGTCGCCGTCGGCCAGCCCGCGCTCGGCACGCAGCTTGCGGACGGCGAGATGCTCAACGATCCGTTCCTTGACGTCGTGGAGTCCGGTGTGGTCCGCGTCGAGCACGGTCCAGGCTTCGTCGAGGTCGAGCCGGTCCTCCGACTGATTGCCCCAGGGGATCTCCAGCATCGTGTCGAGCCAGGTCCGGATCCAGGAGTGCTCCGGGGACTGCTCGCTCATCCGCTCCAGCCGGTCGATCTCCCGGGTGACGGCCTCGCGGACGTCCTCAGGGAGGCTGAGCTCGTCGATCTTGCTGCGGTAGTCGGAGGAGACGCCGGCGTCCTCGCCGAGCTCCTGCTTGATTGATTCGAGCTGCTGGCGGAGCAGATATTCGCGCTGTGATTTGTTGATGCGTTCCGAAGCGTCGTCGCGAACCTTGCGGCGCAGTTCGAGGTCGGCAAGCACCTCCCGCATCCAATCGAGCAGCTTGCCGAGGCGCACTCGCAGGTCGAGCGCTTCGAGCAACTCGATCTTCTGCTCCATGGACAGGTCGGGGGAGTAGGCGGCCAGATCGGCCAGCCGGCTCGGGTTCTCCATGGTGCGGATCCGCTCAGCGATGCCTCGCATTCCGCGCAGTTCGAGGACCTCACCGACGACGGCCCGGTACTCCTCGATGAGCCCGTCGAGTTCGTCGTCGATGATGTCGGCCTCGGGGTAGGGCTCGGCTTCGACCCAGAGGGTGCCTTCGCCATCGGTAGAACCTGCGCCGACCCGGGCCCGGGCGACGCCGGAGATGGCGACGTTGCCGTCGTTGATCTGCTGGATCTCGGCGATGGTGCCGACGGTTCCGTAGCGGCCTTCGATGCGCGGGACGAGCAGCAACCGGTCGCCGGATTCCGAGGCGGCGGCGATGGCCGCCCGGCCCTCATCGGTCTCGACTCGTACCGTCACCACCATGTGGGGGAAAACGACGCCGTTGCGTAGAGGAAGGACCGGAAGGGTCAGCTGGCTGGTTTCGGGCATGTGATGGGTGCTCCTGGCTCTGGAACCGCTGCAACGGTCTAAGCCCCCATCCTATTTCCAACTTGATACTAAGCGACTCAGGTTTTCTGGCTGATCCGGGGAGATTGAACCCGCCAAACTGCTCAGGTGCGGATGCTGCGGGTGAGCCGCACAAAGCGTGGCGGGCCCTGCCGGAGACGCTCCGGATCGGGCGGACCGACCAGGCGCTCCACCAATCCGGCCCAATCGAAGCTCTCGGTGACCTCGGAGGCCGGCAGGCTGATCATCTTCCCCGGCGGGATGTACTCGGGAAGGATCCGGTCCAGGATGGCTTCGATCTCGTCGCGGAAGGCGTCGTTGGTACTGCGGACTCCGTCGGCGAGCAGGTCGACGTCGGGGAGCAAGCGAACGAACAGATCGTAGGTCGAACACCATCTACGCATGAGTGGCTCGGCATCGAAGGGATCGTCCCCTCCGGTGGTCCGCAGGTAGTACGCGTAGTTGTCGATCACGGCCCGGTCTGTGACCAACACCTCGGCGCGGTTCCGCAGCTCAAGCTCCTGCTGGATCTGGGCGGTCAGCACCCAGAGCTGAGCCTCCGGGGTGGCTCCTTCGTTGAGCCCGAGCGGGTTGAACCGGACGACTTCACGACCGACCTCGACACTGCGGCCGCTCCGGCCGACCGCGCCTGCGAACGAGTGAACGGCGTTCGTCTTGCGGACGGAATGGGACCCGATGAAAGCGATCTTGGCTGCAGAGGTGGCGTTCATGAGGTTGGGATGCACGGTACCCGCTCGGATGCGAAGAAGGGAACTGGGTGCTGTGGATCGGGAACTGGACGGGCCTGCGTTGCGATTCGCCTTTCCAGTTCCCACCTCCATCAGATACATGCCTGGTTCCCATCCAAAGGACCTTGTGCCCGGGGCTCCGGGACCGAACGGCCGTGAACCCCTTGCGTCGCTTCGCATAGGCTCGGTGGCACCGCCGACGCGGTGGAGGACCGAGTGACGACGGCGTCGATTCAGAACCGCCACTACCTGGCCAGGCGCATCCACTCGCTCCTGGGTCTCATCCCGGTGGGCGCGTTCCTCATCTTCCACCTCTGGGAGAACAGCCAGTCCCGCTTCGGGGCCGAGCACTACAACACCTACATCGTGGAGAAGATCCGCGAGATCAACTACGTGGTGCTCATCGAGATCTTCATCATCGGCCTTCCGATCCTGCTCCATGGCATCTACGGCGTGGTGATCTGGCTCCGGGGCAACTCCAACATCACCACCTACGGGTACTTCCGCAATTGGATGTGGTGGCTGCAGCGGATCTCGGGGATTGTGGTCCTGCTGTTCCTGATCGTGCACGTCGGTGGGACCCGGATCCTGGCGATCTGGGATGACGAGGTCGCCGGCGACATGTTCGGTCACATGGAGTCCCTGTTCTCCAATCCGCTCTACCTGGTCATCTACTTCGCCGGGCTGATCCTGGCGATCTACCACTTCTGCAACGGGCTCTGGTCGATGAGCATCGTCTGGGGTCTCACCACCACGGCCAGGTCGCAGAAGATCATGCAGGGCATTTCGGCGGGCGTCTTCGTCCTGCTGACCGCCCTGGGCATACACGGCGTCATCGGCTTCTTCTTGTGAGCGAGCACCCATGAACCAGCCCACCATCATCGTTGTCGGCGGAGGCCTCGGGGGCCTCTGGGCGACGCTGCGGATCGTCGAGGCCGGCTTCAAGGTCAAGCTGTTCTCCCTGTTCGAGGTGAAGCGTTCCCATTCGGCCTGCGCCCAAGGCGGGATCAACGCCGCCATGGACACCAAGGGCCAGCGCGACTCGGTGCAGCAGCACATCGTCGACACGATCAAAGGCGGCGCTTACCTCGCCGATCAGCCGCCTATCAAGACCATGTGCGAGGAGGCTCCCGGGCTGATTCGCTCCTTCGAGCGGATGGGGGTCACTTTCTCCCGCACCTCTGAAGGGTTGATGGATCTGCGGCTCTTCGGAGGGGTCAAGAACAAGCGGACGGTGTTCGCCGGGGCTAGCACCGGCCAGCAACTGCTCTACGGCGTGGACGAGCAGGTTCGCCGCTACGAGGATCAGGGACTGGTCGAGAAGCTGGAGTGGTGGGAGTTCCTCTCGATCATCCGCGACGGCGACGGTCGCTGCCGCGGCGTCACCGCCATGAGTCTCCGGGACATGGGCGTCCAGGCATTCCCGGCCGAGGCCGTGGTGCTGGCTACCGGCGGTCTCGGGCTGATCTTCGGCCGATCCACGAACTCGACCAACTCCACGGGGTCCGCCGCCAGCCGGGTGTACCAGCAGGGTGCGGAGTTCATCAACGGCGAGTTCATCCAGTTCCACCCCACGGGCGTGCCGGGTGACGACAAGAACCGGCTGATGAGCGAGGCATCCCGCGGTGAGGGTGGCCGGGTCTGGGTGCCCCGCACCGCCGGGGACCCGCGCGATCCTCTCGAGATACCCGAAACCGAGCGGTTCTACTTCCTCGAGGAGTGGTACCCGGCGTTCGGGAACACCGTGCCGCGCGATGTCGCCTCTCGCGCGATCTGGAAGGCGGTGAAGGAACTCGGCCTCGGCATTCGCGGTGAGGACCGGGTCTATCTCGACCTGACCCATCTGCCGAAGGAGTTCATCCTCAATCGCCTCGGGGCGATCATGGAGATCTATCACACCTTCACCGGCAATGACCCGACCGAGGTGCCGATGGAGATCTTCCCCGCCGTGCACTACTCGATGGGCGGCTTGTGGGTCGACTTCGAAAAGGACCCCGAGAGCGGTGGCATGAAGCCGGGCAGCGCTCGGAACCACCAGACCTCGATCCCGGGCCTGTTCGCCTGTGGGGAATGCGACGGGGCCTATCACGGAGCCAACCGGCTCGGTGCCAATTCGTTGCTGAGCGCTTCGTTCAGTGGCCGCGTCGCCGGGGAAGCAGCGGCCAACTACGTGAAAGGCCTCGGGCGGGGTGTCGACGCCGTCCCGGACGCGGCCGTTGCCGACGAACAGCAGCGGCAGGACGAAATCAATCGCTCGTTCGCCGGGTCCGGTGGAACCGAGAACCCCTACACCCTGCACCGGGAACTCGGAGAGCTGATGACCGCCAAGGTCGGGATCGAGCGCGACAACGCCACTCTGGACGAGGCGATCGCCGGTCTTGCCGAACTCCAGGAGCGGGCGGGTCGGGTCGACCTCGCCGAGCAGAGCGACTGGGCCAATGCGTCGCTGCCGTACGCCCGGCAGGTGCACGACATGATCGTGCTCGGCAGGGCCATCGCCGCCGGAGCCAGGGCCCGTGACGAATGCCGTGGCTCCCACTACAAGCCCGAGTTCGCGCTCGAGATCCCCGAGGGGAAGTTCCCGGGTGATCCCGAGTGGGACGAGTACGTCGACCGGTGGAAGGCCAACAACGACCGGTGGCTCAAGTCGACCGTGGCGACCCACAGCGACGACGGACCGTCGATCGACTTCCGCCCGGTCGATACGTCGGTGCTGCCACCTGAAACCCCACGGGATTACCGCTGATGTCCGACACGATCCGCTTCAAGATCTGGCGCCGGGACCGGCCCGACGGGGACGGGTACTGGCACGAGTTCGAGATCCCCGACAAGCGGGGCCACAACGTCGTCTCTGCGCTCATGGCGATCAGGGAGCACCCGGTCACGGCCGACGGCACCCGGGTGGACCCGGTGCTGTGGGAATCGAACTGCCTTGAAGAGGTCTGTGGAGCCTGCACGATGCGGATCAACGGCAAGGTCCGCCAGGCCTGCTCGGCGCTCGTCGACGACCTCGAGAAGCCGATCACGCTCGAGCCGATGTCGAAGTTCCCCACGGTGCGCGACCTGATGGTCGATCGCTCCCGGATGTTCGACAGCCTGCGCACCGTCAAGGCCTGGATTCCGATCGACGGCAGTTGGGACGTCGGCGTCGGCTCTCCCCGCATCTCCCCGCAAGAGTGGGAGATGAACTACATCCTGTCCCGCTGCATGACCTGCGGGTGCTGTATGGATGCGTGTCCGCAGTTCGGCCCCGATCTCGACTTCATCGGACCCGCACCGCTCGGTCAGGTGCGGCTGATGAACGGGCATCCCACGGGCCGGTACTCCAAGGAGGAGCGCCTCCACACCATCATGGGCGACGGGGGCATCTCCGATTGCGGCAACGCGCAGAACTGCGTGCGCGCCTGCCCGAAGGAAATCCCGCTGACCACTGCGATCGGCCAGTTGGGCCGCCAGACCACGGTGCAGACCCTCAAGGACCTCTTCGGCGGCTCCTAGGGCCGCACTGGAGGGCGGCCGCTCCTCCTGCACAACTCCCGCACCATCGCTACCGTCGCCCGCGGTCGGCCCTGCGAACGGCAAGACCACAACCGGGAGGGAAAAGATGTCGCACCCGAATGGCCTCTTCACCTGGGCTGATGTCGCCCAGGCCGATCCCGGAGCCGGGGCCGCGTTCTATCAGGCGGTGTTCGGCTGGGAGGCGACTCAGGCCTCACCCGATGAGAGCATGCCCTACTGGATGTTCCGTCGCGACGGAAAGCTGGTCGCCGGAATGGGCGGTCTCAGCCCGGATCAGATCGAAGCCGGGCAGCCCCCGGTGTGGTCGTCGTACCTCAACGTCGACGACGTGGACGCCACCGTCGGCCGAGCTGAGGAGCTCGGGGCCACCATCATCATGCCGGTGATGCAGATCTTCACCTCGGGGAGGATGGCATTCATCCAGGATCCGCAGGGCGCGATGGTCGGTTTGTGGCAGCCGCAGGATCACACCGGTGCCGACGAGTTCAACACGGCGGGGTTCATGTGCTGGAACGAGCTCGCCACCCGCGACTACGCCGGATCGGTCGAGTTCTACACCAGCCTCTTTGGATGGAACACCCACGTCTCGGAGATGGGGAACGGGCAGGAGTACACGACGTTCCTGGTCGGGGATCGCCCGAACGGCGGTGTCTACGACGCCAACGCGATGCAGCTTCCCGATGAGATCCCGTCCCATTGGGGGATCTACTTCACCGTCGAGGACTGCGATACCACCGTGGCGGCGGTGAAGGATGCCGGTGGAATCGTGCAGAGTGGGCCCTTCGAATCACCGGTCGGCCGGATGGCGGTGTGCGCCGACGCCCAGGGTGCTCCGTTCTTCGTGATCGAACTCGCCGAGGCCGCTTAGGCCATTCCGAGGAAGTGGTCCGGTGCCGGCCTCCGGGCCGGCACCATCGCGTCAGGCTCCCGCCGAGCGCCTGCGCAGGGTCAGGAAGAGCAGCCAGACACCCACCACGATCACCGCCAGGAATACGAATCCGATCAGCACGACCCACAGCGGTGTGCTCCACTGCTTCGGCCAGCCGAACTCGTCGGCGGCAGTATCGACCACCGCCTGGGTGAGTTCGAGGCCCGCATCGTTGTTGGTCAGCACGACGATGCCCTCACCTCGTTCGACTACCGCAAGAAACTGGGTCCGATAGCCCTCGTTGGCACCTTCATGGCCGATGTAGGTGACGTCGCTGTGGGCGCTCAGTCCGAAGCCCACGGGATACAGGGGATCCAACAGATACTCCGCCGTCGCCTGGTCGAGAACGACGCCGACGTCCCCGATGTGGGAACGCATCACGTCGATCACGAACTCGGCGTATTCGGTGGGCGTGGTCCAGAGCGACGCCGGCGCGGTTTCGGGATACAGGTGCCACCCACCGCCGGCTATCTCTGAGCCGTCGGCCCGGTACCCGACCGCAACTCGCTGCCGGTCGGCTGCTTCGAGAATCCGGTAGGTGGAATGCACCAGCCCGAGTGGCTCGAAGACGAGCTGCTCGGCGAGGCTTTCGAAGGTGATTCCGATGTGGTCCTCCATTGCAACCTGGGCCATGACGAATCCACCACCGCTGTAGGACTTCTCGGTGCCGGGCTCGGCATAGATGCGGATCGGTTCGTTCTTGTCCAGGATCCCGTCGAGGATCGCCACCGGCGTCGGCAGGGTTTCGTCCTGCCGGTACCCGGGGAAGCCGGACACGTTCGCCCCGCCGCGATGAGCGAACAGTTGGTGCAGCGTGACCGGCACATCCCCAAACGGCATCGGCGGGTGCTGCCACGACACCAGCATGTTGAAGATGTCGGCGTCGAGATCGACCAAGCCGTCCTCGGCGGCTGCGGCCGCCACGACCGCCGACATCGGCTTGGTGAGCGACGCCGCCTGGAAGAGGGTTGTGGGCTCGATGGGCCGCCCGGGTTCGGCAACGCCGAAGCTGCCCACCCACACGACCTCGAACTCGTCGATCAGGGCAACGCCAACACCTTCCACCCCGACCGAATCCATCTGCCGGGTGACGGTCTCCGTGACCGCCGCCACCAGGTCGGCCGGTTCGTCGGCGGCAGCCGGAATCGACAGCGGGATCAGGGCGAGAACGAGGATTCCCACGGCGGCGCGGCGCATGGACTCACCGTACCCGAACCGGATTCGGCTGATCCTGAACGGGGTACGTTCAGGTCATGGCGACGACGATCCTCCCCACCGGCCAGAGCCCGATCGACATCCGGACCTCCGAGGTGAGGCCGGACGACGGCCTCCCCGCTCTGACACTCGAGTATCCGTCGGAGCCGGTCTCCGTTCGGGTGTGCTTCGAGGTCAAGGACGGCGACGATGTCCCGGCCGGTGTCGAGGTAGTCCCGGAACTCATCGTGAAGGTCGACCCGGGTATCGCAGCGATCCTGCTGGGCGGTACTCGCTTCGAGCTCGATTCACTTCATTGGCATACCCCTTCGGAGCATTGGATCGACGGGGAAACCCTCCCGCTCGAGGTGCATCTCGTCCACCGGAGTGAATCGGGAGATCTCACAGTGGTCGGGGTGTGCTCGGAGGTCGGTGGCCACGACGAGTACATCGCTCCGGCGTTCGACCTCATCGGCGCATTCGACCCGGCGGTGATCGGGCCCGCCGACGGCCAGGAGGTGCCGGCGACGATGAGGCTCGACCGGCTGCTGCCGGCGCAACTCGATACCTACCGCTATGGAGGATCACTGACGACGGCACCGTTCACGGATGGCGTCAATTGGGTCGTGGTCGTCGAGCGCCTGCAAGCGTCCGATCGGCAGGTTGCCGCCCACATGGGCCTTGTGTCGGCCCCGACGCCCGGATGTGGCGACCGCCCGAACCCGCCGGGCAACGCCCGCCGAATTCAGGATGTCGCCGGCCGGACGGTGTTTCATCGCGGTGCGTGACGGCCACCGCCCATCGCGTCCTCGTTGCGTCGGGCCGTCGAGGCTCTACCGCCATCTCCAATCCACGCCCTCGGGATAGATCGAGATCCACGGGATCCCGGGTGGGATGGTGACGGGGTTGCCGGAGTCGTCGAAGAGATGGAACGGCTCTGTGATGGCGCTCCGCTCCCAGGTTCCCTCCACGACGTAGCCGTTGCTGAACACCGCCATCCTGCCGCCCCCCAGCGTTTCGGTGGCCGGCACCGAGGATCCCCCGTATCCGGATCCGGGTCGAGCGGTGTACTGGATGCCCTCCAGCACAACGAGGACGTCGAACGCCAACTGGTCGGTGTTGCCGTCGAGATCCACCCACCGGTGTGGCGTGGTTTGGGCAAGCCGGTAGTAGCGGCCCTCGGAGAAGAGCCAGCGCACCTGAGCTCCAACGGCCCAGTACAGATCGATCTGGGAAGCGGTTGCCGCCGGCGCTGTTTCCCACTCTCCGAAGACGAGGAGTGGGCCGTGGACGGTGTCGGAGAAGCCGAGGTCGTCTGCGGTGGCCCGCAGCTCCGTGGTGTCGGCGTAGAGATTCTGGGGTGCGACCCGGGTCGAGATCCGGTAGAGCCCGGAAACGCCCTCGGTTACGAAGTCGACCCCACGTTCGGTGGTGATTGCCTTGACCCACTCCTGGCCACCGGAGACGACGAACGCGGCCCCGAATGCGCGGAGCAGCGTCGAGTCGGTCGGGCGGATCGACCGGACCGGCCCGAGGTAGGTGCTGTCACTCGTGTGGAACAGTGCGATGAACCGCGTGACCCCTTCCACCAGCAGTTCGATGACCGCATCGGCCTCCTGGAGCCCGCTTTGACGGCGGGCCTTCGGGTGGTTGTCGATCTTGACTGCGATGACCCGGCGATCCCGGAGTTCGGCGTCGTCGACGATCAGACCGTTGACCGGCGAGTACGGAACTGTGGTTGTCGTGGTCGTCGTGCTCGTGGTGGTGCTGGAAGTGGTCGTGCTCGTCGTCGACGCAGAGGTGGTGCTGGACGTCGAGACGAGCGGGAGCAGGTCGGCCGCGGTGGTCGTCGATGACGGTGGAGTTGTGGTTGGCGCGGCTCCTGAGGTGGCCGTGGAATCGGTGGCGGGATTGCTGCACGCTGTGGCGGCTAGCGCCCCGACGGCGAGGAGAATCCAGACACGTCGCATCGGACCGGTGATGGTACCGATCTGAATGCGGTCTGCCCGGCGGGTCCTGTGATAGAGGTAAGGAGAGCGCTATCACGCCCTGCCCCGGTCGGCTCGATAGGCTCCTTCCCCGTGGATACGCCACCAACTCCCGAACGAGATCCCCGGTCGATCAACATCATGGGAGCGAAGCTCCCTGTCGGTCTGTTCCTCCTCGGAGTGGCGGTGGTACTCATCAGCGGCGTACTCCTGTGGTACTTCCGCGATGCGCCACGTGCCGCCGAGGCCGCCGAGATTGGGGAGCGTCTCGAGTCATTTGCAGTCGCGGTCGTGGCAGCGGATCACAGCTCAGCCTGCGGGATGCTGGCCGACCCGGCCGGGTTTGCCTCCGGGTTCGGTGCCGGGGTCGATTGTTCTGAGGTGATCTCTGTGGTGGCCGGTGCCCTCAGCGCGGATCAGGCCGACGCGCTCGGGGCTCTCCGGATCGGAGATGTCACTATCCGAGAGACGGGTCCCGGGACCGACCGGGCCGAGGCCCGCGTCGAGGGTGAGGTGATCGTCCTCGTCCGCTCACGCGGATGCGAGGGCACCGAGTGCTGGCTGATCGAGACTCCGGAAGCGCTCCTCCGCTCGGTCGGCGCTAATTGATCTCCACATTGTCGATCAGGACCCAATCACCCGCCGTCGCGGTGAGCAGCACGATGCCGACCGATCCCTCGGGCAGCACGTTGTCGAGGCCGACGGTGGCCACCGGCTCTCCGTTCAGCGTGATCACCAGGGTGTCGATCAGCACCGCAACCGCGACCCGATTCCATGTGGGGTTGAGGAATCCGGGGGCGAACGGGAACTCCTGCACGTCGGTGAATTGACCGTTGGCGAATGTTGCCATCACCGCACGGCTGGTCCCGGGGATGATGTATCCAAGGACGTAGGAGTCGAGCGCGCCGTCGGAAGGATCTTCTGATCGAAGAACCGCGCCGATGCCGCCGGTGGTCTCGAGCTGAGCTGCGCTGAAGTCGAAGGCAACCGAGCCGTCGGTCACGACGTAGGGGTACATGACCGGGAGCACGCCACCCGCTCCGGCCTCGATGACACCGATCCCTTCGGCGATGTCCCAGCTCATGATCCCGTCGAACAGTGCCGTCCCCAGGGTGGTGCCGTCGTCGAATGACTCCTCGCGGGGGAGCGGCGGGATCGTGGTGGTCGTCGTGGTCGTCGTCGTGGAGGTCGTGGTGCTCGTCGATGTGGTGGTCGTGGTCGATGTGGTCGTCGTGGTGGTGGGTGCCGCGATCGTTGCCGCCGTGGTGGTCGGCGCGGTGGTGGTCGGGGCGGCCGTCGTCGAGCTGGTGGTAGAGAGGGCGGTGTCATCGCCGCCACCGGTGAGGGTGACGATGAGCACGACGATCAGTGCGATCCCCGCGACCGCCGCAACCGGGATGAGCCAGGGTGGGCGAGCGCCAGGGGAGCGCGGCGGTGGCGGCGGAGCAGGCACCGGCAGCGGTTCCTCCGGGGTGGCGGCCTCTGCAGCGGCGGCCTCCGCCGCCGGGGCCGCCTCAATGGTGGTCAGGCGGCGGGCGTCGACCCACACCTCCCGGCCGTCCCCGGTTTGGACCCGGGCCCAGGAACCGAGGTGCTCGAGGACATCGACCGTGCCGCCTTCGAGCGTGCCGGCGGGTGGGTGGGCGGCATCGGGAGCATGTCGGAACGGAATGCCGGACTCGGGAACGCTTGCCTGTTTGCCAGCCATGCTCTTCTCCGTTCAGCCTGTGCCCCGGGACTGCCCGAGGCCCCTGCGGCCTACAATCGCCACGATCCCTCAGGATCGCGATCCCCATCAATTGTGGACCATTGGGGAGTCAGGGACTCCGGAGCCATGACCCTACCGAAGAACGTTCTGGTCGTTGGTCGCGCCAAGACCGGAACCACCGTGATTGCGAAATCGATCCAGCACAGCCTGGGTGAGGCGTGGGGTCGCCCCTGCGAATTCATCCTCGAACCGAAGCAGATCTCGCTGTTCGACGATCCGGCACATGCGGATCGTGAGGGACCCCTGGTGGCCAAGCTCATAAACGACCACTGGGAGACCCGGCCCCGCCTGCGCAATGCCATCCTCGCCGGGGAACTGGACCTTGAGTTCGACCGTCTCGTTTTCATCACCCGTGATCCCCGGGACGAGTTGATCAGCCGGCTGATGTACGTGCTCCACATCGTCATTGCCCGCAACGGGATCGCCGAGGAGAAGGTGGCGGCGTGGCGGGCGGTGCTGGTCGACAAGGAACAGCACCCGGATGGGAAGGGGCTGTTCGACCTCGCCGAGGAGTTCAACACCATCTTCGGGACGGCCCAGCTCGGGCCCGCCGTCACCCGCAGGATGTGCAAGAACATCACGCGCTACTGGGAACTCATTCGGCGTCATGAGGGCGACTCACGATCCGTGGCG
Organism: uncultured Acidimicrobiia bacterium; assembly: GCA_964511945.1. Classification (GTDB taxonomy): domain Bacteria; phylum Actinomycetota; class Acidimicrobiia; order Spongiisociales; family UBA11373; genus CAZEHO01. The sequence goes on along the minus strand of CAZEHO010000003.1, from coordinate 84,329 downwards.
ATCCGCTACGAGGACTTCATCGCTGGGTACTACCGGGTTCTCGAGGAGGGGCTCGGCGTCCCGATCATCCTGCAGCGGGATGTGGGCAATCTCGATCGGGTACGGCGCAGTGAATCGGCCGGCAACTGGGCGAGCTTCATGACGGACGGCGACCTCGACTTCCTGCGTCCGCTGCTGGCCGAGGAGATGGCCGCATTCGGGTACACCGATTGGGAGCGGCAACCGCTGGACCGGCTGCCGTCCGAGTCGTACAGCGGGTATGTCGACAAGGTGGTTGGGCTGCTCCGCAGCCGGACGACTCCTTCGACCTGACCTCCCGATCGCTACGCAGCGATCCCGGTCTTCTCGAGCACCTCGGCCGGTGTGATGCCGATAAGTGCCGGCGCGACATGACCGATGACGTCTTCCATCCGATATGCCATGGGCTCCGGGGCTGCGATCAGGGCACCGGCGGCGCTGCGGATCGCCACGACCGGAGGAGGCTGCCCGGTCATCGTGGGAGCGTCGGTGACCATCACGACGACCCCCGATCGGAGCTGGAGGAACGATCCCGGCGGATGCAGGCCCATGAGGTGGGCGAAGGCGAGCACGAAGTCGGGGTCGTAGGAGGTGCCGGCTTCGCTGATCAGGATCTCGAGTGCCCTGCTCGGCGGCTCGGCGCGGCGATAGGAGCGCCGGGTGGTGAGAGCATCGTAGGTGTCGGCGACCGCGACCAGACGGCTGAAGAAGTGCAGCGGATGGCTAGTTGCATGGTGGTGGTCCGTCCCGTCGTGATACACGAGGCGGGGATAACCACTGCCGTCGAACCGGGCGTGGTGTTCGAAGGCCACCACCGCAGTCACTTCCTGCCCGGGACCGGCGGCTTCGAGGATGCTCTCGGCTCCGATCTGCGGGTGCCTGCGGATCTCCTTCCACTGCTCGGCGTCGAGGCGACCGGGGTGCTGCAGGACCGCCGTCGACACGCCGACCTTTCCGATGTCATGGAGCATGGCGGCGGTTCCGAGGAGCAGTGTGTCCTCGTCGGGCAGGCCCACCAGGTGCGCCAGCCCGAGCGAGAGAATCGAGGTGTTGACCGAGTGGTAGAAGGTGTATTCGTGATGGCTCTTCACCGTCGCCAGCAGCAGGGCTGCGGTGGGGTTCTCCACCACCTGCCGCAGCAGGTCCTGGACCACGTCGGCGGTTCCGTCGATCGACAGCTTCTCCCCGCCGGTGACGGCAGCGCCGACGCGCCGCAGCGCCTCGAGCGAGGCGGCGTACGACTTGCGGAACTCGGAGGTCGGGCTCTCGTCGAGGTCGTCCGTTCCGAGATGGACATCGTTGACCCGCAGGTTCCGTCCCGCCCCGAACTCGTCGATCTCGCCGGCGATCACTTGAACCAGCCGGTTGATCTCTGCGGGCTCCACGTTGGCGGTGAACAGGAGAGTCTCGACGCCGGCCGCTTCGATCGCTCGCAAGAAGCCGTTGAACTGCAGTGACGTGTGCCCGCATGCCGAGCTGTCCACGAACAGGGTTTCGTCGACGAACGCGAGGAGCGTGCCCGGGTAGGACGGCCCGAATGCATTGGCGGCTCGGGCGGCCTCATCACACGCCTCCATGGTGAGCGTGTGGTCGGCTCCGTAGAGCCTGGCGTAGCTGACGCCCCGGCGCAGCGCCCGGATCAAGCTGGCTGCGATCTGTTCACTCATGGCGTCCCTCCAGGGCTGCCCGGGCGGTGCGACGGACGGCTCGAGTCGTGCCCCAGAACGGGAATCGGCGTGCTGCCCTCTGCTGCAGGACCTGCCGTGCCGCCGGAGTGCCGCGCCGGCCCAGGGCGTGGATGGCGGCGATCATTCCCCCTCGGTGTGTCGCTCGCTCGAGTCGGTCGATGAGCGCTGCATCGACCGATGGATGGTCGATTCGGCCCAGCAACTCGTCGGCGCGCTTGCGGACCGCCTCGTTGGGGTCGTCGAGGCCGGCGACGACGACCAGTACCGAGCCGGCGGGGTCGAGGCGGCTCCACGAGCTCAGGGCCTCGACACGGACCCGGTGGTCGTCATGGTGCAGCACGGCGGAGAGCCTCGGGGCGATCTCAGCATGGCCGCAGGCTCCGAGAATCAGTGCGATGTTGCGGACCAGGTACCAGCGGGGATCGCGCAGATGGGGGAGTAGCGCTCCGGGATTGACTGCGGCGATCTGGATCAGGGCGCGGATCAGCAAGCGCCGCTTTGCCTGCCGTTCCTCTGCTCCGAGGAGTGTCACCAGCGCGTCGGCTGCGAAGAGAGGAGCCACCTTGCGGACGTTCGATCCCGAGCCGTCGGGCCGCTCATCCATGAGCACGGCGACGATCCGATTGGTCGAGGCCTGATCCATCCGGCCCGACAGGGTGCGCAGCAGCCTGGTGCGGGTCTCCGGATCGAGCCGGAGTCTCCCGGGTGCGGTAAGCCACCGGTCAGCATCAATGAGATCTCCGGACCCGAGCGCGGCAACGATCTTGTCGGCCCACAACTCGACGGGGCGCTCGACCTCCTCACCCCGAATCTCGAGGTCGATGAGGCCGCCGATCACGTTGACCGCCGACCTCCAAGCATCTGCCGGCCGAGGGCGGATCGAGCGGAGGCGGTCCAGTGCGGCAGCCACCGCCGGCGTCCCGCCGGGATCGATGGCGCTGAGAACCTGGGAGATGTGGTCCATGACGGCCTTGCTGATCGAATCGGCTTCGCTGCTCTCCTCGACCAGCGGGGCGATATCGGACAGCTCACGGCCTCCCTGATCGGAGGCCACCCGGGCATACTCCGCCAGCAGGGGATGGCCGGCGGCTCCGAACAGCCGGTTCAGTTCGGCCAGTTCCTGGCTGCCGAACTGGTCGAGAAGCTCGAGGTTCTGCGCCGATTCCTGGCCCTGGAGGAGTTGCTCGAATACCTCCGCCTGGTGGCGCTGGGGGAGATACCAGAAGGCGTCCATGAAGGCATGGACCATCTCCTCGCGACCCCACGGGTCGGCCGAGTCGATCAGTTCATGGACCCGCTGATACTCGGCGACGAAGTCGACTGCGACCCCGCTGGCATCGCTCTCCCGGCCCTCCAGCAGCTTGTGGACGAAGGGCTCGGGATTGCCGTCGTACGACAGGTACCACGGCTTGCCACCGTCGCCGCTCGATCCTGACCCGAAGAGCTCCCGGTGGAGCAGGGCGATGGAGTGCACTCCAAGCCGTTGCAGGGCGGCACCGGGTTCGGTGGGCGGTTCCGGAGCTGCCAGCAATCCAAACAGCGTCAGCACATCCTCGGCCGATGGCGGAGTGGCCAGTTCGAGGGCGGCCGTTCCCAGGGCGAAGATTCGCTGTGCCAGTCGGAGCGTCGCCTCACGGCGGTGCCCCACGGACTGCTCATCCAGGATGAAACCCTCTGGACCGACCTCGACCCGCCATGGGTAGCGGGGACATCGACCCATGATTGAGACCGCGCGCGCAAAGGCCTCGACACGCTGGGGGTGCTCGTAGAGCGTAAAGGTGCTCCACGCCACGCCGAACGCGTCGACGACGGCCTCCGGGGGCGCCGGCGGTACCGGCCGGGCCGCGCCGGATCCGGGTTCGTCGATGACTGTCGAACGCACGGATGCTCTCTGTTGGGTCTCCCGGTTTCTTCGACAGCTTCGGGGGCTGTGTTAACGAGAACCCTGACCGACCGTGCGGGCGACCGTTCCCTATGTTCCGACCGGACGCCCTTCCCAGATCACAGGCCGGGAGGCCAGGCACCGTTCACACTCGGGATTGTCGACCCGGACCGAACCGTGGCGAGCGGTCCGATGAAGTGGCGGCAGAGGTAGCCCCGCGTCGGGTTGCCGAGAGCCAGCACCACCGGCCTGCCGTCCCGGAGACCATGGTCAACGTATTGGACACGTCCGTTGGTGGTATCGAACCAGTTCGGCTCGAACGGCCAGGTTCCGCCGAACGTCCAATCGACCGCCATCGCGCTCCCTCCCGATTATTCGATGGCTGAACCGGGCGGCCCGCGGCGGAGATTGCCGCTAGTCGGGTGCGCTGGGGGATTGACGCCATCTCCAGGGGGGAGCACCGCTTGGATCTCCTAAAGTCTTTCTGACGGATATCGGAGACACTGGTCGTGGACACTTTCGCGGCAGCGATCCTTGCCGCGCTCATCGGGTACCTCTTCGGGTCGATTCCTGCCGCTTACCTCGTGGGGCGTTTTGCAGCGGGAGTAGACGTGCGCGTCGCCGGTGAGGGAAACGTCGGTTCACGCAATGTCTTCCACGAGGTCGGTCAACGGTGGGGGATCGTCACCTTTGCGATCGACTTCGGCAAGGGCGTTGCCGCCGCACTGATCTTTCGGGATCGCCCCTTCTGGCAGTTGTGCGTCGCTACCGCCTTCCTGATCATCGGCCACGCCTATCCGGTGTGGCTCCGCTTCGCCGGCGGGAAGGGTCTCGCCGCCGCCGGTGGTCTGGCGGCCGCCCTGCTCCCGTGGGCCGCACTGATCGGCATTGCGGTGTGTGGCCTCGTCTGGCTGGCGACCCATCGGTTCCTGCCCACGGTCATCACGGTGGTCGTTCTCATGTTTGTGCTCGCTCCACTCGTCGGCTATGAGTGGAAGATGACGGGCGTCGCACTCGGTGCATTCCTTCTGGTAGCCGCCAAGCGGGTCGTCGACGAGCCGCGGATGCGGGAGATCGAAGCCCGCACCGGTTGGGACCGGATGCGCGGTGGGAGCAGCACATGAGCTGGGAGTTCCTCTTCGATCGGGTCGTTCCCTGGCTCCTCGTTGCCCAACTAGCGCTGATTCTCTGGAACCGCCGGGTGCTCCGGCGGCCCCGTCGCCACACCTGGAACGGCGATGCCCCCCTGATCAGCGTGCTGGTTCCGGCCCGCGACGAACAGGACACGATCGGGACCTGCATCGCCAGTCTGCTGAGCCAGGACTACCCGAATCTCGAGATCGTCGTCCTCGACGACGGGTCGACCGACGGCACCCGGGACGTGATCGGGGGCTTTGATGATCCCCGTCTCCGGGTGATGAGCGGATCCCCGCTGCCGGCCGATTGGACCGGCAAGAACTGGGCATGCGCTCAGCTGGCGGAGGTGGCCCAAGGCGACGTGCTTTGTTTCGTCGATGCCGACACGGTGCTTGCCCCCGAGACCATCTCGGCAGCTCTGGGTGAGATGGAGACGGCCGGTGCGGGACTGATCTCGTTACTCCCGCGGACGGCCCCGGGTTCGTTCGCCGGGAAGGTGATGCTGCCGATGGTCACACACGCGGCGTTTGCGCTGTTCCCGGCGGCGGCGATCAATTCGGATCGTGCCCGAGAGATCGCAGCCGCTTTCGGGCCGTTCATCCTGGTGACCCGAACGGCGTACGAGGCAGCCGGAGGCCACGCCGCCTACCCGGATCACCTTGTGGACGACATGCGGCTGGCGCGCAGTGTGAAGCTGGCCGGCCGGTCGATCGTTCTCCTCAACGGAACTGATCTTGTGGAAACCCGGTGGTACCGGGGAGTCAGCGAAATCTGGAACGGGTTCGCCAAGAACGCTTACACAGCACTGGATCGCAACCCGCTGGTGGCATCGGCGGTCGTGTTCGTGCTTTCTCCGCTGCTGCTGAGCCCTGCGGTCCGGCTGGTGCTCGGTCTCCTCGACGGACAGGTTGCGTCGCTCGTGCTCTGGCAGATGATGCTGCTGACGGCGAACCGGGTGCTGACCGCCAACCTGGGGCGGGACGCCGTCTGGACTGCTCCGCTGCATGCCCTCACCATTGCGTTTTGGGCAGCGACGCTGTTCTGGTCGATGATGCTGACCGTGACCGGGCGCGACGTGGTGTGGAAGGGCCGGGCTCTGTCGACCGGCTCCACCGACGTCGAGGAGTAGACCCCGCCCCTGCGGCGGAGGATTCCCACTGCTCCTCATCAGAATCCGACACGGTTGGAGCACGCGGCGCGCCGTCCCGTTGGAGTCCTGGTCGAGCGGAACTGCACCGCCATGGAGCGGGCGACGAGGTGGAACTGACCGTGAGCCGTGAGGGGCCGACCTCACTCTTGTGTGCTGCAGTTCGGAGATCGCTGATCAGCCGTCCGGGGCACGGCGTGGATTGTGAAGCGGCCCGTCGGAGCGGGTGAACATGATCCCATCGGCATCGAGGAGATCGGCAGCGCTTCGAAGCGTGCAGTGAGCACGTCGCGCACCGCCCCTTTGAGCTTGGTGAACGAATCAATCTCGACGAGGTCGAGCATCTCGAGAGCATGGACGATGTGGGATTTGGGCCTGCCGGTCCACCATGCGGTCATCAGCCGGCCGGACCGGACCGAACGCGCACAGGTAGCGCTCGATGAGTCGGGTGAGGCCCTGTCCTCGTCGAGGTGGCCGAGGTCGCGGCCGAGCCAAGCGTCGGTTGCGACGTACTTCAGCGTGTTGCCGCGCAGGCTTCCGAACGGGGCTCGAGGAGCACGCCCTCGAAGGTCATCGGCTGGATCACTCCGGTGGCGGCCGGTCCCGACAGCCCTGTGGTACGCCGGATCTCACCGGCCGAGGCCGGAGGCCTGGGGATCTCCAGGATGTCGTTGCGCAGCGTGCGGTACCCGTCGAGATCGAGCCCGATCTGACCCAGCCACCAGAGGTGCTTGCGCAGCTCGGACCGGGTACTGGAACCGGCAGCTCCAGGCTCGCAGCCGGTCGTCAAACCGTTTCATGCCGGTTCGAGTTCCTCCAGGTGGTCGGCCCACGTTGTGGTGTCCTCTGCCATCAGATCGGCAAGATTGTGTCCGCGCTTCACCGCTCTCCATGTTCTGCCGAGCACCGGCAACCGGGCGATGCTGCCACTGCGGCCGAGAGCGGTGGAGACGGAGCGTGCCATATCCTCGAACGCGAGGACCTCGGGCCCGCCGAGATCGGGCATGCGCTCCCGGGGACCTGCTTCGACCGCCTCGACGACCGCTGCCGCGACCGCCGCCGGGTCGATCGGTTGAAACGACAGGCCGCGGGGAATCCAGGTGCGCCGCAGCCGGTAGGAGCGGCGGAGGAACGCGGAGAGGACCTGGTGAAACTGTGTGAAGCGCTGAATCGTCCACGGGATGTCTCCGCGGGTCACGGCGTATTCGGCTGCCAGCTTCGCCCGGTAGTGGCGCAACGGGATCTGATCGATGCCGACGATCGAAGTGAGGATGAGGTGCGGGATGCGGGCCTCGGCCGCTGCCGCCACCAGCCGCTTGGTGCCCGTCCGGTCGACGCCACCGGCGACCGGTTCGGTGGCGGCGTGCACGATTGCATCGGCCCCATCGACGATGTCGTGGAGACGGGTTCCGGTCAGCAGGTCGCCTCGAACGACATCCGGATCACCCGACGGACCGCGGCTCAGGACCCAGACGTGGTGGCCGCGATCACGCAGGATCGGGACCAGGCGAGTTCCCAGGGTTCCGGTTCCTCCCGTCACGAGTACCGCACTCATCGACGATCCCTCCTGTCGTCGGCCGTCTCAAGCTACGGTACGGTGTCGCTGCCGTAGGCGGCTGTTCTGTAGGGCCTTTCGGCCCCATCGACAGCGGATTCGAACCCGGATAATGGGCACCGTGAACGAGATCCTTGAAACCAGAGTGTTGGCGCCGAAGGTGACGTATTACCGGATCGTTGCCCCGAAGATCGCCCGGAAGCGCAAGCCCGGGCAGTTCGTCATCCTCCGGGTGACGAAGGACGGGGAGCGGATCCCGATCACGATTGCCGACGGCGACCCGGATGAGGGCTGGATCGCCATCATCGTGCAGGCGGTCGGCAAGACCACCACGATGCTGGGGGAGTTGGGGGCCGGCGACTTCATACAGGATCTCGCCGGACCGCTGGGGATGCCGTCGGAGATCGAGGACTTCGGCACCGTGGTCACGGTCGGCGGCGGCGTCGGCACTGCGATCGCCTATCCCGTGAGTGTTGCGCTGCGGGAGGCGGGCAACGATGTGACCGCCATCGTCGGAGGGCGCTCGAAGGAGTTCGTGATCCTGGAGGACGAGCTGCGTTCTGCCGGCGTCGAGGTGCTGCCGTGCACCGACGACGGTTCGTATGGGTTTGATGGGTTTGTGACGCAGCAGTTGCAGGCGCTCATAGATGAGGGCAAACGGATCGATTACGTGTTGGCGGTGGGACCGGTTCCGATGATGCGGGCCGTCTCCGAGGTGACTGAGCCTCATGGGATCCGGACTGTGGTGAGCCTGAATCCGATCATGGTGGATGGCACCGGGATGTGTGGCGGGTGCCGGGTAGGGGTCGGCGGCGAGACGTTGTTTGCTTGTGTTGATGGGCCGGAGTTTGATGCCCATGAGGTCGATTTCGATTTGCTGCAGCGCCGCAACGACTCCTATCGGTGGTGGGAGGAGTGGCGGATGGAGGAGTTCGAAGCGTGCCGGCGGGAGCAGGTGTCGTGAACACTCTGTCCCGCAGGGAACGGATGGCCCGGCCGCGGACCGGCATGCCGGAACAGGAGCCGGGGGAGCGGCGCTGGAACTTCGACGAGGTCAATCTCGGGCTCACCGCGCAACTGGCGATCCTCGAGGCGGAACGCTGCCTGATGTGCACCCGGCCCAAGTGCATTGAGGGCTGTCCGGTCGGGATCCGGATCGACGAGTTCATCGGCAAGATCGCGGATGGCGATTTTGGGGCCGCGGCGGCGATCATCAAGGAGGACAACTCGCTGCCGGCGATCTGCGGGCGGGTGTGTCCCCAGGAGGACCAGTGTGAGGGCGTGTGCGTGCTCGGGGTCAAGCACGATCCGGTGGCGATCGGGCACCTGGAGCGTTTTGTGGCGGACTGGGAGCGCGAAGGCGGTGGGGGCGAACTGCCCGCGATCGCAGCTCCGACCGGCAAACGGGTTGCGGTGGTTGGATCCGGACCGTCGGGCCTGGCGTGTGCCACAGATTTGGCCCGGGCCGGCCATGAGGTCACGGTCTTCGAGGCGCTGCATGAGGCCGGTGGGGTCCTGGTTTACGGGATCCCCGAGTTCCGTCTCCCCAAGGACATCGTGGCGGCCGAGATCGCCGGGCTCGAGAAGATGGGGGTCCGCTTCGAAACGAATCAGGTGATCGGGATGGTCGACACCCTCGATGAACTCCTCGACGAGGAGGGATACGACGCCGTGTTCGTCGGGGTCGGGGCCGGATTGCCCCGTTTCCTGAACGTGCCCGGCGAGAGCCTGGTCGGTGTGTACTCGGCGAACGAGTTCCTTACCCGGGTCAACCTGATGAAGGCCTATGCCGCCGGAGCCGACACCCCGGTGTTCGATCTGCTCGGCAAACGGGTTGCGGTCTTTGGGGGCGGGAATACCGCGATGGATGCGGTCCGCACCTCACTGCGGCTCGGCGCAGGCTGGGCCGGCATCCTCTATCGGCGATCGGAAGCCGAGATGCCTGCCCGGGTCGAAGAGGTCCATCACGCCAAGGATGAGGGTGTCGAGTTCGTCACCCTCACCAACCCGCTGGGGTTCATCGGAGACGAGAAGGGCCATCTCTCCGGGGTGAAGCTGCAGCGTATGGAGCTCGGAGAGCCCGATGACAGCGGACGGCGCCGTCCGGTGCCGGTCGAGGGCAGCGAGTACGAGATCCCGATCGACATGGCCGTTGTCGCCATCGGGAATGCTCCCAATCCGCTGCTCTCCAAGACCACCCCCGATCTCGAACAGACCCGGTGGGGCACCGTCGTTGCCGACGAGGACACCGGAAGGACGACCAAAGAAGGCGTGTTCGCAGGCGGCGACATCGTCACCGGAGGCGCCACCGTCATCCTGGCGATGGGAGCCGGCCGGCGCGCCGCAGCCTCGATCGACGAATATCTCCGCACCGGCGAGTGGGATCTGCCGGCCGCTACAGAGGCTTGACTTCGGAGACGTCGTAGCGAACGAAGTCGGATTGGAGCATGCCGATCTGTTCTCGCTTGCGGCGAAACTCCTGGAGATGCGGGGTGGCGATGTGCGCCTCGAAGTTCGCCTCGGTCGCCCAGGCTTCCACCACGCTGAAGCGGCCGGATCCATCGAGGTCTGCCCAGAACTCGTAGAAGAGGCAGCCGGGTTCCTTGTGGGTCTCCACCGTGATCTCACGGCACGCCGCTGCGAATGCTTCGGCGTCCTCTGGTGCCACCGCCAGGTGAGCGGCGATCATGATCATCGCGGCTCCTTCAAAGTGGCTTGACGTCGGAGATGATGTAGCGCTTGAGGTCGACGTTCTCCATCCCGAGTTCGGCGCCGCGGGCCTGGAACGCCTTCACGTGGGGGGTCTCCAGGTGACGTTCGAGGTGTGCTTCGCTCTCCCACAGCTCGAGCACGCTGTAGCGGCCGCTTCCGTCAAGGTCTGCCCAGAACTCGTAGAAGGTGACGCCGTCTTCCTTCATGGTCTCGGCGCACAGGTCCTTGGCGGCGGCGGCAAACACCTCTTGCTTGTCGGGTGCAACGGTGAAGTGCCCGGCGATGATGAGCATCGATCCTCCTGGTGCGGTCGGACCGATTCTTGCAGGTTTCGAGAAAGCGGTTTCTCAGAACACCCGGGTGAGACTCTCCACGTAGGCGGCCGGCTTCTCGGATCCCTCCAGTTCGACCGTGAGTGCCTGCTTCAACTGCACGCCGCCGTTGGCAACCGGATCAGCCGCCGCCAGGACCGCACGGGCCCGGACCCGCGAGCCGACGGGGACCGGCGTGATGAAACGAACCTTGTCGACGCCGTAGTTGATGATCATTGCCGGCTCTTCGTCGAGGGGACTGATGTCGCCGACCAGGTGGTGGATGAGCGACATCGTCAGGAAGCCGTGGGCGATCGGGCCACCGAAGGGCCCTGCATCGGCTTGCGGTCCGGCTCGGTGGATCCACTGGTGATCTTCGGTGGCGTCGGCGAAGGCATCCACCCGGTCCTGAGTGATCTCGAACCAGTCGCCGACACCGATCTCCTCACCGATTCGGGCGGCGAGGACGTCGACGTCGATGGCCATGTCTGTTCCTCCCGGTCTCCGGCACCGATGCTAGAGACGGGAATCTTGAGGCGGCGGCTGCGGTTTCCATCACCATGACCCCAGCCGATTTTGCCGACGCCGACGTCTGCCGCCTGATCACCACGGGGCGCAGGACCGGCCGCCGCCACGACATCGAGATGTGGTTCGGGATCGACGACGGCGCGGCCTACTTCATCTCGGGCAACGGTCCGGGAGCGGACTGGTTCCGCAATCTGCTGGCCGAGGAAACCGTCGAGGTCCGGATCAACGGCCGTGCCTGGATCGGCACCGCCCGAGAGGTTTCCGATCCGGCCGAGCGTCACCGGGTCGGCGTGGTGATGGGCGACAAGTACGGCGGCTGGGGTGGTGACGCTTCGATTGGCCTCACCGAGCACGACTGGCGGTACACCGTTCCCGCTGCGGCCGTGGGCGAGTGGCGGCCGATCAGCTGACGAGGACCATCCGGGTGGCCGCTCCCAGAGCGGCAACGACCAGCACCCAGCGGATCCACTTGGTGGCGCCCTCCTTGACGGCGAGATGCGACGACACCCAGGCGCCGACCATGCTGCCGACCCCGAGCACCAGGCCGCCTACCCAGTGAACCTGCGCCGCCCGGGCGAAGAGCAGCAGGACCAGCGGTGCGTAGCAAAGGATCAACAGGACCTTGGCGGCATTGCCCCTTACCAGCCCGAGCCCGAGTCCCAGGGCCGTGCCGGCCAGCAGCGGGAAGCCCACTCCAACCTGCACGAAGCCGCCGTAGAACCCGATGGTGGCGAAGACGATCGAGCGCCACGGTTCGGCGAGAAGGGGCTCGGTGGCGTCTTGCCACTTCGAGGGCTTGATCAGAACCGAAAGCGCAACCAAGACCACCGCGACCGCAAAGGCTTTGCGCATCGTTCCGGCGCTCAACTCGGTCGCCACCCAGGCGCCTCCGATTGCTCCGCCGATCATGGGGAGGATGACAACCGAGGCCGCCTTCCACGGCATGGCGCCGCCGCGGGTGTAGCCGGCGACACCCACCACGTTCTGCATGAGGATCGCGACGCGGATCGTGCCGTTGGCGATGTTGGGCCCGATGATTTCGGTGAGCACCGGGACCGAGATCACCGAACCGCCGCCGGCCACCGTGTTGACGAACCCTGCGGCGATCCCGGCGACGAATACGATGCCGATCTCGAGGGGGGACACGAGAGGATGGTACCGGCGGCCTCGGGAGCTCGGTTGAGCTCGCTCGCTGCGCTCCTTCGCGGCTGTGAGCTCCGAGCTACGAGCTACGAGCGATGGGCTGCCCGTCGCCCGTCGCCCGTGGCATTCCTATGCTCACCGCTCATGCTCACCTGTCGCGCCATCCTCTTCGATCTCGACGGGACCCTCGTCGATTCGCTGCCGGCCACCGAGCGCCACTGGAAGCGCTGGGCGGAGCGCATCGGGATCGATTGGCCCACCCTGCGGGATGGGATGCACGGAGTTCCCACCCGGCAGGTGGTTGCCCGCTTCGCCCCGCATCTCGATCCTGCGGAGGAGGAGATCGTGATCGAGGGCGGCCAAGCCGCCGATCCGGTTGGAGTGACCGCAATGCCGGGAGCGCTCGAACTGTTGAGCCGGCTTCCGGCGGATGCATGGGCGATCGTGACCTCGGGTACCGAACCCGTTGCCCGCTCGCGGATCACCGCCGGGGGGCTGCTCGAGCCATCGGTCCTGATCACTGCTCGCGACGTCGAGTGCGGCAAGCCTGATCCGGAACCGTTCCTCCTGGCTGCGGAACGGCTCGGGGTCGGGGTCGGTGACTCGGTTGTGATCGAAGACGCGGTCGCCGGCATCGAATCGGCCGGCCGCGGCGGGTTCCGGGTCATTGCCGTGGGCGACACCGGGGAAGGTGCGGATCTCCATGTCGATGGGCTCGCCGCCCTGCGCGTGTCGGTGAACGGGTCGGAGATCGGAATTGAGGTCGCCGGGTGAAGGTGCGCCTCCTGTACGGCCGCGAGGGATTGGAGGTCGAGGTCCCCGACGGCGCGATGGTCGTCGAACCCCGGTACGTCCCCGCCGCTCCGAATGTCCCCGCCGCGCTCGACGATGCGCTTGCCTCACCGATCGCCGGGTCCCGGCTCCGAGATCGGGTCCGGTCCGGTCAGCGGATCGCGATCTCCATGTGCGACGGGACCCGCCCCCAGCCGCGCCGGCCGGTGCTCGACGCGATCCGGCGGGAACTCGACGGAATAGCCGTCGACGACGACTTCACGATCCTGATTGCAACCGGCACCCATCGCGGCAACACACCGGAAGAGCTTGCTGAGATGCTCGGGAGGGACACGCTCGATCGGTACCGGGTGATCAATCACGACTGCCGGGCCGACGATCTGGTGCCGCTGGGTACGTGCGGTGCAGATGTGCCGGTCGAACTGAACCGCCTGTGGGTGGAGGCCGATGTTCGGATCACTACCGGGTTCGTGGAGCCGCACTTCTTTGCCGGCTTCTCCGGCGGGCCCAAGATGGTTGCTCCGGGTCTCGCCGGGCTCGACACCGTCCTGGTGCTGCACGACGGGCGCCGGATCGGCGATCCCCGCGCTACCTGGGGGGTCCGGGCGGGCAATCCGGTCCACGACGACGTTCGCGCCCTCGCCGCGGCCACCGGCACCGATTTCTCATTCGACGTTGTACTGAATCGGGACAAGGAGATCGTTCGGGGATTCGCCGGGGACCTGGAGCCGATGCACGACGCAGCCTGTGCCTTTGCCAAGGATGTGGCGATGGTGGCGGTGCCCGAACGGTTCGACGTGGTCGTCACGACCAACAGCGGCTATCCGCTCGACCAGAACCTGTATCAGGCGGTCAAGGGCATCGCCGCCGCCGCCGAGATCTGTCGCGACGGCGGCCTGATCGTGTGTGCCTCCGAGTGTGCCGACGGGATTCCCCACGGCAGCGAGTACCACGACATGCTGGTGGAGGTCCCCGACATCGTGCAGCTCGCTCAGGCGTTCCGGGAGGATCCGGAGGTGCGGCCCGATCAGTGGCAGGTCCAGGTCCAGGCCCGGATCCAAGAGCGGTGCGAAGTGGCGGTGGTCACCGATGGGCTCAGCGCCGAGGAACTCGCCGAGTGCCACCTCGGAAAGGTCGAGGACATGGAGGCGGTGCTGGCGGCGGCGGCCGCAGCCGGCAAGACGATCGCAGTGCTGCCGGAGGGACCGCTGACGATCCCGTACGTGGAGTAGCTCTTCCCATTGAGTACCCCCCTTCCGGTTCGGCGCCATCCGGCGCCGAAGGACCTTCCCCCGCACCGGGGGGGAAGGGGTGTGGTCACTCCTCCTCACCGTCCCCGTTGAGCAGGTCCCGGCGGCGGGATAGGAACTCGTCCCGGTCGATCTCGCCCCGGGCGTAGCGCTCTTCGAGGATCCCGAGACCGGGCCGGTCCCGCAGCGGCGGCGGACGTTCACCGCGCCTGCGTCCGGTCCAGGCGAACAGCCCGAACATCAGAAGGAAGAACAGCAGCGGTCCGAGCCAGAAGAACCCGTACCCCGGATGAAACAGTGCCAACAGCATGTCGCTCCTTTCGTGCTGATCGCATTGCACATGAGCCCCATGGGAGCTCTGTTGGCGGGTTGTCAAGATTGTGTGAGGTCGGGAGCGGTCGCCTCGGAGGTCCGATCCGAGTAGGGTCCCCCCGCTGACGAAATTCCCAAAGGGAGGGGAGGACATGACCGACGGTGGTGGTTTCTCGATGGAAAGGGTGACGTCCAGCCGATCCACGATGATTGTGCTCATCGGGGCGCTCGTCGTGGTGATCGGTTCATTCCTGGCCTGGGCCTCGGTGAGCGTAGAGGGCTTCGGCTCCGAGTCCGTAGGCGGCATGGATGGGGACGGAACGATCACCCTGATCGTCGGCCTCGCCGCAGCTGCCTTTGCACTGTTCCTCAAGGGTCGGGCCCGGATGATCGGTGTCATCGTGGCCGGGGCGATCATCGTGCTGGTGTCGATCATCGACATCGTCGACGTCGGCCGTGCCGCCGGCGAGCTCGGCGGCTTGCCGGGCGTCGATGTCAGCGTTGGGTTCGGGCTGTGGCTCGTGCTCATCGGCGGGATCGCTGCAGTGGTGGGAGCGTTCATCAAGGACGCGTAAGCCAAACTTCGATTGACTGAAGCGGGGAGCCTGCGGGCTCCCCGCATCGCGTCCACCGCCGGTGGCAGTGCCCACCGTGCTGCCGGGGGGACCGCAGGGCCGGCGGATACCATGCGGTGACCGACGAAGAGACCAGTTGACCGAAGCACAACCAGCCTCCGAGAATCGCTGGGAAGGGGCGCTTCCACGCATCGAATGGGTGGCGGCCGGCCTCGTCGCGGCGGCCGCAACGATCATCTGGATCGTCGCCTCACGGGATCTGTGGTTCTTTGCCGACGCATGGGACTTCACCGCCCGCCGGGAGTTCGGTTCGGTCGATGGCTGGCTGACACCGCATCTGGGGCATCTGCAGATCCCGGCATTCCTCGTGCACCGGGCGCTCTACGGGATCTTCGAATTGGACTACTTCCCGTGGTACGTACTGCCGCACACCATCGGGTTCAGCATCGCGGCGCTCCTGCTGTGGCGGTCGATGCTGCATCGCGGGGCCGACCGGTTCATCGCCTTCGGTGCGTTTCTGCTGGTGCTGTTCATCGGTACCGCAGAGGTGATCTTCGCCACGGTGATCGGTGCGGTGATTGTCCTCGGTGCAATGGCGCTGCTCTCGCTGTGGCTCGAGGGACAGTTGGTGCCGACCCGGGCCCCTCGCATCGTGATTGGAGGAATGGTGCTCCTTCTGCTGGCGACCGGGAGCTCCGGGGTGATCGTGGCCGGCTCGGCCGGGCTGATCGTCCTGTTCGACCGGCGGCGCTGGAAGTGGCTGCCGTCGTTCATCGTGCCGGCCATCGCCTACCTGGCCTGGTGGCTGACGTGGGCGTCGGATTCCTCGCACAACGACTTCGATCTCGGTGCTCTGGTCACCTTCCCCAGAGATGCCGTCGAACTGATCGGGCTGGCGATGAGCAGGGCGCTCGGCTTCCCCGAGGCCTGGCGATGGGCGGTCGGCATCGCAGTCCTCCTGGTGATCGCTTGGCTCGGGTGGAAGGGGCGGCTCGGTGCCGGCGAAGCGCTCTATCTGGTGACGGCCCTCGGCTTCGTTGCTGCGGTGCTGCTGATCAGAGTCGCCGACGGTGTCGACCTGACGCTCAATCGCTACTCCATCTTCCCTGCCATCTATCTGATCGTTGGGCTGGCGCCTGCCCTGCCGCGCCCACCGGCGCGCGCCGTGATCCCGGTCCTGGTTGCCGGTGCGCTGCTCGTCGGGTACGCGGTGTACGACAACGCGTCGGCCCGTGTCGACCGGGTGGAGACCAGAGGCACCCGTCTCACCCGCGACCGGGTCGGGGTGGATGCGGTGGCTTCGTTCATCATTGCCGGCGAACCGGTCGTCGAGCGGCGGGTCGATTCGCTCGGCAGCTATCGGGGGATGACCCTCACCACCGCCAGCGTCAGGATGTTTGTTGGTGACGGCTACCGGCCTCCGGAGGCCGTCGACCCGGAGCTCCTCGCTGAGCTGCGCCCGCTGGTCCGTGTCGAGGTGATCCGCCCCGGCAGGCCGGCCAGGCTCCCCATCACCGCCCCGGGGGTGGATGCCGATGGGTGCCTGCGGATCGGGGCCGGCCAATCGATTCAGGCGGTGGTGCACAAGACCGGGACGGTGCGGGTCGAGCCGGCGAACGACCGGCCGACCGTCCTCGACGTCATCTGGTCGGACCGGTTCGGGATCGTCGAGCAATCGATCGAACTGGAAGGCGATCAGCGCCTCGAGTTTGCCGAGCCCACCGCCGACGCCACCACGGTGACACTGCGGGTGCCTTCGGAAGAGGCGCCGATCGACGTGTGCGGAGTGGACGGCGAATGACCGGCGAGTCGGCGATGAGCGATGCCTCGATCCGCCGGACGCTGACTCGGCCGGACACGATCGAATGGATCCTGGGCCTGTCGGCCGCGCTCCTCGCAGCGATCGTCTGGTTCATCGCGTCGCGCGACATGTGGTTCTTTGTCGATGCCTGGGATTTCCTCACACTGCGTGAGATCGGCTCGGTGGACGAATGGCTGGAACCCCACAACGGCCACCTCCAGATTCCGGCGTTCCTGCTGCACCGTGTGCTGTACGGAGCCGTGGGGATGGACTACTTCCCCTGGTACCTGATTCCCCATGTGCTGCTGTTCGGCGCTGCGTGCGTATTGTTGTGGCGGGTGCTGCTGGCCCGCGGGACCGACCGGGTTCCGGCCTTCGGGGCACTGCTGCTGGCGCTCTTCATCGGAGGCGCGGTCATCATCGATGCGACGGTCGTCGGTGCACTGATCTCGCTGGCCGGCCTGATCCTGTTGTCGGCCTGGTTCAACGGAATCGGTATTCCGGCACGCCACCACCGGGTCTGGCTGATGGCGGCACTGCTGGTGCTGGTCGGGTCCGGGAGTTCGGGGGTCATCATCGCCGCCGCGGCGGGGCTGGTGGCGGCCGTTTCGCCGGCGCACCGCAGGTGGCTGCCGGCGTTTGTGCTTCCCGCTGCTGCGTACGTGAGCTGGCTGCTGACGTGGGGTGCAGATTCGGGCAGGAACACGATCGACCTCGCCGCCATGGTGGACATCCCCTTGGGTCTGGTGGAGACGGCGGGGCTCGCCGTCGGACGGATCCTCGGATTCCCCGATTGGTTCCGGTGGGGGTTCGGGGTGGCGGTGACCGGATTCGTGGTCTGGCTGGCGTGGCGGCGCCGGCTGCGGGCGGGAGACGTCGTGTTCCTGGTCGCCGCGGCCGGGTTCGTGTCGGCCGTTCTCCTGGTCCGCGCGTCCAGCGGGCATGGACCCGAAGAGGGCCGGTACGCGGTGTGGGTTTCGCTGTATCTCCTCGGCGGCTTTGCCCCCCACATCCGCCTCCCGAGTGCCCCTCCTCTCAGAACGGCTGCGATGGCCGGGGTGGTGGGGCTCGCCGGCTTCGGTGTCGTCGTCAACGCCCTCGATAGGGTCGAGGTCCAGCATGAGCGGGCTGAGGACATTGCCGGGGATCGGGTCGGATTCGACGCGGTGGCTGCGATGAGCCTCAACGGCGAGCCGATGGCGGATCAGCCGGTGTCCCACCTCGGTGATTACCGCTGGATGATCGTTCGGATCTCGGCGGTCGGCAGGCTGGTGGAGGATGGATACCGTCCGCCGGCCGCTGCGGACTCGGGCGTCATCGAGCAGTTGCGGCCAAGGGTGCGCTTCGAGGTCGGTCCGCACGGGGAGCCGCGAGGCCATCCGGTGATCATCACGACGGCCGAGGCCGATGGATGTATCACGATCGAGCCGGGGACGGTCGTCGAGGGTGTCTCGCGCCGGCGCGGGAGCCTCGGCTTCAATGTGCTCGGTGAGGCCGGTTCGGTGCTCGAGCTGACCTGGATCGATCAGTTCGGGTCGGTGGTGCGAGTCGAGCCGGTCGACGGGACGGGCCGGATCAGGGTGCCGGATCCGGTCGAGGAGAACACGGCTGTGACGATTGGAGTCCCGGCGGGTTCGGCTGCGGTCAGAATCTGCGGGGCGGCAACCGGAAGTGGTTAGTGCCACGTCACAAAACGTTTGGCGGGTTCAGATGCGGCTCAGGACGCCTCCGGCTGTGTCCTCGCCCTTGACGCACGCATCCGAGTGCGCCTGCGGGACTGCGTCCTTGCCGGGCGACGCCCTGAGCTCGCCCTGAAACCTCGCCAACGTTATGAGACACGGCACTAGCTGCCGTCGGTGCCACTGATGCGGTACTCCTGTTTCACCACTTCGAGGAAGGTGCCGGACTCGACCGTGCCGACACCGGGGAACGCACGTATCTCGTCGATGGTCTGCAGGAGGTGCCGGTTGTCACGACACCACACCTCACACACGATGTCGAAACGTCCGCCGGTGGCTGCGATCAGCGTGATCTCCGGCATCGGTTGCAGTTGAGACACCACCTCCCGCACCTCACCCGAGGCGGAGATCAGCAGTGCCGAGAACGAGGCGATGCCGAGGGCGACCGCGTTGGCATATGCCTGCACCACCACGATGCCCTCATCGAGCAGACGCTGCACCCGTGCACGGATTGCGGTCTGCGAAAGGCCGATGGCGCTGGCGAGATCGGCGTACGTTGCCCGCCCATCGATCACCAGCTCACGGACCAGCCGGCGATCCACGTCGTCCAGGGAGCGCGGCGCCGGCACCGGGTTCTCCTGGGCCGGCGACACCTCGAGTCCGAAGACCTCAGCGGCGATGCCGGTCCATCCCTGCTTGAAGTAGTCGAGCACCGTGAGGCTTTCCAGCTCCTCTACTCCCGGGGCCGACCGAACCGTGTCGAGGGTCTCGAGAAGATGGTCGTTGTCGCGGCAGCGGAGTTCTAGCAGCAGGGCCCATTTGCCGGTGAGGCAAGCGGCGAAGACGGCCTCGTCGGTGTCCTCGAACCGGGCGGCGACCCGGCGGGCCGGTTGATCGACCCCGACCAACCCGAAGCCGAACACGCCGGCGCCGAGGCTGCGAGGATCGATCCTGGCGGTGACGGTGACGATTTCGTCGTCGAGCAATCGTTGCACCCTGGCCCGCACCGCGGTGTGCGAGAGTCCGACCGCCGGCGCCAGCGACGTGTACGTGGCACGCCCATCCCGAATCAGGAGCCCGACGAGCTGACGGTCGATGTCGTCCAGGTCTGCTGGGGGAATGGGCTGGTACGGCATATCACGATCCTACCGACTCGGAGGTGTGGATTCTGCAGCCATCAGATGAGATTGGTTTGTTTTCTTATGAACTGCGAGATTGGGAGCCCGTGAGGTGTACCTTCAGCCCGAGGAGTAGGAGGGGCACCTTTGCGCATTGACATTTCGGGTGACTTCGGCACCGTCGATGACACCGTGGCCGGGGCTCGGCGTGCCGCCGAAGCCGGCGTCGGGACGCTGTGGTTGCCGCAGATCGAAGGCCTGGCTCCCATGGTCGTGCTCGGGGTCGTCGCTCGCGAGGTTCCGGGGATCCGCCTCGGAGTCGGAGTCGCCGCCATTCCGACGACACATCCGACGCTGCTGGCGCAGGAAGCCGTCACGTTGAGCCAGATCTCAGACGGCCGGTTCACGCTCGGCGTCGGGCTGTCGCATCGCCCAGTAGTCGAGCAGAACTGGGGCCTGCCCTGGCACCCCCCGGTCCGCTTCATGAACGAATACCTCGATGTGCTGCTGCCGCTGCTCGACGACCGGGTGGTCGGTGCCGAGGGCACGCTGGTGTCGTCGCAATGGGTGATCCGAGCCGAGGCTCCACCGGTTCCGGTGATGATCGCCGCGCTCGGCCCCCAAATGCTGCAGCTTGCCGGGAAGCGGGCGGCCGGCACCCTGACCTGGATGGTGGGAGTCCGCACCCTGGTGGAGCACACCGTGCCGACGATCCTCGCCGCCGCCGAAGCGGCAGGGAGACCGGAGCCGAACATCACGGCGACCTATCCGGTGTGCGTGACCACCGAAGTCGAAGCGGCCCGAAAGCGGGCGGCCCGGGTCTACGCGCTGTACGGAGTGCTGCCGTCGTACCGGGCAATGCTGGACCGCGAAGGTGCGTCGGGACCCGAGGATCTGGCGGTCGTCGGTGAGGCCGGCTACGTGCGGGAGCGGCTGGCCGAGATCGAGGCCGCCGGGGCCACGGTCATCGGCGTCGACGTCTTCGGGCGGCGGGCGGAGCGTGAAGCCACCTGGGAGCTCATCGCCGAGTTGGCCTCATGACCACCGTCCGGCTGCCGGCGACGTTCCACAAGTACGCCGGCGGTGCAGAGCGGGTTCCGGCGGCGGGCAACACCGTGGGCGAGGTGCTGCGCGATGTGGTCGCAGCACATCCGGATCTCGAGGAGCGGCTGTTCGATTCGTACGGGAAGGTGCGCAACCACCTCTCGGTGGTGGTCGACGATCGGATCATCAAACATGGCGATGTCGATCGCACCCTGGTGAGCCGAGACGACGAGATCGTGATCCTGGTGGCCCTGGCGGGGGGAGCCTGAGTCAGATGTCCCGAAGGGGCGGAGGGGGGTCAAAACGCTCCGCGTGGGTGGGGTCGGAGCGGAGGGGCAGCGGTCAAACCGCGGCTTCAATCAAGGTCCAGCCACTCGACCACCGCGACTCCAGATCCGGGAGGTCAATCACCGTCGAGGCCGTGAACTCGGCGCGGCCGAGATCTGCCACCAGTTCTTCGACGGTTGGGGTATCTCGTGGGGTGTTGCCCAGTTCAGCCAGAAGAGCCCAGTGGGTTCGCGACGGGTGAGACCGTCCCGGACGTGACCCGAACTTGTAGACGATGACCAATCGGCCCCCTGGATCAAGGGAACTGCGGAGCTTGTGCAAGACCTGCTCGTCGAACTCTCCGACGTCGCAGTAGACGACGAGGTCGAATCCGGACGGCAGGTCATCGGCGAGGAAATCCAGAGCCCGGTACTCGATTCGGTCGTGCGTGGCGTGATCGGCCGCGATCTCCCGACCGGCAACGCACACGTTGTCGAGATCCACGACGACCGCTCGGGCCTGGGGGTGCCGGCGCAGCAGCGCCAACGAGACGACGCCGGAGCCACCTCCGACATCGAGGATCCGGTCGACGCCGCCGGGGGAGACCGCGTCGGCGATAGCCTCGGCAAGGGGGAGGTGGACCTCGAAGAGCATGCGGGTGAACTCACGTGCCCGCACCGGGTCCCGGCGCAGATTCTCGAGGTAGTCGGGTGGTTCGAGCCCCTGCGTTTCCCACGGTGTCCCAGGGTCGCCGAGTTGAACGGCGAGATCTCTGACCGCAGGGAAGCGCTCGCGTGCCTCCCGTGCCAGGAATGCCCACGTCTCGCGGCTGTAGGCGTTCAAGATCGCATGGCAGGCTTGCAGCGACGGTTCGTACCTGTCCGAATCAAAGGCCAGGTACCCGAGCTCGGCCAGGAGCTGAAGCCACGACCGACAGCGTTCCTCGGAGATGTTGAGCCTGTCGGCGACCTCAACATCGGTCAGCGGCTCATCGGCGACCAGCCAGAAGACCCCGAGTTCCAGTGCGGCCCCCATGGCGGCGGCGGCAACGTACCGGTCGACCAGTTCAAAGACATCGTCCGGAGTTGCCGACTGCATGGGATCATTCTCGCTCTCTCCCCCCGATTCGGTGCTGCGAATCGGGGGGAGATGTCCCGAAGGGACAGAGGGGCTACAGATATCCCAGTGCTGCAGCCCGCTCGTCGAACGTTGCCGTGACCTGCTCCCGCAAATCGGTGAAGAACTCCTCGGTGAGGAAGTACGGGAGATCCGACGTCTCCATCGGCAGGTGAGCGTCGGCCGGCAACCGGTAGTCCTCCGGTTCGAATCCCCCGGCCCGCTCGTCGGCGTACCCACGGAGGAACGTGCGCTCCACCGCCGCCTTCAACTCGTCGGGCGTCACCTCGATGCCACCACCGAGCGCCAGTGCCTCTGCCTCGAACGCCAGGCTGGCGTTGGTGAACTTGCAGAGGCCGGTGATGTCGTCGAGGAGGTACACCCAACCCTTGTTGGTGATGGCATCGACCCAGTAGTCCATGTCGGTCTCACGGTCGAGCACCAGGTTGAAGAAGGTCCGCATCGACATGTGGCCGCCGGCCAGTGCCCACGGATACCCGGGGTTGGTGTGCGGCTGATAAGCCGGGTACTCCAACCCCTTGCCGTGCATGGCGAAGGCTGTGTCGCCGGCCGCTTCGGCTAGCCGCTTCGTCCCCTGGCCGAGTTCGCCGAAATCACCCGTTCCGATCGCTGCGACGGCCCCCCGGGTTGCCTCGACGTCGCCGTAGCTCAAGCCGCCGGCGATCGGCCGGTCCGGGTTGCGCCGGTTCCATTCCATGGCGTACCCGAGGGTGACACCCAGCGAGATGGCATCCATGCCGTACTCGTCGGACATCTCGATGAAGTCGAAGCCAGCGTCGGGGTCGTAGATCCCCAGGTTGGATGACAGCAGCGTTCCCGGCTCGTAATCGACCTTGGCCCGGAACCGCCCGGCTTCGCCGTCGGCCGTCTCGTCGTAGACGTTCTTGTGGCACTTGATGCCGCAGAGGTAGCAGCCCTCTGCGTTGACGATGTAGGGACCCTCTTCGACCGACGGCCGCAGCAGCGGCTTGGCCGCCTCGGTACCGGTGGGGGCGAAGTTGAGCTCGGGCAGCGAGCCGTTCTCCCACATCAGCTTCATGGTGCGCCAGGTACCGCCCCGGTCGTCGGGAAGGTCGCGGTAGCGCTGCGAGCCGGGACCGAGGTTGATCTCCTTGTTGATATCGCGAAGGCCGCGCTGGCGGCCCGGATCGGGTCCGTCGGCGATGATCGCCAGCAGGTTCTTCGAACCCATGACCCCGCCGTAGCCGCCCCGGCCGCAGAAGCGCGCCTTCATGTCTCCGCTCTCCCACTGGTTGTCGGTCGACAGGGCGATGGCGGCGTAGCGCACTAACTCGTAGTGCTCTCCTGCAGTCCCGATTGCCGCGACGTGGGCTTCCGGCCAGCGGCGGTGCAGGTCCTGCATGCGGTCGTTGACCTTGCGTCCGACGAGGTCGCTCGCAGGGAGGAAGTCGAAGCGTGCCGGCTCGCCCTCGTCACCCGGAGTGATGTGAAGAAGCACAGGCCCGTCCGCCCGGCCGGTGAACACGACATCATCGATGCCGAGCCCGCGCAGCTTGGGCCCGAAGTGGCCCGATCCGGCGGACCACATGAGTCCCGGGCGGCCCGAGTCCGAGGTCTTCAGCGGGGAATACCCGGTGAAGAACGTGCGCAGGCCGGTCATTACCCGGGTGCCCGACAGGCGTCCCAGGTTCATCACCAGCGGTGCATCCGGGGTGTACGGGTCCGTGACGTCCGACCCGGCCAGCAGCTTGAAGGAGCGGGCGATGCCCCCGAGCCGGTCCTCCAGGTCCTCACAGGGGACCTCCTCGAACCGGACCGATCGGTCGGTCAGGTTCACGTGGAAACGGCGGACGATCTCAGCGAACATCGCCTCTCCTCTCAGTTGTCTGAACTGCTACTTGATCGCGTTGGTGAGTGTCTCGACCAGGTGGTCGATCTGTGATTCGGTGGTCACCAGTGGTGGGCAGTATGCCAGTGCGTTCTCGGGCACGGGGCGAGCAATGGCGCCGCCCTCCAGCATCTTGTCGCGTACTGCTGCGGCGTCCTGGTCGGGGTGCAGCTTCACGGCCCTCACCGCAACCTCACCGCGCTCCTCGGCGATCAGGTCCTCGGCGGCCAGCGACTTGAAACCGGCTTCGAGCTGGTAGCCGATCCGAACGGCCTGCTCCAACAGACCCTCCTTCTCGGTGATCTCGAGGCACTTCAGTCCGGCGGCACAGGCCGCCGGATGCGCCGAGTAGGTGTAGCCGGTACGCAGAATGAACGACGGATCCGCCTCGAGCGGCTCGCGCACCTTCTGGCTCACGATCACACCGCCGAGCGGCACGTAGCCGGAGGTGATGGCCTTGGCGAAGGTAGTCAGGTCGGGCTGCACGTCGAAGTACTCGGCGGCGAACCAGGTGCCGAGACGGCCGAAGGCGCAGATGACCTCATCGAGGATCATGTAAGCGCCGTGCTTCGTGCACAGTTCCCGCACCTTCGTCAGGTATCCGGGGAGAGGCGGATATACCCCGTAGGCGCCCTGCACCGGCTCGGTGATGAACGCGGCGATGCGATCGCCGTGCGCGGCGAACACCGCGTCGAGCGCCTCGAGGCTGTCCGGGTCGATCTGGATGGTGTCACCGACCAGTGGATCGAACAGTTCCTGGTTGGGCTTGATGCCCTGCACCGAGGTGCCGCCGTAGTTGGTGCCGTGATAGCCGCGACCCCGGCTCACCAGAATCGTGCGTTCCGGGTCGCCGGCCAGCTTGTGGGCAATACGGGCGATCTTCAGAGCCGTGTCCACCGCCTCCGAACCCGAAGAGGTGAAAAAGATGCGCGATCCCGGCATGGGAGAGATGTCGGCGAGCTTCGCCGCCAAGTCCTCCGCCGGCTGGTTGGTGTACGGCGGGAACGTGTGGTGCACCACCGTCTTCAGCTGGTCGGCGACCACATCGGCGACGTCGGCCCGACCGTACCCGATATTGGAGTACCACAGGCTGGCCATACCGTCGACGTAGCCCTTGCCCGTGTTGTCGTACAGCATCGCCCCCTCACCCCGGGCGATGTTGAGGAATTTGTCCTCTTCCATCGCCGGCGGTGTGAATGGGTGGAGGAATGGACTGAGGCTCATGAGCTCAGACCGTGTTTGATGATCCTGACCTTGCTTCTCTTCATTCCCTTGATGCTCCTCTTGTCCTTCAGGCTCGTTGCTCGTCGCTGGTTGCCCGTTGCTCAGTAGCCCGGAATCTGCTTCGGGAAGTAGTCCTCACAATCCCCATCCCGGTACACGTCTGCGGTTGCGCAGTGGAGGCCTCCGCCGAAGGGACCGACGGCCCAGAACGGCACCGGAATGACCTCGAAGCCCAGTTTCACGAACTGCTCGATCTGCTGTTCCTCGGACTCCTCGGCGAAGATCGTCTTCTCGTCAAGGAGCAGGGTGTTCATCGACAGCCACTCGCTGCAGAAGCACAGCGGAGGCTTGGTGTCCTTGTTGTACGCCGGCTCGGCGCAAGGCACTATCTCCCATTCGTTCATCTCGAACAATTCGACCATGCTGGGCTCGATCGGCACCCGCTTGCGGTTGCTCAGCGCCAGGCCCGGACGAAGCGGGATGAACGTGGCATCGATGTGCATTGGGTGCGCCTCCTTGAAGAGCACCTCATGCACCCGGTGATCGGGGAAGTGGCGGCGCAGCCAGTCGATGCCGGCGCCGTTGGTGGTGGTCGAGCGCTGCACGAAGAGATCCTTGCCGAACCGCCCGATGTCGGCGGCGTCGAAGAGCGGTTCCTCCTCGGTGAGGTTCCACTGCCGCTTCTTCGTGAACCGCTCGATCTGTTCCTCATCGGAGAACGACTCGGCGTACTCCCAGAAGTCCATGCCGCCGACGTAGGAGGCATCAGTGAGGCGCGGCTTGGGGGCGGCCTCCCAGCGGAATTCCGGATCCTCGCGGAAGTACTGCTGTAGGAGCGGCCGGTAGGCGAGGTACTCGAACCAGCGGCTCCGCTGCGACATCGTCGCTTCGACGATCCGGTTGCCGACGGTGAGCAGCACATCGCGCGGCGGCATCACGCCGAACATCGAGTCCTGGGTCCAGTCCGGGGTGGAGACCTGCTGGCTCCAGTCGAGCGGTTCCGGCCGGTCGACGATCACACCGTGCTGCTCGAGCAGGGCAGCGAAGTTGTCGAGTTGCTCGTTAGCGGCGTCCTCCATCTCCTTCGGCATCGGGCCGTAGGTGCCCTTGGGGAATCCCCACTCGGGCCAATCGCGAACCGTGGCCGGCTCCGGCGCCTGGACCATGGTGCCGTCTGCGCGCCCGACGATGACCCGGCGCAGCCGGCCCCACTCGTTCCACGAGCTGACGATCTTCGGCATGTCGTCTCCTCTCCGCCGGTGTGATCTCAAATGCAGTTGCCACTCTACCCTATCGATCGATAGGATGTGGGGGGCGGGGAGTTTCCCCGACACCGGACCCTATCGTCTGATAGGGTCCCCAGAGAGTGTTGAAATCGGCAGCCGGATCGAGGCCGTCGCAGCATCGATCGACTGACCGGACACCAGGAGTTCGGAGGTAGAACGAGATGCTGGTTGGGGCACCCAAGGAGATCAAGCCGGCGGAGCGCCGGGTCGGGCTGACGCCGACTGCCGTGCGCGAGCTCGTCGCTCATGGGCACGATGTGCTTGTCGAGACGATGGCCGGCAGCGGGATCGGCGCATCGGATGAGACCTACCAGGCCGCCGGGGCGAGCATCGCCGCCGACGCCGCTGAGGTCTGGGATCGCGCCGAGATGATCGTGAAGGTCAAGGAGCCGCAGGCGGTCGAGCGCGCCCAGCTGAGTGAAGGCCAGGTGCTGTTCACGTATCTGCACCTGGCTCCGGATCCGGATCAGACCAGAGAGCTGGTCGAGAGCGGTGCCACCTGCATCGCCTATGAGACGGTGACGGACGATCGGGGCGGTCTGCCGCTGCTGGCACCGATGTCACAAGTCGCGGGTCGCATGGCGATCCAGGCCGGGGCGTATTGTCTCGAGGCGCCCCACGGGGGCGCCGGGACCCTGCTCGGCGGTGTGCCGGGGGTGAAGGCCGCCAACGTCGTCGTCATTGGCGGCGGGGTGGTCGGTGAGCACTCGATCCAGATGGCGGCGGGCCTCGGCGCCGAGGTCTTCGTGCTCGACAAGAGCATCGAGGTGCTCGATCGCCTTGCTCGCCGCTTCGGGACCGCAGTGCAGACCATCTACTCGACCGCCACGGCCATCGAGGAACTGGTCCTCGACGCCGAGCTTGTGGTCGGCGCGGTGCTGGTCAAGGGTGATCGGGCGCCGCGGCTGGTTACCGAGGATATGGTCAAGCGGATGAAGCCGGGCTCGGTGCTGGTCGACGTTGCCATCGACCAGGGCGGCTGCTTCGAGACTTCGCGTCCGACGACCCACACCGAACCGACGTACATCGTCCACGACGTCGTTCACTACTGCGTGGCCAACATGCCGGGAGCGGTGCCGCGTACGTCGACCTATGCCCTGAACAACGCAACGCTGCCGTTCACTCTGGCGCTGGCCGACAGCGGCCCGAAGCAGGCGATGCTGGATAACCCGCATCTGCTCGGGGGACTCAACGTGTGTAGCGGTTCCGTCACCGAGGAGCATGTGGCAAGTGCGCTCGGGTACGACTTCGTGGAGCCGGTGAAGGCACTCGAGAACTGCTGACCCGGCGAGGTCTGATTGAGCGGGCCCGGGCTGTGGTCCCGACCCGCCCTATCATTCGATAGAACATGGCGACACGACAGCAAACCGACGGCGGATTGGCAACCCGTCAAAAGATCTTGGAGACCGCGGCGGCCCTCTTCGCCCGGCGCGGCTACTACGGAACGTCGACGCGCGACATCGCAGATGAGGTCGGGATTCGCCAGCCCTCGCTGTTTCACCACTTCGAGAGCAAGCAGGACCTGCTGGCCGAGCTGCTGGATCGTGATCTGAAACCGGCGCTGGAACGGATTCGCTGCCATCGCAAGAGCGAAGCCGGTGCCGCCGCCCGGATGTACGCCTACCTCTGCGATGATGTTGCGGCATTGGTGTCCTCACCGTTTGATGCCCGCGGGTTCTACAACGATGAAGCGCTCGCCGAACCGGAGTTCAAGGATCAGCGAGCGCTCCGTCGTGAACTGCACGACGAAACCCGGCGTTTGGTGGAGGAGGGGATCGCCGCCGGCGAGTACCGCGACGTCGATTCGGTCTTTGCCCAGCAGCTGATCTCCGGCACCCTGCTCGACACGATCTGGGTGACCGGGGCGGGCCTCATCGAGGAGAAGTGCAATCGGCCCCGTGAGGTCGCCGACTTCGTGCTGCTCGGGCTTCTGCAGGATTCTGCCGATCTCGAGCGGGTCCGCGAGGAGGCGGAGCGGCTTCGTACCGCCTGCGAGTAGCGGATTCAGCTCGATTCCGGCTTAGTTTCTCCATTGGGAACCTATTTCGTTCTCAGAGAACCTCTGGACATGCGATATCCGCATCGTGTAGGGTATTGAGTGCATGAATTGAAACCACACCCTATGATGTGAGGGAGGAATGTGGTGTTGACGGTCCTCGACCCCCAGGGAAGGATGGTCGGGAAGGATCCCGGCCTCAGCAACGAGCAGATCCTGGAGCTGTACCGGGCCATGGTGGCTGCCCGGGAGTTCGACGAACGGGTTCTGAACTTGCAGCGCACGGGCCGGGTGCCGGCGTACTACCAGTCCTCCGGCCAGGAGGCGTCGGCGGCCGCCGCCTTTGCGCTCGAGACCAGGGATTGGATCGTTACCGCCTATCGGGAGCAGCCGATTCGGCTGGCCCGGGGAACGCCCATTGATGAGGAACTGGCCGTGTTCTTCAACGCGGTCGACTCGACCTGGGATCCCGTCGAGTACCGGATCACGCCGCTCAACGCGACCATCGGCAGCCACCTGCCACATGGGGCCGGCCTCGGCTACGGGCTTCGTTATCAGGGGGAGGATGCGATCGCCCTGGTCGTGTTCGGTGACGGCGCAACGTCTGAGGGTGACTTCCACGCGGGGCTGAACTACGCCGCGGTGTGGGATGCGCCGACGGTGTTCTTCTGCCAGAACAACCAGTACGCCCAATCCACTCCGATCGAGAAGCAGACGCGCTCCGAGACGATCGCCGAGAAGGCCACCGCCTACGGCATCGAGGGGGTCCGGGTCGATGGCATGGACGCCCTGGCCGTCTACTCGGCTCTCAAGGATGCGGCCGACAAGGCCCGCTCCGGGGGAGGGCCGACGCTGGTCGAAGCGGTGATGTACCGCTTCTCGGCGCACTCCACCTACGACGGCACCCCGGTCTACCGCACCCGAGAGGAAGAGGCCGAGTGGCGGGAGAAGGACCCGCTGCTGCGGATGGCTGCCTACCTCCGGAGCAAGGACCGGTTGCCCGACGGCTTCGAGGACGAGGTCCGGACCGAGGTGGCCGCACAGGTCGCACAGGCAATTGATGCCTTCGAGGCGGCAGGTCTGCCGGGCCGGGCTCCCGCGTTCCGAAGCGTGTATGCGGAGATGCCCGCCCATCTCGAGGAGCAGTTACGCGAGGACGAGCGGATCGCCGGCGAACCTCCGGCCGAGGTCGCTGCCCGCTTCGTTCCCGGCCCCGAGCCGGTGCCGGAGGGTGAGACCACCAAGATGACCATGGTCGAGGCACTGCGAGCCGCGCTCACACGCGGTCTCGAGCACGACTCTCGCATCGTTCTGCTCGGGGAGGATGTCGGCGTCGAAGGTGGTGTGTTCCGGGTCAGCCACGGCCTGTACGAGCAGTTCGGAGCCGAGCGCATCATCGATACACCCCTGAACGAGGTCGGCATCGTCGGCACCTCGGTCGGGATGGCGTTTGCCGGTATGCGCCCGGTCGCCGAATTGGAGTTTGCCGGCCTCGGGTACTCCGCCTTCGATCAGATCATCTTCCACGCGGCCCGTTACCGCTGGCGCACCCGCGGCAAGCTCACCATGCCGATTGTCATCCGTATGCCGGGCGGCGGTGGCCATGAGGGGTACGAGGGTCACTCCGACAACCCGGAGAGCTACTTCGTCCACACCCCGGGTCTGACCGTCGTGTATCCGTCGAATCCGTACGACGCCAAGGGCCTGATGGCGGCGGCTCTGGAGTTCGATGACCCGGTCGTGTTCATGGAGCCGGTGCTGCAGTACTTCGTGAAGCAGGACGGGGTGCCGCTGGAGCACTACACCATTCCGATCGGCCGGGCCAAGATCGTCCGAGCCGGGACCGACGCCACCGTGGTTGCCTACGGGAATGCGGTGAACGTGGCCACGGCGGCCGCAGACGAACTGGAGCGGGAGGGGATCGACGCTGAGGTCATCGACCTGCGAACCCTGAAGCCGTGGGACCGGGAGACGGTCATGGAGAGCGTCTCGAAGACCGGCCGGCTGGTCGTCGCCCACGAGGCCGCCACCATCGGTGGGTTCGGGGCGGAGTTGGTGGCCACCGTGGCTGAGGTTGGTGGATACCTGCTGGAGACTCCGCCGGTGCGGGTCGGCCACGCCGACATGGCCTGGGGGCAGGCCAAGCTGGAGGCCTACTCGAAGATCCCGCCGGAGAAGATCGCCGACGCGGTGCGCCGGGTTATGGAGGACTGACATGGCCAAGACGTTCAATCTCCCCGATATCGGTTCCGGACTTCAGGAAGCGGAGATCGTCGCCTGGCACGTCGAGGTCGGACAGACCGTCACCGCCGACGAGGTGCTGTGCGAAGTGGAGACCGAGAAGTCGGTCGTTGAGATCCCGGTGCCCTACGACGGGGTGATCCTCGAGCTCGCCGGTCCACCGGGAACGTCGGTCGAGGTCGGGACGAAGCTGGTCGTGATCGGAGAAGCGGGCGAGAGCATCTCCGAACCCGAGGCGGCACCGGCCGCCGAGGCCGCCCCGGTTGCCGCTGCATCTGCAGCCGGCAATGGAGACCGGATTGCTTCCGTGACCCTTGTCTCCGACCGGCCCGCTGCAATGCCGCTGGTGCGCAAACTGGCGAAGACCCACGGGATCGATCTGGCCGCGATCACCGGTACCGGTCAGGCCGGACGCATCACCCGCAAGGACGTCGAGGCGGCGGTCGCAGCCGGCGGAGCAGCGGCTGCCCCCTCCCGACCCGCCACCCCGATGTCCGTTCCGGCCGGCGAGCGGACCAGCGAACGCCGCCAACTCTCCAAGCTGCGGCGGTCGATCGCCGCGCACATGACCGAGCAGTGGAAGACGGTGCCGCACATCACGGCGCATGTCGATGCCGACGCATCTCGTCTGCTGGCAGCCCGCAAGGCACTGGGGGAGCGGCTGGGCCGCAAGGTGCCGCTCGACGCGATGTTTGCAGCCGCCGTCATCCCGGCGCTCAGGCAGTTCCCGGTGGCCAACGCCACGATCGATGGTGACGACATCGTCGTGCACAACTACTACGACATCGGGATTGCCGTCGGATCCGCCGACGGCCTGCTGGTCCCCATCGTGCGTGATGTCGACCGTCTTCCGCTGGCGGAGCTGATGGACCGGGTCGACGACATCACCGCTCGCGCCAAGGACCGCAAGGTGTTGCCCGACGAGATGGGCGATCAGACCTTTACGATCTCGAATCTCGGAGGTCTACGCGGCCAGCACGCCACGCAGGTCATCCCGGCCGGGACCACCGGGATCATCTCGCTGGGTCGGGCCCGAGAACAAGCCGTGGTGCGTGACGGGGTGATCGTGGCGGCGCCGATGATGGCGATCTCCGGCACGTTCGACCATCGTGCAATGGACGGCGTCGAGGCGATGGGGGTGATGAACGCCATCGTGGATGTGATCGAGGAACCGGCGCTGCTACTCATCTGATCCGGTGAAGAGGAGGAGATCGATGGGAATCGTCCGGCCGGGCAATGTGGCGGTTGTCACCGGCTCTGCCCACGGGCTCGGGTTCGGCATCGCCCGGGCCGCCGCCGAGCGCGGCATGAAGGTGATGCTGTCCGACCTCGACGGCGACGGCTTGGGCCGGGCAGTCGAGACGCTGCGAAGCGAGGGGTTCACGGTGGAGGGCACGGCCGCCAACGTTGCCGACCGGGACGCGGTAAAAGTGCTCGCCGCGGCGACGCTCGGCGTCTTTGGCAAGGTCGACCTGCTGTGTAACAACGCTGGGATTGCCGGCCGGGGGGCGGTCACCGAGCTGACCGACGCCGATTGGGACCGGATGTTGGCGGTCAACCTGTTCGGACCGCTGAACGGGATCGCCGCCTTCCTGCCGATCATGCAGCAGCAGGGGTACGGCCACATCAACACCACCGCGTCCGTCAACTCGTTCCACTGTGACCCACAGCAGGCTCACTACAACGTGTCCAAATTCGCGGTCCTCGGGCTGATCGAGAGCCTCCAGGTCGAGCTACGGGCAGCGGAGTCACCGGTTACGGCGTCGGTGCTATGCCCCGGCCCGATAGCCACCGACATCATGAAGCGGGCGATCGGTGGCGACCCCGAGGGAGCAGAGGCCGACCATGAGATGCTCGCCAAGGGGATGGCCCCCGATGTCGCGGGGCGCTTGGCAGTTTCCGAAATCGAGGCGGGACGCTTCTGGATCTTCACCCACCCGGTGATGGTGGAGACCACATTCAGGACGAAGTTCGAGGCCCTTTCCGACGACGGTGCGTACCCCGCAGGTCTGGACTGGCCGTGGGAGGATCTCCTGTCGTGAACGGAATCCAGGGGCTCCACCACGTCGGGATCTCAACACCGGATCTCGATCGTCTGGTGGCCTTCTATATCGACCTGTTCGGCTTCGTCGAGCAGGCCCGGGCATCGTGGGGCCCGGGGACCGATCAGGTCGATGCGGCCACCGGGCTGGCCGACAGTGCGGGTGAAATGGTGATGCTGGTGTGCAACGGCTCCTTCCTCGAGCTGTTCCGGTTCGATCAGCCCGATCCCGGTCCGGCACGGCCCGATCGGCCCGTGTCCAACACCGGGATCAACCACATTTGCCTGGCCGTGGATGACGTCGCTGCCGAGCAAGCCCGGCTGAGCGCGGCCGGCATGCAATTCCACTCCGAGCCCCAGGACATCGGTGACGGGCCGTTCACCTACGGACGTGACCCCGACGGCAATGTCGTGGAGCTCTGGCAAACGGATCTGTGAATCCCGGAGGATGCCGATGACCGATCAGGCCTACTGGCTGCACCACCTGTGCATCTACGACGAGAACCCCCGCACCAACATGTGGAACTGGCTGAAGTGGTATCACGCCATCCCGCAGTACTACTGGGGCGGTGAGGAGTTCCATCTCACCGATGAGGGGCACGTCGACTACACCTTCCTGGGCTGCGGGTCAGCCTTTCAGATCCAGATGGAGTCGCCGCCGTTCCAGTTCCAGTACGAGCGCACCTGGCACGAGGACCACGGCTCAGGGATCAACCACATCTGCTGGATCGTTCCCAACGCCTACAACACCATCGACTACCTGATGTCGAACGGCTGCGAGACGCGGATGGAGTACGAAGAGTTCGGGGTGTATCGGGGCTACGTTTGCGCCGACCCGGAGGGCCGCTGGATCGAGATTATGGACTACATCGGTGACTTCAAGACTCCCGATGTCGAGTTCCGCCCCTTCGGGATTCCAGGCCTGCAGTTGTTCGGGGCGACACAGCTGACCGAGAATCTGGCGGAGATGACCGATTGGTATTCACGGGTGCTCAAGCTGCGACCGGTCCACGGGGACGTCGACAAGGGGATCGTGTTCCTCGCCGACGAGCGGTACACGGCTGATCGCAACATCGCCATGATCCTGGCGGAGCCACGCAGCGACGCCGAGCGGGAGATGTTTGCCAAGCACGGGCCGTGCATCAGCGGTGCCAACTACCAGGCATGGCGCCCGGAGCGGGCCGATAGCGATGCCCTGGCGGCCGGGTTTGAGCGGGTGTCCGAGTTTGAGTTCGACGAGGCGATCGGCCTGAAGACATCGGTGCTGCGGGAGCCCAGCGGCAACCTGGTGTACCTGCGAGAGATGTTCGAACCAGCGGCTTAACCGGCCGCGATGAACGCCACCGCACTCAGCGCGAGTGCGACCCCGAGGTACTGGATGCCGCGGGGTCGCTGCTTCCAGATGGCCGCCACGAGCAAGATGGTCACGGCGGGGTATTGCGAGGCGATCACGGCGACGGTGGTGAGCGATCCCCGGTCGAAGCCGGCGACGAGTGCCCAGAAGGAGGCCAGGACGCAAGCGCCCATCCCGATCGCCGGGAGCACCGCAGGACGCTTGGGCAGGAGAGGCATCCTCCGAACAGCCAGTGCGATTGCCACCGCGACTCCGGCACTTGTGGACGCGGCGGCCATGGGCCAGGCTCCGGTGGCCTGGTTGAGCGCGACGAGGCCAAACCCGGTCGTGATGCCCCCGACAGCGCCCATAGCAGCACTCCACGCGGTGGTCCTGGTTCCACCGGCGGTCGGCCCGAGCCCAGTCAGAGCGAGGGCCGTGAGTCCGATGGCGATCCCGAGCCACGCAAACCCGCTCGGGCGTTCGCCGGCAATCACTCCGACGATGACCGGCACGGCCGCGCTGAGGACGCCGGCCGTCGGAACCACAACGACAACCCGGCCTTCGGCGACCCCGAGCGACAGCGCAAAGACACCGCTCGCCCAGAGGACGCCCATCAACGCGCCCCATCCCAGCTGAGCGCCTTCTGGCCCTCCTTCGACTGCGAGGGCCAACGGCGCGCTGACGACCAGCGCAAACGAGTAGGCCGGGGTGAGTCCTGCTCCTGTGCGATCACGCCGGCCGACGATGCCGGCGAAGAAGTCGGCGGATCCAATCGCCCCGGCCGCGGCAATCGCGAGAGCGATCGCAGTCATTGGAGCGTTCTCCTCTCCGGCACCATCCCGCTGACTCTCGCAGGTCTCCAAGCAGCACCGGAGTCTACCGATCTATGTGCAGATAGGTGCCTGATATGTTCAGAAACGCTATTGATTAGCAATAATGAAACAGAAATCCCTAACAACGGGTGGACAGACCTTCCTATCATTCGATAGAGTGAGGGCGGCTCTTTTGAGATGTCAGGGAGGAAGAGCACATGACGAAACGAACGTCACTCCGATGGCTGGCCTTGCTGGCCGTCTTCGTGCTGCTCGTTGCCGCCTGTGGCGACGACGACGACGCAGCGACACCCACAACTGGTGCTCCTACGACGGCAGCACCCGCCACAACCGCTGCACCGACGACTGAAGCTCCCAAGGCCGCAGTTCGAGTGCCGGCGATCAACCAGCAAGACGGCGTGTTCTCCTTCCCGGAGGTCACGACCGCAGTGGAGGCGATCTTCGGTTGGTACAACGCCAACGGTGGCCTCGACGGTCACCCGTTGGAGCTTGACCTGTGCACCTCGGGGGACGATCCCGAGTCGACTCAGCGCTGTGCTCAGGCGTTCGCCAACGACGATGACGTCGAGTACGTGTTCCCGATGGCGACCCCCAACAGCGCTGTGATGTACGAAGTGCTCGGCACTGCAGGTATCCCGCTGATCGGCGGGCTCGAGTGGGACATTCCGGATGCATTGCCGGAAGGGTTCTACTCAGCCGACCCGGGCCTGTTGGCGATGGCCGACGTGCTCGTGAACTACATGGTCGACGACCTGGCGATGACCAACGTCGCTGTCGTCACCCAGGACAGCGACCTCGGGCAGGGAACGGTTGACTTCATTGGATTCCTTCTCGAGAGTGCCGGTGCTGCGGTGCAGCCGATCTTCTACGACATCGGTTCCGCGGACTACCTGCCGGCCTTCGCCGCTGTGGACCTGGATGCGATCGATGGGCTGTTGTTCCTTGCCCAGGATCCGTCGGAGTGCGGGCCCGGTGCCCAGGCGCTCGACCAACTGGGATTCGACAAGCCCGTCACAGGTGGTGACCAATGTGCCCAACCTGCCTTCGTGGAGACCGGTCTCATGGAGAACTGGTACTTCGTGGTCACGATGTCCGGCTTGATCGAAGGAGATCCTGGGCGGGAACTGATCCTCGGGATCTTCGAGCAGCACGATGGGCCCGACATCACCGGATTCGTCGGCGCAGTCTCGCTGCAGACCTTCTGGTTGATCGAGGTTCTCGAAGCTGCCTATGAGGCAGGCGGTATCGACGGGCTCACGTCCGATGGGATTCTGGCCGCCGCCGAGGGCTGGTCTGGCTCACTCACGCTGGGTCCGGAAACGCTCGACTGTCCGGGCACGCCCCCGTTCCTCAGCGTCTGCAATCCCGCGGCGCGGATGACCAAGTTGGTGGGTGGCAAATTCGAGTCGGCGTCCGACTGGCGGCTCGTCGATCTCGAGCCCTACGCAGCGCTCCTGGAGGGCTAGCGATCTAGTGTTGGGGCGCCGCCAGTGGCGGCGCCCCAACAAACATCCGATAATGCATCTGTCGGATGCTGCGGAGGAGGAATCAGAGCCGTGGAGATCTACCTCCAGTTCATTCTTTTGGGAATCGGGGCAGGCGTAATCTTTTCCGCACTTGCGCTCGGACTGGTGATGACCCACCGGGCATCCGGAGTCGTCAACTTCTCCCATGGGGCGATCGCCGCCTACTCCACCTACGTCTTCACCGGTCTCGCTCAGGACGGCTTCTATCCAATACCACCGGTGATGAACCCCTTCTCGATCATCGAGGGGATTCTGAGCTGGGTCGGCATCAACATCAATCTGCCGGACATCCCGACCCACATCCAATTCGCCGGGCCGTGGCCGACGTGGGCGGCTGTGGTCGGTGCTCTGATCACCGCCGGCATCATTGGCTTCCTGTTCCACTTCCTCGTGTTCCGCCTGCTGCGGTACCAGCCGCCGCTGGCACGTGTCGTGGCATCGGTCGGCCTCATGGTCCTGCTGCAGGCTGCGATCGTTATCCGGTTCGGTACCGACGCCACCTCCGCACCCGACCTGCTCCCCAAGGGGACCGTGACGCTCATCGGGGCGATCATCCCGGTCAATCGTTTGATCCTGCTGGTGGCCATGGTGGCCCTCACGGGCCTTCTCTATGTGGTGTACCAGAAGACCAGATTCGGGGTGCGGACCCGGGCGGCAGCCGAGAACGAGCGCTACGCCACCTTGCTCGGGATCTCCGCCGACGGCATCGCCGCGATCAACTGGATCATTGCGGCCATGCTGGCCGGGTTGGTCGGGATCATGGTGGCTCCGATCACCGGGCTGACGCCGACCAACTTCACCTTGTTCATCATCCCGGCTCTGGCGGCAGCGCTGCTGGCCCGTTTCCAGTCCTTCTGGATCGCTCTGGCCACGGGTATGGCGATCGGCATGGCCCAGAGCCTCCTGCAGATCATGGAGATTCGCCTCGGGTGGATGCCGGACATCAACCTTCGTGAGGGCCTGCCGCTCATCGTGATCGTGGTGGCGATGATGGTGCGCGGTCAGGTGCTCCCATCCCGCGGCGCCGTGGAGCGGGGCCGCCTGCCGTGGGCGATCCCGACCCGGGTGCGTCCGATTGTGGCGACGATCGTCCTCCTGGGAGCCGGCACGCTGGTGATCTTCGCTCCCTTCGAGTACCGCAACGCGACGATCAACACCCTGATCGGAGCGATCCTGGCGATGTCGCTCGTGGTGGTGACCGGATTCCTCGGTCAGATCTCTCTGGCTCAGATGTCCCTGGCCGGAATATCGGCCTTCGTGCTCTCGAGCCTTGCCACCGATCTTGGAGTGCCCTTCCCGATCGCGCCGCTCCTGGCAGCACTGATTGCGACGCTGTTCGGCCTGGTGATCGCCATCCCTGCGTTACGGGTGCGCGGCGCCAGTCTGGCGATCATGACGCTCGCCGCCGCCGTCGCCATTGAAGTCTTCCTCTTCCGCAGTGACGGGTGGTTCTCCGGTGACCGGCCCCGTCAGGTCGATCCTCCGAGCCTGTTCGGGGTGGAGTTCGGGCCGTCGTCTCCCTTCTTCCTCGGAGATGACAAGGTCCCGACCCCATCGTTCGGCATCTTCGTGCTGATTGTGATCACGATCATCTTCTTCGCGTTGGTTCGGCTCCGCCAGAGCATGCTCGGAGAGCAGATGTTGGCGGTCCGTGCCAACGAGCGGGCCGCCGCCGCGGCGGGTGTGAACGTCCAGGGCATCAAGCTGACCGCCTTCGGGATCAGCTCGTTCCTCGCAGGGGTGGGCGGTGCGCTCACCGCGTACAAGTTCGGGACCTACACCATGGCCAGCTTCGCGGTGCTCACGTCGCTGTCGCTGTTCGCGTTCTCGTACCTCGGGGGCATCGCCACCATCTCCGGAGCCATCTATGCCGGATCCCTGTGGCAGCAGGGGATCGGCACGCTGGCCTTCGAGGATCTGTTCTTCGACCTCGGCCGGTACGAGGCCTACCTCGGCGGGTTCTTCCTGGTGATCACCGCGCTCATCCAGCCCGAGGGCATCGACGGGTTCGACCGCCGCGAGCGGCGTCGCATTGCGTGGGGCTTCGTGCTGCTGTGGCGCAAGGTCACCGGCAATCCATCGCGGGAGAAGCCGGCTTGGATCGCCAGCATCGCCGCCTTACCGAAGAAGCGGAGGGACCCGGCTCCGGTGGTGGGGTCCGCCGATGAGCCGGAGATTGGGATCGAGGAGGACGAACGATGAATCGCCTCCTCCACACCGAGGATCTGACAGTGCAGTTCGGTGGCCTGAAGGCGTGCAACGGGATCTCCCTCGACGTACACCAGGGCGAACTCCTCGGGTTGATCGGACCGAACGGTGCCGGCAAGACAACTTTCATCAACGCGATCACCGGGTTCGTGCCGACCACGGGCAGCGTGGAGTTCGACGGCGAGCAGGTTCTTGGACTTCCGCCACACCGCATCGCTCATCGCGGGCTGACCCGAACGTGGCAGTCGCTGGAGCTGTTCGATGACATCTCTGTCCGAGCCAACCTGGAGGTAGCGGCGACGAAGCTCACGCCGACCATCGCGTTGAAGGATTACTTCGGACGAAGCCAGCGGATCGCGGAGCGGGTCGATGAGACGCTCGAGGCACTCGAGATGGCAGATATCCAGTCGGCTCAGCCCGGTGACCTCTCGATGGGGTACCGCAAGCTGGTCGGGGTTGCCAGGGCGCTCGTGGCCGACACCAAGCTCGTGCTCCTCGACGAACCGGCGGCGGGCTTGGATCGATCGGAGACGACCTGGCTGGCCGAGAAGCTGCACCAGATCATCGACTATGGCATTTCGGTACTGCTCGTCGACCACGACATGGGTTTGGTCCTCAACGTGTGCGACCGGATCCATGTCATCGACTTCGGAAAGACGATCGCCGTTGGAACACCCGACGAAATCCGGACCAACGAGGCCGTCATCGGGGCATACCTCGGGGCAACGGGGGGTGACGAATGAGCGACCGAGTGCTGACCGTCGAAGGGATGCATGCCGGCTACGACGACGTGGCGGTAGTCCGGGATCTCACGCTCCATGTGGATCGTGGTGAGGTCGTGGCTCTGCTCGGTCCGAACGGTGCCGGCAAGACAACCACCCTCGGGACGATCTCGGGCGTGGTGCGACTGATGAAGGGGAGTGTCGACATACTGGGCAACGCGGTGCCGAAGCTGCGCAAGGCACACCAGACCGCTCAGTGGGGAGTCGTTCACGTTCCCGAGAACCGGGGCTTGTTCTTCCAGTTGACGATCGAGGAGAACCTGACTCTCGCTCCCGGGCTCAAGGGTTCGACCGATCGGGCGTACGACCTGTTCCCGCCCCTCAAGGCGCTGCGCAATCGCCTGGCCGGAACCCTCTCCGGCGGTGAGCAGCAGATGCTCGCGCTTGGAAGAGGAATGCTGGCGGACCCGAAGCTGCTGATGGTCGACGAGATGAGTCTCGGCCTGGCACCGGTGATCTACGAGGAGTTGATGCCGATGGTCCGTCGGGTGGCCGACGAAACCAACGCGGCGGTGCTGCTGGTCGAGCAGCACACCGATTTGGCGCTGGCACAAGCCGATCGTGCCTATGTGCTGAGCCATGGTGACCTGGTCCTCGAGGGGGGTGCCGCAGACCTGCTGGAGAACCGGCACCTGCTCGACGCCGCCTACATGGGTGGCGACGACCTCGGATCCGAGTAAGACGCCGGTGCTCCTCCGGCATGGGGTTGCTGCGCGCCGCTTCCTCGGGTACCACTGACTCAGGAAATCCTTGCAAGAAGGGGAACCCTGAAACGAAAAAATGGTGATCCTGGTAGACAGACGATCATATTGTTCGTTACCATGGCGAATGACGCAGCCGACATCATCGGTCCCAGGGAGGATTCACCACTATGAAGATCAGAGGAACGCTCCGCTGGCTGGCCGTCCTCGCGGTGTTCGCACTCGTTGTTGCCGCTTGCGGTGACGACGACGATGCGGCCACCACGACTGCCGCTCCAGCGACGACTGCCGCTCCGGCGACGACCGCGGCCCCGGCAACGACCGCGGCCCCCGCGACGACTGCTGCTCCAGCAACCACTGCAGCCTCCGATGAGCCGAAGGTCCCCATCCGCATTCCTGCGATCAACCAGGAGGACGGAGTGGTGGCGTGGCCCGAGGTGAGCTCGGCCGCCACGGCGATCATCGACTGGTACAACGCCCAGGGCGGAATCGACGGGCACATGCTGGAACTCGACCTGTGTACCTCGGGTGACGACCCCGAATCAACTCAGCGCTGCGCCCAGCAGTGGGCCAACGATGACGACGCGCAGTTTGTGTTCCCGATGTCGGTTCCTAGCTCTGACGCCATGTTCCAGGTGCTCGGTCAGGCTGAACTGCCGATGGTCGGACACCTGCTGTGGGACATCCCTGACTCGATTCAGCCCGATCTGTTCTCGGCCGACCCTGGCGTGCTGCCCGGCGCGACCGTGATCATGGAACACCTCGTGCTCGATCTCGGCTACGACAGCATTGGGATCGTCACGACCGACTCACCGTTCGGTCGTGACACTGCGGACCTGCTCGGGTTCTTGCTCGGGGAGTACGGCGCCGCCACCGAGGCTGTTTTCTACGACGAAGGCACCGCCGACTACCTGCCGGCGTTCGCCGCCGTCGATCTCGGTGCCATCGATGCGATGCTGTTCCTGCCGTTCACGCTCGCCGAGTGTGAGCCTGCAGCCGATGCGCTCAACACGCTCGGATTCGGCGGCACGATCATCTCGACTGACTTCTGCGCCGCAGAGTCGTTCGTCGAGACCGGGAAGTTCGAGAACTGGCTGTTCGCCAACCCGACGACCGCGCTGATCGACGGCAATCCCGATCGAGACCTGCTCGTGTCGATCTTCGACGAGTACGGCGACGGTGTGCGGGTGGACGGCTTTGCAGTCAACGGCGCCCTGATGACCTTCTGGCTCATCGAGGTGCTCGAAGACGCCTTTGCGGCGGCCGGCGGTCCCGACTTCACCGGTGATGACATCCGTGCCGCGGCTGAGGGCTGGTCGGGCCACCTGACGGTGGGTCCGGACACGCTGGATTGCCCCGGTGCAGCTCCGTTCTCGGCAACCTGCAACCCGAACTACCTGATCGTCCAGCTCGTCGATGGGAAGTTCGTGGAGGTCGTGCCCTTCAAGATCATCGATCTCAGCATCTACGGCCCACTGCTCGAGGGCTAACCCGATACACATCGAGTCCCTGACACGAAAGGGGCACCGCTCCGGCGGTGCCCCTTTCACATGTGTGCATCACGGGCATCGTTGGCCTATTGGTCTATAGGCTAGAATCCGGTGGGCAACGAGAGAGAGGGCCGGTCATGACGGACCGCACCATCGTCAGTTCGTGGAACGAGTGGGACCCGCTGAAGCATGTGATCGTGGGCCGCGCCACCGGCACGATGGTGCAGGCACCGGAGCCGGCCGTTCGGCGTGATTGGCCGGAGCAGGGGTTCCCGTATCCGACGTTCGGCCCATATCCCGATGAGATGCAGGCAGCGGCAGATGAGCAGTTGGATGCATTTGCCTCGCTGCTTGAGGGCCGCGGGATCCGAGTCGACCGGCCGGAGTTGATGGACTTCACCCAGACCGTCTCGACCCCCGATTGGGTCCAGGAGTCGATGTTCGGGGTCATGCCACCACGAGACCTGTTGCTCACTGTTGGCAACGAGATGCTCGAGGCAACGATGTCCTATCGGAGCCGTTGGTTCGAGTACCTCGCCTACCGGCCGCTCTTGGAGCGCTACTTCACCGAGGATCCGAACTTCCGGTTCGAGGCAGCCCCGAAGCCGCGGCTCACCGAGGACACCTACAAGGCCGGATGGTGGGAGCGCTACAACGCGATGACCCGCTCCGAGAAGCTGGCGCTGGCAGACACCGCTGATTGGCTGCCCTCAAACAAGGAGCCCCTGTTCGACGCCGCCGATGTCGTGCGGTTCGGAACGGACATGTTCGTCCAGGACTCGATGGTCACCAATCGTGCCGGGATCTCATGGCTGCAGCGCCACTTCCCCGACTTCCGGGTGCATCGGGTGTTCTACCGGGAAACGGGACCGTGGCACATGGACTCGACGTTGGTTCCCATCCGTCCCGGATTGGTCCTGATCAACCCGGTGCGCACTCCCCTCGAGGAGCGCCAGCACGAACTCTTCCGTATCAACGACTGGGAAGTCCTCGAGGCACCCAAGTCGGTGCTCAACGCTAAGCGGGACATGACCTTCTGCAGCATCTGGCTGAACATGAACGTGCTCGTGTTGGATCCGAGGACGGTTTGCGTCGAGGCGACCGAGGAGCCGCTGATGGAATTGCTCACCGCTCACGACGTCGAAGTGATCCCGGTTCCGTTCTACGAGGTGTCACCGTTCGGCGGCGGCCTGCACTGCAGCACCGCCGACGTGCACCGTGAGGGCACGCTGGAGGATTACTTCCCGAAGCAGGTCGAGGGCTTCTAGGAGTCCACCGACTGCTCGATCCGCCGGGCGACGGCGCCAGCCTCCTCGATGACGGACTCGATGTCGATCCCGTCGGCGAGCAGTCCGCGCAGCACGATCTCCGCCTGCGTTGCGACGCGCTTGGCGTTGCGATCGCCCCGATCGTCGGCCGAGCTCCAGATGGTCTGGATGAAGATCGCCGTGAGCAGTTCCTGGGTCACGACGGGATCGACGTCTCGCAGTTCGCCGCCGGCTTGGCCCTGGCGGATGAGCCGGCGCATCAGCTTGTGGTATTTCGCACGCAACTCCCGCCAGGGTTCCAGGCCCGGTTCCTCGAGCACGGCCTCGCTGTAGGGCCCCCGCATGTCGTACGAGGCGGAACTCAGCGCCGTCATCTCACACTGCACATAGGCGAGAAGCCGGGCGGCGGGGGAGCCGTCGAGTTCGAGCGCTCGGACGAGCCGGATCATCGCCGGACGCAGGTCGAGTTCGAGGAGTTCCGCGGCGATCGCCTGCTTCGAAGGGAAGTGGAAGAACAGCGACGGCTGGCGGATGCCGACCGCCTCGGCGATCTGGGTCGTGGATGTTCCGTGGTAGCCGCGCTCGGCGAACATCCGGGATGCGGCCACCAGGATCCGATGGCGAGTCAGGTCGCCACCGGTCAGGTTTGCCGTTGGATCCGATGCCACCGTCCGTCCTCTCGTTCACTCGGTGCAGCCCACATGCGGGCCGTGCGACGGAATGTTAGCCTATAGATCAATAGGCTACTAGATCAATAGGCTACACACGACGTGCCGCCCGGCACAGGGACGAATCTACTGCGGCATGCCATCAGATCCCGGAGGTGCCCGATGACCACGAATCAGGAGTTGCTGGAGCGGCGCTACAAGGTGTCACCATCCTGGCTGGCGATCTACCACGACGAGCCGATCGCGATCGACCGCGGTGAGGGCCGCCACGTCTGGGACGTCGAAGGGAACCGCTACCTCGATTTCTTCGGTGGGATCCTGACCACGATGGTGGGCCATTCGGTTCCCGAAATCACCGCGGCGATTCAGGAGCAGGCCGCCAAGGTCGTCCACACCTCCACGCTGTATCTCTCGGAGCCGGCAA
Organism: uncultured Acidimicrobiia bacterium; assembly: GCA_964511945.1. Taxonomy (GTDB): domain Bacteria; phylum Actinomycetota; class Acidimicrobiia; order Spongiisociales; family UBA11373; genus CAZEHO01. The sequence goes on along the minus strand of CAZEHO010000003.1, from coordinate 40,360 downwards.
TCGAACTCGCCGAACGGGTCACCGAACTCTCCGGCATCCCGGACGCCAAGGTCTTCTTCACCACCTCCGGGAGCGAGGCCACGGACGCCGCGATCCTGCTGGCGACCACCTATCGCCGGTCGAACCAGGTGCTGGCGATGCGCAACAGCTACCACGGGCGCTCGTTCACGGCAGTGGCGGTGACCAGCCACCGATCCTGGTCGCCGACGTCGCTGTCGGGGATCAACGTCAACTTTGTCCAGGGTGCGTACCCGCTGCGCAGCCCATTTCGCGGGTTCGACCCCGATGCCCTAATCGAGGCATCGGTCGACGACCTCCGTCAGGTCATCGACATGATGACGGCGGGTGACGTGGCCTGTCTGCTGGCAGAACCGATCCAGGGCGTCGGCGGGTTCGCCACTCCACCGGACGGCCTGTTCGGTGCACTGAAGAAGGTCTGCGACGACTACGGGATCCTCTACATCTCCGACGAGGTGCAGACCGGGTGGGGGAGGACCGGTGAGAACTTCTGGGGCTACCAGGCTCATGGGATCACTCCCGACATCATGACCTTCGCCAAGGGCGTCGGGAACGGCGTGACCCTCGGCGGGGTGGTGGCCCGGGCCGAGATCATGGATTCCATCGGGTCGAACTCGATCTCGACGTTTGGTGGCAACCCATTGTCGGCGGCGGCCGGCAACGCGACGATCGACTATCTGCTGAAGCACGACCTGCAGAGCAACTCGCTGCAGTTGGGCCGGATCCTTGCCGACGGGCTGCGTCCCGCCGTCGCGGACGCCGACTGGATCGCAGAGTTGCGGGGCAAGGGTCTGATGCTCGCCATCGAAACGGTGAAGCCCGGCTCGCTGGACCCGGCACCCGAACTGGCCGGCGAGCTCTCGGAGCGCTGCAAGCAGGCCGGCCTGCTGATCGGCAAGGGCGGGCTCTACGGCAACGTGCTGCGGATCGCACCCCCGCTGACGGTGACCGAGGAGGAGATCAACGAGGGCACCGCGGTGCTCACCGAGGCGATCGGGGCGATCGGCTAGACGAACAGGCGCTGCTGCCAACGGCTACCGGGCGAGGAGTTCGACCGCCAGATCCGCTGCCTGCTTGGCATTCGGCGCGTAGCCGTCGGCTCCGACGAGGTCACACGTATCGGCGCTGATGGCTGCACCGCCGATCATGATCCTCGGCACCGGGTCGAGTTCCCGCAGCGCTCGGACCGCGTCCCCAATGGTGGGGATCACGGTGGTGAGCAGCGCGCCGATTCCGACGATCTGCGCTTGATGCTCATTTGCCGCGTCGACGTACCGGGGAACCGGCACGTCGACTCCGAGATCGACGACCTCGAAGCCGGCGCTCTGCAGCATGGTGATGACCAGGTTCTTGCCGATGTCGTGGAGATCACCCTTGATGGTCCCCATCACGACCGTTCCGGCTCCGCCCGTTGCGTCGGCCGCGAGCAGCGGCTTCAGAATCACCATGGCCTGCTCCATGGCGTCGGCACCGATCAGCATCTCGGGGATGAAGTACTCACCCTTGTCAAAGAGGTCCCCGACGACACGCAACCCTGCCGTGAGCGCCTCGTCGACGATCTCTTGCGGATCAATCCCCTGCTCCAACGCCTGGTTCACCAGCTCGACGGTGTGCTCGGCATCCCCATCGATCACCGCTGCCTTGATGTCATCCAGCACGTCTTCGCCCTCCGGTCTCACGGGCCCCCATTCTGCCTCACCGGGGCCGGTTGCGAGATCTGGCTCAGGCGTCGGGGAGCTGTTCCCACTCCTCCCAGCCGATCTCACGGCCGGGCCAGGCGATGCTGGTGAAGAAGGGGTACTGCGCCGGGATCCACTCTCGGATGAACGCGTAGATCTCGTCGTCGAGTTCATCGACCTTGTCGGCGCGGGTCCACATGGTCACCTCGACATCGAAACCGGCCTTTGACGGCGGAAAGATGTAGACGCAGCCGAACGACTCGGACTCGTCCGGCGACAGGATGATGTACTCGACTTTGTAGCCGTACATCATCGCGAACTCGTTCTCGCCGAGGGCGGCCAGCTCCCAGCGGATCCCGAAATCGGGGCGGGGCCAATCGATCCATGGGGCGCCGGGGGGCTGGAGCATGCCGCCGTCGCGCAAGTGATCGATGCTGCTCATCCACGCGTGGTAGTCCTGGGCGAGGTGGTCCATGTTGAGCGGACGGAACTTCCACCCGTTGCGGTCGACAACGGGGATCTCGAATCCTTCGGGGATGAACCGTTCAGCGAGCATGTGACTCCTTCAGCAACTCACCACAACGATAGACGCCAATCGACGGTCCTGCCGCCGAATCTCAATAGAAATCTGTGCAATGATGCCGTTCGGCACAGAAATCGTCGGCTAGGGTGATGGGAGCAGCCGAGAGCGGAGGTCGGCATGTTCAGCCTTGAGGGCAAGGTCGCCGTGGTCACCGGCGGTGGCTCGGGCATCGGGTTGGCGATCGTGCGGCGTTTCGCAGATGCGGGAGCCACGGTGGTGATCGCCGACCTGCAGAACTGCAGCGCGCTGGCGGATGAGCTCGGAGCGGTATCGATCGCCACCGATGTGGCCGATGACTCCAGCGTTGCCGCGCTGGTCCACGAGGTCGTCGATCGGTTCCGTCGGATCGACGTGCTGGTCAACAACGCCGGGATCGCATCCGACGCAGCCGATCTCGGAGTTGAGGGAGCCGACGATGAGGTGGCCCGCAAGCTGTACGAAGTGAACTCCCTCGGGGTGCTGCGCGGCATCAAGCACGCCGCCCCTGTGATGGGTCAGCGCGGATCGATCATCAATATGGCGTCACTGGCCGGTGTGCTCGGGTTTCCGGGGTTTCCCGCCTACTCGATGTCGAAGGCGGCTGCTGTCGCCGTCACCAAATCGGCGGCGCTCGAGTTGGCCGACCGGGGGATTCGGGTCAACGCGGTGTGCCCCGGGTTCGTCGAAACCCCAATGACCGAGGCCGACTCGGTCGACTACCCGGCCTTCACCGAGCGCGTTGCACCGCTGGGGCGGCTGGGCCGTCCCGAGGACATTGCCGCCACCGTGCACTTCCTGGCCAGTGACGACGCCGCCTACATCACCGGACAGGCGATCAACGTCGGCGGCGGGCTGTCGGTTGGGGTTTCGTCCGGTGTGCTCGAGTGGGGATTGGAGGGATCATGAACGACGCACCCGAGTTGCGTCCCGATCTCGACGATGTCGATCGTCAGATCATTCGCGGGCTGGTCGCCGACGGGCGTGCCACTTATGCCGCCCTGTCGGAGCTCACCGGCCTGTCCCAGGCTGCCGTCCGAGCCCGCGTGCAGCGTTTGCTCGACGAGCACGTTATCGGCATCGCCGGGAGAGTCGCCCCCTCTGTTCGGGGTATCGGCGTGCACGCCATGGCGGCGATGTCGGTGGCGGGGCCGGCCCGCTCAATCGCGGCAGCAGTGTGCGCCATTCCCTCCACTTCCTTTGTGGTGACGGCTGCCGGACGTTTCGGTGTCATGGCGGAGTTGCAGGGCGCCGACAATGCCGACCTGCTCGAAGGGCTTGATCAGATGCGATCGATCGACGGCGTGACGGCCGTCGAGTCGTTCACCTACCTCTATTCAGCGAAACAGGACTGGTCGGGCGTCGGGCGCATCGTTGCATCCGGCAGTTGGGTCGATCCGGCGAAACCCGCGATCGAACTCGATGATGCCGACCATCTCCTGATTCGCGAGCTCATGAAGGACGGCCGGGCTACCTACGCTGCGCTGGCCCCCAAGGTCGATCTGTCCCAGGCGGCGGTCCGGGTGCGCGTGCAGCGCCTCCTCGAAACCGGGGTGGTGGCGGTCCAGGCCTCCCCGATCGCCGACGCGGTTGGTATCGCCGGGTTTGCCATCGTCGGTGTGCTGACGTTCGGTAACACGAGGGGAGTGGCGTCGTCGGTCGCGGAGCTGGCGGAGAGCACCATGGTGATCGGCAGCACGGGTCGCTTCGATGTCATCTTCGAGCTCTGGTACGACGACCGGGCCCATCTGCTGGAGACGCTGGATCGGGTGCGGGAGCATCCCGACGTCGCCGGTCTGGAGTGTTTCCCGTACCTCAGAATCGAGAAGAACCTCTACGAGGTGCGCTGAGGGGGCAGGGCCGGGACGGAGGGGGTCTCGTCCGTCCCTCTCTACATGAGGCTCTCGAACCGAGCAGCGGTCCCGCCGATCAGCGGTGCCAGGCGCCCCACCGAGGCCTTGATGATCGGCGGCAGCATCAGCGGGATCAGCGGGACGTAGACCTGCGGTTCGATGCGGTCGTAGTAGAACGCCCAGATCATCTCGCCACGGCCGGGTTCGGTCTCATGAACCTCGATGCGGCCGATGTAGTCCTTGATCGGGAAGTTGGGGCCCTGCGCCAGGTACACGTACCGGTTCGGCGGATCCCAGTGCAGCACCTCCTCGTACACATCTCCAAAGAAGGCGAACACCACGTTGAAGGTCGGGTCCTGTCCCGGCTCCGCCGGATGCACTCGGACGTCCTCCGCCAGCAGCATCCAGTCGGTGATGCGGTCGGGATCACCGACGACATCGAAGACCTGATCGGGGGTCAGGCCCTCGTAGGCGATCGTCGCCCGCATCCGCTCTGCGGCCGTCGTATGAGGCGTGACGTCGAAGTCTTCCCAACTCATCGAAGATCGTCCGGATCGATGCCGACCTGCTCGGCCATGGCCAGGAAGTTGTTCCAATACTCACGCCGGATCGGCACACCTTCGGCGCGGTGCTTCGCTTCAGCCCGCCATTCCAACTCGCCCGGGAGCAAGATCTCGTCGGAGCCGGCCGCCAGCCGTGACGACTTCAGGTCCCGGATGTAGCCGTCAACCTTGGCCTTGAAGTCCTCGATCGGCATGAGCTTCGACGGATCGAACACCTGCACGAATCCGCCCCCGACGCTGTTCAGATCGGGATCTCCGTCCGTGTACTCGTCGGCTGGATAAGGGATCATGTTGGAGGTGATGGCTCCGAGGCCGAGGAACCCAGACCAGATCTCCTGGACCACCGACATGCCGTACATCTTCGGTGCCGAGAACACGGTGGCCGCTTTCTGCTCACCGATGCGGCTCGTGATGTCGGTGATGTAGGGAACCGGATCGTCGGTCAGTTCGCCGGTGTCGGGATCGATCAGTGCCTTCGTCGGCAGCTTGCGCCCGTCCATGACGGCATTGGCCATGTATCCGTCGTAGGTACCGCCGAAGAAGCCGTCGAAGAGAATCGGCAGCTCTTCCCCGGCGGGGCAGGCCACCGCCATCGGGCCGACACCGCAGCGGAAGTCACGGCCCCCGTAGGGGGCGGCCAGTGGCACCGAGTTGATCGAGACCTGGCACACCAAGTCGCGTTCCAGCGCCAGGGTCGAGAACGCAGCCGCCGGGCCGATGTCGTTGAAGTTACGCAGCCACACAATCCCGACGGCGTGCTCCGTCGCGATGTCCATGGCTTCCTCGACCGCCCGCGTCATGGCGTACTGCCCGAGACACCTGGTGCCGTCCATCACCTTGTGAACGGTGCCCTCGGTCACGACTGTGGGCTCGGCCGACGGATCCAGCATCCCCGCGTTCACCATGAAGTGGACGATCTCGGCGATCGCTGCACCCTGGTTCACCCGTCCCAGCAGGTCGCCGTACAGGATGCAGCGGGCGAAGACTTCAGCCTGCTCGTCGGGTGCGCCGTACGCCTTCCACACGGTGCGATACAGCCGGTGCAGGAACTCGGCCGATTCGACGTGGACGTCCATGATGATCCTCCCAGCAGTCCAGCAAAACCTGTGCAATCAGCCTAGTATGAAACGAAATCCCTGGCCATAGGCTGTCCTTTCACAGAAATCAACGGTTAATCTCGAGAACGGCGCTCCGCCAAAGGACCCGCAGATGCCCTATCCCCACGCCTCCAGCCCACTGCAGATCGGGCCGGTCACCGTTCCCAACAGGATCCTCTCGAGTGCTCACCTCACCCACCTGGCTCACAACGGGCGCTGGACCGAGGGCCATCTTGCCTACTACGAGGCCAAAGCGCGTGGCGGGGTGGGGCTCATCGTCATCGGTGCGCAGAGTGTGCAGCGCTGGGATCGAGTGCGGCTGCCGCTCGGCGACATGGACAACCCGTTCGTCGACGGCCAGGTCGAGTGGTACCGGAGGGGAGTCGCGATCGTCCATCGGCACGGAACCAGGATCTTCGCCCAGCTTGCCCACGGTGGCCGCCAGAACTGGGATGCCCAGGCGGCACTCGAACCGCTCATCGCTCCGTCGCCGATCGCCTGTCCGGTCGTTGGCCATGTCCCCAAAGCGATGGAGCGCGAGGACATCGACCGGTTGATCGACGACTTCGCCGATGCGGCCCGCATCATGCGCGATGGAGGCTTCGACGGGATCGAGGTGCATTGCGCCTACGGGTATCTCCTCACCGAGTTTCTCACCCCGACCACCAACCAGCGTGACGATGAGTACGGCGGATCGCTGGACAACCGGATGCGGCTGCCGCTCGAGATCGTGCGCCGGGTGCGCGAGGCGGCCGGGCCCGACATGGTGGTCGGCGTTCGGATGCCGGGAGACGAGTACGTCGACGGCGGCATCACCGTCGAGGTCGCGCAGGAGATCGCACGGCGGTTCGAGGCCTCGGGCCTGATCGACTACCTCAGCATCAGCTCCGGTACCTACACCAACATGGCCTCGATGGACGTGCCGATGTACGTCCCGCTGGGCTACAACCGCCACCTCTCAGCCGCGATCAAGGAAGAGGTCGACCTCCCGGTGATGGTTGCCGGCCGGATCAAGGATCCGGAGATGGCCGAGGCAATCGTCGCCGACGCACAGGCCGACATGGTGGCGATGACCCGGGCGACCATTGCCGACCCGGATCTCCCCCGCAAGATGTGGGAGGGCCGCGAGGACGAGATTCGCAACTGCATCGCATGCAACCAGCGCTGCTTCGGGGGATTGGCGATCGGCCAGCCTGTGGGGTGCATGGCCAACCCGGTCGCGGGTCGCGAGGCAGATCCGTTCTGGGCCGAGCTGCAGCCCGCCGATCCACCGCGGCACGTGCTGATCGTCGGCGGCGGTCCCGCCGGATGTGAGGCGGGCCGGGTGGCTGCGGAGCGGGGCCATCAGGTGACGATCGTGGATCGCGGCGAATCGCTCGGCGGGCAACTCCTCACCGTGCAGAAGGCAAGTGGGCGCGAGGAGTGGCAGGACATCACCCGGTATCACGAGCGGCAGCTCGAACGTCTCGGCGTCGAGATTCGCCTCGGGGTGGAGATGGATGCCGGTGCGGTCGCCGCCGAAGGCGCCGATGCGGTGATCATCGCTACCGGATCCGTGGTGCGGACCGCTCCCTACGACCACCTTCCACCGGTGGACGGGATCGAGCGGGCCGTCGACGTGCGTTCCGTTCTCGAGGGTGTTGCTGAGGTGGGGGAGCGGGTGGTGGTGTACGCAGGCGACAACCACATCCAGGGCCTGACCACAGCCGACACCCTGCTGGACCGTGGACACGAAGTCACCGTGCTCATTCCCCAGGAGGCTCCGGGCAAGCTGGCCGAGGCGCAGACGACGTGGGGCGTCATGACCCGTCTCGGTCTGAAGGGGGCGGCGGACATCAAGCTGCTTGCCGCCGTCACCGGGTTCGACGGCCGCACGGTGTCGGGCGTCGAACTGCTGACCGGCAAGGACTTCACGGTGCCGTGCGACACCCTGATCTCCTCGTTCGGCGGAATCGCCGCTGAGGACCTCTACCTGTCGCTCAAGGGGCGGGTTCAGGACCTACGCCGCATCGGCGACTGTGTTGCCCCCGGGACCGCCGACACAGCCTTCTTCGACGGCGGCGCAATCGGCAGGCGGGTGTAGCGGTGCCGGCCATCTGGGTCCTGGCCGAGGCCGAAGGCGACCGGGTCGCCTCCAGCGCACTGGAGGTGGCGACCGAGGCAACACGGATTGGAGCCCTCTCAAAGGCCGAGGTCGTGGCGGTCGTGCTCAACGGCTCCGCAGGAGCGGCCGCCGAGCTCGCCGGACATGGAGCCACCCGAGTGATCCTGATCACCGCAGCTTGGGACGGCGCGGATGCCGCGATCCCGACCGGATGGTTGCGGTCCCTGGTCGAGACCGAGCAGCCCGATGTGTTCCTCATTCCGGGCACGACGATCGGGCGCGAGATGGCTCCCCGGCTGGCGGTCGCTCTCGATGCCGGCCTGGTCGACGACTGCACGTACCTCCGCATCGGGGCAGGAGGTGTCCTCGAAGCGACCCGCATGGAAGACGACGGTGCCGCCGCTACCAGGTTGACGTGGACCGGCGATGCGCCCGCTCTGGCCCTCATTCCTCCCGGGACGTTCCGGCCCGAACCGGTCTCCGATGCCGCCGAGCCCGCTGTCACGGAGTTCGATCCGAAGGGTTCGACTCCTGCAGCTATCGAGCTGATCGGATCGGAGCCGATCGATCCGGCGCAACTCCCGCTCGACGACGCTCCGGTCCTCGTCGCCGGAGGTCTCGGCGTGGGTGGCTCCGATGGGTTCGAGCTCCTCCAGACGCTGGCCGGGGCGATGGGCGGCAAGGTCGCGGCGTCGCGTCGAGCGACCGACCTCGGTTGGGTCGACCGCGACGCCCTCGTCGGACAGACGGGAGCAACGGTGCGCCCTGCGCTCTACCTCGCCTGCGGGATCTCCGGGGCGTCACAGCACGTCCTCGGGATGAAAGACTCGGGCTTCGTCGTCTCGATCAATAGTGATCCGAGCGCGCCGATCCATGGCCTTGCCGATCTCGCGGTGGTCGCAGATCTTCACGATGTTGTGCCGGAGCTCATCGCCGCTCTGGAGCAGGATCAATGACGGCCGTCGTGCTCCTGCACCCGTTCGATCCCACCGGGGAGATCGCCCTGGAGACCGCGCTGCGGCTGCAGCTCGGGGCCGTGGTCGCCGTTGGTGTCGGGGACGAGTCGGTTGAAGGGGCTCTGCGGAGTGCAATGGCCGTCGGCGCCGACAAGGCGATTCGGATCGATTCGTCTGCATCCCAACTCGATGAGGCCCACGTCCTCGCGCCGCTGATATCGGACCTGGCACCATCGCTCGTGATGACCGGTGCAAGGAATGGCCGAATCGGTGTGAACCCGGTGGGTCCGGCGCTGGCACAGATGTCGGGTCTCCCTCACGTGGGATCGGTCTCTGCGATTGGGGTCGATCACGGCGGGAAACTGGTCATCGAACGGCGCCGCGAAGGCATGCGCGACCGTCTGCGCTGCCCGATACCTGCGGTGGTCTCGATCGAGTGGGGTCCAAGGCTTCGGTACCCCACACTGCCCGGACGGTTGCGGGCCCGCCGAGCCGACGTGGAAGTCATCCGCGGGGCCCCACCTGTGTCGCGGCTCCAGGAGCTGCGGCTGACGGGTCCCAAACCGCGGCGCAAGCTGGCGCAGCGACGTGCTCCGGCGATCGACTACGTATTCGAGATGCTGCTCGGTGGGTCGGTGGGAGAGGGGTCGGGGGCCCCGCTGGAGGGCGACCCGGCCGAGATCGCCGCCACGGTTCTGGATGCCTGCCGCCCGCTCCTTGGAGGCCGCTGATGATCGCACGGCGGGATGATCTCGAACGGTTGGCCGTGACCGCAATCGAGGCACAGGCGGCCGCCGAGTGGGATCGGTGGCTGGGAATGCTCACCGACGACATCACGTACCGGACTATCGGGACGACTGGGGCTTCCGGCACTTTCAACGGCAAGGCCGAATTGCGCAGTTTGGAGACGTTCGTCGCCGACGTGATCGACGGTGGCATCGGCATGACAGTCGACCGGGCCATCGTGGAGGATCCCGTCGTCGTGGTGCAGGCTCGGGGGAGCTCCGTGATGCGGGCCTCCCGGGTGCGATATGACAACGACTACTGCCTCGTTCTCCGCTTCCGCGGTGATCTGATCGAGAGTTGGACCGAGTACCTAGACACCGCGCTGGTGGATCGGGTGCTCGAACAGGAATCGCAGGCAAGAAGAGCAAGGAGCGTCTGATGGGTGAACTCGACGGCAAGGTTGCGATCGTCACCGGTGCAGGACGAGAGCGGGGCATCGGAATCGGTGCGGCACGGGAGCTGGCAAGCAGAGGCGCGGCCGTTGTGCTGACCGACGTTGCCCGTCCTGCTCGCGACCTCGAGTGGTTCGGTATGCCGACGGTTGCCGAAGACATGGCCTTCATGGAGGAGGCCGTCGCCGAGATCGAAGCGGATGGCGGCCGAGCGCTGGCGATGGCTGTCGATGTTCGCATCGAGGACGAGGTGAAGGCCTGTGTCGAGCGTACGGTGGCCGAGTTCGGCACGATCGACATCCTGTTCAACAACGCCGGGACCCCGATCGGCGCCCAGCCGTTTCTCGGAATGGATGACAACACCTGGGAGCAGTCATGGGCCGTCAACGTCATGGGGATGGTCAACTTCGCCCGTCACGTCATTCCGGTGATGCAGGCCGGCGGTGGGGGAACGATCGTCAACAACTCGTCGATCGCAGGCATGAAGGTATGGCCCGACTTCGCCGCCTACTCCGCGACGAAGTTCGCGGTCATCGGACTCACGAAGTCGCTCGCCCTCGACTTTGCCGGCGACGGCATTCGGGTCAATGCCGTGTGTCCGGGTGACATCGACACCGCGATGGGTGACATCGCCATCGAGTTGGCCGCCGCCCAGGAGGGCATCACCGTTGCGGACTTCGGCGGTGAGGCCCCGGCTGCGGTCGCCTTGCGGCGCCGCGGTCTCGGTGAGGACGTCGGCAAGGTGGTTGCCTGGCTCGCCGGCCCCGGTTCCGGCTATGTCACCGGGGTCTCGATCCCGGTCGACGGAGCGTGGGCCGAAGGGTTGTAGGCCCGCTAGAGCGGAGTTCCGACACCCCGCAGCAGCCCGTAGCTGAACCCGGCCGTCATCCCGGCGTCGCAGGCAATGGCCTGGCCCGTGAGGTAGCGGGACGCGTCCGACGCCAGGAACTGATACAACCCGACCAGGTCCTCCTCGGCGATCGCATGACGCCCGAGAGGGAGCATGGTCTTCATGACCTCGATCTCCCAGTGGTCGGACGGTGTCATCTCCGACAGCGTGGTGCCCGGCATCACCGTATTGACCCTGATGCCGCGCTCTCCCAGTTCAAGCGCCGCCGTCCTGGCCAGGGAGAGGGCGGCGGCTTTGGAGGCGGCGTAGTGGCCGGTGGCCGGAACGTTGGTGACCGCCAGCGTCGAGGCGGTGACGATGATCGAGCCGCCGTCATTCATGTGGCCCGGGGCCGATTGCAGGCCCCAGAACACGTGGCGGTAGTTGACGTCGAGATTGCGCTCGAATGCGTCCTGGTCGATCTCGGGGATCACCGCCATGCCGGGATCGATGCCGGCGTTGAGGACGACGATGTCGAGCGGGCCGATCCGCTCCTCGGTCTCGGCAAACATCCGGCCGACCTCATCCCGATCGGTGATGTCGGCCTTGATGAAGGTCGCGCCGATCTCGTCGGCGATGGCCTGTCCGTTCGTTCGCCGCCCGACGATGGCCACCGCGGCTGCGGCGGAGGCAAACTCGGCGGCCACCGCCTTGCCGATCCCGGCGGTGCCGCCGGTCACTAGTGCGTTCTTGCCGTGGAGTCCAAAGTCAACCATCCGGACGTCCTCTCAGTAGCCTCTGATGAGCTAGGAAGCGAATCTGTGCGTCCAGAGATGATTCTATGCCAATTTCCTGCGCGGAATTCGGGAATATGTGATACATTTTCGCAGAGGGGTCGGATCGTGATCACGATCCCCGGATGCCGTCCGACGGGAGGATTCCGATGAGCGACAGCAACGTGGTCCTGACCATTCCTGAGCCGCGGAAGGCCGCCCTCGACGAGCGTTCCTACCCCAGGATCGTTCCGGGGTTCTCTCTCGTTGAGGTCGAGATCGCCCCGATCTGCATCGAGCACCAGGTCTACAAGGAGCACCGTTTCGAGTGGCACTCCGATGAGTGGAACCAGGGCCACGAAGGGGTGGGCACGATCATCGAAACCACTGAGGCGTCTCGGTTCGAGGTCGGCGATCGGGTTGTGATCTACCAGGGCAACCCGTGCGGTGAGTGTGTCGTGTGCCGGCGGGGCCTGAGCCCAACGCACTGCATGAGCATTCCGTACGAGGCGCTGACCGAAACGCAGAACCCCAACACGATGCTGGAAGAGCTCGGTGGAGGGAAGGCGATCGACGCTCCCGGCGGGCTGAAGTCGATCGAGAACGTCTGCGGCAGCGAGTCCGGCGGGTTCGGATTCAGCAAGTACCGCATCGCCCCCGATCTCATGATCCAGAAGATCCCCGACGATCTGCCGTTCCGCTACGCCGCGCTGGCTAACTGCTCGCTCGGATGCACTTACACCGCGTTCGAGGTTGCGGACATCAGACGCGACGACTGGGTGCTGGTGGCAGGGGTCGGGTTCATCGGCTTTGGCTCGATCATCAACGCCAAGTACCGGGGGGCGAAGGTCATCGTGCTGGGCCGCAACCCGGTGCGGATGGAACTGGCGCAGCGCATGGGCGCCGATCACGTCATCAATCCCGAGGATGAGGACTGGCTCGAGCAGGTGCATGCTCTCACCGGGGACCAGAAGGGTGTCGACCTTGCGATCGAGGCGTCCGGTTATCCGTTCTATCAGCGCCGCGCCCTCCACTCGGTGCGGCGCTTCGGGTGGATGTACATGTACGGGTTCCTGGTCGAAGCGACCGAGCCGTTCCCGATCATGTTGCTCGAGGAGGTCCACAACCGCGGCGTCAAGATCTCCGGCAGCCACGACGTGTACTTCTCCCACCGTGAGGGCCTGGTGCGGATGCTCCGCAACCCCGAGGTCCAGCAACTCTCCGACCACATGATCACCCATGAGTACAACATGTCACAGGCCGGGGAGGCCTTCGAGGAGGCGCTCAGTCAGCAGGCGGGCAAGCTGTTCCTCTACCCGCAGGAAAACTGCCCGAACCCCGGTCCGAACGCCGAGCTGCAGGAACTCCGGGCGGAACTGCTGCCCTAGCCGCTTTGCACCTTCACTCCGCTGAGTCCGGCAAACGCAGTGGAGTCCGCAGTCACCACCGCTCGCTCCGTGGCGCGTGCGGTCGCTGCGATGATCAGGTCGTGCGCCGCTCGAGGCCGACCCTTGCGGCGCACTTCGGCAAGCAGCGCGGCGTGTTGGAGCGCGACCGGCAGGCTGTAATCGATCACCGGGATCAGGTTCGTGATCGCCTCGAAGAACCCCCGCCGTGCTTCACGGATTCGTGGTGGGGCGATGAGGACGCCGACTGCCAGTTCGGCGGCGGTGACGGCGGCAATGGCGACGTCGTCGTGGTCGTCGACGACCTCATCGAGCGACATCCGGGAGCGGTCCACGTCCACCAGGCACGTGGTATTGAGGAGGAGGCGGGTCACCGGTCCAACTCGAGGAGATTGCGGACCTCGGCTAGGTCCTGCGCCCACTCCTCATCGGACGCAACCGTGCTGAGCAGTTGTTTGAGACTTGCGCCGCTTGCCGCCGGGATGGGTTCGAGCCGGGCGATAGCCTTCCCGCGGCGGACGATGGTGTAGTGCTCGCTGCGGTGCTCCACGCCGTCGAGCAAATCGGCGAAGTTACGGGCGGCGTGGGTGGCGCTGACTTCGGGCATGAATCTCAGAGCATCAGATATCAGATCCTCGCTGTGAGATGTAGCGCAGTCTGTGGTCTGCGAACTCCTGGAGCAAGGGGTCTGCGCTAGCCGTCCTCGAAGGGAACCAGGCCGAGGGTGTTCAGGGTGATCCCGGCCGTCATCCCGCCATCCACCCTGATGGTGGTACCGGTGATGAAGGTCGCGTCGCCCGACGCCAGAAACAGGTAGGCCGGGACGACGTCGTCGAGGGTTCCCATCCGGCCCAGCGCAGTGAGCGTTTCGATGAGCACCTCTTCGTTGGCCATCCCGGTGCCGCCGATGCCGGCAGGGGAAACGGCGTTCACGCGGATTCCCCGATGCCCGAGTTCAAGCGCCGACGTTCGGGTGAGATACACGACGCCAGCCTTGGACACGGCGTACGGCCCGTAGGTGGGTAGGGCGAGTTGGTCGCCAGCCGCGGACGCGGTGTTGATGATCGCACCGCCGTCGTTCATACGTGAGGGGGCGTGCATGAGGCCATACATGACCCCGCGCAGGTTGATGTCGAGCATCCTGCGGGCCAGGTCGCCATCGAGCTCATCGAGGGTCGGCATGTCGACCCCGATGCCGGCGTTGTTGATCACCACGTCGAGCTTGCCCACGATCCGAACAGCCTCGTCGAGGGCCGCGATCACCTGCTGCTCGTCGGCGACGTCGGCCTGGGCAAAGCCGGCGGCACCCATCTCGGTTGCTGCGTCGGGTCCCGCCGGGCTGATGTCGCTGATGACGACCTTGGCGCCGGCATCGATGAATCCGCGGGCCACAGCAGCTCCGATCCCGGCGCCACCGCCGGTGATGAACGCGGTGGTGTTCTCGAACGAGTACATGGAGCCTCCTCATGACCTCTCGCTGAAGTGTACCCAGCGATAATAGAGGCAGTCAACCGATACAATGGCGGATCTGTAGGTCAATACAAGATGCCGTAGCGGATACCGCACCGCACGCCTGGTCGATGGTCTGCTATTCGGTCGCGCGGGATATCACCATCCTGAGCAGCCAAGGTGACCACGCTCAGCTACCCTCGCGGGTGTGGAGTGGAGTGTCCGGCGCCGGGCCGCGGCGGCGACGGTGGGGATAGCCTCATCAGCACCGCTGTGCCGCCGCCACCGGAGTCGACCGGTACGCCGGGCCGGCCACCACCGTTGCTCCGGTCACCACCGAGGGGGCGATCCCGATCCTGTGAACGATGACCGCCCCGTCTCCACGACGACGCTGCCGGTCGCCACGACCACGACGATCGCGGAGGACCGGCGTTGCATCCCCGCATCGTTCGGGTCGGATTCGGTGGATCCGGCCAACCCGGTTGCGGCCGCCTTCCAGATCGCCCGTTCGACCTTCCAGTGTGCCGAGGAGCTCACCCTGTCGGCTGCGGACGATGCGGCCGTCGCCGCGGCGCACGCCGTTTCAGCCGGTGGACCACTGCTGTTCGTCGGGAGCAAGGGATTATTCGACACCGAGCTCGCCGCCGCCGTCGAAGTGCTCGCTCCCGCCAAGGTCACGATGGTCGGCCTCGAGGATCTCGATCCCCGTGTGCTCGGAGACTTCGAGGTCGAGCGGCTCGGCGATCTCTCGGAGCCGATGCCGGCCGGAGCAGCGCTGAACGGCGGGGACCCCTCGCGGCTGTGGCTCGTCGCCGACGACGCAGGTCCGGTTGAGTTCGCCGCCCACGCCACGGCCGCGGCGGCGGGCGATGCCCTGCTGGTGCTCCCCGGCGGAGATTTGCGAGGCCTCAACACCGTTCTCGAGTGGCTGGCCCGGATTGTTCGTGAGGAGGCACTCCCACAGAAGCTGCTGGTGCTCCACCAGTTCCGGGTGGCCATGATCCGTGGCCGTGAAACCGTGAACCAGCCACCGGAACTCGCAGTGATACTCCACGCCGATGGACAGGGTGGCCTGAAACTCAGGTACGACACCTGGGGAGTGCTCACTACCCAGCTGGGCTCCGAGACCCCGTGGTGGGGGTGGAAGAGCTTCTACGATGAGGACCTGCAGCTCGCCACGCCGCAGCAGGTTCTGGAGTAGGAGCCGCAGGTCTTCATGGCGTCCTTTCAATAGGGACTGGCGCCTTCGTCGGACCCCTACCCTGGCGGGGATGAGTGGGGACCAACCGGCAACTGAGGACGGTGCGCGTCTCGGGACCACCCAGCGCACTGGGCTGCTCTTCGGAGCGGCCCTGTTCACGTTGGGCCTGGGTCTGGTTGTTGCGCTGCTCGCGGAACTGCAGGACGAGTTCGGCTTCCCGACCTGGGGGCTCGGCCTCATCGCCGGGACTGCGTTCCTGGCCGGGTTCGCCGGCAATCTGACTCTGGGTCCGATTGCAGATCGGGGATATGCCCGCACGATGCTCCTCGCCAGCGTCGGGGTGGGGGTGGTATCCCTGCTCTGGCTGGCGGCCGCCACCGAACTGTGGGAGTTCATCACCGCCCGGGCAATCTTCGGACTTGCCGACGGCGCCTTCTTCCCGGCCGCCCGGCGGCTGGTGATCACCGGCCGTCCCGACCGGCCGGGCGCCGAATTGGGGGCGCTGATGGGGGCCGCTCTCGGAGGGTTCCTCAGTGGCCCGGTGGTTGGCGGGCTGCTCGCTGAGGCATTCGGGTTGCGGGTGGCCTTTGTCACCCCGGCGGTAGCAATGGCGGCGGCAGTGCCGCTTATGCTCCGGCTCCCGCCTCCCGAGCCCTTCACCGGGACCCGCCGGACCTCGCTGTCACTGCTTCGGCGGCCGATGATCCGGGCCGCCATCCTGCTGGCCAGTTCCGAGTTCTTCGTCATCGGGGGAATCGAGGCGATCTGGGCGCGGATCATCATCGACCGCGGGGGGACCACGGCCACTGCCGGGCTGACGCTGACCATCGTGATCCTGCCGATGGTGGTGCTGGCCCCGGCGGTGGGGCGGCTCTCGGATCGCATCGACCCCACCCGGATCGCCCTCACCGCGGCCCTGTCGCTGGCAGTGGTGACCCCGCTGATCGGGGTGGTGAACACCGTGGTGCTCACCGTGGTCATCGGCGTCGCCCAGGCCGTGATCAACTCGGCGACGGCTCCGGCCTCGCAGGCGATGGCGAGCCGGGCGTCGCCACAGTCGCAGATCGCCGCCGGCCAGGGTCTGGTCGACGGGATCGGGCTGCTCGCCGCCGGCATTGCCGCACTCCCGATCGGATGGTTCTACGGGGCGTTCGGACCCGAATGGGTCGGGGTGGTGCTGGCGGTCCCGGTGCTGCTGTTCTGGGCGGTGGCGTTCGTCGAGGTCCGTCGGGCGCGGGCGATCGTCAGTCCGACGAGCTGAGGAACGGTCAGTAGGTCAGGAACTCCGTGGCCAGGATCACTGCGACCCCATCGAGTTCGTAGACCGGGAAGGTCTCGCCGGCGAACGACATCTCGCTCTCTGTCCACTCGCCATCCAGCATGCGCCGGACGATCGACAGGTGGAGTCCGCTGCTCATCACCTCGATGAGTTGCGGCCCGTGTGAGCAGTAGTGCCACTCGACATTCAGCTCGCTGACGATTTCCAGGTCGCGCTGCAGCAGTTCGAGGTCCCGGATGAGGAATTCGTCGCCCACGAAGGTGTCGCCGCCGAACAGGATGCCGGTGTCCTCGTCGTAGAGCGCCAGCCCGTCCGGTGAGTGGCTGATCGTGTGGATCACCCGGAAGTTCCGATTGCCCAGATCGACGACCTCGCCGTCGGCCAGAAAGCAAATCCCATCCCGGGGGAACGGTGGGATCGAGAACGTCTCGGGGTCGAACGTCGCCGGCGCCTTCACTCCGGGGTGTTCCCGCAGCGCACTCCAGTACTCGACGAAGCGGCCGCCGGCTGCGATGCCCTCCGTCAGCTTCCGGATGCCCCACTCGTCCTCGATGATCCACGCCTCGTCGAAGTCGGTGTTTCCCCCGTTGTGGTCGAGATGATTGTGGCTGTTGATGACCATTAGGTCGCGGTCGGGGAGGTTCTCCTCGCGCCGCAGGTCTTCCAGAGCGGCTCCGATTCTGGCGATGCCCATCCCGGTGTCGTACAGCACGTCACGTTCCGTCCCCAGGATGAGGAACGCGTTGACGACCTCCTCGTGGCCGGGTTCCCAGAAGGCGTAGACGTCGTTGGGAAGCTTGAGGATCTCGAACCAACCGGTGCGGTTCGGCACCCGGCGGGCCTGTTCCAGGATCTCGGCCAGGGTCTGATCGCCGGTCATGTCACGCCTCTTCCCACGGCTCGAAGCTCGGCGGTGCGAGGTCGCCGATGGTGCGTCCCTCACGATCTACTTGCGCAATGCCGGACCACATGTCTTCGGCAATCCGCTGCACCCGGGCGTTGACGTCTTCGCCACGGTCGCCGAGCCCGAGCACCCGACCGTCCTCGAGCACCGTCCGCCCGTTGATGATCACCATCTCGACGTCCTCGGTCTCGGCGCTGAACACGATGTTCTGGATCGGATCCCGCAGCGGTGTCATGTTCGTCGAGGTCCCGGAGAAGATCACGAGGTCGGCCTTGGCGCCGGGAGCGATGCGGCCCAGATCGTCACGCCCCAGGGCTGCCGCTCCGCCGAGGGTGGCGGCGTTGAAGACATCGGCGGCGCTCGTGGCCCGCGGGTTGCCGCCCTCCATCATCCGGGAGTAGATCGCGGCAAGTCGCATCGCCTGGATCATGTTCTGCGGCGAGGTGTCGGTCCCGATGGTCATGTTGATTCCGGCCCGTTGATACCCGGCGAACGAGTCCAGCCCCATCCCGTCGCGTCCGAACACCCACGGGGCATGCCCCACCGATGAACCACACTCGGCGATGGTCGCGATGTCGTCCTCGGGTCGATCGGTCCAGCGGGTCCCGCCGAGGAAGATCGCATGTCCCAGGGTCACCGTCTCATCGAGGAATCCGATGTCGCGGAGCCACCCCACCGGAGTGGTCCCAACCCGTTCCACCATGTTGTCGATTTCCCACGGTGCCTGGGCAACGTGGATTGTGATCGGGACGCCGAGCCGGGCGGCATGCTCCCGGGTTCTCGCCAGCAGCTCCTCGGTGCAGGTGTCGGCCTGGGCCAGCGCCAACATTCCGCAAAGCAGCCCGTCGAAGCCTCCGTTATTGGCCTCGATCTCCCCGGCGATCTGCTCGAGGCGGTCGAGCCCGGCCTGCTCCCGCCAGTCGTAGGCGACGGTGCGTCCATTCGGTGAGTACCAGGCCGCCGAGTTGTAGAGCGGTGCGTAGTAGATCCGGTTGCCGTACCGTGAGATCAGGTCCGGCAGGCCGCCGAGCCCGGCGTCTCCCATCTCGACACACGTGGTGGTTCCGCTCCGGAGGATCTCCGCCATTGAGAATTCGAGACAGGCGGCGTCGGCCTCCGGCCCCAGGATTTCGAGGCGGGGCATGAGGTAATCGATCAGCGTGTCGTACCCGAGCTCCGGTGGCCCGCCCCCCTCGACGAATGAGCGGTCCAGCGGCGAGCCCGCCAGGTGGCTGTGGGTGTTGATGAACCCGGGGCAGACCACCTTGCCGGTGGCGTCGATCGTTGTGTCTACCGCCTCGTCGTAGTGCGAGCCGACGAACACGATGTCCCGGTCGCGGTACACCACCTCGCCGTCACGCAGATGCCGATGCTGGATCCCGTCGAAAGCGATGATGTCTGACGCCACGATTCGCGCGGTCTGGCCGGTCATCGGTCGTGTCTCCTCTCGGCGATGATGCGCCTACTCTTCGACCACCGCCGGCCGGCGGTGGTCGAAGAACCCGCCCGATGCCGCTTCGAGCCCGGCGGCGATGCGCAGCGGGACCGCGTCGGTGTTCTTGGGGCCCACGATCTGCATGCCGATCGGCACTCCGGTGCTGGGAGCGATGCCGATGGGCACGCTGGCAACCGGCAAGACACCCAGGACGTTGAAGGGATAGGTCATCGCCGGCCGCAGCATGCCGTCCAGATCGATGGGGTTGCTGCCGTCGGGATGGCCCCAATCGGCCGGGATCGCGGTGGTGACCATCGTCGGGCAGATCAGTGCGTCGTAGCCGGCCCCGAAGACCGTCTCCTGCAGGCTGCGGTACATCTGGTCGGCGTACTCCCAACTGGAGATCCACTCGGTCGGCGATACGGGCGGGCGCTCGAAGTACTCCCGGATGTAGGGGGTCAGCTCGTCGTACCGATCCTCCGGTACCTCGGCCGCCAGCAGCGAGCCGGCCTGGAAGTCGAGATGGGTCAGTGCGGTTCCTCGCACCCGTTCGTCCCAATCGAGTGATACGCCATCCACCGTGGCGCCGAGGCCTCGCAGGACTTCGACCGTCGCGGCCAGAGCGTCGATGATCTCGCCATCGACCTCGAAATACCCGAGATCGGGGCTGAGGGCAATGCGCATTCCCTCGATCGGGGCGAACGCGTCGGGGAGGACCAGCCTGGGGAGGGAGAACATGTCGCTGTCGAGTGGCCCGGTGATCACGTTGAGCATCGTGACGATGTCGGCCACCGAGCGTCCCATGGCGCCCGAGGCGGCGTAGGGCTCCCGGTTCCAGGGCCAGTACTCGGGCATCCGGCCCCACGGCGGTTTGAGACCGGTGACGCCGTTCATGGCAGAGGGAATGCGGATCGATCCGCCGATGTCGCTGCCGTTTGCCAGTGTGGTGGTTCCGGCGGCCAGGCTGGCCCCGGCTCCGCCGGACGACCCGCCGCAGGTGATCTCGGGGTTCCACGGGTTCCGGGTGATCCCGTGGAGGTGGGTCCAGGTCATGATGGCCATCGAGAACTCGGGCGCCGCGGTGCGGGCGTGGATGATGCCGCCGGCGTCGAGGACCCGCTGGACCAAGGGATCGTTGTGGTCGGCCACGTTGTCGGCGAACAGCGTGGAGCCCATGGCGAGCCGCTGTCCGGCCACTGCAGTCTCGTCCTTGATGGCAACCGTCAATCCTTCGAGAGGGCGAGCCGTGCCGGCGGCGTAGGCGTCGGCCGCCGTCGCCGCCTGTTCTCGCGCCTGGTCGAAGTAGGTGTCGGTGAAAGCATTGATCGTGGGTTCGACCGCTTCCGCCCGTTCGATCAGAGAGTCAAGGAGTTCGAGCGGTGAGAGCTGCTTTGATCGGAAGCGTTCCAGCGCCTCCGTCGCCGACAGGTAGGCGAGTCCGGCCGTCATTCGGTTCCTCCGATCCAGGTCCCGGCCAATGCTATCTATCGCTCGATAGACGTGCTCAATCGTGTTCGGATAGGCTGAAGTCCGGCGTCTCGCAGAGAGGTGTTCGATGGGCGTTCCGCGGATCAGGAAGTCCGAACTCGGGGTCCTGGTGATCGACATCCAGCCCCTGTTCATGGACTGGGCGTTCGGCGACGATGCCGAGGCCCGCGAGGCCTTCGAAAGCCGCATCGAACACCTGCTGATGATTTCCGACTGGATGGACCTGCCGCTGGTCACCACCTTCGAGAAGCCGACCGAGGAGAACGGTGAGTTCCCCGATCGCCTCGAAGCGGCGTTCCCGGCCGGCCGTCCCCGCCACGTCAAGAACTACTTCGGGTGCATGACCCATCCCGAGATCGCCGCCGATGTCGCCGCCATGAACCGCCTCCAGATCGCGGTGGCCGGGGCCGAGACCGACGTCTGCGTACTGCAGTCGGTCCTCGGCCTGCTCGACGCGGGGTACCAGGTGTTCCTGCTCGAGGACTGTGTGTCGACCACCGAGGCTTCACCGGGCCCGGCGCTGCGGCGGATGTACGCCGCCGGCGCGGTGCCCTGCACCCTCAAGACGATGGTCTACGAGTTGGTCGAGTGCGTCGACCACACCGCCTGGTACTCCGAGGGATGGGTGCTCAAGGACGACCCCGCCACGAAGCCGTTCCCCACCGCGTTCACGAACCCTGAGTCGTGGCCGCCGTGGGATTCCAAGCTCTGACGACCAAACCGGCTGATAGGACGACGGAGGACGCAATGAACCGCAAGGACTTCACCGGTCGGGACTACCTGACCATCATGGACTTCAGCCCCGACGAGATCACCTACATCCTCGAGACCGCCGCCGACCTCAAAGGCCGGCTCCGCCGCGGTGAACCGCACGATGTGCTCGCCGGCAAGACGGCCATGATGATCTTCAAGAAGCTCAGCACCCGCACCCGGGTGAGCTTCCAGGCCGGATGTGCTCACCTCGGCATGCAGAGCTTTTTCGCCATGTCCGAGGTGCTGCAGATGAAGCGGGGGGAGCCGGTCAAGGACACCGCCCGGGTCATCGATCGTTATTGCGATGTGCTGTTCATGCGCACCTACGACCAGGAAGAGGTCGAGGAATTCGCCCAGTACATGGAGAGCCCGGTCATCAACGCCCTGACCGACCTGACCCACCCCTGTCAGGGCCTGGCCGATATGCTCACGATCATCGAGCACAAGGGCGGCCTGGAGGGGCGCAAGCTGGTCTACGCCGGTGACGTCTTCAACGTGTGCCAGAGCCTGATGGTGATCGGCAGCCTGATGGGGATGGAGGTCTGGGTGGCCAAGCCGGAGGGGTTCGATCCGGCACCACGTATCACCGAGTTCGTGACGCAGCAGGAACATGCCGGCCTGGTCCACGTGACCGGCGACTTCGACGAGGCACTCGACGGCGCCGATGTGGTGTACGCCAACACCTGGCATTCCATGGGCGCCACCAACATCGAGGAGCGGATCGCAGCGTTCACCCCTTACGCGGTGGACGAGGCCGCAATGGCCAAGGCGAAGCCGGATGCGATTTTCATGCACTGCCTGCCCGGCTACCGGGGCGAAGAGATGACCGACGGGGTTATCGAAAGCGACCAGTCGGCCGTCTTCGATCAGGCAGAGAACCGGATGCACACGCAGAAGGCACTGCTGTACCTCCTGCTGGACCATTGAGGGAACCGGGACCGGGGAGGTAGCCGATGCCGAAGAACAGGGACCTGTACAGCGCCACGGTCAAGATGTTCCCTTCCGAGCCGGAGCCGGCATTCGAGGATCCGAGCCGTCTCAAGCGGTTGTGGGGCCGTCCATGGGGATGTGACACCGACGTCGGCCGGCTGCGGGTGGTGCTCATGCACCGGCCGGGCAGCGAATTCGATGTCATCGATCGCAACAAACGTCTCGAGGAGATCGGAACCTTCGGTGACCTCGACGCCGGCTGGTACTGGCAGAGCGACCACATCCCCGATCTGTCAGAACTGCAGGGGCAGCACGATGCGCTGACCGATCTGCTCCGCTCGGAAGGCGTGGAGGTCGTGTACCTGGACGGTGTAGAGGGCGGCCGGTTCAAGTCGATCTACACCCGCGACAGCGCCTTCGCGGTGAAGGGGGGAGCGATCGTCACCCGCCTCGCCCCCCGAATGCGCCACGGTGAGGAACTCCCGGTCACCAGGGCGCTGGCCAAGGCCGGCGTGCCGATCCTGCGCACCATCAGCGGAACGGGGATGATCGAGGGAGGCAGCTTCGCCTGGCTGAACTCGGATACCGCGGTCGCCGGCCGCGGCATCAGAATCAACGACGAAGCGATCCGCCAGGTGCGTGAGGTGCTCGACGGCCAGGGCGTCGAGCTGATCGTGATCGACCTGCGCGGCTACGACATCCATCTCGACGGGCACTTCCTGATGCTCAACACCGACCTTGCCCTGCTGTGGCCGCCCGGGCTCCCGTATTCGTTCCTCCGGCGCCTCTCGGAACTCGGGATCCACTACATCGAGATGAATCCGGAAGACGATCCGTGGATCGTGAACGGCCTTGCGGTCGGTCCCGGCCGGGTGATCTTCCCGCCGGGCATGTCGGATGAGACCCGGGCCTCACTCACGAACCACGGTGTCGAGATCCTCGAGATCGACTACTCGAAGGTGCAATACAACGGGGGTGGCATCCACTGTTCGACGTGTCCGCTGCTGCGGGATCCGGTCTAGCCGGGGGGAACCACATGACACGAACCGCGCTGGTTACCGGAGCATCCCGGGGGATCGGGCGAGCGATCGCGATCCGGCTGGCCCGTGATGGGTATGAGATCGTCGGCACCTTTGTTCGGAGTGAGGCGGCGGCGGAGGAGCTCACAGCTGAGATCGGCGCCGAGATGTTTCGGGTCGATCTTGCCGACCCGGAGCAAATCGACCGGCTGATCGATACGTTCCGCGACCGGCCGCTCGACGTTCTGGTCAACAATGCCGGGGTCTTCGAACTCGAGGACGCCTTCTCGTTCGACGCAGCGGTGTGGAAGAGCGTGCTGGCGGTGAACTTCGATGCCGTGGCTCACCTCACCCTCGGTCTGCAGGGCCGGTTGATCGATGGCGCGGCCGTGGTCAACATCGGGAGCGTCGATGGACGGGCGGCGGCCTACGACTCGATGTCGTATTCCGCCTCCAAGGCGGCACTCGACAACCTCACCCAGAGCCTCGCCGCCCACCTTGGACCCCGGGGAATCCGCGTCAACACCATTGCTCCAGGATGGATCGATACCGATATGAACATCGGTGTCGATCTGGCCGTGTCGGCCCAGTGGACGCCCCTCGGCCGCAACGGCAATCCGGAGGAGATTGCGTCGGTGGTTTCGTTCCTGTGCGGACCCGATGCTTCGTTCGTGACCGGCCAGAGCCTTGCCGTCGACGGAGGGTTCGGGTGCGTCGATCCGGTGATCAAACTGGAGTCGGATCGGTATCGCGACGGGGGAGAGCAATCGTGACTCTCGGTTTCGCCGATCTCCTGGCTCGAGAGCGGGCGCGGTACGAAGAGCGCACCCCGCGCTCGCGCGAGATCTACGAGTCCTCGCAGGGAACGCTTTTCAAGGGCGTCCCGATGCCGTGGATGCTGGAGTGGCCGAACCCCTATCCGCTGTATGCGTCGGCGGCTCGGGGGAGCCGGCTCTGGGACGTCGACGGGAACGAGTACCTGGACTTCTGCTTCGGGGACACCGGCAGCATGTTCGGCCACTCGCCGCCGGCCGTCGTCGAGGCGGTGCGTTCCCAGATCGGCGACGGCATCACCACCATGCTCCCGGCGCCTGATGCCGCCGCGGTGGGCGACTTGCTCGCTGAGCGTTTCGGCCTGCCTTACTGGCAGCTGGCGCTGTCGGCCACCGACGCCAACCGGTTCGTGATCCGCCTCGCCCGGGGCCTGACCGGCCGGCCCAGGACCCTGGTGTTCAACGGCTGCTACCACGGGAGCCTCGACGAGTCGCTGGTGGAGGTCGACCCCGAAGGCGAGCTCATCAAGCGCAGTCCGATCGATCCCAACCCGGGCCTGGCGGCTTCGGCCTCGAGTGTGGTCGTCGAGTTCAACGACGTCGCCGCGCTGGAACGCGCCCTGGTGAATGGGGATGTTGCCTGCGTGCTGGCCGAACCGATCATGACGAACTGCGGGATGGTGCTGCCGGATCCCGGATATCACGATGCGCTGCGGGATCTCACCCGCCGGTACGGGACCTACCTCATCATCGACGAGACCCACACCCTCTCATCGGGATACGGCGGGTACGCCGGAGCACACGGGCTCGACCCGGATTTCCTGGTGTTCGGCAAGGCGATCGCCGGAGGCATCCCGATCGCCGGGTACGGCTTCACCCGGGAGGTGGCGGACCGTCACGATGCGGTGTTCGGCGCCGTTTCGGACCGGATCTGGGGCGAGTTCGGAGTGGGCGGAACCCTGACTGCGAATGCGTTCTCGATCGGCGTTTTGCGAGCCGCGCTTGAAGCGGTGGCGACCCGCGAGGCCTTCGACCACATGCTGCAGCTCGGGGCGGCGATGGCCGACGGTCTGGAGGCGGCGATCCGTCAAGTCGGGTTGCCGTGGGTCGTGACCGCGGCGGGGGCGCGGGCCGAGCTCCAGTTCATGCCCGACCAGCCGCGCAACGGCGCCGAAGCCCTGGCGCATTTCGACTGGGACCTGATCGAGTTCACCCACCTCTACCTGCTGAACCGGGGCATCCTCATCACCCCGTTCCACAACATGATGCTCGTGGCCCCGACCACCACGGAGACCGACGTCGATCAGCTCATCACCGGATGGCGACAGTGCATGAAGGAGCTTTCGGCGGCCGCCGGCTGAGTGATCAGGCGATCTAGTCGGGGGCGCGGAGTTCCCCGAGGATGGAGCCATCGATCAGCAGCGCCCGGACGCAGAAGTCGGCGACCTCGGTGGCGACCGATTCCAGGTCCTCCGGTGTCTCTGCACCGATTTCGGTGCTGAGCCCCTCGATCGTCCACTCGATGGCCCGGCTGGCTAGCGCTGCTCGGACCGGGAGAAACTCCCCGGCGTCGATTCCCTCCTGGATCAGCTCGGTCCGAGCCGCCAGCAGCCGGGCGTAGTGTTCCGCGGCCTCAGAGAATTCCGGGTCGCGCATCACCGGCTGGGTGGTGGTCCCGGCCAGGTCGTAGGGCGAACGGCAGATGGTCACGAGGTCCGCCACGATGTAGCGATGCAGCCTTCTGGCGGGTGAACCCTCCGCCGCGAGTTCAGCTTCGGCCCACTCAACGGATTCGTCGATCGCCACCGCCAGCAGGGTGCGCATGATCTCTGTCTTGGTGGCGAAGTGGTAGAAGAGCGACGGTTGGCGAACCCCGACCGCCGCCGCGATCTGACGGGTTGAGGTGTTGTGGTACCCCTGTCGGGCGAACAGGATCGATGCCTCGCGCAGGATCCGCTCCCGGGTGGTCATCTCGGAGGTCATGCAAGCGCCTCGTGAGTGATCCGGCCGGCCTGCATCGTCATCGCGACCGATGTGGCGGCGATCTGGTGCGGTGGGATCTCGAAGAGGTTTCCCTCGAGAACGACGAGATCGGCGCCCATTCCCGCCCGGAGCGATCCCGTCGTCTCATCGATTCGCAGTTGGCGGGCAGCGTCGACCGTCATTGCCCGCACCGCGGCCTCAACCGGAATCGCCTCGTCGATCGGCGGCATGGGGTCTCCGTCGGTCACGCCGGCGAGGCGCCGGGTGACCACCGATTCGATCAGGACCAGCGGGCGATAGGTCGACACGTAGGCGGATGCGGCGTAATCCGATCCGAGGGTGAGGATCGTTCCGGCTTCCAGGGCGCTGCGAGTCGAGTAGTGGCGGTCGGCCCGTTCGCCGACCCGGCGGTGCATCACTTCGTCAACCGGGCTCGACGCGATCCACTGGCCAGACGTGTTCCACACCACCCCGAGCTCGGCGAACCGCGGCAGATCGGCCGGGTCGATGAGATCCCCGTGACAGATCGCGTGCCGGATGCCACTGTCACGCTCGGCCCGGGCGGAGGCGATCGCATCGAGCGCCACCCGCACGGCCCGGTCGCCGATGGCGTGTAGATGGGCGACGAACCCGGCCTCGTCCGCTTCCCGTACCCAGCGCCGGATGTCCTCCTCCGGCGCCGCCAGCGGCCCTGAGGTTTCCGGCTTGTCGTCGTAGGGGTCGAGGTAAGCGGAAGTGTGGGCTTCGGGCACTCCGTCGACGAAGATCTTGAGGGTGTCGATGGCCAGCGTGGGGGAACGGAAGGTCCGGTTCGCCTCGGCCAGCATTCCCACCGGGTCGTCGCCGTATATCGCGGCTTTGGCGGCGACCACCCGCTGCCCGAGTTCCCCCTGCCGGTCGAGGTCGGCCAACATCTCCCACGCCTGCCACTCATCGATGATGAAGTTGCCGGCGTCGAACACGCCGGTCAACCCGGCGGCCGCAAATCCCGGCTGAGCGGCGAGGAGTTCGCGGCGGGCATCATCGGGGGTCATCGGAGCAACTGCCGCCCGGATGATCTCCATCGCCTCCGCCTCGAGCACCCAGCCGGTCGGCTCTCCCATGCCGTCCCGGACGAACATCGAATAGCCCGGCTCCGGATCAGGGGTGGCCGCAGTGATCCCGGCCCGAGCCAGGGCGGCCGAATTCACCCAGAGCGAGTGGCTGCTGATCTCGCGCAGCACCACCGGCGTGTCGCCGAAGAGGTCGTCGAGGAGTTTGCGATCGGGGCCGTTGGGGAAGATGTGCGAACGCCAGCCGCCGCCGACGATGACCGAACCGTCTTGGCGGAAGGCCTGCAACTCGGTCACGATCTCGTCGAGGTTGTCGCACTCCGACAGCACGACGCCGGCCGTCTCGAGGGGGCCGTCGATGTAGTGGGTGTGGGCGTCGATGAAGCCGGGCAGCACCAGCATGTCCGGATCCAGATCGATGACACGGGTGTTCCGGCCGGCCAATCCATCGATGTCGGACGCCAGGCCGACGGCAGAGATCACGCCGCTGTCGATGGCGACCGCATCCGCCCACCGTCGGGTCGGGTTGGCGGTATAGACCGGGGCGCCCCTGAGGACGACATCGGCGTACGGCACGGCTACTCCTTCCAGGCGAAGTGGCAGGCAGTCCGTTCGGTCTCGGATGGTCCGGTGAGTTCGGGTTCGGTCTGCTCGCAGATTTCGGCTGCCAGCGGGCAGCGCGGCCGGAAGCGGCAGCCCGACGGAAGATCGAGCGCACTCGGGGGCTCCCCCTTGAGGGCCGACTCGCCCGGTTCCTTCTTCACGCCGAACTTCGGCGCGGCCGCCATCAGTGCCTTGGTGTAGGGGTGGCGGGGGTCGTCGAACAGTTGTGCCGAGGGACGATCTTCGACCGCCGTACCGAGGTACATGACCACCACCCGGTCGCTCACGTAACGCACGACGGCCAGGTCGTGCGAGATGAACATGAGGGTGAGCCCCAGGTTCTCTCGCAGCGAGTTGAGCAGATTGAGCACGGGCGCTTGGACCGAGACGTCGAGGGCGGCGACCGCCTCGTCGGCGATCAGGACCTCGGGCTCGAGTGCGAGGGCGCGAGCGATGCCGACCCGCTGCCGCTGCCCGCCGGAAAGCCGCCGGGGGAGTGCCTTGAGCAGCGAACGGGGAAGCTCAACCAGGTCCATCAACTCTTCGCAGCGATCGTGGATCTTCTCGCGCGGCACGATCCTGTGGACCCGCAGCAGCTCCGACAGCATCTTCTCGATCGTGAGCGACGGATTGAGCGACGAACTCGGGTCCTGGAAAACCATCTGGACTCGTCGCCTGGTGGCCCGATCGCGCTTGGCGGTCAGCTCGACTCCATCGAGATGGATCGACCCCGACGCCACGGGAACCAGGCCGGTGATGGCCTTGGCCAGTGTTGATTTGCCGCAGCCCGACTCGCCGACGATGCCGATCGACTCGCCTCGATCGGCTTCGAAGGAGATGCCATCGACAGCGGTGAGAATCGGCGGGGGTTCACCCTTGATGCGGGCGGCGATCGCGGATCCGACCTTGAACTTGACGGCCACATCGGTGATCTCGAGGAAGTGTGTCATTGGCCGACTCCCTCGATGAGCTCGGGATGGATGCAGGCGGTGGTGCGTCCCGGGCCGATGTCGGCCAGGTCGTGGTCGGCGGTCGTGCAATCCTCCTGGGCGTAGGCGCAACGTGGGGCAAAGCGGCATCCCGGCGGGAAATCGCGCGGATCCGGCGGCCGACCTTCGATGCCGACCAGCTTGCCCGTTGTCGCTCCGAACGAGGGCACAGACCGCATCAGCGCTTCGGTGTAGGGGTGCTGCGGGTCGGCGAAGACCTCGTCGACCGGTCCGGTCTCGACGATCCGCCCGGCGTACATGATGGCGAGCCGGTCGCAGATCTCACCGAGCACGGCGAGGTCGTGGCTCACGAAGATGATCGACATGTTGAGCCGGGTCCGCAGTTCCTGCAGCAATCCCAGGATCTGATCCTGGATGGACACGTCGAGAGCCGTCGTCGGCTCATCGCAGAGCAGCAGCTTCGGCTCGACGGAGAGCGCGGTGGCGATCATCACCCGCTGTCTGAGACCACCCGACAGCTGGTGGGGCCACATCCGCGCCCGCCGTTCCGGCGTCGGGATCCCGACCAGGCGCATCAGTTCGATGGCCCGTTCGTCCGCTTCCTTCTTGTCCATGCCCTTATGGATCTTGGGCCCTTCGGCGATCAGGTCGCCGACCCGCATGGTTGGGTTGAGTGCCGTCATCGGCTCCTGGAAGATGATCGAGATCCCGTGCCCGTGCACCTCTTCCGCGGTGTAGGGGATCGGGGCTTCCTGGTCGAGTGCGAAACGGAGATCTCCACCGACCGTGGCGTTGGGTGGGAGCAGGCCGATGATCGACTTCAGGCTCAGACTCTTCCCGGATCCGGACTCGCCTGCGATGCCGAGCGCCTCGCCGCGCTCGAGAGTGAGAGACACTCCGTCGACCGGAGTGACGTCGCGACCGTGCACGTCGAAGGTGACACTGAGATCGCTGACTTCGAGGATCCGGCCGCTCATCCGCGCAAGCCTTCCTCGAAGCCCTCACCGATCAGGGAGAGGCCCAGGCCCAATCCGACGATGGCGAGCCCCGGTATGGTGGCAAACCACCAGTTGGTCCGGATGAAGGGCTGGCCGTCGGCGATCATCGCTCCCCATTCGGGGGTCGGCGGTGGGATGCCGAGACCCAGGAACGAGAAAGCCGCCAGCGCGAGCGTTGCAAACACGATGTCGCTGGGCAGGTACACGATCGTCTGGTTGATCGCATTCGGGAACACGTGGACCCGCAGGATCCGGAGCCTGCGCAATCCGGCGACCCTGGCCGCCTGGATGTAGTCAAGGTCGCGCACCCGCATCACCTCGGCGCGAATAATCCTGGCGTAGACGACCCAGGCAAGCACGGTGAAGGCGATGATGATGGAACGGGCACCCTGGCCGAGAGCGAACACCAGAACGATGACCAGGATGTACGCCGGAAACGCCTGCACCACGTCGGCGGTTCGCATGATGGCGGTGTCGACCCAGCGGCCGAAGAATCCGGCCAGTGCCCCGAGAATCGTCCCGACGATGGCCGGGAGCAACGCTCCGAGGAATCCGATCGGGAGGTCGACCCTGGCTGCGTAGAGAAGCCGGGAGAAGATATCCCGGCCCAGCTGATCGGTGCCCAGCAGGTGCTCGGAGCTGGGGGAGGCGAGGCTGTTCGCCGGATTGATCAGCAGCGGATCGTGTGGTGCGATCAGCGGCGCGAGCAGGGCGACCAGGACGTAGAAGCCGACGATGCCGAGTCCGACCCACACCTTCTTCGGCATCCGTTTCCAGATTCCGGCCTCACCGATCGGAGCCTCGAGGGGTTCGGTGGATGCCGGCACGCCTTCCCAACCCGGCGATGGAGGAACGGTCACCTCCCCACCTCCACTCTCGGGTCGAGGATCGCCGTGATGATGTCCGACAGCAGATAGATGGCGACCACGGCCAGTGAGAACAGCAGGGTGTAGCCCTGCACCGACGGCAGATCACGGCCCCGCGCCGCGATCACCAGACCCTGGCCGAGACCGGGAAGCGCGAAGGTGGTTTCGATGACCACCGCCCCGAAGAGAAGGAACCCGGCCTCGATCGCCAGCAGCGTGACGCCGGGTCCGGCGGCGTTGCGCAGCACGAAACGGCGCACCAGCCGGCCTCCGGCGACCCCGATCGACCGTGCGGTTGAGACGTAGTCGGCTTCGAGCACGGCGATCATCTCGGCTCGCAATCCGCGAATGATGAACGGCGAGGAGGCGATCGCCAGCGTCAGCGCCGGCAGAAAGATGTGATGGGCCTTCTCCCAGAAGGTCTCCCCGAAGCCGCCGGCGGGGAACCATCCGGTGGTGTTGGCGACGAGCAATAACAGGATGACCCCGGTCCAGAATGCCGGCATGCTCATCCCGAGTAGTCCGAGCCCGCGGATGATGTGGTCGGTCGGTCGGTCCTTCCGCAAGGCGGAGATCACCCCCAGCGGCACGCTGATGAGGATCGTCAGCAGTATTCCTACGCCGATCAGCCAGACCGTCACTCCGACACGTGCGCCGATGATCTCCACGACCGGTTGGCGGGACTTATAGGAGTACCCGAGGTCACCCTGCAGCACGTTGCCGACGTAGCGGCCGTATTGTTCGAGGACCGAGTCGTTGAGCCCAAGCTTGTCGCGTACCTCCTCGAGGTCCTCCTCCGAGGCGCGCAATCCGGCGACCTGGCGGGCGGGGTCCCCCGGGGTGACCTGAAGCACCATGAAGACCACCAGTACGATCCCGAACAGCATCGGGATGGTCTGCAGCAGTCGTTTGGCGACGAAGCCGAAGCGACCCACGTCGTCGTTCCCCTCTCGTCAGCGGTTGGGGGCACCGGGTTTCCCCGGTGCCCCCAACCTCCGTCGGTCCTAGCCGCCGATGGCGATGGTGTCGTAGTAGTGCAGGCCCCACGGCGCCGAGTTGAAGCCGATGAGATCCTGGCTGGCTGCATGGGTGTAGGAGCCTTCGGCGATGCCGATGGCGGGTGCCTCGTTGAACGAGAGGTCCTGGACCCTCGTGGCGATCTCCATCATCGCCGCGTTGTCGGGAGCCTCTGCGTACTCGAAGAACCAACCCCACAGGGTGTCGGTCTCCCATCCGGAGAACAGCCACTCGGTGGCGGCGATCCAGATGAACGGGTCGTGGATCCCGGGTGAGATCGCGCCGTAGTTCCAGATCGTCATGTCGGAGTCCACCGTGAACGCCCGATCGAGGAACGCTCCCGTCTCCAGCGGCGTCAGGGTCACGGTGATGCCGATCTCGGCGAGATTGGCCTGCAGCACCTGGGCGACCAACACGTCACCGGCGTTGCCGCCGTCGTAGATCAGCTCCGCTTGGACGCCGTCGGGGTATGCCGACTGCGCCAGGAAGGTCCGGGCCATGTCGAGATCACGCGTGAAGTAGGGCTCCGTCGGCGGCGCCCAGTTGAGGATGTTCGGTGACAGCACTCCGCTCGGGGGGGCGAACAGTCCTCCGCCGAGGCTGGCGGCAACGTTGTTGTAGTCCACCGCGTACGCCACAGCCTTGCGCAGGTTCAGGTCGTCGAACGGCGGGCGAAGCACGTTCATCCCGAGATGCTCGAGCGAGTGGATCGCGCAGACGAAGACGTCGGCCGGGTCGTACTGACCGATCACGGTCCCGGGGAGGTACTCGATGATGTGAACGTCACCGGCCTCGAACAGGATCTGGTTCTCGGTCTGGTCGGTGATCACATCGAAGACCACCTCATCGACGATCGGCCGTGCCGGGTCGTGGTAGTTCGGGTTCTTCTTGAGCACGATGCGCCCGCCGATCGACCACTCGTCGACGGTAAACGGGCCGGCCCCGATCGGGTTGTTGTAGTACTCGTCGGGGGTCATGCCGGCGAAGTCGTACGGGTGGATCCCCGAGATCGAGGAAGCCAGCACCGGCAGGATCGTGTTGTCGGGGAAGGCGAGATCCATGATGACCTCTCGACCTTCGCCCCTCACTCCGGCAATGGAGTCCCAGGAGCCGCCGAAGTTGGGACCGGAGTTCCACACGGTGAGCGAGAACGCCACGTCCATCGCTGTCACCGGGTCACCGTTGCTGAAGGCGGCACCCTCATGCAGCGTGAACGTCAGGGTGAGCGCCTCCGGGTCGTACACCCAGCTCTCGGCGAGTCCCGGCTCGATCCCATAACCGTCGTACGCGAAGCGCAGCAACGGTTCGATGACTGCCTGGTGGGTGGCGTAGGAGATGTACGCCGCCGCCGAGTCCAAGACCCAGCCATCGAACGACTCGAAGCGGCTCACATACAGCGTGCCGCCGCCCTCGTCGGGAGCCGCGGTCGTCGCGGGTGCGGCGGTGGTGGCGGGAGCGGCCGTCGTATCGGTTCCCCCTCCGTCGTCCGGAGCCGCCGTTGTGGCCGGCGCAGCGGTCGTTGCCGGCGCCGCCGTGGTCGAGGCGGCATCGTCGTCGTCACCACAGGCTGCTACGAACAGCGCCAGCACTGCGAAGAAGACGATGGCCTTCCTAAGTCTCATGGTGCGTCCTCCCAAATGGATGGGTTGCTGTGTCCAGAGATCTGTTTCGCGATCGGGGTTGCCGATCTGAGGTCGACTCTATCACTTGATAGGTTGGCGCGTCGAGCCGTTTTCGGCTCGTTTGTTGACCGGAGTCTCGCGAATTCGACCGCCGTCGGCATTACTTCCGGGGAAAGCCTCTGGACGAGTGTGGTCAGGTTTCGGATCGGTGGTGATCAAGCCCGCGTATGAACGGATCGGGTTATTGGGTCGGGCCGCTTGGTTCCGTCAGCCGCCGGTATTGATCCGGGCGAAGCGTGTCGAACAGCCCGAACCGGAACCAATCGCGGCGCTGGTCGAGATCGAGGTCGGCGACCAGCACCGCCGGCTCATCGCGCGGTGCCTCGACGACGATGCGGCCGTATGGATCCGAGATGAACGACGACCCGTAGAACGTGGTCGGTCCTTCGGTGCCGATCCGGTTGATGACCACCATGAATGTGGAATTGGTGGTGCCGTTGGCAACGATCACGCCCCGCCAGACCGGCATGGTGTCGTACTGCAGTTCGATCGAGTCGGCTCCGATGGCGGTCGGGTAGACCAGGATCTCGGTGCCCTCGAGTGAGTAGGTGCGGGCCAGTTCCGGATACCACTGGTCCCAGCAGGTGGGGAAGCCGAACTTCGCTCCCTCGAGTTCGATGACCGGGAATCCGCCGTCGCCCGGTGCGAAGTACTCGTTCTCGTGATAGAGCGGGAATTGGGGAATATGGATCTTGCGGGTGCGGGCTCGCACCACACGGTCGGGGTCGACGGCAATGGCGGTGTTGAACCCGATGCCGCCGCGATCCCGCTCGTAGAGCGAGGCGTGGACGATCGCTCCGGTTTCGGCCGCCATCTCGGCGGCGAAGCTGGTGGTCGGGCCGTCGGGAATGTCCTCGGCGACGGCGTTCCGGTCGTCGGGGACGATGGCGAAGTACGGCGACAGGGTGAGTTCCTGCAGGCACACCACCTGAGCACCCTGCCCGGCGGCCATCCGGATCCCCTCGGCGAGTGTGTTGCGGTGCACCGCCGGGTCCGGGTCCCAGGCACACTGCACCGCTCCGATGCGGACCGAGCGGCCGGTGGGTGGCTCGCGGCGCATCGGCGACGGCAGCGGATCGTCGATCCGGGTGATCAGACGGAACTCGGTCATGATCGGTCTCCTCCCGTTGGGATCTGCATGGTGGTGCAATGCGGCCCGCCGCCGGCATAGGAGATCAGCGCTGCACCCGGGTATTCGACGATTTCGTGGTCGGGGAACGCCCGCCCGATGACCTCGATCGCCTCACCGTCCTGGGGGTAGTCGCCTGTGCCGACAATGACCGCCCTGTTGACGATGACGATGTTGACGTAGGCGACGCCGATCTCGGTGTCTTCAAACGGTTCGCTCGGCAGGTTGGGCAGCTCGAACACCTCGAGGTGCCGGCCCGCCGCATCGGTTTGAGCGTCGAGCGCTTCCCGGTTGGCGGCCATGCGTTCGAAGTCGGGATCGTTCGGATCCGTGCATCCCTGCAGGAGCACCGCCCCCGGACGAATGAAGGCGGCCACCGCATCGACGTGGCCGTCGGTGACGTAGTCGGCGGCGATGCCCATCGGCAGCCAGATCACCGTGGTGACGCCGAGCTTGTCTCCCAGTTCCGCTTCGATCTGCTCGCGGGTCCAACCGGGGTTCCGGTTCGGGTTCAGCAGGTTCTGCTCGGTGGTGATCAGGGTTCCGGCGCCGTCGACCGTGATGGCTCCCCCTTCGAGGACCATGTCCGATGGCACCCGCTCGATACCGAGATGCTCGAGGATTGCACCCGACGCGGCGGCCGTCTGATCCCACGGCGGGTACTTCCCACCCCAGGCGTTGAACACGAAGTCGATCCCTTTGCGGTTGCCCTCGTCGTCGACCACCACGATCGGGCCGGAGTCGCGCTGCCAGGCCGACTCGTAGCGAATCGAGACTCTCTCAACCGCGGCGCCGAGGAGGCGTTGAGCGCTCGCTTCGGTCCCGGGGTGCACCAGCATCGTGAGCGGTTCGAACTCGATGATGGTGTTGGCGAGATTCGCGTAGGTCTGCCGGGCCGCTTCGAGGTGCTTTCCCCAGCTGCGCTCCGTCGGCCAGGCCATCAGCGTCCGCTCGTGGGGCTCCCACTCACCCGGCATGCGGAACGTCATCGTTGGCCCTCGTATACGACCTCGCCGCCGAGGACCGTCATCCAGATTCCGAGATCCGCGATCTGGGATGCGGGCGTCGCGAACAGATCGCCGTCGACGACCGTCAGGTCGGCCAGCTTGCCCACCTCGACCGAACCCAGTCGGTCCTCGGCATGCAGCGAATAGGCCGCTTCGATGGTGTGAGCCCGCACCGCTTCTTCGATCGTGATGACCTGGTCGGGCCCGATGATCTGCCCGCCGAGTGTGGTGCGGAGCATGGCGGCCGCCATGGTGACGAGCGGGTTGAACGACGTCACCGGCGAGTCGCTGCTCAGCACGAACCGAACCCCGGCATTCGCTTCCGCTCGCATCGGCTGCAGCCAGTGCCCGCGTTCCGGACCCAGACCGGCCATGAAGCCCTCGCCGTTGTTCACCAGCAGTGACGGTTGATTGACTGCGATCACCCCGAGTCCGGCCATCCGCTCCAGTTGGGCCGGCGTCGGGTATCCGCAGTGCTCGATTCGGTGGCGGGGGTCGGACCTCGGGTCGGCCTCCATCGCAGCCTCAAATGCATCCAGCACGATCCCGATGGCTTTGTCGCCCTGGGCGTGGATGCCGATCTGCCAGCCGTTCCGATGGGCCCGCACCACGAGATCGCGCAGCACCTCGGGCTCGTGATAGAGGAGGCCGTCGTGCTCGCCGTGTTCTCCGTACGGGTCGCAGAACGTTGCCGTCCCGCCGATCATCGAACCATCGATGTACATCTTCAGCGGGCCGATCCAGAGCATGTCATCGCCGAACGGTCCGGCGAGTCCCAATGACTCATACTCGGCCAGTTGGTGCGAGAGCGGCATGCAAGCGGTTCTCACGGACCAGCTTCCGCGCCGCCTGGTTTCTCGATATGCAGCCAGTTCCCGCTTGCTGACTTGAGCGTCGGCGACGGTGGTCAGCCCGGCAGCCAGGAATGCCGCGCCCGCTCGCTCGACTGCAGCCACCAGTTCGTCCATCGGTGCGTCGATGTGGATGTTCGTTCCGTGGGAGCCGATGTCGGCTGCCACCGGTTGGACCAATGCGTGGGCGGCGTCCTGGCACAGTCCGGTGATCCTGCCCTGCTCGTCGCGAACCAGTCGCCCGCCCGGGGGGTCGGGGGTGTCATCGTCGACCCCGGCCTGTTCGAGTGCGTAGCTGTTCACCAGCATGTAGTGGCCCGACACGTGCATCACGCCGATCGGGTGGCTGCGGCTCACCCGATCGAGATCCCAGCGGGTGGGCACCCGCTCGTAGCCGGTGTAGTCGAGGCCGGAGGCCCTGATCCAGGCTCCCTTCGGGGTACCGGCGACCACGCCGGAGAGGGCGGCGACCAGGTCGCCGATCGAATCGACCCCCGGGGCGCGGACATCCACCTTGCCCATGGCCTGCCCGGTGCTCAGGGGGTGGATATGCGGGTCGATGAACCCCGGCAGCACGGTCCGGCCGCCGACGTCGATCACGTCGGCGTCGGGGTGGGCCGTCAGAACGTCGCGGTCGGTTCCGACCATCAGGATCCGGCCGGCGCCGACGGCGACGGCTTGCGCCCGGGAGCCCGCCGCGTCCGCCGTGTACACCAGTCCGTTGTGGAAGACACGGACGCCGCTCACCGGGCTACCTCCCGTCGCCGAGGCTCAGCTCCTCCATGTAGGCGGACCATTCTGTATCCGTGATGAGGCCTTTGCCCCGGTAGTAGTCGCGCGCCTCGGTGAGAACGTCCTCGACCGCCTGTTCCTGGGCGTCGGTCAGCGGCGTCGGCGTGTGGGTCTCGAGGATCTCGGCCACCTTCTCCTTGGCCCGGTCCAGCATGTCTTGCTTGCCGGTCATCGTCCACGAGGCGTAGGACTCGGTGTCGGCGACCACCGGGAAGTAGTCCTCCTGGTTCCACCACTTGCGGGTATGAGCGGTTGCCATGTAGTGCCCCGGGATCGGCCCCACCTCGTTGATCAGGTCGATCGCCAGGGTCTCGTCGTTGAAGATCGGGCCCTGGAGCACGCCGCCGATCCAACCGGCGACGTCGTCCTCCATGACCGCAAGTTCCGAGCTGTAGAGCAGTTCGACGCTGGAACCTCCCTGGAACATCTGGACGTGACCTCCGCTGAGCGAAGAGAGGAGGGTTCCCAGGGACTTCTCGTAGCCGGCCTGGAAGTCGATCTTCTTCGAGTTGCTGGCAAACCCGGTGTTCGACCAGATCGGGATCCCGTAGCGGCGCAGCATCTGGTTGACCATGACGGTTCCCACCCCGCGAGCGGGAGTACCGAGCACCTTGTCACCGGTCCTCATGTCGATGGGGGATATGCCGTGGTGAATCGCGATCGGCGCCCCCGGGGTATGGATCTGGATCATCACTACCCAGCCCATGACCTCGGCCATCTTGAGCACGGTCGCCCCGGCCAGCGTCGCCGGGCCCGTGGCCCCCTGATTGACCGACAGTGCAGGAACGAACGGCATCTTGGCATCGGCGTACCTGAACGCCGCCTCCGCTCCGCCTGACTGGATGGTCAGCGGACAGGCGTGTTCGATCTCCGGGAACAGGTCGCTGCCGACCGCCTGAGCCATGGCGATCGCAAAGATCTCTGTGTCCTTGATGTTGCCGGCCACCTGGGTCTTCGATGAGTAGCGAAGAGCACTCGCCAGGTTCTCCAGCATCCCCATGACCGGAGGGATGTTGCGGCGATCCGTATAGATCTCCCAGCCCTCGGCGAGGTGCAGGTTGGGCAGGGCATCGGCGACGATCATCGCCTCACGGTGCTCGGCCGCAGTCGCAGGCCGCGTCTCCCAGGTGTCGAGGTCGACGAAGCGCATCCCCATGCCCTGCATGAAGTGGACCGTGTCGCCGCCGATGATCAGGTCGTTCTGCGGGTCGCGCGCCCGCAACCGGAAGTTGGTGGGAACCTTGCGGAAGCACTCCTCGACGATCGACGGCGGGATCCGTACCCGCTGCTCGTCGAAGTCCACCGCGCAGCCGGCATCGGCCAGCATCTTGAGCGCACCTTCGTGCTCGATCCGCATGCCCGTCTTCTCCATGGTGAAGAGGGCGCCGCGGTGGATGGTCTCCTCTTGCTCGGCGGTGAGGGCCTTGAGCACCGGGAAGGAGCGAGTGAACCCGTTCAGCATGCCGGGGCCTCCCTTCAGCTGGCCAGCAGGTCGCGGGCCAGGGTCACTCCGCCCGGTGCCGTCGGCGAATACCCGTCGGCATCGATCGAGTCTGCGAAGGGCTGGCTGATCGCCCCGCCCCCGACGATGATCTTGAGGCCATCGCGCAGCCCCGCGTCCTTGAGCGCGGCGATCACTCGCTTCTGCTCCTGGGCTGTGATGGTCAGCAGCGCCGACATCGCCACCACATCGGGCTGCTCCTCGCGGACCACCTCGATGAACTTCTCGACCGGCACATCGATGCCGAGGTCGATCACCTCGAAGCCGTCTGCCGTCAGGAGAGTGCAGAGGATGGTCTTGCCGATGTTGTGAATGTCTCCGGCCACCGTTCCGGCGATGACCTTGCCGGCACTGGTACGCGATCCACCGGTCGCCTTGAACGCAGCCTCGACGATGGGCATGGCCTGCTGGGTCGCTTCGGCGGCACTTACCAGTTCGGGGAGAAAGAGTTCGCCGACGCCGAAGGCGTCGCCGACTTCGCGGATCGCATCGGTGAGCGCCGCCAGCACCTCCCTCGGATCGGTTCCGGCCTCGAGCGCCTGCTCTGCGAGCGCAGACGCATGGGCACCGTCGTAGTCCTTCACCGCCTTGGCGAGGTCGACGAGTGTCTGATCCTGCATGGTTGCTCCCTTCGGTTCACCAGCGTCTCAGGTGATTCGACTAGCAGCCGTTCCGGCCGGGTTCTGGACCCGTTCACCGTCCCGATCATCGGTCTCACGAACAGGCTACATTGATCCTATCAATGTT
Organism: uncultured Acidimicrobiia bacterium; assembly: GCA_964511945.1. GTDB lineage: Bacteria > Actinomycetota > Acidimicrobiia > Spongiisociales > UBA11373 > CAZEHO01. The sequence goes on along the minus strand of CAZEHO010000003.1, from coordinate 936 downwards.
TCCTGGTCGCATGTCTATCAAACGATAGGTAGTCTAGGGGTCGGGGTTGACCGGCGGCAACCGGCGATTTCGTCGCCGCTTCCGGGCCCGAGCCCCAACCGGGACGGCGGGTCGGCTCGATGCTGGAGGTAGCTGATGCTGGATGGTTTCACCCGTGCGATGGCTCCGTTGGAGACGTTGAGTCCAGAGGAGTTGGAGACGATCCACGGCCGGGCGCTGTTCACGCTCGAGAAGACCGGCATGAAGTTCGACAGCGATCGGGCGCTACGACTGCTCGCCGGCGCCGGCTGCCGTGTCGACTACGAGGAGCGGCGGGCTCGGATCCCGGCGTGGCTCGCCGAGGAATGCCTGCGCACGACCCCGACCAACTACTACTTGGCGGCTCGTGACGGCCGCAGCGATCTCATGGTGGGCGGTGACACGTTCCTGTTCCTGCAGGGCATGGGGATGAAGTACGTGGATCTCGACACCTGGGAGACCCGGCCGGCAACCCTGGCCGAGCATCGGGACGCAACGATCGTCGCCGACGCCCTGGAGAACTGCCACATGGCGGACGCCATCTTCTCCTATACCGAACTGGAGGGGATCCCGCCGGCGATCGTGTTCCTGGAGACGCTTGCGAGTGGACTGCGGCATTCGGGCAAGGTGCAGCACTACGGGTATGCCAAGGACGTGGACATCTTTGCCACGCAATTGGCCAACGATCTCGGCATCCACCTGGAGCCGGAGATCGATGCGTCGGCGCCGTTGACCATCTTCGAGCGGGCGATCGATGCCACGTTCACCTACGTCGAGGGGGGGATGCCCATCCAGCCCACCGTCGGCGTCACCATGGGCGCCGAGGCCCCGATCACCACCGCCGGGTCCCTCGTGCTCGGATCGGCGATGGTGATGGGGTGGGTGGTGCTGGTGCAGTTGATCCGCAAGGGCGCCCCC
>CAZEHO010000002.1:333944-396782 GCA_964511945.1 uncultured Acidimicrobiia bacterium | reverse complement strand
CTCGCCGGGGGTGGGGCACCTGATCCCACGGTGCCTGCTCCGTCGGGCGGTGGCGCCGGCGACCCCCCTTCGGCCGAGGAGATCGCACAGATGCCGGCGCCGGTGGCGCCGCCGCCACCGTTCCCGCCCACCGCGGACACACCGGTCACAGCGTCGGAGCCGTGGTCGCCCGGCCTCGGGGGCTTTCTGCCGTGGCTGTTTGCTTCCGGGGGGCCGCCGGTAGCACCGGAACTAATCGGCGCCGGGGACGGCTGCAACGTCATGTTGTCGCTGCATGACAAGTCGGACGATGAGATGGGATTCCGGCTCTACCGCAGCGAGATCGGCGGTGACGCCAGCCCCGAACCGCTCCTCACGCTGGCGGCCGGACCGGAAACTGGATGGCTCCCCATCTCTGATGTAGTCGACCACGGTTCCATCTACACCTACGTTGCCGAGGCGTTTGACGCCGGCGGCACATCGGGCCCGAGCGCGACCGTCACGGTGAATAGCTTCGCTGCCGGCTGTCCGGCACCCGAGCCGCCGCCGCTGGTGTCGCTCGTGCCGACCGTCTTGACGACCCCGCAGCCGGTCGAGAGTGTCTACTGCTACGTGTCGAGTACCGGTCAGATCTGGTCGCGCTTTCCCGAGATCGGTTTTCTGACCGTTGGGGAGGACGGGACGCTCGACCACGCCGGGAAGGTCGCCGACGTCTTCACCCAGGTCGATGGTCCCGAGATCCAAACCCCCGCCGAGAACTTCTGGGATTGCTGGGGCTGGACCGCCGGAGCACTCATCCGGGTGGGTTGGTTCAGCCCTGACGAAGAAGAAGGGAAGATCCCGACCGAGATGCTTCAACTCGAACTCACCGGTGACGGGGGCGGAAACCCCCTGGTGACGGCGGAGGGTCTACCCGTCCCGGGTGGAATAGCCCTCGGCGTCGAGTCGATCCCGGTCGTCACTATTCCTCCGGCACAAAGCATCGTGGATATCGCCGGCACCGTCTTCGAGGATCTGGTCGGCACCATCGATCCCACCGTCACCGACCTCCAGATGCTGGCGCCCCGGCTCCACTACTCCACCGAGACCAGCGACTGTGTCAACCGGCTGCCGGGCTGGGTCAAACCCGATTTCCGCATCGCGTTGTGCCATCCGGGTGACGATGTGGGCCCGGATTCGGGTGATCTGGGTGACCACCCTCACCCGTACCTGTTCTGGGATCTCGCCGACCCGGACAACTGCGGTGATCCCGGCAACTGCCTCGATCCCCGAACCGAGAGCTACCTCCCCTATACGGTGGTCGATTCGGGGTACCACCTCTACGAGTTGACCCTCAACGGGGAGATCCCGGTCAAGACGTTCGGATTTGGTGAGGAACTCTTCATCGTGCCCCCAAAAGGGCCGTGCGAGACCCTCCGCGTGTTTGAGGTGCGCACCTTTGTGGCGCTCGACGGCGGCTTCTCGTACGAATCCCAGAGCCCGCATGCAATCACCCTTTTCGCCGAGCCGTGTGCGGCGTCGGTTCCCGTCGAGATCGAAGTGACGTTCACAACCCTGAGCCTGGGCGATATCGACGACGGCATCGGTGACGACGACATCGAGATCTACGGTACATTCAGCGCGATACCAACGGTTGGGACGGGCGGCTCCCTCCTTTACGGACAGCCCAAGGACCTGATCAACTGCTTGTCGAACGAGTCCTTGCCGGCGGCCTGGAACATTCCGGGCGTGGACAAATTCTGGAGCTGTCCCCAACTGAAGGAGAACGGCGACACCAATCTGGGAGTGGCGCCTTCGTATTTCAAGTGCAAGGGAGACCATTCGAAGAAGTGCGGTCAGAACGTGCAGAAGCCCGGCAACAACACCGTCCACGTCACCACCGAGCAGGGCAACGATTCGATCCTCGTCTCGGTCGACCTCTGGGACCTCGACAGCGCCTCGGCTCACGATCCCGTCTGCCAGGCGTCCATGTGGGTGACGAAAGACGCCGGCAGCCCGTGGAGCCAGATGGACGGTGGAACCTGGTTCATGTACCAGGGTGACAACGGGAACGCCTCCTGCACCGTGTGGCTGACGTTCGACGTCGTCGCCCCCTGAGCCCGGGTGAAAATGGTGCCCCGGCCTGGAGCCTGGTGGCGGCCTAGACCAACACCGCCTGCCCTTTCGATCAGGGGACGATCAGCACCGGACAGGGTGCGTAGTGGGCGAGGCGATCGGCCACCGAGCCGATCACCAAACGTTCCACCAGACCGGCCCCACGGCGGCCCACCACCAGCACGTCGGCTTCTCGCTCCCGGCAGACGTCGGCAAGGGCCGAGGCGGGCTCCCCGATCTCCTCACTCGCATCCCATTCGAGGCCCTCGAGATCCAGTTGAGAGACCGTCACATCGAGGATGGTCTGCTGCGCCTGGCTCATTGATGACGCCAGCGCGTCTGCAGGCGGCGGCGAGCCGACGATCCCCCACCACCCCTCCGGGGGCCGCACCACGGTGATCAGATGCAGCCGGGCGCCGTGACATCGGCAGAGGGCCGCCGCGACTGCGGCGGCCCGAGTGCTCTGATCTGATCCATCGACACCGGCGACAACCGTCTTCGGCTTCCATTCGCTCATGTCGGGACACCTCCCTCCGCTCTGTCCAACGCTACGCGAAGGGGTGCCGGATCGCGGGGATCTACAGAATGACGAGACCGCCCCCGCCGTCGTCGCCAATCGGCGGCGGGGGCAGAGGCGGCGGAGGGCATGCTTCACCCGTGTAGTCGAAGTCGGTGAATCCGAAATCGTCGAACTCGGGGATGTTGCACGAATGCGTCGTGATGGTGTCGGGTTCGGCGTCGTACGTCCAGGTGAACTGCGTCGTGGTCGTGGTTCCGCCCGCATCGGTGACATCGCGGAAGATGGTGATGGTGAAGCCGGGATTCCCCTGCTCGACACGGTCGGGTCCGTAGGGATCCATCGAATCGTCGGATTCGTAGATCTTCAGGTTGGAGTAGAAGAGCCCGCAGTAGGTGCTGGGAGCCACAACCTCCGGGAAGATCGAGTACCCCGGAGCCCGGCAGGAATGGCGGGCCTCAACCGAGCGCCCGTCGTTGTCGCCCCAGAACTTGACCCTGATGTGATCGGCCACCGTCCAATGGGCGTGGTGGGTCGTGATCAGCACCGGGTGGCCGGTGTCGTTCTTGAACGCCACGTCGAGCCCCGGGTACCCCATCGTCGCCTCCCGACCGGCCGGATAGCGGGAGAAGTACAGGGAATGAGGTGTGTGGGTAACTTCCTGCAGCCCGGAGAAGAAGATCGCGTTGTAGATCGTGGTTCCGAACTGGCTGGTGCCGCCGCCGATGTTGGCGGGATCGTCGCAGCACCGCACCGTGCCGGCAATGATCGCCCCGGCACCGACATAGCCCTTCTCGATGGTCCGGCGCCCTACCACGGTGTTCACAGAGAACGTCTCCCCCGGCATCACGAGATACCCGTGAATCGTGTCGGCCATCCGCTGGATGTTGATGACTCGGTTCTTGTTGGGAGCGTGATACGTGGTGAAGTCGCTCAGCAGGTATGCCCCGGCAAAGGCGAGCGCCTCCGCCTCAGAGACGTAAGTCTGCAGGTTGGGGTCGGCGCCGCGTTTGCCGACACCAACGACGTCCTCGCCCGGGCCGCCGTCCATGGTGTCACCGCTCGGCGATTCGCTCCTGAACAGGAAATCGATCCCGCTTCCGCCCGAGAGGTTGTCCACTCCGAGACCACCGTGCAGGACATCTGAATCGGGGCCACCCTCGAGCCGGTCGGTACCGATGCCACCTCCGAGGGCATCAGCGCCGGCATTGCCCCTTAGGGTGTCGTTCCCGGCATCTCCTCGAAGCGAGTCGTCGTCTTCGTTGCCGGACAGCCAATCGTTGCCGTCCCCACCGGCCAGGTCGTCGTTACCGGGGTTGCCGACGAGAAAGTCATCACCAGGGCCACCATCGATGGTGTCGTCGTTGCCGCCGCCCCGCAGACGATCGTTGCCGAACCCACCGATCAACACGTCATTGCCGGAGCCGCCCTTGACGCTGTCCTCGTCGTCACCACCCTCGAGGCGATCGTGTCCCGATCCACCCCAGAGGCGGTCGTTCTGACGGTCGCCCATGAGGTGGTCATCACCGGGACCACCGTCGAGATGGTCCTTGCCCTCACCGCCGATAAGGATGTCGTTCCCATCGCCGCCCTCAAGGCCGGGAACCGCGAATCGCACCTGAGGCAACACACCTGAACCCGGCACCCAGTTGGGGTCGTAGTCGTGTCCGGTGCCGCCGTTGAGCAGATCGTCGCCACGGTCTCCACGGAGCCGATCCTGGCCCGGGCCGCCGTGCAATTTGTCGTTGCCGTTGCCGCCGATGATCAGATCGTTGCCGTTGCCGCCAAAGACGACGTCAGCCCAGCCACCGGCAAAGATGATGTCGTCGCCGTTGCCCCCGCAGATGAGGTCTGGACCGCCATAGCCGTAGATCGTGTCGGCGCCACCGCGACCGTTGATCACGTCGCGATCCCCGGTGCCGTGGATGACATCCGGACCACCGGTGGCGGCATCGGGATCGGTGACCAGTTCCCCGTTGCAGTGGTCGATCACCCGAACGTCGAACGACTGCGAGTGCTCGCCGGCATCGTCATCCTTGATCGTGACGGTCACCGTATGGGTATCGCGGGCACCGTAGGTGTGCATGACCTGAGCAACCGGCTTCGGGCCGGGGGGATCGGCCAGGACGACCGGTGCGAATGGATCGACGGTGCCGTCGCCCCAGTCCACCGAGATCTCATGCGTGTCGTCGGCACCGGGATCCACAAAGGGGACGTCGAGTTGGAACTCGAGGCCGAGACCGGCCTGTGTATCCGGGAGCGGATCGATCGCCGGAGCCACGTTGCTGACGGTCAGATTCGCAGTGCCTCGGTAGAGATTCAGGTCGTCGGCAGTCACCTCGACGGTGACGGCGAAGACCCCATTGTCGGCGTAGGTGTGGCCCTCCGTGGCCTCGAAGGGCGCCGCCACATCGGCGGTGACGGCGGCCTGGGGGAGCGATCCGTCGCCGAAGTCGAAACTGAAGCCGGTCGGGTTCCCGCCGGTGCCGTCGTACGACCCGGTGGCATCGAGCACGCTGCCCTCATCAACGGGCGCAACCGTCACCGTCACACCGGTGTCGAACTCGTCGGCCAACGCCGGCACAGCCACCAAGACGGCAGCGGCCAGGCCCGCGGCGAGCGCGGTGCGGAAGGCACGAGAGAAGGGAGCACGTCGAGAAGACATCGCGCCCGTCGAGGATACCGCAGGCCGCCGTCAGTGTTGAGGGGTCTCCTCAGCGGGTTCTTCGATTGCTGCGGTGAGGGCCAGGAGGGCGCGAGCTCGATGGCTGATGCGGTTCTTCTCGGCCTCGGAGATCTCGGCCAGGGTGCGGCCGTCGACCTCGAAGACCGGGTCGTACCCGAACCCTCCGTCACCACGTTCGACCCGGGTGATCTGCCCTTCGAGTACGCCCTCCACCGTCAGCGGCTCTCTCCCCAACACCACCAGCGCAATCACGGTGCGGAACCTGGCTCCTCGATCCTCCCGACCCTCCATGGCCTCGAGCAGGGCGGTGCGGTTGTCGGCATAGGTGGCCGCAGGACCGGCGAAGCGGGCGGTGTGGACTCCCGGGGCACCGTCCAGTGCGTCGACCTCAAGCCCCGTGTCATCGGCAACGGCGGCCAAGCCGGTTACGGAGGCCACCGCGTTGGCCTTGAGGAGGGCGTTCTCCACGAGCGTGGCTCCGGTCTCTTCGACATCCGGCCACTCCAGCCCGATGGCGATCTCGACGTCGGGAGCCGCCTCGGCGAGCACCGCGGCCATCTCCCGCAGCTTGTCCGGGTTCTTGGTGGCGACGACGATCCGGCCCGGGAGCTGCATCAGCCCTCCAGCGCCCGCCGCTGGATCTCGACGAGTTGGTCGATGCCGTCGGCGGCAAGGTCGAGCAGCGCATCCAGTTGTTCCCGCCCAAACGTGGCGCCCTCAGCGGTGCCCTGCACCTCGATCAGGCCGCCGCTTCCGGTCATCACCACGTTCATGTCGACGTCGGCGTTGACGTCCTCCTCATAGGCAAGATCGAGCAGCGCTGCCCCGTCGATCAGCCCGACGCTCACGGCGGCACAGTGGTCGGCCATCGGATGTGCGGGCAGGATGCCCTCTCCGACTCCCCAGGTCAGTGCGTCGTGGAGCGCCACCCAGGCCCCGGTGATTGCGGCCGTCCTGGTGCCACCGTCGGCTTGAAGGACATCGCAATCGACCCGCACCATGGCCTCACCCATCGTCTCGAGGTCGACAGCGGCGCGCAGCGCCCTGCCGATCAGGCGCTGAATCTCCTTCGTGCGGCCGCCCGAGATCGAGCGGCGCGAAATGCGCTCGCGGCCCGACCCCGGCAGCATCGAATATTCCGCAGTGACCCAGCCACGACCTTGATCGCGCATCCAGCGGGGAACGTCGGATTCGATCGACGCGGTGCACAGCACCCTGGTCTTACCCATCTCAATGAGCACCGAGCCCGGTGTCATCTCGGTGTATCCGCGCTGCAGGCGCACCGGTCGGAGTTCGCCGGCGGATCGATCAGTTCTCACAGGACTACCTCCATCCCGGGTGCGGCCCACTCGGTGGGTCCGCCAAACGCGGCCGCAGCCTCCCGGACCGATCGTTCCGGATCGAGGCCGGGGGCCAGATGTGTCACCAGCAGGCGTCCCACGCCGGCGTCGGCGGCGACAGTACCTGCTTGTGCGGCGGACAGGTGGAACGGGTAGGCGTCGGGCCCGGCCTCACCCTGGGTCGTGGCCTCACAGAGCAGCAGGTCTGACGCCGCAGCCAGACGCTCGAGTCCCCCTCCGGGTCCGGTATCCCCTGAGTAGGTGAGCGAACTCCCGTCCCCATCCACCCGCACCGAAACGGCCGGGACCGGATGCGCCGCTGCGGCGAACGAGATCGACATCCTTCCGACCTCATGGGTCTCGCCGTCGACGGCCTCCCGGAAGTCGACGATGCTGAACAACGCGTGATCCGACCCGGCACCGGCAAACCCGGCGATCCGGTCCGCCACCCCCTCCGGAGCAAAGACCGGAAGGCCGAGGACTTCGCTCGGTCCAAATCGGAGCACGTTGAACAGCGGGAAGAAGTCGACGCAGTGATCGCCGTGAACGTGAGACAGCACGACGGCGTCGAGCGCTGCCGGATCCATCAGTGCCTGCAGGGGCTGGACCGTCCCCGGACCGGCATCGAGCAGCACCCTGGTGCCGTCGTGATCGACCAGGTAGCCGGAGGCGGGATGACCCGGGGTCGGATAGGTGCCGCTCGAGCCGAGGACCCGCAATCGCATGCCGCTGGAGTGTAGAGAACCGATCCCGCCGCTTCGTACACTCCTCGGGTTATGTCAATGCTGCTCTCCGCACTCCTCATCTTCTGTCTGCGCGTCGTCGACGTGTCGCTCGACACGATCCGCATCGTGTTCCTGATCCAGGCCCGCCGCTGGCTGGCCGGCGCGCTCGGGCTCGTGCAATCGTTCGTCTTCATCTTCGCCGTGGCTCAGGTCTTCAAGGATCTCGACGACCCGGTCCGCATGGTCGGCTACGCGATGGGTTTCGCCACCGGGACGGTCCTGGGATCGACCATCGAACGGTGGATCGGAATGGGGCACGTGATCGTGCGCGTGATCGCCCCCTTCGACACACCTCAGGTTGCCGGAGCCCTGCGCGCCGCCGGGTTCGGGGTCACCGTGCTCAACGCCGAGGGCCTCCAGGGGCCGGTGCGGCTGAGCTTCGCGGTCGTACCCCGACGCCGGACCTCAGAGGCGATCAAGCTGATCAAGCAGGTCAACCCCGAGGCGTTTTTCACCATCGAGTCGACCACCGCACCCGACCTGCCGATGCGCCGCATCCGGGTCCGGGTGTAGGGGTATCAACCGCAACTCGATACGGTCGCCCCAAGCGGCGACCGGCACCCACCGAGCCCGAAGCCGGCCCGGAATCGGTCTGGATTATCCGCGACCCCCGCGGGTCGCGCCGTGCCTCCGCAGGGTCCGCGTCGAGCCTCAGGGAATCGTGAACGCCGATTCCAGCAGTGCCATGCGGGTCCAGCCTCAGCTTCTCGGCCGGGTGCGGAAGAACTCCCAGATCAAGTCAGAGGCATTGATGGAGCCGGTCGAATCCGCCTCCGCCAGTGCCCGATCGGATCCGGGCCAACCGTGGCGCCCGCCGAACACCGTGTAAAGCTCGACATCCGCCTCGCATCCGGGCCACATCCTGCGCTCCACATCCTCCGCCACATTGGTCGTTCGAGCCGGCTCACCGCACCGGGCCCGCCGGGCCCATTCGGTGGCCCATTCCTCGACCGGCGGGAACCCCAGCACGGAAAGCCCGTCGTACGGAACGATGTGGTCCTCGGTGCCGTGGAACAGCATCATCGGCACCGGTCGGACCGGGTTGCATCCGTCAAGGCTGTACGCCCCGGCGACCGGAGCCGCCGCCGCGATCAGGTCCGCGGCATCGCAGGCCAGGCGTGCCGCCATCCCTCCACCATTCGACATCCCGGCGGCGTAGATCCGGTCCGGGTCGACTTCGAGCGTGCCCTGCAAGGCCTCGATCAGATCTCTGACGAAGAGCAGGTCGCCATCGCCCTGCAGGTCGTTATTGACGGTCCACGCCGGAAGCGCTCCCCGCGCTGCCGGATACACGACGGCGAACCCTTCACGATCCGCAACGGCAGTCATCCCCGACAGGTCCTCGACCTTGGCCGGGGTGCTGGTGAAGCCGTGGAAGATGAGGACCAGGGACGCCGGTGTTGAGAGCGACTCGGGAACGTGCACGACGAACCGCCGCAACGATCCGCCCGACGTGAGCTCCCCCTCGTAGCGCCCCGCACCGTCAATCTGCAGCGCTGCTGCCGTCGGTGCCACCGACGAGGAAGGGCCCGGAGTTCCGCCTTCTTCGGATCCCGACCCGCAGGCAGCAAACAGCAGGGCGATGATGAGCACGAGGATCCGGAGGCGCATCCCGCGACGGTAGACCGCTCCCGTTCCGAGGCCGCATCTGAACGCGGCAGACGTTGTGTGACCGGCCGCTAGTTCGAGCGGAACAACCGCTGCTCGGTCTGGCGGGCATCCCGGGCATAGGCCAGTGCCGTCTCGCGGGAGATGACCTGCTCCTTGGCAAGGCGGATCAGGTGAGAATCGAGTGTCTGCATCCCGGCGCTGCGTGAGGTCTGGATCACATCGTCGATCCGGGTGATATCACCGGTCCTGATCATGTTGGAGATCGCCGGGTTCACGATCATCACCTCGAGAGCCGCGGTACGGCCGGGCTCCGTCTGCCCGTGGACCTTGGTCGGCACGAGCGTCTGGGAAACCACGGCCAGCAGAGATGAGCTCAGCTGGACCCGGATCTGTGACTGCTGGCCGGCCGGGAACACATCGATGATGCGGCTCACCGTGGTGGAGGCGCTGGTGGTGTGCAGCGTCGCCATCACCAGATGCCCCGTCTCCGCGGCGGTGATCGCCGCCGACATGGTGTCGAGGTCACGCAGCTCGCCGACCATGATCACGTCGGGATCCTGACGCACCACCCGGCGCATGGCCTCCGAGAAATCGGCGACGTCGATGCCGACCTCCCGCTGAGTCACCAGGCCCTTCTTCGGACCGTGCACCTTCTCCACCGGGTCCTCGATGGTGATGATGTGACGATCCTCGCTGCGGTTGATCCAATCCACGAAGGTGGCGAGCGTGGTCGACTTGCCCGACCCGGTCGGCCCGGTCACGAGGATCAAACCTCGCTTGCGCTGCAGCAATCCGGTCAGCACCGTCTCGTCGAGGCCGATCTGATCAAACGTCAGAATGTCCCTGTCGACCCGCCGGATGGCGGCGGCGTAGCCGGCCCGCTCCCGCATCACGCTGCAGCGGAAGCGCTCGCCCTGGGATCCAACCAGGCCGAGGTCAGCGGTCCCGATCTCCAGCAGTTCTTCCCACTGCTGGTTCGAACACATGCTGCGGCACAGCGCTTCGAGGGCCGCCGAGCCCAGACTGTGTTCGCCGAGACGTTCGAGGCGCCCGTCGATGCGGAACACCGGTGGGCTGCCCACCCGAAGGTGAACATCCGAGGCGCGACGGCGTACGCACTCCGCGAGGAGTTGCTCGACACGCCGCTTGCTCTCCGGCGATGCCGGGGTATCGCTGGCGCGGCGGCTCCGCTGATGGTGTTCAACCGTCACGAACTGGATATCGGAGCCAAGGACGCCGACCTGAAGCGATGACCGCGACAATGTCGGCGTGCCGATCGTTCGACTCTTTGCTCGCGCCCTGCTCCGCCGATGCCCCAATTGCGGTGGACGGCAGATCATGAAGGGGTGGATGAATCTGGTCGACGACTGCCCGACCTGCGCGCACCACTTCGAACGACAGGAGGGCTACTGGGTGGGAGCCGTGGCCATCAACACCGTGGTCACGATCATCGTGTTCGGCATCGTCTTCATAGGCGGCATGGTCGTGACCTGGCCCGAAGTTCCGTGGAACGCGTTGCTGGTCGTGACCGTCGCAATGAACCTCGTCTTCCCGATCCTGTTCTATCCATGGTCCAAAACCCTGTGGGTAGCGCTGGACCTCGCGATCCACCGCGTCGACCGGGAGTGACCCCGGAGCCGGGGACACTTCCTTGCAGCGGGGAAACAACCGGAAGCGTCCTGAGCTGCACCTGAACGCGCCGAGGCTCAAAGGGCGCAGCCCTAGGAGTCTGCTGAGTAATGCCGATGTGGCGTGCCCGCCGGGCACGTTGATCGGCGGCCAGGCGCGCCAATCGCAAGAACGCAGGTTCCGCCACTCCTCGTGCAGGAATGGTGGGACCGAGGACACCGCGAGTGGTGATGACTGGCCGTCGAGACGTGCGACATGTATTGCTCAGCGGGCTCCTAGAACCCCGAGACGTACTCCCGAAGGACGTCGATGCCCACCCGACCCGATCTCGAGCACGCGGGCGTTGAATGCCTTGAGATCGAAGATGTCGTCCGACTTCAGTGTTCCTCCGGCTTCAGGGGCGGCTGCAGCCTACCGGTGGGAGGGACGGGCGCCGCCCAACGCCGCCTCGAGGCGGGGGCGCAGCGGCGTCGTCATCTGAGCCGGTGCCCGCCGAACGTATTCCGTGGCGCGGCGGAGCGCGTTCCCCTCGAGACCTGCGGCATACTCGACTGCCGCTTGACCGGAGAACCCGGCCGAACCCCACTGCTCCCCCGGCGGGAGACCGGTCCACACCGCAGCATCGAGCTGCCGCCCCGCAAGCCAGCGACGAACCCGCCCGGCAACCGTCGGGGCAACCCGTCCGAGCACCCGGCCGGCAGCCGTAACTCCATGGATGGCGGAATGTGGCGCCCGGGTTTCCCGGCGAGCCAGATTGGCGATGGTGGCGTCCACCGTTGCGAAGCCACTGGGCGCCCACAGCACCGGGGAACGGTGCCGGTACTCAGGGAGGATCACCAGCGTGAGCCTGCCGTCGGCGGAGATCCGGGCGAATTCGACTGGAAGCTTCGGACCGTCCCGGTGCCAGGGCCCGGCCAGCACCACGGCGCCGTGACGGTTGGTCGGCTGCCAGATCAATGATCCCCACCCGAGCACTGCAGTTCGTGCGATCACACCGCGACCGTAGCCGCGGCGTCGCGTAGCCTCGGTGCATGGAGATGGGCGGCCCACGCCTCGGGGATGTGTTCGGTGATGCGTTCCTGGCTCAATCGGAGCAGGACGAGGATCTCGGATGCCTGATGGTCGAACGTGATGACGGTTTCATCTCGTGTGATCCCATCAGCACGTACTTCAGCGGTTGGACCGATCTCGAGGCGGCCGGACGGAGGCACATCGGGCACCGGGTGCTCGATGTCGGAGCCGGTGCAGGCCGCCACAGCCTCGAACTCCAGGAACGCGGCCATGATGTGGTCGCCCTCGACACGTCGGCCGGAGCGCTGAAGGTATGCCGGCGGCGAGGGGTCCGGCAAACCTTCCACGGCACCGTCGCCGACTTCGCGGCAACCGGGCCCGAACGTTTCGACACCATCCTGCTGTTCGGGCACAACCTCGGTCTGATCGGCTCCCCGGAAGCCTCCGGCGATTTCCTCGGACACCTGGCGAGCCTGTGCCGAACGGAGAGCCGACTGGTCGGTACCAATCGGGATCCCCATCGCACCGACGATCCGTTCCACCTCCGGTACCACGAACAGAACCGGGCCCGGGGCCGGATGGTGGGACAATTGCGACTCCGGGTTCGCTGGCGGGACATCGCCACCGAGTGGTTCGACCTGCTCTTCTGCTCCCCGAATGAACTGATCGCGATCGTGCGCGACCACGGTTGTCGGGTGGTCGATCGAGCGATCGATGGACCGAGCTATCTCGCCGTGCTCGAACCGCCGGCACCCGCCGCCTGAGGGGGGAGTCCGGAAGGCAGGCAACGGTCACAACCGGTCGGGGACCATCGCCTCTGCTCGCGGTGGCCTCGGACGGCGACCATGGGGTGACGAGGAGCTCCATGGCAGACCTGTTGGACATCCCGACCGAACTGACGGCCCGGGCCCGGCGATTCGCCGAACTGAAGGAGAGCGGCGACCCCGCCGACCCTCAGGCCCTCAGTCTCGAGATCACTCGCCGCTGCATCGCACGGTGTGTGATGTGCAACATCTGGAAGACACCAAAGGATCTCCCCGAACTCACCGTCGAGCAGTGGCTCGGCGTCCTCGGGTCTCCGGAACTCCACGATCTGCGGGAACTCGACATCACCGGCGGGGAACCGTTCCTGCGCTTCGACATCCGGGAGGTCCTGCTCGGCGTCGCCGATCTGAAGCAGCGTCATCTCACCAAGCTGAGCTCGGTGGCGATCACCACGAACGGGTTCCTCACCGATCGCATCCTCGACGTGATCGAGCACGTGGCCGCCGTATATCGCGACGCCGGCCTCGGACTCGTCTTCGCCTGCGGTACCGATGCCATAGGAGAATCCCACGACACGATCCGCCGCTACCGGGGCGGGTTCGATCGTCTCGATCGCACGATCAACGGGCTGATTGACCTCCGGGAGAGGTTCGGGAACCTGGTGATCGGCCTCAAGACGACGGTGACCAGGATCAACATCGACGAACTGGACGCCGTTGCGGCCTACGCCGACGACCGCGGCCTGTTCACGATCATCTCTCCGTACATCGTGACCCCCGCCCGCTACGGCAACCTCGATCTCGACGAAGCACTGACATTCAGTGAGGAGGATCTGGCGAAGCTGCGGGCGTTCTACGACGGTGACCGCTTCAGGTGGTCGTACTTCCGCGATGAACTGCGCCGCTTCCTGGACACGGGCACCATGGACAAGCCCTGCACTGCGGGCTTCAACTATTACTTCATCCGATCGACCGGGGACGTGTATCCCTGCCCGCTCATCGACGTCGCAGTCGGCAACGTCCTCGACACCCGCTTCGGCGACCTGATGCGGACCGCCGACGCTCGGGAGTTCCGCAAGGGGGTCGGCGAGTACGACAGCTGCCGGGTATGCACCGAGCCGGGCCTGGAGCGCTACGCCCTCCCGTTCGAGGGGCGTCACTACCTGGAGATGTGGCGGCAGCTTGGACCCGACGGGTTCGCCCAACTTCATGCTCATATGGGGCTCGACAAGTACTTCTAGGAGCTCCGGCGTTAGGTTGGCCGGGTGAGCCGGCCACCGTACCGAGCTATCGCCGGACTCGGCGCTGCCACGATCATCGCGTTCGGCTCGTGGTTCTACGCCTACACGGTCCTCATCGATCCCATCGCGGCCGATACCGGGTGGACGGTCGGGTTCCTCTCGGCGGTCTACGGGATCGCCCAACTAGTCGGCTCGATCCTTGCGGTTGCCGGTGGAAGAGCCCTCGACCGGATCGGGGCCCGGCCCGCCATGGCGGCGGGCGGATTGCTGGGGGGGATTGCCATCGTCCTCGCCGCCGCCGGTGGTCCGGCGGCCTTCGCGGTGGGGTTCGGGCTGGGCGGCGGGCTGATCGGAGCAACATCCTTCTATCACGTCACGCTCGCAGCGGCAGCCCGCTTCGATGAAACCCGGCCCGAACGGTCCGTCACCGCGGTCACCATTGCGGGCGCCTTTGCGGGGCCGATCTTCCTGCCGATCACCGCACTGCTGGTCGAGGGGGTCGGATGGGTTGCGACCGTGCGGATCCTGGGCGCCGTGGCCGGGGGCGGGCTGCTGCTCTCGGCACTGCTCACCCCCGGCGGTGGCTCCGCCGGGAGGGACATCTCCGAGGCCGGCCTGTGGACGGTCTTTCGGGATGCCTGGGCACACCCACCGTCCCGCTTGAAGTTGATCGCCGCCCCCGTCGCGGCCCTCGGCTACGGCATCCTGCTGGTCCATCAGATCCCGGTCATGGTGGCCGCCGGCATGACACTGACCACCGCCGCGGCCTACACGGGGGCCCGCGGCTTCACCCAGCTGGGAGGACGGCTCATCGTGGTCCCAGTCGTGAGGCGGATCGGTTCCGCTCCGACCATGATCGGTACGTATCTGATCGGAGCTGCCGGAGCCGCCATCCTGCTGTGGACCGACAACACCGCGGTGGCCGTGATCTACACGGTGGCCGCCGGGCTCGCCATCGGAGTCGGACCGGTGCTCGACGCCGTGTACTCGGCCGAGATCTACGACTCAACCCGGCTCGGCACGTTGATGGGGGCTCAGCAGTTGCTGAGCGGAATGGTGATGGCGATCGGGCCGATCATCGCCGGAGTCGCATTCGACATCACGGGCTCGCACGCGATCACGGTCACGCTGTCGGCAATCGGCTTCACCGCCGCGGCCTTCATGATCGGCCGGGTGGCTCGGGCGGTTCAGCCGCCGGGGTGATCGCGGAGCTGACCGTGAACGTCCACCCCCGGTGGAAGCGCCTCGGGGTCGGGAACTGCGGTCTCGGCGTCGTCCTGGGGTGAGAATCCGATCGCCGCACCGTTGTGGCGCCACATCAACCGCGTGTTGTTGGAGCAGGCGTACACCACCTCGTAGGCCACGCCGGGATGGACCACCGCCCGTTCGAACGCCCGCACCAGATCGCCCTCGCTCACCCACGTACGCAAGTACCGGCGGTCCGGCGGCGGCTCGCCCGTGAAGCTGCCGATCCGCAGGCACACCACACTGAGCCCGAACCGGTCGGCGTAGTTCCGGCCCAGCGCCTCTACCGCCACCTTGCTGGCGGCGTAGAACGAATCGGGCCGGGGCGGCTCCTCGATGCCGACCCCGACGTCACCCGGGTACAACCCCATCACCCGGTTGGTGCTGGCCAGCACGATCCGAGGGATCCCCTCGAGGCGCACGGCCTCGAGGACGTGATAGGTGCCGAGCACGTTGACGTCAAGCAGCAGGGGGTACGGCGCTTCGTCGGCAATCCCGGCAAGATGCACCACGGCATCCGTGCCGGCGACCGCGGTTCGCACCAGATTCCGGTCGCCGATATCCCCGACGAACTCCTCGGCAACTCCGTCGATCTGGGCGGTCGGCTCGAGGTCCAGGGTCCGGATGCGGAAACGATCGCGCAGCTCGCGGATCAGCCGCCGGCCGATGAGTCCGGCGGCGCCGGTGATGAGCAGCGTGTCCATGAGGCGACGCTACTGCTTCTTGGAACGGCGCCGACCGCGCTCCTCGGCGATGTGCTGGAGCCGGGTGACATCGGGGAGGGTCAGGACGCCGCCGAGGCAGTCGGAGACGACCGGATCCCGAAGACCGCCGACGAGACACTCAGGGATCCGATCCGGGAAATCCCCCATCGACAGCGCCCCGGTTGCGAAGCATGATGCTTGCGAGGGGTCGGCACCGAGGTCTCGAGAGGGGCCTCGAGGGAGGAGATCGTATGTCCCAGGTTCTGTGCCCCAGCTGCGGAGCCCGATGCTCGAGCCAAAGCACGGCGTGCTGGAAGTGTGAAACCCCGGTCGATGCCGATTGGAGGATCGCACCTCGTGCCCCGATGTCCCGGCTGGGAAAGACCCTCCTGATCATCTTCTCGGTGATCATCGTTGCTGCCGGCATCTGCTTCATTGCGTTCGCAGTCGCGCTCGGCAGCGCGCACTGAGGAGGACCCGAATGGCGCTGCCCGCAATCGCAGTGATCCGCTTCCTCACGCGAAGCTGAGCTGCCTGATCGCATGTTTCCCCACCTGACACTGTTTGGGCTGCGCATTCCGACCCATGAGTTCTTCACCGTGGCCGGATTCGCCGTCGCCGGCGCGGTGCTGGTGGCCCTGGCCCGCAAGGACGGTCGCAACGACCCGGTGCTGTGGTGGATCGTCGGTGGCTCGCTGCTCGGCGGCGCCCTCTTCACCAAGCTGGGAACCCTGTGGCGCTATCTGCCGGAAGCCGAGAACCCGACACTCGGCGACATCTGGATCTACGGCGGCAAGACGGTCCTGGGCGGCCTCGCCGGCGCATACATCGGAGCCGAGGTGACCAAGCGCCTCATCGGTTACCGGCGCCGCACCGGCGACATGTTCGCGCCGGCCGTCGCTCTCGGACTCGCCGTCGGCCGGGTCGGATGTTTCCTCACCGAGCAGGTGGGAACGCCGACCTCGCTGCCGTGGGGCATCACGCTGTCGGCCGATGTGGCCGCTCGGGTCCCCAACTGCCCGCAGTGTCTCACCGGCGCACCGATGCACCCGTCTTTCCTCTACGAGATCGTCTTCCTCCTGATCCTCACCGGGGTGTTGTTTCGGCTCCGGCCCCGGGTGAAGACGGAGGGCGACACGTTCAAGGTATTCCTCATCTCCTACGGCGTGTTCCGCTTCATCGTGGAGTTCGTCCGCGGCAACCCGGAGTACCTGTGGGGCCTGTCGGGATCACAGGTGTTCCTGATGGCAACGGCACCACTGGCGGTTCTCTTCGTGGTCCGCCGCCTTCGAGAGCGCCGTCCGGTTCCGATCCAATCCGTCTCGAGTGGAGTGGCGCTCGAATGACCATCCAACCGGACCCGGTCGAGCTTCGACGAGCGGTCCGGGCGTTCTGTCCCCGCTGCCACACCGACGACCCCAACCGGCCGCTCGACGAGGTGGCTCGACTCAACGGCCGCCTGGTCGATTCCGGCGGCAGTGTCTGGCTGATCCGCCACTGCCCCACCCACGGGGAGATCACCACGCTGTACGAGGAGGATGCCGCGCTGCTCGATTGGCTGGAGCGGTGGACGGCTCCGACGAAGCCGCCGACCCCGGACTCACCGGATGACCTCAGTTCGGCGCCGGGGTGCTATCGCCGCGGGCTGGGAGGATCTCAGATCCAGCACACCTGCATCCTGGTGGAGGACATCACCGCCGGATGCAATCTGCGCTGTCCAACGTGTTTCGTAGCCGCTGCTCCCGAAGCCCTGGGAAGGGCGTCGATCGGTGAAGTCCTGGTCAACATCGATCGCCGGCTGGAGTTGGAGGGTGGACGCCTCGACGTGGTGATGCTCTCGGGCGGAGAGCCGACCATCCATCCCGAATTCATCCCGATGCTGCGGGAGATCGTCGACCGCGACATCGTCAGGATCCTCATCAACACCAACGGCGTGGCGGTTGCCCGCGATGATCTCCTGCTCGACACGCTGGCCGAACTGCGCGGCAGGGTCGAGGTCTACCTGCAGTTCGACGGCTTCGATCCGGAGGCCCATCGGCGGCTGCGGGGAGCCGACCTCAGCGAGATCAAGCAGCGGGCCGTCCGCAGATTGAGTGAGGCCGAGGTGTTCACCACGCTGGTGATGACAGCCGCCAAGGGAATCAACGACCGCGAGATCGGTCCGGTGCTGCAACTGGCGATGGACACCCCTTTCATCGGCGGCGTCGCCTACCAGCCGGTGTTTTCCTCCGGCCGATCCGAGAGCATCGATCCCCTGGATCGGCTGACGGGAACCGGAACACTGCGGCGCATCGAGCAGCAGACGGGAGGCCTGGTTCGCGGCCACGACCTGACCGCGCTCCCCTGTTCCCACCCTCATTGCGCAACGGTCGGCTTCCTGTTCCGCCTGCCGAGGCGCCGCTGGCGTTCCCTGGTGTCGCTGGTTGGCGCAGAACGGCTGGAGGCAAACGTGGGCCTGGTGGCCAATCGAGTGGTCGACCCCGAACTCGACGACGCCCTCACCGTTCTCACCACGACCCGGTTCTCATCGCTGCTCAGCGAGCGCAACTCGCTCACCCATCCAGACGTCGCCGAGATCCTGGTCGAGGTGCTCGAACACGGTGATCGCGGTGTCAAGGCACTGCTGCGGGCGGTGGCGATGGTGAAGGGACGCGGCGATGGTCTCCGCAGGCTCCTCGGCAAGCGGGTGAAACGAGTGACCATCAAGCCTTTCATGGACATCCACACGATGATCGAGGAGCGCCTGCTGCAGTGTTGCGTCCACGCCGGAGCCGTCGGCAAGGACGGGCGACACCAGGCTGCTCCGTTCTGCGCCTCGCAGGCGTGGCCGTCGCTGGCGCGGCTCAAGCTGGGAAGCGGGTTCAGCGCGCTCGACCGGGGGTGAAGAGCCCGGCGACGTCACGCATGAAGCAGTGACCGGAGACGGCCGAGACGATTGATGCTGCCATCGTCACGGCGGCGGCGATCCTCAACCATGACGGCCACGGTGACGCCAACGCGACCCACCCGCTGCCGGGAGCGATCACCAATCCGCGCAACAGCCTGCCGCCGATCGTGGTGTTGGGGGCGAGGCGCTCCCGGAGCTGCCCGATCGGACCGGGACGCGGCGAGGGCGGCCCCAGGGCATCGACCTCCGGACTGACCCGCAGCCGCGGGATCCACCCCCGCACCGCGGCGCGGTACGCCTCATACCGGTCGCCGAAGTGCGCGCCCAGCAGCCGGTCCTCGGCGCGGGCCCGGAGCCACAGGCCGGGCAGCGCTGCGATGACGAACACAAACGTCCAGGTGCGATACACCAGGAGGCCGCCGAGTGCCCCGAGAGCAACCCCGATGAACATCGGATGGCGTACGCGACGGTAGGGGCCGGCAACCACCAGCTGGTGGTCGTCGAATAGCTGAGCCCCGCAGGTCCCGGTCACGTTGTACTCCGGACCCAGGGTCCACCGACCAGCCAGATAGAGGGCGGCACCGCCGAGACCGATAAGCGCGCCGGCCGAGAGGGCGGTCACGCGCCACGGCACCGACAGGTCCACGGGAATCGGGGTCCACAGCAACGCGCACACAGCGAAGTAGGGAACCGCAACGAGCAGGTAGGCCGGAAGCATGCCGATACGTCCGGCAAGCGACGAGGCAGCCCCGGGAATCCGGGCAGAAGCCCGTGCCGCCCCGCGGCCGGCTTCGATCCAAGCCACGACGAACACGATCAGTCCGACGACCCGGATGACGCCCTCGGTCCCGTCGAGCGTCATCGGTCAGCACCCCTCGGCCACGCAGGTCCCGTTCCGGCACTCGCCGGCGCACATGACGTCGCCCGTCAACGGGTAGCTGCAGAACTCACCGTCGTCCGCAAACGAAGCGTCCGGAAGCCGGCAGACACAATCCGCAGCACTGAACCCTTCACACCGACGGCAGTAGATGTCGCCCTCGGCATAGCACACTCCATCGACCGGGCACCGCTTCGACCCCTCCCGGCACGGTGTGCTGCAAGCCTCTGCCACCGAGACGAACGGCACGGCGTTGTAAGGGCCGGGATGGGTGTCGCGGAGATACGGCTGCAGCCGGATGGTCGTGTCGCTGAGCGTCAGCGTGGCCGCACCGGTCTGGAAGTCGGGTCCCGCCGTTCCGTCGATCGTCACCCCCTCGTACCCCCCGCCCATCAGGAACGAAGCGCCGTCGAAGCAGTCGTTCCTCTCGAGACACGAGGCCGGCACCGGGACATCCTCGGCGTGGAGGACCACCGTCCCCGAAACCGCGAGATCCGGTGTCATCGACACGGTCCCAATCGAATACGCGGCCGATCCGCGCCAATCGGTTTCGGCGAGGATGGCCAGGATCTCTTCGGCGGTCGTGACCGCCACTGGATCGGGACACTGGAACTCAACGACGGACGTCGAGATCGATGTCGTCACGAGCCCGGTGTCGTTGCTGCCGCAAGCGCTCGCGACCAGTGCCCCGGCTGCCACCAGGACCAGCACTCGTACCTTCATGCCACCCCCTGTGTCCACGCCGCGAGTGTGCAGGGACGTGCTGAGCGCTGCCAGGGCTGTTCGGCCTCTTCTCGATTGCGCTACCGTCGGCGCTCGTGCCAGCACAGCCCCGCCTCACCCCGACCGCCGCCGCCGAATTGGCCCGCATCCAGGATCAGGGCCACTCCGTGATATGGGGCCGGGGGACCGACGGGCGGACGACCTTCTTCTGGGCCCGGATCACTCCACACCGATCCGTGGCCGTCAGAGTGGTGACTGCAGGCGACGCGGTGACCCTGATGGACAAGGCCGCCCACGCCGCAAGTGAAGACGGCTCCCGCCAGCTGGTGTCCTCGCTCGCCGACCCGCTCCGAACCTGCTCGATCTGTGGGAGCGAGCTCTCGTTCGACCCGTCTGCCGCAACGCCGTTTGCCTGCCCCTTGGGATCGGGACACGACGCGGTGACGCCCGTCTAGGAGTCTGCTACAGCAGTCCGGCAGCGTCGAGCGGTTCGAGAACGCGGTCGATCGCTGCGAGGTCGTCTCCGGTCAACTCCCACTGCCCGGCCGCCGCGATGCCCTCGATCTGTTCTGCGGTCTGCGCCCCCGAGATGACCGGTCCCATGCCGGGCTGGGTCGTGACCCAGTTGACGGCAACCTGAGCCAGCGGCCGGCCCAGATCCCGGGCGAACAGTCGAAGCTCGGCCGCTGCATCGGCAAACGGGCCCGCCTCCGGTCCGAACAGGCGCGGGTTGGCCCGCCGCACGTCCATCTCATCCACCACGGCGGGGTCGTAGCCGTCGGTCAGCAGTCCCTGCATCAGGGGGCTGTACGGAAGGAACACCATCTCGTTCTCGACCATGAACGGCAGCACTTCGTCGCGTGTTCGGTACTCGAGCGGGATCCCGTGGTAGTGCACCGGGTTGTGTTCCAGCATGTTGAACAGGCCCTGATGAGTGGCCAGGGGCGCCACTGCCATGGCCCGACGCATTTCGTCGATTGAGAAGTTCGACAGGCCGATCGACCGGATCTTGCCGGCCTCGAGGAGCTCGACCATGGCTCCCATCGACTCCTCGACCGGGGTGCCGTGATCGGGCCAGTGCATCTGATAGACGTCGACGTAGTCGGTGCCGAGGCGCCGCAGGCTGTCGTCGATCTCGCGGCGGATGGCATCGGCGGTCAGATCCCAGCCGTCGATTCCGTTCTCCCAGGTGAGCCCGCACTTCGTGGCGATCAACACCCCAGAGCGCCGGTTGCCCAGGGCCCGACCCAGCACCTCCTCGGCGTGACCCTCGCCGTACCGGGGAGCGACGTCGAAGAAGTTGATCCCCAGATCCAGTGCGCGGTGTACCGCCGCAATGCCGTCGGCGTCGTCGCCACCCGTCCAGGTATGAGGACCAGAGAGTCCCCAGCAGCCGAATCCGACGACCGAGGCTTCGTTGCCGATCTGGGGCATGGTGAGGGTGCGCATCCGTACTCCTGTTGCGGTGGAGCGACCCTACCGGTTCGGAAGCCATCGGGTTGACCGGGAGAACCGCGGCAATTGATCCCGGCGGTAGCGCTCGTGGAGGTTGCGGCCATGGTCGTCGTGGCCTGAGCCCCGGTGGATGTGGTTGCAGCATCGTCGTCGGAACATCCGGTGAGGACCCCGGCAAGCAACAGGATGACCGGCAGCAGTCGAGTAGACCCGGCGAACATGGCGACCTCCCTCCGTCCAGTGAATGGATCCTCCGAGACCCCGACCAGAGGCAATGGTCACTGCATGCGCGTATCGTCAGATGGAGGAGGGGGCCCAACGAAGGAGACGGGCATGGGTGCCTTCACCTACGAACCGGGCGAGGAGGAACTGGGTTCCTGGACGGTCAACTACAGGCCCCCGTGGGGCGGCCGGTACACCGGCAAGCTGTTCGTGACCAACCAGCGGCTGCTGTACGACGCGAAGTTCGATACGTCACTCAGTGGCGTCGCCATGGATCTGATCGTGACGAGCCTCCAGTCAGAGGGACACCTGGCAATCCCCCGGGACCGGATCAAGGAATCGTTCCTCGACGGACGCTCCAAGGTGATGGTGATCCTCGACGACGGCAGCGAACACCGTTTCGACTACGGGATCATGTCGGCCAAGAAGATCGCCGCCGTCATCGCCGGGTAGGCAGCGCCCCCGCCGCGGCGGGGTTGGGCCCAGCCTGACAACCCGACCTCTAGTACTCGCTACTCGGCGGCCCGGTTCAGCGCGCTGATCATCGCCTTCATCGAAGCCGTCGCTATGTTCTCGTCGAGGCCGACACCCCAGACTGTTCGTTTGTCGGGCAACTCCAGCTCGACGTAGGCGGCCGCCGTCGCGTCGACCGTCCCTCCGACGGCGTGCTCCTGGTAGTCGACGAGCGTCGCCTCGATGCCGAGTTCCTCCTCGAGTGCATGCTTGAAGGCCGACAGCGGGCCGTTGCCGTGCCCGACCAGTTCGCGCTCCTCTCCGTCGACCCGAATGATTGCGGTGAGCTCGAAATCATGGGTGCGTGTGGAGTCGTAATGCTCCCGGTGCCCGACGTAGGTGAACGGTCGTGTGGTCGCCAGATACGTCTCGGTGAAGGTCTTCCAGATCTCGTCCGGCATGATCTCGCGGCCCGAGTCGTCGGTGATCCGCTGGACGACCCTGCTGAATTCGATCTGGAGGCGCCGCGGCAGATCGAGGTCGTACTCGTACTTCATGATGTAGGCCACGCCGCCCTTGCCGGACTGGCTGTTGACCCGGATGATCGCCTCGTAGCTGCGCCCGACGTCCTTCGGGTCGATCGGCAGATACGGGACCTCGAAGAGGTCGGCGCCCTTCGGGAGGGCCTGGAAGCCCTTCTTGATGGCGTCCTGGTGGCTGCCCGAGAAGGCGGTGTAGACCAGGTCCCCGACGTAGGGGTGCCGGGGATGGACCGGCAGCTGGTTGCAGTATTCGACGGTGCGCCGTACTCGATCGATGTGGCTGATATCCAGCTCCGGGTCGATCCCCTGGCTGAACAGATTCATCGCCAGGGTGACCACATCCACGTTGCCGGTGCGCTCCCCATTGCCGAACAGAGTCCCCTCGATCCGGTCGGCGCCGGCCATTACCCCCAGCTCGGCGGCGGCGACCGCCGAGCCCCGGTCGTTGTGGGGGTGCAGCGACAGTACGACCGCATCACGGTTGGCCACAGTGCGGTGGAAGTATTCGACCTGGTCGGCGAACACGTTCGGGGTGGCCATCTCGACCGTCGCCGGCAGGTTGAGAATGACCGGCCATGCCGCGGTCGGCTGCCAGATGTCCATGACGTTCTCGCAAACCTCAACGGCAAACGGCAGCTCCGTGCCGGTGAACGATTCGGGTGAGTACTCGTAGCGGATATGGGTTTCGGGAGACCGCTTGGCAAGTGCCTCGGCCTCCCGGGCGCAATCCTCGGCACCCTGGCGGGCGATCTCGATGATCCCGGCCTCGTCCATCTGGAACACCACACGCCGCTGCAGCTCCGACGTCGAGTTGTAGAGGTGGACGATGGCCGAGTGAGCGCCTTCCAGCGCCTCGTAGGTCCGCTTGATCAACTCAGGCCGGGCCTGAGTGAGCACCTGGATGGTGACGTCCTCGGGGATCAAGCCGTCGGTGATGATTTCCCGGACGAAATCGAAGTCCGGCTGGCTGGCGCTGGGGAACCCGACCTCGATCTCTTTGAACCCCATGGCAACGAGCAGCTTGAAGAAGCGGCGTTTGCGGGACGGATCCATCGGATCGATGAGTGCCTGGTTTCCGTCCCGCAGGTCTACCGAGCACCACAGCGGGGCCTTGGTGATCACCTGCTCCGGCCAGGCCCGATCGGTGAGGTCGACCGGGGCGAAGGGCCGGTACTTGTCATACGGCATGGGACTCGGCTGCTGCATCCCCTGGGTGTTGACGGTGACCATGGCGGAGTTCCTTTGCGTGGGCCTGATTCGGACAAAAAGAAAACCTCCCGGGCCCTTGGTGGGTACGAGAGGTTCGGCGAGTGCCGGTATGTGGCGCTCGCCTACATCAGAAGAAGGAGATCGGTGACGTACGTATTCATCGTGGCCGGAACCATAGGGGTTCGATCGGCCAAGAGCAAGGCTGCTGAGGGGTCTTTCGTCCGATCATGCCTGTGAACCCCGAGGCCGATGCCTGGTTCGCCGAGTACGAACACCCGGCCAAGGACGCCATGCTGCGAATCCGTGAGTTCATCCTCGAGGACGAGCGGATGACCGAAACAACCAAGTGGAACAGCCCGACGTTCGTGTTCGACGGCAACATGGCGAGCCTCAATCCGCGCACCAAGGCCCACGTCAGCCTGATGTTTCATACCGGTGCATCGATCCCGGGGACCGACCCCGCCTGGAGGGTGGCGGGGAAACCGCCCGATACATGAAGTTCGCCGACCGCGCCGAGGTCGAAGCAGCAGCCGTCGAGATCCACTCCGTGGCCGCCGCCTGGTGCGAATCGAGGGGATCATGAGTGCGGCCGGGAGCAGGTTCGACGACGGCAACGCCACCGTGGAGTTCCTGACAGCCGGGGCGGAGAGCGATGGTGCGCTCCATGCCATGCGGGCCACCTACGTGCCCGACTCGAGCACGCCCCTCCCCCACTTCCACCCGGCGCAGCAGGAGCACTACGTCATCGAGTCGGGACGGCTTGAACTCCGAATCGACGGTGAGGTCACGACCGTGGAGGCGGGTGCCGAAGCTGCCGAACGCGAAGGACGCACCCTGTACGGCCACATCGGCTCTCGGCTCGCGACGGGCCCGTTCGTGGAGAGAACCCCGCGCTGCACCGTCCGATAGGGTTGGAGAGGTCCTGGGAGGGACATGAGCCGTCATCGAGGGATGCCGTTCGGTACTGCCCGGCCGGCCGCAAGCAGCGGCGACCGGCCCGGGACCGGCCGGTTCGCCCGGTTCATGTCCTGGATGGTGCTGCCACTGGCTCTGCTGCCAGCGGCGTCCGCAACCGCGCAGGTTCCTCCTCCGATCGATGCCACGCTCGATGTCCTGTTTCCCGGAGCGGGATTCGGGGTGCAGTTGGAGGATTCGAGCGCGTTCGTCGATGTCCCTCCAGGCACTCCGTTCAGTCCCTACGGCGGACCCAACACCGTTCCCCTCGACACGAGCATCGCCGGCTTCGGGCATTTCCGAGTCGATTCCTCCGGCGGCGATGTCGCCGAGTTCTTCGGATCGGGTGCACCCTTCGCGTGTGGCGGGCACGACGGATATCAGGTCGCCTGTCCCCTGACCGACGATGGGACCGGGAGTCCGTTCGCCGCCGGGTTCGACGTGTTTGTCGTGAACCTCGACTCGCCGTTCCCCGGTGACACCACCGGGGCCTTCAACTATGAGATCTTCCTCGGATTCGATGGGGCATTCCAGGCGGTGGTACCACTCGACCTCTTCATCCTGCTCGGGGAGGCCTACGTCGTCCGGTACGTCGACGGCTGGAGCGATGTCGAACTCCTCTTCTACCAGGACGCCCTCGGACGATTCGTTTCGCAAGGGCACGACACCCGTGTCGCCATCACCGACGACACGGCGGTGTGGGTCGTACCCGGGGACGAGACGGTCACAGCCGGCACCCGAACCGGCATCTTCGCCACCAGCAGCGACCGTCCCGGCCAGCCCGACACCGTCGCTGCACTGACATTCCCCGACCTTCCCGCAGGACCAAACACATACCGGGGCGACGAGGAGCCTCCGATCGTGCTGCTCTTCTCGGACCTCGAGCCGGTGATTGTCGACGACGACACCGAGATCATCATCGAGGATGACGAGGACGAGCCGCTCATCGTGATCGATGACCCGGAGCCGGCGGTCGTTGATGAGCCCGAAGAACCGGCCGTCGTGGACGACGAACCCATCGCGGTGGTCGACGATGGCGACGACAGCGCAGTCGCCGACGGGGATGACGAAGATGCGGTCGCCGTCGGGGATGACGATTCGGTGACCGTCCAGGACGAGACTCCGGCCACATCCGCCCCGGACGACCGCGAGTTCGCACTGTGGTGGCTGATCCTGCTCCTTGTGGTCGCCCCACCGCTGGCCTGGTTCCTGCTGCGGTTCCTGCGCCGCTTCCTCGCGGCCCGGAAGGAGAAACAGGAGGACGAGCCGCAGCCGGAACAGGAGACGTACGAGGGCGGCATCGTCGGCCACGTCGTCGGTACGCCCGAGGAGGACGGCTGGGACGCCGACGACGAGACCACCACCACCGACGACCTCGGGACGACCACCACGACGACCACGACGACCACGACCAGCACAACAACGACCGAGGAGACGTCGGACGAAACCACCGACGAAGGGTCCCCGCAGCCGGCACCGGTGCCACCGAACGATCCGGTCATCCTCATCGAAGCCGACAGTTGGATCACCGTCTTCCCCCGCAAGAAGACCCCGCCCGAGTGTCTGAGACTCTGGGAGGAGTGCCGGGAACTGCGCCGTCTGGCCGTGATCGCCCAGGAACGCGCCGAGGCCGCCGAGGAAGAGGCACGCCGGGCGGCAGCAGAAGCGGAAG
The DNA here is from genome assembly GCA_964511945.1 of uncultured Acidimicrobiia bacterium. Classification (GTDB taxonomy): domain Bacteria; phylum Actinomycetota; class Acidimicrobiia; order Spongiisociales; family UBA11373; genus CAZEHO01. The sequence goes on along the minus strand of CAZEHO010000002.1, from coordinate 370,182 downwards.
AAGCCGAGCAGCGGGCCGCCGAGCGGCAGGCACATGTAACGGATCTGGAGGGCCGGACCGACGCACCGCAGTACCTCTCCCGGATGGCCGAGGCACAACAAGCGGCGCGCGACGCAGACTCCGAAGCGACGGCCGCCCAGGAGCGCTCTCAAGAAGCGATGACGGATGCGGTTCAGGCGACGGCCGAGGCCGTCGAGGCGCAGGCCGCCGCCAACGAGGCCTGCGCCAGGGCTCGGGCGTGCGAGGAGGGGTCGAAGTGACCACGCTGGCGCGCCATCGCATCGATCCCCTGCTCGATGAAATCGCAGCTCAGCGCCGCATCGTCGACGAGCGCCTCCCCGGGCCGGCGCAATGGCGCGGCCTGATCCGGCGCGAGTTCACGAAGCGAACCCCTGCACCCGAGGAGCGAGCCCGCCTGGCGGCGACCTTCGACCGGCTCGTCGCGATGGTTACCTCGGCACCTGGACCACTCACCGAGGAACTTCTCATTGACCTCCATCGCGGCCTCACGGGCGATGGAGGGGCCTACCGCAGCGGCGGTGCCAGGGTCGGCCGCAGGGTCACGACCCCGCATCCTCGACACGTCCCGCGCCTCGTCGCCACGGTGCTCGATCGAGCCAACGACGGCGTGGAGCCCCCGCTGCTGGCCACCATCCGGGTGCACATGGAACTGCTCTTCGTCCATCCCTTCGCCGACGGCAACGGACGGACCGCGCGGATGGCGGCAGCCTGGCTGCTGCTCAACGCCGGCTTTCGGTCGACCCTGTTCACGGCCGTCGAGCAGCACAGCCAGATGACCCCCCGGCGGTACTCGGGGACGTTCCGGGAAATCCACGCCTTTGGGGACCAGGAGCCGTGGCTGGTCGCTGCCCTCGAGATGATGCGCGATTCGAGCCGCTTCGCCGCCGGTTTCCGGCAGCGTGAACTCTCAATGCGGAGCGCCCTCACCGATGCCGGCGTGCCGCCCGAGGATCATGATCGGGTGATGCTGGACTTCGATCTCAAACATCCCAATCCGCACGTGGCAACGAGCGTGCTGAACGGCCCGCGATTCACCGAGATCACCTCCCAGCTGACCGATCGCGAACGAGCCGCCTACGGCAGACAGGTGGAGCGCCTCATCGCCGAGGAGACCGCGGCGCTGCCACCTCCTATGGACTGATGGGCTGCTGCGGTGAGCGGTCCGCCCTCCTGGTGGAGGTGCGGGGAGTCGAACCTTCACCGCGCAAACACACACAACAGAACCAAACGCAAAGAGCGGACCACGCGTAGCCACGTCGCGGTCCGCCCTCCTGGTGGAGGTGCGGGGAGTCGAACCTTCACCGCGCAAACACACACAACAGAACCAAACGCAAAGAGCGGACCACGCGTAGCCACGTCGTGGTCCGCCCTCCTGGTGGAGGTGCGGGGAGTCGAACCCCGGTCCTCTGAGGCATCAGCGCCGGCATCTCCGAGCGCAGCCGGTAGCGAGTGTTTCGGGAGGACGGGACGCTATCGGCTCGTATCCCGAACCCCTATCCGGAGTTGTGCTTGACCCGCCGGTCCCGGAACCCCGGCGGGGGCAGCCCCTGAAAGTGACGCCCGGTCCACCGGTAGGGGCACCCGGCGGGCGGACGAGCTACCTAATCAGGCAGCCAGTGCGAGGTTGTCCTCGGCACATATGGTGTTTCCCGGCTCTTTAACGAGGACTCCGGGGACCTCGGCTCGCTTCCGGCGCCTCAACCCTCAGAGTCGAAACCATGTCACCCCCGAGAGGCTTTGCGCCTGTCATCACTGTACAACCAGTCGGCCGCTTCTCGTCTTCCTGAATCGGTAGTCCCTGCACTCGTCACCCGCAGTCGGTACGCTCCCAGCGCAGCTGAGGAGGGTCCATGGTCTGTCGGGAGTGCGGCACGGAGAACCGAGCCGATCGCAAGTTCTGCAAGGAGTGCGGGACGGCGCTTGACGCGACGTGCGCGGCGTGCGGCTCCGGCAACGATCCGGGTGACAAGTTCTGCGGGAACTGCGGGACCTCACTGGCCACAACGCCGGCTCCCGTAGCATCGTCGCCGAACGTCGAACCGGCCCGGGCCGAACAGCGTTTCATCTCGGTGCTGTTCGCCGACATGGTCGGGTTCACCAGCATCTCCGAGGCGCACGACTCCGAAGACATCAGGGACCTGCTGACCGTCTACTTCGAACGCGCCCGGGAGATCATCGAGCGGTTCGGGGGCGTCGTCGACAAGTTCATCGGCGATGCAGTCATGGGGATCTGGGGCGCCGCCGCCGCCCGTGAGGACGACGCCCAGCGGGCCGTTCGCGCCGCCCTCGAACTCGTGGACATGGTGGGTGCCCTCGGGGTCGAGATGAACATCCCGGGGCTCGCTCTTCGCGCCGGGGTCAATTCCGGGACCACATCGGTCGCTCCCGGCGGCAACGAGAAGGGCCTCGTGGTCGGCGACCTGGTGAACGTCGCCTCCCGTCTGGAATCACTGGCGACGCCGGGGACCGTCAACGTCGGGCCCGGCACCGAGGCCGTCACCAACCGGGCAATCGACTACGAGTTCCTCGGCGAGCAGACCCTCAAAGGCAAGGTTGAAACGGTTCCGGCATGGCGGGCCCTGCGGGTCGCCTCGATGGTCGGCGGCCGGGCCGAGGACGAGATCCGTCATCCCCCGTTCGTCGGGCGAGACAACGAGCTACGCATGCTCAAGGATGCGCTGTCGGGGATCGAGACCGACCAGCGGGCTCGCCTCGTCTCCGTGATCGGGGAAGCCGGCATCGGCAAGAGCCGCCTCGCCGAGGAGTTCCGCAACCACATCGACGGGTACACCGAGACCATCTACTGGCACTGGGGCCGGTCCCCCTCCTACGGCGAGGGAGTGACCTTCTGGGCGCTCGGAGAGATGGTCCGGCGCCGCGCCGGGATCGTTGAGGATGAGGAACCGGCGCGTTCCCGCACCCGACTACGCACGACGATCGCCGAGTTCGTCCCCTCTGAGGACGATCGGCAGTGGATCGAGCCCCGGCTCGCCGGCCTCCTCGGACTTGCCGAGATGCCGGCCGGCACCCGCGCCGAGTTGTTCGCCGCCCTTCGCTCCTTCTTCCAGCACATCGCGGCCCAGGGCCCGGCGGTGATGGTGTTCGAGGACCTCCACTGGGCCGATCCCGGGCTGCTCGACTTCATCGGTGAGCTGGTGGAACGCTCCACTCGCTCACCGATCCTGGTGGTCACCCTGTCCCGACCCGACCTGCTGGAGCACCACCCGGCGTGGGGCACCCAGCACCGCAGCTCCATGGCGGTACGTCTCAGCCCGCTGGTGGACTCTGAAATGCGCTCGATGCTGCAGCAGTACCTCCCCGGTGTCGGCGACGAGGTCGTCGATCGGATCGCGGACCGCGCCGCCGGGTTCCCGCTGTACGCAGTCGAGTTGGTGCGGATGCTCACCGCCGCCGGCGACCTGCGCGCTGCGAACGGCGAATGGGTGTTCGAGGGTGATGCCGCCGAACTGGCCCTGCCGGAAACGCTCCAGACGGTGATCGGCGCCCGCCTCGATCGCCTCGATGCCACCGCCTACTCACTGCTCCAGGACGGCGCCATCCTCGGACAGACGTTCACGCTCGATTCGATCGCCCGGCTGCGAGATGAGGATGCCACCGGGTGCGAAGCCGCGTTGCTCCCTCTGATCCATCTCGAGCTCTTGGAACTCGAGGATGATCCGCGGTCGCCGGAACGCGGCCAGTACCGCTTCGTGCAGTCGCTCATCCACGAGGTCGCCTACCAGCGTCTGAACCGGGACGACCGGCGGGCGAAGCACCTGGCGGTGGCCGAATACCTGTCCTCCCGGGAGGAGCCCGAGCTGGCCGGCGTCGTCGCCGGGCACTACATGGGCGCCTACGAAGCCACTCCTGCCGGTCCGGAGAAGGACGACATGGTGCTGCGGGCAATCGACGCTCTCACCACGGCCGCAGCACGGGCCGAGGCACTGCATTCGTACGAGCAGGCGGTCGATCTGCTCGAGGAGGCAATCGAACTCGCCCCCGACGAGGCCACACGGGCCGAGCTCAGCATCAAGGTCGCATATCCGGCGAGCACCAACAACGAACCGGAGCGTGCCATCGAGCACCTCACCGGGGCCAGAGCACATTTCGAGAGCACAGGACATGTGGACGGGGTGCGCCGCGCCGCCACCGCCATGGCCGCGACGTACAACAGCCACTACCAATCCGACAAGGCGCTCGAGGCGATCCGCGATGTGTACGAAGGGCTCGACAAGGTCGACGACCTGGTGTCTATCCAGCTCGCAGCCGAGGCGGCGCGCAGCTTCGCGCTGACTCTCCACGGACCCGAGGCAGTCACCGCCGCCGACCGCCTCCTCCCGTACGCCCAGGAGATCGAAGAAATCGAGATCGTGCTCCACACCCTGATCTCCAAGGCCACCGCCCTTGGGTTCATGGGACGACGCATCGAGACCTACACCCTGCTGCGGGGGGCAGCCGACGAAGCCGAACAGCGCGGGATCCTCGAAGCCGCAGGGCGAGCACTGAACAACCTCGGAGCGATCATCCAGACACGTAATCCGCAGGAGGCGCGCCGGATCATCGACCGTCTCGGCCACGTGATCGCCCGGGCTCAGAACCTGTCATGGCTCGTCCGCCACACAGCGGACCAGGTCGACGATGACATCTCCGCCGGCGAATACGAGTCTGCGCTCCGCCGACTCGACGAACTCGAGGCCGAGGATCTGACCGAGTTCTGGAAGCAGGGCGCTGCACTGCATCGGGCCCGTGTCGAACTCAGAACCACCGGAGATCGAGCGGCATTCGACCGCGGCTGGGCAGCTGCCACCTACTTCGACGGCTCCGCCGACCCTCAGCTGCGAACCGGCTTCGACATCTTCAAGGCCGATCTCCAAACGGATATGGGCGCCTGGGAAGAGGTCTATCAATTGGGCATGGGGATCGATCCGGACGTGAACTTCGCCGGCATGTGGTACGCCGCAATCGGGGCCGCTTGGCTCGGCGACATCGACAAGATCGACGCGGTGCTCGAAGCGATGGCCGAATCGTCCAACGACTTTCCCCGCGCCACCGACTACGCCACCGCCATCAAGACGGCACTACAGGGCGACACCGAGAGCGCGGCAGCGTCCTTCGTCGACATCCTCGACGACTGGGCGGTTCGGGTGCTTCCGGACAATCTGGCGGAAGCCCAGGTGGCCTTTGCCAAGGTCGTCGGACTCTCCAACCCGGCGGCCCGTCAGGCGGCGGAGGCTGCACTCGAGTGGATCGACCGGACCGGAACCGAATCGCGCCGTGCGGTGTGGGCGGCAGCACTCCCCCGAGCCGGCGAGCAAGCCGCAGCCGGATAGCACCGCAGCCGTAACCTGGCGGCATGCGCCACCGGCTCGGACTCATCGGAACCCTGCTCGGGCTGCTGGTTGCCGCCTGCAGCACCGGTGGAACCCAGCCCAGCACATCGGCATTGGCGCCCACCACCACGACCCCGGTCTCTACAACCGCAGCGCCGGCCACCTCAACCACGGTCCCTGCGACGACCACAACGCCGAGCACAACCACCACATCGAGTCCGACGACCACGACCACCCCGGAGAACCCACGGCCGTTCTGCTCGACGGACGACGCGGCATGCCTCGCCAGCTCACTCCATGGGGACGAGTGGCTGACCGAGCGAGTCACCGGCGGCACCTACGGCTTCATCGTCCGGCAAATCGGCGGGGACACCGTCGCCTCCCTCAACCCAGAGCATGCCTTCTACCCGGCGAGCAGCGTCAAGGTGATCCATCACCTCCACGCGATCCGGTGGATCACCACCGAGCCCAACCCGGAGGAGGCGAGCGCTACCGCAATCCCTGTGTACGACGACACCTGTGCCGGTGCCGGGAACGCCCGCACCGAGCCGCTCGGCGATCTCCTCGACCTGATGATGCGGCTGTCCGACAACCCGGCAACCAATGCGGTCCAGGACTTCTTCGGTCTCGAGGCACTCAATCTGACCGCACAGGCTGCAGGGATGGACAGCACGCTTCTGGCTCACCGGTTCGCTTGCGGCGGGCCGGCCAACGATCCGGCCAACAGGTCAACCGTCGCCGATCTCGCCGGGCTCTACTCCGGTGTCGGCTCCGAGGCGCTGGTTGATGCCGTCGGGGTCGACCTGCTTCGCTCGTTCATGCTGCAGGACCACTGGCCGGCTCTGGACCGGGTGATCACCGAGGAAGCAGGAGATCTGGACGTCGATGTCGACGCCTTCACCGCCGCCACCGAGTTGATCTACAAGGCCGGCTGGTGGGAGACCAACCTGTCGGTGGGGAGCTTGCTGACCCTCCCGGAGTGCGCCGGAGCTCCGCAATACGCCGCGGCCGCCTTCGTGGACGCCGCCGATGCGGTGACAGACGGATTCAATGTCGCCGATGTGATCCCGGAGGTGCTGCGCACCGAGATCCGGAAAGCCGTGGAGGCGTGCGCCGAGCAGTAACGACGGAGGCGGGCCTGCCTCCTCACTAGCCTCCGCCGTCATCGACGAATCGGGCCGGATCGTGGACGCGCTGCTCAAGGGAATCGTTGCCGGGTACGGGATCGCCATCCCGGTCGGTGCGATCGCGGTGCTGATCGTCGGGGTCGGCATCAAGTCCGGATTCCGATGTGCGGCCGGTGCCGGTACCGGCGCCGCCACCGCAGATCTCATCTACTCGGCGGTTGCGGTCATCGCGGGGACCGCGGTGGCCGGCTCGATCGAATCGATCGGTAACCCGTTCCGCATCGTCAGCGGCACCGTGCTGGTACTGATCGGTGTGTGGGGTCTCTATCGAGGACTGTGGGTGGGGAACGGCACCGAGAGTGTCGATGCCGACGACGCGGGTTGTGCCGCCAACTTCTTCAAGTTCCTCGGACTCACCCTCATCAACCCGTTGACCGTTGTGTACTTCTCGGCCTTCGTTCTCGGTTCGGGCCTTGCCGAGGATCTCTCGAATCTCGGGGCCGTGCTATTTGTTGTGGGCGCATTTGCGGCCTCACTGTCCTGGCAGCTCGGCCTGGCGGCGGTGGGAGCGGTGGCTCGCCGCAGACTCTCGGATCGGATCCGGGCCGGTGCAGTGATCCTCGGCAACCTGATAATCATCGCGTTGGCGATCGTCGTGCTCGCCTGAGCAGGTCGCATGACCTGCAACCAGCCACACCATCGAGGTGCTGCTAGTCGATGCTTCGGTACCGCATCGCCCGTTGCATCTCGCGGTCGGCCTGCTTGCGCTTCAGGGTCTCCCGCTTGTCGTAGCGGGTCTTCCCCTTCGCCAGGCCCAATTCCACCTTGGCCTTGCCGTCCTTGAAATACATGCGGATGGGAACCAGCGTCAGTCCCTTCTCGGCGAGCTTCGCCCCGAGCTTCTCGATCTCGCGCTTGTGGAGCAGCAGCTTGCGGGCCCGGTCGGGTTCGTGGCCGCCACCCCGGGAATACGAGTACGGCGAGATGTGGGCATTGAGCAGGAACGCCTCGCCCTTCTGCACGATCGCATAGGCGTCGCTGAGGCTGGCTCGCCCTTCGCGCAGGCTCTTGACCTCCGATCCGAGCAGCACCAGGCCCGCCTCGTAGGTCTCGAGGATCTGGTAATTGAACCGGGCGCGCCGGTTGGTGGTGATGTTCTTGGTTCCCATGTCAGAGGTAGGGGACGGGGTCGACGGGTGTCCCGCTGAGCCGGACCTCGAAATGCAGGTGGCAGGCGGTGGAGACACCGGTGGTGCCGCCGTAGCCGATCACCTCGCCGGCGCCCACCCACTGGCCATATCCGACAGCGGTCGAGCTCAGGTGCGCATACAGCGTAGACAAGCCGCCCCCGTGGTCCACCATCACGGCGATGCCGTAGCCGCCCTTCCAATCGGCCAGGAACACCCGTCCCTCACCACCCGAACGAATCGGTTCGCCGCAGTACGCATTCATGTCCAGGCCGGTGTGGAGCCGCCGATCTCCGTAGATCGGATGGATCCGGTAGCCGAACCACGAGGTCACCGCTCCGGGAACGGGACGGGACAGGATTCCGGGGGCGTCCCCCCCGAGGCGCTGCTCCTCGATGATGAGCGCCTCGATCCTCCACTGTTCGGCGGCGAGACCGGTGATCTCACCCTCGATCTCGCCGATCAGGTCATCGACCTCGGCCAGGAGCGCCTGCTGACGGATGAGCTCGCCCTGGACCTCGGCCTGTCGGTCGACGACACGGCCCTCGGCGAGCTCCCGGATCTCCCGGGCATCCTCCAGTTCGGCAAGCCGCACTTTGAGATCCGCCCGCTCGGCTTCGACGGCAGCGATGGTCCGCTGTTCTTCGATCCACAGCGCTTCGAGCGCCGCGATGTCGCGGTCGGCGATCCGCTGCACCCGCTCGGCATACACGAGTGCGACCGAGGCGCCTGCCGCCAGGTCGGCTTCCGTATCGGATGCTTCACCCGGCCATGGAGCCATGTAGAGCTCGATGGCTCGCTCCCGGGCGGCCGCCTCGACACGGTCGGCCCGGCCCCGGAGATCGCCGAGGCGGGCGGTATGCCCATCGATGGTGGACTGGAGCTCGGCAACAGCGGCTTGGGTCGCCAGCATCTCCGCATCGGTCTCGTCGAGCCGGGCCTGAGCGGCATCGAGTTCGGCACCCAGTTCGCTGAGCCGGACGTCGATGGCAAGCACCTGCTCGGCGAGTTCGGTCCGATCCGCGGAGGCGTCATTGAGTTCAGATCGGAAGTCGGCAATCCGATCCTTGACGTCGGCAAGATCGCTTTCCAGATCGGCACTGGCGACAGGAGCAACAGCGAGGACGGTCAGGATGAGCGCTGCGAGGAAGCCGGAGCGCCGCATCAATCCCGCAGCAGGCCCCACATCCCGAGCAGGCTCCCGACGGCGCCGGTGGCTGCACCGAAGAGCAGCACGAGCACCGACTGCCGCACCAGGAAGTCGACCGGGACCTGGATGCTCTCCGGATCGGCGACGGTGCTGAGAAGCTCGACGATGAAGCCGTGGCCGAGCCCGACGATGATCACCGCGAGCAAGGCGCCCACGATCCCCTCGAATAGTCCCTCGAGGAGGAACGGAACGCGGACGAACCAATTTCCGGCACCGACCAGCTTCATGATGCCGATCTCCTCACGGCGGGCGAAGACCGCCATTCGGATGGTGTTGGCGATCAGCACAATCGCGGCGGTGCCGAGGATGATGAAGATGCTGATGGCGAACGTCTGAAGGCGGCTGGAGCGGGTCACCAGCGCGTCGATCGCTTCATCCGCAGCGGAGACTTCCCGGATGCCCGGGATCACCGCCAACTGATTGCGGATCTCCGAGTAGTCGCCGGCTTCGGTGGGCTTGATGCGGAGCGAGGCCGGCAGTGTCGACGGATCCTCTTCAACCACCTCGATCAGCGAAGGCTGGTCGGCGAACATCTCCCGGAACTCGTCCAGCGCCTGCGACTTGGTGAAGTAAGTGACCCCTTCGACCTGCTCCCACTCGCCGATCGTCGACTGGAGCGCAGCAACCTCGTCCGGCCCGAGTTCGTCGCTGAGAAAGGCGATCACCCGGACGTTGTCGTCCCAGCGGCCGATGTCTTCATCGATCGACCAGCGCAGCACGATCGCCCCGAACACGAGCACGAGGGTGACCAGCACAGCGACGATCGCACTGGCAACGACCAGCGGGTTGCGACGGATGCTCTGGGCCGTCTGCGTCAGCAGGTACTGGAACCTCAAAGGTCCGTCTCCTCTTCGGAGCTGTCGAGACCCTGACCCGTGGAGATGACCGACTCGTAGGCTCCCCGGCTCTGGTCGCGCACCACCGACCCGCGCTCGAGGGCAACCACCCGGCGGCGCATGGCGTCGACGATGGCGTGGTCGTGGGTCGCCATCACGACCGTGGTCCCGGTGCGGCTGATGCGATCGAGCAACCGCATGATCCCGACCGAGGTGGCCGGATCGAGGTTTCCGGTGGGCTCGTCTGCGAGCAGGATCAGCGGCCGGTTCACGAAAGCCCGGGCGATCGACACCCGCTGCTGCTCACCACCGGACAGCTGCTGCGGCAGCCGGTCTGCCTTCGCCGCCAGGCCGACCAGGCGCAGCACCTGCGGAACCTGATTCCGAATCACATGACGGGGACGCCCGATTACTTCGAGGGCAAATGCGACGTTCTCGTAGACCGTCTTCTGCTGGAGCAGCTTGAAGTCCTGGAACACGGTGCCCACCGAGCGCCGCAGCAACGGGATCTTCCACGAGGGCAGCTTGGTGATGTGCTTGCCGGCCACCCAGATGTCGCCCTTCGTCACCGGTTCCTGACGCAGCATCAGCCGGATCAGGGTCGACTTGCCCGACCCGGAGGCGCCCACCAGGAACACGAACTCCCCCTTCTCGATCTCGAGGGAGACATCGCTGACGGCGACCGTGCCGCCGTCGTAGACCTTGGTGACGTTTTGCAGTCGGATCATCAGTTTTCTCCGGAGTGCGGAACGCCGATCCGTTCCTCCCACCCCGGTGTCGGCGACGCGCAACAGCGTAGTGCGGGACCCCTGAAAACTACGTGCATGTCATCCCCGGGTCTCTCAGGTTCGGAATCGATCGAGCCTGTCCCCAGATCGACCAGACTGGGCCGTGCGAAAGGAGGACGACGTGAAACGGTTCGTGCCATTGGTTCTCATGATCCTGTTTGCTGCCGCCGCGTGTGAGAACGGCGGAACAGTCGACATCTCACCTCCGACCACCGCAGCGCCGCAGGGACCGACGACCACTCAACAAGCTCCACAGACCACCCAGCCACCGACGACCCAGGCTCCGACCACCCAACCGCCGACGACGACAACGACAACCACGCAGGCGCCGACGACCACCCAGGCCGCCACCACTACCGCAGCACCGACGACGAGCACCACGAGTCCCCCACCCGCGACCACGACCACCATCTATCTGGTCGATCCCGCCAACTTCTTCCCACCGAAGTTCCCTGGCAATCAGGGTGGCCATGGCTCCGGTTGTTATGCCGATCCGGGGGTTCTCCCCGACGGGGTCTGGTTCGGGTATCCGCTGGCGGTGGCCGGCGGCATGATCACGTTCGACCTGGCGTGCTTCTACACCGGCGCCGAGGCGAACGCCGAGGCGGCCGCCGACGGAGAATCCACTCCGGTACCGAACGACTACTACATCCGGAACTTCAATCCGCTGACGTTTGCGGTTCCGATCGCAGCCGGTGCAAGCGCCTGGTATCTCGATCCGATCAGCCTGCAGCCGACCGAAATCCCGGCGTCGACGTGGCCTACGGCCGCATCGTTCTACGCGACGATCTGTCCGGGTGAGTACTGCTCGATCTGGATCTACGTGAACGGCGGAGAAGCCACCGACATCGTGGAGCAGTTCCTCCCGTAGCCCCAGATCTTGCGAGCCGGCCGGCAGGCCGGCGAGCGGAGAACCACGTCTGCCTCTCTCGCGAAGCGGGGGAGGCGCGAGCCGGCCGGCAGGCCGGCGAGCGGAGGGGGTCCCCCACCCCGGTAACGTTCCGGACTCCGCCGACCGGAGCGTCATGACCGAACCGAGTGTTGCCCGCCGCGGCATCCGCACCGGCCTCCTGGCGATGGTGCCGCTGTTGCTCGGGATCGTCCCCTTCGGGCTGATCCTCGGGGTCACCGCGTCCGGGTCGGAGATCGGCGGCCTCCTCGGCTACCTCACGTCGATCATCATCTTCGGCGGCGCCGCCCAGCTGGCAGCCGTCGAACTGATCGATCAAGGTGCCGCAGCCGTGGTGGTCGCCGCCACCGGCCTGGTCATCAACTCGCGCCACATGATGTACAGCGCCGCCCTGGCGGACTACTTCCGGCCGTTCCCGCGGGCGTGGCGGCTCGGGTTGCCGTACCTGCTGACGGACCAGGCATTCGTGCTGTCGGCCACGCACTGGGAGACCGAGACGGATCCGGCGTACCGGCGCTGGCACTTCCTCGGGGTCGGCATCGGGCTCTGGGTTCCATGGCAGCTGTCGGTCGGAACCGGGGTGCTGGTCGGGGCCCAGATCCCCACGAGCTGGTCGCTCGATTTCGCCGTTCCGCTGGTGTTCCTTGCCCTCCTCACCCCGTCGGTGCGCGATCGTCCGTCCCTGGCCGCCGCCGTCGTCGGCGGAGTTGTTGCCGTCGTCGCCGCCGACATGCCGTGGAACCTCGGACTGATGGTGGCCACGGCTGCCGGCATCGTCGCCGGCGTCGCCGTCCGGAGGTTCGCATGACCAACGTGCTCATCGTGCTGGGGATCGGGATCGGGACCTACCTGTCCCGGCTGTCGTTCATCGGCCTGCTCGGCGACCGCCAGTTGCCTCCGGCGCTCACCAGGGCACTGGAGTACATCGCACCGGCAGTGCTGGCCGCGCTGGTGCTCCCCGCAATCGTTCGCCCCGAGGGTCAGGTCGACTTCGGCCTCGACAACCTGCGGCTGTTCGCCGGGCTGGCGGCAGGTCTGGTGGCATGGAGAACCCGCAATGTGGTGCTCACCACGGCGGTCGGGCTGGGGCTGCTGTGGATCCTCCAGGCGGTGACATAGGGATGACGGGAACTGCCCTCGAGCTCACCAGGGACCGGATCATCGCCTTTCGGCGTCGAGTCGCCGGGCTCGATGAGCGTTCGGTCCGCTCGGATCGCTCCCTCCGTCGGGCGGGGAACTCAGGGTCGACTGGACCGGGTGATCGACCCGCCATTTCTGTCGTACCCGGCAGGCACAATCGAACGTATGTTCGAGGTTGATGGACTGAACCCCGGTGCTCCCCTCAGCGAAGCATCTGCGGCTACCGACCTCGATCAACTCTCCGGCCACGACCTCATTGCGGTGCTGCAGGCCCATCAACGGATGGCATCCCGTCACCAGGCCCAGGTCTATGCGGTGATCTCAGCAGTGTCCGACCGCATGGAGGTCATGTTCCCTGACGATCCCGAACTCGCCTGGCAGGCGACCTCGATTGAGATCGGGGCTGCGTTGCATCTCACCCGCCGCGCTGCCGAACGGGAAGTGGACCTCGCGCTGAGTCTGAAGCGCAGGTTGCCACCGGTGTGGAATGCACTGCTGAAGGGCTCTATCGACCAGCGGCGGGCCCGGGTGATCGCAGACAACCTCTCGCATCTCGATGAGGCCACCGCCCGTTCAGTCGCGGACACGGTGATTGAGGACGCTGCGGGTCTGACGACCGGGCAGCTCGCCGCCAGGTTGCGGCGTCTCTGCATCCAAGCTAACCCCGACACCGCCCAGCAGCGGTATGACCAGGCGGTCGATCAACGCAGGGTTGTGTTGGAGGCCGGTCCCGATGGCACCGCCACCTTGAGCGGTATCGATCTCTCTGCAGATAAGGCTGTTGCTGCCGCCGTTCACATCGACACCCTCGCCAAAGCGTTGAACCGTGAGGGTGACGCCCGCCCTATCGATCAGCTCCGAGCAGACGTGTTTCTCGATCTCATCACCGGAGAAGCCACCAGCAGCTCCGGCAGGGGTGGGGTCGTCGAGCTGACCGTCGATCTCAACACCCTCACCGAGTTGTCAGAGTCACCGGGCGAGCTGGCTGGCTACGGGCCGGTGATCGCAGACATCGCCCGCCAAGTCGCACAAGCACAGGTGGATGGGGAATGGCGGTTCACCATCACCAACCCCGAAACCGGCCAACCGATCCATGACGGGACCACCCGACGCAGACCCACCACCTCCCAACGCCGCACGGTCACTGCCCGGGACCGCCGCTGTGTGTTCCCCGGATGCCGCATGCCAGCCACCCAATCCGACCTCGACCACCGCAGGGAATGGGCCCGGCACCACCGAACCTCAACCCGAGAACTTGCACCCCTGTGCCGGCACCACCACCACATCGCCCGGCACCGCATCGGATGGACCTACCAACGGCTCCCCAACGGGGACTACCGCTGGACCAGCCCACTCGGACACCACTACACCACCAGCAGCAAACCCCCATAGCGACACCACCACCACGGGAGGACACCCCATCGACCGCAAGGAACCCACCATGGATACAGAAGCCTGGCTCGACCAACAGCACGCCCACATCCGCGACACGATCCGCGAGCGCGGATGGGTCATCCACTACATCGGCGGAAGTGCCTGCAGCGTGCCCGGCTGCGAGTGCGGCCCCGACGACCAGCCGGCATTTGCCTACACGACCGGGCTGTTCGGACTCGGCCATCCCGAGTTGCTAATCATCGGTGTCGATCCGAACACGGCTGCAGGAGTCATCAACGCGCTCGGCGAACGAGTCCGGTCGGGCGAGGACCTGATGCCAGGCGAGCTCATCACGTTCGCGGAGTGGCCTCATCGCATCATCCCCGAGCAGGTTCCCAATCCCGGAGACATCGTGCTCTGGGCCAACGGCTTTTACCAGCGCCCGGCGGAGCACTCGGTCCCGGTGCTCCAGCTCAGCTACGACGACACGGAAGGGAGATTCCCGTGGAATGACGGATACGCCGCTTCGGAGCTCCAACCCCGTCCGGGCACGTTCACGGCCTAGCCGGCGGCCTCCTGGTTCTCCCTGCGCCACTGGAGGTAGGCGTCGGAGAACGACTCGAGATCACCGTCGAGCACACCCTGGATGTTTCCGACCTCGAGGTTGGTCCGAAGATCCTTCACCAACTGGTAGGGCTGCATCACGTACGACCTGATCTGCCGGCCCCAGGCTGCCTCCCCCTGATCTCCACGAATGTCATCGATCTCGGCCATCTGCTGCTGGCGAGCGAGTTCGGCGAGGCGAGCGGCGAGTAGCGCCATGGCCCGGTTCCGGTTCTGGAGCTGCGAACGCTCCGCCTGGCAGGCCACGACGACGTTGGTCGGCAGGTGGGTGATCCGAACCGCGGAATCCGTCGTATTGACGTGCTGGCCTCCGGCGCCCTGAGCCCGGAAAGTCTCGATCCGCAGATCGTCGGGGTTGATCTCGACCTCGGCGACCTCGACTTCAGGAATCACATCAACCCCGGCAAACGAGGTGTGACGCCGGGCGTTGGCGTCGAACGGGCTGATCCGCACCAGGCGGTGCACCCCTCGCTCCGATTCCAGGATCCCGTAGGCATGTTCGCCCCGTACCGTGAGGGTTGCCGAGCGGATCCCGGCTTCCTCGGCGGGCAGGATCTCGTCGACTTCGACCTGGAAACCGCGCCGCTCCAGATACCGCAGGTACATCCGGAACAGGATCTCCGCCCAATCGGCGGCATCGACACCGCCGGCCCCGGCGTGGACCGAGACGATCGCGGTGCGGTCGTCGTACTCCCCGAAGAACAGGCTCTCGCGTTCGAGGTCGGAGAGCTCGACCTCCGTGGCCTCGAGATCGGCGATCACCTCGGCGGTGGTGGAGTCGTCCTCTTCGGCTTCGGCCAACTCCAGCAACTCGAGCGCATCATCGAGGCTCGACCCGAGCCGATCGACCTTGTCGATGATCCCCTCGGTGCGGCTCAGGGCGCGCGTCACCTCGAGGGCTCGTTCCTGGTCGTCCCACAGATCGGGGGCAGACGCCTGCTCCCGGAGCTCCTCGAGAGCTACCCGCTTGGCTTCGACGTCAAAGGAACCTCCGGGCGTCGTCGAGCCGCGCCTGAAGGTCTGCAATCACCGCTCGGGGGTCTTGATCCATGAGATTCGTGAGCGTAGCCGGTGCCGGTCAGGCAACCGCCCCGTGGCACTTCTTGTACTTCTTGCCGCTCCCGCACGGGCACGGAGCGTTGCGTCCGACCTTGTCGCCGGCATCGGCCTGGCGCTTCAGCGCGGCGCCGCCGGTGCCCTGCAGCCGGACGACGGGGTCGGGCTTTTTCGGCTGTTCGACGATCTGGGCATGGAACATGTACCGCACCGAATCCCGCTTCAGCGAAGCGATCATGTCGGAGAACATGTCGTACGCCTCACGCTGATACTCGACGAGCGGATCTCGCTGGCCCATCGCCCGCAGACCGACTCCGGAGCGGAGGTAGTCCATCTCGGCCAGATGCTCCCGCCACTTGGTGTCGACGATCGAGAGAACCACCGACCGCTCGAGTTTGCGGAGCAGTTCCGCTCCGAACTCCTGCTCCCGCGCTCCGTAGTAATCCTGGGCCTCGGTGGCGAACCGGTCGATCACCTCGTCGACGTTGATGCCGGCACCCATCACTCCGGCAGCACTGAGTTTGCTCGGATAGATCTGGGTGAGCCGCAGCAGCAGGTCGTCCCAATCCCACTCGGAGGGTGAGATGTCGTCGCTGATACCGAGCCGGACCTCGTCGTCGATGACCTCGTCGATCCACTCCCGGACCAGTTCCTCGGTGTCCTTGCCGGTGAGCACGGTGCTCCGCCAGGCGTAGATCACCTCGCGCTGGCGGTTCATCACCTCGTCGTACTTCAGAACGTTCTTGCGGATCTCGAAGTTCTGCGACTCCACCTGGCTCTGGGCTCGCTCGATCGAACGCGTGACCATCTTGGCTTCGATTGGAACGTCCTCCGGGATCTTCAAGCGAGACATGATCGACTGCACCCGATCACTCGCGAAGCGCCGCATCAGGTCGTCCTCGAGCGACAGATAGAAGCGCGATTCGCCGGGGTCACCCTGGCGGCCGGAGCGGCCCCGCAGCTGGTTGTCGATCCGGCGGGATTCGTGCCGCTCGGTGCCGAGCACGTAGAGGCCGCCGGCGGCGAGCACCTTCTCTTGCTCGGCGTCGGTTTCCAACTTCACGGCCTCGTACGCCGCCCGATACTGCTCCTCGTACGTCGGATCCGACGGTCCGACGCCGACCTTTCGCATCTCGAGACGGGCCAGCTCTTCAGGATTGCCGCCGAGCCTGATGTCGACACCGCGCCCGGCCATGTTGGTGGCAACGGTGACCGCCCCGACCCGGCCGGCCTGGGCCACGATCACGGCCTCACGCTCGTGCTGCTTGGCGTTGAGCACCTCGTGCGGGATGCCGCTGCGCTTCAATGCGGCCGACACCCGCTCCGACTTCTCGATCGACACGGTGCCGACGAGCACCGGCTGCCCGGCGTTGTGCCGCTGGATCAGGTCCTCGGCGACCGCGTTGTACTTGGCGTCCTCATTGATGTAGACGAGGTCGGCCTTGTCGTCGCGCGCGATCGGCTCATTGGTGGGAATCTCGAGCACGTCGAGTCCGTAGATGTCGCGGAACTCGCCAGCCTCGGTGGCGGCGGTACCGGTCATCCCCGCAAGCTTGTCGTACATCCGGAAGTAGTTCTGGAGCGTGATCGTTGCGAGGGTCTGGTTCTCTTCCTTGATCCGGACGCCCTCTTTGGCCTCGATCCCTTGGTGGAGACCCTCGGAGTACCGCCGGCCCTCGAGGATGCGGCCGGTGAACTCGTCGACAATCTTCACTTCGCCGTTGCCAACGACGTAATCGACGTCCTTGGCATACAGCTCCTTGGCCCGCAGCGAGACGTCGAGGTGGTGGATCAGATCGATGTGGGTGTTGTCATAGAGGTTGTCGACCCCGAGGATCTGCTCGACCCGGGAGACGCCCTCTTCTGTGGTGACGACCTGGCGCTTGCCCTCGTCGACCTCGTAGTGATCCTCACGAGACAGGCGATCGGCAATACGAGCGAAATCGCGGTACCACTTCGCAACGTCGGACACGCGACCGCTGATGATGAGCGGCGTCCTCGCCTCATCGATCAGGATCGAGTCGATCTCATCGACGATGGCGTAGGCATGGCCCCGCTGCACCATGTTCTCGGGACTCATGGCCATGTTGTCGCGCAGGTAGTCGAACCCGAACTCGTTGTTCGTGCCGTAGGTGACATCGGCCTCGTACGCAGGGCGACGCTCCTCGGGCAGCATGTCGGCCTGGATGAGTCCGACGTCCAGCCCGAGGAACCGGTGGATGTCACCCATCCACTCGGCGTCCCGCTTGGCCAGGTAGTCGTTGACGGTGACGATGTGGACGGGAGAACCGCTCACGGCATTGAGGTAGACCGGCATCGTGGAGACGAGGGTCTTGCCCTCACCGGTCTTCATCTCGGCGATCATGCCGCGGTGCAATGCCCCGGCACCGATCACCTGCACGTCGAAGTGGCGCTGGCCCAGGACGCGCCAGGCCGCCTCGCGGACCACCGCAAACGCTTCTGCCTCGATGTCGTCGAGGGTCTCACCGCCGTCGAGACGGCTGCGGAACTCGTCGGTCTTGGCACGCAGGGCGGCGTCGTCGAGCTGCTTGATTTTGGGTTCGAGCGCGTTGACCTCTACGACGAGGTCCTCGAGCTCCTTCATGCGTTTGCCTTCGCCGGCGCGAAGGACCTTGCTCAGGAGAGACATTGCGGGGTCATCATATCGACGCGCCGCATCAGCGGAAGACGCTTGTCGGGCGGCCGATCAGTGGACGGGGACCGCGTCGGCGACCTGCTCCAGCAGAGCCGCCGGATCGATCCCGACAGCTGTCGGGGTGACGAGATCAGCGATCCGGCCCGGATCGAGCGCGAACCGCTCGCCGTCGTGGATGTCTTCGCCGGCCGCGTTCTGGATGACGACTGCCTCCAACCGGCCCGGATCGGCCGGGATAACCATCGCGATTTCGCCGCCCGGAAGCCGAACCAGCGATCCCGGCGGATGGGTCCCCATCATGTTGAGGAAGGCGTCGACCAGCTCCGGATCATGTGCTTCGCCGGCCCCGCCGCGGATGATGGCAAGAGCTTCCGAGGGAGTCCGTCCCGGGCGGTGTGGCCGATCGCTCACGATCGCCTCGTAGACATCGGTGATCGAGACGATCCGGGCATACAGGTGCGGTGTCACGCCGGGAAGCTCCGGGTAGCCTCCACCGTCGAGCCGCAAATGGTGTTCGAGCGCGACCCGTGCCAGGACCTCGTCACCCGGTCGAGTGGCGGCAAGGATGGCGGCGGCACCTTCCTGCGGATGCATCCGGATGGCCGACCAGTCCTCGGTAGTGAGCCGGTCGTCCTGTTCCGAGATTCCGTCGGCACGGGCGATCCGCCCAACATCGTGAAGCAGGGCCCCGACACCGAGCATCTGCTGCTGCTCCTCGGTCAAACCGATCCGGTCCCCCAACGCCAGCGAGAGCAGGCACACATTGACCGAGTGATAGGCAACAACCTCATCGAGATTGTGTACCCCGGCGAGGAGCAGCGATGCACGCCTGGTCGCCTCGCTTCCGCCGACGAAGCGGTCGACCGCGCGGAACGCGGCTCCGAGGTCGAGTGCCAGGCCGCCGCCGAAGCGCCGAAGCGTGTCGAGGGCATTGGAGTAGGCCTCCCGCACATCAAGAGTGGCCAGACGGTGGAGACGCCACTGCGGCAGCGGCCGCTCGTTGACCCGAACGCCGCCCCGGGTTGCCGGCTCGTCGGTCTTGCCGGCGATCACACAGGCGAAATGACCCAGGTCGTCCGTCGAGACCCCGTCGAGCAGTGTGACCGAGTCGATCTCGCGCTCCTGCATGCCACGCAGCAGGCCGTTGAACTCGACCGACGCGTGCTGCAGCATCCGCTCACCCAAGAAGAACGCATCCCCCTCGATCGTCAGCACCGTTTCGGCGGTGCCGGAAGCAGCGAGTTCAGCCGCCTGTTTGAGGTCTGCGAGTTCGCGCGGATTGGGCCCGCCGGCCGACAGCTGATAGCGGCGGACCGCGTGAAAGAGCGTCCGCAGGAACGAGCGGCCGCGAAACTCGCTCACGATGCCCTCTTGATCAGCGCCTTCCGGGCAGCGTCACGGGCCGCCCTGCGGGCGCCGATTGCGAAGCGGCCTTCGGCCAGCCGCTCGAGTGAGGGGACCACATCGTCATCGCGACGTTCGGCGATCAGGTCGACCAGTCCGGCGGCCTCTTCCGAACCCACGATGCCCGACTCGATCACATCGACGAGACCACCGACGATCAGACGGCTCGGCGAAGCCCGAAGCAGCGACACCACGGCCTGGCGCACTCGCCGGCTGGAATCGCCGAGGGCTTCGAGGAGCAGATAGACCGCCTCGTCACCCTGTAGTGCCGACAACGCCCTGAGCACCTCGACCCGCACCCGGTCGTCATTGTGATCGACGGCCGACAGGAGCGGCTCGACCGCCTGCGGCCGGCCCGTCTTCCCGAGGGAGATGGCCACGTTGCGCACGATGAACCAGCGCTCGTCATTGAGCCGGAGTGCCAGCGACCGCACGTCGAAACGCCCTGCCATCGCGAGTAGGCCAACGATGTGCCGGCGTGATACCGGGGGATCGTCGATCGCCATCCATTCGACCAGCGTGTCGATCGCCCGGGACCCGAGGCCCTTGAGGACCGCAGCCGCCAGGTCGGCGTCGGCACGGTCGACCAACGCGACCACCGTGGCCTCGAGGAACACCGGGGAAGTGAGCTCGCCGACCGCGTTGTCGCGAGACTGCGCGAGTTCGTCCTCGACCTCGAGGTCGCCGAGAACTACGTCCATCCATCGAACGACACCCTCGATGTCACCCATCTGGACGGCTTCGTTGATCTTGCCGATCCAGGTGCGAAGCAGTCGTTGAAACCTGTCTGGGCGGGTTTCGACGGCGAGCAGCCGGCTCAGGGTGGCGGGTCCGGCAGCTTCGAGGTCGGCCGGATCGACCGCCTCCGAATTGAGCCGGGTGAGAACTTCGGCACCAAGGGGCTGCGGCGGAGCGTCGGGTTCGGCATCCGGAACTGCCGTCGGCGCCGGGTAGGTCGGGATGGCGTCGTCGTCGTCGGGATCGACGTCGGATGCGCCTGGATCGAAGCCGTAGGCGCGCTCGATCGGGCCCATGGTTAGAGCTCGATCAGGTTCTCCCGGATGGCGTAGAGCACCGCCTCGTTCCGGGAATGGAGACCGAGTTTGTCCAGGATATTGCGGACGTGGTTCTTGACGGTGTTCTCGGAGATGAAGAGCACTTCTCCGATCTCCTTCGACGTCATGCCGCGCGCCACATGCTGGAGTACTTCGATCTCACGCCCGGTGAGGGTGGGCTGGCGGGGCGCCGTGAAGTCCTGATGGCGGAGCAGTTGCGAGAGGACGTCGAACAGCTTCCCGCCCATCTGAGGGGAGACTGCGGCACCGCCGTCGACGACGTCGGCAATGGCCGCCGACAGCCGCTCGAACGGCATGTCCTTCACCAAGTAACCACGGGCCCCGAGCTTGATGCACTCGAGGAGATCCTCTTCGGCTTCGCTCGCCGTCAGCATCACGACCTGCGTGTTGGGGGCGACTGCACGGATTTTCTCGACGACCTCGAGACCGGACAGGCCCGGCATGAGGATGTCGAGCATCACTACGTCCGGTTGGAGCGTCTCCGCTGCAGTGACGGCCGCTTCTGCGGTCGATGCCTCGCCGCACACCTCGAAGCCATCGCTGCGGAGCGCGGCGCCGAGACCCGTGCGGAACAGGTCGACATCATCAACGACGAGTACGCGCGTAGTCATTGGGGTTCAATCAGCCCCAGAGATTTCCCGCCGCGTCGGCGGTAGAGCACGCTGTACCTGTCCGTCTCCGCGTTCAGGAACAGATAGAAGCTGTGCCCGAGCAGTTCCATCTGCAAAGCTGCCTCCTGTGGCGTCATGGGCTTCACGACGAACTTCTTCACACGTTCGATCGGAAGTTCATCTGCTTCAGCCTCTTCTTCGTCGCGCACAGGGAGAGCATTGAGGTGTTTCTCTGAAGATCTGCGACTCCTCGCGATGAGCCGCTCCTTCAGCCTCCTGAGTTGCCGCTCGAACACGTCGACGGCGATATCGAGCGCAGCCCGATCGTCAAAGGCCGCAGCCTCGACGCGCATCACCTGACCGGCCACGTTCGCCGTGATCTCCACCCGATACCGCTCCTCAGAGATCCGGGGATTCTGCTCCTCCGTGAACTCCACATCGGCGAAGGTCGCCGAGTCCTCAAAGACACGTGCGGCATGATCGACCTTCTCGGCTGCGAGGTTCCGCAGCGAATCACTGACGTCCATGTGCTTGCCGTGGATGCGAATCTCCACAGGAGTCTCCTTTCTCTGCCGGGCGCGTGACGCGTCGACAGACGGCGGGATCGAGGCATGATGCGACGGCAGCGGGATTGCGAGGTTGCGGTCCTCTCGACACGCACTCTCCCGTGCTCGGCACCCCGAACGGGGACTGGTTTCAGCCTAACGGCACTCCCCCGTTTCTGCTCTGGCCCGAAAGGCACCGATCGCAGAGGGGGCGATGGTGGCCGTCAGCGCTTGGGCAACACCGCCGAGCGCATCACTTGCGGCCCGGAGCGTCGACCCGGTGGTGAACACATCGTCGACGAGGACGGCACCGGCGGGAACCTCGAGACGAGTGCGGAACCTAGGAAGCCCACGATTGGCCGTAGCACCCCCGGCGCGCCTGGGGTGCCACATCTCGGCCCGTAGCGCCTGCACCACCGGGATGCCGGTGAGAACGGCCATTACGGCAGCAAGCTCCGGCCCGGGGTCGACCCCGTAACGCCAGCGACGGGCGAGCGAACGCGGGACCGGCACCAGTGCGGTCGCCGCCGGATCGAGCAATGGGCGCATGGCGGTGGCGAGCGGTCGGGCGGCGGCGCGCAGGCCCTGGTATTTGAGCAGGTGGACTAATTCCCGTGCCGGTCCGGTGTGAAGCAGCGGGCTCCGCACCAGAGGACCGTGCGGAACGAGCACCTCGCCGCCTCGGTGGAGTCGGTCGCGGCAGCCCCGGCAAACCGATCCCGGGGCGGTCACCCGGCAGGCCAAGCAGATCATGTGTGCAACGTAGGGCCCGGGTGCGACGGACTGCCGGCCTCAGACCCCGGCGTCTCCGATCATTGAGCGCATCGACTCGCGCAGCGTGCTCTCCAGGTCGAGCGCCGGCTCCCACCCCAGGCTGCGAGCCTTGGAGATATCGGGGAGCACGCGGGTGCTGTCCTCGTAGCCATCGCCGTAGAACTCACTACCGTCGATCTCGATCAACTCGCAGCTGGGCACGCGACCGGTGATCTCGCCGAAGAGGTCGATCATCAGCCCGGCCAAGTCGCGAATCCCGGTGGCCTACGAGACACGTGGACTGGTAGTGACTGCCGGAGTCGCGGCGCTGGCCATCGGGGCGACTCTTCCCCTCCGGAGTGAGTTGCTGGGGCTGCGCAAGGAGCGTGCTCTCACCCTGGTCGATGGGTCGGGAGCAGTAGTGAGGATCAGCGGGTCAGCCGCCACCGCGGCCCCCTTCGGAGCGTTCAGCCTGCACATCGGCACCATCCTCGATGGTGCGCTTCGGTTCGCCGGGCGCCTGCGGGCCGCCAACCGGGAATATCGAGCAACCGAGCGCAGGGAGGACGGGCCCGAAGGCCACCCTCACGCTGATGACCGACAACCGACCGGTGACTAGTCACCTGCGGCCTGCCAAATGACACCGGTCAGGACTATCGCCGACCACCCTCCGTAGTTATGGTGCAGGGAGCTACTACTTGCCGTGGCGAAGGGGCCGCATGCCAGTCGATGTCCAGGTGACCCGGGAACGGCAACGCCAGCGCAGACTGCGCCGGGTCGCCCTGCTGCTCTCACCGCTCGTGATCTGGATGTGGATCCGGATCATCTCCGGCAACCCGGTCTCCCCCGGCTGGCCCAAGCTCCCCGAAGAGGCGATGTTCTGGCTTCCGGGCATCCTGATCATCCTCCTCATCGGCATCGTGCTGGTCGGCCCGATGCTGGGCAGCAGCCGCTCCCCCGAGGTCGTCTATCTCCCCGAGCAGATCGACGTCACATTCGACGACGTCAAGGGCCTCGGCCCCGTGCTCGGCGAGGTCAAGCACACCCTGAGCGTGTTCCTCAATCACCAGCAGTTCCGCGATTCGATGGGTGGTCAGCCCCGCCGCGGCGTGCTGTTCGAAGGTCCCC
The DNA here is from genome assembly GCA_964511945.1 of uncultured Acidimicrobiia bacterium. Classification (GTDB taxonomy): domain Bacteria; phylum Actinomycetota; class Acidimicrobiia; order Spongiisociales; family UBA11373; genus CAZEHO01. The sequence goes on along the minus strand of CAZEHO010000002.1, from coordinate 346,406 downwards.
CCGGCACCGGCAAGACCCACACCGCCAAGGCGATGGCGAAGGAGGCCGGAGTTCCCTTCCTGTTCGTGTCGTCAACCGCCTTCCAGAGCATGTGGTACGGCGCCACGGCTCGCAAGATCCGGTCGTACTTCCGCCGGCTGCGCAAGGTGGCCCGCGCCGAGGGCGGCGCCATCGGTTTCATCGAGGAGTTCGACGCCATCGGCGTCAAGCGCGGCGGCATGAATCGGGCGACCCCAGACGATGCCGCGATCAACCGCTCTGCGATCTCCGAAGGCGTCGGCGGTGTGGTGAACGAGTTGCTGGTCCAGATGCAGAGCTTCGACGAGCCTCCCCGATCGGTGAAGTTCTCCAATGCGCTGCGCCGGTTCTGGAATCGGTTCCTGCCGATGCACCGCCAGGTCAAGCTCAAGAGCCCGACGTTCGCCAACATCCTGCTGATCGGCGCCACCAACCGCGCCGACTCACTCGACCCCGCACTGCTGCGGCCTGGCCGCTTCGACCGGGTGCTGCACTTCGGCCTCCCGGCACGTTCCCAGCGGCGGGAACTCATCGACCTGTTCCTGAGCGGCAAGGCGCACGACGAGACCCTCGACGACATCGCCCGCGACGACTTGGCGGCCTCGACCATCGGCTACAGCCCGGCGTCGATCGAACGGCTCTTCGACGAGGCGCTGCTGTTCGCGATGCGCGACGATCGGACCAGCCTCGGGGTCGGCGACATCCGCCGGGCCCGCATGGACATCGAGATCGGCCTCGCAGAGCCCACCGAGTACACCCCGGAGGAGCGAGAGACGATCGCAGTCCACGAATCGGGCCATGCCACCATGGCTTACCTGGTCGGCAAGGGCCGCAAGCTCGACGTCCTCTCCATCGTGAAGCGCAAGGACGCGCTCGGGTTGCTGGCCCACAGCGACACCGAGGAGCGATACACCAAACGCCGCAGCGAGTCGATCGCGCTGATCCAGATCGCCCTCGGCGGCATGGTTGCCGAGGAACTGTTCTACGGCGAGTCCGGAACCGGTCCCGCCGGTGACCTCAGCTCGGCCACCGCGGTCGCCGCCGAGCTCATCGGGTCGATGGGACTCGGCGGATCGCTGATCTCGTTCCGGGCGGTGGACGGTGGCCCGTTCGAGGGGAACCTCGTCGCCAAGGTGCTGGCAGATCCGGAAGCAAGAGCGGCCATGGATGACCTGCTCAATCTCCAGAAGCAGGAAGTGATCCGCTTGCTCGGCGAGCACCGCCACATCGTCGAAGCACTCCGGGACGCCCTGCTGGACCGTGACGAGCTCGTTGATCGGGAGATCATCGAGGTGATCGAGACGGCGCAGGCCGGGTCCGGCCTCCTGATCGATCTCACCACCTGATCAGCCCGGAATCGCTCGGTAGCCTTGGCCGCATGACCAGGCGCGAAGTGCAGTTCGTCATCACCATCGACGCCCCCTACGGCGCCGTGCGTGACCGCCTGCGCGACGATCCGGCCGCTCTGTTCGGCGACGCTCGAGCCGAGGACGGGCGAACCATCGCACAACTCGCCGCAACGCTGCGCGATCGCCCGATCGAGCGGGACATGCTGATCGAGATCGTCACCTTCGACGAGATCGAAGGAGCCGCCCCCGGATCACACCTGGTCTTTCGCGGCGACGCCTCGGCCCACCCCGAGATGTTCCCCCACCTCGAAGGCCGGCTGGACGCGATGCCGATGGGCGACGACCGCACCGCGCTGTTCTTCGTCGGGACCTACACCCCGCCGCTCGGTCCGGTCGGTGCGGCGGCAGACGCAGTCGCTCTGCATCGGTTCGCCGAGGAATCACTGCTTGGTCTGCTGCACAGCACCGTCGACCGGATCTAGGCGGTTTCGGCGGGCTGCTCCTCAACGGGTTCATCGACCGATTCGGCTCTGGCGGCTCGGCGCTCCTGGATACGGATGACGATCGCCTGAACCGTGCGGCCCACCCACCAGGCAAACGCGGCGATATCGGCCCACAGTGTGATCCGGTACACCCAGGCGGCGTCGTCGTAGGGGGTGCGGAAGATGAGGTAGACCAGCGCCACCAGGTTCCACAGCAGCAGCCCATACCAGGCGCGGTCCTCCCAGGACCGATCCTTCCAGAGCCGTGGCCAGCGCATCGCCCGAAGTATGGCGGCTCGTGAACGACGCGGCGAACCGGCAGCACTAGCCTCCCCGACCATGCCGATCATCTCCGTCTTTGGATCCTCGACCACCCGGTCCGGCGACCCCTGGTGGGAGCAGGGCCTCGAATGCGGCCGCTTGCTGGCGGAGGCGGGCTACGACGTTGCCACCGGAGGGTACGGCGGCCTGATGGAGGCGGTCTCCCAGGGCGCAGCCGGGGCCGGCGCCACCGTCTACGGGGTCACCGCACCCCCGTGTTTTCCCTACCGGCCCGGACCGAACCGCTACGTCCACGAGGAGCGGCCCGCCGACACGATTCCGGAGCGAATGCACGACATCATCGACATCGGAGCCGGGTTCATCGTCCTGGACGGCAGCATCGGAACCCTCACCGAGATGCTCGTAGCGTGGAACATCGCCTACATCGACGACCTGTCGAGCCAGCCGTTCAAGCCCGTCGTGGCGGTTGGATCCCGGTGGGCGGACCTGGTGCCGATAGTGGCGCGTGACGTGGATACCAGCCCGCAGTTCGTCACTCGAGTGCCGACGGTCGAATCCGCCGTTTTCGAGATCAGCCGGCTGGTCTCACTCTGACTCGGGCGCCAGGCAGGAAATCCAGATCACCCGATCGTCAAGCAGACCCGGCTGCGACTCAGACTGCACCTGTGAGATCCCGAGTTCTACCCGCTGGCCTCTCCCGACACAGGTGACCGGAGGCTCGTTCCAGGGACCGTCGTCGATGCGCCACACCGCCTGTGAGATATCGAACGATTCGCCGGCGGCCGCATCCCTGTCGGCGTTGAACCCGATCATCAACGCCGAGCCCGTCTCGTCGACGACGACGGCGAACCCGATGCGGCGTTCAATCGACAAGTCGGCTCCCTGGGTGTCGGCGGTGCCGGTGTCGTCACCACAGGCGGCGGCGACCAGGGCCAATCCGACGATCAGTGCGATGACGGCAGCCTTCCTCGGCATCAACTGCTCCCACTCGACGTTGCGGTCTCAGCATAGAACGCGCCCGCAAAGCGCCGAGTACGCTCCTCACCCATGGCGAACGGCTTCTTCCTCGGTGGGGTCGTCGACCCCGCAACCGGCAAACGAGGCGACGACCTCGTCCACTACGACCCATCGGATCTCACCACTCACGGTGTGATCGTCGGCATGACCGGGTCCGGCAAGACCGGTCTCGGGATCATCTACTTGGAGGAGGCGCTCCGAGCAGGGATCCCCACGCTGATCCTGGACCCCAAGGGTGACATGACCAACCTGTTGCTCACGTTTCCCGACCTCGCGCCGGCCGACTTCCGGCCGTGGATCGATGAGGCCGACGCAAAGCGGGACGGCAAGGATCCCGATGAGCTAGCCGCCGGCACGGCCGACCTCTGGCGCAACGGTCTCGACAGCTGGGGGTTGAGCGGTGCCGATATCGGCGCGCTGCGGGATGCAGCTGAGTTCACCATCTTCACCCCGGGCTCGGAGGCCGGGGTTCCTCTCAACGTGATCGGGTCGCTCGGAGCCCCCGAGTCCATGGATGACGCCGAGGCGGTTCGCGACGAGATCGAGGGGTTCGTCACCGGGCTCCTCGGACTGGTCGGCATCGATGCCGATCCCCTCGCCAGCCGCGAACACATCCTGCTGGCGAACCTGATCGAACGAGCCTGGGCGGCCGGCAAGGACCTCACCCTGGAGGCCCTGCTCGGCCAGGTGCACCGGCCGCCGATGCGCAAGCTCGGCGTGTTCGAACTCGACACCTTCTTCCCGGAGAAGGACCGCATCGCACTGGCGATGCAACTGAACACGCTGGTCGCCTCGCCGTCGTTCGCAGCGTGGCGGGCCGGACCGCCACTCGACGCGGGCTCCCTGCTCTACGACGACTCGGGCAAGCCCCGCGCTTCGATCCTGTATCTGGCTCACCTCTCCGACAACGAGCGACAGTTCGTCGTCACCCTGGCACTGTCCAAGCTCATCACCTGGATGCGCTCGCAGCCCGGCTCCGGCGACCTGCGGGCCCTGGTGTACATGGACGAGGTGTTCGGGTTCGTTCCACCTTCCGCGATGCCACCGGCGAAGAAGCCGATCCTCACGATCATGAAGCAGGCCCGGGCGTTTGGGGTCGGCATGCTGCTGAGCACCCAGAACCCGGTCGATCTCGACTACAAGGCAATGTCGAATGCAGGGACCTGGTGCGTGGGGCGCCTTCAGACCGAGCGCGACAAAGCCCGGATCCTCGAGGCGCTGCAGTCGGCGCGGGGCGACAGCGACACATCGAAGCTCGACGCGCTGATCTCCGGGTTGGGAAAGCGCCAGTTCCTGCTCCACAACACCCGGGAGCCGGAGCCGGTGGTGTTCGGCACCCGGTGGGCAATGTCGTATCTCCGCGGTCCGCTGACCCGCGCGCAGATCACCGATCTCACCGAGGACCATCCACTGCGGGAGGTCGCTGTTGATGAATCGATTCCCGAGCCGGAGCGGATCCCCGACGACGAGACGGCGGCCATGCCCAGGATCGCCGCCGGGATCCCGGTGTTCCACGCCGATCCCGCCGCCCCCTGGATCGAGGACGTCGGCGGCGATGCCGACGGCGACCGCTACGAGGCGGCGCTGGCCCTCAAGGTGCAGATGACCTTCGACGACCGCTATGCCGGCGTCGACCACACGGAGGAGTGGGAGGCGATCATCCACCCGCTCGAGGAGCGCTTCGACCCCGACGAGGCCGCGACCGTCGACTACGACGAACGCGACTTCCGGGACGAGGGTCCGGCGGGAGCGAGCTACGAACTCCCCGAGGCCGCCCTCGACAAGAAGGCCTACTTCCGTGCGGCCGAGAAGGCGGTAGCCGATTGGCTGTACCGCAATCGCTCCGTTGAGATCTTCAAGAACCCCGAACTGAAGATGTACTCGCGGGTCGGCGAGAGCGAGCAGGCCTTCGCCGAACGCTGCCTCGAAGCTGCCCAGGAGGGTGCCGACGCCGAGGTCGCCAAGATCCGCGATCGCCTCGGCAACCGGATCGGGCGCCTGCGCGATCAGATCGAAGAAGCGCGCCTCGACATCGAATCCGCTGAGATCGAACTCCGCGCCCGGCAGCAGGACGAGGGCCTGTCCGGAGTCGGCGATCTGCTGGGCGTGTTGATCGGTGGGAAACGATCATCGCGCACCCTGTCACAGGCATCACGCCGGCGGTCGCAGACCCGCAAAGCCGAGCAGCGGGTCCGCAAGGAAGAGCTGCAGCTCACTCAGAAGGTTGAAGACCTCGAGGAACTCGAGACCGATCTTGCCGAGGAGATCCTCGAAGCGAACGCCGAATGGAACGAGAAGGCCGAGTCGATCGAGACCCTGGAGATCGGCCTCGAGAAGACCGACGTTGCGGTCACCGAGGTGGCGTTGGTCTGGGTGCCGGTGGAGTAGCGCAGGCCCCTCTACCGCACACTTCTTGACCCACTGCAGACCGCAAACAGGTCAAACACCGGCGGATTCCCACCCCCCACCGGTCGGCGGCAAAGCCACCGACGCGCCGCCCCCGCAAAGGTGTCACCGCAAGGGGGGCGGCGGGGCACCGACCGGCCATTGAGGCCGGTCAGGTGCCCATCTCCCAGGACTCGAGGTACCTCTCCTGTTCGGGGGTGAGGATCTCGAGGCCGGCGCCCATCGTTTCCAGCTTGATGGCGGCAACCTCGCTGTCGAGATGTTCGGGAAGCAGGTAGACCTGATCGTCGAGATCGCCGTTGTTGACCAGCAGCCACTCCGCTGCCAGTGCTTGATTGGCGAACGACATGTCCATCACCTCGGCCGGATGACCCTCGGCGGCCCCCAGGTTGACCAATCGGCCCTCGGCGACGACCAGCAGACGCCGCCCGTCGGGCATCATCCACTCGTCCAGTTCGTTGCGGATCCGCCGCTTCCCGGTCGCCCGCCGTTCCAGCTGGGTCAGCTCCAGCTCGACGTCGAAATGCCCGGCGTTGGCCAGGATCACCCCGTCCTTCATGACGTCGAAGTGCTCACCACGCAACACATGCAGATTCCCCGTCACCGTGATGAACACATCACCGGCCCGGGCAGCATCGTCGGCGGTCATCACCTGGTAGCCGTCCATCGCCGCCGACAGGGCGCGCACCGGATCCACTTCGATCACCACCACCTTGGCGCCCAGCCCGTCGGCCCGTAACGCCACCCCGGCGCCACAGTCCCCATAGCCGACCACGACAACGGTCTTGCCAGCGAACAGCAGGTTGGTGGCCCGCATGATCCCGTCCAGGGCCGACTGGCCTGTCCCGTGATGGTTGTCGAACAGGTGCTTGGTCGCCGAGTCGTTCACCGCTACCACCGGGAACCGCAGCACCCCATCGGCCGCCATCGCCCGCAACCGGATCACACCGGTCGTGGTCTCCTCCGTCGACCCCACCACATCCTGATTCGGTCTCTCCTTCAACAAGGTCGTCACCAGGTCGGCACCATCGTCCATTGTGATATCGGGCTCAAAATCCAACACGGCACGGAGATGCCGGTAATACGTGTCGGTGTCCTCCCCCCGAATTGCCTGGACCGCAATCCCATCAGCGACCAGCGCCGCAGCCACATCATCCTGTGTCGACAACGGATTCGATGCACACAACATCACCTCCGCTCCGCCGGCCCGCAGCGTCAGCATCAGATTGGCCGTCTCGGCGGTCACATGCAGACACGCCCCGATCCGCCGGCCCTCCAGCGGGCGTTCCTTCTCAAACCGCTCCGCAATCGAAGCCAGCACCGGCATCCGGCCGCCGGCCCACTCCACCCGCAGCGCACCGGCCTCGGCCAAACCCGGATCTGCAATGTCGTGGCTCACGCTTCCTCCTGGGCGAGTCGTTGTTTGAGGTTCTCGATGACGGTGACCGGCACCGGGTCGGTGCCGGCTCGTTCGGCGATGGCAACGGAGACCAGGTCGCCCACGACCATCAAGCTGAACAGGCGGGCCAGCGCGCTGGTGCCGGTGGAAACGACTTCGCCGGCGATGCCGGTGCCGTCTTCGATCAGCTCCCGGGTGATCTTCGACCGCAACACAATGCGGGGATGGTCGCCCGGGTCGTGCAACCACACGATGCCGACGGCATCGGCGGACAGGCCGGGCCAGGCAGTCCATCCCACGATCTCGTTGTGATCCAGCTCGGGGAGCACCGACCAGTAGGCGGGGGCTTTGCCATTCTCGTTGATCTGCGCCTTCCAGCGGCTGGCGGCGACCTCACCGATCCCGGCTCCGCCGTAGATCACGGTGACCCGACCGTCGAGCGCATCCGCCAGATCGGCTGCAAGTGCCGGGCCGACACCGTCGAGCAGCATCTCCACCACATCGGCGGCTTCCTCGAGGTCGGCCGACTGCGGCGGCAGGATCCCGGCGGCTTCGAGTATCCGCAGAGCTCCTCCGGCCAGGTTGCCGACCGCAGCCCGCGGCTGGGGCATCGGCTCCGGCATCAGCACCGGCCAACCCTCCCCGGCGGCCCGGGCGCCCAGAACACCACCGGTCGTCACCGCAGCCATATCGAGACCGGCCGCGGCGGCCCCTTCCACCGCAGAGAGGCACTCCTCTGTGTTCCCCGAATGCGACACCGCCACCATCAGGGGACGGTGCCGGGCCGCCCATCCCGGGATCCCGTAGCTCTTGTGCACCGTCACCCGGCGACCCGCCGACTCGGCGATCACCGACGCGATCGTCCCCGCGATACCCGAGCCGCCCATCCCTGCAACCAGGGCCTCATCCGCCGCCGGCACCTCCGGGATGTCGACCCGGGCAGCCCACCGCAGCTGATCCGGCAACTGACCAATCAGTTCCCGCATGCTCGTCATGCCGAATCACCGTCCTCCGGCCGATAGGCATCCTCGGGGCGCATGAACGGAATCCCATTCTTCACCGGGAAATGCAGTCCACAGCCGACGCACACCAGCGCGTCGCCGCGTTCCTCTAGCGACGAACGGCACTCCGGGCACGCCATGATCTCCAGCAGATGTTCAGGTACGGGCACCACCGACTCCCTCGATCACACTCTGCACTCCTGCCACCAGTCGCTCGACCGCACCCTCATCGGGCGCCTCCACATTCAGCCGGAGCACCGGCTCGGTATTCGACGGCCGCAGGTTGAACCACTGATCGGACCACGACACCGTCAGCCCGTCCAACTCATCCGATTCCCCATCGAAGAACCCGGCCACCGCTGCAGTCGCAGCCGCCTGATTCTCCACCCGGAAGTTGATCTCACCCGACTGGGCATACGGCTCGTACTCCCGCCGGATCTCCGACAGCGGCCGACCGTCCTCCGACATCACCTGCAACAGCACCAGCATCGTCAGGATCCCGGAATCGGCCCGGTAGTTGTCCCGGAAGTAGTAGTGACCGGAGTGCTCACCACCGAAGATGGCGCCGGTCTCCTTCATCACTTCCTTGATGAACGAATGACCCACCCGGGTCCGCACCGGAGTGCCACCCGCCGCAATCACCGTCTCGGGAACCGCACGGCTGCAAATCAGATTGTGCACAATCGACGCCCCCGGCTCACGCCGCAGGAACCAATCGGCCACGACCGCGGTCACCGTGCTCCCCGGCAACGGACGAACCTGATCGTCAATGAAGAACGCCCGGTCGGCATCCCCATCGAACGCCACCCCAAGATCGGGACGATTCGTCCGCATCAAGTCCTCGAGATCACGGAGGTTCTCGGGACGCAGCGGATCCGGATGATGATTCGGGAACTCCCCATCCGGCTCCAGATACAGCCCGATCAGCTCCGGGCGGATCCGCTCGAACACCGACGGCACCGCCACCCCGGCAACACCGTTGCCACCGTCGGCCGCCACCCGCAATGGAGCCAGTCCCTCGACATCAATGATCGACAGAACGTGATCCACATATCCCTCGAGGATCGGCACCTCGCGCAGCGACCCCGGCGTCCCGGCCGGCTCTGGCGGATCGGCCGTCAATGCTTTGATCTCCACCAATCCGCTTTGCTCTCCAACCGGCGCCGCCCCGGCCAGGCACAACTTGATCCCGTTGTATCCCTTCGGATTGTGCGACGCAGTGATCATCGCCCCCGGCTCATCCAACGAACCCGCCGCGAAGTACGTCATGTCGGTGGTGATCATCCCCAGATCATCGACGTCCACACCCTGCGACGCGATGCCCTCAGCCAGCGCAGCAGCCAACTCCGGAGACGAATCCCGGCAATCCCTTCCCACCGCGATCCGACCCACACCAGCAAACCGTGCAAACGCTGCCCCCACCCGGCGAGCGGTCTCGGTGTCGAGCTCTTCAGGGACCAATCCGCGAATGTCGTAGGCCTTGAAAATGGTGTCGAGTTCCATTGCGCGGCATGGTACCCCCGGGGTCCTTCCGACCCCCGGCACGGCCCGCCCTACACTCCCCATCCATGCCCGAGTCCCCCAGCATCACCGTCGTCATCCCGATCCACAACGAGGCGGCCTACCTGCCGGGTGCCGTGGCCAGCCTCCTCGAGGAGCTCGACGGGGTGCCGGCCGACGTCGAGGTGGTGCTCGCCGAGAACGGGTCGACCGATGGGACGGCACGAGTCGCCCATGCGCTGGCCGAGGGGCACAGCAGGATCCGGATCCTGACACTCCCGGAGCCGAACTACGGCGCCGCCATGCGAGCCGGATTCAACGCCGCCGCCGGCACCTGGGTCGTCAACTTCGATATCGACTACTTCTCTGCATCGTTCCTGCAGGAAGGTCTCGCAATGGCGGAGACCGCCGACCTCGTGCTGGCGTCGAAGCGAATCGCCGGATCGGATGATCGTCGGGGAACGCTGCGCAAGGCCGGGACCGCGGTGTTCAATTCCCTGCTGAGGATCCTGTTCCGGTCGAAGGTCACCGACACCCACGGCATGAAGATGGTCCGCAAGGAAGTCGCCGACGCCATCGTCCCGTTCGTCATCTCAACGCTCGACTTGTTCGACACCGAACTCGTGATTCGGGCCGAACGCGCCGGGTACCGCATCCGCGAGGTTCCGGTGATCGTGGAGGAGCAGCGGGCCGCTCGCTCGAGCTTCCTCAGCCGAGTCCCACGCACGCTGCTGGGGATCGCCCGGATCCGCCTGCAGCTGTGGCGGGAGCGGTAGGGGGTGAGCCCTGCCCGTCGAGATCAGGCCAGGGCCGGTTGATCCACACCGGGTTCGGGTACTGGCTGAGCCCGACGTTGCCGGAGGTCAGCCGGGTCCGTTCTCCGGAATCGACGTCCAACAGGAAGATCCCCGCCGATCCTTCGTCCTCACCGACGTACAGGACCTAGTACACCTAGTCTCCGTCGGGTGACCAGGTGAGGCGGTCCGGCATCACGAGGCCGTCGTACAAGATCCCCGCCTCGACGATCCGGCCGTCCTCGGCGATCCGACTGACCCACACCGGCCTGTTCTCACCCGCAATGTCGATCGCCACCGTCGGAGGGTCGCCACAGGCTGCGGTCGGCGCGGCGACCAGAAGCATCAACGGGCCCAATGAGGCCGGAGACGGTTTCCGCATCCGGGAGGCGACGCCCGAAGCGCGCAGTCTTGCCATCACTGCGGACACCCCCGTGGTTCCAAGGCAGAATCCAGCCAAGCCGCCCCGATCAGGGTCGATCGTCCCTGGTCCGAATTGGGGAAACAGGAGTAGGTTTGATGCAATCAGGACCGAAGACGGGAGGGCTGCCGTGAGAAGTGCCCGGGCTGCAGTGCTGTCGTATCCGCCGACATGGATCGCCGTGGCAGTGGTAATCGCCGCCGAGCTGCTCCTGTTCTCGTGGTTCGGTCCCGGGTTGGTCATGGCGCTCGTGTTCATCCTCGTTGGTGTGCTCGCCGGTGCCGCGTGGCCGCTCATCATGACGATGACCGGCGAGACGCAGCGGAGGATGTACCCCATCTCCGACATGACCGCTGACGACGTCGGAATGCTCGAGCAGCTCCGCCTCGACCTGGAGAAGGTCGAGTGCGAACAGGGCTTGGCCCAGATGAGGATGCTGCGCGAGAAGAGGGACAATCTGGCTGAAGTGCTCGGGCGCCGCCTCAATGCAGGGGAGCTGACCTACGGCCGCTACGTCGGGACCGCGCAGGGCGTATATCTGGCGGCAATCGACAATCTCCACGAAACCGCCGTTGCCCTGCAGAGCATCAGAGCCATCGACCACGAGTACGTCGACCGGAGGCTCACCGAGCTGACCGAGGCCGACGATGCCGAGGCGGACGCGATCCTCCGGGAACGCACGTCGCTCGAGGACCGGCGCTCGATGCGCGAACAGAAGATGACCCGGGCCGCGGCGTTGCTGGCGCAGAACGAATCGGCAATGACGGTTCTCGACAAGACCGCCGGAGCGGTGGCCGACGCACCCATCGGCCAAACGCCGTCCGATGCCGACGCTGCCATGGAGCAATTGGATGAACTGGCGTCGCGAATCGAGCGCTACACCGGCGTGTAGTCGATCGCCGGGCGGCCGCCACTGCGACAGACAATGGGCCCAAAGTCCCTAGCTTTGACACCCCAGATCCTGTCTTCTTGTCGGTAGGAGGATCTACGCGTCGCTCCTGAGGGGGCCGGGCGGCGCCGGGAGGGGTTGCCATGGCTGGCACACCTGACACGACGGCCCTCGCGTTGCGGCTCGACGTCGACGAAGCCGAAGCCGAACTGGCCGTCCCAAGGGCGGAGGCCGACGAGGAGTTGCGCGAGCTCGCCCGCCAACAGGCCGATCAGCTGCTGGCGTTCGAAGCCGGCAGCGAAGAGATGGAGCACAGCAGAGCGGCGGTCGCGACCATGGGACGAGGCCTGCAGCGGGACGCAGCGTCGAAGAGCCGGATGCTGCAGGAGCCGATCAAGGAGCTCTCGCGAGCGTCGGAGGACGGGGGGCCGGTGGCCAAGTCGCTGGTCGATCTGCGGATCCAGGTCGAAGATCTGGATCCGGCGAAGCTCGACCTGTCTCCCGGCTGGTTCACCCGCCTCGTCGGTCACATCCCGGGCATCGGAACCCCGCTCAAGCGGTACTTCATGAAGTATGAGAGCTCCCAGACCCTGATCGATTCGATCATCAAGTCACTCGAGATGGGTCGCGACCAGCTCAAGCGCGACAACATCACCCTGACCGAGGACCAGCGGTCGATGCGGGGCCTGACGATCAGCATCTCGAAGCAAGCGGCCCTGGCGCAGACACTCGACGAGATGATCCAGTACAAGCTGGAGCGGGAGATCTCACCGGAGGACGACACGAAGCGCCGGTTCATCGAAGAGGAACTGCTGTTCACCCTGCGGCAGCGGACCATGGACCTGCAGCAGCAGCTTGCGGTCAACCAGCAGGGTGTGCTGGCCACCGAGATCATCATCCGCAA
>CAZEHO010000002.1:214828-333844 GCA_964511945.1 uncultured Acidimicrobiia bacterium | reverse complement strand
AGCAGCTTGCGGTCAACCAGCAGGGTGTGCTGGCCACCGAGATCATCATCCGCAACAACCGCGAACTGATTCGCGGGGTCGACAGAGCCGTTGACGTGACGGTGAGCGCGCTGCAGGTGGCCATCACCGTCGCCCTCGCTCTGGCCCATCAGAAGGTAGTGCTCGACAAGATCGATGCGGTCAACAGGACCACGTCCGAACTCATTGCCTCAACGGCACGGCGCCTGCGCGAGCAGGGTGCCGAGATCCACGAGCAGGCGGCAAGCACGATGCTCGACATGGAGTCGCTGAAGTCGGCGTTCAACGACATCAGCACTGCCCTCGATGAGATCTCGACATTCCGCCGCAACGCATTGCCGCAGATGGCAAGCACGATTGTCGAACTCGACAAGCTGACCGTTGAAGGCGAGAAAGCGATCGAGCGGATGGAAGAAGTCCGGGCCGTCGAGCCGCTCCTCGACCTGGACGCGGGATGATCGACGTGCGCTACCAACGCAACTCCATGCTGGCACTTGCGGTACTGGTCGTGCTCTCCCTCATCGTCGGGTCGTGCGGAGATGACGACGGCAGCAGCGGGACCATCAGCGCCGATGACGCAGAGAAGCGGTTGTCCGACTGTGTCGACAAGATCGGTTGGGTCAACGATCCGGTTGACTGGAAGAAGAGCATCGACCCCACCCCGGGTGATCTCGCTCGGGCGCTTCCTGAGATCGACGAGAACCCCCTGGTGGTTTCCGGGTCGGGAGACGTCGTCATCGAGATCTTCGCGTCCACCGAGAAGTCCGGATCGGGCACGGACGGGTGGGTCGTTGAAGTAGCCGAGGCGTTCAACAGTTCCAATCCACGACTCGCCGACGGGTCCACCGTCGGGGTTTCGATCAGGAAGATCGCATCGGGACGGGGGTACCTCTACATCGGAAGTGAGCAGTACCAGCCACACGGTTTCACGCCTTCGAACGTGCTGTGGGTGGAGATGGCAGCGGCGCGCGGCGTCAAGATGACGGCAATCGCCGATCGGCTCGTGCCGAATGTCGCCGGCATCGTCATGACGACGGACACGGCCGCTCGGCTCGAGCAGACCTACGGCGCCCTGGATCCCCAGGCGGTGGTCAACGCGGTTGTTGCTGGTGACCTCACCATGGCGTACACGAATCCGTTCGAGAGCAGCACCGGATTGAACTTCCTCGTGACGACGCTGAGTTCGTTCGCCGGGGGAGATGAGAGCCGGCTCCTCGATCCGGACGTTGTGAGCACCTTCGAGTCCTTCCAGAGCCGAGTCCCGTTCACCGCGCTGACGACGCTGCAGATCCGGGAGTCGGTGGAAGCCGGGGGTTCGCTGGATGCCTTCGTGATGGAATGGCAGACCTACACCAAGACCGACTCGCTACGGTCCGGCTACCGATTCATACCCTTCGGCATCCTGCATGACAACCCGCTGTACGGCGTTGGTGATCTCAGCGCACAGCAACTGGAAGCCCTCCAGGCATTCTCCGCCTTCGCCGCCCAGACCCAGTACACCGACCTTGCCGCCGAATACGGGTTCGACCCCGCGCCCTACACCCCGGCGATGGCCGTTCCGTCGGGCGCCACTCTGATCTCTGCACAGCAGGTCTGGAAGGAGCGGAAAGACGGCGGGAGATCGGTAGCCGCGGTGTTCGTGGCCGACGTCAGCGGGTCGATGAGCGGCACCCGAATCGTGGCCTTGAAGGAAGCCCTTCTGACCGGCATGAAATTCATCGCGGCCGACAACTACCTCGGGGTCGTCGAGTTCGACAATCAGGTCCGTCTCGTACTGCCGCTGGCGCAGTTCGATCTCAACCAGCAAGCGCTATTCGCCGCAGCTGTGACCGACATGGACGCCGCCGGCGGAACGGCGATGTACGACGGGGTCTGCCTCGGGCTGCAGATGCTGGTCGATGCAGTGCACGCCAACCCCGACGTGAAGCCCATGCTCTTCGTCCTGACCGACGGGGAGACCAGCGCCGGCCACACCTACGGGCAGGTCGATGAGATCATTGCCGGCTTGAACTACCCCGTGCACACCGTCGGATTCGAGGCGAACATCGACGAGTTGGCACGTTTGTCTGGCCTGGTCGAATCCGCGTCCATCAACGCCAGCGAAGGAGACGTCAAGACCAAGATCACCTCGATGTTCAACACCGGACTGTGAGGGAACCGATGAGGCCACTCGCATACTGGCTTGGGGCGGCGGCAATCATCTTCGGCGTCACCGCCGGTGCGTACCACATGGTGCGCGTCGGCAATCCGGAGCAGGTCTTCGTGGTCGTCGATACCGCCTTCGACATGGAGCGAGTGTGGCGGCAGGTCCCGGGGACCCTGGACGACCTCGACAACGACCGCTACACGGAGTACGCCCTGGCGACCGACAAAGGTGCCGTGCACGGCTGGGACGATGAACTGCGGCTGGGCTCGGCGACGCCGTACGCGCCCCGGGATCTCTCGAAGATCACGACCTACCCGGAGGCCGCCGAGGCTGACCGGCTGATACTCATCACAAACGCCGATTCCGCCGCCACCGGAGCCCTCGCCGATTGGGAGGTGGTGCGCCTCGGGGACTGAGCCGCCGAAACCCATGAAGGAGCAACGAGCGACACGCGGGAGGCGCCGGACGCTGGCTGGTCGGCGCCGTCGCTCTCGCGATTCTCGGGATCGTCTGCGCCGGGGCCGTTGCATACCAGTTGGCGACGAGCGCCGGATGGGAACGTACAACGGGTGTCGTCTCCTCCGCGAACAGATCCGGTGTCGAGGTGGTCACCATCGAGTACTCGGACGCGGACCACCGGCAGTTTCTCGTCACCACCTCACATCGCGCGCAAGCCCTCCAGTTGGGCGATCAGGTCGAAGTGCTCTACAACCGGAGCGACCCGTCCGAGGCCCGGGTTGGAATCCAGCAGGGTGATGAGGCATTCGCACTCGGCATGCTTGCGGTCGTGCTGTTGTGCGACGCGCTCTACTGCGCGCTCAAAGGGACCGGCTGGATCAACTGACTGCGCTCCCCGGTGCGTCGTCGACCCGGGCGACGCCGCTTCGCCGCCGGTACGCGCGAACCCCGGCCAGGACCAGCATGGCACCGAGTGACCCGAGGGTGAGAGTCCAGCCGAGGGTCTCGGCCCAGGTGTTCTTGAACTCGATCACGACGTCTTCCTGGGTCGGGACCACCACCATCAACGACGGCGCCGCCCGCCACGGCCCCAGGGCATCGTCCGTCTGCCAGTTCGGGAAGTGCGACACCTTGACCAGGTGGGGGACCCCGACGGCCGTGGTCGAGAACGAGATTCGATGGTTCTCTAGGACCACGTTGCTCACGGTTCCCGCGGTGAGCCGGGTGGTCGGATCGAAGGGCACCTGGTCTACTCGCGGCCACTCCTCCGGCCCGTCGGCCACGATCCAGCGGTCGAGGCCTCCGACGTCGTCGTACCAATCGAGCGCCGCCTCGAGGAACTCCTCGTCTCCGTCCCAGACCACCGGCTCATACGTGGCCACATCTACCAGCGAGCTCTCCGGCAGTGCATATACGACAAACGGGTCGGTGACGGCGAGCCGCTCCAGGCCGTACGCGTCGGCTTCCTCGGTGGCTCTCTCCGTGAAGGAGACGTAGTACGCAACGTCGTATACGGCGAGGTGCTTCACCGCACGGTCGAAATCGAGCCGGTGGTAATCGAGCCCGCCGACCGGGTTGGACGGCCGCTCGCTGACCTCCGCCGCATTGAGGAAGTGGAACGGGGTGGTCAGTGATGACTCGAAGAGCAGGCCTTCCATCGAGGGATGCCCTTCGCTCCAGTATCCGGTCAGCATGAGCGCCATCGGGGTGCCGTAGCGGTTCAATTCGCTGTTGGCCTCCCACATCACCCGCCCGGGTGGAAGCTCATCGAGCACCGCCATGAGGTTGCTGTAATCGGCCCAATGGTCGGTCTGGAGGATCTCGGAGCCGTCCTGGCCGTAGGCGTAGGTCTGCTTCCCCTCGTACCCGGCGTAGTTCCAGTTCGCCCATGCCCGCGCCTTGGCGATGCCGATGGCGCCCACGACCAGGAAGAAGGCAGATGCCACCAGTACGCCGGTCCACAAGTAGGCGGGCTCCTGGCGGAACCGGCGGACCATGGCGACGATGGCGGTCCCCACCGCGAGTCCGGCGAACAGGTATCCGATGTAGTACCAGAACGGCAGCAGCCGGGCGTTGTAGAGCGGGGTGAAGTCGATGTATTCGATCACGTAGAAACCCGCGATGGGCATGATGATCAGCGTGAGGGCCGGGCCGATGATCATCCTGCGCGATGCCGCCCAGACGAGGCCGGCCAGCGCCAGGATGCCGATGGCCCACATGTCGCGGGGCAGCACGTTGTCGAATCCACGGACGGGGTGCCATCCCATGTCGGTGGTGAACCCCTGCACCCGTGCCAGGAGAGGGATCGCCCAGAACCCGGCAAGCGCAAACCCGACTCCCCACGAACCGACGACGGTCTGAACCCCCTTCCGCTTGAAGAGCAGCGGTAACGACGCAATGACGATCACCGCCGTCGTGATGATGTGGGATAACGCGGTGAGCGCCAGCAGGACTCCGGGGCCGAGGCTGAATCCACGGCCGGTCCGGACATTGCGGATCGTCATGCCGAGGTAGGCCATGGCGAGCGCAAACGACCACGAGAACGAGTACTCCCCTGCCAGGGTCGACAGCGTGTTGCCGCCGAAGATCGTGAACGATTCCATGAACACGAAGGTGCCGCCGGCAACACCGCCGACGGTCGCCACCGGACGGGAGAACCCCATGCAGCGGGCCAGGTAGTACGACGAGAAGGGGAGAGCCACCAGACCTGCGACGGTGACCAGCTTGAAGGCAACGCCGTACGGCAGGAGGAAGTCGAGGACAACGATCGTGAGCGCCGGCAACGGGAAGTAGAAGTACAGCACCGGGAACCCGGCGTACCAGTCGTTGCTCCACCCCATGATGCGGCCGCTCGAAATGAGGTGATCCCGTACGTAGGCGGGGATAAGGACATGGGCGCCCATGTCGCCGCCCGTCGGGGTGTTTGCCTGGAAGATCCGCTCCGGCGCCATCACGACGAACGTGACGAGGCCAGCCGCGACCAGGGCGACGATGACGGCGATGCGCGCCAGCCGGTCGGAACGGTCCTCTTCCGGCGGCGGCGGGGTGGCTGGAGTCGCTTCGATCACGCCGGACGCAGGCTACCGCGCCCGGAAGGATGGATCAGCGCTTGCGTGCCTTGTCGAGCACCTGGGTCAGGTCGATGACTTCGCCGTTCGATGACCACCAGCGATGTTCACAACGATGGCAGGAGGTGAAATGCACCTCGGTGTCGTCGGGCAATGTCAGCTCGATCTCGACGGCATCTTTCGCACCACATTGCTGACAGTTGACGGGCTCCTGGGGACCGCGACGAGACCGGCGCACCTGCATGGGAATCCTCCTCCTCACCTAGTTGAGGTCCCGTCGGCCAGCCGAGCGTGCGGTTTAGCGGGAGAGGAAGCTGTCGGTGGTCAGCTCTCAGTGCCGTCTGCCAACTGACGACTGAGAACTGACTATTCGTCCTCGAGCTTCCCCACGTACCGGCTGCGGCGCTTGCCGTTCTCGGTCCAGTAGGCGTACCAGTAGGGACCGTGCGGACACCGGGTGCAGTTGTCCTTGCCACAGCGGACGTACTGGGGCCGGATCCGAACGTTGGGGGCGGCTTCACCGAATGCGCCGCCCTTCGATTCCAGCCGGGATCGAGCGAGGATCAGGAGACGGCGCAGCTCGTGCTCGTCCATATCGAGCACCGCATCGAGGACATCCCGGTCGATCGCCATCGTTCATTCACCTACGACCGGCGGCAGTATCCCTGCCCGGAGGGCAGGGGGGTCTCAAGCGACCTCGAGGGAAACGAACAGCGGGCGGACCGGCTGACGCCGGTCCTCGAGCTTCCAGCCCATCGGGGGTGTGAACCGCTGCGCGTGCTCTTCACACATCGGATACCCGGAGCCGGGGTCCACCGGTTCGGTGAGGTCGTCGAGCCACACGGTCCGGTCGCCGTAGTGATATGACATGACGATGCCCGAAGGCCCGCCGCAACGAATGCACCGTTCGATCATGCGGCGATGTTAACGGCGAAATCACAACGCTGTCATTCCAAACGTGTGATTTCACGGGCGTCGTTCTTACGCGCGTCTATCGCGCGTAAGACGATTTTGTCATTTACCCGCGAGGGCCCGCCGCAGTCGCCGACGGGAGACGGGGCCGGCCAGCGTGACGTCCGAGGCGGCACGACGGACCACGAGCATCGGCACGGCGGGGATCCCCCATACCTCCCAGGCTCCGGTGTGTTCTTCGTACTCCAGTTCGCCGAACTCCACCCCTTCGGACTGCAGCAGACTCCTCACCTGATCACAACGGGAGCAAGAGCGCGAGGAGAAGAGCAACACGTCACCGGTGAGGTCGGAGATCTCGAGCGGCCGCCGCCCGGCGCGGAACGCAGCGAATCGGGGGACCCCGTACGCCACGGCAAGCGCCATAACCACGATCCCGGCGACGATCAGGACCCGAACGAGCAGGTCGCTACTCATCGAATACCGGGGTGGCCACCGCAAACGCGGCGCCGGTCGGTCCCCGCAGGCTCCAGGCCGCACTGAATGACCCGGTTGCCTCGACCAGATACCCGAGCGTCCGGGAGCCTTCGACTTCCACCGAAGTCATGGACCCGGGATCCAGCACCACCCGCTCCCCCACCAATCCGCCGTCGCTGAGGCGGCTGACCGTGATCGACACCGGTTCGTCCGACGTGTTGAGCAGCCACAGCGTCCCCCGATCGAGGATGTGGTTGCGAAGACCCGGAATGAGGAACCGGTTCGACTGCTCACCGATCCCCGGCATGACCGCGGTCCCGGCCTCACCCGTCGCCACGACGGCTGCCGCCACCGGTCCGGTCGCCGTTACCAGCGCCGCCAGGCTGTCGCCGGGGACCGAGCTGAGATCGACCCGCAAGGGCGTCTCGGCCGGGAGCGTCTCGGTGAATGCGTCGCGGAACACGGCTTCGTTGCTGAAGAGATCGACCGTGACCTCGACCGCGCCGAGCCCCGGGTTGGTAATGACCAGCGCAGCGTTCTCGAGGTCCTCGACCCGGGCGACGGGGAACTCCCAGGCCGTGCTGAGCCCGATCCCGGGCCACCAATCCTGATCCTCACCGGAGATGAACTGCATTGCCGGCACGACCAGTCCCTCATCCACCACAACGGTGACGACAAGGTCCTGGCGGTTTCGCAGCATGGTCTCGAACTCGATGTCCCGCCAACTGCGTGGATTCACCGTGAGGCCGCGCAGGTCACCGAGAGCCTCGACCCCGACGTCGGACACCGCGGTGATGGTCACCCTGGCGATCTCGGGGAACGGGTTGAACACCCGCAGCCGCAGGCTTTCCCCCGACATCGTGGAGCCGCCGGGGAAATGCCACTCGTCGGGTCCGGTCGACAGACATGCATCGGCCGCCAGCACCCCTTCACCGCGCACCGTCACTGAGGCCGCGGCCGGCCCACCGTTGAATTCGATGAACGAAGGGGAGTCGCCGCGCCGGGCGATCGTGCCCAACTCCACGGTGGCCACCCCGGGGCCGGACATCTGCAGCGTCGCTTCATCGGCCGGTTCGCCGGGAATCGCCACAGGGAACGTGAACGCAGCCGTGGCGTCCTCCATAGCGGCAACTGCGAGCATCGAGTCGATCTCGTTCGTGGCCTGCGCCCACGGGCAATACCAGATCGGGGCGTCCTCGGGAGAGCTCAGCCCGGGACGATCGAAGACCAGATCGGCCAGCGGCTCGGGTGCCGCCGGAGGAGCAGGGAGCACCGCAGCCCCGATCCCGACCACGATCACCACAATCAGGAGGATGAACCGCTTCATGCTCGTGACCTCCACCAGCCGATGCCGGCCAGCAGCAGAAGCAGGCCCAGCCAGCTGATGGCACCGATCGCCATGGTGCGGCGCGGCTCGTATCCGCCGAACCCGATGTCGTCACCCTCGGTGATCACCCGATTCCCCCAGTCGTCCTGGGCCCAGGTTCCGGGGCCCCAGCGCTCATCGGCATTGACCGACACGCTGACCGACACCGAACTCGAGGCGATCGGGCGGGTGTATCCGGTGCCGTCGACGGTCCAGGCAACCCCGTTGGCATCGCGGGCGACCGGGGCCGGCACTTCGTTGCGGAACACCGGGAAGTCGAAGCTGCGCAGCGGGAGCAGGTCGAGTTGGGTCTCGAAGATGGCCTCGAGCGGACTCTGGTCGGTGAACGCCACCCAGCCGATGCCGAACTCGGCCAGGCCCTCGCCCGCTCTCCGGATCTCACCATCCAGCAGGAGATTCAGGTAGTCGGCCAGCGCCTCATCGCCGAGACGGGCATCGTTGAGGTAGGCGGTCCAATTCTCCGGCACCGGCGGGATGAACACCCGGTAGCCGAGCCCATCGAGATCGCGCGAGGTTCCCGGAAGATCCTCAGCCGCTCCAAACATCAACACTCTGGAGGTCGCCTCACCATCGTCGGCCGCGAAGGTGAACTCCCCTGTGTAGGAGTCGATGGGCAGACCATTGCGGCCGGGGCCGACCAGGAATGCGGTCCCGGCAACGAGCGCCAGCGCGCCGACGGCCCCGACGACCGCCGACCAGCGCTGCGCACCCATCTGATCCTTGCGGCGCACGAAGGTCTCGAGAGCGGCCCCGACGACCACCGCAAGACCCAGTGCCGAGAGGATCAGGCCTCCGATGAAGCTCTCCCGGCCCAGCCCGAGATCCCCCGCCCTGGCGACCGCGGCGCCCACGACGGTGAGCAAGCCACCCCAGCCGGTCACCGACACCATCTTCCGGTCACCGCCGAGCAGAGCGCCGATTACCGCAAAGACCGCGACAACAACAGCACCCCACGGCACCTGCCAGAAGGCGGCATCCCCCTCGGTGAAGAACGAGGCGAAGTCCTCATACATGATCCAGGGCATCAGCAACGGGAGCGCAAGGGCGAGGCCGGCCAGGGCCCGCAGTGCGGCCCACCATCTGGTCCCCGTGCCGAGCAGGGTCCACAGGACGACAGCAAGCGCCGGCACCGCCGCCGCCGCAGGGGCGAACACCGCCACGATCCCGGAGGTCAGGACGATCGCGGCGATCCGGCCGATCCGCTGCGACCAGGTTGCCGGCCACGGTCGCAAGGACAGCAGCGCCGGCCACGGTAGAACGCCGACGGCGATCAGCGCCGCCCAGTGACTGGCGTCGCCGAGTGCCACCACTGCGGGGCCGGCGACGAGCACGAGCCCTGCGAGGTAGCCGGGCACCGAGGTGATACCCCATACCCGAAGCAAGCGGGCCATCCCGAAGATCCCGGCAACGAAGGCGCCGAAGGTGATCAGCGCGACCGCCAGTCCGCCGTTACCGAAAAACACCGTCTGAACCAACGCGATCGCACCGATGTCCGGTCGCAGGACCTCGGGTGATCCAAAGCCTGCGGGATTCCATCCGCCGGCGTAGGCCGCCAGCGTGGCCGAGGCCGACTCGGGGGGCGGCAGCGAAAACCCGACGGCCGGGAGCGCATCGGACCAGATGTCGCGAGTGGCGAGGGCGGATACCACCAACGACAGGAATCCGACCACGAACGCCGGGCGGCGCACCGTCTGCGTCCCGGTTTCAACGACGTCGGAGAAACCGGCCAGCACTCCCTCGGGGAAACGCTGCCGGAGCCGCTCGAGTAGGGCGTCGTACAACGCACGGAGCCGGGCCGAGCCGTTCACCTGGTATCGGAACAACTCTTCGTCACCGGCGGCACGGCCGCGGCGAGCGCGAAGCCTGGCGGCAATCGTGCTCGGGAGCATGACCAGGTTCCACAGCCACGCCGCGATGAATCCGAACAGCCGCCATCTACGCAGGAACGGCGCGACCACCGCTTCGATGGCACCGACGATGAAGGCCAGGGGTACCGCCCAGAGCAGAGTGATGAGGCTGTAGGCCTTGAGCATCGCCCTGAGCTCGCCTGCCTGCTCACGCCAGCCGGGCGACGGGTCGGGACCCTGGTAGTGGACGATCGAAGCGGGCGTCACCACCACACGGCCACCGCGCAGGCGAGCCCGCTGGCAGAAGTCGATCGACGCCGACGCAGACCCCAGGCTGGTGTCGATCCCGCCGAGCCCGAAGAACAGATCGCGGCGGATCAGCATTGAGGCCGCCGACACCGCGGCGACGTCACGAATGACGTCGTACTGCGACTGATCGAGTTCGCCTTCCTGCAAACCGCTGTAGGGAGAGCCGAAGACGTCGGTCGCAAAGCCGACCGATACCAGTTCCTCCGACTCGTCCGCGTCGAGGACCTTCGAGCCGACGACCGAGGCTTCAACCCTCGACCCGTCCCGAATCAGGGAGATCAGCGCGCCCGGACGGGGCCGGGATCTCTCGTCGAGCAGCCAGACGAAGGTCGCCTCACCGATGGCCTTGCCGACCCCCTCGAGGTTGGGACGCCACAGCGCCTCCTTGTCGCCGGCGAGCTTGCGCACGTCCTCATTTCCTCCGACGATGAACACCCGGTCCGGTCCGTACACTTGCTCGTCGATGGCCGTGAGGCAGGCCGAAAGCATCTCGGCATCCCGCGCCACGATGAGCGCGGCAACGGAAGGCGCGTCCGGGAGAATCTCCGGCGGAGTGGGACGAGTAGACATCAGCCGCATCATTCTGCACCCGGCGGCGAGAAGGGCAAAGCTTTGGCGGTCGTAGTTCTCTCAGGTGGAGTGGGTGGAGCCCGCATGGCACGTGCCCTTGCCGGGGCCGTCGACCGCCTCACCGTGGTCACCAACGTCGGCGACGACGAGGAGATTCACGGTGTCCACGTGTCGGCAGATCTCGACACCGTGCTCTATACGCTCGCCGGAATCGAGGGACCACACGGCTGGGGTCTTGCCGGCGACACCTTCACCGTGATGGACCGGCTGGAGCAACTCGGACACGACACCAGGTTCCGCCTCGGCGACGCCGACCTGGCCACCTGCCTCCGGCGCACGATCTCACTGCGGGCAGGCACAGCTCTCAGTGAGATCACCGCCGAACTAGCCGGAGCCTTCGACATCGGGGCCCGGCTCGTACCGGCGACGAACGACTCCCTCCGTACCGAAGTGGAGATCGCGGGCGGGACCTGGCTGGCGTTTCAGGATTACTTCGTGCTGCGCAGGCACGAGGACCCGGTCACGGCGGTGCGGTTCGCCGGCGCCGATACGGCCACCCCGGCGCCGGGCGTCGTCGACGACATCACGGCAGCCGAACTCGTGGTGATCGCTCCATCGAACCCTCCCCTGTCGATCTGGCCGATCCTGGCCGTCGCCGAAATCCGGGCAGCGGTCGCCGCAGCGGAGCGTGTGATCGCGGTGAGCCCACTCTTCGCGGGCAAGGCACTCAAGGGGCCGGCCGATCGAGTGATGGCGGGCCTCGGCCTGCCCGCGGGGAACGCCGGCGTCCTCGCCGCCTATGACGGTCTGCTGTCGGCCCTCGTAGTCGATCGGATCGATACGGCCGATGTCGATGCCCTGGCCGGAGATGTGGAGATCGTTGCCGCCGACACCCGGATTGCCGAGCGGGAAGCGGGTGTTGAGTTCGCCCGCTGGTTGCTGGAATGGGCACTCGATGCTTGAGATCCATCCCATCCCCGGACTCCCAGAGGTGCACCAGGGCGACGACGTCGCCGGGCTTCTCGCCGAGGCGCTCGAAGAATCGGGCGTCGGCGCACACCCGGGTGACGTGCTCGTGGTCACGCACAAGATCGTGTCCAAAGCCGAAGGGGCACTCGCTCAGATCGAGGAGGGCGACAACGCGGCATACCGCGCCGTGGTGGAGGCTGAGGCGGTCGATATCGTGCGCCGCCGGGGAGACCTGGTCATCGCCAAGACCCGGCACGGCTTCATTTGCGCCAATGCCGGTGTCGATCGCTCGAACACAGAGCACGGGACTGCCGTGCTGCTCCCGCGTGATCCGGATCGATCGGCGCACCGGATCCGGATGAGCATCGCCACCAGGCTGGGTGTCGACGTCGCCGTCGTCGTGACCGACACCTTCGGCCGGCCGTGGCGCAAGGGACTGGTCGACGTCGCCATCGGAGTCTCCGGCATCGACGCCATCCTCGACCTCCGCGGGACCACCGACGTGCAGGGTCGGGAACTGGCGGTCACCGAGGTGGCGATCGTCGACGAGATCGCAGCCGCCGCCGACCTGGTCATGGGCAAGGCCGCCGGGATCCCGGCCGCGGTCATTCGCGGGCTCGACTTCACCCCGGGTGACGGCCGGGCCGCCGACCTGGTGCGCGGCGCAGACGAGGATCTGTTCCGGTAGCGGCCACTGGCTACTAGCTACTGGCCGGCTCCGCTCTGTCTCAGGGCCGGGCGCCTCGCACAGCACCGTCCCGGCGACAAGAATCGCGCGATGCCCGAACTTCCCGACGTCGTTGTCTACATCGAGCGCCTGCAGGCAATGCTCGTCGGCGAACCTCTCGAGCGGATCCGCCTCGCCAGTCCGTGGGTGTTGCGCTCGGTCGATCCGCCCCCACAAGAGCTGGAGGGCCGCACGCTGGCCGGACTCCGCAGGATCGGCAAGCGGATCGTGTTCGAGCTCGAGGGCGACCTCTTCGTCGTCATCCATTTGATGGTCGCCGGACGACTTCGGTGGCGGGATCGCGCAACGGCGGTCCCCAAGAAGCGCGGCCTCGCCGGGTTCGACTTCCCCGCAGCCACGCTGCTGCTCACCGAGGAGGGAACGAAGAAACGGGCATCCATTCACCTGGTTCGAGGTGCCGGCAATCTCACCGACTTCGATCGTGGCGGCATCGAACCGCTGACGTCGGAGGCCGAGCAGTTCGTCGAGGCGCTCACCAGGGAACGCCACACGCTGAAGCGGGCACTCACCGATCCCCGATTCATCTCCGGCGTCGGCGGCGCCTACGCCGACGAGATCATGCACCGGGCCAAGCTCAGCCCGATCGTGAGAACCGACCGCCTGGAGCAGGAGGATCTCCACCGCCTCCACGCCTCCACCATCGAGGTGCTGACCGAGTGGACCGATCGATTGCGAACGGAGATCGGCGATGGGTTCCCGGAGAAGGTGACCGCGTTCCACCCCGAGATGGCGGTCCACGGCAAGTTCGGTGAGTCGTGTCCGGTCTGTGAAGCTCCGGTGCAGCGCATCGTGTACGCCTCCAACGAGACGAACTACTGCCCCGGGTGCCAGACCGGTGGCCGCATCCTTGCCGACCGATCGCTCAGCCGGCTCCTGAAAGAGGATTTCCCGAGGTCAGTCGAGGAGCTGGAGGGCTAGTGCTCTACCGCCGGCCGTACCAGGCGATGGTCGCCTCAACGCCCTCCTCGAGCCCGGTCCATGCCTCCCAACCCAGCTCCGCTCGAGCCTTCGAGGCATCGAGCACCGATCTGGGAATGTCGCCCGGCCGCGGGTCGTCGAACTCGGGACGCCGGGTGAAACCGGTGATCCGGGCCATGGTCTCGTAGAGCTCGGTCACCGACGTCTCCCGCCCGCTCCCCACGTTGTAGTAGGCGTTCTGCCCTGCGTCTGCCGCCCGGAAGAAGGCATCGGCTACGTCTTCGACGTAGATGTAGTCGCGGGTCTGGCTGCCATCCCCGAAGATCGTCGGTCGGCGGCCCTCGAGCATCGCCACCGCAAAGATGGCCACGACGCCGCCCTCCAGGCCGGGGTTCTGCCGGGGCCCGTACACATTGGCCGGGCCGATGAGCACGTACTCAAGCCCGTAGGTCTCGCCGTACCAGCGGAAGTAGTCCTCGACGACCTTCTTCGAGATCCCGTATGGGGAGTCTGGAGTCTTGGCGGCCCGCTCGGTTGCGGGCAGACGCACCTTGCGACCGTAGGTAGCCCCGCCGGAGGAGGCGAATACCACGCGCCGCACCGAGGCAGCTCGAGCGGCCTCCAGCACGTTGAGCGTGCCCAGCACGTTGACGTCGGCATCGCCGATCGGATCCGTGACCGAATACGGCACCTTGGTTTGGGCGGCGAGGTGGAACACCACTTCGGGCCCGAACCTGCTCGTCGCCTCCGGCAACTCCTCGGCCCGGATATCCATGACGTGAATCGAGACCTTCCCCCGGCGCCGGGCGGCACCGAGGTTGTCCATGCTCCCGGTCCGCAAATCGTCGATGACGAGCACTTCCCAATCGCGGTCGACCAGCAGATCGACCAGCGTGCTTCCGATGAACCCGGCTCCACCGGTCACCAGTGCCTTGCGCGTCATCTCCCCAATCCCCGGTAGTCGAATCCGGCTGCGATCGCGGCGTCGCGATCGAGCATGTTGCGGGCGTCGACGATGAGCCGGCCGCGCATCACCGCCGCGATCGCTTCGAGATCAAGATCGGCGAACTGCGGCCATTCCGTAGCGATCAGCAAGGCATCGGCGCCACTGGCCGCCTCCACTTCGTCACCGGCCAGCTCCAATCCATCACGCTCGACCGTCGCCGCCGGGTCGAATGCCCGGACCGTGGCTCCCGCGGCAAGGATGCGATCGGCAAGAGCGATCGCCGGGGAGGAGCGGGTGTCGTCGGTTCCCCCCTTGAAGGCGATGCCGAGCATGGCGACGGTCTTGCCGACCAGGTTCCCGAGCCCGGCACTCAGTTTGCCGACGACCCGGCCCAGCTGAGCGTCGTTGGTCTCGACAACGGTTCGCAGCATCCGGAGGTCGTGGCCGTGAGCCTCGGCGGCTCGTACCAGCGCCCGTACATCCTTTGGGAAGCACGACCCGCCGTAGCCGGGACCGGGGCGCAGGTAGTGGCCGCCGATTCGCGGGTCATGCGACAGTCCGTCGAGCACCGCCTCGACGTCGGCCCCGACGTCCTCGGCAAGATGAGCGATGCTGTTGACGAACGTGATGCGCGTCGCCAGATAGGAGTTTGCGGCGTACTTGGTGAGTTCGGCGCTCGCCGCATCGGTCCGGACGATTGGGGCCCCGAGCGGTTCATGGAGTTCGGCAACCAGGGCCACCGCCTCGGTATCGGCTCCGCCGATCACCACCCGGTGGGGACGGAGCACACCCTCGACGGCGCGGCCCTCCTGCAGGAACTCGGGATTGATAACGAGCGGATTGCCGATGCCTGCTTCGTCCATGGCCCGTCGAATGATCTCAGCCGAGCCCGGGGGAACCGACGACTTGACCACCACCGGCGCACCCTGATCGAGGAACCCGCCGATCGATTCCAACGCGGTGTGCACCGAGCTCAGGTCGACCACGCCGCCGGGACCCTCGGGTGTCGGCACCGCGATGAACACGACGTCCGCGCCGGCGACCGCGTCGGGATTCGCCGCATGGAACGTGATCCGCCCACCGCCAACCCCGGCGCGCAGCAGGTCGTCCATCCCCGGCTCCGAGATCGGAACCCCACCGGCCTCGAGCGTGGCCAGCCGTTCCGGAGCGGATTCGCCGACGCGAACGGTGTGCCCGATGTGCGCAAAGCCGGCGGCCGTGGTGAGGCCCACATAGCCGGCACCGAGCACCGCGACGGTGCGAACAAAGGCAGGCTGCTCAGAGGTCGGGAGCATCGAGACCGACGATAACAACGACATCGGCGTCGGTTGGCGGTCTCCCGACGGTGGCCTCGCCGTAACCGAGAGCTTCCACCACGGCCTCGGCGCGCGGCAGGTCATCGGGACGGGCCAGGACGAGGGTGCGGGCGTAATCCTCCCGGCCTGAATTGGTCACCGAGGTGACCTCGAACCCGATCTCGCCGAGAGTCTCGGCGACGGCGGTGGCGGCGCCGGTGCGGCCGTTCCCGTTCTGCACCGCGACCGTAATGGCCTCCGTTGGAGCGTTCATGGCGACGCCGGCATCGAACGCCAGCAGGGTCTCGGTGGCCGCCGGCTCGATCGGGATCACGTACCAGATCCCGGCTTCCTGCAGGTCGGTCACCGGCAGCGTTGCGGCCTCGAGATCGTCCGCATCGAGGGAGCGCATCTCCCAGGCGAGTTGGATGATCACGTCCTCGTCGAGCGCGTTGTCGATGACGACGAATCCGCCGAGCGCATCGAGCAGCTCACCGAATCCGCCGATCGACGACGGTCTGTCGATCTGGGTGAGCATTGCGAGCAGGAGGTCCTGCTGACGACGGGTGCGGCCGATGTCGCTGGCGTCGACGGAGACCCACCGGTCGTTGCGGAATTCCTGATACGAGCGGGAGCGGGCCAGGGCCAGCGCCTCGGCACCGTCGAGCGTGTGCCGTCCGGCGGGCAGATCGAGCTTGGCGTTGATGTCACGAGCCGGATAGGGGAACGTCATCTCGATGCCGCCGATGGCATCGACCATGCCGGCGAAACCGGCGAAATCGATCTGGATGTAGTGGTTGATCCCCACGCCGGTCACCGCCGTCACCGCGTCGACAATGGCAGGGGCACCATCGTTGAGGGCGCCGTTGATCTTCGACGGCACGCCGCCGTCATCCACCTTGAGGTCCCGGGGAATGCTGAGGATCATCAAACGGCCCTCGCCCGGAATCACCTTGGCGAGCATGATCACGTCGGCCCGCTGTCCGGCGTAGTAGCCGAGATTGCCGAGTTCTTCGGGTACGTCCTCCCGGCTGTCGCTGCCGATCAGCAGGAAGGTCCGGGGCTCACTCAATCGGCTCGGTGGGTCGGCAAGCGAGAGGTCCGTTGCCGGAATCGTGGACACCGCGCCGGTCACCTGGCGGGCAGCCAGCCACAGCGCTCCCAGGGTTCCAAAGATCGCCACGTTGGCCGCGATCAGGATGCCGACGATCAGCCCGCGCGCCCAGCGGCGTCGGGGGAGCGGCGGCTCCGGGGGTGTCGCGAACGGGTCGGGCACCGAATCGGGAGGGATGTGACCGGTCATCGCAAGCCTTGCGAGGAGAGACGCGAGTTATAGCACTCTGCGTGAGTCGTGCGGCCCGACTCAGCCTGCGGTGGCTCGCTCGAGGAAGGCGATGAGGCGCTGCCAGGCGTCGTCGGCCGTCTCGAGGTCGTATCCGGCGGCCCCGTCGTCCAGGAAATCCGACGTCCGGCCGCGGTACAAAACCCACTCGGAGCCGGGCAATCGATTCCTCCCAGCGACCACCGCATCGTCGGGTGTGTCCTCACCGCCGACCAGCACCAGGGCCTGCACCGCGACCGGGCCGCCCGCTTCTGCGAGTGCTTCCGCAGACCGCCCCACCACCGCCAATCCCCCGAGTTCTGGGATCTCAGGGGCTGCAGCCACCGCAGGCCGCGCTCCTTCGTCGATCCCAAGCACGGCGATGCGGCGGACATCCGCCCACTCGGTGCCCTTCATCTCTGCGGTCTCATATGCATCGAAGAGGTCTGCCCGCAGCCGGGTCGACGAGAAGTTGAGGTCCGCTCCAGGCTCTTCGCCCCGGTAGAGATCGGGGCACATCACGGCGAAGCCGTAGCGGGCAAGACGCCGGCACACCGCTTTGGAGTGGGGATTGATTCCTGCGGCGCCGTGAGCCAGAAGCACCGTGGGATGCTCCCCGGCGGCGTCCGGACGGCTCAGGTAGACCGGGAGGTTGCGGCCGATCGGCAGCCGTCTCGAGCCGTAGAGGATCGAAAACTTCCCCTCACCCTTCAAGACGCTCATCGATGCGGCTCCTACTTTCAGCCGGGCGTGAGGGTAACCGAGGAATCATCCCTCCTGCCGGACCCGGCGAACCACACCGGAATCCAGGGTCACCCGCCCTGCAGCAGTGTCGACGACCAATGCGCCACCGGCGTCGATGTCGACGGCGATGCCGCTGCCTTCGGGTTCCCAGGTGACCGGGTACCCGATGGTTGCCGAGACCGCGACGTACTCCGCCCTCCCCCAATCGGCCGGGTCACAATCCAGCCGATCGAGGAGCCGTTCGGCCCAATCGGCTGCGATGCGATCTGCCATCTGATCTCCCGGGTCATCGGCGAGCAGTGCGCCCGCTCCGGGGATCGGGTCGGACCAGAACAGGTTCAGCCCGAGGCCGGCGACCACGACCGAACCGTCGCTCTCCGCGATGAGCCCACCGATCTTGAGACCGCCGAGGATGACATCGTTCGGCCAGGCGAGACGAGGACCGGCCGGCAGCGCGTCGAGCGCGGCAAGGCCGGCGACCAGCGGAAGCCGGGTCCACGTGTCCGGAAGCCACGAAGGCCGAAAAGCCAGGGATGCCGCCACCGCTCGGTCGGCGTGCACCCAGGCCGCTCCGGTCCGGCCGCGGCCTTCCGTCTGCCGCCGAGTCGTCACCAGCACCGGGATTCCGTCGAAGCGGCGACGGGCCTCTTCCTGGGTGGATGCGACGGCGGGAACAAGAATGGGAACGTAGGGTGTATCCATTCGGCCGTCGGGTGGGGTCGAAGAAGTGTTGTCGAGCATACCCGGGGACCCTCGATGAGCACCGAGGAGAAGATCGAGCGGCTGCGTGCACTGCGCGACGAGGCCGAACACGCCGGCAGCCAGCGCGCCATCGACAGGCAGCACGAAGCCGGAAAGATGACGGCCCGCGAGCGCATCGACGCGCTTCTCGACAAGGGCTCATTCCAGGAGATGGACATGATGGTCCGTCACCACGCACACGGCTTCGGCATCGAGCATCGCCGGCCGGCCGGCGATGCGGTGGTGACCGGATGGGGTACGGTCGATGGCCGAACCGTGTTCGTCTTCGCCGAGGATTTCACCGTCTTCGGCGGCAGCCTCGGCGATGTCGTCTCGGACAAGATCTGCAAGATCATGGACCTGGCGATGAAGACAGGGGCTCCCGTCGTCGGTCTCAAGGACTCCGGCGGTGCCCGCATTCAGGAGGGTGTTCAGTCGCTGAGCGCCTACGGCGAGATCTTCCGCCGCAATGTGATGGCGTCGGGGGTCATCCCCCAGATCTCGGTGATCATGGGACCCTGCGCCGGCGGCGCCGTCTACTCCCCGGTGATGACCGACTTCATCTATCAGGTCGACGGCACCAGCCACCTCTTCATCACCGGACCGGACGTCATCAAGACCGTGACCGGTGAGGACGTGACCTTCGACCGCCTCGGCGGCGCCCACAGCCACGCCGAGATCAGCGGAGTCACCCACTTCGTCAGCGCAGATGGCCGCCAGGCCCTCGAAGAGGTTCGGTATCTGCTCTCGTTCCTGCCACCGAACAACATGGAGGCGCCGCCCTTCTTCACGCCGACCGACAGTCCCGACCGGATGGATGAAGAGCTGACCACGATCGTTCCGGATTCACCGAACCAGCCTTACGACATGATCGATCTCATCGAGTTCGTCGTCGACAACGGTGAGTTCTACGAGGTGCATCACCACTACGCAAAGAACATCGTGGTGGGCTTCGCCCGGCTCGACGGCTACACCGTCGGCGTGGTCGGCAACAACCCGGCGGTGCTCGCCGGCACCCTCGACATCGATGCCGCGGTGAAGGGCGCCCGATTCGTTCGCTTCTGCGATGCGTTCAACATCCCGATCATCACGTTCGTCGACGTCCCCGGCTTCCTCCCCGGCATCGACCAGGAGCACGGCGGGATCATCCGCCACGGGTCGAAGCTGCTGTACGCCTACTGCGAGGCGACGGTGCCTCGGATCACCGTGATCACCCGCAAGGCATACGGCGGGGCGTACGTCGTCATGAACTCACGATCGGTCGGCGCCGACATCGCGATGGCCTGGCCGACGGCCGAGATTGCGGTGATGGGCGCCCAGGGTGCGGTCAACATCATCCACCGCAAGGAGATCGCGGCCGCCGACGACATCGAGTCGATGAGAGAGGATCTCGTCACCGACTACGAGGAGAAGTTCAGCAATCCGTACGTTGCCGCAGAACTCGGCCTCATCGACGAGGTCATCGAACCACGGGAGACGCGGCCAAGGGTGATTGCAGCTCTAGAGATGCTGCGCACCAAGCGGGGCAATCTGCCTCCGAAGAAGCACGGAAACATCCCTCTGTAGCATGCGCGCCATGGACGCAGTCCTCATAGCCAACCGGGGCGAAATCGCCGTTCGCATCATTCGCGCCGTCAAGGAACTGGGGATGCGGTCCATTGCCGTGTACTCGGAACTCGACCGGGATGCGGCCCACGTCGACCACGCCGATGAGGCGTGGAACATCGGGCCGGCGCCGGCGGCGGAGTCGTACCTCAACATCGACGCCATCCTCCGGGTCGCCGAAGAGGCCAAGGCGGATGCAATCCATCCCGGCTACGGGTTCCTGGCCGAGAACGCCACGTTTGCCAGACGAGTGACCGAGGCAGGTCTGATCTGGGTGGGGCCGCCGCCCGAGGCCATCGAGATGATGGGTGACAAGATCTCCTCGCGCCAGGCCGGCGCCAAGGCCGGCGTCCAGGGCGTCCCCGGTGGGCTCGAACCGATCGAGACACCCGACGAGGCCCGGGCCGCCGCCGAGGAGTACGGCCTCCCGATCGCGATCAAGGCTGCGCACGGTGGTGGCGGCAAGGGCCTGCGGGTCGTCCACGAGAAAGAGCGAATCGGTGACGCGTTCGAGGCGGCACGGCGGGAAGCCGACGCCTACTTCGCCAACCCCGAGGTGTACGTCGAGAAGTACCTGGCGAAGCCGCGCCACATCGAGGTGCAGATCATCGTCGACGGCGAGGGCAACGGGGTGTTTCTCGGGGAACGTGACTGCTCGCTGCAGCGGCGCCATCAGAAGCTGATCGAGGAGACACCGTCGCCCGTGGTCGACGAGAAGCAACGCAAGGCCATCGGCAGGGCGGCGCTCGCCATCGCCGAGGCCGCCGGATACCGCAACGCCGGGACGGTCGAGTTCCTCATGGATCAGGACGGCGAGTTCTATTTCCTGGAGATGAACACCCGGCTCCAGGTCGAGCACACCGTGACCGAGATGGTGACCGGGATCGACCTGGCCAAGGAGCAATTGCGGGTCGCCGCCGGCGAACCACTGTCGTTCTCGGAGGTCGAGCCGCGCGGGCACGCCATCGAGTTTCGGATCAACGCCGAGGACCCGGCCGCCGGCTTCCGCCCGAACCCGGGGCAGATCGTCGAGTACAGGGAGCCGGGTGGCTTCGGGGTGCGAGTCGACAGCGGGTACCGGGGCTGCGACAAGATCAGCCAGTACTACGACAACCTGGTGTCGAAGCTGGTCGTGTGGGGCCGGGACCGCGACGAAGCGATCGAGCGGTCGCGCCGGGCGCTCCAGGAGTACACGATTACAGGCATCGCCACCACACTGCCGTTTCACCTGCTGGCCCTGAAAGATCCGGCCTTCGTCGCCGGGACACACCACACCAAGACGGTCGAGGACGAGATGGATCTGTCATCCGTCACCCATCCGCCCGCGCCCCAACTCCCCGAGGACGAGGAGCTGGCGGAGAGGTCGATGACGGTCGAGGTCGGTGGGCGGCGGTTTGTCGTGAAGCTGTGGGCGCCGGAGCTTCCGGCGGCAGCGGCGGCCGGAGCACGCGCACCGGTGCGCCGGCGGCCTCCAAAACTGTCGAAGGCGTCGTCCTCGGCGGAAACCGAGGGCGTCATTGCGGCACCGATGCAGGGCACCATCGTGAAGGTGCATCACAAGGCCGGCGAACGGGTCGAAGCCGACGAACCACTGTTCATCCTCGAAGCGATGAAGATGGAGAACGAGGTCCGTTCCAACGTCGCCGGCGAGATCGTCGACCTGCGGGTGCAAGCCGGCGACAAGGTCACTCCGGGCCAGGTGCTCGCGATCGTTCGGTAGGGCTAGCTGCGCTCGACCGCCTCCTCGAGCAGCCGGACAGCCGGGATCCCATGCAGCGGATGCCGCGGGTTGAGCAGGTCATCGTGGGCGCCTTCAGCCCGCTTCACCACCACTTCGTGACCGGCCGCGGAGAGCACATCGGCGACCGCGGTGGTGGCGTACGGATCGGCTTCCTCATCGCCGTCGCTGAAGACGAACCCGAACCAACCCGAGCCTCCCGCAGCGGCAGGATCGAACACGGCTGCATGCGCAGGATGGAGACCGTCGAGTGCCTCCGGCGTTGTGAAGAATCCGCCAACTGAGACGCCGCCGGTCAGCTGAGCAGGATCTGCCCAATAGGCGCAGAGCCCTTCGGGCAGCTCATCCACCGCCTCTGGCGACAATGCTGCCGCCACCGCCATCAGGCCGCCGGATCCATGCCCGACGATCGTCACCCGGTCGGGATCGGCGCCGTACCGATGCGCCTCAGACCGGAGGAAACGAAGCAAACAGGCCACGTCGTGGAGGCCCACCTCAAACGTTCCCGGATCGGCCAAATCGACTGCCCGCCACTCGGCCGAGAAGCCCACGGCATCATCGATCTCCTCGAGGAGCGCCATCGATGCATCGGCTCCGTCGCCGGCGTCATGGAGGAACAGCACCGCGGGCCGCAACCCCAAGGCCGGGTTCATGACATTGACCACGGACACCGTCTCGTCGCCAATCGTCTTGTAGGGACGCGGCGCAAGATGCTCCGGGAACGCAGCACCGCCGGTGAGGTTGGGGAACCACTCCGCCACGAACTCAGGAGCCGGGTTCGTGTCCCACTCTGCCCACACGACGACATTGCGCCGGAAATCGCCGACGGAGGCGAGCTCAAGGATGGAACCATCTGCGCCGGCACGGGCAATCACCTCGCCAGCTCCGACCTGCTGATCGACGATGAACAGGCCATGGTTGAACTGCAAACTGCGAGTCCCACCGAAGCGGATGACCAACCGGTGCCCTTCCGGAGAGAACACCTCCGTCTTGATGAGGGCTTCGCGAGGTGTCGTCGAGAACGCATTGTCGGTTCCCATCACCCCGCCGCCGGTCCCTCCGAGTTCATACGTGGTGAGCTCGCCCGCAATCGGAGTCCGAATCGGCTGTCCCGGTTCGAGCCACAGACTCACTCCGATCAATCCGTTTCCCCGCCTGATGTCCCCAAGGTTGCCGACCCGCTCCCTCAGGTAGAACGGGATCGCACCTGCATAGACCTCTGCGTCGACCATCTGGAGGCCGATGCCCTGATCGGCAGGAATCGTGGTGGTTGTCGATGTCGGCGGATAAACGACCGTGGTCGTTGTGCTGGTCAGTGACGCCGGTGCTTCGGTTGTGGTCGTGGAAGCGGCCGTCGCGGTCGCAGCCTCCGTGGTGGTTGTCGTGGCCTCCGTGGTGGCAGGGGCGGCGGTAGTTGTGGTCGATGCAGTCGTCGTCACCGCAGCGTCCTGTGACGAGCACGCGCCGGCCAGAAGTGCCATCACCACCAGGGCCTTCAGGGTTCGCGACACGGACACTCCCCGGATCGGTCTCGCCGAAGCCTAAGGGTCTGCGGACACTCGAGTGACAACCGACCCCTTTGATCCCGACAGGGTCCGCACCTCGGGTACAGTCCAGCGCGGTATGACCAAGAGGACCATCACCGTCCGGCTTCCGCGTGTGCTGCGCCGGTTCACCGATGAGCAACGGCAGGTCGAAATCCCGGGCAGCACAATCGGCGAAGTCATCGAGAACCTGATCGCCACCTATCCCGGCCTGGAAGAGCGGATGATCGAGGACGGCAAGGTCCGCCGCCACCTCAAGCTGTTCGCCAACGACGAACAGATCGATCGGGACACCGCCTTCGAGGTCGAGTTGGAGCCCGGGTCGACCCTGTTCATTCTGGCACCCGTGCGCGGCGGTTCCGGGCGGTCGGGCAAGGCCGAGGATGTTCGGATGAAAGGGTTCCGAACCCGTACATCGATCGATGAAGCGCTGAAGGTCGCTCTCGACGGCATCGACGGGCTCCCTGCAGAAGACATCCCGGTAACCGAATCCGCCGGGCGGGTGCTCGCCGAGGCTGCAGTGAGCGAGGTGAACGTTCC
This sequence comes from uncultured Acidimicrobiia bacterium, assembly GCA_964511945.1. Classification (GTDB taxonomy): domain Bacteria; phylum Actinomycetota; class Acidimicrobiia; order Spongiisociales; family UBA11373; genus CAZEHO01. The sequence goes on along the minus strand of CAZEHO010000002.1, from coordinate 310,046 downwards.
GCCCTTTCGTCGAGCCACGATGGATGGATACGCCGTCGTTGCCGCCGATACGTTCGGGGCGTCGCTCTACAACCCCGTCATCTTGAACCTGGCGGGTGAATCGATGCCGGGTAGGGGAACACCCGAGGCACTCCTCGAAGGAGCTGCCCGCAGGATCATGACCGGGGCACCGGTCCCCGACGGCGCCGATGCAGTGGTGCGCGCCGAGGACACGGCTGAGGCCGGTTCGACGGTCGAGATCCGTGCCGCCGTTGCAGCCGGCAAGAACGTTGGCCGGGTCGGCGAGGACATCACGGCCGGCAGCGAAGTGCTCCCGGCGGGTCGCCGCCTCCGCCCCGAAGACGCAGGCCTGCTCTCCAGCATTGGTGTCGCCCCAGTGGCGGTGCGCAGCAAACCGAAGGTGCGCATCATCGTGAGCGGCAACGAACTGCTGGCTCCCGGGTCCCGGCCCGACGGGAGCCACATCGTCGATAGCAACTCGGTGATGCTGGCCGGTCTCGTCGAGCGTGACGGCGGGACGATCGAACGGATCGAGCGGCTCCCCGATGAGCGCGACGTCATCAGCGAGGCCCTGGCATGCCCCGGCGCCGACGTCATCGTCACCGCAGGCGGAGCTTCCGTCGGCTTGGAGGACTTTCTCCCGATGCTCGTCGACGAGCTGGGGGCGCTGGATGTCCACGGGGTCGCGATGCGACCATCGTCCCCGACCGGGATTGGACGGGTCGGCAACGCCCGGGTTCTCCTGCTGCCGGGAAACCCGGTGTCGTGCCTGGTCGCATATGACTTCTTCGCAGGACCGGTGATCCGAACCCTGGGCGGCTTGCCGCCAGAGATGCCGTACCGCTGCGAACGCCTCCCCCTCGGTGGCCGGCTGGTTTCGCAGATCGGCCGCACCGACTACGCCCGAGTCCGCATCGACGACGGAATCGTCCGCCCGCTGGCCATCGCCGGAGCTTCGGTGCTGTCGTCGGTGACGGGTGCCGACGGATTTGTGATCGTGCCGGCCGGTTCTGAGGGCTTCGCCGAGGGTGCTGTGCTGGACGTTTTCCGCTACGGCACCTCCGCATGGTGAAGCAGCGCCAGTTCCTCGATGTCGTCGTCGAGTCCGAAGCCCACCGCCGATTCGACGCGGCCACCGCACACCTGAGCCGGACCCCTGAGAACGTGCCGCTCGATGAAGCCCTCGGCAGGGTGCTGTTCTCCGACGTCAGGGCCCGGATCGACGTGCCTGCCTTCGACCGCAGCAACGTCGACGGATTCGCCGTGCGGGCCGCCGACACCTTCGGCGCCGAAGAACTGGAACCGATCCGGCTCCGGATTGCCGACGTGTCACTCGCGGCCGGCGCCGCACCCCCCGCAGGGTTCGAGGTCGAGCCCGGCACGGCCGTCCAGATCGCTACCGGCGGTGTCATTCCACGCGGCGCCGACGCAGTCGTGATGGTCGAGGACACCGAGCCCGACGGGAATGACCTGGTGGTGTCGCGGGCCGCGGTACCCGGCGGCATGATCACCTTTGCCGGATCCGACATCGGACGAGGCGACGTGGTGATGCTGCGCGGGTCACTCCTGAGTTCGCGCGAGACCGGCGTTCTTGCCTCCATCGGCGTCGATGAGGTCGAGGTGGTGCGGCGTCCCCGGGTGGCCGTCCTCTCAACCGGTGACGAGATCATTGCCCCGGGCTCGGAGCTCGCAGTGGGCCAGGTCTTCGACTCGAACCAGCGCATCCTGCTCGATGCGGTGAAGCAACTCGGCTGCGAGCCCGTGCCCTGCGGCATCGTTCCCGACGACGAGGAACGGCTCGAGGCGCTGGTGCGGAATCTGCTCACCGGCGACGACCACGCCGACGTCCTCCTGCTGTCTGGAGGCACCTCAAAGGGAGAGGGCGACCTGAACGCAACCGTGGTCGAGCGTCTCGCCCGGGAGCTGCCCGACTCGCCCGGTGTCGTGGTCCACGGCGTCGCGCTGAAGCCGGGCAAACCGATCCTGCTGTCGGTGATCGCCGGCCGGCCGGTCGTGGTCCTGCCCGGATTCCCGACGTCGGCGGTCTTCACCTTCCATGAGTTCGTGGCCCCACTGCTCCGCCGCCTCGCCGGGCTTCGCGCCGAACAGGCACGAGAGGTTCCGGCCACCGCCCCGTTCCGGATCACGTCGGTCCCGGGGCGGACGGAATACACCCTGGTTGATCTCGTCGAAGGGGAACGGGGCCTGTCCGCCTATCCCCTCGGGGCCGGTTCGGGGAGCGTCACGGCGTTCGCCAGGGCGGATGGCTTCGTGCGAATCCCCGATACCACCGAGTACATCGATGAGGGCGAACGTGTCGCCGTGCGCCTGATCCAGCACTCGGCGAAGCCGGCAGATCTGGTGATCATTGGAAGCCACTGCGTCGGCCTCGACGAGATGATCGGGGTCCTCGCAGACCGTGGACTCGAGGTCAAAGCGATCCCGGTCGGATCGACCGCCGGTCTCGCGGCCCTGGGCCGTGGTGAAGGAGACGTTGCCGGTACCCACCTCATGGACGATGCCGGCGTCTACAACACCTCGTTCCTCCCCGACGGGGTTCGCCTGGAGCGCGGGTACGGCCGCCGCCAGGGTTTCGCCTTTGGGCCCGGGGATCTCAGCTCGGCCGGTTCGGTGCGGGAGTTCCTGGCTGCCGCCCGAAGGATGCGCATGGTGAACCGCAATCCGGGGAGCGGTACCCGGGTGCTGATCGACCGACTCCTCGACGGAGACCGTCCCGAGGGGTACGTGCACCAGCCCCGTACCCACCACGCGGTCGCCGCCGCAATCGCTCAGGGCCGGGCCGATTGGGGAGTCACGCTCGATACCGTCGCCGCCGGCGCCGGCCTCGAGTTCCTCTTCATCCAGGACGAGCAGTACGACCTGGCGATCCGCGAGGACCGCTGGGACCGGCCCGCAGTCGCTGCGCTGCGAGACCTGCTCCGGGATCCCGGAATCAGGGCGCGGCTTCGCGACATCGGTTTCAACGCATGAGATGAGCGGCGTGGCCGGCCGGCCTGCTACTCATCGCCGCCGGATGCAGCGGTGATGACGATCCATGGACGGCACTGCTCGACGAGAACTCGCCGGGAACTGGCGGGAACGACGCAGCGGTACTGGTTCCGCTGGGAACTGCAGAGCAACCGGTTCGGTCTACGAGGGCATTGATCACACCGGGGCTGCCTTTCAGGCGACCCCGGAGATCTTCGATCTCAGGGACGATCGGCGGGCAAGGACCCCGGCCCCGGAGAGCTGCTAGGGCGCCACCACCACGGCCACCGCAGCGGTGGCGTCGAGCGCCGCAACCGAGTTGATCGCTCCGGTCCCAATCCCCTCAATCGTGATCGTGGTATTCACCGTCGTCTCGGTGGGATCGCTGAACACCGTCACGGTGACATCGGTCCCGTCGTCGACGACGTCGGCGAGCTGCTCCATGTCGGAGATATCGACCCCGCCACCGTTGACGTCGGCCACGTTGTCGAACCGCAACGTGTCCTCGACCCCGTTCACCCCGGCGTCCTTGATGGTGTCGTTGCCCTCGTTGGCCGAGGCGTCATAGACGAATGTGTCCGATCCGGCGGTGGCGGTTGCCGCGACCGACTCAGCATCGCCGGAGATCGTGTCATCACCAGGACCACCGGTGATCGTGTCGTCGCCGCCCACCGACGTGTCCTTGAGGGTGCCGTCACCCTCGATCGTGTCGTTCCCGGGACCACCGTCGATCGTGTCGTCACCGCCGATCGAACCGTCCGAGAGCCGGCCGTCACCCTTGATCCGGTCGTCACCCTCGCCGCCGGACAGCGTGTCGTCGCCGGCCACCGATCCGTCCACATTGCTGCTGGCGTCGCCGGTCAGCTTGTCGTCCCCCGGGCCTCCGTTGAGAGTGTCATCGCCCCCGATGATGCCGTAACCCATGCTGGCCTCGCCCAGGAGGCCGTCGTCGCCGGGTCCGCCGTTCAGGATGTCGTCGCCACCGATCGAGCCGTTCTCCATCCGCATCATGGAGTCACCGCCGATCGCGTCGCTGCCTTCACCCCCCGAGATGATGTCGTCACCACCGACCGAAGCGTCCAGGGTCCGGTAGCCATCGCCACCGATGTAGTCGTCGCCCGGACCCCCTTCGATGGTGTCGTTGCCGCCGACGGAGTCGTAGGTCTCGAACGCGTCGCCGTAGATGTCATCGTCCCCGGGCCCACCACGCAAGACATCGTTGCCGCCGACCGATCCGTCATCCATCAAGTCGGCATCACCGAACACGCGGTCTGTGTCGTCGCTGGCTCCGGCATCGATGAAGTCGTCGCCGCCGACGGAGCGGCTCATGTACCAGCCGTCACCGAACAACTCGTCGAAGCCGGGGCCTCCGAAGATCGTGTCGTCGCCGCCGGTCGAGAGTTCCATGTAGTCCGCATCGCCGTCGACCCAGTCGTCGCCGGGGCCGCCGAAGATCGTGTCGTTCCCGCCGACCGAACCGTTGAGCATCAATTCGCCGTCGCCGAGGAGCGCATCCCAACCGCCCGCGCCCACCAGCACGTCGTGGCCGCCGAGTCCCCCATCGAGCCACGGAGCGTCGCCGGCGATGTAGTCGTCGCCGCCGCGACCCAGGATGACGTCGTGCCCGCCGCGAGCCCCACCGGTCAGATCGGGGATCGGATCCCCGGCGATGATGTCCTCTACTTCCGTGCCGCAGATGAAGTCGTTCCCGGCGGTGCCTGCAAACACATCACCATCCGGTGCCGGCCCCATGCACGGGCAGGGTCTGGTGTCGAAGTCGATCGTCTCGAGTGAACCCAGACCTTCGAACGTCAGCTCCGTAGTGGGCTCGCCGTCATGGCTCCAGGTGGCGATCAGATCGTCGCCGGCAACGCTGAAGGAAAGGTCGAAGTGATCCTCGTCGTCGTGCGGGGCGAAGCGGAACCAATCGACCCCGGGCCGGAAATCACGGAGCCGATCCTCCTGGACCTCCAGGCGATCGAATCCGAACACGTCGCAGGCCGGGCCACCGGTGAGGAGGTCGTTGCCCGGGCCACCGACGATCACGTCGGGACCTTGCCCGCCGTTGAGCTCGTCGTCGCCGGGTTCTCCGTAAAGCGCATCGCGACCGGCGAGGCCAGCGAGAACGTTGTCGCTCTCGGTGCCGAAGACCACGTCATTGCCGGGTGTGCCGTCGAAGCTTTCGGCCTCGATCGCGCCGGACTCACAACGATCCCCGACACCGTCCCAGTCCGCATCGAGCTGCAACGGATTCGGTGCGTCACAGTTGTCCAAGGCGTCGGCGATCCCATCGCCGTCGGCGTCGGTCAGCGCTGCGGCAGCCGGAACCCCGACGATCGCCAGCACCATGATGAATACGGCGATCATCACGACGATCGACCGCGGTCGCGGGACCACTTCTCTGAACCAACCACTCGCACCGGACATGACACACTCACCGTTCGACGACCGCCTTCACCTTTTCAGAACGGGCCGATTCGGATAGAGCCGTTAGGCCCTTTGGGGACCCGATCGTGCACCATTCGCCGTCCAGCCGGGCCGAATGCCATCCACCTTGAACCTCAACCTCAGGGTGAGGCTGAGCGGGATTCCGCGAGATGCACCTGGACCGGAATGCCCCGCCTGAGGAGATCCCGGGCCGCCATCTAATGCAGAGCGCTCGCGGAGGTGGCCTACGTGGATCCGGTCGCCACCGATCCCGACTCTCGGCGGATGGGGCTCGGTTCGGCGGCCGTCGCCGAAACACTGCGCCGGGCTCGCTCCGAGGGTGCGACGGTCGCCTGGGTCGGCTCGGATCAGGAGTTCTACCGGCAGCTCGGCTTCGCGGTCACAGCCCGGTCGGAGCTTTGGGTGAAACCCCTGGAGGACGACCTGGGTGGCCCGCCACCGCAGTGACGGGCCACCCGAGTTGCCAACCGGAGGGGGGAGGAGACCCTCGTACTAGGAGAACGCCGATGCACTCCCCCGCGACGACCGCAATGTCGGGTCGCCGACAGGTCGGTTCAGCGCGGCCAGAGCTGCAGGGCGGGCCAGCGGAGGCCCATGCCGGTCGGAGTGGGTCGCTCGCACAGCGTGTCAAACCCGATTCCTCGCGCCTGCAACTCCTCGATCACGAGCGGCAGCGCGTGCACCCAGAGGTACCCGTGGATGTCGTGCGCCAGGATGACGTCACCGGGTTCCGACCGGAGTGCGTGGGTCACGGCGGCCGACGCCGAGTTGTGGGCGTAGTCCCGGGTGTTGATGTCCCACATGACAATCTCGAGTCCGCGATCGGTGATGACGTCCTCAACCCGGCGGCTCACCGATCCAAATGGTGGGCGCAGACATGTCGGCATCGCGCCGGTCGCTTCGCGAATGACCCGGTTCCCCTCCTCGATCGTCCATACGATGGTGCGATTGCCGTACTCGACGAGGTTCTCGTGCCCGAAGGTGTGGTTCTGAACCGAGTGTCCCCGCGCTGCGATGTCGGCCACGATTTCGGGGTGCTCCTGGACCCGGAATCCCGCCACGAAGAACGTTGCCTTCACCCCAAAGGCATCGAGGATGTCGAGCACTATCGGAGTCCACACCGGATGCGGCCCGTCGTCGAAGGTCAGGGCGACATTCCCCGGACGGGGGGCGACCCGGATCGACGGAGTCTCGGCCGGCGCGGGGGTGGCCGGGCCGGCGATCACCATGATCACCACACAGAATGCACTACTCCAGCGCCGCATACTCCTCCTGGCCCACCCCGCCCGATGAGCCTATCAAGGCCAGGCATCCTCGAACCACGCCACCGCGATATCGCCGGCGTCGTCGGTCAATCGGATCGGCGTCCCGCCGAGGGCGTCTATGACGAACAACCCGGGACCTCCCCGCTGATCGGAGGTCGACGTGAAGACGACCTGCGTACCGTCCGGCGACCAGACCGGGAACAGTCCGTCCGCGGCCACCTCATAAGCGAGGGCACCGTCTGCACAGCTGATGTTGATCCCGTCGAAGTCATGGAAGGCGAGGCGGGTCCCGTCCGGTGACCACGAGGGAGCATCGAGCGTGACCCCTCGAGCCACCCGCTCATCCCCGGACCCAGTGGAATCCATCACGTGGATCGCCTCGAACCCGAGGGCACCGGGTTCGGCGTCCACGGAGATGGCGAGCTGAGCGCCGTCGAGCGACCACGAGGGTGAGCCGGCATCCCGATCCGACAGGCGAAGCGAATTCGACCCATCGGGTTCGACCACCCAGATCGCCCCGTCCAACGCGGCGTAGGCGATCCTGGAGCCGTCCGGCGACCAGGCCGGTCGGATCCCGACGACTCCGAGTGGGGTCCGTTGCCCCGTGGCGACATCGACGACGGCCAGTTCGTGGTCCGGCTCCGTGCTCTCAACGAGCCGGGAGCCGTCCGGGTTGAGGGTGACATCAATGGATCCGGCTGCGGCGATGTCGGCTTCCACTCGATCGGCGGTGGCCACCGAGATCAGCCTCACCTCGGTCGACCCGCTGCGGACCGCGGCGACGGCCCCGTCGCTCTGGTCGATCCGGGGATACGTCAGGGTTATCTCGAGGCGGTCCGCACACTGCTCTGCCGTCGGTGGACCGGCGCAGGCCGCCGTGACAAGGGCGAGGGCAATGATGGAGGTGAGGGCGACGCGTCGCATCGATCCGTACGGTATCGGGAGCCGGAGGATGCCGGATCACTCCTCCACGATGAGCTTCCCTAGCGAAACGAAGAATGGCTCGGGATTGTCGCAGCTGATTGAGCTCGATGACGCCCGGAACAGCGGGGTGCTCTCCAAGTTGTTGTAGATCTCGACATCGGCGCCACCGATGAGCGTGAGAGTGAAGCCGGACGGGGCCGGGTCGTCGGGGATCACCGCCACGTGGAACTGCGTGCTCATGGTTGCACCGGCTTCTGCATCCGCCAGGTCCTGGGTGATCGTCACCGCAGGTGAGCCTTCCAGGCCTTCCGTTGGGAAACATCCACTTCGGCTTCTTCGCCATGCCCACTCCTCTCTCCGTGACCAGGAATGCCAGAACCCGGGAGGTTGTGCCAGAGGCGGAAATCCCACGTCGGGTTCGGGCTCGCACCACCCCGGTACCCTCGGCACACCCAATGAACACCGGACCCAATCCGCAGCGCGCCATCGGCCGCATCGAACTGATCGCTCTCATTTCGCTCACCATGGCGGTGACTGCGTTGTCGATCGACCTGATGCTGCCCGCCTTCGGTGAGATCCGGAGCGACTTCGGCATGGATCCGGATTCGCCCGAAGCGGCCGCGATCGTGACCGCGTTCATGATCGGGTTGGCGGTCGCCCAGGTGTTCTACGGCCCGTTTGCCGACCGCTTCGGCCGCAAGCCGGTGCTGTATGTGAGCTTCTGCCTCTACACACTCGGGGCGATCTTCGCCGCGGTCGCCCCCAGTTTCGGTCTCCTCCTGGCGGGCCGCGCCCTCTGGGGTATCGGCGCAGCCGGGCCACGAGTGCTCACGCTGGCGATCGTTCGCGACACCCATGAAGGCGATGAGATGGCTCGGGTGATGTCGCTGATCATGGCGGTCTTCATCCTGGTGCCAGTCATGGCCCCCTCCCTGGGAGCTGCACTCATCACGTTCCTTCCGTGGCGAGGCCTGTTCTGGTTCTGCGTCGTGTATCTCGGCGCAATTGCGCTGTGGGCGATCCGGCTCCCCGAAACACTCGATCCCCGCGACCGCATCGATCTTGATTTCGGCGGGATCCGCCGGGCGGCGGCCGCCGTGATCAGCCAGCGCAGGGCGATGGCCTACGCCCTCGCAATGATGATCCTGTTCGGCTCGTTCGTCTCCTACCTGGCCACATCCGAACTGATCGTGGCCGACGTGTTCGATCTCGAGGATCAGTTCCCTCTGATCTTCGGCGGCTTCGCTGGGCTCATGGGCATCGGCGCACTCGCCAACGCGCGGATCGTCCGCCGCTTCGGCTCCCGACGCATGGTGGGCTGGATCGTGACCGGCTATCTCTCAGGAGCCGCGAGCCTCCTCCTCATCGCGCTCCTCACGTCGGGTCGCCCCGGCTTCTGGCTGGTCGTGCCGTTCCTGGCGGTCGCACTGGGCTCGTATGCATTGCTCATCCCCAACCTCAACACGCTGGCGATGGAACCGATGGGCGCAGTCGCCGGCACTGCCGCCGCCCTGATCGGAACGGCCCAAACCGGCGGAGGTGCGATTCTCGGAGCCTTCGTCGACCGGGCTTATGACGGCACGATCACGCCGTTTGCGTTCGCCATGGTGATTGCGGCGGTGCTCGCCCTTGCTCTGACTCGATGGGCCGGCTCGGATCGAGCCGCCACCGCGCCGGCGCCGCCTTCACGCTGAGCAGAGCGTTCCCGAAATCCAGGGCGCTGAGGTACGCGGCCGGGGCAGCACTCTCAGACACGTAGGCCGGTTGCAGACGGCACTGAACATGCCCTCGTCGGCCCGCTCGTATGCCTCGGTGATCGCGAGCGCTGCACCGGGCAGGGTGGCACCACCCTCGGAGATGCAGCGTGGCCGCGCCTGGGGGCGGCACCCTCAGGCGCCGCCCCCAGGCATGGTTCGCTCCGGCTAGAACTCGGGAATCTCGGTGACGATCACCGGACGGTTCGCTTCGAGCTCTTCAGGATCGACCTTGTCTTCTGTGAGGAAGATATCCGCGTTGCCGTGACAGTTCAGGCATGACGAGTTCTGCGGGGTCGACTTCTGGATGTTGTGCGGTGTCGCGTACACCCAGGTCGGCCGGGCATCGAAGTTCGGCAGCAAGTTGTCGCCGTAGTAGGAGAAGCTCTCCGGGTCGATCGGAACGTGGCGCAGGACCACGTACGACCAGGGCCGCTCCTCCGACTGCTCGTGATTCATGCCGATGTAGAAGGCCATCTCGGACGGTTCCGTACGGAAGTACGGGATGTCGTCCTCGTTCTTCTGCACGTGGCAGCTGTAGCAGTTCTTGTACTCCACGGCGTGACACACCTGGCAGGCCAGGTCTTCGAGGTGCCCTTCCGTGTGCTGCGGGTTGCTGCCCTCCAGGTTCGGGTGGCAATCCTCACACGCGGGGACGGGCTCGCCGTCGTAGCGGTGATCGACACCGGGCTCGAGCCCTCCATGCATTGCGTCGCCCGAATGGCAGACGAAACACGCCATGCCGTTCGGGTTGTAGTGCACATCCGCCGGAACGGCCATCCCGTCCTCGAGAACATTCAGACCCTTGAACTCGTTGTTGATCCGGCTGCCGTGGCACCCGGTGCAGGTCGTGTTCATGGGCGGAGTCGCCTTGAAGGTGTGGCCGTCGAGCAACCCGCCGCCGGCACTGGTTGGCCGACTCACATGGCACTGACCGCACGAGGCGTGACAGGACGCGCAGTGGTTGTCGAACGCAACCTCCAGCTGTGGCCTGGCTTCCTCGTTGCTGCGCTCATCGAGCACTGTCCAGTACCCCTCGAGCGTTCCATGCAGGCTTTGTGTGTGGTGATCGTTGGTGTCCTCGTGGCAGGAACCGCAGGCGCTGGTGCTGTCCGGGTCGACGATGATGCCGGCGTGAGCCGTCTCGATGTCGGTCGCGGTGCGGTCGCCGCCGTGGCATGCCGTGCAGCCCAGGCTGCCGTGGATGCTGTCGAGGAAGTCCTGGCTACTGACGAATACTGCTTCCCATGCCTCCAACTGAGGCAATGAGCCGCCTCACCCCTCGCCTTCGCTGAGGTGTTCCGTCTCCACCGGTTCCATGGCCAGCACCCGCAGCGTGTCCTCGTCGGTGTGACAGATCACGCAGTTGTTGATGGGAGCCTCGGTCGTGGTCGTGGTGGTCTCCGCCACGGTGGTGGTGGTCTCCGCCGCCGTGGTAGTGGTCGCCGGTGCCGTCGTCGTCGGCGCCGCCGTGGTGGTGGTCGCCGGTGCCGTCGTCGTCGGGGCAGCCACCGTTGTATCCGCCGAATCGCCCGAACATCCGGCGGCAATGAGGGCCATCACAGCCAGTACGGCGAATGCAGCTCTTCGCATGCCACCTCCTTCCGGGAATCGGAAGGGGTCGGGCGCCTGAGCGCCCGACCCCTCAATGGTTGAGACTAACCCTCAGCGACGGTCGGGTAGCCGGGGGCACCGGCGTAGCGACCAGTCGCCAGGATGTCGTCGTCGGCAGTCCAGCCCATCATGCCGAACTTCATGTTCGACACGTCGTAGCCGAGAATCGCCAGAACGGTGGCTGCGACCTGGCCGGTGTGGCCGGTGTAGCAGTACACGACGATCGTACGATCGGTCGGGATCTGGGCGAGCGCCTCAGGCGTGGCAATTGTCTTCCATGGGATGTTGATGGCGCCTTCGACGTGGCCCAGCGCATAGGCGTCGGGCGCACGCACCGAGATGATGACCGGGTCGTTCGAGGCATCGCCGTCGGAGATGTTCTCGAAGAGGGCATCGGCCTTCGACACCGGGCCCCAGTCGGGCAGCAGCGCCGCGGCGGCGGCCTGCACGACGGCCAGAGCATCGTTGTTGCCCGTCTGGAGGTCCGGAGGCGTATTGCCGCCGACGGCCTCGGTGGGCTCGACAACGGTCGGGTAGCCGGGAGCCGCCACGTAGCGGGTGGTCGCCAGCACCTCATCGTCGTCGGTCCAGCCCATCATGCCGAACTTCAGGTTCTTGACCTCGTACCCGAGGAGACGCAGCAGCGTGGCCGCCACCTGGCCGGTGTGGCCGGTGTAGCAGTACACGACGATCTCACGATCGGTCGGCAGCAACTCGAGCGACTCAGCGTCGACGATGGTGCGCCACGGGATGTTGATCGAGCCCCCGATGTGACCGAGTGCGTAGTGCTCGGGCGAGCGGACCGACACGACCAGCGGGTCGTTGCTGTCGTCGCCGTCGGACAGGTTCTCGAACAGGGCGTCGGCGGAAATCACCGGTGCCCACTCGGCGAGGGCCTGAGTCGCCAGGGCGGCGGCCTCGACCTCTTCGTCGATGGCATCACCGACGGTCGGATACGCGGGGGCCCCGTTGAAGACGCCTGCGGTGGCGACAACGTCGGCGACGTCGCTCCATCCCATCATGCCGAACTTCAGGTTCTTGACGTTGTAGCCGAGCAGGCCGAGCACCGTCGCAGCTGCCTGGCCGGTGTGGCCGGTGTAGCAATAGACGACGATCTCACGGTCGGTCGGCAGGGCGGCCAGGCTCTCGGGGTTGGCGATCGACTTCCAGGGGATGTTGATCGCGCCCTCGATGTGACCGACCGCATAGGCGTCCGGAGCCCGTACGGACACGATGAAGGGGTCGTTGCTGTCGTCGCCGTCGGACAGGTTCTCGAACAGGGCGTCGGCCGAGATGACCGGACCCCACTCGGGCAGGATCGCCTGGCCGCGAGCAATGGCGACACCGACCGCGTCGGTCTCACCGGTGGCGAGCTCGGGCGGCGTCTCGCCGGCACCGAGGTCGGTGGCTTCGGTCACGGTCGGGTAGCCGGGGGCAACCGAGAACGGGGTCGCGACGACGACGTTGGCGTCGCCGCTCCAGCCCATCATGCCGAACTTCAGGTTGACGGCGTCGAAGCCGGCCATCCGCAGGATGGTGGCCGCCACCTGGCCGGTGTGGCCGGTGTAGCAGTAGACGACGATCTGACGATCGGTCGGCAGCTGCGCCAGCGAGTCGGCATCGGCAATCGTGCGCCACGGGATGTTGATGGCGCCCTCGATGTGACCGAGTGCATAGTGCTCGGGTGAGCGCACCGACACGATCAGCGGATCGTTGCTGTCGTCACCGTCGGACATGTTCTCGAAGAGAGCGTCGGCCTTGATGACCGGGGCCCACTCGGCGAGGCTCGCGGCGGCCAGTGCAGCAACCAATTCGCCCTCCACAGGCAGGGGCTCAGTGGTCGTCGTGGTCGTCGGAGCTTCAGTCGTTGTCGTCGGGGCCGCCGTGGTGGTCGGGGCCGCCGTCGTCGTCGGCGCCCCGGTGGTTGGCTCCCCCTCGGTGCTCTGGTCGTCGCTGCAGCCGGGCAGGGCGATCGCCAGCGTTGCCGCCAGGATCGCTGCAAGCAGCCGCAGAAAACGCTTACTGGACATCGAAGAACTCCTGGGTTGGGTTCGAATGTTCGAATCCTATCAGCGATTCCTAGAGTCGCCCAAACTTACGATAATAAGTGCGAATCAAGGTGCCTCAGCAATTCTGATAAGCGAAGGCGGGGGTCACAAAGCCTGATACGCTATCCACGCTTATGCTGATGATCCCCGAACTTCGCGCCTTCCTGATCGCCGCCGAGACGGAGAACTTCTCCGAAACCGGTCGCCGGCTCGGCATCTCCCAACCCGCAGTGAGCATGCAGATTCGATCGCTCGAGCAGATGCTCGGTGCCGACCTGTTCCAGCGCACCGGTCGCAGCGTCACGCTCACCGAAGCCGGCGAAGCGCTGGTCCCACTGGCAGAAGACATCGCCCACCGGACCATTCGGCTCGAAGAGGCCATGGCGTCGATCCAGGGTGAAGTGGTCGGAAGGCTCCGCATAGCCTGCACGACCACTGCCGGAAAGTACGTCCTCCCCCAACTCATGGTCGGCCTGCTCACCTCGCATCCGAACGTCTCGTTGGAGTGCCTGGTGGTTCCCCGCACCGTCGCCCTCGACCGTCTCCGGGAGGGGGAAGCGCATCTTGCCATGGCCAGCATGCGGGAGGAGGACCCCGGACTTGAGTACCGCGCTTTCATCACCGACCGCATCGTCCTTGTGGTTCCTCCGAACCACCGCTGGGCCAAACTCGATCGCCCACTCGAGATCGAGGAACTGCGCGGGGAACCGTTCGTGATGCGTGAAGAGAATGCCGGCACCTACGTCGCGCTCACCGAAGGTCTCTCCTGGCACGACCTGGAGATGGATGATCTCAATGTCGTCATGACCCTGGGCAACGCCGAAGCCATCAGGATGACTGTGCAGACCGGAATCGGCGTGGCGTTCCTCTCCCATCTCGTGGCTCAGGAGGCCGTCGATGCCGGCAAGCTGGCCACCGTGCCGGTCAAGGGTCTCGAACTGTCGAAGACCCTCTACCTGATCAGGAACCCCGACCGTCCTGCCACCCGGGCTCAGGCGGAATTCTGGAACCTGGCGTTCTCACAGGACAGCGAGATCGTCAAGGAGATCACTGCCGCCGCCAGCGGCGCCTGAGGGGCCGAGCCGGACTGCGCGACTGTCGTCCGGGTAGCTTGACCGAATGGAGAGCGTGTCCCGAGGGCTGCTGATCGCCGCCGCCTCCGTGATCGGTGCCGGGCTCATTGGGTTTGCCATCGTTTCGGTCCGCGAACGGGAGCGGCGGGCGGCAATGATCTCTGTGCTCCTCGTACCGGTCATGGCGATCCCGCCGGTCATCGTCGCACGGTGGTCGGGTGCCGGTTCGGCGATCCTGCTCACAATCGCCGGCATCGCCGCCCTCTGGCTCATCTTCCCCGGACGCGCCCACACTCCACCCAACGGCCGCCCCGGCTTCCGGGTCGACGAGCGCGACATCATGTTCGCCCGCGCTCGCCTCGAGCCGGGCACACCCGAGTACGAGTCGTTCTACGCAATGCGGCCGGAGCACGAGCAGACCGATGCTCGTATTCGCGCTCTCCCCGGACTCCTCTCCCTCGATGCCCGCAAGGCCGACCCGGTCGAGTTCGCCGAAGCCAATCGTCAGTTCGCCATCACCGAGGAGCTGCGTGATTCGGCCGATGGGCCGGTCGCGCAAGGCCAGGCCGAGTGGCCGCCCGAACGAGCCAGCGCCGAGATCAAGGAGTATGCCCTCGAGTGCGGAGCCCTCGACGTCGGGATCGCCGAACTCCGGCCGTATCACGTGTACACCCACGTGGGTCGCGGCACCGGCAACTACGGCGCCCCTATCGACCTGCCCCACCGCTGGGCCGTCGCCTTCACGGTGGAGATGGATCACCGCACCATGCAGACCGCCCCGGAGGCTCCCGTGGTTGCCGAATCGGCGCGCCGCTATGTCGACGCCGCCCGCATCGCAATCGCTGTTGCCGATCGGATCAGGGCGGCCGGTGCTCCGGCGCGGGCACACATCGACGGCAACTACCGGGTAATCGCACCGCTGGTCGCCCTCGACGCCGGACTGGGTGAGATCGGCCGGATGGGAATCCTGATGACCCCACGGCTTGGTCCAAGGGTGCGGCTCGGGGTGGTGACCACCGACCTGCCGCTGATCGCCGACGTACCGGGTGATGCCCCGTCGGTCGTCGATTTCTGCACCCGGTGCGAGAAGTGTGTCGACAACTGCCCGAGCAACGCCATCCCGAGAGGCCCCCGAGAACAGATCGCTGGGGGCTTGCGCTGGACGCTCGACGCCGAAGCGTGCTTCCGCTACTGGAACGTCATCGGCACCGACTGCGGGAAGTGCATGGCAGTCTGTCCGTTCTCGCATCCGGACAACCCGGCGCACAACCTGGTGCGGTGGATGATCGGGGCATCACCGAACGCCCGGAGGGCGGCACTCGCGCTCGACGACGTGTTCTACGGTAGGACGCCTCGATCAGCTGACCCCGCC
This sequence comes from uncultured Acidimicrobiia bacterium, assembly GCA_964511945.1. GTDB lineage: Bacteria > Actinomycetota > Acidimicrobiia > Spongiisociales > UBA11373 > CAZEHO01. Next base: position 294,560 of record CAZEHO010000002.1, on the reverse strand, counting down.
GGATAGCGGATCCGGCGGCGTCAGCGTTCGCCGGCGCGGTGTCGAACTTGAGCGTGGATTCCATCACATCGACCGGATCGGCGATCACGGCGTAGACGGTGTGGCTCTTGTTGATGGTCCGATCCGGACCACCAGCGCCGTCGGGCGCGAGTGCCGCTCCCGACCCGACGCGTTCCCCACCCCCGATCACCACCCGCGTAGCCTCTATGAGAGAACTCCGGGAGGACGGATGGACGGGTTCGCCGACTACGAGCAACACGACGCGACCGGGTTGGCCGATCTGGTCAGGTCGGGCGAGGTGCATCCCACCGAGCTCGTCGACGCCGCCATCGCCCGGATCGAATGGCACAACCCAAAGCTGAATGCCGTCGTGTACCCCGATTTCGAGCGGGCTCGTGAAGCAGCGAAGTCGGCGCCGACCGACGGTCCGTTTTGCGGCGTTCCGTTCCTCGAGAAGGACCTCGGTGCGGCGGTGGCAGGACTACCCATGACCCAATCCTCCCGGTCACGGGAGGGAGTGATCACCCGCCACGACAACGAGCTGGTACAACGCCATCGCGCCGCGGGGCTCATCCTGCTGGGCAAGACCAACACCCCCGAGTTCGGGCTGTCGCCGGTCACAGAGCCCGAGGTGCACGGACCGACGCGCAATCCCTGGGATCTGGAACGAACCCCGGGTGGGTCCAGCGGCGGATCGGCCGCGGCTGTTGCGGCCGGCATGGTGCCGATGGCCCATGCCAACGACGGCGGCGGATCGATTCGGACCCCGGCGTCCGCCTGTGGGCTGTTCGGGCTCAAACCGAGCCGGGGCCGCTCCACTTGGGGGCCGGACTACCTGGAAGGCTGGCTCGGACTCTCCGAGCAACACGCCGTCACTCGATCGGTGCGCGACTCGGCCCGGCTGCTCGATGCCACCCACGGTGCTCACGTCGGCGTCGCACACCCGGCGCCGCCGCCCGGCCGTCCCTTTGCCGACGAAGTCGGAACCGATCCGGGACGGCTCCGCGTTGCGTTCACCACCAGCGCGTTGCTCGATCATCGTCCGACCGATCAGGCTTGTGTCGCCGCGGTGACAGCCGCCGCCGAGCTGTGTGGAGAACTCGGCCACGAAGTCGTCGAGGCCTCGCCCCCGATCGATCTCGAACGCATGCTCGATGCATTCATCACGCTGAGTGGTGCCGAGGGTGAGTTTCAACTGCGCGAGAGCGAGCGGCTCACGGGACGCAAGGTCGGAGTCGGGGATGTCGAGCTGGTTACATGGATCATCGGCCTGATCGGCCGCAAGCGCTCGTCGGGTGATCTGGCCGCAACGCTCGACGCCATTCGCGATGCAGGGCGCATCATGGCCGGGTTCCTGGCAGATCACGATGTGCTGTTGTCGTCGACGACGGCGAAGCCCCCCTGGCCGATCGGCGATCTCGATATCGGACCCAGCGAGCGGCGTCTCCTTCAACTCATCGCACGGGCGCCCGCCGGTCCGGTGCTGCGCCAGGTCGTCAAACAGCTGAGCACCGAGATTCTCGAGCCGATGCCGAACACTCCGCTGTTCAACATGACCGGGCAGCCGGCCATGTCCGTGCCGCTCCACTGGACGGCCGATGGCCTGCCCGTCGGGGTCCAGTTCGCCGCCCGTCTCGGCGATGAGGCCGTCCTGTTCCGGCTGGCGGCTCAGCTGGAAGCGGCCCGGCCCTGGTGGAATCGGCGGGCTCCGCTGGCAAAGTGCTGAGTCACTAGCTCGGCAGAGCCGCCAGGAACGCCTTCATGAACGCGGCGAGATCGTTGGGGGTACGCGACGTGATGACCGGGCCGTCGACGACGACGGCCTGATCGACCCACTCCCCGCCGGCGTTGCGAAGGTCGGTGCGTACGGCACCGACGCTCGTCACCCGCCGCCCCCGCAGCACATCCGCCTCGGCCAACATCCACGGGCCGTGGCAGATGGCGGCAGCCGGCTTGCCGGCATCGACCAGTGCCCTGACAAAGGCCACCATCGCCGGATCGCGACGCATGAAGTCTGGTGAGAAGCCGCCCGGGATGATCACCCCGTCGAAGTCGGCCGGGTCGACATCGGACGCTGCCAGGTCCGCCCGGACCGGATACCCGTATTTGCCGGTGTAGGTAGCGACTTCGGCGCCGATGCGCAGCACTTCGTGTCCGTCCTCGAGAAGCCGGTAGTACGGATAGATCAGCTCGGGTTCCTCGTAGAGGTTGGCGGTCAGCACGGCGATGCGCATGGGGTTCTCCGGGTCGATTCCCGACCATTCTGGCGGGGAGGAAACGGTCTGCCGACCCGTGCTGGCGATCCCCTCTGCCGGCGGCCACAATCCTCGGCCATGACTTCTATGAAGGACGAACTCCACCGCTAGCTCAAGGCCGGCCGCAAGGCCGTGCTGTGGAAGCTGGAAGGCCTCTCCGACTACGACATCCGCCGCCCGCTAGTCCCGACCGGAACCAACCTGCTCGGGTTGGAAGGCCCTGAAGCGCTGTACTCGTCGGGTGTCGTCTTGACGATGATGGACGGCCGGGTGACGCACGGGGAGATCCGCGGCTCGACTGACCGATCCGCACTCAGCCTCGCTGAGTTCCCTTCAGCAGCGTCAGCAGCATCACGCTCGGTTCGAGCGCCTCGACCGAGTGAGCCAGGTTCGGCGGCATGTGGACCCAGGCGCCGGGCCAGGCATCCAGCGATTCTTCACCAAGGGTCAACCGCAGGCGCCCGTTGATCACCTGGATCGTCGCCGCCACCGCCGCGGTGTGCTCGGTCAGTTCCTGGCCCTTGTCGAAGGCGAACGCAACCAGCCGGATCTGATCGTCGTTGTGGAGTACCCGGCTCAGTGTGCCGTTGGGCTCGACCGCTACCTCGGCGGCAACGTCGGGAACGATGGTGGGGTTATCGCTCATCCGAGGAGCACTGCCAAGCTGATGCGGCACAGCCGCATCAGCCGCCGCCCAGCGGGTTGCGCCAGTCCGGGTTGTCGGGGGCGTTCTCCTCGAGGGAGCGGATGTACGTGGTCAGGGCATCTATCTGCGCCAGCGTCATCGATCCGCCGTAGTCGAGAGAGTATGCCGCCATCTGCGAACCCGGCACCCCGACCTCGATCAGGGATTGGATCTGGTCGTCGGATGCCGCAGCCAGGAACTGCTTCGAATTCAGTGCCGGCGCCACGGCGCCGAGGCCGCGATCCCCGTGACAGGGAGCGCAGTTCACTTCGAAGAGGGAGTCGCCCTGGGAGATGAGGCTGGCGATATGGCTCTCCCGTGCCTTGTCACGAGCGCCGGGCTCATACAACCGGTACGCCGGGAACGCCAGAACCAGCAGCGCCAGCAGCACCAGGCCGCCGAGCAGCCAGCGATTGGTCGATTCCTCAAGTTGGGGATCGTCTCTGCGCTGACCCATGAGCTAGTGACCCCCCGTGCAGGAAGGACCGATCGGCGGCTCGTCGATCGTCTCGGGACTTCCGGCCGAGGCGCCCTTCTCAAGGGTCCCGGTGTCCACGACGACCACACCATCGACGATCGTCACCGGATGGCGGTCCATCCCTCGGGGGGATGGACCTTCGCGTAACTCACCAAGGCGGTTGAAGACCGACCCGTGACAGGGGCATTCGAACTGCCCGGAGCTCTCACAGAAGGGCACCCGGCAGCCGAGATGGGGGCACTTCTCCGACAGTGCCACGATCTCACCATCCTGGCGAGTCAGGTACGAGCGGGCGGCCGCCACCTCGACAACACCCTCATCGGGCACCGTGCTGTCAGGCAGGGTCCGGACCTCACCGGCGTCGGCCTTGCCCCGCGGCCACAGCAGGTCGAACGAGGTCCAAGCGCCGGCGACGCCGACGAGGGCGACCCCGACCTTCCAGCCCAGGGACAGGAACTTGCGTCGCTCCATTGCCTCATTCATAGGACTCCGTGCCACTCCTCCCAGGGCCAGACCCAATCCCAGTTGGGGCCCCTGAATGCGAATCCAATGATCGTCAAGACGATCCACAGCACCATGAAGATCGTGAACGTGGCAACCGCCACCTTGCGCAGTCCGGGACGCCGGGCGGAACTGCGATCTATATAGGGCAAAGCCGCCAGTCCGATCAGGATGGCCGTCGGCACCAGCACACCGGCCACCTGCGGATGAACCAGGCTGAGCAGCTCCTGCAGAGCCGCGAAATACCAGGGCGCCTTCTCCGGGTTCGGTGTATTGGTCGGATCGGCGATGCCGTGCAGCGGTGCGTCGAACACCAGGGCGATCACCAGTACGAGCAGCATGACGAACAGGGCCGCTACGCCGTGACGCACCAGCAGGTGCGGTGAGGTCATCACCAGGTCATCCTGGGCCGGCGTCTTGGCCTCGCCGGCCGCCGGCTTGCCCGGAACCACCCCGAGCACCCGCTGCCCATCGACTACCTGTGGGGAGTGCTTGGCGCGAATCGGGTCGTCGCTCATGTCACTCTCCCTCCTGATCGAGCATGGCGTCCTTGCGCCAGCGCCAGAGGTGAATCGCCAAAACCAGCACGATGGCAGTTGGGAGCACGGCGACGTGCAGCACGTAAAAGCGCAGCAACGTGGCCGATCCCACCTGATCGCCGCCCAGTAAGACATCCTTCACCCCGCCGCCGATGAATGGAACGAAATCGGCCATGGCGGTGCCGACCGTGACCGCCCAGTAGGCCAACTGGTCCCACGGCAGCAGATAGCCGGTGAACGACATCAGCAGGGTGAGCACCAGCAGGACCACGCCGACCACCCAGTTGAACTCGCGAGGCGCCTTGTAGGCCCCCCGGTAGAACACCCGTGCCATGTGGGCCGCGACCGTAATCACCATCAGATGGGCCGACCAGCGATGAACGTTGCGGATGTACTGGCCGAAGGCGATCTCGGTCTGGATCGTCTGAATGTCGCCGTACGCCGAAGCCGGCGACGGGACGTAGAAGAACATCAAGTAGATCCCCGAGACCACGAGAGAGGCGAATAGCACCACGGACGCAACGCCGAGGAAGGCCGAATAGCGGAACGTCAGTTCCTTGCGCCGCACCTTGACCGGGTAGATGTGCAGCATGAAGTTGGCCCAATGGCCGGCGGCGTGATCGCGCTCGGTTACCCGGTCCGGAATACGGAACACCGACCGGCCGATGGTGGTGGCGCGAACACGGTCCATGAGTTTCATCATGTGGCTCCCACGGGAAGGCGGTCGACGAGAGGCACACCGACACCTTGCCACACGCCCATCGACAGGGCATTGGTGGGACAGCGTTCGATGCACAGCCCGCAGCGAATACAGGCCCGCTCATCGAGCAGCAAGGCGGTGCCGCCGGCGGCGGCTCCGGTCTGCTCCGACGGCACGAGCGAAATCAGATCAAGAGGGCAGACGTCGGCGCACAGCGCGCACAGCACGCAAGCTTCGGTGTCCAGCAGGATGTTGGCGAAACACCGCAGGCACCGCTGCGCTTCGCAACGAGCCTGATCCGGTGTGAATCCGAGTTCCACTTCCTGAAGTCCGATACGGCGATCGGTGGCCAGCGTCGGCACCGAGAAGCGGTCCACCCGGTCGTAGCCGTCCTCCAGGCGATGGAACTGCCGCAACTGCACCATCTTCCCGGCCTTGCGCTCCTCCTCAACGCCACCGAACGCCAAGTGAATCTCTCGGGCAGCGCGGCGACCGTCGGCAACCGCGTCAATGAGGGAACGCGGCCCCTTGGCGGCGTCCCCGCCGGCCCAGACCATGGGGGTTGAAGTCGCCAGCGTGTCGTAGTCGATCTCGATGGTGCGGCGCGGTGTCACTGCGACTTCCTCGCCGAGGGCATCGACATCCACGGCCTGGCCGATGGCGAGAATTACGGTGTCGCACTCGAGCACCGATGTGTCGTCCGTATCGAACACGGGTGCAAAGCGGCCGTCCTCATCGAAGACCGACTTCACGCCAATGGTCTCCAGCCCCGTGACGCCGGACCCGTTGGTCAGAATCCGGGCCGGACCGCGGCGGTGGATGAAGCGGATCCCCTCGGCGTCCGCCTCTTCGATCTCGAACTCGGATGCCGGCATCTCATCCCGGCTCTCCAGCGAAATGACAGCGACCTCCTGGGCCCCGGCGCGGGCCGCCATCCGGGCCGCGTCCATCGCCTCGGTCATCGCGGCGCGCTCCTCGTCCTCCTCGAACTGTGAAGCACGGGCTTGCTCGTAGGCGGCGGCTCGCAGCGCAGTCCGGGCGGCATCCATCGCAACGTCGCCGCCGCCGATGACGACAACCGAATTGCCGATGTCGACCGAGAACCCCTGATTCACGTTGATCAGGAACTCAATGGCGCGGAACACACCGTCCTGGTCGCTGCCCTCCAGGTCGAGCCCGCGGCCCTGGGTGGCTCCGATCGCCAGGAACAGCGCATCGTGGCGTTCCCGCAGTTCGGCGAGGGTCACGTCATCCCCGAGGCGGGTGTTGTACTGCACGTCGACCCCGAGGTCGAGGATCGCCTGGATCTCCGCATCGAGCAGGTCGCGATCGAGGCGGTATTCGGGAATCCCCAGCACCATCATGCCGCCGAGACGCCCGGTGGCCTCGTACACCGTGACCTGATAGCCCTGGCGCCGCAGGTCGTGAGCGCACGCCAGCCCGGCGGGGCCGCCACCGATCACCCCGACGCTCTGCGAGAGATCGACGGGCGGCGGGGCCGCCACCTGCGAGATCAGGTTGTCGGGACCCGACTCCACCCCAAACTGTTCGGTGACGAATCGCTTGAGGGCCCGGATCGCGATGGGCCGGTCGATCTCCCCGCGGCGGCAGGCGTCCTCGCACGGCGCAGCGCAGACGCGGCCGCACACCGACGCGAAGGGGTTGGGAAGCCGGGCGGTCAGATAGGCGGTCTCATCGTCACCGTCGGCAATGGCGGCGACGTACATGCCGGCGTTCGTGTGCACCGGGCACGCCGCCAGACACGGGATGTTCTCGTCGTAGTAGTGAAGCGGTCCGACCATCAGACCCTCGCCCGCTTCTGGCCCCACCACAGCCCGACGACACCGATGGCGGTGAACGTCAGCCAGGCCCCGCCGGTGATGGCGTCGCGCACGAAATCGGGAGCATCCCCGAGCCGGTTCACGACCTGCGACGGCACCACCACCGTGAACACGATGAAGTACATCACGATGATGAACCCGCGAACGTAGGCGGGACCCCACGACAGCCAGGTGCCGGCCGGAGCATCGCGCTTCGGCACGAAGACCTCCTCCAGGAACCGCCGCACCGACGCCGCCGGAGCCGCCAGCAACTGCATCCACCGGCTGAACGGGAAGGCGAACAGCACCACGAAGAAGGACAGCACATGGGCCTGGGCGAGCCACGGCAGGCCGTCGAGGAGCTCGGGCCGGGGATCCGGACTGAACAGCGAACGCAGGTACGGCGCGACGATCTCGGCTCCCCAATAGGTCGCCCAGCGGTACACCAGCGTCGTCAGAATGCCGGACACCGTGGCGAACAGCAGACCCAGAGTCACGACGGCTTCGGCCACGGTCACCCGCGGCCTCTCGGGATCGTTGGCAAACCGAACGAGCGAGACGATCAGCCCAACGAGCAGCCAGAGCCACAGCGCCAGCCTCACACCCTCCAGCAGATACAACCGCGCCGGAGCAGAGTTCCAACCCAGGATCCAGCCGGGCAGGAGCACCCCGAAGAGATTGCCGGCCGCCAGCAGCCAAAGGCCCCACTTCAGCGGCACGGATCCCCAGGCGGATCCGATGGAGGGCTGTTTCGCGGCTTCGAGGTCAATGGGGCGGGTGAAGAGCCGGTAGAGCCCGGCGAGGATCGCACCGAGCGTCAGCGCCCAGGGAACGGTGCCGAACCAGAACGCTGCTGCCGTCATCCCGCCTCCCCCTCGCGCTCTCTGCGGTTCCCGGCGATCAATGCGGTGGTAGCAATCAAGGAGAGGAACACCGCCGCAGCGATCAGCGCCAACCCGTCGAGGAACTCCTCGCGCCCTTCGCCGACGCCTTCCTCGAAGAACGACGCAAGCGCCGAGAGTTCCTCTCCGCTCAGCGGGCTGTCCCCGTAGACGCCGTGGGCGGCCGCGTCGGACCCGAGGAACGCTGCGGCCAAGGCCTCGGCACTGCCGGTCGCCGCCCACAGGCCGGTGAGATCACCACCCAACGCCACCTCGACACTGCTGAGATCGCCGAACTGACCGGCCGTGTGACAGGCGGCGCAGGCGGGGCCACCGGCCTCGAGCGCACCCTGACCGACGAAGATCTCTCTGCCGAGCAGCGCCCCTTCGGCGATCGGCGCAATGGCAAGCGGCGGCATCGTCGTCGTCACCGAGGCGTCGGGGAACCCGGTCTGCATGAAGGCGGTGACGGCGGCGATCTCGTCGTCGCTCAGATTGGCGAACGCCGGCATCTGACCGTTGTAGGTCTGACCGAGCACCTCGATCTCCCCGCTGAGCCCGTTGCGAATGACCCCGGCGACGTAGTCGGAGTCCGCCACATTCGGATTGCCGTTGAGCGGCGGGAACAGGCCGGGGGCGCCGGTGCCGATCGATCCATGGCAGCTCGAGCATTTCTGGCGGTAGACCGCTTCGCCGTCGACCTGGGCGCCGGCCGGCGACGCGGTGAGCATCAGGAGAGTGATCACAGCGATCAGCAACCCACCAATCATCACCAGGAGGTGGTTGCTGCTCCGGCTGGACTCCACGCTCATCGTCATACGCTAGAAGAGGTCGAATCCGGGTGAGATCAGCCGGACACCCTGGGTGATGATCACCGGGACATAGGCGATCAGCACCAGCACGACGGCCGCTGCGAACCACAGGCCGACACGGTCCAGTAGTGCAGGCGACTTCTCCGGGCCGTGGATCGACTCCGTGACGTCGAAGGCAGCCTCCATCTCGTCGGCCGGCTTCCTCGACTGCAGCGTCGCAATGATGATGAAGAAGAACAGCAGCGCCGAGACAACCATGATCAGGCCACCGATCCCGGCAAGGGCGTTCCACAGGTCCCATCCGGCATCGGCATAGGGCGCCGAGTTCACCGGAATCCGCCGCGGCTGGTTGTCGATTCCGGCCGCCATCAGTCCTCGAGACAGCAGCAGCACCCCGCCGAACCACAGCCAGCCCTGCAGCACGGCCAGCTTGTTAGAGAAGAGCTGCTTCCCTGTGAGGTGGGGCACCATCCAGTAGGCCACCGCCATGATGGAGAGCGCCACCGCGGTGCCCACCGTGAGGTGGAAATGCCCTGGGATGAACGCCGTGTTGTGGACCACCAGGTTCACCGTGTAGCTGGCGTTGATCAGACCGGTGGCTCCACCAAGGGTGAAAGCAAGCATCGCCAGCAGCTGCCCGGACACCACCGGGTCGCCCCAGGGCAATCGGGGAATCCAGCCGAGGATGCCCTTGCCTCCCCGCTTCTTCCCGCCGTGCTCAAGGGCCGCCAGCAGTGTGAACGCGGTCACCATCGATGGGAAGAACACCGCGAACGTGAGGATGCCGTGCACGAACTTGAGCCCGTCGTCCACACCCGGGTCGGTGAACTGGTGATGCAGCCCGACCGGCACCGACAACAGCAGGAACATGATGAACACGACCCGCACCACACCGTCGCTGAACAGCTTCCCGGAAGCCCTGCCGGGCACGAGCATGTACCACGACACGTACGCCGGCAGCAGCCAGAAGTAGACGATCGGGTGACCGGTGTACCAGAACAACGTCCGGGTGAGCAGCGGGTCGGTCTGCTCGAAGATGCCGAACGACCACGGGAGCAGGAAGCCCAGCACCGAGATGGCCAGGCCGACCGATGCCAGATCCCACATCAGGTAGGTCATGATCGAGACGTAGGACAGCAGCGGAATCCGCTTGCCGGGATTGTCCTTCTTCCACGCCCGCAGCGTCAGCAGCTGGTTCAGCGACACGAGCCACGTAGAGATGACCAGCAGGGTCGCTCCGATGTAGAACAACGGCTTGGCCTGCAGCGGTGCGTAGAAGGTGTACAGCACCGTGGCGTTGTTCATCAGCATCGCCACCGAAGCCAGCACCACGCCGGCCGCCGCCGTGATGAACGACCAGGCAAGCAGCGGCGTCGACACCAGCGGGCGCTCGAACCCGCGGATCACCGTGAGCGACAAGAACGCGTTGGCAAACGTGAAAGTGAACACGATCGCCATCGCCACGCCGTGCAGCGTCAGTCCCTGGTAGTAGGAGGACAGGCCGACCTCGTCGTAGATGTTGAGATCCAGCCGCTCCATGGCCTGCAACGCACCCATGAGGGCGCCGATACCGAACCCGGCGAACGACAGGTAGAGCTGCCAGCGGATCCAACGGCTCTGCGCCTCGCCGGCGATTTCGAGCGTGGACGTGATCTTCTCTCGCGTACTGGTCATTCCGACACCACCACCTGTCCGAACATCACGTGATGCCCCGATCCGCAGTACTCATGGCAGACGATGCTGTACTCGCCCGACTCGTCGAAGGTCGTTGTGACCCGGGTGATCTGGCCCGGGATCACCATCGCGTTGACCGTCGTGTCCCAAACCTGGAAGCCGTGGATCACGTCCTCGGAGGTGACCACGAAGGTGACCTCGGCTCCGGCGGGAACGTTGATGGTCGGCGGATCGAACGCCCAGGCCTTGGCGACCACGACCGCCTCGTACTCCCCATTGCCGGTCTCGAAGACGCCGGGGTTGTCGAAGGGAGCCGTCTGGCGGACCTGGTTGGGATCGATGCGCTCTTCGGCATCGGGGAGGTGGATGCCGCTCTCGGCGACGCTGAGGACGATGGCAACGATGAACAGCGTCAGCATGGTGACGGTCAGGTAGAGGAAGATCCTCTCGAACCGTTCGATCTTCAGCGCCATCAGTTTCTCCCCAGCAACTCGGCGTAGGTCCACAGCCAGACGACGATGATCAGGCCGAGGAAACCGAGCGCCAGCACCATGGCGCCGATCGGATTCTCTTCGTGTTCGCTTTCTGATGCCGGCGTGGCGGCATCACCCGGGTCGTCGGTCACAGACGCCCCCTCTCCCTCTGCAGAACAGGCACACTCCCCCGGCCCGAGGCCGGATTGGGCCGGGAGCATACAGAAGCAAGTCCGGGGATGCACATCGGACCCACACAGCCTCAGAAACCCCGCCCTGTGCCAGTTGCGCACACCGAGCGATATTCTATGACTCCTTGAGTCAAGAAATCAAGAGATGCTGTCTGCGAGCCGATTGGACCTCCATCGAACACCAGTTGCCACTCCCCGTTCAATCCTTTAATCTTAGACTCAATGAGTCATCGAATCAGTGACTCGTGAGTCAGGGGGAGCCGGCGATGAGCACGACGGAGGACGGTCCCAGGACCGTGGCTGGGGAGACCGAAACTCCACCGAAGCTCCTCGATTTCAGCCAGGAACGGATACGGACGCTCCACTACACGTGGATCGCCTTCTTCATGACGTTCTACGTCTGGTTCAACATGGCGCCGCTGTCGACGACCATGTTGGACAGCATCGGATGGCTGACCGACGAACACGTCAAGATCCTTTTGATCGCCAACGTTGCCTTGACCATCCCGGCCCGCATCGTCGTCGGGGCGCTGATCGACCGCTACGGCGCCCGAATCGTCTTCTCAGGCCTCATGATCGTGACTGCAATCCCCACGATCGCATTCGCCCTGGGCAACACATTCGTTCAGTTGCTCATCGCGAGGCTGCTGCTCAGCACGGTCGGCGCCGGCTTCGTCATCGGCATCAAGATGGTCGCCCAGTGGTTCCCGCCGAAGTACATCGGCCGAGCCGAGGGGTTCTACGCCGGGTGGGGGAACTTCGGATCGGCTTTTGCCGCCATGACGATGCCGTGGTTCGCGCTGACGCTGATGCAGAACTGGTTCGGCCTCGGCGACAACGCCTGGCGCTATGCGATGGGTGTCAACGGGTTCGTGGTCGCCGCCTACGGCGTCTTCTATTACTTCGCCGTGCGAGATGTGCCGGAGGGCAAGGTGCTGCGTACCTCCAAGAGGACCGAGCCGATGATGGTCACGTCCTATGGCGACCTCATCCAGTATCTCGTCTGGTCCTTCCCTCTCGTTGGAGCACTCGGGGTTCTGGCCTGGAGGGTCAGCAACGTGAAGATCGACGGCGACCCCGTCATATCGGGCCCGGTGCTGTGGGCCATCTACGCGGTACTCGGTGCGGTCTATGTCGGGCACGTCGCCAAGACCCTGCAGATCAACCTCCCGTACTTGAAGGCAGGTGTTCCGGAAGACGAGAAATACCACTGGGGAAGCGTGGCTGCCCTCAACAGCACCTACTTCGCCAACTTCGGAGCAGAACTGGCGGTCGTGTCCATGCTCCCCGCCTTCTTCGAGAACACCTTCGAACCCCTCAAGAATGGGGCCGGCAACACGCTCGTCACGGCGACCGTGGCGGGAGTGGTCGCGGCGTCCTTCGCATTCGTGAACCTGGTGGCGCGACCACTGGGGGGCTACCTGTCGGACAAGATGGCCAACCGGAAACGCACCATGCTGATCTATATGATCGGGATCGCCATCGGGTTCCTGCTGATGGCCTTCATCGGCAAGTGGGGCACCGGGGTCGATGCCGACGGACTCCGCAACGTTGTACCGGCGTTCGACGGGATCTGGTGGCTGGTCGTGGCGGTGGGCCTCACCGTCTTCGCCTCGGTGTTCGTACAGGGAGCCGAGGGTGCCACCTTCGCCGTCATCCCGATGGTCAATCGGCGGATGACCGGACAGATTGCAGGTATGGCGGGTGCATACGGCAACGTCGGAGCGGTCATCTACCTCGTCATCTTCTCTCTGGTGGACTCAAGGACGTTCTTTTTCATCCTGGCGGGCGGCGCGTTGATCAGCTTCGCCATCACCGCGTTCATGCTCGAGGAGCCGCGGGGTGCATTCGCGGAAACGCTCGAAGACGAGTAGGGAGGGAGCAAGCGGAGGCGGATTGAGCAGACGGGCTGTTGGGCCCATCAGCCGACACGAGCAGGATTCACACTGGAGACAGGCATGAAGGACATCCGTGAGTGGGATGTGGAAGACGTCGACTTCTGGGAACGAGAAGGCAAGAAGGTCGCCAACCGCAATCTCTGGATCTCGGTCCCGAGCCTGCTCACCGGCTTCGCCGTGTGGCTCTACTGGAGCATCATCACGGTCCAGATGCTCAACCTGGGGTTTCCCTTCGAGAACGCTGAGCTCTTCACCCTCGCAGCCATCGCCGGGTTGACGGGAGCAACCCTCCGAATCCCGAGCAGCTTCCTCATCAGGATCGCCGGCGGGCGCAACACCATCTTCTTTACCACTGCGCTGCTCATGATCCCGGCGGTTGGCACCGGCTTCGCCTTGCTGAGTCAGGACACACCGCTGTGGGTGTTCCAACTCCTCGCCGCCCTGTCCGGGCTCGGCGGAGGCAACTTCGCCTCATCGATGTCGAACATCAGCTTCTTCTACCCAAAACGTATGCAGGGGCTGTCGCTGGGGCTCAACGCGGGGCTGGGCAATGCCGGCGTCACGACGATGCAGATCGTGATCCCGCTCGTCATGACCTTTGGGATCTTCGGCGGCTCGGGCATGGTGCTGCAGAAGACATCCGGCACGCTGATCGGCAAGATCGAGGCGGGCACCGAGACCTTCATCCACAACGCCGGGTTCGTCTGGCTGCTGCTGCTGATCCCACTGGCGTTTCTTGGCTGGTTCAGGATGAACAACATCCGGGCCGAGCACGTTTCGCCGAATATCGGATCTCCGATCAAGGCCTTCGGGCAGATCAGCGGGATGCTCGGGTTGGCGTTCATCCCCGCTGTTATCGGGCTCTACCTCATCCTCCCCAGCCCCACCGGCCTCGGTCTGACGTGGGCCAAATACCCGGTCATTGCTGGTGTCATCGCCGCAACGGTCTTCGTGCTCAAGCTGATCCCGGGCGACATCAAGCCCAACCTGGAGCGTCAGTTCAGGATCTTCCGCAACAAGCACACATGGATCATGAGCGTGATCTACACGATGACGTTCGGGAGCTTCATCGGATATTCGGCGGGGTTCGCCCTCGCAATCAAGGTCGTGTTCGGGTTCCAGCACGTCATGGTCGATGGGGTGATGACTCACGACATCGTCAACCCGGATGGTCCGTCCGCCCTGACCTTCGCCTGGATGGGGCCGTTCATCGGGGCGCTGATCCGCCCGGTGGGGGGCTGGATTGCGGACAAGCTGGGCGGAGCCAGGGTCACCCAGTGGGTCGCGATCACCATGGTCGCAAGCGCGCTCGGGGTCGCCTACTTCCTCACCCAGGCCTACAAGTCGGAGACACCGCAGGACTACTTCGTGCCTTTCTTCCTGCTGTTCCTCCTGCTGTTTGCAGCCACCGGTGTCGGCAACGGTTCCACGTTCCGTACCATCGCCATTGTCTTCGACAAGGAGCAAGCCGGCCCCGTGCTGGGCTGGACCTCTGCGGTGGCCGCCTACGGTGCCTTCATCATTCCCCAGGAGTTCGGCGAGCAGATCCAGGCGACGACGCCGGAGTACGCGCTGTACGGATTCGCCCTGTTCTATCTCATCTGTCTGGCACTCAACTGGTGGTACTACCTCGGGCCCCGGGCGGAGTACAAGAACCCATGATGCCCCGCAGCCGCAAACGCCCCTGGGCTGGCCTCCAAGCCGGAGGTTCCGATGCGGCTTGAAATCACACGCAAGAGCGATCTCGCGCTCAAGGCGATGCTCGTTCTCGGCCGACTCGACCGACTCCACAAGGGCAGTGCGCTGGCCGAACTGATCGACACCACACCTCCCTTCATCGGCCAGGTGATGGCGCCACTCGTCCGGGTCGGATGGGTCGTGTCCGTACCCGGTCGCAACGGGGGCTATCGGCTGAACGTCGCCCTCGAGAACGTAACGCTTCTCGAACTCATCGAGATCATCGAGGGTCCCTCAGACAACGACCGGTGTGTGCTTCGCGGCACCCCCTGTCCACCAGTGACACCCTGCGCCCTCCACCACCCGTGGACCCGGGCCCGCACCGCCCTACTGCGGGAGTTAGCGTTGACAAGCCTCTCCGACCTTCAGAACACCGAAGGAGCCGAAGCGTGATGAAGTCCGGATTCGGCGGTTCGCTCGCCACCGTTGCCTTGCTCGTGTTCTTCCTCTTGGCCACTGGAACCGCCCTGGCACAGGAGGACGGAAGAACGGTCTACGACACCTCTTGCTCGGCCTGTCACCAGCCCGGCGGCATCGGAATCCCGGGCTCCTTCCCGCCTCTGGCCGGAAACACCAACGCGGCCGACACCGCCTACGTCGAGGCGGCCATCCGCGACGGCCTGTCGGGACCCATCGAGGGACCGAACGGCAGCTACGACGGGGAGATGCCCGCACTGAGCCAGTTGAGCGATGCCGAGATCGAGGCCGTCGTCGCCTACGTCGCCACGCTCGCCGATGCCGCTCCCAGCACCACGGTGACGACTACCGGTGAATCCGTCGTCGCGGATGCGCGGCGTGGGGAGAACCTGTTCCTCGGATCGACCACCCTGGCCAACGGTGGACCCGCTTGCGCTGCCTGTCACGCGGCCGGCGGCAACGGGCATCTGGGCGGATCAGGACTCGGGCCGGATCTGACCGGAGCGGTAGACAGATACGGCGGGGAGCAGGGGTTCGCCGCGGTCATGGCCAACCCACCCTTCCCGACCATGCAACCCCTGTTTGCCGGCCGAGCCCTCGACGCCGGCGAGATCGCAGACCTCACGGCATTCCTGGCCGGACTCGAGGCGGAATCTCGGGGCGAAATCGATGGCCTCTGGCTGCTGGGACTCGGCGGCCTTGGAGCGTTGCTGATCATCACCGTGACCGTATTCAGGAGACCGAGGGCCCCGTATGTGCAGAAGCTGAGGAGCCGGACATGACGCGAGTGTGGATCGATGAGACCGTCGGCCCGAACGAACGGAAGTGGGAGGAGTTCTATCGGAACCGGTTCTCCCATGACAAGAGAGTCCGCACCACACACGGTGTCAACTGCACCGGCAGTTGCTCCTGGGAGGTCTTCGTCAAGGAAGGCATCGTTACATGGGAGCTCCAGGCCACCGACTATCCGTCGCTCGAGGAGGGGCTGCCCCCCTATGAGCCGCGCGGTTGCCAGAGAGGCATCTCGTACTCCTGGTATCTGTACAGCCCGATCCGGGTCAAATACCCCTACGGCCGGGGTGTGCTCATCGATCTCTGGCGCCAGGCGAAGGAAGAGAACCTCGGCGACCCCGTAGCGGCGTGGCAGGCAATCCAGGCCGAACCACAATGGCGGCGCCGCTACCAGCAGGCACGAGGCAAGGGTGGATTCCGCCGGATCACCTGGGACGAAGCACTCGAGATAGCCGCTGCGGCCACGGTGTCGACCGTGAAGGAGCAGGGACCGGACAGGGTGGCCGGCTTCTCACCGATCCCGGCGATGTCCCAGATCAGCTACGCCGGCGGCAGCCGCTTCTTCTCCCTCCTGGGCGGCGTCATCATGAGCTTCTACGACTGGTATTGCGACCTTCCCCCGGCCTCACCCGAGATCTGGGGGGAACAGACGGACGTGCACGAGTCGGCCGACTGGTACAACGCCAGGTTCATCGCCGTTGTGGGCTCGAACCTGAACATGACCCGCACCCCGGACACCCACTTCGTCTCCGAGGTCCGCCATGCCGGGGCGAAGCTCACCGTGTTCAGCCCCGATTTCTCGCAGGTTGCCAAGTACGCCGACTGGTGGATCCCGTCCCACCCCGGCCAGGACACCGCGTTCTGGCTGGCCGTCGACCACGTGCTCCTCACCGAGTTCTACCGCGACCGCGACGTGCCGTACTTCCAGGAGTACGTGAAGCAATACACCGACCTCCCTCTTCTCGTCGAGGTCACCGACGGTGAACCCGGCCGCTACCTGCGATCGAACGAGCTGGCGGCCTACCGCGACGTCGAGCACGGCGATTGGAAGATGCTGATGTGGGACGCCGATTCAGACGCCCCCCGTATGCCGAACGGCAGCATCGGCTATCGCTGGGCCGACTCTGAGAAGGGACACTGGAACCTCGAGCTCGCCGACGCGGTCGCGGGCTCAAAGATCGACCCCGTCCTCAGCTTCGTCGACGGCCCCGATGCCGTCGTGGACGTCCCATTCGACGACTTCGTTGGGGGAAGCCCCGTGGTGCGGGGCGTGCCGGTCCGCTACGTGGAGACCACCGAGGGCCGCAAGATGGTGACCACGGTGTTCGACCTGATGATGGCGCGCTTCGGCGTCGACCGGGGTCTTGCCGGTACCCATGCGGCGGACTACGACGATGCGGAAGCCCCCTACACGCCGGCCTGGCAGGAGGTCCACACCGGAATCCATCGTGACACGGTCATCAAGTTCGCCCGGGAATGGGGGCGCAACGGCGAGCTCACCAAGGGCAAGAACATGGTGATCATCGGGGCCGGCGCCAACCACTGGTACCACAACAACCTGCTGTACCGATCGGCGATCGTCGGGCTGATGCTGACCGGATCCGTCGGCGTCAACGGGGGCGGATTGGCGCACTACGTCGGTCAGGAGAAGCTGGTCAACCAGGCGTCGTGGGGAGCCATTGCCTTCGGCCTCGACTGGGGGATGGCGCCGCGCCATCAGAACACGCCGTCATTCCACTACGTCCACTCCGACCAATGGCGCTACGAGCGTGGCTATCGCGAGTACGACAGCCTGCCGGACAAAGACCTGCGGGCTGATCACACCATCGACCAGCAGGCGCAAGCCGTGAAGTCTGGCTGGCTTCCGTTCTTCCCGCAGTTCAACAGGAACCCGATCGAGTTGGTGAAGCGGGCCCGCCGTGAGGGTGCCGAGACCGACGAACAGATCGTCGGAAAGATCGTCGAGTGGCTGCAATCCGGTGAGATCGAGTTCGCAGTCCAGGACCCCGATGCCCCGGAGAACTGGCCCAGGGTGTGGTTCATCTGGCGGGGAAATGCCATCGGTACCTCCGCCAAGGGGCACGAGTTCTTCATGCGGCACTACCTGGGGACCCACTCCACGGCCATCGCCGCCGAGCCCGACGATCACGGTGTCGTCGACGTCACCGTTCGCCCCGAAGCGCCGGACGGGAAGATGGATCTGATCGTGGATCTCAACTTCCGGATGGACACGTCGGCCCTGTACTCCGACCTGATCCTGCCGGCGGCGACCTGGTACGAGAAGGACGACCTCAACACGACCGACCTTCACACCTTCATCAACCCGATGCAGGCCGCGGTGGCGCCCGCCTGGGAATCGAGGACGGACTGGCAGATCTACCGCTCGCTCGCAGAGAAGGTCGCCGAGCTGTCCAGGGACCATATCCCGGAGCCGGTCGAGGACATCGTGATGCTCCCGTTGCAGCACGACACGGCCGACGAGATCGCCCAGCCGAAACCGCCCGGTGATTGGATGGCCGGTGCCGAAGAAGCCGTGCCCGGCAAGACGATGCCGAAGTTCCGGGTGATTCGCCGTGATTACACCAATCTCGACGAGCAATGGAAGGCGCTCGGCACCGGAGTCAGGGATAACGGGGTCGGGGTCCACGGGCTCAGGGTGCCGGTCGCCGACTTCTACGAGGACCTCGTCCGCAGCCAGCCACGGCCGGCACATAACGGGGATGCCCCGGCACTCCCGTCCCTCGAAGAGGATCGCGATGCCTGCGAGGCAATCCTCGCACTCGATCCGGCCTCGAACGGGGAACTGGCATATCGGGCGTTCGAAGCGGAGGAGGCAAAGACCGGACGGATGCTGCGCCACCTCGGCGACGGTCAGCGTGACGTCCGCTACGACTTCGCCTCCCTCGTCGCCCAGCCCCGGCGGGTGCTGACCACGCCCACCTGGTCGGGACTGATCTCCAAGGGCCGGGCCTACAGCCCGTTCACGCTCAACGTCGAGCACCTGGTGCCATGGCGGACGCTGACGGGGCGGCAGCACTTCTATCAGGATCACGATCGGTACCTGGCGTGGGGCGAGCACCTTCCCGTCTTCAAGCCGCGGCCGGACCACACCATGCTCTCCGAGGTCGAACAGAGCCTGGCCGAAGGCCAGGACGGCAAGATGTTCAACTACATCACGCCCCATGGGAAGTGGTCGATCCACTCGACCTACTCCGACAACCATCGGATGATGACCCTGTCCCGGGGCGGCTACCCGGTATGGCTCAACGACAAGGATGCGGCCGAACTCGGCATTGAGGACAACGACTGGGTTGAGCTGTACAACGACAACGGGGTATTCGTCCAGCGGTGCATCACATCGGCCCGCATCCCATCCGGATGTGTGTTCGTGTATCACGCCACGGAGCGAACCATCGGGATCCCGATCTCACCGCGGCGCAAGACGCGCGCCGGCATGAACAACTCGCTCACCCGGGCCCGGTTGAAGCCGGTCCTGATGAGTGGCGGCTATGGGCAGTTCACCTACGCCTTCAACTACTGGGGGCCAACCGGCGTGAATCGAGATACCAACGTGTTCATCCGTCGCATCGATCAACCCGAGTACTGAGGAGGTAGGCATGAGAGTCAGAGCCCAGATGAGCATGCTGTTCCACCTCGACAAGTGCATCGGCTGCCATACGTGCTCGGTGGCGTGCAAGAACATCTGGACCGACCGCCAGGGCGCCGAGTACATGTGGTGGAACAACGTCGAGACGCGGCCCGGTACCGGCTATCCCACCGGCTGGGAAGACCAAGAGCACTACGACGGCGGATGGCACCGCGACGAGAAGGGCCGATTGAAGCTGGTGCTCCACTCCCGGGCCCAGGGTCTCGGCCGGCTCTTCTTCAATCCGGCGTTGCCCCAACTCGACGACTACTACGAGCCGTTCACCTTCCGCTACGCGGATCTGTTCGACACTCCGGAGAGCGACCAGCAGCCCACCGCCCGCCCGATCTCGATGATCACCGGCGATTCGATGGAGATCGAGGCGGGACCCAACTGGGACGACGACCTGGGCGGCTCCAACGTCTACGCCCGCAACGATGTTTCGCTCGAGGGCCTGGATCCCACGGTGCGAGCACAGATGGAGGAGATCGAGCGGGTCGTGTTCAACTACCTG
This sequence comes from uncultured Acidimicrobiia bacterium, assembly GCA_964511945.1. Lineage (GTDB taxonomy): Bacteria > Actinomycetota > Acidimicrobiia > Spongiisociales > UBA11373 > CAZEHO01. The sequence goes on along the minus strand of CAZEHO010000002.1, from coordinate 274,547 downwards.
CCCCGCATCTGCAACCACTGCCTCAATGCGGCATGTGTCGGCGCCTGCCCATCCGGTGCCATCTACAAGCGGGCCGAGGATGGGGTTGTCCTCGTCAACGAGGACAAGTGCCGGGCCTGGCGCATGTGTGTGGCCGCCTGTCCTTACAAGAAGGTGTACTACAACTGGGCGTCGGGCAAGTCCGAGAAGTGCATCCTGTGCTTCCCCCGCCTGGAGACCGGACAAGCCCCGGCCTGCGCCCACAGTTGCGTCGGACGTATTCGCTACATGGGCGTCCTCCTCTACGACGCCGATCAGATCGAGGCGGTGGCAGGGGCAACGGAAGAGGAGCTCCTGAGCGCCCAACTCGAGGCGATCCTCGATCCGAACGACGAGCAGGTCATCCTGGCGGCGCAGGCCGCCGGAATCGACTACGACTGGATCCAGGCAGCTCGCCAGAGTCCGGTGTGGAAGTTCGTGAAGGAGTGGGGACTCGCGTTCCCCCTTCACCCGGAGTACCGCACCGTCGCCATGATGTTCTACGTCCCGCCACTGTCGCCTGTCGTCTCCACGATCGAGCAAGAACTGGTGCGCCTTGATCTGCCGGACGAGCGCAAGGACTTCGAGCTCTTCGACGAACTCGACAAGGCCCGGCTCCCGGTCCAGTACCTGGCCAACCTGTTCACGGTCGGCGACGAGGAAGCCATCAGAGCCGTCCTCCGCAAGATGCTGGCCGTCCGAATCTACAAACGGCGCCAGAGCGTGGATGGGACGATCGACGAAGCAACGCTGCAACTTCTCGAAGAAGCAGAAACCAGCGTGGAAGAGGTAGAGGACATCTACCGCCTCACCACATTGCCGGGCCTCGATGAGCGATTTGTCCTGCCTCCGTATCACCGGGAGCAAGGACCGGAAGGCATGAGAGACCCGCTGGCCCGCAAGGGCGAAGCCGGAATCGGCTACCTCCGGCCCCCGCAGAGGGGGTTGTGATGGGCGCTGCAACGGTTGTGTCCCACGGGTTCCGCTACCCCGGGCCCGGACGCATGGCAGAACTGCAGACGGCGGTAGAGACCCTGGCCCAGGGAACGGTCCGTCGTCAGATGAGCAGTTTCCTCAGCGCGATCGACGCGCTGTCGCTGGCCGAGTGGGAGGAGGTCCACACCCGCACACTCGATCTCAACCCGATGTTCGTTCCCTACGTTGGCCACAAGGCATTCGGTGAGACCTACCGTCGTGGCGAGCTGATGGCCACTCTCAAACGGGCTCAGATCGAGGCCGGAGTTGACGCCGACGGGGAGCTTCCGGACCACATCGCCCCGGTCCTGCGGTATCTGGATGCTGCCGACGACCTGCATCCCGACCTGGGAGCGGTGCTGGTCGAGGCGGTTGAGAAGATGCAGGTGGAGTTGAAGAAAGCCGACCCCGAGAGCCCCTACCGCGCCCTGTTGGACGCGGCCCGGGAGGTCGTGGGTGAGGTCGAGACCGATGGGAACGGGGTTGGATCATGAGTAGTGCAGACATCCTGCTGTTTGTCGTCGCTCCCTACGTCGCCCTGGCTCTAGCGATCGTGGTCGGCGTGCTGCGGCGCCGCCGCCATCCGTTCACGATCTCCGCACTGTCGTCCCAGCTGCTCGAGAGCCGCAAGCTGTTCTGGGGATCGGTTCCGTTCCATTGGGGGATCTCGGCGATCCTGGTGGGCCACCTCGCCGCACTCGTGTTCCCTCGCGGGATCGAGCTCTGGAACGGCGAGCCGATCCGGCTCTACCTGCTCGAAGTGACCGGACTGGCCCTTGCTCTGTGGGCCGGATTCGGGCTGGCGATGCTGATAACTCGCCGCATCACCGAGGCGAGGATCCGAGCCGTGACGAGTCCGATGGATCTCGTAGTTCTGGGTGTCATCGCGCTGCAGATCGTGACCGGAATCTGGATCGCCGTCGGCCACCGCTTTGGCTCCTTCTGGGGCACGTCGGTGTTCGTTCCGTACATCCGATCTCTCCTCACCTTCCAACCGAAGCCGGAGCTGGTGGTGGCCCTTCCGATCATCCTGAAGACCCACGTCATCACGTTCTGGGTGTTCCTCGTCCTCTTCCCGTTCACCCGACTCGTGCACATCGTCACGGTGCCGTTCGGCTACCTGACGAGGCCGTGGCAGCGGGTAGTGCGGCTCAGCCGGGAGGAATGGGTCTATCACCCCACAGCGAAGAGGGTCCTGCGGCGGGTGCGCTGATCCCCTGGACTCCGGAATGTGGTCGGCTGGTACGGTTGGTCCCCAAGAAGGAGACCCCGTGGAGCATGAGTATCTACCTGAGGTGTACACGTCGTTTCGGGAACGATTCGGCGACACCGCAACCGCTCTCGACCAGCTGGGGGCGGCAGCAGCGAACGCCGGACCACTCAACGCCAAGACTCAGCGGCTGGTCAAGCTCGGTATCGCCATCGGACAACTCTCCTCCGGTGCCGTCCGCTCGAACACCCGCAAAGCGATCGACCTTGGAGCGACCGCAGCCGAAATCAGGCACGTCGCCATCCTCGCAATCACAACCGCAGGGTTCCCGACAGCCGTGGCCGGACTCGGGTGGATCAATGAGGTGCTCGAGGGAGATCGACCGGCAGCCGCCGAGCCGCAGACCGGCTGATCACAGCCGTCTCGATCCAGCTGCTGTGGCGATAGGGATGAAACGCGAACCGTCGTGATCGGCCTCGAAGATGCTCAGCGGAGAGTCCTGAGGGCGGCATCCCCGGTTCCGTCCGCTCGGGTCCCACTGTCGGAGGCACTGGGATTGGCGCTCGCGGAACCGACCATTGCTCCGCACGACCTCCCCCCGTTCACCAACTCTGCGATGGATGGATACGCGCTTCGAGCTGAGGACACCAGGGACCCCCCGGTGACCCTTCGCGTGGTCGAAGTCGTTCCGGCCGGCCGTCCTCCGGAGGGCACGCTCCGACCGGGCAGCGCGGCAAAGGTGATGACGGGAGCCGCTCTCCCCCAAGGGGCCGATGCGGTGGTTCCGGTCGAGAACACCTCCCCCGCCGGCGAGGGCCTGGTGACGGTTCTGGCAGAGATCGCAACGGCGAACTGTGTCCGCAAAGCCGGTGAGGAAAGCCGGGCGGGCGATGAGGTGTTCCCTCGGGGTGCCCGACTGGGCCCCGCCCACCTTGGAGTGCTGGCTTCCCTCGGGATCGCGGCTCCCCTCGTAGGACGCCGGCTGCGGGTCGGAGTCCTCTCGACCGGCAACGAGCTGCTTTCCCCCGGAGCCGAAACACTCATCCCGGGACACATCCGGGACGCCAACAGTTCTCTGCTGGCCGGCATGCTCGCGGAGCTCAACGTCGACGTGGTGGATCTCGGCCTCATCCCAGACGAAGTGGATCTCCTGCGAGATGCGCTGAGCAAGGGAGTGGCGGAAACCGACGCCGTCGTTACCAGCGGTGGTGTTGCCATGGGTGACTTCGACGTCATGAGGCAGGTGTTCGCCCGGTTCGGAGGATTCGAGTTCTGGCAGATCGCCGCCCAGCCGGGGAAACCCCTCGCCTTTGGCACCGTCGGTTCTGTTCCCGTCTTCGGACTGCCGGGCAACCCGGTCGCCGCCGCTGTGGCTTTCGAACAACTGGTCAGACCCGCGCTGCTGCACAGCATGGGCTCCCGCTTGGCATTCCGGGCTCGGATCCCCGCTTCCATGGGGGAACCCGTGTCCACCAACCCACAGAAGGTGGTCTTCCTTCGGGTGAAAGCGGATCGGACCGGCGAGAACTGCGTCGTCCGGTTGAGTGGCGCTCAAGGATCAGGTGTCCTCTCTGCCCTGGCGAACGCCGATGCCTTTGCCGTTGTGCCGGTCGGTATCGGAGACTTGCCGGCGGGCTCCCCCGTCGAACTCGAGCTGTTTCTCAGTCCCGAGGCGCGAACGGTAGAGGAGGCGATCGGATGGCACTGACGCTGATCGGCCGGTCCCGAACCGGCCCATCGGTTGGTAACGTTTCGCCTCCCGAACCCCCTCGAGGCCAATGAGCGAAGACCCGCGGGAGCGGCTCGAAGTGATCGTGTCCTCTCTCTCCATCGGGCAAGTACGCAGACACATCTTCCTGTGCGCCGGCCAGAGCACCCCTCGATGCTCGTCCTACGACCGCAGCGTCGAGGTCTGGTCCTATCTGAAACGCAGGCTCAAGCAACTGGATCTGGCCTCAGCCCCTCCCGACTGGCGGAGTGGGAACCCGGCGAAGGCCTCCCCGAGCGAATCGGGGGAAGGATCGGTGCTCCGTACGAAGGCAGACTGCCTCCGTATCTGCGAGCAGGGACCGATTGCGGTCGTCTACCCCGAGGGGTCCTGGTATCGAGCAGTGGATGAAGCGGCAATCGATCGGATCATCCAGGAGCACCTTGTCGGTGGCCAGGTGGTCGAGGATCTGCTGTTCGCCCTAGCTCCTCTGTCTGAGGGGTAGAACCCTCTTCGGTCCAGGGTTCACAGGTAGCTGGCGATCGCCCAGAACTGGAGCGCCAGGGATCCGACCACCACGAGCCAGAAGAGCCCCGGCGACAGGGAGCGGTTGGTGTCACCTTCGTCGGGCATGAGTGCCCACAGGACGACATACAGGATCAGACCGCCGAGGAACCACAGGGCGATCCTGACCGCCAGGACACCGACGTCGAAGTACTCCGACAGCCCGATCCCCACGCCGGCCAGGACACGGCCCTCCCTTTTGCGCTCGAGCCGCCGAACCGGGTGATCATCGGTCATGGCGGGGAATCTACCGCGGAGGTCAGAGGTCAACGAAGAGCCGCGCATCTGTCTGATCTCTGGTCTCCGATATCCGGCCTCCGATCACAAGAAGGCCGCCCCGTCGGGCGGCCTTCTTCACACACGGGGGGATCGATTCAGACGCCGATGGCCTCGGCGACCCAGCCGAGCTTCAGGTCTTCGAGAGTTTCCCGGGTCGGGTTCCCGGTCTCCACGTCCCATGCCTGGCGCTCGAAGTACGTGTTCAGCGCCGAGTCGAACTCAGCACGGTCCACATAGAGTCCATCGCTCGCTCCGCCCTCGAGCGGCTCGTCGAACATTCGCTTCGGCAGCGTGTCCTGATCACGCGTCATGCCCTCGCGAGCATTGAACGCCCGCAGCATGTTCAGCCGGCGCCGGCCGACTTCCATGACCTCGTCGATACTGACGTCCCACCCGACCACGGCCACGATCATTTCGACGAGCTCCGCAGGCCCCAGCAGCTGCCACGCAGGGCCGAACACGAAGTTGCACACCGAGATCGTGTCCTGCGCCGAGTACTGGTACTGCGTATGCATCGCGTACTCGACCTTCTCGGGGTTGAGCACGGTCGCGTCCTGCGGGTTGAACAGCTTGAGGTCCTGCAGCCGGGTGCGGACCTTCTTGTTGGCGAGGTACTCATCTTCTTCGTAGAACGGGTCGTGCTCACTGGATTCGTGGTCGGCGCCGTACGGGTTCACCGCGTAGATCAGCGCCAGGGAGCGCTTCACCTGAGGCATGTGGGCCGGGAATTCCTGACCCTTGACGCCCATGAAGTATTCCTCGGCTCCGTTGCCGACCTGCTGAGCGGCCCGCAACGATCCCTCGGCCAGCACATCCCCGAAGCCTTCCCGCTTCAGCGTGCGGTGCAGCATCTCGACGACATCGACGGCGTTCCCCCAATTCAACTCAAGGCCGCCCGTGTCCTCGGTGGTGATCAAGCCCCGCTCGTAGCACTCGACCGCCCAGGCCATGGTGGCTCCACCAGAAATCGGGTCGGCGCCGTAGTCGTTGCACAACTGGTTCATGTACGACACTGCACCGAGGTCGTCGATGTCGCTGTAGGAACCGAGCGCCGAGAGAGCCTCGTACTCGGGACCGCCGGCCTCGGGGAACAACTTGTGGCCGTTCCACTCCGAGTCGACCACCCGCTTGCACTTGATGGCACACGAGTAGCACGTATCGCGCCCGGTCTTGAACTGAGTGCCCTCTTCGCGTCCCATGAGGAAATCGTCCCACAGGGTGTATCCGCCGATGCCGTCGGCGCGTTCCTTACCCATGGAGCCGCTGGTCCAGTTGCGAGTCGGCAGGCCGCCGTCCTCTTCCTGCGACGGCAGCACGCCCGGGGTGCCGTGCGTCGGGAAATCGTCCATGCCGTCGACCAACGGCAGCGACTTCTTCATCAGCACCCGGAGCCGCTCCTTGTCGGCCACCGGCAGCTTCTTCGACGAACCCCGAACCACGATCGCCTTGAGGTTCTTGGAACCCATCACCGCACCCATGCCCGTGCGGCCATGCGCCCGGTTGGCCATGTTCATGATGGCGGCGAAACGCACCAGCTTCTCGCCGGCCTCACCGATCTGGGCGACCTGAATCCGCTTGTCGTCGAGTTCCTCGGAAAGGATCTCCTCGACCTTGCGAGTGCTGTAGCCCTTCCCCCACAGATGTGAGGCATCCCGCAGCTCGTACTCGCCGTCCTTGACCCACAGATACACCGGCTTGGGGGACTTCCCGGTGAACACGATCCCGTCGAATCCAGCGAACTTGAGCTCTGCAGGCCAGAACCCACCCGCCTGGGCATCACCAACCGCACCGGTCAGCGGAGACTTGGCGACCGCGGTCGCCCGGCTCTGACCCGAAATGGCGGCCCCGGTGACGCCGCCGATCGCCAGCGTCAGGGTGTTCTCCGGACCGAGGGGATCCACTCCAGCCGGGGTGTTCTTCAGCAGGTAGTAGAGCCCGATGGCACTCCCGCCCATGTAGGTGCGGTAGAACTCCTCCGACGGCTCCTCGACCTCGAGCGTCCCCGCGGTCAGGTCCACATGCAGGATCTTGCCTGCGTAGCCGTACAGCATGCCCGTCAACTCCTCATCCGATGTGCTGCCCGTGTGCCCCGGGACCGGGCCCAACGACCACCAGACGCCCCGGTTGGCACCACGTTACTCGACTTCGCGGGGGCCCGGGGAAGCGCTTTCTCGACCATCGGTGCGGCGGCGGTCAGGCAACGGAGATCAGGGAGATCGCCACCGCACCCAGGACCAGGCCGACTGCCTGCACCCCGGCGATCCGTTCCTTGAGCATGACTACTCCGCCGCATCCACCAGGCTCTCGGCCAGCGACGGGTGCACCAGCAGGGTCTCCCGCAGCACATCAGTCCGCAAACCGGCCTGAACCGCCAGCGCCAGCATGCCGATGAGCTCGGAGGCGTGATGACCGACGATGGTCCCCCCGAGGATGACGCGAGTCGCCGGGTCGCTCACCACCTTCACGAACCCGCGAGTGTTCGCCTGGATCAGCGATCGGGGATTCGCTGCAAAGGGCACCTTGGTGATCCGAACCTTGCGGCCTTCGGCGGCGGCGTCGACTTCCTCGAGCCCCACCGATGCGATCTCCGGCTCGGTGAACACGGCTTGCGCCGCCTTGCGCAGGTCGACCGGACTGACCGTCCGCCCCATGACGTGCTCCCCGATGGTCCGGCCCTGCATGGCGGCCACCGACGACAGCAGCAACTGACCGGTGACATCGCCTGCCGCATAGATGTGCCGCTGGGAGGTCCGCTGATACTCGTCGACGGTGACGTGGCCTCCGTCGGTGCCGACACCGACAGTGTCCAGGCCGAGGTCGCCGGAGTTCGGGATTGCACCGATTGCCAGCAGGCAGAGGCTCCCTCGAATGAGGCGTCCATCCTCCGCCCGGACGACGACCTCGTCACCCTCGCGGACCGCCGAAACGGCTCTCGCCCCTTTCAGCAGCCGAACCCCGCGCTCGAGGAAATCCTCCTCCAGCACCGCCGCCACCTCGGGGTCACGGTGGGGCAACACCTGCTGCCGGCTCACCAGGAGGGATACCTCGGCCCCGAGGCTGGAGAAGATGTGAGTGAGTTCGACCCCCGTCACCCCGGACCCGATGATCACGATGTGTTCGGGGAGCTCAGGCAGGGTGTAGGCCTGGCGGGTCGTGATTATCCGCTCATCGTCGACTTCAGCCCAGTCGGGTCGCCGGGGTTGTGATCCGGTAGCGATCAGGGCGGCGTCGAACGTGATCTCGGTCTCTCCATCGGCGCCGGACACCACCGCGGTGTTGGGACCGGTGAAGCGGCCGCGCCCGTGCAGGATCTCCACCCCCTGAGATTCGAGCATGCCGCTGAGCGCAGCCGACATGCGGCGCGTGATCGTGGCCCGCCGCTCTGCCAGGCGGGACATGTCGGGTCGGATCGGACCCGGATCGGCGAGTCCTAGGTGGCCGGTGGCGCGCACGTTTGCCATCCGCATGGAGGACGCAACCATCGACTTCGATGGGATGCAGTCCCAGAGATGGGCGGCCCCGCCGAGTACTTCGGACTCGACAAGGGTGACGTTGGCACCGAGAGATGCGGCCGTTGTGGCGGCTGTGTTGCCGGCCGGCCCGCTCCCGATGACGAGGAATCGAAGTGGCTGGTCGTCGCTCATGAGCCCGGACGGTACCGCCCAAAGACACCGACCAGGACACCGGAGACCTCGCCGAGGGTCGCAGAGCGTTCCAACGCGTGCTTCATCGGGTAGAGGAGATTGCCGCCGTCGGCGGCCACCCGGCGCAAATCGGCGAGGGCGGCATCGACGGCGGGGCCGTCGCGGCGGCTGCGCAGATCCCCAAGACGGACCACCTGGTCGGCCTCTCCTTGTGGGTCCAGCGCCAGCACCGGGATTTCCGCGTCGGCTGTGCCGGCGAAACGATTCATGCCCACCACCACCGACTCCCCCGACTCCTGACGCTGCGCTTCACGGTAGGCGGCTTCTTCGATCATCCGCTGCACGACCCCGGCTTCGACCGCGGCGACCGCTCCCCCGGCAGCGTCGACATCACCGATGATGCGCATCGCTTCCTCCTCGAGCCGATCGGTGAGAGATTCGATGTAGTAGGAGCCGGCCAGCGGGTCGGGGGTATCGGCAATGCCGGTCTCGTACCCGATGATCTGCTGTGTGCGCAACGCGATTGTGGCCGAGTGTTCGGTCGGAAGGCCGAGCGCCTCATCGAACGAATTCGTGTGCAGCGATTGGGTTCCACCGAGGACCGCGGCGAGGGCCTGCAACGTGACCCGCACAATGTTGTTCTCAGGCTGCTGGGCAGTCAGGGTGCTCCCGGCCGTCTGGGTGTGAAAGCGCATCTTCATCGAGGCCGCTTTGGTGGCGCCCATGCGATCCCGCATCAGCCGTGCCCACATCCGGCGCGCCGCCCGGTACTTGGCGACTTCCTCTAGCAGGTGGTTGTGCCCGTTCCAGAAGAAGGAGAGGCGGGGGGCGAAGTCGTCGACGGCCAGCCCTGCCTCGACCGCCGCAGCGACATAGGCCAGTCCGTTGGAGATCGTCAGCGCCACTTCCTGTGCTGCCGTCGAACCAGCTTCGCGGATGTGGTACCCGCTGATCGAAATCGTGTTCCAGTTCGGGAGCTCCTCCCGGCAGTAGGCGAACAGGTCGGTCACCAGCCGCATCGAGGGCCGCGGCGGATAGATGTAGGTCCCGCGCGCCGCGTACTCCTTGAGGATGTCGTTCTGGACGGTGCCCCGGATCTGGTCGCGCGATGCCCCCTGCTCCTCGGCGACGATCTGATACAGCAGAAGGAGGATCGCCGCCGTGGAGTTGATGGTCATCGAGGTGGAGACGTCGGCGAGAGGGATCTCAGCCATCAGCCGCCGCATGTCGTCGACCGAGTCGATGGCGACGCCGACCTTGCCCACCTCGCCGGCGGCAAGTGGATCATCGGAGTCCAGACCCATCTGGGTGGGCAGATCGAACGCCACCGAGAGGCCGGTCTGGCCGGCCGCCAGCAGCGAACGGAACCGTTCGTTGGTGGCATCGGCCGTCCCGAACCCGGCGTACTGGCGCATCGTCCACAGCCGTCCGCGGTACATCGAGGGGTACGGACCACGGGTGAAGGGGTACTCGCCGGGAGCTCCCAGCGATTCATCCGGGTCCCAGCCGTCGAGGGCCTGCGGACCGTAGATCGGGTCGATCTCGATCCCGCTGGAACTTCGCCGGGGCTGCTCGGGAATCTCGGCCATCGATACACTCCGCGCGGACGGGTGGATGCTACCCGGGGAACCCGGCGGCTTCCTGAGACGTCTTACTGATGGGGACGACCCGCCGACGGGTCACCGGGGTGCCGCACCGGCGTGCCCCCTCGAGGAACACCATGGAGATCTCGATCCACGAGGCCGAGCGGCTCGAACGCAAGGGCCGCCGCTTCCTGGCGTTGGCGGTGCTGGGCGCCATCGCCGTGATCGGCGCGTCCTGGTTCGGTCTCCTCGCCTTCCTCGGGTCGAACACCGCCTGGGGCACCATCGACGACATCCGGGAGCAGTGGATCCCGGATGTGGAGTCGCTCACCCTCGACCTGCCGGGTCTGTCGCGCCTCTCCGAGGTGTACACCGGCGATGGGGTCCTCCTCGGGAAGCTGACCGAGCGCAACAGTCAGCCGCTGGCGCTCGACGACATCCCGAATCTTGTGGTCGCAGCCGTGCTGTCCGCCGAGGATGCAGACTTCATGACGCACCCCGGCGTCGATCACCGCGCCGTAATCAGGGCATTCGTCCAGAACATCGGGGGTGGCAGTACCCAGGGCGGATCGACCATCACCCAGCAGGTGGTGAAACAGAACTTCGTCGGGGCCGAGCCAACCCTGGAACGCAAGGTCGCCGAGGCGGCCATCGCGATAGAACTCGAGCGCCGCTACACCAAAGAGCAGATCCTCGAGTTCTATCTCAACTCCGTGTTCTTCGGCTGGAACGCCTACGGCGTCCAGGCAGCGGCTCAGGAGTTCTACGGGAAGTCGCTGGAAGAACTGACGATTGCCGAAGCGGCCTCCCTCCCGGTCCCGATCCGCAACCCCTCGCTCTACGACCTCCGCAGCGACAGTGAAATCCCGCTGCGCGCCCGCAATCTCGTCATCGACGAGATGGTCGAAAACGGGTACATCACCGAAGAGGAGGGCGAAGAAGCCAGAGAACAGTCGATCCGCACGATCGCCCATCAGGATTTCCCCGAACTCGCCCCACAGGTACTGATCGCGGCCAAGGAAGCGGTCCTCAACGACCCGGCCTATGGGCTCGGCGGGACATATCTTCAAAGGAAACGGGCTCTGTTCGGGTGCCCGGCGGAGGACACCCAGTGTGAAGGCGGCGGCGGTCTGCGGATCTTCACCACCGTCAACTACGAACTCCAGCAGCTGGCATCCCAGATCCTGCGGGATCGGTTCCCACCGGGATCCGACCTGCCCACGGGTGCCGTGGCCATGGTCGACAACCGGACCGGGGCGACGATCGTGATGGCGTCGGGCCTCGAGTTCGGCGCCGACATCGAGGCCGGCCAGCGCCAATACGACCTCGCCACCAAGGGCCGGCGCAATCCCGGCTCCAGTTTCAAGCCGTTCGGTCTGATCGCCGCCTTGGAAACAGGCATCCCGCTCAACTCGTACTGGGACTACTCGACACCAAAGGTGCTGGACACCGGCATCCCCGGCGCTCCACCCTGGGTCTGCGCCAACGCCGGCATCAATGAGCCCGGGATCCGCACTCTCGAGGATGCGCTCGTCTACTCGACCAATACCGTGTTCTGCCAGGTGGCCATCGAGGTCGGGGCCGACAAGATCGCCGAGGTCGCCCACCGGATGGGGATCAAGAGCCCGATCAACGACCAGGCGCCGGCGATCGTGCTCGGGGCATCGGCGGTAAGTCCGCTGGAGATGGCGGCCGCATATTCGACCATCGCCAACTACGGCACCCGGGTGGAGAACTACCTCATCGAACGCATCGAGGACGCCGACGGCAATGTGATCTACCAGCACCGGGTGGAGCGGACCCAGGCGCTCGACCCCGCCCTCACCGCATCGGTGGTCAACACCCTGCAGCAAGCCGTCAGTCGCGGCACCGGCGGAGCCGCCTACCTCGGCCGCCCCCAGGCCGGGAAAACGGGGACCCACGAGGGCTACACCGATGTGTGGTTCATGGGCTACATCCCGCAATACACCACCGCGGTGTGGGTCGGATATCCCGACAGTCAGATCCCGATGCGCAACATCACAATCGATGACGTCTTCCACGCCCGTGCCTTTGGCGGCACCGTCGCCGCTCCGATCTGGCGCGAGTTCATGGAGCGGGTCGTACACGACCTCCCGGTACAGGACTTCCCAGACGATCCCGAAGGCACCGCCGTGTTCTATCAAACGCCGCGGGTCAGGGTGCCCGACGTGATCGGCTGGGAGTACGAGGACGCCGAAGAGGAACTCCTCGAGGAGGGCCTCGACGTCGACTTCAAGCTCGTCAACTCCGACGAACCCGAAGACGAGGTCGTCGGAATGGATCCCGAACCCAACACCCGGGTCCGACAGGGCACCAAGGTTGAGCTCGAGGTCTCCAACGGCAAGAGCCCCGAAACAGCAATGCCCGATCTGGTCGATCGGAACCGGGCCGACGTCACCGCCATCCTGGAGGCCCTGCGAGATTCCACCGAGATCGATTTCGTGTGGACCTTCCAGGAGATCGGTGTCGGCGAAGAGGCGGAATCCGATCAGGTCATCGCCACCAACCCGCCGGTCGGTCAAACCGTGACCGAGGACACCGTGATCGTCATCTCGATCACCGTATTCGACGAAACCCTGGTCACCACCACCACGACCAGCACAACGACGACCACGGTGCCGCCCGACGACGGCGGGTAGGCGTCAGTCGTCGGTAATCACCGACGACTGATTCCACGGCATCGCTACCGAGGCGGGTCGATCGTTGTGGTCGTTCGGAACGTCAAGGGCGACGTCGTCGTGGTCGCGATCGCAAGGGTGGTGGTGGTCGGCACCGTGCCGAGAGTCGTTGTCGTTCGGTCGATGATGGTCGTGGTGGTAGTCGGCCGCGTCGACGTCGTCGTCGTTCGGTCGATGATCGTCGTGGTGGTCGTGGTGGTAGTCGGCCGCGTCGACGTCGTCGGACACGGCCTGCCGGGATCCCTCGGTTCCCTGAGAGGATTACCGCAATTGCACCGGACGCGAGCCCGGCCTTCGGGGTCGGCAAGAACGGCGGTGCCCGCCGGCAGGACCGATTGGCGGGGGGTGGCAACCCCACCGCTGAACCCGTGGTTGGTGACCCGGGTATCGACCCGAAGGATGGCCGCCGTCAGGTTGCCGACGTAGGCGGGGATCTGCTCAACCGTGATGCCGTGGACCCCCGCCCATGCTTGCGCTTTCTCCGGCTCGGTTCCGAGGTAGGCGACCAATACCTCCGCGTCGCAGGTTTGCTCGAGGCTGCCTCCGAAGAGGCCTACCTCGTCCGGCAGCGGAGTGATCCCGGACTCGCTCGGATCTGTGGTTGCCGCCGCGGGAGCAGTCGTCCCGGTCAGATCGACTCGATCGGCGATCGACATGAACGCATCGGGTCCCTCATCGTCGGGTGGTTCATAGAGAAGCTCGTAGCCGGCCGAGCCTGCCGCGAGGCCCTCATCGTTTCCCAGCAGCAGGAACATGACCAGGGCGGTGGCGAGCACGCCGATGACGAAGGTCAGTCCTGCGATCACCCAGGGCAACCTGCTGCCGGCTCCCGGCTGCGATCCGCCTGGGGGAGGAGGGCTTCCGATGAAGGGGTCAGCCATGTCCTCGTCTCCTTCTCGAACACCAACGAAGCTACACGCCCAAACGGGTGACCTGCGGTGGACCGGCGGCCGGGTCACGGTTTCGCCGGCTCACCGACCCCCGGTCATCAGGGCCTCGGTCCGATCACCGTGTTCGACGGGACGCTCGTCACGCCCACAACGACGACGACCACCGTGCCGCCGGATGATGGCGACGGCGGCCGACGCCGCCGTCAACCTGTTTTGGGAACTATCCCTTTACTGGAGAGCATCAGCGTGTCGCATCTCGCCGAACACGCGCCACCCTGCGCTGGCTTCGCTCTACCTTCATTGTTGCCTTGGTCGCTTCGCCCCACTGAAGGTTGCCAGGACCTGCACTCAGATACCGCGCTGATATGTGAGCAGGTTCGGAACGGATCTGCGTAAACACTTCAACCCTGTAGGTGCCCACTGGCAAATTCACCTTTCGCGACATGTCGGGCACGATGATTTGCACGGCGTCATCCTTCATCGCCTTGGTCGCGATGGAAAACATGGCCGGTTCATCTGGGAATAGGCGTATTGGGGACAACACGGACTCTGTGCCCGTGAAGGTTGCTACCTGAATCTCGGGACGGATGATGCCGCCTATTAGGTTGTTGGCAGTATCGAAGTCATAGATCGCAAATCCAACATCCACGCGTTCCGCGATCCGCCGATATACACCGATTCGCCGTAGGTGCCGACTGGGCGGCGGGTTCGTGATCCTGGCTTCCAGCAGAAACACTTCAGCGTGATCGGTTGGTGTATCGACAAACTCGATCTGGGCCTTCGGACGACCGCCGTACATCTGAAACACTGTTGGTAGCGCCATTACCGCCACCACCAACGCTGCCGAAGCGATCCACAACTCCATAAAGCGACTCTATTCGGTCCGAATCTGTCACACCCTGCCTCTACAGTGGGGGTATGGCACACGTAGACAGGAACAACCCCAAGCGAGCGGAATCCTCCGACTCCGATTACACGCTCTTGGAGTTCATGCGGGACTTCCCCGACGACGCCACCTGCCTCGACTGGCTGTGGCGCACCCGCTACGCGGAAGATGGCGAACACGCATACTGCGAACGTTGCGGCAAGGAACGCAGGTTCAAAAGGTACGCCACAACCCAACGGCGTCAGTCGTGGACCTGCACCACCTGCGGAACCCACCTGCATCCCACCGCCGGGACCATCTTCCACAAATCGTCCACCTCGCTGCACCTGTGGTTCTACGCCATGTACCTGATGACGAGCACCCGATGCGGGATCTCCGCCAAACAGCTCGAACGGGAGATCGGGGTCACCTACAAGACGGCGTGGCGCATGTTCCATCTGATCCGCACAGAACTGATGGACCAAGACGACGAACCCCTTGACGGGGAAGTCGAGATCGACGAGACCTACATCGGTGGAGTCCGGCCCGGAGAGCGTGGACGGCCCGGCCCCCACGACACGGTGAAGTCCCCGGTGCTTGGGATGGTCGAGCGTGGCGGGAAGGTCGCCGCAGTGCACATCCCGTCCACGTCGCAACTGGCGGTCATGCCCCACATCCGCAAACGGGTTCTCCCCGAAACCGTCGTGTACACCGACGAGTACTCGGTCTACAACCCTCTGCACCGCACCTACACACATCGGCGCATCAAGCACGCCGAGAAGGTGTGGGTACGCGGTGACGTTCACACCAACACGATCGAAGGGTTCTGGGCCCTGGTGAAGAACGGGATCAGCGGCGTGTACCACTCGGTGTCCGCTAAGCATCTTCAGGGCTACCTGAGCGAGTACGTGTGGCGCTGGAACCACCGGGATCAACCGGCGGCGATGTTCCTAACGCTTCTTCTTCGAGCTGCCCACCCGTAGACGCTTCTTCCGGGGCTTGGCGGCCTTCTCCAAGTCCCGGAACACGTCCTCTCGGTGCGGGACTGGGATCTCGTGACCCTCCGGGGTCTGTTGCGTAGGCTTGGTGTCGTGGTTTCGCCTGTCGGACATCATCACCACCGTAGTCATGGACCCTGACCCGCGAGCGGTTGTTGGCATTCGGCTCAAACTGCGTCGTGCGCAGAGTCATCTCCAGCGACTCGACGCCGAGATCGGCGCCTACTCCACACGCGAACCCTACGCCGTCATGGGCGAATTCAGCCTGGATCGCCGTGAGTATGTCCTTCGGTTCCGCGAGATGGAACGGCCCCCCATCACTTGGGGCATTCTTGTAGGAGAACTGATACACAATCTGCACTCGGCACTCGAACAGGCTGTCTACCAACTCACCCTTAGGTGCAATGGTGTTCCCATGAGCGGGACGGGGTTCCCCATCTATTGGGACAGCGCCAAATACTCCGAGAGAACGAAGGCCGGCAACCCGACCCGCAAGTCGGGCCTCTGGAAGATTCGCGGGATTTCCCCAGATGCGCGAACAATCATCGAGTCTGTGCAGCCGTACCACACCAAGGCCGAGGATCGGGAGAACGATCCCATGTGGCTTCTGCATGAGTTCTGGAACCAAGACAAACACAGGGTTCCAGTCCTCGCCAACGCGAGCGTGCTCACGTCGTCGATTGGGGTGCGGAACCCCCCAACCACTGGATTCAACAGCAGGCTCATGTCGGGACCGCAGAAAGACAGCGCAGTAGTCGGTCGCGTCACCTTCAAGGCACCCGCGCCATCGAAAGTGCGCGTGCACGGAGACTTCGCCTTTCAGGTAGTTCTTGAGGACGTGCGGGATACGTCTGCGTCTGCCCAGGAGGTGATGCGTAGCATCTTCGACAAGACCAACAACGTCTTGAACTCGCTGCTGCTTCGCATCTGAGGGGTTAGTCACTCAGACCACCCCTCTCCAGTAAAGGGATAGTTCCCCCTGTTTTTCGCGCACCTGACACAGCAGGGTTGCACGTAACTATGGTTATCTGTATCTAGATGCCATGATCTCCGCAGCGTCCGAGACCATCCGTCCCGATGCCCGTCCTCCCATCGAAGCGGAAGCCGCGCCAGCCTCGGGCGTTGCGGGGATCACGATCAGCAGAGTCACGGCGCTCCCCCGCCCATGGATCCGGCCGCGCCTGGCAGCAACCGGGACTCCGGGCCACGCTCCCGACGACCCGGCGGTGCGCCGGTTCTGGACGGCCGTGGTCGGTCCCGGCGCGGTCGCCGATCTGCTTCGCCTCACTGCGGCGGCTCGGACCGGCCGGCGCATCAGGCGGCCGGTTCATCTCCCCGTGTTGCTACGAGAGGGCCTCGCCCATCGCGATGGCGGCGAGATCGTGGTGTTCGCCGACATCCCCCCGCTGGCCCCCACCCACCGCACCCGTCTCCGCCCCGCCCTTCGGGTCGAGTACCTGAACCGCTTCCCAGAACTGGCCGCCGCAGCGTCCTGACCTCCGAACGACATGCGATACGATCGGCGGGATGGACGGTGCACTGCAGCGGGCAATCGAGATCCTCGACGATCGCAGCCGGATGCTCATATTCACCGGCGCCGGGATCTCGACCGAATCCGGCATCCCCGACTTCCGCGGCCCTGACGGAGTGTGGACACGGGTCGATCCTGCGGAGTTCACGATCGAGCGGTATCTCTCGAACCCCGAAACGCGCAAGCGCTCGTGGCAGATGCGGGCCGGCTCCGGCTCACTCGGCGCCAAACCGAACGCTGCCCACAAGGCGGTGGCGGCTCTCTTCAAGACCGGGCGCATGATCGGCTGCGTTACCCAGAACATCGACGGACTCCACCAGAGGGCCGGACTCCCCACCGACGCCGTCGTCGAACTCCACGGCAACGCTCACAGCACCGTGTGCATGGACTGCGGCGACCGCATGGCAACGACCGAGGTCGTCAAGCGCCTCGACCATGGCGAGGAGGATCCCCACTGTCTGCTGTGCAACGGCATCCTCAAGACCACCGTGGTGATGTTCGGCGAGACGCTCCCGCCCGTCGCCACCGATCGGGCCTTCTGGATGGCCACCGAGGCCGACGCCGTGCTCGCAATCGGCTCGACCCTGTCGGTCTTCCCGGCCGCATCGATCCCCCTCGAGGTCGTCCGCGCCGGCAATCCCCTGGTGATTCTCAATCAGGGGGCTACTGAATTCGACGACCTCGCTGCCGCCCGGATCGACGCCCCGGCCGGCACTGCGCTTCCGAAGCTGGCCGAAGCGCTCCGCTGACTCACGGTCGCCCTCCACGCGGAGCGCGACTGACTAGTCATCACAATAGCTACTCCATGTAGTCACTTTCGCTTCAGAAAGTACTCAATCCGACCACCCTGCATCCGATGCGGAGAGTATGCGACGCGGCTACTCTCGGCACTCTTACCAGGTCGGGCGCCGGACGACGGTGGGCTCGGTGGCGCTGGCGCTCATGCTGCTGGCCACCGTCGTCCTGCTGCCCAACACCGAGGGTCGTGCTGCCACCGCAGATCAGATCACCTTTGAAGGCGGCGGCTTCGGACACTCCGTCGGGATGAGCCAGTTCGGTGCCTACGGCATGGCTCTCGAGGGTGCAACGTGGCAGGAGATCATCACCCACTACTTCACCGGAACGACGGTCGGTGACCTCGATCCGGAGATCGCAGCGGAACCGATCTGGGTCGGTCTGCAGCAGGAGCGGACTCAATACCGGCTTACGGTGTTCCGCACCTGGGCCGGCAGCGCTGAACCAGTCGTCTTCACCCTCGGAGACGCCGCGGTGATCGCCACCGTCGGCCAGACCGTGACGATCACAGACCTCGGCAGCGGGTGGTGCCGGGTCACTGCTCCCTCCGGAACTCTCGAAGGACCGTGCCGGATCGATGCCACCTGGGACGGCTGGGACACCGTTCCCTCGGTCGGCCTCCAGATCGAAGGCTGCAGCCTCCCCGACTGGAACGCCGAGGGCGGCGTGGTCTACCGGCCCTGCCAGTACGCACGGGGCGACATCCACATCCGGCCCGACAACGGTGCCGGCCTCAACATCTCGGTGGAGATCGACATCGAGGACTATCTGCTTGGGATCTCAGAGATGCCGTACTTCTGGGGCGAGGTCGGTGGCGCAGCCGCACTCGAGGCGCAGGCCGTCGCCGCTCGCTCCTACGCGCTGCACCGTGCCATCGTTCGGGGCGACGCTGAGAACCGCCCGTGGTGCTCATGTGACATCTACGACACCACCGTCGATCAGTTCTACGTCGGATGGGGTCACGGGCAAACGGCTTGGATCAATGCCGTCAGGGCCACCACCGGCAAGGTGGCATACCACCCCTTCTCCACCTGGGGCGACGAGATGATTCCGATCGAGGCCTTCTATTCCTCGAGCACGTTTGGCAGCACCGAGAACTCCGAACACGGTTTCAGAGCAGCGATCCCCTACCTCCGATCGGTGGACGACCACTGGTCGGTGCTGCCCGAGGTCGGGAACCGTCACGGCCGCTGGACCAGGGACTACACCGGCGATGAACTGGCCACGCTGCTTCCCGGCGTGAGCAGCGTCACCAGCGCCGAGATCACCGCCTGCTCGGCCACCGGAGCCGCCCTCGAGATCACCTTCGCCGGCAGTCACGGATCCAAGGCGTTCCCAACCCGAGACCTGCGGACGCTGCTCGGTTTGCGCTCAATGCAGGTGTACAACATTGGTGCGCCGCCGCCCGAGGTTCCGCCCTGCTCCGGGCCGGGCCTGAGCCCCCTCCCCGAAGGTGGCCCGCTCGTGCTCGCATCGCTGAGCATCGACGACGACAACATCGAAGACAGCGCCGGCAACGGTGACGGCATAGCCGCCTGCGGCGAGGACATCGAGGTCTACACCACCTTCCGCAACGAAGGTGAGTCGGTGATCGATCTCAAGGCCACCATCTCCACCCGGGATCCCTACCTCGGCATCATGTGGAACATCGGCTCGGCGATGGATGACATCACGGCCGGCGCACTCGGAACACACAGCGGTGACTGGGACTTCCGCATCTCTCCCCATGCCCCCGACGGCTACGCGGCCACGTTCCAGGTGACGGTCGAAGCCGACAACGGCGGGCCGTGGACCATGGACGCCCAGATCCCGGTCGCCTGCCCCGGGCCGGAGGTCGCCCCCGCCGAGGAGATCGTCACCACGACGACCACCACGACCACAGTGCCACCGACCACCACGACCACAGTGCCGCCGACGACCACAACCACCACCGTGCCGGTGGTTCCGATCGAGCCGGTCGAGCAGACCCCGGAACTGGCCACCGGAACCGCACTGGCGAGCATCCCCGACGTCAGCGGCGACGGGGTGACCGACACGGCCGTGGCCGCCGTCGGCGATGACGGTCTCGCGCATCTGATCGTGACCGCCGGTGACGCCGTGCACGTCGATGTCGTCGTGAAGGAGGGCAGCTTCGTCCCCCGCGACGTGGTCGAAATCGGCGATATCGGCGGAAGCCCTGCAGCCGACGTGGTCGTGTTGCTGAACCGTGCCGACGACTACGACTTCTTCGTCACCGTCGACACTGGAACCGGCGAGATCCTCAACGAACGCCGTCTCAACGTCCGCTACGCCTGGCTGGACATCGAGGTGTTCGATCGTGGAGCAGAGACCGGCGCGCCGACCGTTGCTCTGCTGTCGGCGTTGCCGGGCGCCTCCAACCGGGTGCTCCTGTTCAACGCTGCGACCGGCAAGCGGCTCGACATCTTCAAGCTGGCATCCCGGATGACTCCGATCGATCTAGAAGTCCTCCCCGACTATCTCGGCGGATCTCTGCCGGAACTCGCCGTCATCGGTCGCCTCGAGAACCGCAGAGTCGACCTGCAGGTGATCGACGCCAGCCGGGTCACCGCCGAGCGGCTCGTCGTCAACCGCAACATCAAGGTACGGGACCTCGAACCGGCCTACCTCGGCGAGGACTACCCGCAGGTGGCCATCCTGCGCCGCAGCGGCGGGAACATCCATGTCGACTTCGTGGACCTCGTGGCCCGATCCCGCGTCTCGACACTGCAACTGCCCCTCGTGGACGCCTACGAGGCCGAGTCGATCACCGCCTTCGGTGACCACGGCAACCCGGTGGTCGCCGTGATGGGAACCGCCGACGACGGCTCCACCACCGTTGCCGTAGTGGATGGTGCGGGCGGCGGGCTCCTCGCCGGACCCCTGTTCCCCTTCGGAGCGGCGGATCTCGACCCGATCGAAGGCACCACCGACCTTGCGGTCCTGTTCAACGATCCGGATGGGAAGGTTGGACTGGCAGTCCGCGAGAGCCTGTCTGGTGACGTGGTTGCCGACCGTGAGATCGACGGAACGCCCGGCTCCTGATCAGCCGAGCTCGAGTGGCCGGCCTCTCGTTGCCGGCCACCAGAGCGCAATACTGACCAGCGACAGCAGGTAGAGGGCGGCGACCTCGCTGAATGCCGGGGTTCGCACAGTCACCACCACCACGAGCAGCTGGGACACCAGCAGGAGCCCCGGTAGCAGCAGCCGGAAACGGTGCCGGACGGCCGCCACGAAGTACCCGATCAGTGCGAATCCGAGCAAGACGCCCGGCCGCCAGCCAAGCCACAGGTTGCCGGGGAGACTCGATCGCTCCAGCATCCCGCTCGTCAGGCTGTGGAACCCCGACACCAGCGGGCGCAGCCGCAAGCCGATGTCATTGTCCGGGATCTCACGCGGCATCGTCGCAAACGACTGGCCCTCAGGATGAGGCGGGACGAAGACAAATGCGGCTGCGCACACCCGATGGCCGAGAACGGTCTCCGGAGCGATGAGGGTGGCCCGCACCACCAGACCGCGATACGCGGCCGGGTCGCCGCGGATAACGGTGGTGTCGAACTCCGGGTCCGCGAGCAGGGCATTGCCGTCCTCGCAGCGGTAAGAGCCCTCCCAGACCTCCAGCGGGGCGACCGCCCGCAGCAGCGCCACGTCGCCGGCCTCAAACTCGTCGGGATGGTGCTGGTATACCGCGGCCACTTCGGGGGCATAAGCCTCCCCGATCGGACGAACCTCTCTATCGACCCCGGCGAGTGGAAACAGCCCGAGCTGGACGACGAGCACGAGACCGAAGGTGGCCCCAGCTCCCGGGAGCACCAGCACCGGGTCGTCGCGGACCAGCACCAGCAGCACCGCACCCACCGCCACCGCGACCACGACACCGGTATGGCTCGTCACCCACATGAGTCCGAGGGCGAACCCGAGCCGGATCGGCAGCGAGACGGTCGCCAATGCTTCTCTTCCTCCGCGGGCAATCTCGAGGAGCTCTGCAAAGGCCCACATTGCGGCGAGCGCATGGGCGGTCTCGGGCCAGGCCGCCGACATCGTCGACCCCACCGCCGGGAGCCAGCCGGCACCGGCCGCGATCAGCGCCGCCACCTGCCATGGAACTCCGAGGCGGGTCAGACGGCCGGCAATCACCGCCATCAGGACCGTGAAGACGAGGATCTGCACCAGGGAGGCAAGCGCCGGGGCGCGCCCACCGAAGCTCACCAGCCAGAGGGCCACAGTGTGGAAACCCGGCGCAGCGTTGGTGAACTGGCCCCCGTCGATCTCGACCCACTGCCGCACGGCGGCGTCATCCATGAACCCCGGGAACCAGCCTGCCCACCAGATCAGCAGCGGGACGGCCCCGATCAGAGCACCGAAACGGCCCCGGCGTTCCCCGTCGAAGTGTCCCGGCCGACCGCGCTCGCGCCGGAAGGATGACAGCATCTCCGGCGGCAGCCTACCGATCACACACCAGTTCGGAACGGTCCACCGCTACCCTTGGGCAGCCGGCCGGACTCCCCCATGAGCGGCCGGCACTTCCGATGTCCAACATCTCGTTTCGATCCGCCGCCGCACGCACCGCCCGCAGCTCCGGGACCACGACGATGGTCGTGGGCACGCTGGTCGCCGCGATCGCCGCGTATCTCTTCCAACTGATCGCCGGCCGGGTGCTGGGGCCGACCGCACTCGCACCCATCACCGTGCTGTGGACGATCCAGTTCCTCGTGTTCACTACGGTTTTCATGCCGATGGAGCAACTCACCATCCGTCGCCTCAACCTCGACCGTGAGCATTCCGCACCGTGGCTGCTCTTCCTCTCGGTGATCGTGGTGGCGATCGGCGGGTCGATCGCATTCGCCGCCGCCACCCTCGACCGGCTCTTCGAAGGCGAGAACCTCTATCTGGTGATCGTGGCGGTGCTGATCGCCGGATACGGCGGGTTCGCCCTCGGCCGGGGCTTCCTCGCCGGGCGACGGCGCTATCGCGACTACGGGCTGTCCACCTTGGCCGAATCGGTGTTCCGGCTGGCGCTGGCCATCGCGCTGCTGGCGGCCGGGGTGGGTGCGCTCGGCCTCGGGTGGACACTGGTTGCCGGATCCTTGGTGGTGTTCGTGTTCCGCCCCTTCCGGGGCGAGCGGCAGCGGGAGAACGGCGCCGGCCGCGAGCAGGGCACCGCGGCCGCGCTGGCGACGTTCATCGTTGCCAACGCCTCCTCGCAGACAATCCTCGCCGCCGGACCTCTGGTAGTCGGCGGGCTCGGCGCCCCAGCCGCCGAGGTCAGCGTGTTCTTCCAGACGTTCCTGCTGGTCCGGGCGCCGCTGACGCTGGCGTACAACCTCATCTCCCGGGTGCTCCCGCCGTTCACCCGGATGGTCGAAAAGGGCGATCTCGGATCACTGCACCGCTGGGCGATTCGAACCGCCGTCCTCGGTGCCGCTCTTGCCGCCGCCGGATACGCCGCCGGACATGCTCTCGGCCCTGCCCTCGTCGAGCTCTTCCTCGGCGAGGAGTTCCGGCCCTCAGCAACCCTCGCCGCTCTGGCGGCCGCCGGCACGGCCCTGGCCACGCTGGCGCTGTTCGTTCAGCAGATGCTGATCGCCTCCAAGGCAACCGGCCGCCTCGCCATCGCCTGGCTCGCCGGTCTGGTGGTTGCCGCCGTCGTGGTAGCCGTGACCGGCAGCACGCCGTCGCTGCGGGTCGGATGGGCGTTCCTGACCGGTGAAGCGGTGGCGTTCAGCGCTCTGGTCGTCGCCGTGCTGGCGATCCGCAAATAGCGGAGCGCTACCGGGCTCCGAAGCCGGTGAGCACAGTCCAGATGCTCTTCCCCAGAATCTCCATGTCGAGCCACGGTGAGATGTGCTTCACGTAGTAGAGGTCGTACGAAAGCTTCTCGATCGTGTCCGCCTCGGAGTCGGCATAGCCGTAGTTCACCTGGGCCCACCCGGTGACCCCGGGCCGCACCAGGTGCCGGTGGGTGTAGAACGGGATCGTCTCGGAGAAGTGCTCTACGAACCGTCCCTGCTCGGGGCGGGGCCCAACCAGGCTGAGGTCACCGCGCAACACGTTCCACAACTGGGGCAGTTCGTCGATGCGGATCAGGCGAAGGAACCGGCCGACGCGGGTGAGCCGGTCGTCTCCGCGGCTGGCGAATCGCGGCCGATCCGGATCGTCGGCGGACCGCATCGTCCGGAATTTGTACAGGGTGAACGGACGTCCATCGAGGCCGATCCGGCGTTGGCTGAAGATGATCGGACCGGGTGAATCCACCTTCACGGCGATTGCGATGATCCCGCCGAGCACGAGCGCCAGCGGTGCCGCCGCCGTCACCATGAGGGTGTCGATCACCCGCTTGGTCTTCACATACGGGACCTTGCCGGACAGCGGAACCGTGAGTTCCCACCCCTCCATGAGGTGGACGATCGCCAGCCGTCCGGTGTGCGCCTCATAGGTCGATACCAGCGAGCGCATCGGATATCCGGCGATACTGCACGAGGAAACGAAGCGGGCCATGTCTTCGGATAGCACCGCCCGCAGGTCAACAGCCAGGGTGGTTCCGGTCGGAAGCGGCTCCTCGGGCACGAGACCGGCCGGATCCAAAACGGTGTGGACGTTCACATGCGGCGCGGAGCGCAGATGGTCGACGAGCACCTTCTCATTGGTGATGATTGCCATCGGTTCGGTCCACGGGCGGCGCCGGCGGATGGCACGGTGCGCCATGGCGAGGACGAACCAGATCCCGACTGTGCCGAACAGGAACGGACGCGACCAGTACGCCCTGGTGATCACGATGGAGAGCGCGGTCACTCCCAATGCAACCGACACCAGACCGACGGCGCGGCCGTACGACGGACGCGGGACCCCGTTGCCCCCGTAGCGGGTCGAGAGAAAGAGCCCGGCAACGGCACCGCCACCGAGGGCGGCGAGGAGTGTCCAGACGTCGCCGCGGAAACGCCACGGAAGCAGTGTCTGGAACGTGAGGACCGAAGCCAGCGCCGTTGCGATCAGGAGACCGACGGCGTCCAAGACGACGGACACGGTTTGCAGGCGCCGCGCCATGACCGCAGGCTACCCGGAGTGGCCGTCGCCTCGCACCGCCACTCTCAGCCGCGACTCAGTCTGTCGGCGACCGAGACCAGCGTGCGAACGCCGAATCCGGTTGCACCTTTGGCGATGTAGTGCTCGGCCTCACCCGCTCGCGCCGGTCCGGCGATATCGAGGTGCGCCCACGGAACATCGCCGACAAACTCCTGGAGGAGCAGGCCGGCGTGAATCGCTCCGCCGTAGCGGTTGCCGGTGTTCTTCATATCGGCGACGTCGCTGTCGATGTTCTTGCGGTGGTCGGCGGGCAACGGGAGATGCCACACCCGCTCCCCCGCCTCCTCCGCCGCGGCCGACACGGTTGCAACGCCGTCGTCGGTGCCGAACAGGCCGGCGATCTTGGTCCCCAGAGCGACCATGCAGGCACCGGTGAGGGTGGCGGCATCGACAATCAGGTCGGGTTCCGCCTCGACTGCCAGCGACAGACCGTCGGCAAGCACCAGGCGGCCCTCGGCATCCGTATTCAGCACCTCGATGGTCTTGCCGTTGCGGGCCGTGAGCACGTCACCGGGGCGGATTGCAGCTCCACCCGGCATGTTCTCCGTCAGCGGCGTGATGCCGAGCACCTTCACCGGGAGACCGAGTGTCGCGATCGCCTGCACCGCTCCGAAGACGGCGGCGGCGCCGGACATGTCGGTCTTCATGGTCTCCATGCTGTTCGCCGGCTTCAGCGACAGCCCGCCGGAGTCGAACACGATTCCTTTGCCGACGAATGCCACGAACGCCTTGGCGTCCTCCGGCTCATACCAGAACTCGACCATGCGGGCAGGTTGGGCCGCTCCGGCATTCACCCCGAGCAGACCGCCGAAGCGTTCCTCTGCGCACTCGATCTCGTCGTAGACACGGACCCGGACGCCGGTACGTTCCCCGATGCCGCGGGCGATCTCGGCAAGCGCCTCGGGCGGCTTGTTCACAGCGGACTCGTTGATGAGGTCGCGCGCCAGCATTACTCCGTCGGTCACCGTGAGGGCTTCCGATCCGGCGGCGAGCGCAGCCTCATCTCCATCGATGAGTGCCAGTTCCTCCGTCAGCGCCCGCTTCGATGTGCTGCGATGCCGGTCGAACGAATACTGACCCAGCACGAATCCCATCACCGCGGCTCCGGCGGCGCCGTCGACGTCCTCGAGATGCAACGTGGTCGCCACTCGGCCGATCTTCATGGCGGATCTGCCGGCGACGCCGGCCGCCTGGCGGATGCCTTCGGCGTCGGGATCTGATCCGAGACCCACGAACACGACGACTTCGTAGCCGGTCGAGCCGCCGGGCACGGTGGCCACCTGGCCGGGCTTCCCCTCGAACTCCATCCCGGCGAGATACCGGGCGATATCGTCACCGAGCTGCTGAACGATCCACTCCCCGGCACCGACGAACTCCGGACCCTTCCGAACTCCAATGATGAGGGCACCGGCGCTCGCCGAATCCACGGACCCGGCGGAGACGAGTTCAATCACGTTCGTTGCTCCTTTCGGCGGCTCGGCTCCCAGTTGCCTTCAGCAGCTCGAGCCAGCACGTAGAGGTAGTCGGCGGCACGGTTGAGAAATGGCACCACCGACGAGTCGGATGCGCCCTCACCGAGATGGGTCACGGCACGCCGCTCGGCGCGACGGACCACCGTTCGAGCGACGTCGAGTGCAGCCGCGACCTCAGTGCCACCGGGCACGATGAACTCGGTCGGCATCGCGACGCCGTCGACGATCCGGTCGATGGCACCCTCCAGCGCGGCCACCATCTCCGGGGTGCAGCGGCTGACGCCCGGCTCCAGCTTGTCGCGGCCGGCCGGGTCGGTTGCCAACTCGGCCGCCACGACGAACATCCGGCGCTGCAGTGTGAGGATTTCATCGGCGAGCTGCTCCGGAGCGGCGGCCCGTGCCACCCCCAGCGCCGAAACCGCTTCGTCGACGGTTCCGTAGGCCTCCGGCCCCGTCCCGTCTTTGCTCACCCGGCCGCCGTAGAAGAGGCCGGTGAATCCGTCATCGCCTTTGCGGGTATAGATGTTCACGAAGGGGGATTGTATGGCGCTCGGGGACGGTGGACGGGTCCCCACATCGCCCGAGCACTGAGTTCGTAGGTCAGACGTCAGACATCGGACATCAGACATCAGAGATCTGAGCTCTGAACTCCGAGGCCGAGCAGAACTCGGCTACTACGACAACACCGGTCCGGTGAGCAGCAGGCGGCCGATCACCGCAGCACCGATGGCGGTGAGAGTGGCCAGATAAGACAGCCCGGTGGCGGCCATAACTCCGGAGTAGCCCTGCTCGCCCAGCGAGAACCAGACCATCGCCATCAGGATCGCCGTCGCCGCCGCCAGCAGGATGAACCCGAGGCCGACCACCAGGTCGCCCTCGACCCACGGGAACACGCCGAGCAGCGACAGCACAGCGAAGTCCACGATCGCGCCGGCGCCGCCGGCAACATCGAGCCGCCGCAGCGCCCAGCGCGGCAGGGTCGGATCCACCAGGAACCAGTGGCCGAGCATCATCTCTCCGGTGACGCCGCCGAGCAGCAGAGCACCGCTGATCACACCGAGCACGGGTCCATCGAGCGCTGCAGCGACGAAGAAGCCAACGGCGGACCCGATCAAGGCCACCACCGCGAGGAACGGGCTGCGGGCGACCACCATCGCCGCCAGTGCGAAGGCACAGCCGACGATCGCGGCGGGTCCGCCCCCACCAATTGCTGGCAGCCCGAGGAGCAGCAGGACACCCGCTCCGAGCCACACATACCCGGGACCGATCGCCCGCCACCACGTGACTGCAGCCACCGTGACGGCGAGTCCGGCCGCCCACATGGTGAGCACGAGCGAGGGGCTGAGATCCACGATGCCTTCCGGACGGGGCTGGCATGTTACGGCCGGTGGTTCCAGCATCAGCCGCTGGTACACTCCGGCGCCGTCCGTCCATCCGCGCCGGACGATCCCGTACACAACGAATAGGACGAACCGTGCCCGGCAGCCTCATCGAACCCCACGGTGGTGACCTCGTCGACCTGGTGGCGGATTCCGCCCGGTCCGAGGAGTTGAAGAAGTCGTCGCGCGACTGGCCGTCGCTCGACCTCACCGCCCGCCAGCTCTGCGATCTGGAATTGATCCTCAACGGCGGATTCTCCCCGCTGCGGGGATTCCTGAACCGCGCCGATTACGACTCGGTGGTCGCCGACATGCGCCTGACCGACGGCACGCTGTGGCCGATGCCGATCGTGCTCGACGTCGACGAGGAGTTCGCCTCATCGCTCGGCGAGGGATCCCGCGTTGCACTGCGCGACGCCGAGGGCGTGATGCTCGCCGTCCTCCACGTCGAGGACGTATGGCAGCCGGATCGTGAGAACGAAGCCACCCATGTATTCGGATCCACCCACCCCGAGCACCCCGGCGTCGCCTACCTGCTCAACGAGACCAAGCCCTGGTACATCGGCGGGACCCTCGAGGGTGTGGAGCTGCCACACCATTACGATTTCCGCACCCTGCGGATGACTCCGGCCGAGGTGCGCGCTCGGTTCGAGAAGCGGGGCTGGCGCCGCATCGTCGCCTTCCAGACCCGCAACCCCATGCACCGGGCGCATCTCGAGCTCACCGTGCGGGCCGCCAAGGACGTCGAGGCCAACCTGCTGGTCCACCCGGTCGTCGGCATGACCAAGCCCGGCGACGTCGACCACTACACCCGGGTGCGGGCCTACCAGGCGATCATGGATCGGTATCCGGCCAACACGGCCGAGCTCTCGCTGCTGCCGCTGGCGATGCGGATGGGCGGACCCCGCGAGGCCGTCTGGCACGCCATCATCCGCAAGAACCACGGCGCCACCCACTTCATCGTGGGACGGGACCACGCCGGCCCCGGTTCCGATTCGGACGGCAATCCCTTCTACGGTCCCTACGACGCGCAGGAGATGCTGTCGGCGTACACAGAAGAGCTCGGCGTCGAAATGGTGCCGTTCAAGATGATGGTGTACCTGCCCGACGACGACCGCTACCAGCCGGTCGACGCGATCGAGGAGGGCACCAAGACCCTCTCGATCTCCGGAACCGAACTGCGCGAGCGCCTCTCCGACGGGCGTGAGATCCCCGAGTGGTTCACATTCCCCAAGGTGGCCGACGAATTGCGCCGGACCCACCCGCCGCGCTCCCAGCAGGGGTTCACCGTGTTCTTCACCGGCCTCTCGGGGTCGGGCAAATCGACCATCGCGAATGTGCTGCAGGTCAAGCTGCTCGAGATGGGCGGCCGCCCGCTGACACTTCTGGACGGCGACCTGGTTCGCAAGAACCTGTCGTCCGAACTCGGCTTCTCCAAGGAGCACCGCGACCTCAACATCCAGCGCATCGGGTACGTCGCCTCGGAGATCACCAAGAACGGTGGCATCGCCGTGTGTGCTCCGATCGCGCCCTACGACGAGGTGCGCAAGCAGGTGCGGTCGATGATCCAGCCGGTCGGCGGATTCGTGCTCGTTCACGTCGACACGCCGCTTGAGGTGTGTGAGGAGCGCGACCGCAAGGGCCTCTATGCCAAGGCACGGGCCGGGATCATCAAGGAGTTCACCGGCATCTCGGATCCATACGAGATCCCCGAGGACGCCGACCAGGTGCTCGACACCACGGAGCTGAGCCCCGATCAGGCCGCCCAGCGGGTCATTCTGCACCTCGAGCACGAGGGCTACATCGAGCCGCGCCGCGACTGATTCTCAGACGAAACAGATCAGATTGAGGCCCCGCACCTTCGGTGCGGGGCCTCTCTCTTCGTCTACAGCCAGTCGGCGACGCGGGCCGCCACCGCCTCGGGCGTGAGCCCGAACTCCTCAGCAAGGTCTTCCCACGGAGCCGAGATCCCGAAACGATCGATTCCGATTGTGAGACCACCATCCCCGGCGTAGCGCTCCCAGCCAAAGGTTGCGCCGGCTTCGAGCGTGGCCACCGGCAGCCCGTCGCCCAGGACCGACGCCCGGTACGCCTCGTCCTGATCCTCGAACAGCTCCCACGACGGCAGGCTGACCACCCGGATCGAACGGCCCTGCCCGGCCAGGATCTCCGCCGCCTCCAGCGCGACCCAGACTTCGGACCCGGTAGCGACCAACACCGCATCGGTACCGTCCCGCAGAACATACCCGCCGCGACGGACCGAGCCGGCCGGGCGATCCAGGACCGGAAGCCCCTGCCGGGACAGCGCCAGCACGGAAGGCCCGTCGGTCCGCTCGAGTGCCAGCTCCCAGGCCTCGGCGGTTTCCGTGGCGTCGGCCGGACGGAACACCCAGAGGTTCGGCGTCGACCGCATCGCAGCCAGGTGCTCGATCGGCTGGTGGGTCGGTCCGTCCTCACCGAGGAACACCGAGTCGTGGGTGTACACCCAGATACTCGGCACACCCATGAGGGCGGACAGCCGTACCGCCGGACGCATGTAGTCGGTGAACACCATGAACGTGCCCCCGAAGGCCCGGAGCCCCCCATGGAGGGTGAGTCCGTTGACGATGGCACCCATGCCGTGCTCACGCACCCCGAAACGGAGATTGCGGCCTTGCGGCGAGTCGGCCTGGAACTCCCCGCCGTCGTCGATGAGCGTGTTGTTCGAGGGCTCGAGGTCCGCCGAGCCGCCGACGAGTCCCGGGAAGCGGGGAGCAATGGCGTTGATCACCTGACCGGAGGCCTTGCGGGTGGCAACTGAGGATCCGACCTCCCACTCGAGGCCTGCTTCCGGAGCGGCGGCCTCGAAGTACGCACCCCACTTGGCGGCGAGTTCGGGATCTGCAGCCAAGGCGGCATCGCGGCGTGACTCCCAGGCGGTGCGGGCTGCAGTGCCCTTTGCCATTGCCGCCGCGAACAGGCCGGTCACCTCGGGGGGCACGAAGAATCTCTCATGGGTCCAGCCCATGGCCTCTTTGGCTCCGGCGATCTCCTCCTCTCCGAGCGGGCTGCCGTGCGACGACGCCGAATCCTGTTTCGTCGGAGCACCGTGGGCGATGTGGGTGTGCGCCACGATCAGGGTCGGGGACGTACCATCCGCCTTGGCCACAGCCAGCGCCTCATCGGCTGCAGCCCGATCGTGCCCGTCGATGTCGAGGGTCGACCAGCCCATGGCACGGAACTTGGCGGGGACGTCCTCGGTGAAGGTCACATCCGTGGACCCGCCGATGGAGATCTCGTTGTCGTCGTAGATCACGATCAGCCGTCCCAATCCGAGGTGCCCGGCCAGCGACGTCGCCTCGGCGGCAACACCCTCCATGAGGTCACCGTCGCCGGCGAACACGAACGTTCTGTGGTCGACCAGTTCGGTGCCGAGCACTGCACGCAGATGAGCTTCAGCGGCCGCCATCCCCACTGCTGTGGCGATCCCCTGACCGAGCGGACCGGTGGTGGTCTCGATACCGAGATGTGGTTCCCGTTCCGGGTGGCCTGCAGTGGGCGACCCGAGCTGGCGGAAGCGCTTGATGTCTTCGATGGAGACAGGGAACCCGGCCAGATGCAGCAGCGAGTACAGAAGCATGGACCCGTGGCCGTTGGAGAGGACGAACCGGTCCCGATCCGGCCAGGTGGGATCGGTCGGGTCGACCATCAGGTGTTCGGTCCAGAGGGCAACCGCGAGATCGGCCATTCCCATCGGCATCCCGGGATGACCCGAATTCGCCTGCTGCACCGCATCGATCGACAGGGTCTTGATGGTGTCGACTGCGAGCTGCCGAAGGTCGCTGGGTGTGGTCACGGGACTCCTTCACACGGGTTTGGCCCCACCGTACCCGGCTGAGCGAATGCCCTTGCCGGACTCCTACTCCACAATGTGGAGATGGTGGGGCGAGAGGTTGAGCGGATCGACTCCGTCGCCGGTCACCGCAACGATGTCCTCAATCCGCATCCCGAACCGGCCGGGGATGTAGATCCCGGGTTCGATCGAGAAGGTCATCCCCGGTTCCAAGGGGAGCCTATTGCCCTCGACGATGTAGGGGTGTTCGTGCTCTTCGAGACCGATACCGTGGCCGGTCCGGTGGATGAAGAACTCGCCGAAGCCCGCATCGGCGATCACCCGCCGGGTGACGGCATCGATCTCCTCGGCCGGCACACCGGGTTGGACCGCAGCGACCCCGGTTGATTGCGCCTCGTGGAGCACCGCAAAGGCTTCCGCTACTTCGGCCGCCGGGTCACCGACGGAGAAGGTGCGGGTGGTGTCGCTGCAGTAGCCGCCGACCCGCCCCCCGAAGTCGATGACCACGGTGTCGCCGTTGCGCAACTCGCGGTCTGCCGACTCGTGATGTGGTGAAGCTGCGTTCGGGCCCGAGGCGACGATGGTGAAGGTCGCATCGTCGTGACCCTCTTCGACGGTCATCGCCGCAATCTCGCGGGCGAGGTCGCGCTCGCGACGGCCTGAGACCCGCATGCCGTCGAGCCGGGCGACCACCCGATCGGTCGCTTCTCCAGCCCGGCGGAGCAGGTCGATTTCGGCCGGGTCCTTGCGCATCCGCAGTTCTCTGGTGAGGGGGGAGGCGGATGCAAACGAGACACCCGGCAGCTGCTCCTGCAGGCGCATGAGGAAAGTCGCCCAGGTGGTGTCGCCGATCAGCGCCGACCGCGCCGCGCTCATGAGGCCGCCGACCAGCGCCACCGGATCCTCGGTCTCACCGAACGCCCGCACCTCGAAGTCATCCCGTCGCTCGACGCGGGGAGCTTCGAGTTCGGGCACGACGAGTGTGGCGGGGCCGTCGCAGGGCAGGACCAGCATGGTGAGGCGCTCCAGCGGCATCGCCCGATAGCCGGTCAGATACGGCAGATCCGCTCCGACGGAGCACAGCAGCACGTCGATGCCCCGGGCTGCCAGCAACATCCGTGCCCGGTCCATGCGGCTCGCCGGCATCATCACACCCCGGCCGCCGCACCGGCGGTCGTCGCTGCCTCGGCCGCGTGATACGACGACCGCACCAGCGGCCCGGACTCGACGTGCGGAATCCCGAGAGCCTTGCCGTGGCGCCGGTACTCCTCGAACTCATCGGGGTGCACGTACCGATCGACCGGGCGGTGCCGGGCGGTGGGACGCAGGTACTGGCCGATCGTCACGATGTCGACTCCGACCGCACGCAGATCCGCGAGCATCGCCAGCACCTCGCCGGAGGTCTCACCCATGCCGACGATGAGTCCCGACTTCACCGATCCCTCCGGGTACATCCAGCGGCTCCTGGCGAGCAGTGCGAGCGATCGTCCGTAACTCGCCGACGTGCGAATCTCCCGCTGCAGCCGGAGCACGGTTTCGGTGTTGTGGTTCAGAATCTCCGGCTCGGCATCCATTACGACCCGCAGTGCATCCCGATCACCCTTGAAGTCCGGAATGAGCACCTCGACGGCGCAGCCCGGGACCTGCTCGCGGATCTCGGCAATGGTCTCGGCGAAGATCCCGGCCCCGCCATCGCTGAGATCGTCACGGTTGACCGAAGTCAGCACCGCGTGCGACAGCGCCATGTCGGCGACGGCGGCGGCAACCCGGCCCGGCTCGGCCGGATCGACCTCGCCGGGGCGCCCGGTCTTGACGTCGCAGAAGCTGCAGGCCCGGGTGCAGACATCACCGAGGAGCATGAAGGTGGCTGTTCCCGACTCCCAGCACTCGTAGATGTTTGGGCACCCGGCCTCCTCGCACACGGTGTGAAGGTCGAGTCCCCTCATCAGCTTCTTGAGGTCGCGGTACTCCCGGCCGAGGTCTACCTTGACCTTCATCCACCGCGGCTTCGGCGGCTCACCCGGGAGCCGGCCCCCGATGGTGATCGGGCCCAGGTTCGGTGCATCCGGGGAGAAGGTCCCTGCGGCGATCAGGCGATCGACCTCGAACTCATCGGCGTCGTTGCTCGCCGTTCCCCTGGTGAAGGCGGCGAGCTGCACATCGGGATCGGCCGCACCGAACACTTCGGCGAATCGCGGCACCAGTGCCCGGGTCAGCTCCTCGACCGCCACCCGGCGTCCGAGCAACTCCGTCAGCGATGTCACCGGGCGGTCCGGGATGCCGCATGGAACGATGTTCGTGAACCAAGCCGGATCGGTGGTGCAGTTGATCGCAAACCCGTGCATCGTGACCCGGCGGGAGACGCGCACCCCGATTGCGGCGACCTTGCCGCGATCCGTCCACACCCCGGGGTTGGCGTCCTCGGTCCAGCTCTCCACGCCGAGGTCCGCCAGGGCCGCGACGATCACATCTTGGAGACGGCGAACGTGCTGCCTGGTGTCGGACCGCGCGCCCAGGTGCACGATCGGATACCCGACCAGCTGGCCGGGCCCGTGGAAGGTGATGTCGCCGCCGCGATCGACGTGAAACAGTTCGGCCCCGGAAGCTGTGAGCAGCTCGTCGGACACGAGGAGGTTCTCGTTGGTCGCGAACCGGCCGATGGTGTACGTCGGCGGGTGCTCCAGCAGCAGCAGATAGTCGTCACCGGTCCGGCCGGTGACGCGGCCCTCGTGCAGCGCCCGCTGCAGATCCCACGCCTCGTCGTAGGGCAGGCGCCCGAGCCAGCGGACGCGAAGCCGGTTCACGACAGCTCGTGCTCCCAATCCCAGGTCTCGAGATTCTCCTTGATCCGGCGCAGGAACAGCACCGCGGTCGACCCGTCGAACGCCCGGTGATCCCAGGTGAGACCGAGGTACCCGATGTGGCGCACCGCGATTGCATCGTTGCCGGCGGCATCGGTGACGACCACGGGACGCTTGGCAACCGTGTCGGTCGACAGGATGGCCACGTTGGGGATGTTGATGATCGGCGCCGACATGAACGATCCGTACGGGCCCGGATTGGTGATCGTGAACGTGCTGCCGCTGATGTCGTCGGGCTCGATCTTCCCGTCCCGAGCCTTCTCGGCCACCTTGCGGATGTCACGAGCGAGCTGGCGCATCCGGAGTCCATCGGCCTCGGGAATACGCATCACGATCAGACCCTGCTGGTTCATGTCGACCGCGATACCGAGATGCACGTTGCTGTGCATGACCCGCTGCTGACCCTCGAGGTCGAACGAGCTATTCACCACCGGGAACGCTTCCAGCGCATCGATCACGGCCCGGGAGATGAACGGCATGTAGGTGAGCGAGAAGCCTTCCTTTTCCTTGAACTCGGCCTTGCGAGCCTTGCGAATCTGCTCGACCGCCTCGAAGTCCACTTCCACGGACGTCCACACATGCGCTGCGGTGCGCTTGGAGCGCACCATGTTCTCGGCGATGCGGACCCGCAGACGGTCGAGGGGCACCGCTTTGTCGCCGGAAGCGACGGCTACGGGCGGAGCGGCCGGTGTCGCCGGTGTCGCGGCGGGCGGTGCCGGAGCCGCCGGCGGTGCCGGTGTCGGCGCAGCAGCGGGCTCCGGAGCAACAGGCTCAGCCGGCCGGAGCGGAGTCACCGCGGGACCGGCTTCGACCGGGGTCGGGACTGGTTCGGCCGGCTCAGGTGCCGGCTCAGGTTCGGCAGCTGGAGCAGGGGCGGGTTCGGCAACGGGCGCCGGTTCCGGTGCTGGAGCAGGCACCGGTTCCGCGACCGGAGCGGCACCTGCAGCCCGCTGATCCAGGTAGTCCTGGACGTCCTTGCGAGTGATCCTCCCGCCGCGGCCGGATCCGGTGACCGCACTGAGATCGACATCATTCTCGGCTGCCAGCTTGCGCACCACCGGCGACAGCAGCCCGAGATCGCCGGCGGGTGCGGCCGGAGCCGGGACGGCATCCGGGGCCGGAGCGGGGACCGGCTCCGGGGCTGGGGCGGGGGCTGGTTCGGGGGCTGCGACCGTGGCGGGTGCCGGCTCCACTGGTGCGGGCTCGGGCACCGGGACCTGGCTGGCAGCGGTCGGGGCCGCCTCGGCAGGGGCCGGCGCCGGTCCGGGAGCGGCTGCGGCCTCGGGTGCAGGTGCGGCGGCGGGCTCCTCGCCCGCCTCGCCGATCACGGCCAATGCCGTGCCGACCTCGACCGTCTCACCCTCGGGAACCAGGATCTCGAGCAGCACACCGGCGGCCGGCGACGGCACCTCGGTGTCGACCTTGTCGGTCGAGATCTCGAGCAGTACCTCGTCCTCGGCAACGGCATCCCCGGGCTGCTTTGCCCAGCGGAGGATGGTCCCTTCCGTGACCGTCTCCCCCAGTTGGGGCATCGTGACCGTGAGCGACATGTGTGGGCCTCCTAGCTGGCTCCAAGAGTTCGTACCGCCTCGACGACGTCCTGGTCCGACGGGACGAAGGCGTCCTCGAGCGACGATGCGAACGGGATATGGATATGTGGTGGTGTGATCCGCACGATAGGCCCGTCCAGATCCCAGAAAAGGTCGAATGCAACCCGCGCTGCGACCTCGGCGGCAACGCCGGCAAAGGGAACGTCCTCTTGCACCACGACCAGGCGCGATGTGGACCTGACCGAGGTGAAGACCGTGTCCCAATCGACCGGAACGATCGACTGCAGATCGACTACCTCGGTCGAGATGTTCTCCGCAGCGAGCGTGTCGGCTGCTCGGAGCACCGTGTGCACCATGGCCCCCCAGGTCACGATGGTGACGTCCTCACCCGGCCGCACGATCCGGGCCGTCCCCAGCGGGATCTCGGTGTCTCCGACCGGGATCGGACCTCGCACGCTGCGGTACAACGCCTGATGCTCGATGAAGACAACGGGGTTGGGATCCCGGATCGCGGCCAGCAGCAGGCCTTTGGCTGCAGCAGGAGTCGACGGCACAACCACGCCCAATCCCGGGACATGTGAGAGCAGTCCCTCCGGACTCGTTGATCCGTGGGGGCCGGCTCGCACCCCGGCGCCACTGGGAACTCGCAACACCATCGGAACCGGGACGCCGGTCTTCCAGTGGTGCCTCGAGGCCTGCCGCACGAGTTGGCCCAGCGAATCCGCAAGGAGGTCGGCGGACTGCAGTTCCGCAACCGGGCGCTGGCCGGCGAGCGCTGCTCCGACCGCCGCTCCGGTCAGGCCGGCTCCGCCCATCGCGAAGTCGACGACCCGGGCCGGGCCATACTGGTCGGCAAGATCGGCAGTGACCCCGAACGGCCCACCGACGGCCGCCACATCGTTCCCGAGGAGCACAACCCGCTCGTCACGCTCCATCGCCTGCTCCAACGTGCCCCGGATGGCATCGGCGATGGTCCCCTCGGGACCATCCTCCGACGGCGCGGCACCCGGCCCGGGCCGCGGTGCAAACAGATGGTCGGCCACCGATGCCGGGTCGGGATCGGCCTGCTCGCGTGCCCATTCGATCGTCGTCGTCACCCGCTTGGTGATGCGCTCGGTCAGCCGCTCCCGGCGGGGTTCATCCAGGATGCCTCTGATTCCGAGGTACTCCTCGAACTGAGGAAGCGGGTCCTTCCCCAGCCAATCCGTTCGGGCATCGGCGTCGACATACTCGGCGGCGTCGAGACCGGTGTGACCTTGCTGCCTGAACGTCACCGCCTCAATCAGCGTGGGCCCCCCACCGCCTCGTGCCCGGTCGAGGGCATCAGCAGCGGCGGAGTAGCACTCGAGCACGTCGTTGCCGTCGACGACGACCCCGGGGAACCCATACCCGTCGGCGCGGTGAGCGGCGTACTCGAGACGGAACGATCCCGACGGAGGCGTGGTGAACGCGAACTGGTTGTTCTGGACGATGAACACGATCGGAAGCCCCAGAACCGCGGCGGTGTTGACCGCCTCGTGCCAATCACCGGTGGCCGTCGCACCTTCTCCACAGTCTGCGAGCACGACGGTGGACTCTCCGCGCTGATGGAAAGCCAGGGCGTACCCGACGGCGACCGGGAGGCCGCCCGGAGCCGGCGCCGAGATCGTCTGAATCCCCTGTTCCGGCAGCCCGAGGTGGACATCACCGTCGCGGCCCCGGGTGGGAGCGGCCGCCTTCCCGAAGAAGTTGAGGAGGGCCTGCTCGAGGGTCAAGCCGCGGGCGAGGAGTGCCGTCAGGCTGCGGTGGGTCCCGGCGTACACATCGCCGTCGGAAAGCGGCACTGCGAATCCAACCATCGCCGCTTCCTGCCCCAGGCCGGGATGAAGCGCACCGCCGAGCAGCCCGGCGCCGTACAACTCGTGAAGCCGGGTTTCGAGAACCCGACCCAGGAGCATGTGCTCGTAGATCTCGAGGAGCTGCGCTTCGGTGAGTTCGGCGGCGGGTCCCTTGGCTTCGATGGCTGCCTCCCGATCAGTGCAAGCTGCGCCCGGATGCCGCCAGCAGGCTCTCGCCGACGGCCTCGGCCAGCGTCGGGTGGGCGTGGATGAACTCGGCTGCTTCGCTCGGCAGCGCTTCCCACCCGACGACGTACATCAGTTCGTGGATCAATTCGCCCGCCGCCGGTCCGGCGACGGTGGCGCCGAGGATCGGCCCGTCCTTTTCCTGGACGATCTTGACGGTGCCGACCGACGAACCCTGGATGACGGCTCGTCCAACGCCCCCGAAGCCGTGCCTCGACGTTTCGACCTCGTACCCGGCCTCGCGAGCGGCCGCTTCGGTGAGACCGACCGAGGCGACCTCCGGATGCGTGTACACCACGAGAGGTATCGCGTTGGCGTTGACGGGAGCGGCCTCACCGGTAGCGATGTGCGTCACCGCCGAGACGGCTTCGGCAAAGCCGGCATGCGCCAGCTGATAGGTCCCGGCGACGATGTCGCCGACTGCATACACGCCGGGCTCGGCGGTCTGCATGGTTGCCGGGTCCACCTTGACGAACCCGCGGTCGACTTCGACCCTGGTCCCTTCCAGCCCGATGCCCTCGGTGAACGGCGCCCGACCGACTGCAACGAGGACGACGTCCACGTCGACGGAGCCGCCGGGGAACGGAACCGTGACACCCTCATGGGTCAGCACCGGGGCCTCGACCGCGGTGCCGGTGCGCACCTCGATGCCTTTCGCTTTCAGCGCCCGTTCCAGGATCCGCGCCGCTTCCGGTTCCATTCCCGGCACGACCTGATCGAGCACCTCGAAGAGGTACACCGTCGAGCCGACGTCACCGAGCAGAGAGGCAAACTCAGCACCGATCGCTCCGGCCCCGATGACGGCCACCCGCTGCGGCTGCGAAGCCCAATCGAGCGCATGGTCGGAGGTGACGATCCGTTCACCGTCGAGGGCGTAGCCGGGGATGGTGCTGGC
Source organism: uncultured Acidimicrobiia bacterium (assembly GCA_964511945.1). Classification (GTDB taxonomy): domain Bacteria; phylum Actinomycetota; class Acidimicrobiia; order Spongiisociales; family UBA11373; genus CAZEHO01. The sequence continues at coordinate 235,656 of CAZEHO010000002.1, read as the reverse complement.
TACGGAGCCGGTAGCGAGGATCACATTCCGGGCTTCTATCCGCCGGACCGATCCGTCCGCTCCGGTCACGTCGACGGCACCGGGTCCGGCAAGCTTCCCAAACCCGTCGAAGACTTCCACCTTGCGCTTCTTGAGCAGGCCGCTGAGGCCGGTGACCATCTGGGTGACGACCCTGTTCTTGCGCTCCAGCGCAGCCGTCCAATCGAGCGTCGGTGCCGACGCGTTGACCCCGAAATCGGCGGCCGATGCAACGGTGTGAAACACCTCGGCCGTTTGCAGCCATGCCTTGGCCGGAATGCAGCCGCGATGCAGGCAGGTACCCCCGACAGAGTCCTTCTCGACGAGCGCTACAGAGAGCCCGAAGTTGTGGGCGTAGAGGGCCGCTGCGTAACCTCCCGGGCCACCGCCGATGATGGCTACGTCGTACACGAATCTCTCCCTTCGGCTTCCCGGCGACAATAGCGGGCCCCCGGTGGTGGCTTCGTCCACCAGATGGGATCGCGGTACGCTCCGGCCGGTGCAAACGCGCTATCTCCTCATTGCCTCGCTGGTGACCGCCCTCGTCATTCTGGGAGCGTCGCTCGTTTGGTTCCTGATGGCGGTGTCGTGAGGCTCGAAGTCTCGAGCGAGCTCACATTGGAGGCCCGCTGGGATCGGCCCGACCATCCCACCGGCGTCGCCGTCGTCTGCCACCCGCACCCGCAGCACGGCGGCACGATGCACGTCCCGCTCATCGCTGCACTGGCAGCCTCCCTGGTCGATGCCGGCCGTGCCGTTCTCCGATTCAATTTCCGCGGTGTCGGGACCTCCGACGGCCACTGGGAGGAAGGGATCGGTGAGATCGACGATGTCGCAGCCGCCGTCGCCACCGCCAGCCGGCAGTACCGGGACCTCCCGGTCGGCATCGTCGGCTGGTCGTTCGGGGCCATGATCTCGCTTCGCTGGCAGGCGCGCGACGGGAACACCCTGGCGTGGGCAGGGGTCGCTCCTCCGATCCGACTGAGCACCGGCGGGGACCTTCCGGATCCCGAGGCGCTGCCGCCTGCACGGCGGCTGTTCATCATCGGAGATCGCGACCAGTTCACCGCCGACGAGGAACTGCGGACCTACGCCAAAACCTCAGGAGCGGAGTTCCACCTGCTCAGGGGCAGCGATCACTTCTTCTACTTCCGGGAGCGTCGGGTCGGCCGCATCGTGGCCGCCTTCCTCGACGGGCACGAACTCGAGGACGACGCCTAGGAGCCCGCTGAGCAATACATGTCGCACATCTCGACGACCAGTCATCACCACTTGCGGTGTCCTCGGTCCCACCATTCCTGCACGAGGAGTGGCGGAACCTGCGTCCTTGCGATTGGCGCGCCCGGCCGCCGATCAACGTGCCCGGCGGGCACGCCACATCGGCATTATTCAGCAGACACCTAGACCGCAATCCTGAAGAGCTCGGCCGCGTTCTCGACCAGGACCCGGCGGTTGATGTCTTCGGGCATCCGCAGCGCATCCCACTCCTCGAGCCACCGGTTGAAATCGAAGAACGGGTAGTCGGACCCGAACAGGGTCCGCTCGGCCAGCGGCCCCTGCACCGCATCGAGCAGAATCGGCGGGAAGTCCGCGGGGGACCATCCGGAAAGTTCGAGATACACGTTGCCCTTGTGCCGAGCCACCGCGATTGCCGCGTCGCGCCAGGGCCACGAGGGGTTGGAGAGGATGATCGGAAGCTGCGGGAAGTCGGCCGCCACCCGGTCCACTTGCATCGGATCCGCCACGCCGAGTTCGATGCCGCCGCCACCCAGTTCGCCCGCACCGAGCATGGTGAAGCCGGTTGTGACCAGCACCGGCAACCGGAGTTCCTCGGCGACCTCCCACAGCGGGTAGACCCGCCGGTCTGCCGGCGAGAACCGCTGCACCGGCGGATGGAACTGGAGCCCCCGCAAGCCGAGCCGGTGGGCATCGTTGATTCCCTGCACGGCACGGGCACCCTTATGCGGATCGACCGCCCCGACACCGACGAAGACGTCGGGATGGGTTGCGACCAGCTTGGCAATGGAATCCTGATCGAGCGGCGGGCGGCCGGTGGCCGTCTCCGCATCCCAGCCGGCAAGGGCGGCCATCCCCCCGGCGCTCCGATAGAGATCGGCCAACTCATCGATGTCGACCGGGGTGATGGTACGGCCGGTTTGAGCGGAGAGTCCGTCGAGGTACGGCTTCAGCGGCCCGTCCAGCATCGACCGGACGGGTGGGTGAACGTGGACGTCGATAAACCGCGTCACCGCGGCTGGCGGAATCCGCGATTGCGGGCTTCGGCGAGCGTATCGGGAGCGAACGTCTGCACCCCGAGCCGGGTCACCAGGTCCTCGTCCACGATCGTGGTCGCTACCGAGGTGTACTCATCGTCGTCATCGCAGTCGTAGACGATCATCGAATCCCGGAGACCGAGGTAGCGGTTCTCGGGGAAACGGCGAAGTCGGCCCATGGTGCAGCGCCTCCGGTACGGGAGGCCGAGGTTAGTGGCTTGCTCGACTCGGGCCGATCCGGCCTTACTCCTGGATGTTGAAGGTGACCCGGCAGTTCACGTCATTAGGTTCCTCACCCGCCGGCACCGCAAACAGGCCGTACTCCGCGGTCTCGTCGATCCCGAGGGCCGCGAAGTCGGGGAGCGGGAAGGTGGCCCGGCCGCCGGCGTCGACCGCCATGGCCTCGACATACACCAGGGTGTCGCCCTGCCGGACGTAGAAGTCGAGTTCATCGCCCTCCTCGGCACCGTTGAGTACCGCGTAGAACGCACCGGACCCGACGCTGAAGTCCATGCCACACTCGGTGATCGAGGCGCCGCCGAAGATCAGCGGCTCCGTCGCCGGCGGATCGCTGGCGAACCCGTTCGGGGTGAACGATTCGATCTGGCGCTGCAGTTCCATCTCACCCATCCACGTCGCCTGGCCGAATCCGAAGTCGGGTCCGCAGACGTTGAGGTCGGTGGTGGTCACGGCGGGATCGTCCTGCAGGTTGGGAACCGGTCCGTCGTCGAGCCACTGTGGCAGGGGCGCCCCGGGAGCCAATTGGTTCGGATCGGCTTGGAGAAACAGACCATCCCTGGTCACGACGTTGATGTGACCATTCACCACAACCTGATTGATTCCAGGAACCCGGTAGATGTGCTCAACCGCCTCGCGGATCAATCGCAGCGTCTCGGTCTCAAACTCCACACCGGCCCACGGCGAGTTCTCTCCCTTCGTGCCGGAAAAGGCGACATGCCCGTATGTCTCCGCCACGGTTGACACGTCGCCGGTGTTGAGGTCGAGTTCTCGAAGGACGGTTTGGATCTGCATCCTCGGATCGGAACTCTCGGTCATCTTCACAACACTGATCCCGACTCGTCGCCGGCCCCGCCGGCGGATCTTCTTGACCTTGCCCTTCTCAGTGACACGTTTCACAAGGTCATCGATTGATTGGATTTCGGAGGAGCGGACGTAGACGGTGTAGCCATCTGAGCCAATCGTCGGGTTCCAGGCCGCAAAAGCGGTCATACCCGGTATCTCCCACTCGTCGACGGTGGCCCCCGTTGCCGGATCGATCGCCAGGGCAACTTCTTCATCCCCGAGCGCGACCCAGATCGCATCGGCATCGGCCGCCACCACCCAGGGACAGGCGCCGAGGTCGAGCCGGCCGGTTTCCTCGAGCGTTTGAGGATCGAAGCGCACCAGCTGTCCCCCGAGGCAATCCGACACCCACAGCGACCCGAACGCCACGAGCACATTGTCCGCCGACAATCCGACCGGGGCGACATCACACGACAGCTCCCTGAGGTCGATCCGGCCGACATTGCCGTTCCAATCGGCCACCCACAGAGTCGCCGGATCTTCCTCCGGTGCTTCAGTGGTCGTGGTCGCCGCCACGGTGGTCGTCGTCTCAGCACTACTCGTGGCCGGGGACGAGGTCGTCGCCCCGGGAGCGGTAGTTCCGGTGGTCGACTGTGTCACATCGGGCGAGGTCGAACCGTCGTCGCCACACGCGCCGGCGAGCATCGCCAGCACCACCAGGAACACGAGAGCCGATCGGAATCGCATGGAGACCTCCCCCCTCAGCCGATCGCGGTGTGGGCCTCGGACACTGCACACGGTGCCGCCTCGAGGCAGTCCCTGCCAGGACCGATGTTCCCTAAGCCGTGTTCAACCGGAGCAGCGCCGTCGATCCGCCGCCGTCGCCGTGTCGGAGCAGGACCGTCCCCAGCAAATCACCCGTGCGGAAGCTGATCTCCCAATCAGATCCGGAGGGTTCGGAGCGCTGCACCACATACCCGGCCCCGACCAGCTCGATGGTGTAGTAGGCGATCAATTGGTCCACTTCCATCACCGAGCTGATCGTGACCTCGGTGACGCTGTTGTCGTGATCGACCATCGTCGCGCCGATCTCGGCGCCCGCCGGCACCGGAAACCCGGGCGGTGCACTCGCCGGCATCCTGCCTTCGCCGATCTCGACGGTCTCCGGCTCGGAGCTGCAGGCTGCGGCGGCCAGAACGACCACCAGCAAGGCAGCAAGCACCCGTTTGCCGGGCCGGGAATCAGCAGGGAACGACATCAAGCACGAAGAGGTCGGCAGGGGGATCGTCGACGAGCAACTCGGCGACAGCCCGGCCGTCGGTCCGGCGCCGCCACGGTGGCGGTTCGTCGATGGCGAAGGTCAGCAGCGCCGTGAGCACGGCACGAATGATGGCGGCTCGGAATCCATCAGACACGAGGTGGCTCCCGGTACCCCCCGAAGACCGCCTTGAGGGCATCAACGATTTCGCCTTCGGTGGCCCGAAGCCTGGATGCCTCGATGATCGGCACCATGAGATCCCCATCACCCCGTGCCGCCGCTTCCAGGCCGGCCAGCGCAGCCACCACCGCCGGTTCGTCGCGCGAAGTGCGCACGGCGGCGATCCGAGCGCGCTGTTCGCGCTCCACCTCGGCCGAAATCCGAAGGATCTCGAGTTCCTCTTCGGAGTCGGAGTCGTACTTGTTCACGCCGACGATGGTGCGCTCCCCCGAGGTCACCGCCTTCTCGAACTCGTAGGCGGAGTCGGCCAGAGCACTCTGGAACCAACCCTCCTCGATGCCCCGGAGCACACCGTCGAGCATCGAACCGTTCCCGATCCGGTCGATGTGGTCGAGGATCTCGCTGATGCGATCGTCCATCCGGTCGGTCATCTCCTCGACGAACCAGGACCCACCGAGTGGATCGATGGTCTCGGCAACACCGGTTTCTTCGGCCAGCACCTGTTGGGTGCGCAGCGCGATGTCGGCGGCCCGCTCGGTGGGGAGCGCGTAGACCTCATCGAGCGCATTGGTGTGGAGGCTCTGGGTGCCCCCGAGGATGGCGGCCAGCGCCTCGACCGTGGTCCGAACGACGTTGTTGTCGGGTTGCTGCGCTGTGAGTGAAACGCCGGCGGTCTGGGTGTGGAAACGCAGCATCATCGACCGCTCATCTCCGGCGCGGTACCGGTCGCGCATCCACCGCGCCCAGATCCGGCGAGACGCACGGAACTTGGCGATCTCCTCAAAGAAATCGAGGTGTGCATCGAAGAAGAACGAGAGGCGCCGGGCAAAATCGTCGATCTCGAGTCCGGCCCGCTGGAATGCCTCGACGTAGGCGAACCCGTCGGCGAGCGTGAAGGCAGCTTCCTGTGCGGCGGTCGCTCCCGCCTCCCTGATGTGGTACCCGGAGATCGAGATCGTGTTCCACTGCGGGACGTCGGTTCCGCAGAACCGCACCATGTCGGTGATCAGCCGCAGATGGGGCTCCGGAGGGAAAACCCACTCCTTCTGTGCGATGTACTCCTTGAGGATGTCGTTTTGCAGAGTGCCCCGGAGATAGTTCCAGTCGACCCCTTGCTCCTCCGCCGCGACGAGCAGGAACGCGAAAAGCACCTGAGCCGGACCGTTGATGGTCATCGACACCGAAACCTCGCCCAACGGAATCTGATCGAAGAGCGCTGCCATGTCGTCGGCCGTGTCGATGGCGACACCGCAGTGGCCCACCTCGCCGAGTGCGAGCGGCGCATCGCTGTCAAAGCCCATCAGGGTCGGCATGTCGAATGCGACGGACAGTCCGTGCTGACCCTCGTCGAGCAGATGACGGAAGCGGAGGTTGGTGTCCTCCACGCCGGCGAACCCGGCGAACTGGCGGATCGTCCATGCCTTGCCCCGGTAGCCGGTGGGATGGATCCCTCGGGTGAACGGGAAGGAGCCGGGGTACCCGATCCGGGCCGGCGGATCTCCATCTTCAGGCAGCCCCAGGGCCGGAACCTCTTCGAACGACAGGGTGATGAAACGATCACGCCGCTTGCGGCCCTCGTCGTAGCGCCGCTGCCATCCGCTCCGGTTCACGCAGCGCCTCCCTCGCCGACGGCAACCTCCGTCCCGCACATCGGACACGACGCAACATCGATGTCGCCGACGATGAACGAGAACTCGCACTCGGGGCATGCCACGCGCGGCGAGGGCTCCACGGGCGGTTCAGAAGCGGGGGGAGCCCCGGCGAGCCCTCCGGGTGGGGCGAGCCCACCGGGCGGGGTGGGCCCCGGCTCGGCTCCGGGGCCACCGGCCGGAACCTCGATACCGGCGCCGCACGACGGACAGGTGAACCGGCCGGGACCGGGTGCCTGAAGTTGGGCGCCGCAGCGGCCACAGCGAACGATCACGTCGAATCCCCTTCTACTCGCTCTCCAACCGCACCGATCTCCACCAGATACTCGCCCTCGGCGGCAAGGATCGCTCCGATGTCGACCGGGTCGTAGTCGTAGCCCTCGGCCCCGGCCCGGTCGAGGATTTCCTGGATGTGGTCGCCGGACCCGAAAACGGGAGGCGGTCCCCCCCGACGGGGTTCCACGACCTGGTGGTGAAACAACCCCCATTCGAGAACCCGGCGCACGTCGGCGGAGGCCAAGCGTTCGGCCGGGGCGCCGAGTCGGCCGTGAACGAAGGCCGTGGCTTCATCGATCGCATAGATGACGGGGTCCGCGCCGGACCGCCGCCGCGCCTCCTGCCAGAGCATCGCAGCCAGGATGACGAGCAGTGCTGCGCTGAACAGGGCTCCAACCGCTACCGCACCCATGTACCGACCATGGTACCGGTGTGATCGAGAGCTACCGGGTCGGAAGCGGCTCCGGGATCGGCACGGCGAGCCGCCACATGGTCCCGATGGGGCCTAGGTAGGGGCAGATCGGCGCCATCTCGCCCTTGCGGAGGAAGAGCCGATGCCCGTGCTGATCAACAAACCAGCCGCGGTGAGCCGCCGGCTGCCCGGTCCACATCGTCGACATCGTCATGGGTCCCTCCTAGGTCCCTGATCCGCGTATCGGTGCCGCCGGGGACCCCTTAAGGAATGCGTCGCGGGGACGTGGATGACGTGATCGCCATAATGAACGGCCATGACCGTCCAGGACGTCGCCACGCTGCTCGCCGTTGCCGCACTGGTGATCGGGTCCCTCACCCTGATCGCCGGGCTCATCGGCGCTGCCGCCCCGCTTGCGGGTCCAATCCGGCGAGCCTGGGAGACGATCGTTGTCTCGGTCGGTGGCCGGGCCCGTTGGCTGGCCTGGAGCCTTGCAGTCGCCGCCACCCTGGGCAGCCTCTACTTCTCTGAGATTGCCGACTTCGTGCCGTGCACGTACTGCTGGTACCAGCGCATTGCGATGTATCCGCTCGCACTCCTCATCGGGGTCGCGGCGTTCTCCCGGGATCGTGCGGCGACTTCCTACCTGCTCCCACTCGCCGGCATCGGCGGCGCCATCTCGGCCTACCACTACCTGATTCAGCAGTTCCCCGATCTGTCAACTGGAGCATGCACCTCGGCAACCCCCTGCACGGCGGCCTACGTCTGGGAGTTCGACTTCGTTTCGATCCCGTTGATGGCAATGGTCGCCTTCGCGACCATCGTGTTGCTCCTGGTAATCGACCGCGCTGCGATCCGCAGGACCGATTAGACGGCCGAGCGGCGTATCCTCTGCCGCTCCCCGACCACGGAACCCCTGGTGGCACGCAACAAGAACACTCGCAGTGAACGGAGCCCCGAACCGCAGGCACGCAAACTCCCGATCCTCCCGATCGTGGGTGGGGTAGTCGCCGTTGCGCTGATCGTGACGATCCTGCTCACCTTCAGCGGAGACGACGACGCCTCGGCCGAGGTCGGTGAACCGGTCGTCACCGGTTCGGCCCTCCCATTGGCGGTCGACAACGCCAACGATGCTGCGATCGGACTACAGATCCCCGAGGTCACCGGAGCCGACTTCGACGGCAACCCAACCTCGATCTCGCCCGACGACGGCCGGGCCAAGATCATCGTGTTCATTGCCCACTGGTGTCGGTACTGCCAGGCCGAGGTGCCGGTGGTCCAGGACTACGTCGCCGCCAGGGCGGTTCCGGGAGAAATCGATCTCTACTCGGTGACGACGGGAATCAGCCCGACGCGCGAGAACTACCCGCCGTCGGACTGGCTGGAGCGTGAGGAGTGGAACGTGCCGCTGATCGTCGACGACGCGGCCTCGACGGTGGCCGGCACCTTCGGCCTGACCGCCTATCCGTATTGGGTCTTCGTCGACGACCAGGGCAATGTGATGGGTCGGATCACCGGTCAGGTCGGCGACAACCTCCCGTTACTGTTCGAGCGGATCGCCACCGACGGGACCAGCTGACATGGCGAAAGAAACCACCACAGCGGGCGAGATCGAGTCGAGCGTCGTCGACGCGCCCGAAGATGATCCGCGGCCGCGTTCCCGGCGTGAACCAGAAGTCCGCATCGGGTTCCCCGGATGGGCACCGTTTGCCTTCGTGGGTGTCTTCGCAGTCGGGATCGTGCTCGGTGTCGTACTCATGCTCGTCGTCGACGACGATCCGGCCCCATCCGCCGCAGCCGGCGATACCCCTGCGGTCCAGAGTGAGAGCACTTCGGCAGCCGCCGATGGAGCCGGCGACGGCACCGACCCGCTGGGCTATGGATCCGTCGAGATCGTCGGGACCCCGCTCCCCCGCCTCCCACAGTCGGGCTCGGACGTCGCCATCGGGATGCCGGCCCCGGGCCTCGTCGGCAAGGACTTCGATGGCAACGACGTCGTCATCCCCAACGACGACGGCCAGGCCAAGCTGATCTTGTTCCTGGCGCACTGGTGCCCCTATTGCCGCGACGAGGTGCCGAAGGTGCGCGACTGGGTCTCGGCAACCGCCTTCCCGGAGAACGTCGACATCTACTCGGTCTCGACGCTGACCGATCCGGCGCGGGCCAACTACCCGCCGGCGACGTGGTTCGCCCTCGAAGGGTGGAACATCCCGCTGGTCGTCGACAACGGCGCCGATTCGGCCGCCACCGCCTTCGGGCTCAACGCGGTGCCGTTCTGGGTGCTGGTCAACGCGGACAACACCATCGCCGGTCGCGGCGCCGGTGCCGTCCCGACCACTGTGCTCGACGACGTCGTCACCCAACTCTCCGCAGGGACCACCGGCTGAGGGGTACCCTCCCGGCGCCACCACCCGGAGAGCCATGACTGGCGCCTGGCATATCGAGGATCCGCCGCTGCTCGTGGCCAAGACGATCGTCGGACCGCTCGAGAACAACTCGTACCTGGTCGCCTCGGCGTCCACCCGGCGTGCGGTCATCATCGACGCCGCCGCCGAAGCAGATCGGATCCTGGCCGCCGCCGCCGGATTCGAGGTCCTCGCCGTGGTGACCACCCACGGGCACCACGATCACATCGGGGCGGCCCGGGAAGTGAGCGGAGCACTCGACGTCCCCTTCCGAATCCACCCTGAGGATGCTCCGATGGCCGGAATCGACCCGGAAGTCCCGCTCGGTGATGGGGAACAGATCGATCTCGGAGACGTCGTGCTGCGCACCATCCACACTCCGGGGCACACACCGGGCTCGACTTGCCTGATCACCGGCGGCCTGCTGTTCAGCGGCGACACCCTGTTTCCCGGCGGTCCCGGTGCCACCCGGGGGTCTGCCACCGATTTCGCGACGATCATGACGAGCCTGCGCACTCGCCTCTTCGTTCTGGATGATGCAACCATCGTGCTGCCCGGCCACGGTGACGACACCACGATCGGGGCCGAACGGCCGCATCTCGACGAGTGGCAGGCTCGGGGTTGGTGAACGAAAGGACCACGATGCGCTTAGGCCTGATGACGGAACCCCAGCTGGGAATGACCTACGACACGCAGGTGCAGGCTGCCCGCGTTGCCGAACGGATCGGGGTCGAAGTGTTCGCCCGATCCGACCACTACGCCTTTCCGGGGGCGGTGGGCCCCCACGCGACCGATGCGTTCGCCGCGCTCGCAGGCCTGGCACGCGATACGGAAACGATCGGGCTGTGCGTGCTGGTGAGTCCGATCACCTTCAGACATCCCGCCGTCATCGCCAAGTCGGCGGCGACCGTCGACGAGATGTCCGGCGGGCGCATGATCGTCGGCGTCGGCACAGGATGGATGGACCACGAACACGACCTTTTCGGGCTCGAGCTACATGAGATGGCGGAACGAGCAGAGCGCCAGGAGGAGGCTCTGGGATATCTGCGAGCGGCATTCGGCCGTACCCCGGGAGGGTTCGACGGGCAGTACTACCGCCTCGGCGACGAGCCCATCATCCCGGCGCCCACCGGATCGCTGCCGATTGTCGTCGGCGGAAACGGCGAGCGGCGCACCCCCCGCCTCGCCGGGACCTATGCCGACGAGTACAACCCGGTGTTCATCCCGGTCTCGGAAGTGGCCCCCCGGGTGGAGCGCTGCCGGGCGGCGGCTTCGCAAGCCGGCCGCGATCCCGACGACGTTCTGATCTCCATGATGGGTGGTGCCGTGGTCGGCACCGACACGGCGTCATACCGCAGGAACCTGGAGCGGGTCGCCGCAGCGCATCCGTTCGGACGCACCCCCGAGCAGGTCGAGGAGGGCCTGCGGAAACAGGGACTCCCGGTAGGGCCCGCCGACGAAGCCCTCGAGGCGGTCGCCAACCTCGCCGCAGCAGGCATCGAGCGGTACTACGTGCAGATGCTGGGGCCGCTCGACGACGATCTCATAGAGGAGACCTTCGCAGTCCTCGGAGGATGATCGGCTGCCGGGAGCCCTGATCTGGGCCGGAGAGGCCTCAAGATCGACCACGATCGAGGCCGATGAAGAGAGCAATCATGCGCACTCGTCTTGTCCTCACCATCGCCGTCTCCGCGCTCGTCGTGACAGCCTGCGGCACCGAAGCCGGAAATCCCGACGGTCGCATCCTCGCCTACGGCTACCAGCCGGGGATGGACATGGTCTACGACATGCACCAGGAGATGTCGATGGAGATGGAGGCGTCCGGAGCCGCCGCGGTCATGCTCGGCGGAGGCGACATGTCGATGGCAATGGTGTTCGATCAGCAGGTCGGATACAGCTTCGCCGAAGGGCCCGAGCCCGATTCAGTCGCCATCACGATGGCATACGACCTGGTCGATGCATCCGGAACCGTGACCGCAATGGGACAAACCGAGTTCATGACCCTCGACGACCTCGGGGCCGAGGCCGTCATGCCCCCGGTAGAGATGGTGATCGACGCCCAGGGCAATGTCATCGATCTCGCCGTGGGCGGCGAATCACTCCCGACCCAGTATCTCGATCTCCTCAGTGGGATGGGGACACCCGATCTCACCCAGCAGCCCCACATCGGTCCCGTTTTCCCGGATTACCCCGTCGGCGTCGGAGACGCGTGGACGGTCGACATGTCCCAGGAGATGTGGGGCATGGAGATCGATCAGGAGGCTCGTTTCCGGATCCTCTCCGCGGAACTCGTCGGAGGAATCGAGACCCTCAAGGTCGAAGGAACGATCGTCACCGGCGCCATGGACGTGAACCTCGCCGAGATGATGGCGGAACTCGCCAACTCCGGCCTCGGGGACCAGGAATTCGACATGAGCGCTGCGATGTTCGAGTCGCTCGGGATTGAGATGCGCTTCAGCACGGAGCGCTCCGAGATGGAGATCACCTCGTGGTTCGACCCGCTCGGCGGCATCGTGGTGAAGGCCGAGACCGCGGGCCCAATGGAGATCTCGATCGAGATGTCGGGCATCCCGGACGCACCGGGCGACATCGAGATGCGCATGTTCATGGACCTGATCCAGAGGATCGAGCTGGCGTCGTAGGGCCGGAGCACACACCCTTTCGGATTGGCTCGCGGCGCCGGATATGCTGGCGCCATGACCGACGCTCCCCTTCTCGTCATCGACGACCTGCACGCCTCCGTTGAGAGCACCGAAATCCTCAAAGGGGTGTCGCTGACCGTCGATCGCGGCCAGATCCACGCCCTGATGGGACCCAACGGTTCCGGCAAGTCCACCCTCGCCAACGTGCTGATGGGCCACCCGGACTACGAAATCACCGGCGGCAGGATCCTGTACCGCGGCGAGGACGCCACCGAGTGGACTCCGGATCAGCGGGGCCAGGCCGGGATGTTCCTCGCGTTCCAATATCCCGAGGAGATCCCTGGAGTTTCGGTCGTGAACTTCCTTCGGGCGGCCCTCTCGAACCGCACCGGAACCGACTACACGGTCCTCGAACTCCGCCTCAAGGTCATGGAGACAATGCGGGAACTCGGGATGGATGCCTCCTTCGCCGACCGCTACCTCAACGAAGGGTTCTCCGGCGGGGAACGCAAGCGCAACGAAGTGCTCCAGATGGCGGTGCTGGAACCGGAGCTGGCGATCATGGACGAGACCGACTCCGGTCTCGACATCGATGCGCTCCGCACCGTTGCCGAGGGGGTTCAGAAGGTCGCAGCGCCGGAGCGCGGCTTCCTGATCATCACTCACTACCAGCGGATGCTCGACTACATCACGCCGGATGTCGTGCACGTCTTCATAGACGGCAAGGTGGTGACGACCGGCGGCGCCGACCTGGCACAGCGGATCGAAGAGGAGGGCTACGACGCCTTCCGATCGGAATCCGTGGGCTCGTGACCGACCTCTCCCGGCTCAGGAACGATTTCCCGATCCTGCAGCGGGAGTTCAACGGAAAGCCGCTCGTCTACCTCGATTCGGCGGCGACCACACAGAAGCCCATCGCGGTGCTCGATGCGATGGACGACTACTACCGCAGCGCCAATGCCAACGTGCATCGCGGCGCCTACCAGCTGGCAATTGACGCCACCGAACGCTACGAGGGCGCACGGACCTCGGTGGCCCGCTTCGTCAACGCCGCATCGCGGCGCGAGATCGTGTTCACCCGGGGCACCACGTCGGCCATCAATGCGATTGCCTACGGGTGGGGCCTCAACCGGCTGAAGGAGGGCGATCGCGTTGTGCTCTCCCACATGGAGCACCACGCCAACGTCGTTCCCTGGCAGCTGATCGCCCGGCACACCGGAGCCGAACTCGTCTACCTGCCCCTCACCGACGACTACCTGGTCGACACCTCCGGAATCGACGAGGTGATCGACGAACGGGTCAAGATCGTTGCCGTCTCCGGGATGTCGAATGTGCTCGGGTCATTCGGCCCGCTCACCGAGCTGATCTCTGCGGCGCGTGCCGTTGGTGCCCTCTCGGTCGTCGATGCCGCCCAGTTGGTCCCCCATCTTCCGACCGACGTCCAGGCCCTCGGCGCCGACTTCATCGCGTTTAGCGCCCACAAGATGCTGGGGCCCACAGGGGTCGGAGCCCTGTGGGGCACCCTCGAGCGACTCGAGGAGATGGAACCCGCTGAGGGCGGCGGCGAGATGATCCGCGATGTCGGCCTCTACGAGTCCACCTGGGCGGACGTCCCGCACAAGTTCGAGGCCGGCACCCCACCGATCGCCGAAGCCGTGGGATTCGGAGCCGCAGTCGAATATCTCGAGGGCATCGGGATGGAGGCCGTGCGCAGCCACGAACTCGAACTCACCGCGTATGCCATGAAGCTACTCGGTGAGGTCCCCGACCTGAAGATCTACGGTCCCGGCGACCTCGATGCCCGCGGCGGAGTGATCTCGTTCACGCTGGCCGATGTCCACCCGCACGATCTGGCAACGATCCTCGACCAGTCGGGCGTCGCCATCAGAGCAGGCCACCACTGTGCCCGGCCGCTCCATCGCCTCCTCGAGGTACCGGCAACCGCCCGGGCCTCGTTCTACGTCTACAACGTCCCATCCGATATCGACGCCCTTATCGCAGCCCTCGATGAGGCCCGGGCCCTCTTCGGCCTGACATGATGGGTTCGCCGAAGCGGTAGGGTCTCTGCACCATGTCCTCGCTCGACGAGCTGTATCGCGAAGTCATCCTCGATCACTACCGCAACCCGCGTCGCCGCGGATCATTGGCCGATGCCGATGCGCATTCCGAGGGGTCGAATCCGCTTTGTGGCGATGAGATCGCGCTGGATCTTCGGCTCGACGACGATCGGGTCACCGAGGTCCGGGTGACCGGCCAGGGCTGTTCGATCAGCCAGGCCTCGGCCTCGATGATGGCCGAAGCCATCGAAGGCAAGACCCGGGACGAGATCACCGAACTCACCCACCGGTTCAAGATCATGATGGAGATCGAAGAAGGTGATGCCGGAATCGATGAGAGCCGGCCGGGAGCCACCCTCGGCGACCTCGAGGCGCTGCAGGGCGTCCGCCGCTTCCCCGTTCGGATCAAGTGCGCCGATCTCGCCTGGACGACCCTGACCGAAGCGCTCGATCAATCCGAGGCGTAATCCCCGCCCGGCACTCCTACAACCAGGGCTGCGCAACCATCAGGTAGACGACGAACAGCGCCACGGCCGTGTCGATCCGGGCGACGAGCAGGATCCGCTTGACCCGGGCAACCACGTCGGGATGACGACCGCCCTTCTCGGTTCCCTCCGTAACAATCGCTTTGGACTGCGGGGCGAAGAACAGCGGCCCCATCAGCGTCAGCACGATGGTGAGACCGAGCGCCACCGAGATCCAGGCGTCGCCGAACGAGAAGTATTCGACGTCGGCGACGAGCCAGATCCCGAACCCCAGCACGACGAACGCCGCCACGCCGAAGAGCCGGCCCATGATCTCCATGTCGTTCCCGTAGTCGATCAGGGAGTCGGGATCATCCTTCTTCAAGACGCGATGACCGAGGATCTCGACCACGACCGGCCCCCCGACCCAGATGATTGCCGCTACCACGTGCACGAGTTTCAACAACTCGGCGAAGCTCACTTCCCCCTCCCAGGTTGTGACGACCGGGAGGGTAGGCGGCTCTCGCAGGCAGTGTCGGGACCTCGACGTTTGGTGGAACCGGCTCAGCCCTCCGCCGCTCGTTCCACCTCATCGAGAAACGCCGCTGCGGCCAGCGCGTTGTGGTGGCGCCACAGATCCACCACGTCCGCCCGGTCACCGAGACGTGCGAACCGCTCCAGCGTCGGCGCCAGCGCGCTCCGCTGATCGCCAACGAGCCCGCAGATCGAGCGGCTCGCTCGCTGCAGCAGGACGATCTTGAGCAGCAGCGCCAGTCGGAACTCCCGAACGTGGTCCACCGGCTCCTGCAGCCATCCGTCGAGGATCTCCCGCCCTTGATCCGACACCTCGAAGACCGTGCGATCCGGACCCGCCGCCCCCGCCTCGGTCCGGCGGCGCTCGATCAGCCCATCGTGCTGCAATCGTTCGACAGCCCGGTACACCAGCGGCCGACGCACGGTGAAGACCGTGCCCAGGGCACCGTCGTGCTGCAGTTGGCGGGCCAGCGCAAACGGATGCGCAGGCTCCTCGGCAAGCAAGCCGAGCACCGCCCACTCTCCGAGCGATCGTCCGGCGCTGCGTGTGACCATGGACCTCCGAGGCGAACTAATCTCATTGAGACTACATGGGTTCCCACCGCCGACTTGTGCTCCTCATCCTCGCCGGGGTTGCCGCCGTCCCGACCTCGGCCGCCTGTTCGAGCAACGCCGGCGCCGCCGATGAACCGCTCGTGGTCTTTGCAGCGGCATCGCTGACCGATGTGATGACCGAGCTCGCCGGTGCGTACGAGGACGACCACCCGGGCACGCAGATCGAGCTCTCGTTCGCAGCAAGTTCGGCATTGCGGGAGCAGATCCTCGAAGGTGCGCCGGCCGCCGTATTCGCCTCGGCCAACACCGCAACCATGGATCAGGTTGAGGCCGGCGGCACCACCTCCGCCGCTCCGGTGGTCTTCACCCGCAACTCGATGCAGATCGCGGTCCCGAGCGGCAACCCGGCCGCCGTCACCGGAGTGACCGACTTCGCCAGGCCGGAGTTGCTGATCGGGCTCTGTGCCGAGCCGGTTCCCTGCGGCCGCTACGCCCGCGCGGTGCTGCGGGAGGCCGGCGTCACGGCTGCAGTCGACACCAACGAGCCCAACGTGAGGTCGCTGCTCACCAAGCTCGAGGCGGGAGAACTCGATGCCGGAGTCGTCTATCACACCGACGTTGCCTCGTCGCATGCGGTCGAGGCGGTGGACATCCCCGAGCAGTTCAATGTGGTGGCCGACTACCTGATCGCCCCGTTGACGAACGATCCACACCCGGCGGCGGATGACTTCATCGGATACCTGGCCGCCGAGCCCGGTCGTCGGATTCTGCAGAGCCACGGATTCCTCCTTCCATGACCGACCCCGCCCTCCCCCGAAGGCCGGTCCGCCCACCGATGGTGCTGCTCCCGTTTGTTGTGATCGGACTGGCACTCTTCGTCGTTCCCCTGATCGGATTGCTGGTGAGAACCCCCTGGTCGCGGCTCGGCAGCCTTCTTGCCGGGCCCGTCGTTACCGAGGCCCTCCGTCTGTCTTTGATCTCCTCGATCGCCGCCACCGTGATCGCCGTTGCCATCGGCGTTCCCCTGGCCTGGGTCCTGGCCAGAGTGGAGTTCCCGGGCCGCTCGGTCGTGCGCGGACTGGTGCTTCTCCCGATGGTGCTGCCGCCGGTGGTCGGCGGTGCTGCGCTCCTGTACGCCTTCGGCCGGCGCGGGCTGATCGGCGAGGCGCTCTACGACAGCACCGGGTTCCTGCTCCCGTTCAGCCTTTGGGGAGTGGTCCTCGCCAACGCCTTTGTCGCAACCCCGTTCCTGGTGGTCACCGTCGAAGGTGCGTTGCGCAATCTCGATGCTCGCTACGAATCTGCCGCAGCAGTCCTCGGAGCCGGGCGTTTTCGGGTGTTCCGCAGCGTGACCCTCCCGATGATCGGCCCCTCACTGGCCGCCGGGACGCTGCTTGCGTGGGCTCGGGCGCTCGGCGAGTTCGGAGCGACGATCACCTTTGCCGGGAACCTCGGCGGACGGACCCAAACGATGCCGCTGGCCGTGTTCGTGGCTCTGGAGCAGGACCGCGATACCGCCGTTGCCCTCAGCCTGGTTCTGGTTGCAGTGTCCCTCGGGGTCCTGGTGCTGTTGCGCGATCGATGGTGGAGGACGGCATGACGGACGGCCTCCATGCCCGGTTCGCCACCCGGCCGTCACCACAATTCCGCCTTCAACTGGAACTCGACGTTACCCCGGGGGAGACGGTCGCGCTCCTCGGTCCGAACGGTGCCGGCAAGACGACCGCGGTCTGGGCGCTCGCCGGGATCATTCCGATCGAGGAAGGCCGCATCACCCTCGGCGGCCGAGTCCTCGAGGATCCTCCAGCCGGCATCCTGATCCCTCCCGAGGACCGCCGCATCGGGGCGGTCTTTCAGGACGTGCTGCTGTTCCCTCACCTCTCCGTCCTCGACAACGTCGCCTTTGCCGTGCGTAACGGGCACGTATCCCGCAAGGAAGCGCTACCCGCGGCTCGCCGCTGGCTCGAAACGTTCGGGCTCGGCGATCTCGCAGATCTCCCCCCGAGACGGCTGTCCGGCGGCCAAGCCCAGCTCGTCGGACTGGCCCGGGCATTGGCGACCGAGCCGAGGATGCTGCTGCTCGACGAACCGCTGTCTGCGCTCGACGTCGCAACCCGGGCGCAGGTTCGCCGCGTGCTTCACCGGCACCTGGCATCGTTCCCCGGTCCCAGGCTGCTCATCACACACGATCCGGCGGAAGCGTTCCTCCTCGCCGACAGGGTCGTGGTCATCGAGAGCGGATCGGTCACCCAGACCGGGACCCCCTCCGAGATCGCACGGCATCCGAACACACGGTATGCCGCCGACCTTGCCGGGGTGAACCTGCTCAGGGGAACGGCGACCGCCGGACGGGTCCACATTCCGGGAGCACCCGACCTCGAACTGGGCGACCCCGAAACCAACGGTGACGTCCTGGTCACCATTCACCCCCGGGCGGTTTCGATCCATGCCGCCCGTCCGGAAGGGAGCCCCCGCAACCTGTGGGAATCGGTGGCGAAGTCGGTCGAGACGCTCGGCGAACGATGCCGGGTCCAGTTCGAGGCCCCACTGCCCCTGACCGTGGAAATCACCGCGCCGGCACAGCGTGAGCTCGAACTCGAACCGGGCAAACGGGTCTGGCTCGCCGTCAAGGCCGCTGAGATCGACGTACGGCCGGACTAGCAGCCGGCCGTCTCAGCGACCGTTCGGTGGCATCATGGCCCGGCCCTGCCGCGACCCGGGACCTCACCATGGATGCAGTTCGAACCCCCGACGAGCAGTTCACCGATCTCCCCGACTGGCCGTACGAGCCCCACTACGTCGACGATCTTGCCGGCTACGACGGACTGCGGATGCACTACATCGACGAGGGTCCCCCGGATGCTCCCGTGTTCCTGTGCCTCCACGGTGAGCCCACCTGGGCCTACCTCTACCGCCGCATGATCCCGGTGTTCCTCGAAGCCGGTCTGCGGGTCGTGGCGCCGGACTTCTATGGATTCGGCCGCTCCGACAAGCCGGTGGCGGACGAGGTGTACACCTGGGAGTTCCACCGCCGGTCGCTGGTTCGTTTTGTCGAAGCTCGCGGTCTCGACAAAATCACGCTGGTAGTGCAGGACTGGGGAGGAATCCTCGGGTTGACCCTCCCGGTCGAGTTCCCCGAGCGGATAGCCGGCCTGCTGATCATGAACACCGCGTTCGGTGTTGGTGCGACGCCGTCGGAGGGATTCGTGGAGTGGCGGGACTTCGTCGCCGCCAAACCGGATTTCGATGTCGAGCGGCTGATAGCTCGCAGCGCCAGACACCTGACCGCGGCGGAAGCGGCTGCCTACGGCGCCCCGTTCCCGGGCGCCGAGTACAAAGCCGGCGTCCGCCGGTTCCCCGCGATCGTCCCGACTCACCCGGCGATGGACGGAGTCCCGGTCTCGCGCCGGGCCCGGGAGTGGTGGTCGGAGGAGTTCACGGGACATTCGTTCATGGCGATCGGAATGAAGGATCCGGTGCTCGGAGCAGACGTGATGCATGCGGTGCGCCGCTCCATCCGGCGTTGTCCCGAGCCCATGGAGATCCCCGACGGCGGCCACTTCCTCCAGGAGTGGGGCGAGCCGATCGCCCGCGCCGCCCTGGCGGAGTGGGGGATGTAGGGCGTGGCGATCGAGGAGCACTTCAGGAAGCCCCTGCGGAAGGTTCCCGGCATCGTTGCCGGGACGCTCGTCGGGTTCGACACCAACGTGGTCGGGATGGGATCGGTTGCGGAGGGGACCGATCCCGGTTCGTTGTGCTTCGAGATCGGGTCGATCACGAAGGTCTTCACCGGCATCCTGCTGGCGGAGATGTCCCTTCGGGATGAGGTCGGGTTGGACGATCCGATCGGGGCACACCTCCCGGATGAGGTCGCCGGCCGCTTGCCCGCGAGCAATCGGCAGCCGACGCTGCGAGACCTGGCCACCCACACCGCCGGGTTGCCGCGACTGCCGATGTCGATGATCCGCAAGGTCGGCAAGAGCAATGATCCGTACTCCCAACTCACCGTGGAGGATGTGTGGGCGCCCCTCGGGCCGAAGACGGTCCGCCCCAAGCGCCGCCGAACCCGCTACTCGAACTGGGGGATGGGACTGCTGGGTCATCTGCTCGAGCACCGTGCAGGGATTCCGTATCCGGCGCTGATCGAAGAGCGGCTGCTCGATCCGCTCGAATTGCACGCCACCGGCGTCGAGCAGTGTGCCGAGGGCGTTCCCACGGTCCAGGGGTTCCGCAAGCGGAAGCCGACGCCGCCGTGGAGGTTCGGCGCCCTCGCCGGCGCCGGTGCCCTTCGATCGACGGCGAACGACCTGTTGAGATTCGCCGGAGCCATCCTCAACCCACCGGGCGGCATCGTCGGCGAAGCCCTGGAGCTGGCCCGGCAAGCTCACCACGGGGGCACCGGCCCCAGCGGTGGCACCGGACTCGGCTGGCATCTCAGACCGCGGCCACCAAGGCAGGCAGCCGCCGAGAGCGTCTGGCACGACGGGGGCACATACGGCGCTGCCAGTTTTCTCGCCGTTGATCCACCCGGTATGCGAGCGGTCGTTGCGCTCGGCAACCGTGGACCGGGCCTGTTCCCACCCCTCAACGGAGCCGCCTGGTCGCTGTTCGATGGCCTGGGCTAACCGGGCTCAATCACCCAGACGGCAGCCCCGGTGTTCGACATTCCGGCCGCCACTGCAGTCCCGTTGATCCTGCGAATTCGGCGGGGAATCTGCAGACCGGGCGCCGCTTCGTGAACGACCAGATCCCACGTTTGACCGTCGACCGAGTGCCAGACGCCCAGATCTAGGTCGGCTCCACCCACACGCCCGGCCGCCACGATGGTGCCGTGGGGCGCGACGACCAGACGGTCGATCACCTCACTGCGATCCCCTTCCAGTGAGGGTTCGATCGGCCGGGACTCCCAGGTCAACCCATCGGGAGACACCCAAACAGCAGCGTCGACTGGATCGGCAGCATCGGTGTAGGTGCGGCCGGCAGCGACGAAGCCGTCATCGGTCGCGACGAGGTCCCACATCAATTCATGGAGGTCGGTGCCGAAGGCCGGTGAGAGCACACGGGCAAATCCGGTGCCGTCCC
>CAZEHO010000002.1:0-214728 GCA_964511945.1 uncultured Acidimicrobiia bacterium | reverse complement strand
TGGAGGTCGGTGCCGAAGGCCGGTGAGAGCACACGGGCAAATCCGGTGCCGTCCCATACCCAGACGGCTCAGTCCTCGAACGCGAAGGTCTGATCGCCGTCGGTCTGATCAAGCCCGACTCACCGGGTTCGAGTACGACGATCCGGCGGCCGATCTAGACGATTCACTCGACGACTTCTGAGATCCGCTACTCCCAGCGGAGAAAGCGCAACGCCAGGCCTGCGGCGACGAAGCTCCGATTGATTCTCCAGATGCTCGACCTCGACGACCGGCACCGTCACTCTCGGCCCCTGATCGCAACCGCGCTGCCGGTTGCAGCAGCGTGGCGGTGGCCGACGATCTCGCGGTACTCCGGCGACTCGTGCCAGCGTTGCAGATCCTCGATGGTCGGGAACTCGATCACCACCGTGCGCCCTGCGGGCCACTCGCCCTCAAGCGCGATGGGCTGCTCTTCCACAGCAAGGGCTCTCCCCCGGTGCCGGGCGAGCACCGCTCCGGCCCCGTCGAGGTAGCGCTGGTATTCCTCCCGGTCGTGTACATCCAGAAGTGCCACGAAGTAGGCCGCCACGTCTACACCTCGGTTTCGGTGGCGGAGTACCGCCGGACCCGCACGATCTCAGCCCCGAGATCCCCGAGACCTGCTTTGAAGGCGTCCGTGTGCGGCTCCGAGCGATGGGAGAGCAACGCGTCTGTGTTCTGCCACCCCTCGAACAGGTGGAAGCGTCCTTCGCCGTCGAGGTGCGCCCAGAACTCGAAGAACACACACCCAGATTCCGCCCGGGTGGCGGCGGCGAGTTCCTTCGCCGCGGCGACGAACCGGGCGTGGCCCGCGGGCGCAACCTCAAACTCTACGGCCACTACGAGCATGGTGGATCGGCCCCTTGGTTGCCTGAAGCCGACGCTACCCCAACCTCATTGCGGTGTGGTGATCCACTCCAGCGCCCGATGCACCGCCGCCAGGTAGGCGTCGTACCCATCGTCCTCGCGGTGGGCGCTGTGACCGGCCCCCTCGAGCATCTCGTATCGAAGATGCGGGTTTTCCTCTGCGAGCCAGCCGCCGATCGAGACCGCCACGATCCCGCCCTCTTCCGGGTCCGAGCCGAGCAGCACGGTCGGCACCGAGACGCTCGACGCCGGCTCGAGCACGTTCCACGGGGTGTTCTGTTCCATGGTGCAGCGCAACACGGTGGCGCTCGTCTGACAGAGGGCCTCGCGCTTGATGTGAACGTCGGTGGCGTGCCAGCGGGGATTCTCCGCTGCGATTTCTGCCTCGGTGGCAGGGCCGTCGATCGGTTCCAGCAGGGCTGCGGTGATCTCCTCGATCTGCGCGTCGGGCATGAGCAGGGCCGGATCCTGGAGGATGAGACCGCCGGCCCAGCCGGGATCCATCGTCTGGGCGATCACCGCAACGGCTCCGCCGAGAGAGTGGCCGAGGACCGCATCCCACCCGGCACCCAACCCGAGCACGTCGGAGGCGTACGCATCCAGGGTGTACTCGTCGGAGATGGGGCTCGTCCCGTGGCCGCGCATGTCGGCCGCCGTGACCTGCCATCCGGACGTCGCCAGCTCCGGAGCCACCCGCCACCACCCGGCCGCGTTCGACGAGATGCCGTGAAGCAGGAGAATGCGTCGGGGACCCTCTCCCCACCGCATCGTGCCGAGCGCAACCGTCATGGCGGTATCAAAGCACGGCGGGCGTCCGGCGGATAGGTCTTCGTTGCGTCGCCGCCCGGCGATCTCGCCTACAGCGGGAAGTCGTCGGGCTCGTCGGCGGTGACGTCGGCGCTCAGGCCGAGCTCCTGTCGCAGCACCTCATACCCCTTGTCCTCGAGTTCCTCGGCAAGTTCGGGGCCCCCGGAGCGCACGATCCGGCCGTCCATCATCACATGGATGCGGTCGGGGTTCATGTAGCGCAGGATCCGGCTGTAGTGGGTGATCACGAGGATCCCCCGGTCAGGGCTGCGGACCGCCTCGACCGTCTCTGCTACTTCACGGACGGCGTCGATGTCGAGTCCAGAGTCGATCTCGTCGAGGATGGCGACCTTCGGCCGGACCGCCAGCAGTTGCAGCATTTCGGATCGTTTCTTCTCACCACCCGAAAGGCCTTCGTTCACCGGGCGATCGAGGAACGACTCGAGGCTGAGCTTGTCCGCTGCCTGCTCGACGCGGCCCCAGAAGGCATCGCCGCCGTCGGTGGCCTCATCGATCTCGGCGAGCAGCTGCTGCAGTTCGACGCCGGGGATCTCGACCGGGTACTGGAAGCCCTCGAAGAGCCCGGCGCGGGCCCGGGCGTCGATCGGCTGTCCGAGCATCTCGGCACCGCCGACCAGCGCAGACCCATCGGCCTGGTAGCCCGGACGTCCCATGAGCACATGACACAGCGTCGATTTGCCGGATCCGTTGGGTCCCATCAGGGCATGGACCTCGCCGAACGGCACCTCGAGGTCGACGCCCCTGAGGATGTGGAGATCGCCGAGCCGCGCCTCCAGACCGGTGATCTCGAGTGCGCTGGCGGTCACGATGCCTCCTGTGGGGTCAAAGTGAGGAAGACGTCGCCATCCTCGACCTCGGTGGTGTAGACGGCGACCGGCTTGGTTGCCGGGAAAGAAGCCGGCTCGCCGGTGGTGAGGTCGAACTCGGAACCGTGACGGGGGCACTCGACCGCGCCGTCGAAGACCTCACCCTCGGCGAGAGAAGCCTCGGCATGGCTGCACCGATCACCGATGGCGTAAACATCGTTGCCAAACCTAAACAGTGCGATCCGATGGTCCGCGACGTCGACCCGCACGCCGCGGCCATCGGGAAGGTCGGCGAGCGCCGTGATCTTGAGGCGATCCATCACGCCCCCTCCCGCCTAACCACTGCGGCGTACTTGTCGAGCATCGCAGCCGACAGCGGCGGTTCTACCGCCTGGTCGGGGAACCGTCCGAGGACGTCCTCAAAGAACCCGAGCACCTGGAGCCGGTCGGCTCGAATGCGGTCGAGGCCCCGGCTCATCAGGTAGTAGCGCTGCTCCTCGTCGAGCGGCCCGACCGCCGAGCCGTGGCCGCAGCGAACATCGTTCGCGAGGATCTCCAAGTTCGGCACCGACTGGGCCGAGGCACCCTCGGAGAGCACGAGGTTGCGGTTGGTCTGGTGGGCATTCGTCTTCTGCCCCTCCGGCTCGATCCGGATCATTCCGGTGAAGACCGAATCGGCGGTGTCGCCGACGGCGCCCTTCAACGTCATCTCCGACGTGGTGTTCGGAGCCTTGTGATTCATGAAGTAGCGGTAATCGAGCGTCTGCTCCCGGTCCCCGAAGTAGACCCCGAGAATCCGGGCATCGGCGCCGCGTCCCTCCAGATCCACCGTGAGATGCATCCGGGCGTTGCTGCCTCCGATGCCGGCTTCGGCGAGAGTGACGTGGGCATCGCGGCCCACCCGTACCCGCTGCTGGGCAACTCCGTAGGTCGTGTCACCCCATTCCTGCACCATGGTGATGGCCAGGTTGGCGTTGTCGCCGACCACAGCCTCGACCTGAGGCACCACCACGAAGTCTGATCCGTTCGGGGAGCGGAAGAGCACGACGACCGACCCCTCGGCCCCTTCCTCGGCCTCGATGGCCAGGTGGGGGAACGACACCACCCCGGGGGTGACCGCCTGGAACTCGACGAGGTACGGGCCGTCGACCTTCCCTTTGGGAATCCGGACGACGACACCGTCCTGCACGAACGCACGGTGGGCGGCAGCGAACCGGTCCAGCGAGGCCGGGATCGAGTCCAGCACCGAGCACTCCAATGTTGACGGGTCCGTCAGGGTGTCGGCCAGTGTCGCGAAGCTCGCCGGGCCGTCTCCGGGTTCGATCGACACGGTCCTGCCGTCGACGGCGAGGTAACGGCCGACCGGCTCAACCCCGGCGATGGTGGCCGCGGCCTCGGGCATCGGATCGCCGGCGAGGGATGGCAGGGAGAGGTCATCGAGGTCGACCGGGATCTCGACGTACCGCCAGTCCTCCTCGGTCGGGTCGGGCATCGGGGTTGAGGTGAACGTCTCGAGCGCATCGGCGGCGCCCCGACGTGCCCAAGTCGGCCACGCCGACCCGGCGCGGTCCGAGGTTTCCTGATTCAGTGGAAGCACACGATCTCCTGGAGCTGAAGCCTGAGCATATGCGGCGGCATCGCTCTACCCAAAGGCACGGCCGATAGCCGCCCGGGCGGCCACAAACACGGCATCGAACATGGCATCGGTGAGCCGTCCCGTAAAGGTGTTCTGCTGCGACGGATGGTAGGAGCAGAGCACAAGCGGTCCACCGGTCTCAACCCTGACACCGTGCCCGAACCGCGGGCGCGGCCGAGGGACGGCAATGCCGCGTGCTGCGAGCAATCGCATGACTTCGGCATAGGCGATTCCGCCCAGGCAGATGATCACCTCGGTGCCGCTGAGCAGATCCATCTCGGCGTCCAGCCACGGCCGGCAGGCCTCGCGCTCCGAACCGGTCGGCTTGTTCGCAGGCGGAGCGCAGCGGACCGGAGCCGAGATGAAGGCATTCGTGAGCACCAGTCCATCGTCCCGTGACGTCGAGTCCGGCCGGCTGGCGAATCCCGCCCGGTGCAGCGCCCGGTAGAGCCAGTCGCCGGAGCGATCGCCGGTGAACATCCGGCCGGTCCGGTTGGCCCCGTGTGCCGCTGGGGCCAGACCGACGACGAGCAACCTCGCATCCGGGTCGCCGAAGCCCGGCACCGGCCGGCCCCAGTAGTCCTCATCGGCGAAGGCGGCCCGTTTGGTGACGGCGACCTCCTCCCTCCACTCGACCAGGCGGGGACAGCGGCGGCACTTGATCAGTTCATTGTGGAGGGTCTCGAGGGCGTCCACGGCTGCTCACCCTAGATGCACCGTAAGACCGGCGAATCAGGTGCGGCGCCGCCTCCGCTTGAAGATCGAACGGAGAATCAGCAGCGCCGCAAGACCGAAGATCTGCGATGCGATGATGACCCTTGTGGTGTCGGCGGCAGGAACCCAGGTCACCTCACCGTCCTTGATCTGATATGCCCCGACGGGCCGCGCCGACACGCCGAACCCGCCACCACAGCCGCTGCCGTCCTCACCCCCGTCACCGTCTCCGGCGCAACCGCAGCCGCGTACTGCGGCGGCCGGGATCAGCGTGACGCCGCCTCCCTCGTACGGGTCACCGAACACCCTCTTCACCGTGAGCGCCTCAGGTGCCCGGCCGACGAGTTCCTCGATGTCTGCCATGTTGCACCGCTCCAGTCCCCTTGGGTTCATACAGGTTCGCGCCGATCCGGCAAGGTCTCGCAGGGGCGAAGGTCACATCGAACTGAGGTGGCACGGCCGCATCCCCACGACGAGAATCTGCACCATGACCGCAGCGGCAATCCGACCTCTCCGCCCATCCGACCGGAGCCGCTGGCAGGAGCTCTGGGAGCTGTATCTCGCCCACTATCGGGCCGATCTCCCCCCGGCTCGCGACGACTTCCTGTGGACGCGGCTGCTCAACCCGGCCGATCCGGTGGAGTGCCTGGTGGCTGAAGCCGATGACACCGTGGTCGGCATGGCGATATTCGTGCCCCACATCGACACCTGGGAAGAGGTCCCGATGTGTTACCTGCAGGATCTCGTCGTTGCCGAGCCGTATCGCGGGCGCGGGATCGGTCGGGCTCTCATCACGGCGGTTGATGAGGTGCGGCGCAGCCGCGGGTGGTGCTACCTCTACTGGCAGACCGAGCACCACAACCGGCGTGCCCGCCTCCTCTACGACTCGCTCACCGGTGGGGTCTCCGAGTTCGTCGTCTACCGCCTCGGACTCGAGGAGCTCGAGCGTCGCCCCGACGACCGGGCGCCCGGATAGCACCGGGTACACCGACTACTCTCCGCAGTTGACTCCGATGGAGGGATTCGGTTGTTTGCATCGAGCCGAAATGGGCTCTGACCTGGGACAACCCTCAGATGAGTGGAACCGGTACCAACGATGTCGGGGCTTTTGTCACATTGCGCGATCACGCAGCGTCGTGATACCGTGCGGTTCCCGAACAGCGAAGGGAGCGCGGTGGCGAGCCGGATCCGGGAGGCTCCAGGGCTGTCCGACAGTGTCGGCATGTACCTCGAGTCCGTCGCCGAGCACACCCTCCTCACCGCGGAAGACGAAGTTCAACTCGCCAGGACCATGGAGCGCGGCCGCCGCGCCCAGCGCAAGCTCGAGGCCGACGCTGCCGACCTCTCCCCTGCGGAGCGGGCTCGCATCTTCCGGGCCATCCACCTCGCCGACGAGGCGAAAGCCGAGTTCATCCGGTCCAACCTCCGCCTGGTCATCTCGATCGCCAAGCGCTACACCGGCCGCGGGCTCGACATGCTCGATCTCATCCAGGAAGGCAATCTCGGGCTGATCCGTGCCGTCGAGAAGTTCGATTGGCGAAAGGGCTTCAAGTTCTCGACCTATGCCACCTGGTGGATCCGACAGGCGATCACCCGAGGCCTGGGGAACCAGGGCCGCACGATCCGGCTTCCGGTACACATGGTGGACGTGGTTCGCACGGTGCAGGAAACCTCACTCTCGCTGGCCGAACAGCTCCGCCGCCCACCGACCAACGAGGAGATCGCCGAAGCCAGCGGGCTCGATCTGGAGCGAGTCCAGATCGCCATGGAGGCTCCCGGCGACACCGTGTCGCTCGACCGTCCGGTAGGCACCGACGGCGACGCCGAACTGGCCGACTTCGTCGAGGACAACGGAGCTCCGGACCCCTTCCTCGTCGCCGCCGAAGGATCGGCCCGGCGCCACCTCGAATCAGCCATGTGCCTGCTCGACGAACGGGAACGCCAGGTGATCCGGCTCCGCTACGGCCTCGACGGCGACTCACCGAGGACTCTGTCGGATGTCGGCAAGGTGTTCGACCTCACCCGGGAGCGGATCCGCCAGATAGAGGGCCGGGCGCTGGCGAAGCTGCGTCACCCGAGCTGCAGCTTCGATCTCGAGAGCCTGCTGTAGGCCGGCTCGCTGCCGCTCGCAGGCAACAGGAAGTAGGCAATAGGTAGTAGACAGAGGCCGCGGTCTGTCTACTACCAAATACCTACCTCCTGTTTCCAGCCGGCCGGAGGCCGGCTCAGAACAGTTTCAAGTTCGGGCTCTCGATGCCGCGGAGTTCGTCGTAGTCCACCTCGACGCACCCGAGCCCGCGATCCGCGGCAAGCGTCTTCGCCTGTGGCTTGATCTCCTGAGCAACGAGGATCCCCCGAACCGGGGCGAGCGCCGGGTCCCGATTGAGGAAGTCGAGGTAACGCGTCAGTTGCTCCACGCCGTCGATCTCGCCGCGGCGCTTGATCTCGATGGCGACCACCTGATCCCCTTCGTCACGGCAGAGGAGATCAACCGGACCTATGTCCGTCGGGTACTCGCGCCGCAACAGCGAGAGGCCGGGTTCGATGGCGAACGGGCGCTCGGCCAGCAGTTGCTGGAGGTTCGCCTCCACACCGTCCTTGTCGAGACCGGGATCGATCCCCATCTCGTGCGTCACGTCGGAGAAGATCTCGGAGAAGCGAATCACCAGGGTCTCGCCCTTGGGATTGGTGACGATCCACTCCCCGGGCCGCTCCTCGAGATGATTGGGGGCGTTCATCCAGTTGAGCGGCTTGTAGGCGCCGCCGTCGGCGTGGATCGCAACACAGCCGTCGGCCTTGATCATGATCAGCCTGACCGCCTCCGACAGGTGCGCCTGGAGACGGCCGGAGTAGTCCACCGAGCAGGACGCAACGACGAGCCGCACGGGATGGAGGGTACCGAGGTCCAGATTCGAGTGTCCGGGCAGGCTCAGCCGGGAGCGAGCGTTGCCCCCGGCTCGGTCCAGATCTCGACCCAAATGAGGGTGCTCGCCGGCAGCCCGATTCCGCAGCTCACCTCGCCGAACACGAGCGCGGCCCCACCGTCCGTGCCCAGGTTCACCCGCTGATTCCCGCTCTCGTAGTCGATCCAGTTGCTTTCGAACCCGTTCTCGTTCTCCACCCCGAGACCCCAGTAGCACCCCTGGTTGACGTAGTGGAGAGTTCCCTCGTCGGCACCGGCCTGCTCCAGCAGGCCCCGATCCTCATCGCCGGCCGGAGAGGTCCGCAGGCAGACGGCGGTCCCCGGTTGGCCGCTGATACGGGCGACCAGGACGTCGTATTCGAAATCGTCGCCCTCTCCCCAGGTCCCCCGTTCCCACTCCCACACCGCTGCGGTGAGCCGGCCCTCCGATGCCAGGATGCGATACGCATCGGGGTCTTCCTCACCCTGTCGCCACACGAGCGCACGGCTGGCCGCCTCGCTACACGTGCCCGCGGCGACGGTGCCGCAGCGGGCTTGCGAATCCGTCACCGCCGCGTCGACCCTGGCGGTGAGCGAGGCGTACCAATCGGCCACGTTGTTGCGATAGCGCGCTTCATCGCCGCCTGCGCCGTTCTCTGATGCCGGGCCGTAGAGCAGCGGTTCGGGAAGAGTCAGCGGAGCTCGCCATCCCTGGTCGGTCCAGGTGAGGCCGTTCTCCAGCATGATCTGATCCACGCACGCCCCGGACGCGGCGGGGCCCACGAAAATCGTGGCCGGTTCGGCGTTCTCGGGCAGATTGTCGATCCGGTTACGGGCATCGGTCTGCTGCTGCCAGATGATGCCGCCGACGATCAGCACCAGCAGCACACTCCCGAGCGTCACCGCACCGCCGAGCCCCAGACCGAGGAACGGCCGGACCGGACGGCGGGCGGCGGCCCGGGCGGCGTGCTCGCCGAGCGCAAGCTTCGCCTCTTGTTCGGCGAGACGCCGGGCCAGGAAGCTTCCTTCCGCTTCCCCAAGGATGCCGCTGATGGCCGACTGCAGATTCTGGATCCGCTGCAGTCCTGTGAGCTGATGGGAGCCGGTGGTTGCCTGGAGGTGCTGGAGCCTCTCCATCGCCCGGAACAAGCGAGTCCGGTCGAACGCACTCAACTGGTTCAGCAGGTGCGGCGGGACCTGGCCTTGCAAGGAAGCGGCGCGGGCCGCAAGACCTGCCTCTGTCGGCAGCGCCGCCCCCCACGGCTGGAACGTGGTGCCGACTGCAGCACCGGCCCGGGGTGCTCCCGCCCACCAGGTCCAGAAGTCGCCCGGTGTCAAGCCGCCGGTCGTCACGACTGACCGAGTGGGATCTCGGTCACCTGGAAGCCGTCGTATCCAAACACCTTCCCGTTCACCCAATCCCAGATCAGGAGGGCTCCCCCGGATCGAACGACCCCGGCTTCGAGACACCGATGCTGTAGGTCCTGCAGCGTGATCGCACCGGATCGATATTCACCGACGGCCGCCTCGACCCCGCTCATCATGCGGTCGAGGTCTCCAGCCAGGTCGGGCAGGGCGGCCTCCGGTGTTGCTAGCGGTGGTGGCGGCGGAGGCAACCCGCCGGCGCCATCGTCCGTGCTCCCAACCATCCCCCTCACTCCGGTCGGTTGCGAAGGAGGATATTGGCGCCTGCCGGGCTGCGCCACTGAGGTACTCGAGGAATCCACACGATGTGGGGCGGCCCGAAGGCCGCCCCAATCGCACGGGAGGAGATGGAGTGTGTTGATCAGGCGCTGGTGCCCTCACCCTCCGGGCCGCTGGGGCCCCGCTCCCCGCCGGGCCCACCGGGGCCCCGCCGGCCGGGACCACGGTCGCCGGGCTCAAACTCGCCGTTGACCCCGTCGGTGATCCTCTCGGTGATCTCGGCCAGCCTCTCAGCTTTCCCGGCCTCGTCGATCTTGCCGTCGGCCACCGCCTGATCGAGGCGCTCGGTGGCCTCGCCGACCATGTAGTCGATCAGGGCGTCGGCGCTCGATCCGTTGTCGGCCGCCACGTCGGCGAGGGTGGACCCTGCCTGCAGCGCCTGACGGATCTCGTCCACGGTCGTTCCGAGGAACTCAGCGATCCCTTCGAAGCCGGGGCCACGGCGCCCGTGCCCGCGGGATCCGTCGGCCAGGACTTCGGCAACCGCCTCGGCCTGCGCCTGAGTCAGGGTGCCGTCCTCGACCAGGGGACCGAGATTCTCCATGATCCGACTCTGTCCCTGCTCGGTTGCCGCGGGGGGATTCGTGCTCGAATCGTCGGTTTGGGCCAGAGCCAGGCCCGACATCGCCATCGCCGCAACCACCAGGGTCACGATTCCGATCTTCAGCGTTTGGCGCATCGTTCCGTTCCTTTCACTCGCCATCGCTGCAGACAGATTCGGATCGCCGTGTTCGAGATCTGTGAGGCCGGCGGTGAGCTTCCCGAAGCGTTTGATGAGAGGGGAATGAGCACCGCTGAGTGAGCTTCGCTCGCCCACAAGGACCATCGGCGGATCACCCGGGCACCCCGTCCCTTGGAACCCGTTCCAAAACGCCCATAATGGGGAATGCACCGCAATCCAGGAGCGTCACGCGCATGTCCGAAACGAAGTGGGTGTACGGGTTCGACGAGGTCGACCAGGCACAGGAGTCGTTGGGTGGAGATTGGGATCAGGTTCGGGGCCTGCTCGGAGGCAAGGGAGCCAACCTCGGCGACATGACCCGGCTTGGGGTTCCGGTACCTCCGGGTTTCACCGTCAGCACTGCAGCGTGCCTGGCGTATCTCGACGCCGGTGAGGCCTTCCCCGCCGGAAGCTGGGACCAGATCGCGGCACAGCTCTCGAGGATCGAAGAAGCCACCGGCAAGAAGTTCGGCGACGCCAAGAATCCGCTGCTGGTGTCGTGTCGCTCCGGTGCGAAGTTCTCGATGCCCGGCATGATGGACACGGTCCTAAACATCGGCATGAACGACGAGGTCGCCGGGAGCATGATCGGGCTCACCGGCGATGCCCGTTTCGTGTACGACTCATACCGCCGACTCATCCAGATGTTCGGATCGGTCGTGCTCGGACTCGACGATGAGCCGTTCGAGGAGGTTCTCGAAGCGGCCCGCGAGGCCAACGGCGTCGAGAGCGACAGCGACCTCCCCGCGGATGCGCTGCTCGGCATCATTGCCGAATTCAAGAAGCTGGCACCGGCGTTCCCCTCCGAGCCGGTCGAGCAGCTCAAGCTGGCCACCGAAGCCGTGTTCAAGTCCTGGAACGGCAAGCGGGCGTTCGACTACCGCAACGCCGCCGGTATCGATCACGACCTCGGCACCGCCGTGAACATCCAGACGATGGTCTTCGGCAACATGGGCGAGGGTTGCGCCACCGGCGTCGCCGTGAGCCGCAACGCCACAACCGGCGAGAACAAGATCGAAGGCGACTTCCTGTTCAACGCCCAGGGCGAGGACGTCGTCGCCGGCACTCGCCCCACCCTCCGCATGGCGGACATGGAAGTGCAGATGTCCAGCTTGTACGAGGAGTTCGCCGACATCGCCGAGCGCCTCGAGCAGCACTACCGCGAGATGCAGGACATCGAGTTCACCGTCGAGCGCGGCAAGCTCTGGCTGCTGCAGACCCGCGACGGCAAGCGCACCGCCCAGGCCGCGGTGCGGATCGCCGTGGATCAGGCGGAAGAGGGGCTTATCACGAAGCAGGAAGCCGTCATGCGGGTCAATCCCGATCAGGTCGACTTCTTCCTCCATCCGCAGTTCTCCACCGAGGCCAAGGCATCCGGAGACAAGCTCGCCGATGGCCTGAACGTCTCCCCCGGTGCCGCCGTCGGCGTTATTGCGTTCACCGCCGACCTCGCTGAGGAATGGGCCAAGGGCGAGGGTAAGAACGTCATCATGGTTCGCCCCGAGACCAAGCCCGACGACGTGCACGGCATGCTGGCCGCCAACGGCATCCTGACCAGCAAGGGTGGCCGCACCAGCCACGCCGCGCTGGTCGCCCGCCAGTTCGGCAAGCCGGCCGTGGTCGGCGTGGCCGAACTCCAGATCGACCTTGCGGGCCGCACGATGACCGTCGGCGACACCACCATTGCCGAAGGTGACTCGATCAGCATCGACGGCACCACCGGCGAGGTCTTCGTCGGTCAATTGGACACGCTGGTCCCCGACATCTCCGATCCGTGGCTCGTGAAGCTCCTCAGCTGGGCCGACGAGCTGCGCCAGCTCGGGGTGTGGGCCAATGCCGACTACGCCGTCGATGCCGAGCGGGCCCGCCGCTACGGCGCCGAAGGGATCGGCCTGGCCCGAACCGAGCACATGTTCTTCGAGACCGACCGGCTCCCACTCGTGCAGCAGATGATCACCACCACCGACCCGAAGGTCCGCCAGGAAGCTCTGGACGGACTGCTCCCCTATCAGCGGGGCGACTTCTCCGGGCTCTTCCGGGAGATGGATGGCCTTCCGGTCATCATCCGCCTGATCGATCCGCCCCTCCATGAGTTCCTCCCCGAGTTCGGTGACCTGATGAAGGGGATCACCGAGGCAAAGGTGGCGCTCGCCGCCGGTGAGGGCGACCGGGCGGAGCTCGAAGCCAAGATCGAGGCCGACGAGGCGATGCTGGCCCGGGTCGAGACGCTCCACGAGGCCAACCCCATGCTGGGGACCCGCGGCGTGCGGCTCGGCATCATGATCCCGGAGCTCACCAAGATGCAGGTGCGGGCCATTTTCGAGGCGGCGTGCGAAGCCGCCAAGGACGGCGTCGACGTGCATCCCGAGGTGATGATCCCGCTGACCAGCCACGTCAACGAGCTGAAACGCCAGCGCGGCGTGCTCGAGGACGAGGCCAAGAAGGTCATGGAGGAACAGGGCATCGAGATCGACTACAAGTTCGGCACGATGATCGAGATCCCGCGGGCGGCGCTCACCGCCGACGAGGTGGCCGAGTACGCCCAGTTCTTCTCGTTCGGAACGAACGATCTCACCCAGACGACGTACGGCATCAGCCGCGACGACGCCGAGGCGGGGTTCCTCATGTCGTATCTCGAGCAGGGGATCCTCGACGAGAACCCCTTCGCCTCGATCGACCGAAACGGCATCGGCAAGCTGATGGGAATCGCTGTGGACGGTGGACGCTCCACCAACCCCGACATCGAGATCGGGATCTGTGGCGAGCACGGCGGCGATCCGAAATCGATCGAACTGTGCCACGAGTTGCGTCTCAACTACGTGTCCTGCTCGCCCTTCCGGGTGCCGATCGCACGGCTGGCCGCAGCCCAGGCGGCGGTCAGCAACCCCCGTTCCTGACGGACCGGAATCAAGCAGTAGGGCCGGGCTGATGCCCGGCCCTACTTGCGTTGCACCGCAAAAGGAAGCGCGATCCCGGCCGATTCACTAGGTTGACGGTCGAACACGCTGTGTGGGGGTGACCGTGCGCAACGCCCGACGGCTGCGACACGTGGTGATCGCCCTCGTTGTGTTCGTCGCAGCATGCGGCGGCGACGACGAGGCGGACACCACCACGACGACAACTGGGTCGACCACGACGACCAGCACCATCGCGACCACGACGACGACGCTCATCCCGCAGGGGGAGATCCTCGTCGGGCGGGGTGATGCCGGGCCACTGGTGCGATCGCTGCAGTTCTTGCTGCTCTGCAACGGCTTCGAGCGGGCCGTCGTCGACGGGCGCGATGAGGATCTGTCCGTCGACGGTGTCTACGGCGCCATCACCGGAGCGTTCGTTGCACAGGCTCAGGAGTCCCTGGGATTCCGCGCAGATCCGGGAGGCGTGTCCGGCGCAGTGCTCTTGGCGCTGGGGGCGGCCTGCGACGACGTCCGCACCGCCAGCATCGTCGGCGAATCCATGACCACCACGGTCCGTGCCTACCTCGATCCGAACGTCGACGACCAGGTGACCATCCGGGTCGCGGCCGGCCAGACCATGACCGTTGCGGCCGAAGTCCCCCTAACGATCGGTGTCACCGCCCCCTCCGGAGCGGTAGTCGCGGCACCGGCTTCCACGACGCGAGTGGTCGTCGAGGCTGCGGAGACCGGTAACTACATCATCACGACGCAAGCGGGAGCCGAGGGGCTGTTCACCTACACCATCAAGATCCCGCCGCCGCCGTCCGCCCTCGTCCTGCAGAGCACCGGGCTCGATTTCGTCGACTTCGGTGATCCGATGGATGACGTCATCGAGACGCTGACCGCAATCCTCGGGCCACCCACCAACGATTCCGGGTTCACCGATGCCGGTGGCCAGTGCGTCAACCACCGCATTCTGGTGTTCGGAGATGCCGAGTTGTTCGTGGCATTCACCGATGCAGCGACCGACAAGGGCGGTGACGACACCTTCGCCAACGAAGGCGTCCAGCACTTCGCGCAGTGGCGATCGCAACTGCCGAGCGATCCCGAGAACCCGCTGCTCCCAGAGTTCGAGACTCCGAGCGGCCTTGCCGTCGGCGACACCGCCGAAGACGTTGCAGAGGTCTACGGCGACCGCGTTGAGGTCGAGGAGTTCAGTTTCTCGATCCTGGAAGGAGTCATCACCGGTGAGTTGGGTCCGGCGCCGCAGCCGGCCGACAATGCCGGTGAGGATGACACGACGACGTCGAGCACCGAAGCCACGACGACCACCGAGGCCGCCGACGCCGCGAAGATCGTGCTCAGCATGCAGTCCGGCGCCATGCTCTGCGAAGCCCAGGACTAATCGACGGCGAAGGGGCCTGCCGAATCCCACTTGGACCCGGGTCCACCGCGTCGCCGCCGCTCTGGGGTACCGTGCGAAGAGGCCACCGGAGGAACTCCATGCGGCGCATCACACCAATGATCATGCTCATCGCGCTGGCAGTCGCCGCCTGCGGCGGCGAGTCAGTGTTCTCTCTCGAAGAAGGGAGCTGCTTCGACGATCCCGCGTCGTTCGCACAGGTCTCTGAGGTCGACACGGTCGATTGCGCAGAGCCGCACGACAACGAGGTGTACCTGATCACTCGCTACCAGGGCGGGGGCAGCTTCCCGGGGAGCGCCGAACACGAGCAGGCCGCCTATACGTCCTGCCTGAGCGGATTCGAGAACTTCGTCGGTGTTCCCTACGAAGCGTCTCGTTTCGACATCGCAGCGCTGTGGCCGTCCCGGGAATCGTGGGATGAGGCCGGAGATCGAGAGATCATCTGCGCGGTGTACGACCTGACCGGCGCCAAGATCACCGGCTCGGTTCGCGGTCGGGCCGAGTAGCCCACAGGTCAGGGGCTGATTCCCAGGTAGAGGATCAGTACGCCCATGGTGGGCACGGTGATCGCGTAGAGCAGAGCGCCGAACACCAGTGCACCGTGGCGCCAGGTACCGACGACCTTGTGGTGCCGCAGCGCCCGTTTGATCCCGGGAGGCCCGCGGACGCCCATCACGATCATGACGGCACCGAGCACGATCAACACGATGTCGCCCGGGCCGACGGCGGCGAACAGCCTCACCCGCACCTCCCTGCGGATCGCAAGGTAGCGGCGGTGAGGTGCTGCGTTGCTCCTCAGCTATTGGCCGGGTAGTACCCCGTCAGCACTGTTTGGTCGATGATGTGCCCTTCGATTGCGGCCTGGACATCTGCCAGTGTCGATTCCGGGAACAGGCCCAACGCCGTATCCAGGGCGTACAGCGTGAAGATGTACAGGTGCGGCTGGAGACCCGGGCACGGCCCGTCCCACCCGGTGAGATTGAAACCGGGGACGTCGAGGTTGAAGAAATCGTTCACCCCCTGCACCGAGCCGTCGGCAAGCGTCGGTTCAGGCGGGACGTTCTCCGGCAGCGAGGTGACGTCGGCCGGGATGTTGAAGATCACCCAGTGGTCCCACGGGTCGCCGCCCGAATCCGGATCGTCCATCAAGAGGGCGAGCGTTGCAGTCCCTTCGGGATTTGCGCCCCAGTCCAGCGGCGGTGAGATGTTGTCCCCGTCGCACGAGTAGACGATCGGGATGTCGCCACCATCCTCGAAGGCGGTGCTCGTGAGCTCGAACGGTGCCGCCGGCGCCGCAGTGGTCGTCGGCGCCGCTGTTGTGGTCGGGTCCGCGGTCGTCGTGGGTGCCGCGGTGGTGGCGGGAGCAGCAGTGGTGGCCGGTCCCGCGGTGGTGGCCGGAGCGGCGGTGCTCGTTGGAGCAGCAGTGGTGGCCGGAGCAGCCGTGGTAGCAGAGTCGTCATCGTCACCGCATGCTGCGGCCAGCAGTGCAATCACGACGAGCAAGAAGCCGATTCGACGCATTTCAGAGCCTCTCGGGATCCGTTTCCCTGTACCTACCGTCGCTAGCTCGCCTCAGGTAGGGCCACCGGTCCCAATGGACCCGGACACATCACGATGCCCTCCCGGTGCACCGGCGCGGAGCAGGTGCCACTCACCGGTCGGCGGCGGGCTACTTGACGATCTTGCTCGGTTCCGGTTCCCACCAATCGGTCACGAAACGCTCGTCGTCACCAGCGGCGCGACGCGGTTCGCGGTGCTCGGGGATACGTACACGATCGAGGTTCCGCTTGGGGGGAAGTCGCAGGACCGAGTGGCCTTCTTGGATCTGATTCCGATCCGCCATGGTCCCTCGCTTTGCAGCGATACCACCAGCTTGGCACCGACCAGGGCGAAACGACAGCGTTGTCGTTTCCGCCGGAGATGCGGGCGACTAGCCGCAGTCGGCGTCGACGTCGCCCAACCCGAGTGCGTCGGCCAGGGCCTGGCGGGTGTTGGGGCCGACCTTGCCGTCGACGGTCAAGCCGCCGAAGGCCCGCTGGAAGGCGGCCACGGAAGCCTGGGTCAGCGGTCCGTAGACCCCATCCGCCGGTCCCGGGTCGTGCCCGGCGAGCTTGAGGAGCTCCTGCACGGCGCGGACGTCACTCCCCGAGTACCCCGGCCGTATGATCCGGTTGCCCAGATCGAGCGCCGGCGCCGCCGGCAGTGCGGTGGCCACATCGCGGATCGCAGCCCGGGTCACCGGCCCCACGACCCCGTCCGGCCGCAGCCCGTTCGCAGTCTGGAAGCCGGAGAGCCCGGTGCCGGTCTTGGGGCCGAAAACCCCGTCAACAGGACCCGGATCGTATCCGGCCTGGCTGAGGAACTCCTGCAACTGGCGAACCGCGGCGCCTCGTGATCCAGTCTTCAGAAGGGAGGAACCCCCGAGCAGCGCGTCGAGGTCGACACTGTCGGGAGCTTCGCACTGGGCCGGTTCGGGCGGCGGTTGGATCACCGGGGTCGGCTTCCCCTCGGCGGCGCGCAGGGCCTGATAGGGGTTGACGTGAACCCCGTCGGGGTCGTGGAGTTCGAAGTGCAGGTGCGGTGGGGTGTTCTCGGCGTTGCCGCTGTCGCCGACGTATCCGATGACCTGGCCGGCCTCGACCCGGGTCCCGATCTCGATGCCGGCCGCGATCCCCCATCCCTGACCATCGTCGGTGCCCGGGTTGTCGTTGTTGAGGTGGATGTAGACGCTGGTCCATCCGTCGTCGTGGCGAATCCGCAGGGTGCAGCAGCGGCCGCCGGTCCAGTTGGGGTTGCTGGTGCCGTTGACGTAGTAGACCGTGCCGCCGGCGACGGCGACCACCGGGACCATCTTGTCGGCCATGATGTCGGTGGCATGGTGGATGCCGTTGTAGCGGGGGGCGTAGAAGCTCTCTACGTAGCTGTTCGGTCCGGCGACCGGGAACACCATGTCGTAATCGACCATCTCGCCGTAGGCGTAGACCGCTTCTGCCCGGGGCGCGGCAAACAGGCCTGCTCCGGCAATGAAGAGGGCTGCTAGCCCGCTGGCGATACTGGCACGTCGCATCTGCTTGCCTTCGTCCGGTCTCCGGCCCGGTTGAGGCGGAACCTCAAGCGTACCCCGAGTCGCGAAATCCGACCAGAGGGGG
This sequence comes from uncultured Acidimicrobiia bacterium, assembly GCA_964511945.1. Classification (GTDB taxonomy): domain Bacteria; phylum Actinomycetota; class Acidimicrobiia; order Spongiisociales; family UBA11373; genus CAZEHO01. The sequence continues at coordinate 197,063 of CAZEHO010000002.1, read as the reverse complement.
CCCTGTCACAACCAATGCTGACACGGACGTCGGTTTGCGCCAGCCCGCGCTTGAGAAGGGGCTCAGAAAGAAAGCTGTCGGTCGTCGGGCACCAGTCATGAGCGGTCTGAGCTTTGAGGACTGATAGCGCGACCGGGGAACCAGGAGGCGATGGTGCGCCCGTCAAGGATCCTCACTGCGGGGCTCATGATGGTGCTCGCGGTGCCGTCCTGCAGCGGCGGTGACGCCGGCGGCACTAACGCAGCCAAATCGGCGGCTCCGGTCACCTCGACAATGCCGGAAGAACCTTCGACACCGACCACGGTGGAGCCCTCAACGACGACCACCACGGCGGCCACGACCACAACCACTGCAGCACCGCCTCCGACCTGGCACGGGGTGGGCACGCCTGAGAGCCGGGGGATCGATTCGGGCCTGCTTGCAGATCTCGTCGACCATATCGCCTCCCGGTACCCCGACATCGATGCCGTGAGCATCGTGCGCAACGGAACCGTCGTCCTCGATGCCGCGTTCTACCCCCACGATCGGGAGACCCTCCATCAGGTGTATTCCGTGACCAAGAGCGTGGTGTCGACGCTGATCGGCATCGCCATCGGCGAAGGCCTGCTCGCAGGCGTCGACGTGCCGGTGATCGAGGTACTGGCCGGCCACGCCCAGGCCGAGATCGACGACCGCAAGGCGTCCATGACGATCGAGGACGTGCTCACCATGTCGACCGGCCTCGACTGCCGGGGCTCGTATCTCTACCGATGGGAGGGTCTCGGTGAGATGCGGGCCAGCGAGGACTGAGCCGCTCACGTCCTTGCTCTCCCGATGAGGGAAGACCCGGGGACTCGGTTCCTCCACTCGTCGGCCGCGCTCGGTTCGGCCCAGTACTAACTGGTCGATGGGGAGTGGCGCCTGGAGCGCGACTTCGAGTGGTGTTGCCGCGGTGGTGTGGCCGGCGCCGAGACGGCAGCGCTCGAGGCTGCCGAAGGGTGGGTGGCCACCCTGCCCGGCGACGGTTCACACGAGCAGGTCGAGTTCCGGATCGAGTGGCCCGGCGACGGTGCGATGGTGGCGCTGTCCCACGTGCCCGCGTCCCTCGAAGCGGCCTACTGGCCTGTCTGGCTGAGCGAGAAAGGCGAAGCGGCCCTCACCGGCGAACGCGAGGACATCGAGGTGTTCGAAGTCGAGCGGTGGGTGGTGCTGGAGCAAGCGAAGTAACAGTGCTCCGTCACAGAGAACTAGCCGGTCCTCTTCTCGAGTCGCGAGTTGCGGAGGTGGGCGTCAGCCCACCGATCCCTCCATCTGCAGCTCGATGAGCCGGTTCAGCTCGACCGCGTACTCCATCGGGAGCTCTTTGACGATCGGCTCGATGAAGCCGGCCACGATCATCGCGGTGGCTTCCTCCTCCGACAGCCCGCGGCTCATCAGATAGAACAGCTGGTCGTCGCCGACCTTGGAGACGGTCGCCTCGTGACCGATCTGGGCGTCGGCTTCCTCGATCTCCATGTACGGGTAGGTGTCGGACCGGCTGTCCTCGTCGAGGATGAGCGCATCGCAACGGACGAAGGACTTGACGTCCTCGGCCCCGTCTTCGACACGGATCAGTCCGCGGTAGCCACCGCGTCCACCATCCTTGGAAATCGACTTCGAGGTGATCAGCGAGGTGGTGTCGGGCGCGGCGTGGACGATCTTTGCTCCGGCGTCCTGATGCTGCCCGTCGCCGGCGAAAGCGATTGAGAGCACCTCACCGTGGGCACCCTCCTCCATCAGCCACACCGCCGGGTACTTCATGGTGAGCTTGGAGCCGAGGTTGCCGTCGATCCACTCCATGGTGGCGTTGCGGTAGGCGACGGCTCGCTTGGTCACGAGGTTGTAGACGTTGTTCGACCAGTTCTGGATGGTCGTGTACCGGCAGCGGCCGCCTTCTTTGATGACGATCTCGACGACTGCGGAATGGAGCGAGTCGCTGGAGTAGGTCGGTGCCGAGCACCCCTCGACGTAATGAACGTAGGCGCCCTCATCGACGATGATCAGGGTCCGTTCGAACTGCCCCATGTTCTCGGCGTTGATCCGGAAGTACGCCTGCAGCGGCTGTTCAAGGTGGACTCCCGGCGGCACGTAGATGAACGATCCGCCCGACCAAACGGCGGAGTTGAGAGCGGCGAACTTGTTGTCGTTCGGGGGGATGATCGTCCCGAAGTACTCCTGGACGATCTCGGGATATTCCCGCACCGCGGTGTCCATGTCGCAGAACAGGACCCCTTGGGCCTCGAGATCCTCACGGTTGCGGTGATAGACGACCTCGGACTCGTACTGAGCGGTGACCCCGGCCAGATACTTGCGTTCGGCCTCGGGGATGCCGAGCTTCTCGTAGGTCTCCTTGATGGAGTCGGGGACCATGTCCCAGTCCTTGGCCTGACCCTCGGTCGGCTTGATGTAGTAGTAGATGTCGTCGAAATCAATCGTCTCCAGCAGGCCGCCGCCACCCCAGGTCGGGATCGGCTTGCGAAGGAACCGCTTGTAGGCCTTGAGGCGGAAGCCCAGCATCCACTCCGGCTCGTTCTTCATGGCCGACATCTCGCGGATGATCTCTTCGTTGAGGCCCTTCTTCGGCTTGAAGACGTAGTCCTCTTCGTCGGCCCAGCCGAGCGCGTACTTGCCGAGATCGATATCAACGGTCGCCATCTGCGGCCTCAACTCCTCGAGTTCGAGTGGATTTCCCCTATCGGGGTAGTGCAATTGAAGCAGCGTCCAAACCGCTACTCAAGCGAGCGTACCGCGGCGGCAGAGCGGCCGAATCGGCCTGTTCGGACTGGTCGCGCGAGGTGGCGCCGGAACGGAGTTGGGGGAGTGGGGGAAGACCGACCCGCGTTCCCGGCGCCACCTGCGCTCTCCATTACAACGCGAATCGGTTCTTATGCGTTCCCGAAGTGCATCACCGGCTCAATTCCTATGCTCAGCGGCATGCCTGTGATCGTGATCGGAGCCGACACCGGACCGGGCGCAGCCGCGATCGACGCCCTGCTTCCACGGCCGGGCGAGGTCCGCGCCTTCGTCACCGACCCGGTTTCGGCGGCCGAACTGAAGGAGCGCGGTGTCAAGGTCGCCCTCGGAGACGTCAGTGACGGATCACACGTGGGGGGCGCTGCCCTCGGCGCCTTCTCGGCCGTCCTCATCCCTGATTGCGCTCTCGACGATCGGGAGCGCTCGTTCGCTGAAGACCCTGCTGCACTCGTGGAGGCCTGGGCGGAAGCGATCATCGAGGCGGGGGTGCAACGTGTCATCTGGCTCGAGCACCCGTCGATTCCCGACCCCGGCGCCGCCTTCCCTTCCCCCATCGAGTTCACCGCGGTCGCGACGACCGATCGGCCGGTCGAGGAGGTTGCCGCCGACGTCACCCGGCTCGACGACGCCGCTTCGCTCTAGGAGCGCGCCGGCTGGGCCTGGAACACGACAGCGCGATCTGGGTACGATCCGTGCAGCGCCACAGCGGCCGGAGTCGCACGAGGAGACGAACCGGGTGGCCAAGCAGGACGACGTCGTACGAGTTCAGGGCACCGTGATCGATACCCTCCCCAACGCCATGTTCAAGGTGGAGGTCGAGGGAGGACTGCTGGTCCTCGCCCGTGCGTCGGGGAAAATGCGGCGGGGCCGCTCCATCCGCATCCTGCCCGGTGATCGAGTCGACGTCGATCTTTCGGTCTACGACCCGTCACGGGGCCGGATCGTCTGGCGCTATCGGGACTGACCCGGCACGCCGGCAGCAGCTCAGAAGTTGAGGCTGCCCGGCATCCACTCCTGCAGGGGCAGGCTGGTCCTCTCGGCGACGGCTTGCACCCAGGCGTCGTCCCCGACCCTCTCCACACCGGCGAGCACCCGGGCCTGGTTCGCTGCGGTCTCCACCGGACGACCGTCGGAGAGGTCGCACACCTCCTTGGCCCGGGACGACAGGTCGTAGGTGCCGATCTCACGCGCCCGCCGCTGGATCTCCGCCTTGTCGAGTCCGAGCAGGGGCCGCAGCACCGGGAGGGGCGATTGTGCCGACAGCGCGGCGAGGTGAGTGAGGGTCTGCGACGAAACCTGCCCGAGCGAATCTCCCGTCACCAGCGCCGGATGATGCTCCTGCCGGGCGATCTCGGATGCCGCCCGCAGCATGAACGCCTTCAGCACCACCTGGCGCATCTTGGGTGAGACTTCCGCCTTCAGTCCGTCCGCCACCCCCCGGAAGTCCACGGCGTGGATCGTCGGGGAGTCGCCGTGACCCCAGTCCTGCCACAACCGGTAGCCGACGGAGAGGGCGTGGTCGGTCTGTGCACAATCCAGCACGAAGTGCAGCAGGTCCACCCCACACCCGCGCGACATCATCATCCAGGCCGCAACCGGTGAGTCCAGCCCGCCGCTCAGGAGGCCGAGGACCCGCTCCTGACTCCCCAGCGGGAGGCCACCGGGGCCGGCCACCCGGTCGGTCACCACCACGGCATTGGACGGACCCACCCGCGGTTCGATGAGGAGTTCGGGATTCGAGAGGTCGACCTTGCCGCCGGCGTCCACCAGCAGATCACCGACGAGACAGTTCAGGTCGTACGACCGCCAATCGTGTTCGCCGCGCCGGCGAGTGCGCACCGCGAAGCTGCGCCCGGCGACTCGATCGGCGAACCGCTGCGCGACCTGTCCGGCGATCCGGTCCATCGGTCCGAACTGCAGTGGATCGAGCAGTTCGACCCCCGCCACGCCGAACACCCGTGCCGCGGCGGCGGTGGCGTCCGGATTGGATGAGGAGATCTCGAGCCGATGACCGGGGTGATAGGCGACCTCAGCACCGTCACCGAGGGCGGCACTCAGATTGGCTCGCACCATGCGGATCATGCGATTCCGGGTGCGATTGGACTTCAGCCAGATGTCCGAGGACAGGACGACGACACGCTGCAGCGACCCGGCGTCGAGTGCTGACGTTTCGACGTGTGGCGCGGTGTCGACCATGTCCGGTTTCCCCGGTCGCGTCCCCCAACGATAGGACCCGCCGCCGGTTCGACCGGGGTGAGCCTCAGACTTCGCGGAAGAGATACGGCCGGATCACGTCGATCCGGTCCTCGAATCCCCCGGGGTGGAGGTACCACAGGGTCGCCGCTACCGAGGAGAGCAGGGCGTTGCCGTCCTGGGGGGTGAAGCAGAAGCCGATGATCTCGCGCCGGTCACGCACTGCAAGGGTGTCGACCGGAACCACCGTCTGGCTGAGGATGCGGCCGAAGAACCCGTGATCGCGCCCGAAAGAGAAGATCTGGTTCGCCGAGCGCTTCTGGGTCAGCGCAATCCGGGTGTTCGCCGACAGACGCTCCAGCACCCCCTCGACGGTGATGTCGTGATCGAGCGTCAGCGAGAAGTGAAGTGCATGCATGTACTGGGTGTTCAGCTTGATGGCCGACGACCAGACGGGCAGGTCGTAGCCGAGGGTGCTGAACAGGTGGTAGGCGTCTCGGGCATGGTGGGTGCCGAACTCGGGCTCGTCGTGCCTGCCGACCGTCGGGCTGGGGCTGAACGAGCCGTCCTGGCTGATGTCGTTGGCGCGGCGCATGCAGACGAACCTGCCGTCGAGCAGATGGGAGGTGCCGTCGGCGTCCATCGACAGTGATTTGATCAGCACCGAGATGTTGTGGGTGTTGCATGACACGATGTGAATGAACCGATCGTGATCGCGCACCAGCGCCTGATCGTTGATCCCCCTGGCATACATCTTGCCGAACCCGAACTCCGATCCCTGAGCAAGGAACCCGAGGGGTCCGCTGGCGTTCTCGTAGAGCTCGGCCTTGTTGCGCAGGCCCACCGGTGTCGAGTCGATCACTACCGAAGCACGCTCGATGGCCTCGCGCGCTCCGAGTGAGGGCTCGAACCCGAGATCCTCGAAGCTGCCGCGCCGGTCGTCGTCAACGGCAAGGACGGCACCGCGCCGCCCGAGATCGCGCACCTTCGCTCGCTCGTCGAGGTTGGGGCTGCGCTTGTGAAAGGTGACCTCGTCTATCCCGAACGCCTCGCGGTCGTCGACCAGCATGCCGATCAGCGGTTCGCCGATGGTCCCGGTCCCGACGACATGCACGATGTTGGCCATGAATCTCCCCCAAGAGCAGTTCGGGCCCAATCCTCGCGCGGTCGGAACCCGCTGTCAGGTGACCGGGAGGGTTCCGTTACGGAGCGCCGTAGTAGTGGTAGGTGTCGGTTGCCTGCAACCGCGGGCTGTTGGCACTCCACGCCTGTGCGATCACCAGGCTGGACTGCTCCCCCAACTCGGCGGAAACCGTCGCCGTGCACACCACCTGTCCCAGGTAGACGCGGGATAGATCACCGCACGACATCTGGCCCGGTGGAACCCGGGGATCATCGATCTCGATGTCGTAGATCGAGGTCCAGGTCCCGAGGTTGGTCAGCACGTAACGGAGCTGCACGGAGCCGCCGGCCGGCACCAGCATGCCGGGTGGATTCGAGGCGTCGTTCCCGTTGACCGTCACCTCGAGCACGATCTGCTCATGGCGCCCGGTCTCCTTCACATGCCACGCCAGCCGCTCCGAGTCGTTGAGAGTCGCCCCGCCGCCCTCGGCCGAGACCCGGGCGTAAGTGACGAAGAGCCCTAGCCGCATCAGCTCCCGGGTGGTGCACGTCATCGTCACCCCGGGCTCGACCACGGTCGACGGGCACCAGATCGGCCCGAGCCGGTCGTCGGTCACCGTGACGTTCGTCAGAGGAACCGAGCCCGTGTTGGACACCAGATAAGAGAAGGTGGCGACCTCACCCTCACGAATGCGGGGACCCCGGTCCCACCATCCGTCGAGACCGTCGATCAGAGCTTCGATCTCCATCCTGGGGCCGTCGAGGGCGACCACATAGTGGTGCCGATCCCGTGCCGAGATCTCGGTTCCGTCGCCGGTCCAGGCCTTGGCCTCCACCTCGCTGGCGTGGATCCCGGCGGAAGGTACCGACGATGCGTCGCACACCACGGTCTCACCCGGATCGATCCGGCGCTGCGGGCAGCGGATCGAATCGAATTCACGGTCACGCAGCCACAGGCCCCACATGGTCTCGGATCCGGTGTTCTCGACCACGAACTGCCGCTCGACGGTCGTCCCGACCATGAAGACCGGGCCCGGGGCCAGGTCTGCGTCGGCACCGCCCACGTAGCTCTCCACCATGAGCGCCGGTCCTGTCGCGGCGGTCGTCCCGATGTAGTAGGCAGTCGCAGAATCCGATGCCTTGGTCCCTGCGTTGTCCCACATCGCTAGATAGACACCGTCGGCAACCGCGCCGGCTTCGACGGCGCCGACCGCCTCACAGGTGCCGGACTCTCCCGGGGCGAGGCCGGAGAACGGACAGTCGATCTCACCGAGCCCGTCATGCCAGATCGACGGTGCCCACAGCTGCACCGAACCGGTGTTGGTGATCTGATAGGTGAAGGAGACCGGGTCTCCCAGCGGGATTTCGGGACCCGGATCGGTCGTCTCCACCCCGGCGACCAGCAATTCGAGGTCCACGGCGGGGCCACCGATCTGACCCGAACCATCGGTGCCCAGGTAGTTGACGGCGTCGACCACGGTCTCCTGGTCACCGCCTCCGGTCCAGGCACTCGCCTCGACGAGAGCCGAGTACTGCCCCGAGGCGGCAACGCCCGCTACCACACATTCCACGGTGGCACCCGGATCGAGCCGCCTGGTCGGACATGTCGTGACGCCACCGAGCCCGTCATGCCACAGGTAGAGAGCCCACAGCGTTCTGTCACCGGTGTTGGTCACCTGATAGGTGAAGTCGAAGGCCGTACCGGGGGCCAGCTCGGGCCCCGGGGCGACGTCGGCGGCGGCACCGTCGATCCCGGCTTCGAGCAGCAGCACATCGGCCGGCGGGCTGGGGTCGACCGGGTCGGCCGGCTGCGATGCCCCGAGCACCTCGACCTCCGCCAAAGCAAGCACGGCGTCGCGGTACTCCATCTGGATTCTGATGTAGCGGCCGGTCCGGTCGACCGGGATCACGGTTCGGCGGCCGGCACTGCCCAGATAGTGGACGTCGAGGATGCCCGGCATGGTCATCGTGTACTGCAGGTCGTCGAGTTCCATCGGGACGTCCGACACGAACACGTGGAAGTCACGCAGCCGCTCGGAGCAGCAGTCCGTCCGGTTCCAGATCACGATCTCGTCGATGTGCTGCACCGATCGCAGGTCGACCTCCCAGAACGACTCGACGATGCGGTAGGTCATCGACATCGACCCGTTGGCGGCATCGCCGTCACGGTTGCCGTCGACGGCCAGCGAAGCCGGGAAGCCGGGCTGGCGATCCGACTGCCGGGCGGGCTTGTTGAGCGCCAGGTTGGACCGCCCGTCGCCGCTGCCTGGAGTGCCGGTTGCGTGTACGACGGTGGTGGTGTCGTAACGGGTGCCACCTGCATCCCAGGCTTCGACGTCGACCTCGGCGGAGAACGCGCCATCTCGAACCGCAGCCGTGGTTTCGCACACCATCCGCCCGCCGGCGGGAAGCTGACGCTCGGGGCACGGCACCTCGCCGACACCGTCGAGGTCGACGTAGACGCCGAAGAGATCTGTGGCGTCTGAGAGGTTGATGATCTCGAGAGTAACGAGGCGGTCCCCCGGTTCGACCTGTGGTCCGGGGGCCTCATGGGCCGCCATTCCTTCAACGAAGACATCGGCGTCGATGACGGGTTCGCCCGGCTGGCCGGTCTGGCCGATCAGGCTGAAGACCTCGACCTCGGCCAGCGAGAGGTATTGCCGTCCTTCGAGCTGCACCCGGACGTATCGGCCGGAGCGGTTGACCGCGACGGTGGTGGCCTCACCCTGCTCCCCTCGGAGGAAGTACTCGCCGACGCCGCTTTGCGCGGCCGAACCCTGGATGGATGTGGTGTCGAAGGGCACGTCGGAGACGAAGATGTGCACCTGTCGCAGCCTGGTGGTGCAGCAGTCGGTTCGGTTCCACAGCACGATGTCGGTCAGGTCGTAGACCTCGCCGAGATCGACCTCCCACCACGGCTGGAAGTCACGCGCGGTGTGGCTCACCGAGGCGTGGCCGTGGATCCCGTGGGTATTCCCATCGGTGGCCCGGGTGGCGTAGCCGTGGTTGGCGGTCGAGGACTGGGTCGCGGGCTTGCCCTCTGCCACGTTCACCGGGATCGGGGCCGCGCCGTGGACGTTGCCGGTCGCGGCGAAGGCCGCCGCAAAGACGGTGGCAACGACAAAGACTGTGAGCGCCCGCTTCGGCACGTTCGGATTCTCTCGGTGAGCTCTCTGCCACCATATGGCCACTCTCTGTAGCCATCAAGGAACTCTGCGTGGTATTTGGTGTCATTGCGGAATCGAGGGTGTGACTAGTCACCCAGGCGCCGGTCGACCGCGGTGCCGTTGATGCGGCGGGCGGCGGCGCCCGAATGATGCCGGCACCTACCCTGCAGTGGTGACCGGCACCCGGCCTGATGACCGTCGCCACTCGGCTGCGCCGTGGGTGCTGGCGGCCGCCCTGGTCGCCACCGTGGCGGCGACCTGGTGGTTCGGCCGCGGGGCCGCGGAACTCGAGACGGTCACCATCCCCGACCCGGATCCGATCGAACCCGTCGTGCAGGCACCGATCCCCGGGGCGGCACTGTCGGAGTTGATGCCCGGGGTCACCGGAAGCCTCGCCGTGGTGGTGGCCGAAGAGGCCGGCGAAACGATCAACTACCGGCTGCTGCTCTGGCCCGCCGACGCCGCCGAGCCCGAAGTGATCGGGCTGCCGACAGGGTTCGGAACGTTATGGCCGGATCCGACGGGCCGTTTCGTCGCGTTCGGCGTCGCCGATCCCGAGATCCTGGCCGGCTACGCCACCTACCGGTTCGATCTGCACGTTGGCGCTCCGGGCGGCACCGCCCCCATCGCAGCCGGTGTCGAGTCGGTCGCATGGAGTCACGACGGTGAACTGGGATGGACGAGCCGCTCCGACGACGGCGTCGTGTCGGTCTGGCGGGTTCCCGATGCCGCGGATCCCCGCCCGGAGATCGCCGTCGAGGCAGCCGAGCGGGGAACCCGCCTGCGGTCGATGACCGCGAGCGGGTTCTGGCTGCGGTCGCCGGATGACAGCCTGTCGCTGCTCGACGCCGTGGGACGGACCCGGCACAGCTGGAGCGGCTATCACGATGCCCGCGCTATGAGTGCCGGGCATGCCGCACTCGTCGGCGGACCCGACGGTGCCGTCCTGGGATGGTGGGACGGGGCCGCCCTCCGGGAGGTCAACCTGGCGTCCCCGCCGGGCGGCTTGCTGCGGGTCGAACTGGCCACGGGTCCGGCCCCGGCGGGCAGGGCGGCACTGTGGATCGCCACGACCACTTCGACATCGGTGCTCGTTGTCTCCCGAGACGGGGAGGATCGCATCGAGGTCGGCCTGGACGGTCAGCTGTCGTCTATGCACTGGAGCCCCGACGGCCGAAGCCTCATGCTGGCCGCTCGCATCGGTGACGACGACGCCGCCCTGCGCCTCGACCTCGACGCAGGAACCATGTTCGGGGTGGCGTTTCCCGGCCCGGTCGTGGCGGCCTGGCTCACCCGATAGGGCGCGCTACTGCTCGAGTTCCCGAATCACCCGAGCCGGGTTTCCGGCAGCCACCGTGTTGGGTGGCACGTCGCGCGAGACGACCGCCCCGGCACCGACCACGGCAACCGGCCCGATCGTGACCCCGGGCAGCACGATGGCGCCGCCACCCATCCGGGCGTTGTCCCTGATGGCGATCTGCCCGGCGACCTCCCACCCCTCGGAGCGGGGAGCGGCCTCGAGGGGAAGGGCGGCGGTGTAGATCTGGACCATCGGCCCGATCATCAAATGATCGCCCGCGTCATCACCGGCGTGCAACCCGAGGCTGCAGCACAGAACGCAGCGTTCATCGACCGCAGATCAACCAACCCGCACAGGCGCCACCGCCCCGAGCCTCACCGCCGCGGGATGCGGTTTCCGCAGCCTGTGGGGGCGTGGGGTGCGGACCGGGTGCGAAACTCGAAGTGCCGGGATCATCGGGTGGGTTTCGAACAGCGGTGCCGCGTTGGGACGATCGCCTCTGGCAGACCGATGGATCGATGCGGCACGCTGGGAGTATGAGGGTGCGGCCGATGCTGGTCGGGTTGGTGGTGGTGGCTGCCGCGTGCGGATCGGGAGATCCCGCCGTCCCGGCGGTGTCGCCGGCCGAGACGCCGGTTGCGGTGATCGAGTTGCCGGAGCCTCGTCTCAGCGGGCAGATGTCGTTGGAGGAGGCCCTTGCCGCTCGCCGCTCGCAGCGTTCGTTTCGCGATGAAGGCCTCTCCGACACCGACCTGGGGCAGCTGCTGTGGGCGACGCAGGGAATCACACAAGAGAGTGGGGCCGGTCGGGCAGCACCGTCGGCGGGGGGCACCTACCCGCTGGAGCTGTATGTGGCGTCGCCCGCCGGCGTGTTCCACTACCGCCCCGATGGCCACCGGCTCATGCAATTGAGCACCGAGGATCAGCGGGCACTGCTCGCCGCCGCCGCCGGCGGACAACAGCATGTGGAGGAGGCAGCGGTAGTGATCGTCATCGGCGCCGTGTTCGAACGAACCACGGGACGCTATGGAGACCGAGGCGAGCGCTACGCCATCTTGGAAGCCGGCCACGCCGCCCAGAACCTGCTGCTGCAGGCCGTTGCGCTGGAGTTGGCGGCGGTACCGGTCGGCGCTTTCGGCGACGACGACATCAGGGGCCTGCTCGGCCTCCCCCCGGGGGTGGTCCCGCTGTATCTGGTTCCCGTCGGGCATCCACCCGACGGCTGACGCGGTAAAGGCTTGCGCCCAACCTCCCGGGTGACCCGGGTGAGTCATGGCCGCCGGGCAAGGGTTCGAAGGTCACCGGGACGTCGATGCGGTTTTCGACCCGGCGCAACGCCAAGCACCAGCGATCTGGGACCAGCAGGCGCGTCACGATGCCAATGCCGACTCTCCCCGGACGCCCCCACAAGGCGGATCCAACGACAAGAATGATGAAGGCGACCGCCGTTTGAAGGAGACCACGATGAGCGAGCAGCCGGTCGGTGTGGTGTCCCACTACTTCCCCAAGGTGAGCGTCGCCGGAGTCACGATTCTCTCCGGCCACCTCGAGATCGGCGACACAATCGAGTTCGCCGGACACACCACCGACTTCCGCCAGACCATCGAATCGATCGAGATCAACCACGAGGCGGTACAGGGAGCGAGTGCAGGAGACCAGGTCGGCATCCGGGTCACCGAACGGGTTCGGGTTGGTGACAAGGTTTTTCGGCTCTCTGCCCACACCGTCGCGTAGGGCTGCTATTCCCTGCACCCGACTGCCGCGCCCCGGGCCTGGCTCCCGGGGCAACCCGGAGCAGAGGTACCGATCCGGCCCGGTTCCATTCCGGAGGCGAAGGACCTCGCGACCCCCAGGCCGTGCCGGGTCTCACCGCTGTGGTCTGTGGACCATCCAGGGTGTCGGAGGCGGGAGGCGCGCACCCGTTGCGGGCTTCTTTGGCCCGAGCAACAGATCATTGGTGTTCACGATCCGTGCCGTTTGATCCCACGCTGAACGACCCGGTTCGCCGTTTTTCTTGCAGCGACGCGGCGGGTCTCAGGAGGTGACGTCCTGGCCCTGCAGCAGCCTCCAGCAGTTGACGATCGGCTCGTCCCAGGTGAATGCGGCCTCATATGCCTTGCAGTATGCAATCTCGACACGGCGCTGCTGATCCGGTTGCAGAGTTCCCGCCCGGATCAGCCCCTCTTAGGCCTCCATAAGGTGCTCGCTGTTGCACTCGTCCGGCAGGGAGGTGTCAGAGCACACCTCCCACAAGATGGCCTTGTCCTCCTCAAGGTTTCGATGTCGTAGATCACCAGGTTCCGGTTCGCCGTGGGCCATCTGCATTGCGATGCGTTGGGCGCGATAGGGCACACTTCACGCCTCCAGTCTGTGGCTCGCCCCGGCAGCGGGGAGTGTGGGGCCCGGACTACACGCGAACCCGTTGCGGGTTCTTTGGTCCGAGCGACAGACCACTGTTCCGACGACTTAATCGAACATATGTTCGATTAACCTGGGGTCGTGACGGCCGCGGCCACCATCCTCCACGCCGACCTTGATGCCTTCTACGCATCCGTCGAACAGCTGCTCGACCCTACGCTGCGCGGCAAGCCGATTGCCGTCGGCGGAGGCGTGGTGCTTGCCGCCTCGTACGAAGCGAAGGCGTTCGGGGTCCGTGGCGGGATGCCGGGCCGCCGCGCCCGCGAGCTCTGCCCGTACCTGCGATTCGTGGGCGGCCACTTCCAGGAGTACCAACGGCTGGGCGACCAGGCCATTGCGGTGCTCAGCGATTTCACCCCACTCGTCGAGCGGATCTCGATCGATGAGGCCTTTGCCGATGTGGCCGGCTCCATCCATCTCTTCGGGCAGCCCGCAGAGATGGCCGCGGCCATCAGGCGCCGGGTTCGCGAAGAGGTCGGGTTGCCGATCTCGGTCGGCGTCGCCCGCACCAAACATCTCGCCAAGATCGCGTCGCAGGTGGCGAAGCCGGACGGCATGGTGGTGGTCGAGCCTGCGACCGAACTCGACTTCCTCCACGACCTGCCGGTAGAGCTGATGTGGGGGGTCGGCCCGGTCACCAAGGCGCGATTGGCGAGCTTCGGGGTGCTCACGGTCGGTGATCTGGCGGAGACACCAGGGCACTCGCTCCAGCGCCTGCTGGGCCGGGCGGTGGGGACCAAGCTGAACGCGCTCGCCTGGAATCTCAACCCGCGGGACATCGAGATGCACCCGCGGGCAAGATCGGTCAGTGCCCAGTCGGCAGTGGGGAAGAAACCGGCAGCGGATGAAGTCATCGGGCGCACGCTGCGCCACCTCGCCGACCGGGTGGCCACCCGGCTCCGCGCCAAATCGCGTGCCGGAAGAACCGTCACGGTGCGCGTCCGCTTCGCCGACCTGCGGTCCGTCACTCGCTCGATCACCCTCGCCGCTCCGATCTCGATGACCGTGACCCTCGCCGAGGTCGCCCGAGATCTGGTGCGCGCCGCGCTGGCGGACTACCCCGATGAACAGTCCCTATCACTTCTCGCCATCGCGGTCTCCCATCTCGAGGATGACTCCGTGCTCCAACTCGAGCTCCCGCTGGAGATCGGCGCAGAGGAGCGCCGCCCCGGGACCGCCCGGGGGGCGGCGCGGTGGGTGCTGGATCGGGCCGTCGACACGGTGCGCGACCGTTTCGGACGCGAGGCAGTCGGATACGGATCGGTGGAGCTTGGGGATGAGCGGTCCGTGCCCGACGACTTCCGGGAACTCGCCGAGAAGGAGCTGTGAGGGCGTTCGTCCCCGGGGCCGGCTCGTACTCCTCGAACTGCTGCTCTAGGAGCCCGCTGAGCGATACATGTCGCACATCTCGACGACCAGTCATCACCACTCGCGGTGTCCTCGGTCCCACCACTCCTGCACGAGGAGTGGCGGAACCTGCGTCCTTGCGATTGGCGCGCCTGGCCGCCGATCAACGTGCCCGGCGGGCACGCCACATCGGCATTACCCAGCAGACTCCTAGCTCTTCGGCGTGATCGAGGATCTCTTGGATCGATCGCGGCATCGGGGTCACCTCAGGAATCGGGGTCGGGCGGCCGTGGCATGAGCAATGAACTCGACACCCTTCGCAGCTGCGACACCGATCTCGAGCATCCGGGCCGGATGGGTCGGCGCCGATCAGCATTGCCAGGTCGCCGATGAGCAGGTCGAGGCGTTGATCAAGACGACCTGATCAAGCGCGAGCGACCACCACCGGCTCAGGTCGGGTAATCCGCTTCGGCGGCGTGGCTACAGCCTTCTCGTCGTCCCACAAGTCCACCGTCGGGTGGGCCAGCGTCACGAAATGTCCCTTGAGCGGACGGCGGTGGCTGTCGTTGGAGCCTCAGGCGCCAGAGTTGGACTGGCTCGTCGAAGCCCTTCAGCCGTCGATTGTCGGCGTCGTCGAAGTCGAAGCCCTTGCCTTGCACGAGTTGGCGCACGGCATCCGAGACGAGTATCTCGCCCGATCGAGCGGCGGAGGTGATTCGACTCGCGAGCACAACGACGGATCCGTGGAGATCGCCGTCTTCGCGGATCGGTTCACCAACAGCGATTCCGACAACGATCTCGAGCCCGATCTCCGCGCTCGTCGTCTGCAACTCGGCGGCGAACCTCAGGGCGGCACTGGTGGAAGCGAACTCGAGGAGAGAACCATCACCCAGGTGTTTCACGACCCTCCCGGTCCGTCGTGCCGCCCTCTCATTCGTGGCGACCTCTAGCGACCTGAGAGCGCCTCTGGCCGCTTCGTCCCCCAACTCCCCCACCAACTCCGTCGATGCCACCACATCCGTGAACACCACGGTGCTGATGCCGCCACTCATCTCGAGTCCGGGTGGTAGGGACGTCGGCTTGGCGGTGTCCTTTCCTGTGGCGGCTTCGGTGGGTTGGCGGCCAGTGAGGAAGGAGTCGATTTCTCGGACGATCGCATCGGTGTCGCCTAAGTAGGGGGCGACTGACTCGCCGGGTTGGAGAGAAAGCCGCACATCGGGAATGCCGGCCGCGAGGCCTCTGGCGTTGTCCATGCTCGATGTCCGCAGCTCAGGACGATGGAGCACGAGTGTCGGAACGGGCACTTGACTCAGCAGACGCGAAACGTTGAACTCCGACGTCGCGGCCAGGGCACGGGCTGCGAAGTCGGGAGAGGTGCATTGGCTGACCAGGTCACTAAACGCTTCCGCTGCTTCGATCTCAGTCCACCCGAGCAGCAGTCGGGCGACAACCTGCGAATAGAACTCCCAGTCCTGGGAGATGATCGGCCGGGTCGCCTGGGTGAGAGGGTTCGTGCGGTGAGTCGCGCCATCGGCATAGGAACAGAACAGAACCAGGCGACCCACGCGTTCGGGGTACCGGGTTGTGTAGGCGATGGCACCGGGTCCGGAGTGCCATCCGGCGTACAGATCGAAGGTGTCGAGGGAGAGCCCGTCGACGGTTGCGGCGAGATCCAGAACGTCCGTTTCGAGTGACACCTCCGAAACGTCGCGGGAGGAGAGGCCAAAGCCACGACCGTCGTATCGAACGAGCCGCCGGCCCCGGCCGATCGCTTCATACCAGGCCCTCGCCGCCGGAATCGACCACTCCAACTGGATATGGCTCCACGGAAGCGACGGCATCGCGACGAGATTCGGGCCCTCACCGATGGCCCAGTGGGCGATGTCAAACCCGTCGTCGGTCCGGCTGTATCGAATGGTTGGCTCCATCGGCGCCGAACCTACAAGGAGGGACTCCCCAAGTCGAACGGCGACACCACACCCTGGGCAAGCATCACGAAATGTCCCTTGAGGTCAGGGAGGCGTCGCCGGGCGTACGATCGGCGGAGACGGGCGTTGCAACCACCCAGGAGGGAGGGGCCAGATGACTGCACCGATGACACGCTGGGGTCTGGGGGCTGCCACGAAGCACGCGCGGTCGGTATTGGTAGGGGGTCTTCTTCTCGCACTCGTCACCCTGCCGGCCTGCAGCGACGGAGGGCCTGAGGTCGACGCGATCAATTGCACCGAACTGCTAGAGGTCCTGAAGGACACCTACCAGCAGTACTACAGGGCAGCTGCCTCGCAAATCGGCGAGTCCCAGGAAAGGACCGCGTGGAACAAGGCTTCACTGCGTATTGAGGACCGCGCCAAGGACCTCGGTTGCGCCGACATGACAGACCTCCCACAACTGTCGGACCTCATGTTCGGTCCCGAAGGGAGCTTGCCCGACGCGGTCACTGGCAGGTGACGCCACCTGGTCGGGAAGGCACCCTGACACACTCGCCAACCCCCACAAATGGCGCAGGTCACTCGGGCTCGGGCCCCTGGATGACCGATTCCTCCCGACTGAGCAGGCCGGGGGTGCGATGACCACCGATAGACCGAGTTGACCCAGTTCGCTTCCCCCGCCCTGGGCCAGCGTGCTGCCGCCCGGGAGGGTGTGCACTTAAGAATCGGGACCCCAGGGTGACAAGGGAGCATCCCGGAACGGACGGCCATTGATCTCCGGCATGCTTCAGTCGCGATAGGGCCCCATGCTCGGTGCTGAAGTCGAATGCCTTTCGCTGTCGAGACAACTTGAAAGCCCGTCCGAGAGACCGCTGCGGATTGCTGCTCGGGCAGGTCACCAGGGGTGGTGTGTGAGGGGCATGCCTCACCAAGGAGCTGACCGCGGTCAACTTGGGAAGCCTGGTAGGAGCCGACGATGGGCCCCAGATTCGATGCCGGGGCCCATCGTCAACTAGCTCACATCAGCCCGAGTTCTGAGCCGACACCGGCCCAGAGTCCCATCTGGCCGACTGCGTCGTCGCCTGTCGTCATGATCTCGTACGTCAGGTCGGGGACTGCATACCCGGCCTTCAGATACATGCGGGGGAAGTCCTCGCCTGCAACGATCTCACCCAGAGCGGCGCTCTCACCGGCGACGATGAGCATGCCGCCTCCCGACGGTGGCATATAGGCCACGGGGGCCTGGCAGAGACCCTCGGCTGCTCTTGTCCCGAAGAACCCGAGTGCTTCTTGGAACGCCTCATACGCAAGCTTCTCGCGCCCCGCGGCGGGTCGTCCATAGCAAAACACTATGGCAGCTTCCATGTGCACCCTCCCATTCGCCCACTTGCGGTGCCCCGATCCGCTTTCACCGTCAAGTCTGGTCCTTTTCCGGCGTTGATGCCTCAGGAAACTGTCGACCCGGAATCCGCCTGGAGCGGACACCGACACACGAAGTGGCCTGACGGCGCGGTCTCGCCCCCCGCATTCATCGGGACATGCGCCGGGGCAATGTCGTCAGGCCCTCGGGACTCCCATCAGGAGCCGGCATTGGACCCCGGCGTCACCCGCTCTGGTCCGGTAGCACCGCTGCACTTCGTGATTCGCCGAGGTTGGGGGTCCAGTGTCGTCGCTGCGGGGTGTCGGTGGAGGCTCAACGCACCACTCCTCCGCAACCCACCCGCCAAGATCAGCCAGGCAACAGCACCCTCCGCATCAGCTCCACCGGCGGTGCGCCCCGTGACAGCAGACGGTCGTGGAAGTCCTTGAGCCGGAAATCGCTCCCCTTGGCTGCCTTGTAGTCCTCCCGCAATTGGAGAATCTGCATCTTCCCGAGGGTGTACGAGAAATACCCCGGATCGAAGGTTCCCCGCTCCGCCTCCCTGCGAGCCGGGAGCTCGTCGTAGAAGGCGTTCTGGACGAAGAAGCGGGTGGCCTGGTCGACACTCATCCCGTCGGCGTGCATCCGGATGGCGCACACGTACCGGCAGTTCCGCACCAGGGCTTCGGTGAGCTGTGCCAGGCGGAATCGCGGATCGCCGCCGGAGAACCCCTCCTCCCACATCATCTGCTCCGTGTAGTGCGCCCAGCCCTCGGTGAAGGCATACGAGTCGATGCGCTGCGAGACCTCGGTCGGGGCGCCGGCAAAGTGCAGGAAGTGGACGTAGTGGCCGGGATAGGCCTCATGAATCGAGATATCGGTGAGGGCGAAGTGGTTCAGAGTGCGGAGCCAGGTCTCCGCCTGCTCCGCGCTCCACTCGGCCTCGACCGGCGTCACGTAGTAGTAGGCCTCGGTGGCCTTCGTCTCATACGGCCCGGGGGTGTCCATCATGGCGAACGCCCACCGCATGTGGCGCGGGGTCTCGGCGACCCGGGCCCGAACCTCGCTCGGGATCGTGATCAGGTCGCGGTCGATGAGGAACGTGCGGATTCCTTCGAGCATGTCGCGGGTTGCCGGGATCAGCTGATCCGCAGTTGCATGGACCGATTCCACGTGCCGCGAATAGACCTCGCGCGGCTCGAGAGCCGGGTCGATCGCGGCGGCGGTCTCGACGAACGCTTCCTTGTTGGCGGCGAGGTCGGCTTCGCCTCTGGCCAGCAGTTCCGACAGCGGTATGTCGACCAACTCACTGATCCGCAGCATCTCCTCCATCTGGTGGCCACCGATGGCAAATGACTCGTCGCCGGCCGAAACCAATTCATCCTGCATCCATCCGGCGAAACCCCGCAGCGCCCGGGCCGCCTCCTCGCCCGCTTCCAGAGCGCGCGCCTCGGCTCGACGGTCACCACTCCCTGCGACGTCTCGAGGGAGATCGACCTCAAACGCCTCAGCGAGGCCGGCGGCGGCTCGAATGCCCCACTCGGCATACACCCGCGGGATCGGCGGGCCGAGCACCCGGCGTGCCTGGTCGAGGAGCCGCGGCGCCTGCTCGAGCAGATCGGCGATGGCCTCGACCCGCAACGGCTTCGGCGCATAGTCGCGACGCAGGTAGGTGTCGATGTCCAGGTGATACACGGTCCGCATCGGCAACCGGGCACGCTCTCTGAGCACATCCTCGGAGAACAGCGCGCGATCGATTGCCGTACCCAACTGAAGCCGGTCGAGTTCCTGGTCGGGTGTCAGGCCGTCGAGCTCGAACAACTGGCGTCGGAGGATCCGGAGCCGGTCGAGATGGCCCTCCACCGCACCGTCCTCGATGTCGGGAACGACGCCGTCGTACTCGTGCTTGCCCAGGTAGACCGCAGCCCCGGGCTCGAGATTCCACAGGGTCGCGGAGACCCGATCGACCAGTTGATCGAACACGGAGATCACCTCCGGAGGCGAGCCTACCCCCGGCACCGGCGGCCTCAGCGCAGGATGCCCCGCTCCCAGATCGACACCAGGCGCCCATACTCGGGCGACGAGGCAACCAGTTCGGCATGGCTCCCGATGGCAATCACCCGGCCGGTATCCATCATCACGACACGATCGGCGCTCTCGGCCGTCCGCAGCCGGTGCGCGATCACGATGGCGGTCCTTCCGGCGAGAACGGCAGAGAGTGCGTGCTCGACCCGCACTTCGGTTTCCGGATCGAGGTTCGAGGTCGCTTCGTCGAGCACGATGACGGCCGGAGCGGCCATCAGGGCCCGCGCCAACGCCACCAACTGCCGCTCGCCCGCCGAGAACCTGCTCCCCCGCTCCCGGACGAGAGTGTCGAGCCGTTCCGGCAGGCCCCTCACCCAATCCTGGATGCCCATTGCCTCGCACGCCGCCCAGATCTCGTCATCGGTCGCATCGGGACGGGAGTACCGCAGGTTGTCCCGCAGCGTGCCGTTGAACAGGAAACCCTCCTGCGGAATCAGCACGACATGGTCGGCGCGCGAGGCCATGGTGACGCTCCGCAGATCGTTCCCATCGATGGTGACCGTCCCGGCCTGCGGGTCGTAGAAGCGCAAGGCGAGACGAGCCAGTGTCGACTTGCCGGCGCCGGTCTCGCCGACGATCGCCACCCGCTCCCCCGGCTCGATTTCGAGGTCGACGGCCTCAACCACCGGCACCGCCGGGTCGTAGCCGAAGGTGATGCCGTCGAACCGGACCCGTCCGTCGATCCGGCCCGGCAGCTCCCCGGCCCCGGACCCGTCGGCCACGGCCGGCTCCGTGTCGAGCAGCCGGAACAGTTTCCCTAAAGCCGCCGATGACGACTGGAGCTGGTTGTACGTCATCGACAGGTTGATAATCGGCTGGAAGAACCAGTCCAGATACAGCAGGAACGAGACCAGGGACCCGAAGCTGAGGTCGCCAGAGATAACCCTCCGCCCGCCGAGCAGCAGCACCAGAGCGATGCCGACGACCCGCATGAAAGCGACCACCGGGAAGTACCAGGCGACGGCCCGGGCGGCCCGCATGTTGGCGTCGTAGTAGTCCTCGTTCACCCGCCCGAAGGTGCCGGCCTGCTCACCCTCCTGGGTGAACGCCTGCACCACCCGGACCCCGGTGATGCCCTCCTGCAGCGCCGCCAGCACCCGGCCGATCTGTTCCCGGACCTCCCGGTATGCCCGGCCGGCAAACCGCTGGAACACCCAGGAAACCCCGAGAAGCAGAACTATCAGGATGAAGATCTGCAGTGCCAGCCCGACGTCGACCACCAGCATTGCTGCCGCGACACCGACGATCGTGAGAAGGTTGATGACGAACGTCACCGCACCCTCCTCGGCGAACTCCTGGATGGATTCGATGTCGTTGGTCATCCGGCTGACCAGGACGCCGGCTTTCGATCGCCCGTAGAACCCCATATCGAGGCGCATCAGGTGGCGGAACACTGTGGAACGGAGGATCCGCAGGTAGCGCTCCCCGATCCATGCCACCCAGTACTGGGCGGTCGACTGGGCCAGGTACTGCGTCACCAGCAGTGCGATGAAGATCAGCGCCGCCCTGGTGAGCAGCCAGCGATCTCCGGCGGCGATCCCGTCGTCGACGCCGCTGCGGACTGCCAGCGGAGCGCCGAGCCGGGCCACTGTCGCCACAACGGTCGCAGCCAGCGCCCCAAGCGCCGGGGCCAGCAGCGGCCTGGCGAGACGGAGTGCTCTGGCGAGGATTCGGCCCTGACGAGTCTCTTCGGCGAGCGTGGTCATGGGAGCGCCGCCTCCTGTGCCAGCACCTCTGCGTAGCGGGGAACTCGATCGAGCAGCTCACGGTGGGTCCCGACCGCCTCGATCTGCCCGTTCTCCAGGAATACGACCCGGTCCACCAGGTCGAGAGTCGAGGTGCGGTGAGCAATGATGATCGTGGTCCGCCCCTTCATCACCTGTTCGAGTGCCGCCAGCATCTCGGCTTCGACGATGGCGTCAACCGAGGAGGTCGCATCGTCGAGAATCAGCACCCGCGGATCCCTCAGCACCGCCCTGGCCAGCGCCACCCGCTGACGCTGCCCACCGGAGAGCGAATGCCCCCGCTCCCCGACCACGGTGTCGTAGCCATCGGGCAGCTCGCAGATGAAGTCGTGGGCCTGAGCGAGCCGGGCGGCGAGCCGCACGTGCTCCGGGCCCGCCGACGGATCACCGACTGCGATGTTGTCGGCAATCGAGGCAGAGAAGAGGAAGCTCTCCTGGAACGCAACCGACACCTCACTGCGGAGCTCGTCCAGCGACAGCTTCCGGACGTCGAGGCCATCGATGGTGACCGCCCCACCGTCGACGTCGTGGAATCGCGGTATGAGGTGAGCCAGGGTGGATTTCCCGGATCCGGTTGCCCCGACCAGCGCCGCCGAGGTGCCTCCGGGAATCACGAGATCCACGCCGTTGAGCACCGGCGAACCGCCGGGATACGCGAACACCACATCACTCAGCCGCACCTCTCCCCGGCCGGGCGGGAGCGAACTGGGGCCGGAGGGGTCGACGATCTCGGCTTCCGTCTCCAGCAGTGACTCGATTCGAGACGCCGCGGCCGCCGCACGCGGCAGCTGGGCGAAGAACCAGCCCGTGATCCGCAGCGGGAAGTTGAGCACCGCCAGGTACTGCGTGAAGGCAACGAATTCGCCGAGCGTGAGATTGCCGCCGATCACCCGCATGCCGCCGAGCCACAGCACCGCGACCGTGGCAACCGAGGGGATGATCTCGAAGGCGGGGGCGTAACGAGACCGGATCTTGGCCAGCTTGACGGCACGGCCGAAGATGCGGTCGGCGCTGCGATCGAGTTTGCCCTGCTCCTGGCCCTCCTGCCCGTAGGACTTGATCACCTGGATGCCGCCGATGGCCTCCTCGACGACCCCGCTGAGCTCCGCCAGTCGTTGCTGGACCTCGAACGAGAGCTTGATGACCCGGGTGGCGTAGCGGCGGGCGGCGAAGACCAGCGTCGGCACCGTCAGAGATGCGACCGCCCCGAGCACCGGATCGAGGATCAGCAGCACCGTGATCACGGTGACGAACATCCCCAGGTTCGCCAGCGTGATCGGAAGCATCGCAAAGATCAGCCGAACCTGCGACAGGTCGCTCGATGCCCTCGACATCAGCTCGCCGGTCGACGTGATGTCGTGGAAGGAGAACGCCAGCCGCTGGATGTGCTCGAACATCCGGTTGCGCAGATCGGCCTCCGCTCGATACGAGACCATGAACCCGAAGAAGCGGCGGACTCCGATCCCGATGCCGAGCAGCACTCCGGTCAGCACCAGTACGGTGATCCAGGGGGTGAGGCGGTCCTGGTCGCCGACCGCGATGGCCCGGTCGATCACCTGCGACGACAGATACGGGACGGAGACCACACTCGCCATCCACACCAGCGCTCCGCTGATCGAGATCGCCAGCAGCCGGCGGTAGCCCCGGGCGGTGCGGGTCAGCAGGCGGAACCCGGAGCGGAGGTCTCCGTCGCGTGAGCGGCTCATGGAGTGAACCTCGGAATCTCCTGCGTGATGGTTGGAGCACCCGGATCGGGATCGTCGGATCTCCAGCGGAGAACGTACGCCACGACCACCGCGCCGAGGAGGATCGCCATCGCCCCCACATAGAGCCAGACCAATGCGATCGCCATCGCCCCGAGAACCCCGAAGGTGACTCCCAGCTCCGGTGAAACCGAAAGGTAAAGGCCGAATCCGAGGCTGGCCAGCAGGGTGCCACCCGACCCGACCAGAGCGGCCAGCCAGGCGCGGGGAAGGGGTTCGGGCGGTCCCCACCGATAGAACGCGATGAGGAATCCGTACAGACCGGCGAGCCCCACCGGAACCCGCAGCCAGGTCCACACCGTCTCCAGCCAGCCGGCACCCGCCCACTCGGCGAGGAAGGCGATCGTGCGACGCCCGGCAACGAGCAGCAGAGAGGTCACGATCAGCGCGACCCCGGCCAGCAGCGTGAGACCGATGGCGACCATCCGCAGTTGCAGGCCGCGTCGCGCTTCGGTCCGGTTCTCGACCGCACCGAGCGCCTTCTGCAGGGCCACCACCGCCCGGGACCCCAGGAATGCCGAGAGCAGCACCGATGCGGTGATAAGCCAGACGCCGCTATCACCGACAAAGTCGGCGACCTCGACCAGGAGGTCGGTCACAAAGGTCACCACCGTCTCCGGTGCGACCACCCCGAGCGACTCCCGGATCGAAGTCAGGGTCGATTCGGATCTCCCGAAGAAGGAGGCGATGCCGAGCAGAGCGGCACCCAGCGGTACGAGCGCGAGGAACGCGTTGTAGGCGACTGCTGCAGCGTTGATCGAGAGATCGGCGTCGACGATGCGGCCCCATATCCCCCGGATCAACCCGGGGCGCGGCGCGAGAGGAGGGGCCGGTCTGGTCACCCGGCCGAGGATAGGACGCCGGAAGTACGGGTTCCGCTGGCTATGCAATTCGGCGGCATACACTCCGGTCATGCCTGCCCGGAGCCCCTCGCCGTTCGCGACCGGGGCGATTGTTGCCGCCATCCTCACCGTCGTCAGCCTGGCGATGTTCACTCTGTTTGCCCCCGACACCAACGGGGTCGATCCCTCGACGACCACTGCGCTGGCGGGCTCGACGTCGCAGCCCGGTGACTCCACCAGTTCCCTCCCCGGCACGGTGACGACGGAAGCCGACTCCACGACCTCGACGGATGAGGGGCAGACCTCAACGTCGTCGTCCACGACCAGTTCCACTTCGACCACCTCGACCACCCTCGCCGGACCCCCGCTACACGAGTGGGTGGATCGCCGCAGCGTCGGCGAGCCCTGGGGGCAGGTCGAGGGCCTGCTGATGTTCCGGGGGAATCCCACGAACACCTGGTACGGCTCGGGTCCGATCCCCGAAACCCCCGAGGTGCTGTGGCGGTATCCCGAGGCACCGATGTGCTCTGAGTCGACCGACCTCGGCGTCACCAGCACGTGGTGCGGCAACGGCTGGACCGGCCAGCCGGTCATCTGGGAGCGGCCCGACGGCGTCACCGAGATGATCTTCGGGGCCTACGACCGCAGGCTCCACTTCGTGGACACCGAAACCGGCCGGGCGACCCGGGCTCCCCTGCTGACCGGTGACATCATCAAAGGTACCCCGACCATCGACCCCGACGGCTACCCCCTCGTCTACTTCGGCTCCCGCGACAACAAGATCAGGGTGCTCGCACTCGACCGCGGTGAAGCCATGGAGTTGTGGAGCTACTCGGCCAATCTCGCCGAGGAGGGGCGTTGGAACGACGACTGGGACGCCAACCCCCGAATCATCAACGACATCATGTTCGAAGGCTCGGAGAACAGCCTCTTCTATATATGGAAACTCAACCGGGGCTACGACGACGAAGGGATGGTGAAGGTCGAACCCGAGCTGCTCTTCAAGATGGAAACCTGGAACGAGGAGATCATCGACCTGATCACGCCATCGGGGTACATGGCAACCAGCGTCGAGAACTCTGCCGCGATCTACGAGGGGCGCCTCTACTTCGCCACGTCGGCCGGCCGGGTGGTCGGACTCGATATCTCTTCGATCGATCAGGGACTGGCCCCGATCGTCTTCGACTACTGGGTCGGCGACGATGTCGACGCTTCGATCGTGATTGACGCCGAGGGGATGATCTATGTCTCCGCGGAGTACGAGCGCTACTACGAACGCGCCCAGGACCTGGGCCAGCTCATCAAACTCGATCCCTACACCAGTGGCGATCCGTACATCTGGGGCATGTATTCACTGACGCAGCCCCCGGCGAAGGGTGGGCTGTGGTCGACCCCGGCGCTCGGCAACGGCGTGCTCTACGCCATGACCCACAAGGGATTCCTCGTTGTCGTCGACCAGGAGACCGGCGAGGAACTGTTCGTCACTGAGGTCGGCGCCGGATCATGGTCGTCACCGTCGGTCGTCGACAACCATCTGATCGTGGCCACCAATCCCGGGTACCTGCGCTCCTACGACATCTCGGATCCCGTCGAGCCGGAACTCGAGTGGGAGATCAAGGTCGGCGAGGGGCACATCGAAGCAACCCCGGCCATCTGGAACGGCAACCTCTACGTGGGAACCCGCGACGGCTACATGTACGCCATCGGGGAGTAAGACCTCGCCGAAGGCGGCAGAGATGGCATCTCCTGATCGGGGTGTGCGGCCATGCCGCGTCTCAATTCGATACGGTTGAGGACACCAGTAGGCAAAGACCGAGTCGCGTGACCGGTGTTCCCGGTCGCATCCGCGACCTGCTTCGACACGGAGGTGTCACCGTGGCATGCATCACTCGGTATCGGGTTGGGGCTCTCCTGATGGTCCTCGCTCTGGCGGGCGTAGCTTGCGAGAGCGACGGAACCGCCGCGACCACGGCTACATCGCAGGCAACAACCACCACGACCACGCTGGCGACGACCACAACCGAGGCCACCACAACCTCGACGACGGCGGCCCCGACGACCACCGAGGCACCGACCACAACCGAAGCACCGACGACCAGCACAACCGAGGTGGACTACCCGTTCGAGACCCATGAGGTCGAAGCCACCACGCTGTGTGTGATCGGACTCGGCTTCGGCGGAACCTTCAATGTGCGGGAGGGTCCATCCACGAACTTCCCGGTCGTGGGAACGCTCGAATACGGAGCCACCGGAGTGGAGGCCACCGGACTGGCGGCGTTCGACGGTGACGGTGACGAGTGGAAGCAGATCATGCACGAGGGCGAGCAGCGCTGGGCGGCCGCTTGGTACATGACACCGGGTACCTGCACCGAGGGGAGCGCCCAGACCTATTGCGTGGTCGATCAACCCTGCGGCGGTGGCCTCAATGTCCGCTCCGGTGTGTCGGTGGACTACGGCGTCATCGGCACCCTCCTTCCCAGCGCGGCCAACGTTCAGGGAACCGGTGTCACCGCCCTCGATGACCAGGATCGGGTTTGGACCCAGGTTGAGATCGGCGGCGGAGTGGGCTGGTCGGCCGGGTGGTTCCTCGACCCGCAGCCGTGCACTCCCATCAACTGCAAGTGGATCATCACCCCGTGGTCGGTCGGCGGCGTCGCCATCGGCATGACCCCGGGCCAGGCCACGGCCACCGGCGAGATCGAGGGGCCGAATCACCTGCCCAACTGCGGGCGAGGCGACTCGATGGGACCGTACGGACCTGCCGACTTCATGGGCACCTACGACGGCGAAACGAATCAGGATGTCGAACTCGTCCAGGTGTGGGTCCGCTCGGCCAACTTCCAGACGGTCGAGGGGATGGGAATCGGCAACACCCGGGCCGAGATCATCGCCGCCATGGGACCGCCGACCGAAGAGAAGACTCTGTTCTACGCCGGCTGGGACATGATCTACCAGGTGGGTGCCTACTCGCTGGTGTTCCACCTCCCGAGCCAGGCCGAACCGGTCTTCGACATCTCGGTCGGATACGACTGGGCCAACCGCATTCTCTGGGACTGCTGAGGGCAGGGGCTGAAGGACATACCCGAGGTGAGTGGGACACGGCCTGTGAGATGGCCCGGCGGGCGCTGCCGATGAAGCAGCGGCAGGGTCACCGCGAGGCAGTCGCCGAGACGCTGCTGTGGCTCGGGCATGCCCTCACCGGACTGGGCGACATCGAAGAGGCCATGGATGTCTACCGGGCGTCACTCACCATCCGCGAGGACCTCGGGTGCCGGTTATGGTCGAAGCAGCCGCTCCGATCGTCACGCGTCCTCTGATGAACTCCGGGCCTTGGGCAAGGTGTAGTCGTCGCAGCTGCACTTGGGAACGGTGCAGCCCGCGGTGCGGTGTTCTCTGCGCGGATGCCCGCAAGTGAGACATCGCTGTCTGCCCCCGTCGACGATGTGTGCTCGAGGATTCCTGGACACGGCATTCTCCTTTCGGAGGGTCGGACCGTGGGACACCGATGGCCGTGGAGCGAGTGGTGCAGGTCGGGTCGGCGAGACCGCTGCTCCGTCGTATCGAGATGCAGGATCGGCGGCCGGGTGTTCTCGGAGGGGGGCTGGAAACAGGCTTCCAACCCCCCTTCTCGGATTGGTGGTGACGGCCTCAGCGGCGGGAGCGCTCGCGGGCGACGTTGACGTTGAGTTGGCGACCGTCGACGGACGTGCCGTTGATCTCGGCGATGGCCTTTTCGGCGTCTGCGGCCGACGCCATCTCGACGAAGCCAAACCCGCGGGAACGGCCGGTGTCACGGTCTTCGATGACCTGGGCATTGGTGACTTCGCCGTATTCGGCGAAGAGAGTCCGCAGCGCAGCTGAGTCGGTCGAGAACGCGAGGTTTCCGACATAAATGTTGGTGGACAAGGTGTGCTCCTTCGTGAAGCGATGAACCGTCGGGTCTAAACGCCTCGCAGAGCGATCTCCCAAGCAGCAGGCGACCAGTGTGGTCGACGGTGGACGGGGGGCCTGCGACGACTTCACTCGACGGAACGGAAAGAGCAAAGACGGGCGCCGCACGCTCTCCGGCGTGCGCAGGAACCACCGTAGCTCGTGTATCCCCCAATCAGGGGATCGACGGGCGTCGGGCGGGAGCCCAGCCGAGGTTTCAGCGCGTTTGTGATCTGTCTGTGATCAGGAGTTCGGCCGTCGGACGGGGTGATGCGCAGATCCACCGGCCCGTCCCGCGGTTGGACCGTGTGCATGGGTACCCTCAATGGCACATGGCACCCACACCTGACGGAACCACCGACGCCGACGAGACACCCGAAGAGCAGCGTCGTCGCGAGCACGAGGCGGCCGAACAGCGGCGTCGAGCTGAACACGAGGCGGCCGAGCAGCGGCGTCGCAGTGAACGGCAGGCAGCCGAGCGGCGGCGCTCGGAAAGACCCGATCACGACGCGGAGCGACTGCGGCAGCGCGAGGCGGCCGAACAGCGGCGCCTTCGCGACCGGAAGGAAGCAGAGGAGCGCCGGCGCCGAGAACGGGCCGAGGTCGACCGGACCGAGTAGGAGCGCACCGTCGTATGCCTCCGGGGCAAATCGGCCTCACGCCGAACACGGTCCCGGATCGGTAAGGCGCTGCCCTACCGGCCCGGCGACACGCTCCAAAGAGCGCCCTCGCTCCTACCTTCGAGCCACCTCGATCTCACCCTCGGCCCCTCCGCCGTCCTCGAATTCGATCACGAAGGTCGCGGTGAGCAGCCCCGGCACCAGCGTCCCTGTGATGATCTCAGACTGAATACGGTCACCCGGCACGTCGAGAGCACTCATCGTGAAGGTGCCGTCGGGGGCAATCTCTACGGTGGTCTCACCGAACACCGGCCCGTCCGTCCCAAACGGCTGGCCGGCGAAGAGATCGATCTCGACCGTCCGCGGATCCGGGTCCGCTTCACCGAACACGAACCCGCCGAGGTCGATCGTTGCGATCAGGAACCCGGCCTCCGGGTCGACCTCGATCGTGGCTTCGATCGGTCCCACCGATCCAAAGGTGGTGTTGCGCCACTCACCGACCCAGTCGCCTTCGACCGCCGCCTCGAGCAGCATGGCTTGAGCAACGGCCGGGTCGATCGTGGTCGTCGGTGCCGCAGTGGTAGTCGGCGCCGCGGTCGTCGTCGGCGCAGCCGTTGTCGTCGGTGCCGCGGTGGTAGAGGGTGCCGCGGTCGTGGTCGGTGCAGCCGTCGTGGTGGTCGCCAGTGTCGTGGTCGGCGCTGGCGTGATCGTGGTGGCCGCATCATCGTCGTCACCACAGGCGGCGGCCACCAGGGTGAGGACGAAGATCAGCGCGACGGACCGTTTCATCATCGGCACTCCTTTCCCTCCGTACGCGAACTGTAGAAGACGGCGATCGCTACTGCGGAACCGACAGGTGTTCGCGGAGGAAATCGACCACTCGGGGATACGCGACCTTTCGATTGGCCAGTTTCACGAGCCCATGCCCCTCATCATCGAACACCATGAGTTCGACCACCCGATCAAGTTCACGCAACCGGTCGACGATCTGCGTTGCCTCCGAAAGCGGAACCCGGGGATCGTTGGCACCGTGGATCACGAGGAGCGGAGCCACGATGCGATCCACCATCGTCGTTGGACTGATCGATTCCAGGAACTCGCGGTCCTCGGCGAGGCTGCCGTATTCAGCCTCTCGCAGGGCCCGCCGGTAGTCGCCGGTGTTCTCGAGGAACGTAACGAAGTTGGCGATGCCGACGATGTCGACGCCGGCGCTCCACAGGTCGGGCGCGGAGGCGAGGCCGGCAAGGACCATGAACCCGCCGTACGAACCACCCATCACGGCCATCCGGCTCCCATCGAGATCACCGGACTCGAGGACCCAGCGCCCGACCTCGTTGAGGTCGGCGACCGAGTCCATCCGCTTTCGCTTGTCGTCGAGTGCCAGGGACGTCTTGCCGAAGCCGCTCGAGCCGCGCACATTGGGTGCGACCACCGCAAATCCGGCGGCGACGAAGTACTGATACAGCGGATTGAACCCGGGGCGTTCCTGGGCTTCGGGGCCGCCGTGCACGGACACGATCGCCGGCGGGCGCTCCACCCCCTCCGGCCGGTACACCCAGGCCGGGACGGGGAACCCATCGAAGGACTCGACCGACACGAGATCGGGTGAAACGAACGTCGCCGGGTCGATGCCGGCAGTGTCGGATCGGGTCACCCGCGCCGGCGTCGCGGACCACGCCGGAATCCGCCAGACATCGGCGTTGTGTTCGGGACCGGAAATGGTCAGAGCGACCTCGGAGCCGTCGGGGGCGACACTCATCCCGCCGGCGGTGCCCAGCGGCAGATCGACTTCGAGCCCCATCGCCAGCGTGCGGAGATCGAACCAGGCGGCCCGGGTCCGACCACCGTCGTTCCAGGCGATCATGCCCAGTCCGCGGTCGACCACGAGCCCGTCAACGTCTGCATCCTGGGGGCCGAAGCCCTCCCACTCCCCGTCCTGGAGCCGGTACGCAGTCTTGAACTCACCGTCCCGATCGCTCACCACGAACACCGACCCGCCCGGCCCGAAAGCAACCGGGACATGGAACACCGGTCCCGTGTGCGGGGTGAGGTCGGTGTGCTCACCGGTGTCGAGATCGATCAGCCAGGCGTACCCGTCGACGTTCGACTCGAAGTGCGCCACCAGCGCTGCCGACCCGTCGGGGGCGACGTCGGTGACCTCGTTCCACCCCTCGAGTTCCGCAACAAGGCGCTCCTCGCCCTCGATGGTGCGGTGATAGAGGTCGAAGTCGACCCCGTTGCGCCGGTTGTCGCAAAACACGAACCAGTTGCCGTCGGGACCGAACTCACCGAAGCGGTGGATCACATTCGGGTTGGTCACCAGTTCCCGTTCTGCAGCACCGGAGGGGTCGACCGTGTGCAGCTGCATTCGTTCGTTGCCGCCGTCGTCGCGCGCGAAGACGACTAGTCCCGGATCAACCGGTGAGGGAACTGCGCCGGCCACCCGCTGATCGGCGTAAGTGAGCTGACGCGGCCAGCCTCCACCTCGCGGCATCGCCCACGCCTGGGGAACGCCGGTGACGTTGGTGACGAACACGAGCGTGCTGGCGTCGGCGGTGAGGCGACCGCCACCGGCGGAACGGATGTTGAGGTAACGGTCGATATCGGGCATGGCCCGGGAGGGTATCGCCTGCCGGAACGCTGCGTCGACCCTCCCGACCCGGGAATCACCGCCTCAACAACCCGGTGACTCTGCTCCGTTCAAGTCATGATCCAAGGAATCAGCGACTACCTCGGAATCCCGAACCACACCATCCGGTCACCGAGGCGGGCGCCGCTCGGAGGCTGCCACTCAGCGGAGTAGATCAGTACCCGTTCGTCTTCGATCAGGAACACCGGAATGAAGATGTCGAAACCGGTGATCTTGTCCAATGCCGATTCGTGGCGCCACTGCGAACTGTCGGGTAAGTACCAGATCGCCGCCGGCCCGCAACTGTCTCTACCGCAGCGGCGAACCATCCCAACCCACCGGTCTCGAGATTCCAGGGGACCGACTCCTCGTTCCCCCAAGCTCACACCAAAGAGAGCCTCCAGACAGCACCGATGATGACAGCCATTCGGATGGCCGATGCGAGTGCCAACTCCGGCCGCACCCTCACTACTCTGGATCCTCGTGCTCTACGACTACACCACCGTCACCGCAGAATCCGTCCGCAGCGTCGTCGATGAGGCCATCGCGGACGGCGATGCCATCGCTGTCGGGATCGTTGCCGCACCAGATCGCAGCTACGAGTCCACCCTGGCGCGACTCGATCGCATCGGCGTGATCATGACCGAGGCCTACGGCCGCGGACCGTTCATGGCCCGGGTCCACACCGATTCGGCCGTACGCGATGCCGCCCAGGAGGCCGAGCAGAGGCTCATCACCTGGTCGTCTGACCTCACCTTCCGCCGCGATCTCTACGAGGCGATCGAGGCGTTTGCCGCCTCCGAGGAGGCCGGTGCCCTCAGCGGAGAAAAGGCCCGGCTACTCGAGTTCGTTCGCCGCGACTTCCGCCGCGCCGGGCATGGTCTGTCCGAGGACGATCGTGCCGAGGTGAAGCGGATTCGTACGCGCCTGGTCGAGCTCGACGTTGCGTTCTCCCGGAACATCGACGAGTACTCAGACGGCATCAACCTCGGCCCGGACGACCTCGACGGGCTGCCGGAGCAATACGTCGGCGGACTGGCCGACGGCACCGAACCGGGGACCAAGCGGGTGTCGTTGGACTACCCGGACTACTTCCCGTTCATGGACCTCTCCCCGCGGAGCGACCTGCGCGAGGCAATCCAGTTCAAATTCCTCAACACCGCCGTCGAGGCGAATCGTCCGATCCTTGAGGAGGCGGTCCGGCTTCGCACCGAGATGGCTGCGCTGTTCGGAATGCCGTCGTGGGCCCACTACGGCATGGAAGAGAAGATGGCCCGGGAGCCCAAGGTCGTCGATGCGTTCTACGCCGACCTCGAACCGCCGCTGGTCTCGAAGGGAGAAGCGGAACTCCGGGAGTTGCGCAAGCTCGCCGGGGACTCCGA
This sequence comes from uncultured Acidimicrobiia bacterium, assembly GCA_964511945.1. Taxonomy (GTDB): domain Bacteria; phylum Actinomycetota; class Acidimicrobiia; order Spongiisociales; family UBA11373; genus CAZEHO01. Next base: position 164,460 of record CAZEHO010000002.1, on the reverse strand, counting down.
GCTCGAGACCTGGGACTTCCGCTACGTCCACAACAAAATGAAGAAGGAGCAATACGGCGTCGACCAGACCGAGGTCGCCGGCTACTTCCCCCTGCAGCAGGTCCTCGACGGGATGTTCGCGATCACCGGAGAGGTTCTCGGATTGCAGTACCGGGCGTTGCCCGACGTGGCAACCTGGCATCCCGACGTGACGGTGTGGGAGATCGCCGATGCCGGCACCGGGAAGCCGCTGGCCACGGTGTACATGGACCTGTTCCCGCGCGAGGGGAAGTTCGGCCACGCCGCCGCCTTCGACCTGATCTCCGGCCGGGCGGAGCCGGAAGGCTACGTGAATCCGGTGACGGCGATCGCCGCCAACTTCACCAAGCCGACCGCAGACACCCCGTCACTCCTCAGACACGATGAAGTGACCACCCTCTTCCACGAGTTCGGTCACGTGCTGCACAACTCACTGGGGCACACCGAACTCGCCCGGTTCACCGGGTTCAACACCGAGTGGGACTTCGTGGAGGCTCCATCGCAGATCATGGAGCACTGGTGCTGGACACCCGAAGTGCTGCAGCGCTTCGCCCGGCACCACGCCACCGGCGAGCCGATCCCAATCGAACTCGTCGAGCAACTGGTTGCCGTCCGTGACCTCAACGTCGCACTCTTGACGCTGCGTCAGGTGAGTTTCGGGAAGCTGGATCTTGCGCTGCACGGTCCGGGCCATCCGAAGGACCTCGATGCGATCAACAAGGAAACGAGTGAGATCACGCTGTTCGCGCACCACGACGGAACGTTCTACCCGGCAGGGTTCGGGCACCTGTTCGGATACGACGCCGGGTACTACGGCTACCTGTGGTCGAAGGTGTTCGGCGACGACATGTTCAGCCGCTTCGAGGCCGAAGGGGTGCTGTCACCCGCCGTCGGCGCCGACTACCGCTCGAAGATCCTGGAACAGGGCGGCTCCAAGGACGCCGATGAACTCCTGCGCGACTTCCTCGGGCGGGAGCCCAACCAAGAGGCGTTCCTGAGGAACATCGGCATCGGGTAGGGCACTACGCCGGCCGATCCGGCAGCCACCCGGTACCAGCCAGTACATGGATCCACGACTCGATCGGCACAAACGTGTCGGCATCCCTGAGGTCATCGGCGGTCGGGAGGTGAGTCCGCCACCCAGAGAGCCGTTCCTCCAGCCATGGTGACTTCGGGGCGTTCCGCGCCGCCACCCAGAACGGTTCGTCCCGCTGCGATATGACGTAGTGCGCCTCCAGGAAGTCCCGGATCCCTGCCGCTCGTCCTGTCGACGATCGGTTGAACCGGGCAGCCGGGGAACCCACCGCACTCCGTGCCGGGAATCGAGCCGCCAGGCGGTTGAGAGCATCCTCCATGAGGAAGGTTCCCGTCGACTCCAGGGGCTCGAAGAACCCGGCGGCAAGACCGACGGTCACTCAGTTCCCTATCCAGGGGCGATCGACGGTTCCAGCACGGAATGGAATCCGGCGAGTCGCCGCATCGGGTCCGATCCGCCGTCGGAGCAGACCCTCGGCCTCATCGTCGGGCATGAACGCCGATGAGTAGACGACACCGATCGACGTGTCGCCGGCGAGATCGATCTCCCACATCCAGCCCGCCGAGTGTGCCGACGCCGTCGTGTAGAGCCGGGTCGTCGCACTCCCCCGGTGTGACCTTCTCCCGGCGACGGCCCGATCGCACAGGAGTGCACCGGTTGCCGGTTGCCACCGCGCGCCCAGTCGCCCGATCAGGCTTCTGGAGAAGCCGGTGCAGTCGACGAACAGGTCGACCGCTCCCGGGTCGGGATCGGGCGCAGCGCGGAACGAGCGTCCTTCTGCGGTGATGACCTCTCCGATGCGGCCCTCCCGCACTTCGACATCTGCAACCGAATCGTCGACGTGCCGAGCGCCGAGCGTCAGAGCACGCTCGCACAGGAGTCCGCCGAGCCTCGCGGTGTCGAGGTGGAAGGCGTAGTTGGCCGCCGATTCCGTGCCGCCGGCCGGCTCCGCCGCAACGGCGGTGCGGGTCGCCAGCGCCCGGCGGCTCCACTCGCGCACGGTTCGATCAGGCGCCGCGCCGAGCCACTCGGCCGGATCGCCGTCCGCACCGGTGGTGGTGAAGGGATGGAAGTACACATCGTCCGTCGAGCCATCCCTCCACCCCTCGAACCGGATCCCGTACTTGAGCGTCGCGCCGACCCGTTCGATGAAGGTGCGTTCGTCGATCCCGAGAAACGCCAGGGTGGTGCGGATCGACGGCACCGTGGCTTCGCCGACGCCCAGCGGCGCGGCCGACGACGGCGCCACCACGACGACGTTGTGATCCTCCACCCCCAGGGAGCGCAACCCCGTCGCGATGTGGGCCGCAGCCATCCACCCGGCGACACCGCCACCGGCGATCAGGATGTTGCGAACGCGATCGGACGATTCGGGCACCGGGTCAGTCTCGCAGCCGATTTCCAGCGGTACGCGGATGATTCGGGTACATTCTGCGGCGCCCAGTCCAAGCGGCGGTTATGACATCAGATCAGCCGAATCGATCAGCCGGAGCAGAGCGCCGGATCGTCACCTTGCTGTTCTGCGACGTCGTCGACTCGACGACGCTTGCCGAGTCGATGGACCCGGAGGACTGGGGCGACATCGTCAACGAGGCGATCTCCTCGATGGCTCGCTGCGTCGAACGCTACGGGGGAACCGTCGTGCAGTTCGCCGGTGATTCGATCCTGGCGTTGTTCGGCGCTCCCGAGGCGCACGAGGACGACCCCTACCGGGCCATTCGGGCCGGAGTCGACATCGTCGATTCGGTCTGCGGAATGACAACCGGACCCGACGGACCCAACCTCAGCGTGAGGGTCGGGATCAACACCGGCCTGGTGGTAGTCGGTGGCATCGATGCCGGAGCCCTGAACGTGTACTCCGCCCTCGGCGATGCGGCGAACGTCGCAGCTCGCCTCCAGAGCCTTGCCGATCCGGGCACCGTGGTCATCTCCGACCGCACGTATCGGCTGGTGACCAACGACGTCGAAGTCCGGGAGCTCGGACCCGTAGATCTCAAGGGCAAGACCGAACAGGTCGGCGTCTTCGAGGTCCTGACCGTCGCCGAGTCCGATGAGCGCCGCCGCGGCGTGTCGGGCCTGACCAGCCCGATGGTGGGTCGCGACGCCGAGCTCGAACGGCTCGACGCACTGGTGGTGGCCGCCGCTGCGGGGACAGGCCGGGTGGCCGCGGTGATCGGTGAGCCGGGGGTCGGCAAGAGCCGCCTCACCGAGGAACTCGGTGCCCGGGTGCAGCTCTCGGACACCGCCCGCTGGGCCGTGGGGCGCTGCGTGCCATATGACGCCGAATTGCCGTATCACCTCGTGGCTTCGCTGGTCCGGTCGCTCGCCGGAGTGACGTCGTCCGATGATCCCGACGTCATCCGCAAAGCCATCGACGCACTCGCCGCCGACGCCGGCGTGCCGCACACGGTGGGGCCGCTGCTCCGGCTGATCGGCATCGAGGCCGATTCGGTCGATGCCGATCCCGCTGCAGTTCATTCCGAGTATGCCGAGGCCCTGTACGGCCTTGTGGCCGCAGTGGCCGCCGACCATCGTCCGGTTGTGCTCGTCTGCGAGGACGTGCACTGGGCCGATGCCTCGTCGGTCGAACTGATGTCGGGACTGCTCGATCGGGCTCCGGCAACCCCGGTCCTGCTGCTCCTCGTGATGCGACCCGACCGCTCGTCGAATGGGTGGGAGTTCCTCGCCAGCGCCCGCCGGGTCCTCGCCGAATCGCTCACCGAGATCTTGCTCGGCTCGCTTCCCGAAGCCGAGAGCCGGACGCTGGTGGCCAATCTCCTCGAGATCGACTCACTGCCCCCCACCTTGCGCCAGAAGGTCCTGGACAAGGCCGAGGGGAACCCGTTCTTCCTGGAGGAAGTCGTCAGGATGCTGGTCGAGCGCGGCCTGGTCGAGCATCGGGACGGTCGCTGGGTCGCCGCTTCCGGGATTGGGGCGATCGAGGTACCCGAAACCCTCCAGGGGCTGCTCGCCTCACGGGTCGACCTGCTCCCGGAAGAAGTGCGCAGGGCCGGCCGGGTCGCAGCGGTCATCGGGAGACAGTTCCCCGCTTCGCTCCTGGAGGCCGTTCATCCTCTCCCCGAGCCAAGCCGGGGAGCGACCCTGCATCCCGACATCGCCGAACTCGAATCGCACGGGATGGTCCAGCTGACCGCAACCCATCCGGAGCTGGAGTTCTCGTTCCGGCACGCCCTCATCCACGACGTCATCTACGGCGGCTTGCTGAAGCGAGAACGCAGGCAGCTCCACGCCGACGTTGCCGCCGCCATCGAGCGGCTCCATCCAGATCGGTTGGATGATCTCTCCCCTGCCCTCGCCCGCCACCATGCCGAGGCCGGAAACACCGAAGCCGCAATCGACTACGTAATGACGGCGGGGCAGTTGGCCACAGCCCGGGCCGCCCGCACCGAAGCCAACGGCTTCTTCGCACATGCGATCGACCTTCTCGCCAAGATCGACGACCCCGATCCGGCGATCGTGGTGGATGCGGCACTGGGCCGCGCCCGCAATGGTCTCGCCTTCACCCCCGGCCCTCAAGCCATCGCCGGCCTCGAAGCGGCGCTGCCCCTGGCCCAGGAGCTCGACGATGCCGACCGGCTTGCAGCCGTGTATGTCCTACTGCTGGCGATACGGGGAATGCAGGGCGAGGGCTACGGCAGCGCCGCGTATCGCGAGCAGCTCGAGGCCGGTTATGCCCTGGTCCCTCGGCTCACGGATCCCGGAGTTCGCGCCCTGCTGCACGGAACCATGGGAATGACGATGCGCAGCGCCGACCGGTACGCCGATTCCATGCAACCGCTCGGCGACGCGGTGGACGGCCTCGAGGAAGCCGGGCGGCTAGCCGAGGCATCACTCCACGCTTCGTTCCTCGCCGACTCGCTGGCGACGATCGGCAGCTTCGACGAAGCCGAGGCGGCCATCGACCGGGCGACCGACCTGGCGGATCGCAGCGGCGATCCGAACGCCCGAGCCGACGCCGACCTCATCCGCGGCCGGATCGCTGCCGAACGGGGAGATCTCGAGGACGCCCTGGTCCATACCCGCAGAGGTCTCGAAGGAGCCGAGGCGGTAGGCAACACGTTCTGCACACTCGCCGGCAACTTCATGGTGGCCGATCAGAAGCTGCGGCTCGGCGAGGTGAACGACGCCATCGCGCACCTGGAGACCAGCACCGGGCTGGCCGAATACTGCAACGCCGGCGGCTACGAAGCGCTGGGGCAAGCCTGGCTGGCGGCCGCCAAGGCACGCCAGGGTGATCTGGATCCCGCAGGGTTCGCCGAACCCCTGGAGGCGGCCGTGGCATCCGGCAGCCGCAGCGGCGAGGCCATGGTTCGCCTGCACCGGGCCGTGGCGGTTGCGGCGGAGGGCAGTACCCAGGCCGCATTCGAGGACTTCGAGCGGGCGCTGGATCTCTTCGGCGAATACGGCGGTCGTCCCAGCGAGGCCCGGGCCCATCATGCCTTCGCCCAGGCACTGGAGGCCGTCGGGTTCTCCGATCGGGCGCAGGAGCATTTTCGGGAGGCCGAACGGATCTTCACCGAGTTGGGGATCCGTCCCGACCCCGTTCCCACCAATTGAAGAAGGGCGCGATGACCGATACCGCAGACGTGATCGTCGTAGGGGTTGGAACTTGCGGTGAGGATGTCTCCCTGCGGCTCCTCAACGCCGGGCTCAACGTTATTGGCGTCGAAGAGCGATTGGTCGGCGGCGAGTGTGCCTACTGGGCATGCATCCCGTCGAAGTGGATGATCCGCTCCGCCAACCTGGTCCAGGAGGTGCGCCGCGCCGATGGCCTGGTCGGAGAAGCTGTGATCACGCCGGATTGGCCGAATCTCGCGGCACGCCTCCGAGCCGAAGTCACCGGGGGCTGGGACGACTCGTTTGCGGTAGGACGGTTTGAAGGCAAAGGCGGGCGGTTCGTGCGGGGCCGGGGCAAGCTGACCGGGCCGAGGACCGTGGAAGTCGACGGAGAGACGTACACCGCCCGGCGCGGCATCGTCCTCGCCACCGGCTCGAGCCCGGTGATCCCGCCGATCCCCGGACTGACGGAGACCGGCTTCTGGAGCACCCACGACGCAATCGCGGCAGAGCAGGTGCCCGACTCGCTCATCGTGCTCGGCGGAGGCGCAGTGGGGTGCGAGTTGGGACAGGTGTTCGCCAGGTTCGGCTCCGTGGTGACCATCGTGGAAGCCGGCCCGAGACTGCTGCCGGCCGAAGAACCCGAGGTATCGGAAGTCCTGGCCGCCGCGTTCGCCGCAGAGGGCATCGTGGTGCAGGCCGGACGGCCGGTCACAAGCGTCGAAGCCGGAGGCGAAGGGGTCATCGCACACCTCGAGGACGGAAGCGAACTGACCGCAGAGCACCTCCTGGTGGCCACCGGCCGCAAAGTGGAACTGGCCGGACTCGGATTGGAGGCGGCCGGGATCGACGGGTCCGGGCCCTTCATCGAGGTCGACGACCGTCTCCGAGCCGCAGACGGGATCTGGGCGATCGGCGACGTAACCGGCAAGGGCCTCTTCACCCACGTCGCCGTCTATCAAGCATCCATTGCCGTCGGCGACATCCTCGGGAACGATCCCCCACCGGCGGACTACCGGACACTGCCGAGAGCGGTGTTCACCGATCCCGAAGTCGGCTCGGTCGGACTCACCGAAGCCGACGCCCGGGCTGGCGGACTCGACGTGGCCGTTGCGGTCAAACAGGTACCGGCCACTTTTCGCGGCTGGCTCCACCGGATCGGCAACGCAGGGGTGATCAAGCTGATCGTCGATCGCGATGCCGGTGTCCTGGTCGGTGCCGCCGCCGCCGGTCCCTCCGGCGCCGAGGTGCTCGGCATGCTCAGCGTGGCGATCCGCTCCAGGGTCCCGGTCGAGGATCTGGTCAACATGATCTACGCCTTTCCGACCTTCTACGGCGGGGTCGGAGAAGCACTCGGAGCATTCGGGCGCGGCATCACCCGGGTGCTCGATCCGGATACACCGCCGATGTTCGACGATTGAGTACGCGTCTCGGCGCGGCAGGACGCCGCTCCGGGAGAAGGGAGGGGTTATGAACGAGCAGGCTTATCGCGCTGCCGAGGCGAACCTGTGGAGCTTTGTTGGGGTGACGCCCGAGGAAACCCGGGTACCGCTCTTCGGAGTGCAGGTTCGCGTACAGATCGCAGGCGACGGACCACCGGTGTTGTTCATCCACGGTGGGCCCAATTCGGGATCGACCTGGGCACCGATCATCCAAGCGTTCGAGGGCTTCCGATGCGTCATCGTCGACCGCCCGGGAACGGGTCTGAGCGACGACTACGTCCTCACCGGCGATCCATACGACTATGCCCGAAGGTTCGTCCCGGAGTTGCTCGACCAACTGGGGATCGAGCGCGCCCACATCGTGGCCTCGTCGTTCGGCGGCTTCGTCGCCCTGGCATCCGCCGCAACCGCGCCCGACCGGATCAACCGGATGGTGCAGATGGCCTGTCCGGCGTTCGTCCCCGGCATGAAAACCCCGCCGTTCATGAAGGGAATGGCATTGCCGCCGGTGCGCTGGCTCATCGGCAAGCTGCCGCCGAGCGAGCGGGCGGGCAACAACATCCTCCGCCAGATCGGTCACGGGGCCAGCCTCGACGCCGGCCGCATCCCACAGATCTTCTCCGATTGGTACCTCGCCCTCCAGAAGCACACGAACACGATGCACAACGAGGTCGCGATGATCGCCCGGGGCGTCACCCGCAAGGGGTTCCGGCCCGAATACACGATCCCGGACGAGATGCTGCAGTCCGTCGCAACGCCGACCCTGTTCCTGTGGGGTGAAGACGACGGGTTTGGCGGCCCCGATGTGGCGGAGCACGCGGTCGGCTTGATGCCGAACGCGGAGTTGCAGATGCTCGCCGAGAGCGGGCACCTCCCCTGGCTGGACTTCCCGGACGAGATCGGTGCAGCAAGCGCCGAGTTCCTCCGGGCGGGATAGGTCGGTGCGAACGGCGACCTGCTCTGAACGGTCAACCTGAGAGATGCTCGACTGCGAAATCGACGGCCTCTCCGAGCGACAGACCGGCACCGGCGCTGTATTCCGCTTCCCAGTCAATGCCGAGCGCGGCCCGGGTGTCGTCGACCGCAGCCTCCCGTATGGTGACATCCGGCGGCTCCACGACGGCCCCCGCCGAGTCCCGGAGGTGGTCGAGCGCACCGAAGAGTCGAGCCGCCGGCCGGTCCCACCCGAGTCGCGTGAGCGCCATCGCGGCCGTGTCCAAGACCCCTGTGGCCATATCCCAGGAGAGCTCGGCGACCTCGGGAAGCGCACCCAGGAGGTGGTCTCGGGCGAGCTCCGGGTGGCCGGCACGAAGCTCGACACCGGCCCGGGCGGCCTCAACCATCCTGGGCAGCATCAAGGCGCCCGGAAGATTCGCCGCCTCGCGAGCTGCGTCGGCGAGACGCGAACGCCCGATCAGCGACCAGGTGGTCGATGCTCTGGCGGATCGCCGGCTCCTGCTGCTGTTGGACAACTGCGAGCACGTGATCGATGCCGCCGCCACGCTGGTCGGCCGGATCCTGGAACGGAGAGGCTCGGTGCACGTCCTGGCGACCACCCGGCAGCCGCTGGGGATTCCCGGCGAGTCGAAACTGGCACTGGAGCCGCTGCCGGTGCCCGACACGACGCAGCCGAATCGGCTCGATGATTCCGAGGCGGTTCGGCTGTTCACAGAACGTGCCGTCGTCGCGCAGCCGCGGCTGCGGCTGGAGGATCACGTCCCGGCGATTCATGGGATCTGCCGCTTAGTCGGCGGATTGCCGCTCGCACTCGAGTTGGCCACCGCCCGCCTTCGCGGCCTCTCCCCCGAGGAGCTGGCCGGCCGCCTCCACGATCAACTCTCGGTGCTGCGTACGACGCGGCGAACCGGAGACCTGCGACATGCGACGATGGAGGCAACCATCGCGTGGTCGTGGGAGCTCCTCGACGCCGACGAGCAGACGCTGTTTTCCAGGCTGGCGTTCTTCCCGAGCACCTGGTCGCTGGAGGCCGCCGAAGCGATCTGCGGGTTCGAGCCACTCCTCGCCGGAGATGTGCTCGATCTGCAAACGAGCCTGCTGGAGAAGTCGCTGGTCACCCTCGACGACACCGACGGCCCCGTGACCCGGTACCGCATGCTGGAGACGATTCGGCAGTTTGGGGAGCGGCAGCTCACCGCAGCCGCAACGGGACGGCTTCGCCACCGCCACATCGACTACTGGCGCCACGCCTTTCCGATCAGTCCGATCGAGCGGCGGACTCAATGGGATCGACTCCGGGAGTTCCGCAGCCTCGAACCGAGTCCCGGGCCCGATCTACCGAATCTCACGGCTGCGATGGATTGGGCACTGGAGGCCGGTCGCTGGGAGGACGCCATGCGGATCCTCGGCGGCGGGTTCGGGCTCCTGCTGGAGATGGGAAGTGTCGGCTTCGAGCTGACCCAGGGCTGGATGGAGCCGGCTCTCGACTACCTCCACACCGTCGATCCGGCGGTGATGGCGCAGGCCATCGACAACGCAGCAACGATCGCGTTTGCTGCCGGGCACGCCGAGCACGCTCTCGAATGGGATCTGATCGGGGTCGAGTTGGCGCCGACTCCCCGCGCCCGGCACCACTTCCAGACCGATGTCGCCATCGCCCACACCCGATCGGGCCGCGTTGCCGAGGGTCACGCAATACTCGACGAAGTCCTCAACGACACCGACGATCCGACGACCGCAGCGTCGGTGCTGTTCTGGAAATCCGAGTCATCATTGGGTCAGGAGCGCTGGAACCTGATGGAACGGGCGATGTCGATGGCTCGGATCGAGGACCTCGATGCCCATAGCGACGCACACGCCTGGTTCAGAATCAGCCAGGCGGCGGCCCATGTCGGCCGCTACGACACCGCGACCGAAGCCGCGAGGCAGTCCCTGGAACTGGCACGCGACGTCGACCATCGAGTCCTCGTCGTCCACGCCGGGCTGACGCTGGCTCACATACTCACCGCACAGGGAAACTTCGACGAGGCGCAGCGCCGGGTCAACGAAGCCCTCCCCTTGGTCCGGCAGATCCTCGGCACGAACCGCTCCGTGCCCGAATTGCTGACCGGCGCGGCGACGATCGCCCGCCGCCGCGGGGACATCGACACCGCGCGGAGCCTGATCCAGGAGTATCTCAACATCTCCGATCTCGACCCGGGTGACCGTGCGTACACGCAGATCGAGGCGGCCCGCCTCGCGTGCGACCAGGGAAATCTCAACGAGGCCGAACGGCTGCTCGCCGAGGCAAGCATCGATCTGACCATGTTCGGGGACTACCGGCAGTTCTTCGCCTCAGTGGTCAGGTCGGTGGAGGCAACCATTGCAGCCCGGCGTCGGGAACCGGAACGGGCCCTGGAGTTGCTCGACGGGCTTCTCGACCCGGCCGACCGCCACGGTGCGACCCTGCAGCACCTCGACACCATCGCCATCGCGCTGATTCAGAAAGGCGATGCGGCACCGGCGGCGAAGCTCGTTGGATTCGTCGATGCGGAACGCGACCGGACCGGCCTGGTGGTGCCCCGGCCGGATCATTCGTTCCGGGAATCGGTGATCGCAGAGGGCCGGGCTCTGCTCGGGCCGGCGTGGGTGAAAGCTACGGAGGCTGATGCCGCGATGACCCTCACCGAGGCGATCGACTTTGCCCGCCGACACACCGAGGCATCGCAACGGCCCCTCGAACATCCGTCCGGCTGATCGGCTCCACCTAAGCGATCGGGCGCAGCAACCCTCCGTCGACCGCCAGTGTCGCCCCGGTGATGTACGAGGCCGCGTCCGACACCAGGAAGATCGCGGCAGCGGCGAACTCGTCGGGATCGCCATAGCGGCGGAGCGGGATCGACCGCTCGATGTCGGCTTGCACCTGGGCAGCGGAGACGCCGCGCCGCTTGGCCTCGGCCTCGTCGAGCTGGACCAGGCGGTCCGTTTCGATCCTGCCCGGAATCAACTGGTTGACCCTGATCCCACTGACCGCCCACTCATCGGCGAGCAGCTTGGCCAGGGCCGAGACCCCGGCCCGGAACACGGTGGAGAGCGCCAGGGTCCCGACCGGCTGCCGCACCGACGCCGAGGTCAGGAAGAGCATGGCCCCGCCCCTCCCGAGGTGCGCCCCGGCGGCGTCGGCGGCTTCGAGCGCCGAGCGGAGGGTGAGCCGGTAGGCGGCGTCCCAATCGTCGGGCCCGACGTCGGCGAACTTCCCGGGCGGCGGGCCTCCGGCATTCGGGATCACGATGTCGATCCCCTTCCACGACCGGGCGACCCCCTTGATCCAGGCAGCCTGGGCTCCCGGCTCGGCCACGTCGACAACGGCCGTTTCAACGGTCACGCCGGTGGCCTCATCGATCGCGGCGGCGGCCTCGGCGAGATGTTCCTCGTCGCGGCTGCAGATGGCTACCCGGCACCCCTGGGCCGCAAGCCCCTGTGCAATGCTGAAACCGAGTCCGGTCGATGCGGCGGCGACCAGAGCCCGCTTCCCGTCGAGTTTGAGATCCATACCCGCGACGCTAGCGACGTGGCGAGCGCTGCCGGGCGGCCATGCGGCGGAGACACCGGACCCTGCGGCTCCACCGTGGGCGGGGAGAGTCCTCTCCCATCGCCCCTCCAGCCTTCCACAGCGCGTCCTCCATCAGTGCGTCGTGCAGCGGCCGGAGCAACAGCGGCCACGAGATGCGGGCCGGGCCGTGCACCTTCATCTCAAGGCGGTTCTCGAGCAGAGTCCTGTCGCCGTCGGGGTGAGCGAAGAACCCGTGACCACCGTCGAATCCCGCCGGCCCGGTGAACCGGAACCACACGCCGGCGCCGGGCTCGTACCACTCCACCGTGTACCGGATCGGACCGTGGCCACCTTCCGCTCCGACACCCAAAGGTCTATCGAACCGCATGGCGGGCCACCATTCGTGAGGCCATAGGCGGTCGTCGGCAGAAGCGAGACCGTCGATGAGGACACCGACGGTCTCGGATGAAGCTTCGAGTTTCCGCCTGTGGACGTTGACGACCATGCCCTCCGGAGTCTACGAGGCGGACGGAGTGGGCCGACCTCCGGCGGAGCCGGGCGGAAGGGTCATTCGGCGCAGCCGCCCGGCGGCCACCGCGAGCCCGATGAACAGCAGCCCGCACACGCCGAGCGCCACCGGCACACCGAGAGAATCACCGAAGTAGTCGACCACGACCCACGTCAGGTAGATGAACAGGCCGGTGGTTCCGGCTGCAAGCAGCGGAACCTGACGAGTCGGGATGCTCACCGCCATCGCGGCGGCTGCGGTGCCTAGCGCCGGCACGAACAGCCAGCCGGCACTGTAGATCCCCAACGCGGGACCGATGAGCACTGCGGCTGCACCCAGTCCAACCGCAACCGGCATCGGCGTGAGCAGGTTGCGCCACCCGAGCGCCGCCCAGATCAGGCCGAAACCCCACACGGCAAGGCCGATCTTCCAGCCTTCATCGCCGGGGAGCATCGCCATGAGCGCACCAAGGGTGGTGATGGAACTCGCGAACAGGGCTGTGACCTGGAGGCCGCTGCGCTGCAACCACCACAGAACTGCGGCGACTGCGGCAGTGGCACCGGCGACCACGGCGGTGACCGCGGGACCCGACATCTGGGCTTCGAGATCGATGATCTCCGTAGCGAAGATGCCGAGCGTCAGCGCCGTCGCCCCTACGGCGAGGAACCACAGCACCGTCCCCAGCCGCTGCAGAGCCGGTTCGGTATTGCGAACCACCAGCGCCCCGGCCACAACCACGGCCACCGCGGCGATCAACGGGATCACGAAATGGACGGTCGCAGAGAGTTCTTCCCACATCGACTCCAGGGCGGCGATCACTCCGGCGGTCGCGAGTGAGGCGCCCACGTAGCCGAACGCTTCGGTCGCCAGCGAGATCCGGCGCGGCGGTCCGGCCGCGGCGGTCTCGAATGCCGAGATGGCCTCGGCCTGATGTGGCTCGACGAGCCCTGCCGCCACCCACCGTTCGAGATCTGCGGAAAGCTTCGATGGCACCGGACTCTCAGACCCGGACGGTCCCCGCCGTGTCAGCGGGCGCCGCGACAGGAGGAATACCGCTACCACCACAATGACGATCGCCAGCGGGATCAGCATGCCGCACCTCCGTGCTCTTTACCCAAAGGTACGGCGATTACGTCCCGGCGGCTATCGGGGAACACCCTGATCCGGTCCCCAAGGGGGCCATCAGGGCTGATCGTCGGATTTCCATCCGTGCTCGATGCGCTCGACGACGATCCATCGTTTCGGGAGTTCGTGTCGGGCCAGATGCCCGGCAGCCGCCGTCCGGATCGCGTCGAGCACAGCACCCTCGGCGAGCACGACCTCGGCAACGACGGCGGACCCCCACTCCGGGTCGGGTTCACCGGACACTTTGACGTCGAGCACTCCGTCGATCGAACCGAGGACTGCTTCCACCGCGGCAGGCGCAACGTTCTCGCCGCCGGTCACCACCACGTTGTCGGCGCGGCCGGCAACGGTGAGGCGCCCTTCCCGATCGAGCGAACCGAGATCCCCGGTCGCCAGCCACGATCCCGGCAGCCGGCCGGGTTCGCCCGCGTATCCGGGCGAGACCACCGCCCCCCGGACCAGGATCCGGCCGACTTCCCCCGGGGCAAGCGGCCGATCATCGAGATCGACGACGCGCACCTCCACACCGTTGAGCGGAAGCGCACCCGCCCCGGGTTCGTCACCGGGCGCCTGAGTGGCGATCTGAGACGCCGTCTCGGTGGTCCCGTAGGTCTCCAGGACCGGCAGCCCTGCGGCGCGGGCTCGGGCAAGGAGGTCGGTCGGAGCCGGGCCACCGCCGACCAGCACCGCCCGCACCCCGGTGTAAGGGCCGGCATCGACATCGAGGATCCGTCGCAGCATCGTCGGAACCAGCGACGCCATCGTGACCTCGCCGGAGCGCAGCGCGGCAGCACACTTCGCAGCATCGAATCCATCGTGAAGGACCACCGCCCCGCCCTCACGCGCTGATCGCCAGAAGATCGACAGCGCCCCGACATGATGCAGCGGCAGCGCACAGAGCCAGCGGTCCTCGGCACTGTTGCCGAGGCGTTCCTGCGAGGCGGCCGCCGAGGCGGCGATATTGGCGCCGGTCAACACGACCCCCTTCGGCCGGCCTCCGGTCCCTGAGGTGAACACCACGTAGCCGGAGTTGGGATGGGGCGGGCCCCACTCGTCGTGGCGATGCCGTCCCGCCCGGGCAGCCCAGCCCGCTTCGGTGGGGCTCCATACGGCCTTCACACCGATCGCCCGGGTCAGTTCCATCGCCGCCACCGGCGGCAGCGTGCGGCTCAGTGCCACCGCAGCCGCACCGCCGCGGGGAATGCCCCAGACACCCGCGGCCGACGGCAGGGTCCCCTCGCCGGGCAGCACCACCCGGGCGCCGGGATCGATACCGGAACCGAGCAGCGCTGCGGCCACTGCATCCGCCGCAGAATGGAACTCGGCGTAGCTGAGCGTGCGCCCGCCCACGGCCAGTGCGGGAGCGTCGGGGGTCTGTTCGGCGGTGCGCTGCAGCCAATCCATCTTCGGGAGGAATCAGGGTTTCACTACAGTACCGGCGGTCCGGAAACCACGTCCCTGGAGCCCATCTCATGCCGATCGACTGGGTTCGCTCCGGCGAGTACGAGGACATCCTCTACGACACCGCCGAGGGCATCGCCAAGATCACCATCAACCGCCCGGAAGTCCGCAACGCCTTCCGGCCCACCACCCTGTTCGAGCTCTCCGACGCCTTCGAGCGGGCCCGCAATGATTCCGACGTAGGTGTGATCATCTTCACCGGCGCCGGAGACCTTGCCTTCTGCTCCGGAGGAGACCAGAAGATCCGCGGAGATGCCGGGTATATCGACCCGAAGGGCACACCGCGCCTCAACGTGCTCGATCTCCAGATCCAAATGCGGCGCCTCCCGAAGCCGATCATCGCCATGGTCAAGGGCTATGCCATCGGCGGCGGGCACGTTCTCCACGTTGTGAGCGACCTGACCATCGCCGCCGACAACGCGGTGTTCGGCCAGACCGGCCCCAAGGTCGGTTCATTCGACGGCGGCTACGGAGCAGGCCTCCTCGCCCGGATGGTCGGCGACAAGCGAGCTCGCGAGATCTGGTACCTGTGCCGCCAGTACTCGGCTGATGAGGCCTACGAGATGGGCATGGTCAACACGGTCGTGCCGCTCGCCGAGATCGAGGAAGAGACATTCAAGTGGGCCAAGGAGATCCTCCAGATGTCTCCGCTGGCGATCCGCATGATGAAGGGTGCCTTCAACGCGGCGGCCGACGGGCTCGCCGGCCAGCAGCAGTTCGCCGGCGACGCCACCCTGCTCTTCTATATGAGCGAGGAGGCCCAGGAGGGCCGCAACGCCTTCAACGAGAAGCGCAAGCCGGACTTCGAGCAGTTCCCCCGCCT
Organism: uncultured Acidimicrobiia bacterium; assembly: GCA_964511945.1. Classification (GTDB taxonomy): domain Bacteria; phylum Actinomycetota; class Acidimicrobiia; order Spongiisociales; family UBA11373; genus CAZEHO01. Next base: position 148,980 of record CAZEHO010000002.1, on the reverse strand, counting down.
GCCGTGAGCACGGGGCGCGCCTACCTCCTGGCGGCCCGACCCCCCACCCTGCTCGCCGCAGTTGCACCGGTGCTGGTCGGCAGTGGACTGGCTCAGCACGACGGCGTGTTCCGTTGGGATGCGTTCGTGGTCACGCTGATCACGGCGGTGCTGATCAACGTCGGCGTCAACTACGCCAACGATGCCTCGGACGCCGCCCGCGGCGCCGATACCCCGGATCGGATCGGACCGGCCCGGGCGGTGGCATCGGGCCTGCTCACGCCCCGCCAGATGTGGACCGGCGTAGCGATGGTGTTCGGCCTGGCGATCGTCGGCGGCATCTATCTCACCTTCATCGCCGGATGGGTGATTCTCGTCATCGGGGCAGCCTCCCTGGTCGCGGCCCTCGGGTACACCGGCGGACCGTTCCCCTACGGCTACCGCGCACTCGGCGAGGTGTTCGTCTTCGGCTTCTTCGGGCTGGTCGCCACCGTCGGATCCCGCTACGTCCACGACATGACGGCACCCGCCGCTGCCTGGCTGCTGGCAATCCCTGTTGGGTTCCTGGTGACCGCAATCCTGGTAGCGAACAACGTGCGCGACATCGACACCGATCGGGCAACCGGCAAGCGAACCCTGGCGGTCGTGCTCGGCAGAGCCGGGACCCGGGTGCTGTTTGCGGTGCTAATGATCGGAGCCCCGGTGGTGCTGGCCGTTTGCGCCGCCACCGGATGGGTGCCGGCGTGGTGCGCCCTCGGCCTGCTCATCACTCCGCTGCTCCCGGTCCCGATTCGCATCGTGTCCCGGGAGACGACGGGCCCGGTGCTGATCGGAGCCCTCAAGGCCACGGCCCGGATCAACGCGTTGTTCGGCGGACTCGTCGCTCTCGGGGCTTTGCTCTAGCCCTCTCCAGCCCGATTCAAGAAGCACCCCCGGGATTGCCGATACATCAGGGTCGACATCCAATGCTGCGGAGTCGCGGGCCGGATGATGATCATCGGCCCGATCATTTTCGGAAGCCGGTGGCGCGCACCGGCTTCCGGCGCGTCCTCCCCTCTCGCCAGCCGGTAACGTCGCGGGCAATGGTCGACGCCACATACACCTTCACGACGGCACTGGTGCGCGGACTGGCGCTCTCCGGGGTGCGCCACGCCTGCATCACCCCCGGTTCCCGCAGTACCCCGATCACCCTGCCCCTGGCCGACGAGCCGCAGATCACCGACTGGTCCCACCACGATGAACGGTCATCGGCGTTCTTCGCTCTCGGTATCGGCGTCGCCACCGGGATGCCTGCGGTCATCATCACCACCTCCGGCACCGCTGCCGCCGAACCCCATCCTGCAGTGCTCGAAGCCCGCAACGGGCGGGTGCCCCTCATCGTCATCACCGCCGACCGGCCGGCCGATCTGCGAGATGTCGGAGCGCCGCAGGCAATCGATCAGACCAAGCTGTTCGGCGACGCGGTGAAGTGGTTCCACGACATCGAACCGCCGGATCCGCAGCGTTCGGGACCCGGTTACCCGGGATCACTGGCCGCCCGGCTCGTTGCCAATGCAGTCGAAGGGCCGCCGGGCCCGGTGCACCTCAACCTGAGATTGCGGGAACCACTGCTCCCCGACGGAAACATCGAGCCGCCGGCCGCACCGCCGCTGGTCGGCCGGTACCGGGCTCCCGCTGATGTGGCGGCAGCTCGCGACCTCGCCGCCGGCCTCTCCGGCAAGCGAGCACTACTCGTCGCCGGCCCCCAGACCGATCCCGACCTGCCGGCCGCCGCCACCCGTATTGCCGCCGCCGGAGGATTCCCGATCCTTGCCGATCCGCTCTCCGGGATCCGCCACGGCGAGCACGATCTCGATCTCGCTGTGGCCGGCGGAGACCTGCTCGCATCGGCCGGCTTCCTCGACGACCACCCGCCCGAAGTCATCCTCCGCATCGGCGCGATCCCGACCTCGAAGCCGGTGGGGAATTGGCTGGCAGCTCATCCGCAGGTGCCCCAGATCCTGCTCGACGAGGGCGACTGGCGGGATCCGCCGGCGACCTCGGCACGCATAGTTCGCAGTGACCCGCCGCGCACCCTCGACGCCGCAGTCGCCCACCTCACCGATCCGGCTCCGGAGGGGTGGGCCGCGACCTGGGTCGGAGCCGATCGAACGGTACGGGAGGTTTTGGACGACGCGCTCGAGGCTGAGGCGTTTCCGACCGAACCCGGCGTGGTGCGGACCGTCACCGAGGCCATTCCCGGTGGCTCCACGCTGTGGGTGGCTTCATCGATGCCGGTGCGGGATCTCGATCTGGTGGTGCCGGTGACCGAGCGCGATATCCATTTCCGAGCGAACCGCGGCGCCAACGGCATCGATGGGTTCATCTCGACCGCGCTCGGAGCAGCTGCCGCCGGCGACCGCCTCACCTACGCGCTGGCCGGCGACCTCTCGGTGGTGCACGACCTGGGAGCGCTGGTCACCGCCGGCCGGCTCGATGTCGATCTCACGATCGTTGCGATCGACAACAACGGGGGCGGCATTTTCCACCTGCTTCCCCAGGCGGGTGCCACCCCCCACTTCGAGAAGCACTTCGGTACGCCGCACGGCGTCGACCTGGTGGCGGTGGCCGCCGCCATCGGTGTGCCGGCCCGGTACATCGAGTCTCAAGCAGATCTGGATGCGGCGGTGGCGATCGAACCCGACGGCCCGCAACTCCTCGTGGTGGAAACGGACCGGGACCGCAACGCCGTGGTGCACCGCAAGATTCGCCAGGCGGTCGCAGCGGCTCTGGCAGACTCCTAGTGCTGTGTCTCATGATCTTGGCGAGGGTCAGGCCGAGTCAGGGGCGTCATCCGGCAAGGACGCACAACGAAGGCGCATCCGCAGATGCGTCGAGGCGGAGGACACAGCCGGGGGCGTCCCCGGCCGGCGTGAACCCGCCAAAGGTTGTGTGACGGGCCACTGGTAGCCAGCTGCTAGATGTACTCGGTCAGCATCTGCAGCATCGGCCGCAGCTTGAGCCGGGTTTCCTCAAGCTCCGATTGCGGCACCGAATCGGCAACGATCCCATTCCCCGCGAAGAGCCGGGCCGTTCCGCCCTGAAGCAGCGCCGAACGAAGGCTCAGAGAGACCTCACCGTTGCCGGAGGCATCGGCCCACCCGATCCCGCCGGCATACCAGCCGCGGTCAAACCCCTCGATCTTGTCGATGAAGGCGAGCGCCTCCGGTGTCGGCGTACCACCGACGGCCGGTGTCGGATGCAGCGCCTCAACGAGTTCGAGGAGTCCGGCCCGGGTAGTACCGGTGATCGGAGTGGCCAGGTGCTGCACGGTGGCGAAACGTTCCACCGATGGTGACGGTGGCACATCCATCGCCTCGGCGAGCGGTTCGAGCCGGCGCACGATGTCTCCCACCACGAGTTCGTGCTCGACCCGATCCTTCTCGCTCGAGAGGAGCACATCGGCGAGCCGACGATCCTCATCCGGGTCGTGCCCGCGCGGAGCCGATCCGGCGAGAGGCCGGCTCGCAAAGCGCCGGCCCTGACGGGCGATCAGCATCTCCGGCGTCGCCCCGACGAACGCCCGGGAGCCTGTCGACCAACCGAAGACGCGGGCCGCGGGATAGGTGCTCCGAAGCCTGGCAACCAGGTCAAAGGTATCGATCGGCGACCCGGTGTCGAGGTCGACGGCCCGGGCCAGCACCACCTTCGAGGCGGAGCCGGCTCGGATAGCGGCGACTGCCTCGGCAACTTGATCACGCCACTCATCTGCTGTCGGAATCGAGCGCAGCCGGTGGTCGGTACCGCGGTGGGGCGTGGGCTCACCGGGATGGCGCAGCGTGCCGAGCACGGACAGCAGCATGCCGGCAGAACTCCCTGGAGGCACGGCGGCGACCAAGCGGGATCGTCCCTCTGCCCGGCGGACGGCAATCTGCGGCACCACCGCGGCAGCAGTCGGATATCCCGACCACTCCTCACCGGTTGGTCCGTCCGGTGAGAACGCGAAGCCGACCATCACCTCGGCGCCCTCGGGAAGTTCGGTCATCCGATCGGCGAGACGTCGGAACCGATCGGTCCCCGATGCAGTCGCCAGCCACGCGTTCCCGAGCCCGGCGAGGGCCCGGCCCTCCGGGTTCTGATACACCCCGGCGAACCCGAAGGCGGCCGACCCGGCGCGCGCCAGATCAATCGGATCGACCTCGCAGTCGACCCAGGCAACACGGAGGCCGTCGCCGAGAGCATTGAGACGACGAGCCAGTTCGTCAAGAGCGGGACGGGGAATCAGCACTACCGCCGATGCTACCGGCGGGATCGGTCAATCCAATCGGGTGCCGGGGATCAAATCGGCAATGACACCAGGCCGCTCCATCGGCACAAAGTGGGTCGCTTCCTCGACCACCCGCACCACCGCCTCGGGGAACCGAGCAGCCTGCGCTTCGAGGAACGATCGCGGGTGGCTGCTGCTATCTGCCCCGCCGACGAGCAGCGTCGGGCACCCGATTTCGCCCAGACGCGACCAGGCCCCGTGGAGGGTGGCCCCCCGGTAGAACTCCGCCTCCTGCTCGGGAGGGCACTTCAGGGTCCAACCGCCCTCGCCGTCGGGAGCGAATCCGTACTCGGCGTACGCCCGGAGCACATCCGCATCCCATCCGGAGAAGGGTCCGCGGCCCTGATAGGAGGCGACAACGGCATCCGCCGACTCGAACGTAGACCGACGCCTCAACGCTGCAGCCGACATCGGATTGTCCTCGAACCGGTGATACGGGGGGCCGGGGAAGATGATCGGCTCGATCAGCACCAGCCGGCCGAACGTCCCGGGCCTGAGGAGCTCCGCCATCACCAGGGCCGCTGCTCCCGAACTGTGACCGAGGCCGGTCACGCCGGACCATCCGGCGTAGTCCAGCACGGCCAGCGTGTCACCGGCGAGCGTCCACCAATCGAATGGAGCGGTGATCGGGGTCGAGTCTCCGTGGCCGCGCTGGTCGGGGGCAATCACCGGGTGGTTTGTGAGATGGCGCTCGACCAGCGGGGTCCACAGCTCCTTGCAGAACCCGGTGGCGTGCACCGCGATGACTCGATCTCCCGGCCCGCCGGGAACACAGATAACGGCGACAGAGCCGCCGTCGCCGGTGGCAACCGTGAAGCGCTCAGGAGGGCGGGTAGTTGCGCTCAAGCTTGCGGTCGTCCACCTGATAGGTCAGCTCGCTGCGAACCCGGACCACGCCGGTGATCCGACGGGTGAGCTCTTCGAGCAGCTGCGATTCGGTGCGGTTCTCCAGCTCGCCTCGCAGCGTCACCACTCCGTCGTCGACCGAGACGTCGATCGACTCCGGATCGAGGAACAGGAGACGCCGCACGATGTCCTCACGGACCTCGTCCTCGATGACGTCGTCCGGCTTGGTGAAGGCATTGACCAAATCGGCCCGGCTGATGATCCCGACCAACGCACCGTCGGGGTCGAGCACCGGGAGGCGCTTGATGTTGCTCTGCGCCATGATGCGGGCCGCCTCACCGATCGTCGCATCCGGAGCAATCGTGATGAGGTCCTTCGACATCACCTCTTCGACGGTCTCCGCGGTGGGAATGGCAACGACCCCGTCACCGAAGAGGGCGTCGAGCAGGCTGGCACCGTAGGGGCGCTCCCGGCTGGCTTCCTGACGCAGGAAATCACCCTCGGTTACGACGCCGACCAGTTCATCCGACTCGTCGACTACGGGGAGCCCGCTGACCTGGTGACGAACCATCAGGCGCGCTGCTTCTTTGAGCAGGGCGTCGGGCGTGACCCGGATTGGATCCGTGGTCATGATGTCGCGCACCCGCATCCCTCTCCCCTCTCGCTCGACGATCAGCTCACTGGGGCCACTGCTCCGGTGGATAGCGGTTCTGACGCTTTGCCTCCAGCCGTGCCGCATAGGCGGCCGCCTCGCTGCGCCTGCCCATATCCAGCTTGGCCAGCACATTGGAGACGTAATTCTTGACGGTCTTCTCGGCGAGGAACATCCGCTCGGCGATCTGACGGTTGGTGAGTCCTTCAGCAATCAGATCGAGGATCTTGCGCTCCTGCTTGGAGAGTCGCGCCAGAAGCGGATCATCCGGTTCCTCGCCCCTGATGCGCCGGAACACCCGATCGGTCATCTCCGGGTCGAGCAATGATTCGCCCCGGCCAACCCGCCGGATGCTGTCGACGAGGTCGTTGCCCTTGATCTGCTTCAGCACGTACCCGGAGGCTCCGGCCATGATCGACGAGAAGAGCGCCTCATCATCGGCAAACGACGTGAGCATGAGGACCTTGACGTCGGGCCAACGGGCTCTGATCTCCCTGCATGCTTCAACGCCGCTGCCGTCCGGCAATCGAACGTCGAGCACCACGACGTCAGGGCTGTCGTATCCGACGCGGCGCACCGCCTCGGCCACCGTGCCGGCCTCGCCGACCACGATGAGGTCGTCCTGGGCCTCCAGCAGACCCCGCAATCCTGTTCGAACGACCTCGTGGTCGTCCACCAACTCAACCCGCAGCGGTTCCGTCATGTCGCACACGTTACCGGGAAGGGCTTCCCTGGGCAGGGGAAACCTCCCCCCTGGCGGAATGGTCGAAAGTCCCAAGTAACCTGGGACCTGTGAGCCAGAGACTGACACCCGAGCGAATCGCCGGGTTGGTCGAGGGGGCTGCCAGTGTCGCTGGTCAGGTGGAACTCTCGGGCCTTCTCCGGTCCACCGTCGACATCGCCATCGAGCTGACGGGAGCGCAGTACGGCGCTCTCGGCGTGCTCGGCGAGCACGGCGGTCTGGTCGACTTCATCCATGCGGGGATGGACGCCGACACTGCGACCGGCATCGGCGGACACCCACGTGGAAGCGGCGTCCTGGGCACGATCACCTCGACGGGCAAGACGATTCGGCTCGATGAGATCGCCGAGCATCCCGATTCGGTCGGGTTCCCTGCTGCCCACCCCAGCATGTCGACCTTCCTCGGGGTCCCGGTCAAGGTCGGTGAGCGGATCTTCGGCAACCTGTACCTGACGGAGAAGGAAGGTGGTTTCACCGAAGAGGATGAGATTCTGGTCGAGTTCCTGGCGGTGACCGCCGGTTCGGCCGTCTCGACGCTGCGACTGCAGGATCGGCTCCGTCGAGCGGCGTTGCTAGAGGATCGGGAGCGCATCGCCCGGGACCTGCACGATTCGATCATCCAGGACCTTTTTGCCGTGGGCCTCGCCATTCAGTCGTGCCTGGCCAAAGTCGACAGCGACCCGGCAGCTGTCCGCAAGTTGCTCGATCACGCCATCGAGCAACTCGACGGGACAATCGGAGCGCTACGCAGGTACATCTTCGACCTGCGGCCCCCGGTGTGGGCCCGGCCGACGCTGAGCAAGCGGCTTGCCGAGGTGGTGGGCAGCCTGACCGGACCGTACGACACGCGGGTCAATCTCGATGTGGCGTGTCCTCCCGACCTGGTTCCCGACGACGTCGCCGAGGAGCTGCTGGCAACGATCAAGGAGGCGCTCTCCAATGCGCTCCGCCACTCGGAAGCCGAGCACGTCGTGATCCGGGTGGGTTGTGGTTCCTCCCAGGTGGTGATGTCGGTCGAGGACGACGGCAGCGGTTTCGACACTTCTGCCGAAGGTACCGGGTTCGGCCTCGCCAATATGGCTGATCGAGTCCAGGCGATGGGCGGTTCGTTTGCCGTCGACAGCACGCCCGGAGCCGGTTCGGTCGTCCGCGCCACTTACCCTCTCGAAACGGGCTGATCCGGCGCCGAATCGGGTCGATTGAGCTTTTCTGCTGCCTGTTTCCCGCGACAGGGACCACCGACCGCCTCCGTGTGACATTCGACCCTGACGCGCGGGGGGTCATGCTTCCCACGATGGCTGTGCCCGCCCAACGAGAGGTCAGGCTTTGCGACCAGCACTCCCGCCCCGATGGCGAGGCCGACGGTGATTCCGCACATCGTCGTTCTTGGTGGAGGGTCCTCGGGGACGCTCACCGCCAACGTGCTGGCACGCCGCCTCCACCCCGATGAGGCAACGATTACGGTCATCGATGCCACCGGGGTGCACGCCTACCAGCCCGGCTTCACCCGGCTGGCCCTCGGAACCCGCGGCGAGAAGGGGTTGGTGCGGGACATGCGCCGGCTGCTGCAACGCCGGATCCGCTTGATCATCGACGAGGCGGTCCGGATCGATCCGGTGGCCCGAACGGTGTACCTTCGCAGCAACGGCGCTCTCCCCTACGACCGGCTCATCATCGCAACCGGGTCCCACCTCGATCCTGCCGCCGTGCCGGGGCTCTTGGACGGCAGCTACGAGTTCTACAGCCTCGGCGGTGCCCGGCGGCTCCGCGAAACCCTCGCCGATTTCAACGGTGGTGATCTCGTCGTCGGAGTCGCCGGCATGCCCTACAGTTGCCCACCGGCACCCGCGTCATTCACCTTCCTGCTCGAGGAGCAACTTCGAAAGCAGGGGTTGCGCAAGCGGACCCGGGTGCACTTCACCTCGCCGATCGAACACCCCATCCCGATCAGGGAGGCCGCCGAACTCGTCACCGGGCAGCTGGCGGCCAGAGACATCGAGCTGCACACCTTTTTCAACGTGGTGGAGGTCGACGCCGAGAACGGTCAGATCCACTCGCTCGAGGGCGCTGCGCTCGACTACGACCTGGCAGTGCTGATTCCACCGCATCGGGGCGCTCCGGTGGTCGCCGACTCCGGCCTCGGTGACCCCAATGGGTGGGTCCCCACCGATCCATCCACGCTGCGGGTGCGCGGGTTCGACGGCCTCTTCGCCATCGGCGACGCCACCGACCTTCCCATCTCGAAGGCGGGGTCCACCGCACACTTCGAGGCTCCCGTGGTCGCCGAGCAGATCGTCGCCCGTTTCAGGGGACGGGCACCCGACCCGGTTCGCTCGCGCTACGACGGTCGGGTGATGTGCTTCCTCGAGGTGGGGGGCGGAAAAGCCGCCATGCTGGCCTTCGACTACGAGCGGCCGATTCGATCATTGCGGCCGTCCCGTCGCTGGCACCTGGCACGAAAAGTGTTCGACCGGGCATACTGGGCCACCGTTCCACGCGCCCGGTTCTGAGGAGGCCCATGAGGGAGCTGACGCCCGACAGGTGTTGGGAGGTCATCCGCGACGAGCGGGTTGCCCACCTCGCCCAGATCGACGACGGCGAGCCCTACGTCACGCCGCTTTCCTACGTCATTCACGAGGGCGAGTTCCACTTCCGGACCGCAGCGGGGAAGCGGGTCGAGGCCTTGCGGCGGGACCCGCTGGTGTGCGTCGAGATCAGCCGGGACAAGCCCGAAGGCGGATGGGAGAGCGTGGTCTTCTGGGGCACCGCTCGCTTCATCGACGACCCGTCCACCGAGGCGGCGATCGTCAGCGCACTGCTCACCAAGTACCACAGTGAGTCGGCCCTCGGCTTCTCCTCGCCTTCGATCTTCCCCGAAGAGCGGTTTCTGGTGGCGATCACCCCGGGACGGATTTCGGGACGCGCCTCCGGTGGAGGGCTGTCGACCGAAACCAGGCCCGGCCGGCTCTAGGACCGGGACCCGCTAGCCGACCCCGAACACCATCGAGGGTGCACTGGGAAACAGTGCGTCGAGCAGGTACCGCGTCACCTCATCGGAGAACCAGCAATCGCTGCGGGCCTCGCGGAGTTGTGCGGTGGAGCGGCGCCCGAACAGCAGGTGCAAGAAGTCCTGGCCGGCGAACGCGGCATCCCCATCCTCCAGGTCGTCGGGTATGAATTCCCCGAGATCGGCCAATGAGCCACGTTCAAAACGGAGCCAGATCCCACTCGAGTAGAAGCTGATCCTCACGGTGCCCGTGTGGCCGGCGAACGGGCTCTCCGACAGGTGCCATTCGATCGCCGGAGTGATCCGATGCAGGAAGGCCGAGAGATCCGGGACCCGGATGAACCAGGCGTAGGGCCGCATCGGCTCGGAGAACACATCGGCCGCCGCGTAGAACGCCGGATGTTCGGGAGGCAGCCCGAGCTGCACGGTATGGGCTCGATCCCCGGCGAGACGCTTGAGGAACCGCAGCACCGCCAGGGTTCCGTCGCGAATACCGGCCTCCGGATCGATCTCACACAGGGTCAGGTACATCCGATCCTGCTCCGGGCCCGTGTACAGGGCGACCCCGACCGACCGGCCGCCACACTCGACCACTGCGAAGTTGCGGGCGTAGACGGCCCCCGGACTCCGATCGGTCAGGTCGTGAGCGATGAGTTCCTCATCCCTCACACAGGTGACCAGGTAGCGCTCCATTGCGGCGGCGTAGCCGGCATGGATGAATGGGATGTCATCTGGTTCCGCCGCCCGAATCGTCCACGGGTCGTCCTCGGGGCCATCCGGAATGTCGGCGATCCGACCCCGCCGACCACCGCCGAGGTCGAGTGCCATGTCGTAGCCGAATTGCCGATAAAACGACGGGATCCCGGTGATGGCCTGGACCAGGTGACCCATGTCGGCGCTCCACCGGTGGACCTCCTCCATCTGCGCCCGCACAAAGCCGCGTCTGCGGTAATCGGGCCGGGTAGTAACGATCTCGGTCCGGCCGACGCCGAAAGGGATCCCGTCGTACGCCCAGGTCTGTGGGATCAGACACAGCATCGAGGCAATCACTCCTGAAGTGGTGTCCTCGACGATGGTGAACATCGATGGGTCGAACCCCGGCGGGGGGCGATCGAACAGATCAATGGTCCAGAGCACGACGCCGGTGTCTTCGGAACCGTCCTCGTGGCGGTGGATTTCACGGACGAGTTCGACCGCCTGGTCGGCATCGGCCGAGGTGGCCCTGCGCAGCACCATCCCATCGCCGAGATCGGCGATCGGTGACGACATGCTCACCCGAACCTGCGCTCGGCCGCCGGGATGTCCTTGCGGCTCGGCAACCAGCGTTGCGGCACCGGACGCACCCGCATCCGGAGATCGACCACGCGCACACCCTGGCCGGGCTCCATGACCTTCACCGGGTTGAGGTCGAACTCGGCGATTTCCGGAACCTCGTCGATGAGACGGGAGAGCCGGAGCAGCAACTCCTTGACCGCCGGGATGTCGCCGGCGGGTCCACCCCGATATCCCTCGAGCAGCTTGGCCGATTTCACCTCGCCGATCATTTCGTCGACATCGAGGTCGGTGAGCGGGTGAATCCGGAACGAGACGTCTCCGATGAGCTCCACGAACACCCCGCCGAGACCGAATGCAACCAGCGGCCCGAACGACGGATCCTCCGCCATGCCGACAATGACCTCATGCCCGCCCGTCACGAACTCCTGGACGAGGGCACCGGTCGCATCGTCGACCACCGAGATGACCTGGTCGTAGGCGGCGCCCACGGCCTCATCGCCCACGACGTCGAGGATGATCCCGCCGACGTCGGACTTGTGCAGCGCCGAGGGCGCAATCACCTTGAGCACCACCGGACCGCCGATCTCGGCCGCGGCGCTAATCGCCTCCTCGCGGCTCTCGGCGATCTTTGAGGCGGCCAGGCGAATCCCGTAGGCACTCAGCACTCGTTCCGCCTCATCGGCCTCGAGCCAACCACCGTCGGTCCCCAGCCGGGCCAAAGCCTCCCAGATCACGTCCTGAGCGTCGTCCAGGTCCGTGTCGTCGAACTCGACCAGTTCGCCCTCCGGCTTTGCCCGCCATTCGGAGTAGCGGGTGGCTCGAGCCAGCGCTCTGGCCGCCGGCTCCGGGAACGGGTAGGTCGGAATCCGGGCCTCATCGGGCTGACGAGCCGGGCGCTGCTCGGAGTCGGCCTCCATCACCACGGCCAGCATCGTCTTGTCGGTCGTGTCGGCCACCACCTCTCGGATGATGGGCTCAATCTGATGGGTGCCGTCCGGCGTGGTCGGGATGAAGATCACGATGATCGCATCGACCTCATCACTGGCCGCCAGTTCCTCGAGACACGCTCGATACTGCTCGGGACCGGCAGAGGCAATCATGTCGACCGGGTTGGTCACCGACGCCTCCGGTGACAGGTGACCCTGCAGCTTCTCCTCGAGCTCGTCCGAGAACTCCGGGAGCTCGAGACCCTCGGACGCGAGTGCATCGGCGGCGAGGATCCCGGGTCCGCCGGCGTTGGTCAGCACTGCAACCTTGCGTCCGTGCGGTAGGGGCTGGTTGGCCAGCAGCGTTGCCACCTCAAAGAGCTCTTCGAGCGTGTTGGTCCGGATGACGCCGGCCTGGCGGAACAGTGCCGAAACGGCGACCTCGACGCTGGCCAGCGCACCGGTGTGGCTGCTGGCAGCGCGGGCGCCGGCCGAAGTCCGGCCCGACTTCACCGCAACGATCGGCTTGCTCTTTCCGATCCGGCGAGCGATACGGGCGAACCGGCGGGGATGACCAAAGGACTCGACGTAGAGGAGGATCACGTCGGTCGACGGATCGCCCTCCCAGTAGAGCAGTAGGTCGCTGGCGTCGACATCGGCCTTGTTGCCCACCGACACGAAGGTGGAGATGCCGATGTCGAGTTGCCGGGCGTAGTTGAGGATGGCGATGCCGAGCGCACCGCTCTGGCTCGACATGGAGACGTTCCCCCGCGGCGGGAAGTTGGGGGCGAACGTGACGTCGAGGCTGACCGCAGGATCGGTGTTCAACAAGCCCATGCAGTTCGGCCCCACCATCCGCATCCCGGCGGTGCGGGTGATTTCGAGCACTTCCTGTTCCATGGCGGCACCCTCGTCGCCCACCTCGGAGAACCCGGCCGAGATGACGACCAGGCCCTTCACACCTTTGTCGGCGCACTCCTGCACCACCCGGGCGACGTATTTGGACGGCACGACGATGACGGCGAGATCAACCGGATCGGGGATATCGAGCACCGACTTGTAAGCCTTCACCGAGCCGACGGCCTGCGAATTCGGGTTCACCGGGAACACGGCCCCGGAGAAGTGGGCGTCGATGACGTTGTGCATCAGCCGGCCACCGATCGACGCCTCGTTCCGGCTGGCGCCGATCACGGCGACGCTGCGGGGATAGAAGACGGGAAGGAGTGATGCGGCGACGGCGTGCTGTTCGTGGTCCCAGGAGACCTTGCGCGCCTCATCGGTGAGGTCGACCGGGAACTCGACGGTGTAGATCCCTTCGCCCATACCCCGGCGAAGCTGGTAGCCGGAGCCGCGGAACAACCGCATCATCGGGTAGTTGTCGGGTAGGACGAAGGCTCGGAACGCGTTCACACCGTTGTTGCGGGCGTAGTTGGTGAGGTGCGTCAGGAGTTGAGTGCCGATCCCGCGGCCCTGCTGCTCGTCCTCGACGACGAACGCTACCTCGGCAACCGATGAGTCTTCCTCCAGCCGGTCGTAGCGGCCGACGGCGACCAGGTCTCCGCCGACCTCGACCACGAACGCCATTCGGTCGTCGTAGTCGATCTTGGTGAAGTACGAGAGTTCCTCCGGGGACAGGTCGTCCTTGTGGCGGAAGAACCGGTGATAGACACTTTCCCGCCCGAGGCGGTGGAACATCGCGCGGAGACCTTCGGAATCGTCCGCGACTATCGGCCGGATTCGGGCAAGTCCGCCGTCGCGTAGCACGACGTGGAAGTCATAGTCGGCCGGATAGGCAGCCACGTGCACTCCTGGTATCGGTTTGGATCCGATTGTGGCACCTGAGAAAGCGCTTCCGGACGGCCGAAGGTCCCAAAAGAGGAGATCAGAGATCAGAGGTCGGAGGTCAGAGATCGGGCCCTCAGGCGAGCGCCACCAGGTCCAGCATCGACTCGTCGAAGAAGTCCGACTCGCCCTCGGGCATCATGATGGCCCGGTCGGGCTCCAGCTCCGCCACGAACTCGGTGTCGTGGCTGACCAGCACGATCGATCCGGTGTACACCCGCAGCGCCGCCAGCAGGGCCTCCTTGGCCTGCGGATCGAGATTGTTGGTCGGCTCGTCGAGCAGCAGCACGTTGTGCTTCCCGATCACCAGCTGTGCCAGCGCCAGCTTCGTCTTCTCGCCGCCGGATAGGGTGCCGGCTGCCTGATCGATCTTGTCGGCAAGCAGGAAGTGTCCGAGGACGGTTCGCAGCACACGATCGGGCTCGGTGGACACCAGCCGCATGTGCTCCATCACGGTCGCATCGGCATCGATGTGCTCGTGTTCCTGGGCGTAGTAACCGGTGGTGACCCGGAAGCCGGGCCGCACATCACCCATGTCGGCCGACTCTTCGCCGGCGAGGACCCGCAGCAGGGTGGTCTTGCCGGCGCCGTTCAGACCCATGATGAGCAGGCGCTCACCGCGCTCGAGGTGGACATCGACGTCGACGAACACGACGTTGTCACCGAACGCTTTGGCCAGACCGGATCCTTCGAGCGGAACCCGGCCGGACGGCTCCGGCTGCGGGAAGTTGACCGAGATGCGCTTCGCCTTCGGGCCGACCTCGACCAGCTGCGACCGGATCCGGTCTGCCCGGGTCAGCATTGCTCCGGCGCGGCGGGCCATCTTCTCCGTGGTTCCCCGGAAGCGGGCGGCGGTGGTCTCCAGCTGAGAGATCTTCTCCTCCTGGCGGCGCCGCTCCCGCTCGCGCTGGATCCGCCGCTTCTCCCGCTCCGAGAGGTAGTAGGAGTAGGTGCCCCGGAAGTGCTCCAGCCCCTCGTTCTCCAGCGCCAGCACCGTCGTGATCGCCTGGTCGAGCAGGGGGAGATCGTGGCTGACGACGAGCACGCCGCCCTGGTAGTTGGCCAGATACTCCATCAGCCACGTCTTGGCGTCGATGTCGAGATGGTTGGTCGGCTCGTCGAGCAACAGTTGATCGGTCTCGGCGAACAGGATCCGGGCAAGTTCGACCCGGCGCCGCTGACCACCGGACATGGTGACCACCGGCTGGGCCATCTCGTCGTTCCCGATCCCGACGGAGGCGGCGAAGCGGCGGGCCTCTGCCTCGGCCTTGTAGCCCCCGGCCGCGAGGAACTCGTCCTCGAGACGGGAGAAGCGCTTGATGAGGTGGTCCCGCTCGGCCCCCGAGGTCCGCTCCATGCGGCGCCGGGTCTGCTCCATGGCGTACTGGGTGGCGCCGATCCCGCGGGCGGTGAGGATGCGCTCCAGGGCAGTCGCCTGCGAATGGTCGAGCTCCGGCAGCGCAGCCTCCTGGGAGAGATACCCGATGACGCCCGAGCGGGCAACGGTGCCGTTCGACGGCTCCAGACGGCCGGCGAGGGTGCGCAGCAGGGTGGTCTTGCCCGCGCCGTTGCGGCCGACGAGACCGACCTTGTCACCCGGATGGAGGGCGACGTCGGCGTCGGCGAGCAGGGTGCGGATCCCGGCCTCGATCGTGAGACCCTTGGCGATGATCATGCGCGCACCACCGGTCAACAGAGGGTGGTTGCGCTCAGGTTATCGCAGGCCGGCAAGGCGACCACGACCGGCATCACCGGTGCTCGTGCCGATCCCCGACCGCTCCCAGCTTCGTACCCTTGGAACGTGGACAGCACCGATCCGGTCGTCACCCAAGCTGCTCCGTCCGGCCCGCGCTGGTTCGTCCCGACGATCCTCGCGATCGCCGTGGTCGGCCTCCTCATCGCCCTCGGCAGCTTCGGTGGCAGCGGAACGGTCACCGACACCACGGAAGCCCTGGCTCCGACCCCGCCGTTCATCGACCCGCTGGAAACGGCTGTAGCCGTGGTCGAGGAGTTCGCCGCCGCATGGTCGGCGGGCGACGTGGAGCAGGTTGCCGATCTCATTGCCGACGACTGGGTCTCGATCTCGCTCCCGGGGTTTGACGACCCATCATTCCGGCCAAGCGACGGACGAGAGGCGCTGTACGCCGGCCTGGCATTCATCGTGCCGCTCGCCGACCTGGACCTCGGTCCCTGTGAAGTGGACGTCGCCGCCCCCGCCTCCGAAGCGGAGGCGGTTGTTCGCTGCGACGAGGCCCTGCTTTCAGGTGCATACCTCGAGGCAGTGCGACGGGACCTCTACGAGAACCAGCTCCCGGAGGGTGGGGTGTCCGGGGAGGCCACCCAGCCCGGCATGTGGTTCGGCATCGACGACGGCCGCATCATCGCGCTCGACGACGGGAATCCGCATCGCTACACGTCCGAGGCCTACTGCATGTGGGCCGAACTGACCCATCCGGACCTGGCCGACGGCCTGTTTGACCTCTCGTGCCGGCCGAAGGTCGGCACCGGAAACATCCCGGTGCATGAGCAACTCGCGACGGCGTACCTCGAGGCGGGGGCGCCGCTTCCCTCATACGAGCAGCTGGTCGGCAGGCTCTCCGCCTCCTACCTGAACCGCTTCGTCGTCCACCTGAACGCAGGGGAGCCGCAAGACGCACTCAACTTCGTCGCCGACGGCGTGGCTCCGTCCAGCCTGCCCGGATTCGCCGGGGCGCCGGCGGATCCCGAGATCGACCAATACGTCGATTGGAGCTCACACCTCATGCAGTGGAACCTCGGCGACTGCACGATCGCGGTCGGCCGGGGGTCCACCGAGGTCGTCTGTCCCGACCTCACCGTGACCGGCCCGCTGGTGATTTCGACCATCGGGGAGCCGCTCGCCCAACCCACCCGGTTCACCGTGCGCTACAGCAGCATCATCGACGCGGAAGCCCTGTCGGACGACGATATCGACACCGCTGTGATCTGCCGGCGCCTGGGCCGCCTCCGCCCGACGACGGCAGCCTCAACATTCACCGAGTCCTGCACCCCGATCTACACCGGACAGGCGGCCGAGGTGCTGCTCACCGTGCTCGAGGGCGGATACACCGCCGAGGGATAGCCCCACGCCGGGGCCGGGCCCGCAGGCAGCGGCCCACCATGATCGGCGGTGCAGAACTTGGACCATCGTGGCAATGGAGCGTCAACGAGAAGGTCCGGTGCCGCTATCGGCGCCAGAGCCGGCGTGTGAAGAGCAGCAGCACGGGGAAGATCTCGAGGCGCCCCAGCACCATCAGGAACGACAGCAGGAACTTGCTCCCGGCGCTCATCGCCACGTAGGTGCCGCTGGGACCGACTTCGCCGAGTCCGGGGCCGATATTGCCGAGCGCCGACACAACGGCGCTGGTCGAGGTGACCAGATCAGTGCCCGATCCGAAGGCGGCCTCGAGCGCCGCAAGCGCAAACGCTCCGGTGACCAGCGCCATGACGTAGAAGAGGAAGAACGACTGCACGCTGCGCACCACAGGATCGGGCACCGGATCCCGGCCGAATCGGGTCACAGTCACGGCATTGGGGTACACGAGTCGCTGCAGGCTCGTCGACGCCGACTTCACGAGCACGCCGACACGGAAGACCTTGAAGGCGCCGGCAGTCGATCCGGCCATCCCGCCGATGAACATCAATCCGATGGCCAGCACCTGGAGTGTCTCCGACCATGCCCCGAAGTCGTCGACGACGAACCCGGTGCCGGTCACCAGGGCAACGGCGGCAAACACCCCCTCACGAATCGTCTCGGCCACCGACGTTCCCGCCGTCCAGATCCCGACCACGATGGCGACGGCTGCTGCGCCGATGATCCCCATATAGAGCCGGAACTCGGCGTTGGCGCCGTACACGAGGGGATCGCGCAAGGCCCGGTAGTGCAGTGCAAAGGAGGTCCCGGCGGCCAGCATGAACGCCGTGATCACCCACTGGCTGTAGGCACCGAACGCCCCAACCGAGGCCGCATCGGTGCCGAAGCCACCGGTGGACATAGTGGCCAGTGCATGAGCCGCCGCCTCGAACAGATCCATGTCACCGAAGGCGAGGAGCGCGATTTCGAGGCCGGTCAATCCGACGTAGATGAACCAGAGCCGCTGTGCGGTCTCTCGAAACCGTGGCGTCAACCGGTCGGGCTCCGGTCCGGGGGCTTCGGCGCGGGCCAACTGGAGGCCGCCGACACCCAGCAGGGGCAGCACCGCGATCGACAGCACGATGAACCCCATCCCGCCGAGCCACTGCGTCAATGCCCTCCAGAACAGGATGGCGCGCGGCATCGCGTCGAGATCCGTGATGACGGTGGCACCGGTCGTGGTGAACCCGGCCGCGGTCTCGAAGAAGGCGTCTGTGATGCCGGGGATCGAGCCGGTGAACAGGTACGGCAGCGTCCCGAAGGCAGCCACGACGAACCACGACAGCCCGACCGTGGCGAACGCTTCTTTGGTCGACAGTTTTCCGGGACGCCCGACACCCTTCCAAGCGATCGTTCCCGCCAGGGCCGTGATCGCCGCGGCGACGCTGATCCACCCCGCAATCGACCACTCCCGCACGAGCAACGCCACGATCGCTGCCGGGATCATCGCCAAGCCGGCACCCAGCGTCACCGCACCCACAACGAAGGCCAGCCGACGAGGGGTCGATCTCCCGGGCGAGGGCCGGAAGCCGGTCACGCCAGGAACGCTGCCTCGACGTCGTCGATTCGCTCCCGCTGGGCGAGCACCACCAGGTGGTCGCCGGCGTGAATCGACGTGTCGCCGTGGGGGATCACTGCGCGGCCGTCGCTGATCACGCCGCACACCACGGCACCGGGATGGGAACCGATTTCGGCCAGGGTTTGGCCGACCGCAGGACTCTGCGGAGAAACCACCAGCTCGAGCGCCTCGGCATCCGTGTCCTTGAACGTCGCAACCGAGAGGATGCGATCGCGCCGGACGAACTGCAGGATCGCGTTGGCCGCAGCAATTCGGGAGCTGACGACCGCATCAATGCCGACCACGTCCTTGAGCAGGCCTGCGAGGGCGCGACGCCCGAACCGACAGATCACAGTCTCGGCACCAACCGCCCTAGCCACCATCGAGCCCATGAGGTTGACCTCATCCCAGCCGCTCATCGCTGCAACCACATCACCGGTACCGATGTCGAGTCCGCTGAGGACTTCAGGGTCGGTCGGATCACCATGGAGAACGAGCGCCCGGCTCCCCCGCGCCATCTGGGCGCACCGCCTCTCGTCTGCTTCGACGATCAGCACCTGGAACCCGGTCTCCTCGATCACCGCGCTGGCCGCCATCTCCGCGATCCGCGCGCCTCCGAGCACGATGACCCGGCGCACCGGGGGCCGGGTGATACCGATGAGATCGGTTGCTTTGCGGGCATCTTCGGCCGCCACCATGACCAGCACGTGATCACCGGGCCTGAGGGTCACGTCACCGCTCCCGATCAGGGTGACGCCTTCACGGATCGCAGCCGCCAACACCCACTCGAAACCGGTCTCGCGGCGCAGATCGACGACCCGACGTCCCGCAGCCGCCGACGCGGGTCGGATGCGTCCGCCGACCAGCACCAGGCGACCGCCGGCGAATCGGGAGAAATCGCTGGCACCCGGGTACTGCACCAGCGCCACCACCTCGGCGGCGGCCGACGCCCGAGCGTCGATCGCCATATCGACGCCGAGTCCCGGTGAGACCTCGCGCAGGTCGGGATCCTCAACTCGGGCGACCGTGCGCTGCGCCCCGAGCTCCTTGGCGCTGTGGCACGCCATGACGTTGGCCCCATCGGCATCGGACACCGCCAGGATCAGGTCTGCCCGGTCGGCGCCGGCTCGAGCCAGGACCGATGGACTTGCACCGTTGCCGACGATGACCATGGCGTCGAGGCGGTCTGCAACGCGAGCCGCCTACCGCTCATCGGCTTCGATAACAACGATGTCCTGGCCCTCGGCGGTGAGCCGCTCCGCCAAGTAGAAGCCGTCGTGTCCGGCCCCGATGATGACGACGCGCATACAGACCCCCGTCCTCGAGGCCAGGCTAGTGACGAGCGATCAAGGGTTCGGGCTGATGACGGGCGCTGGGATGCAGGAGCCGGGAACCGAACAGAGCCGGACTCGCGATCGGGCGTGGCTGTCCAGTCCGTTCCCAGTTCCCAGTTCCGGAGGCGAGCGGAGTGAGCCTCCCGGTCCCCGTACCATGGTCGTCCCATGCGCATCCTCGCCATTGCCGACGAGATCGACCGCCGCCTCACAGTGGCCCGGATGCGCTCCATGGAGGTCGATCTGGTCGTGTCGTGCGGCGACCTTCCCTTCGACTACCTCGAGTTCGTGATGGGAGCGGTGAACAAGCCGCTCTACTTCGTCCCGGGAAACCACGATCCTGATGTGGGCCATCGCGACCCGTTCGCCGCGTCCGGGTTCGCCGGCGGGTACATGGTCAGAGTGCCCGACCATGAGGCGCTGTGGGGTTCGGGCCCCGGGCCCGACGGTGGCATCAACCTCGACGGTGCGGTGGTGGAGCACAACGGGATCCGGATCGCCGGGCTCGGAGGGTCGATCCGGTACCGGCCCGAAGTGGCGAATCAGTACACGGAACCCGAGATGCGACGCCGGGTTCGGAAAGTCATCCGCGCCGCCGGCAGGCCCCGGTATCTCAGGCGCCGCCCGATCGATCTGCTCGTAACCCACTCACCACCACAGGGGGTAGGTGACATGCTCGACGACGCCCACCGCGGCTTCGAGTGCTTCCACGACCTGGTCGATCGGCTTCAGCCACGGCTGCTCGTCCACGGGCACATCCATCCCCACGGCTTCGAAAAGCCGGACCGGGAGTTGGGCAATACCCTGGTCGCCAACGTGATTCCGTTCCGCGTCCTGGAGGTGAACACATGAGCTGGCGTCCCCCACCCGAGTTGCTCACCTATCCCAGGGCTACTCGTCGCGAGCTGTGGAAGCGGCTGTCCCGACTGGTGAGCCGGGACGAGAGCCACACGCTGCTGTCCTTCGAGGAGCTGCGAGGACGCCTGCACCTGTTCCAGCAGTCGTACGGCGGCATCCATCCGATCGAGGTCGCCAAGATCATCGGATCGGCGGCACGGATGTCGGACTTCGACGAGGACTGGCTGCCGCTCAAACCGCACATCAAGCAGCGGTGGGAAAACCTCGAGTTCCTGTATCCGCAGAGCGACTTCCCGCCGATCGCGGTCTACAAGGTCGGCAACGCCTTCTTTGTGATCGACGGCCACCATCGCGTGGCAATTGCCAAGCAGCGCGGAACCGAGATGATCGATGCCGAGATCACCGAGATCCACACCGACCTGCCGATCGACGAAGACACCGACATCGGCGAGGTGATTCACCTCGAGATGGAGCAGATGTTCCTCCGGCACAGTGGGCTCGGCCTGGTCCGCCCCGATGCCACCTTCTCCTGCACCCGGCCGATCGGATACGTCGAGCTGCTCGAGAACGTGCGGCTCCACGGGTATCACCTGATGCAGCGAACGGGAGAGGTGCTGTCCCCCGAGCGCATCGCGGCGGATTGGTACGACAACCGCTACCGGCCGATCGCGGATCTCATCTGCGAATCGGGGCTGTGCGACAAGATCCCAACTTCGACAGAGACAGACCTGTTCCTGTGGATTCATCAGCGGCGGCGGCGCACCTTCTCGCTGGGGGGACCCGGCTCCTACGAGGCCGTCGTGGCCGAGGTATCGGAAAGAGACGAACTCGAGGACGACGAGGAACCGCTCGGATAGGCTCGGCGGCGATGGCCGAGATCCTATGGACTCCATCCCCTGAGCGGGTCGCGCGCAGCCATCTCCACCACTTCGCTGCCACTCTGCCGCGCCGCTTCGGCAGTTACGACGAGCTGTGGCGCTGGTCGGTCACCGAACGTGGACCGTTCTGGCAAGCAGTGTGGGACTACGCAGGAATCGTGGCATCCCGGCGTCCGGATGCGCCCATCGGGCGGGAGGCAATGCCGGGCACCGAGTGGTTCCCCGGAGCCCGGCTCAATTTCGCCGAGAACCTGCTGCGCCATCGGGGATCCGAACCGGCGATTCTCTCGGCAACCGAGGATGGTTCCTTCACAACGATCAGCCGCGATGAGCTCGTCGGCGAGGTCGCCCGGGTGCAAGCTTCACTGCAGAAGCTGGGCGTCGGTCCGGGCGATCGGATCGCGGGTCTCGTCGCCAATACTCCGGAGCCGATCATAGCAATGGCGGCAACCGCCGCTCTCGGCGCGATCTGGTCGTCGTGCTCGCCGGACTTCGGACCAACCGGTGTGGTCGACCGGTTCGGTCAGATCCAACCAAAGGTGCTGATCACCGTCGACGGCTACCGCTACAACGGCCGCTCGTTCTCTGTCATGGATACGGTTGCTACCGCGGTCGAGCGTATCCCGAGCATCGAGCACGTGGTGGTAATCGATGCCTTGGGCAGCAGCATCGATCTCGGCATCCCGACCTCGACATGGCCGGAATTCGCGTCGGGATACACGACGGAGCCGGAGTTCGGGCAGTTCCCGTTCGACCATCCATTGGTTGTGATGTACTCCTCGGGGACCACCGGACCACCCAAGAGCATCGTCCACGGTGCCGGCGGGACGCTGATGGAGCACGTGTGCGACCACCTACTGCACTTCGATGTTCATCCCGGCGACCGGCTCTTCTGGTTCACGACATGCGGATGGATGATGTGGAACTGGGGTGTCAGCGTGCTCGCCTCCGGCGGTGCGGTGGTCCTCTACGACGGGAGCCCGGCACAGCCGGATCTCGGTGTGCTGTGGCGGCTGGCGGAACGTGCCCGAATCACCCAGTTCGGCGCCAGCCCGCGGTTCTTCGCGGCCAATGCCAACGCCGGCATCGTGCCTCGCGGCCTCGCCGACCTCTCCTCGATCCAGATCGTCGGGTCGACCGGTGCTCCACTCGGACCGGAACAATTCGATTGGATCTACGAGAACGTTGGTGACGACGTGCTGATCTCGTCGATTACCGGAGGCACCGACCTCGTCGGCGTCTTCGCCGGAGGTGTGCCGACGCTGCCGGTTCGGCGCGGCGAGATCGGGGCTCGCTGGCTGGGGATGGCGGTGGAAGCCTGGAACTCGGCGGGTGAGCCGGTCGTCGGCGAAACCGGCGAACTGGTGTGCATAGCCCCCTTCCCGTCGATGCCCGTGGAGTTCTGGAACGACCCGGACGGGTCGCGGTACCGCGCCGCCTACTTCGAGGACCACCCGGGAGTTTGGACGCACGGCGACTTCATCGAGATCCGGCCCGAAGGCGGAATGATCGTGTACGGGCGCAGCGACACCACGCTGAATCCGGGTGGCGTTCGAATCGGGACGGCCGAGATCTACCACGTGATCGAGACCATGGCCGAGATTGACGACTCGATCGTCGTCGGCCGCGACGTCCCCGGCGATGTCGAGGTCGTCCTGTTCGTGAAACCGGCGCCCGGAGTCACGCTCGATGAGGACTTGATCGACCGGATCCGCAGCCGGATTCGCACCGAGGCGACACCGCGCCACGTCCCGCGACACGTGCTGGCGGTCGATGCCGTCCCGTACACGCTCAGCGGCAAGAAGGTGGAGAAGGCGGTTCGCAACACCGTTGCCGGCCGCCCGGTGACCAATGCCGATGCGATCGCCAACCCGGAGTCGCTGGATCAGTACCGCAATCGCCTCTGATTCAGGGCAGGTAGTCGTGTCGACGACCCAGCGTTGTGGGATTACCCCGCCCCGAGTTCGTGCCACACCCGCAGCGCCTCCGCCACACTCCAGGCCTGGAACGGCGCCCCGTGCGGGGCGTGCGGCGGGTCACCGTCCGCAACCTCTGAGATCGATCCGATGCCGTGATCCTCGAAATGCTCGATCAGCGGCTCGAGCAGTTCGAGTGCCGCGCTTCGATCCCCGTGGACCCGGTGGTGGGCGGTGATGTAGGGACCGAGCAGCCAGGGCCACACCGTGCCCTGGTGATAGGCACCGTCGCGGGTCCACCGATCACCCCCGTACTCCGGCTCGTAGTCGGCCTCGAACGGCGCCAGTGTGCGCAAGCCGAGCGAGGTATGCAGATATGCGGCGCACACCGCCAGCACCGTCGCCGCTCGGGCGTCATCGAGCAAATCGGGTTCGAGTGAGAGCGCGAACAGCTGGTTGGGGCGAAGCGCCGCATCGTTGCCGTCCGGTCCATCGATCACATCGAAGCACCAGTTGTGGTCGGGACTCCAGAAGCGCCCGAAGCTCTCTCGAACCTGATCTGCGTCATCGTCGTATCCGGCATCGGTCCGGTCGAGATCCCGGGAGAACCGACCCATCACCCGCAGTGCCCGGTACCAGAGGGCATTGGCTTCGACGGGCTTGCCGATCCGGGGTGTGACCACCCAGTCCTCGACCTTCGCATCCATCCAGGTCAGCTGCGTCCCCGCGTGGCCACCCCGGAGCAGCCCGTCGTCGGGATCGACGCCGATCCCAAATCGGGTGCCGATGCGATGGTGCTCGATGATCCCTGCCAGGACGTCGAACACCTCAGCGAGCAATGCCCGGTCACCGGTCGCCTCGACGTAGCGGGCCACGGCGTCGAAGAACCAAAGGCTGCCGTCGACCGTGTTGTAGTGGGGATACCCGCCGTCGTCGGGAAAGCGGTTCGGGATCATGCCCTGATCGACGTAGCGGACGTACGTCCTGAGCACGTCTGCGGCCTCGTCGAATCGCCCGGTGGCGAGCAGCAGCCCCGGCAGCGCGATCATCGTGTCGCGACCCCAGTCCGCGAACCACGGATAGCCGGCGATCACCGAGGTGCCGCTCTCGGTTCCGCCCGCCCGCCGGACGACAAATTGGTCGGCCGCGAGCACGAGGCGCCGGATCCACGGCGGGGCATCGTCGTGGTTGCGCAGCAGTTCGCGATCGCGTTCTCTCCGCCGTTCGAGCGCAGCGAGCCCATTGAGGTCGGCTGCGTCGGTCGTCGAAGCGGCAAGAGTGACCGAACCACCTTCCGGAACCCACACCTCGAAGGTGGCGGCATGGAGATCGTCGGTGAGATTCTCCTCACCACGGGAGTGCTCGACCGCCAGAAACCGCCGGCGATGCCACACGCCTACCGGCTGGATCGTCGCGCCCCGGCACCGAATCCATACGCTCCCACCCTCCTTGGCCGCGGCACGGATACCGTCGTCGCTGGCTTCGACACCGATCGCGCGCAGGCCGCGGGTTACCAAATGGAAGTCGCGATGATCGACCATGATCTTGATCGACAGCAGGATTGGGCCCGGTCCCCGGACGTGGTCGTAGCGCAAATATGTGGTGTTTTCGCCGTGCTCCATCCACACCCGCTTCTCCAAGCGGGCACCGCCGAGCGCAAACGTCCAGGATGGAATCGATCCCTCCAGACGGAAGCGTTCGTGATGGCGGTATCCCCGTGATTGGAGGGGGGTATCGATCCGCCGCCACCGATTGGCGAACAACTCGTACTGCACCCCGCCGTGCTCGGCCGTCTCCTCGACCTTGGACAGCAGCATGGTGCGTTCGACGGGCGGCCGCAGAGCGGCGACGAGGAGGCCGTGGTAGCTGCGGCTGGGAACGTGAGCGAGGGTCCCCATCGCAAAGCCCCCGATGCCGTTGGTGACCAGCCACTCCCGTTCGAGCGCCGCCGGTTCGCGAGCTGCAATCGAACGTCCGAAGGTCAGCGTCTCCACCGCTCGCACACCCTTCGAGTCGGTTGGGAAACTCGACGGTACTACGACAGGAGCGCTTCTACCCGGGCTCGGGTGAGCCCTGGAGGAACCGCCACATCGGAAGCAACGACGACGCTCGCTGCAGCCAGTCCCCAGCGCACGGCGGGGATGGAACCGCCGACCAGCAACCCGGCGATGAACCCGCCCAGCAGCGCGTCCCCGGCGCCGGTCACATCGGCAACCCGTTCCGCCGCATATGCGTCGTGCCGGTGGACTCCCGCCGCGTCCGCCACCACGACTCCCGCCGGGCCGCGTGACACCACGGCCGTCGCCGGTCCTGCAGCGTGGAGTGCTCCCGCCAGCGCGGCGGTGTCACCTGAAACGCCGGTGAGTTCGATGACCTCCTCCGGCCCGGCGAACATCACATCGATGCGTTCCAGTACTCCGGCAAGGCGGCTTGCCTTGGGCTGAGAAACCGGATCGGCGACCAGAATGACGGAATCGGGCAGGCCGGTGACGATCTCGCCGATCACCGTCTCGGGCAGGTTCGCCTCGATGAACACCACATCCGCCCCGGCCGATGCCCGCAGGGCCGATGCCGCCCACAACGAATCGAGTGCCTCGTACACGGCCCCGTCGGCGGCCCCGATCACCAGCCCGCCGCCCTGATCGAGTACTGCGGCATAGAGCCCGGTCGGCTGATCGGCGCTCTGTCCGATGGCCGCAGTGTTCACCCCGCCCGCCCGGAGAGCATCAACGACCCGGCCCCCCTCGGCGTCGGCACCGACCTGCGAAACGAGCGCAACGTCGAACCCGAGCGCTGCAACTACCCGGGCGACGTTGGCGGCGACGCCGCCGATTCCCCACACCGGTGACGCCGGATTCGAGGTGCCGAGGACCGGATCGTTGCCGAGATGCAGACCCACGTCGATGTGGGCACCACCGATACAGCAGACGCGTGCCATGCCCGGAGGCTAGGCGCGCCCGGCGCCGCTCGATTCGGCCCGCAACCGGAGCGACGCTTGTGCCGCCCGATCCGGGTCGTTGGCCTCTGGCCGCCCCGTGACGACGGTGGGCAGACTCGTTTCCATGGAGTTGCGCACCCCGGCGGGTCTCGAAGCTCCGGCGGCAATCGGCGCAACCTGCGCAACGGCGGCCGCGCTCCTCACCGCCACATGGCTTGTGGTGCTGATCCGCCGGCCGATGGTGTCCGCCGATGCAGTCGGCGAACTCGGGGCGATCGCAGAACGGCCGGGGCTGCAGATCCCGCGGTTCGCCCCGACGACCCTCGTGGCGTTCACCTACCTTCCGATGTGGCTCGCCCTGGCTGCGGTGCTCTGGGACGGTGCCCCATCGGCTGCGGTGCTGGCGGCAGGCCTTGGATTGCTGTATCCGCCGCTCACCGCGAGCGGCTACTGGCTGCAGTACACGACCGTGCGAGGGCTCGCCGAGGCCGCCGACGAGACACCCGGCGCTGCGACGGCCTACGAACTCTTCGGATTCCACGACCGGCCCACGTCGGTGACCGCCAACCTGGTCATCCTCGGCTACGCCGTCTGGGGACTCGCCGGCATTGCAGCCGGCATCGGCCTGCTGCAGTTCGCCGAGGCAACGGCGATGACCGCGGCCGTGCTCTTCTTGCTGACTGCGGCGCTCGCGCTGATCGGCGCCGCCGGCTATGTCGTCCGCAACGCGGTGCTCACCGCCGGGGTGATGGCCTCAGGGGTGACCTCGCTGGGCGCCACGATCGCAACCGGAGTGCTGCTGTTCGGGACGCCTGAGCGCGCCGGCCCGGTGAAGGCCCCAGCCGCTACAACTGGATGACCGGCTCCGGAACGCCGCCGTTCTCCGCTGAGGTCACCAGCGCCTCGAGGATCGCCACGTTGCCGAGCCGCTCGGCGTTGTCGAAGCGGTACTCGACCCGACCTTCGACGGCGTCGGCCCAGTGCTCGTAGCCGGCCTTGACCGGGCTCGCAGGCTCGAAGTCGGTCCGGGTCTGCTCGGCATCGCCGCGGCGCCGCACGTAGAAGTGGGTCGTCCCACCCGGATCGACATGCTGGGTCTCCCGAGCCTCTGCCCAGGCATGGGTACCGAAGACCGCAAGCCGTGCGTAGTCGGGGGTTGCCGAAAGCGCCGCAATGTGGCCGGTGGTCCCATCACCGAAGCGGAAGTGGGCCGACACCACATCCCCGGTGGGGATCACCAGCAGTCGGCGGGCAACGTGCGCCTGGACTTCGCTGACCTGCCCGGCGAGGCTCAACATCATGTCGCTGAGATGAACCCCCATGCCGGTCCAACCGGCGGCGGGAGCCTCCTCTTTGCTGCCGCGCCAGTTGTCGGCGGCCATGTTCAGCCACCGGTCGTGGCTCCAGTGGGCCTCCATGTGGATGATCGTTCCGAACTCCCCGGCGTCGTACATCCGCTTGATCTCTTCCCAGGCCGGCTCGAAGCGGCGCTCGTGGCCGACACCGAGCACGAGCCCGGCTTCGTCGCACGCTTCGATCATGCGGCGCGCACTGTCCACCGTCAGTGAGAGTGGCTTCTCGCAGAACACCTGCTTGCCGGCGGCAACGGCCTGGAGGACCGCGTCCTCGTGGAGGCGATGCGGAACAGTGAGGATGACGGCGTCGACGTTGGGATCGTCGAGCGCCTGCTGGTACTCGGAATGCACCGGGAGATCGAACGTCTCGGTGAACGACGAGGCGATCGGCTCGGCCGGATCCACGCCGCAGACGATCTCGATCTTGTCGCTTCCCTGGAGAACCTTGGTGACCTGGCTCCCCCACCAACCGAGTCCAACCTGGGCGGCCTTGAGCATGCTGCGTCTCCTTACGAGTTCATCACGTCCGGCCCGCTCCCGATCGAGTCCGGTGGACAGAGAGTACCCGAAGCGAATATGACCCTGAATCGCCGTGCCGGGCTAGAGGGCTGAGCCGTCCGCCCCCCTGGAGAAGTAATCCAGCACCAGCAGCTTCTCGACGTGGGGCCTGCTCAGTGCGATGAAATCCTGATGGTCGGGGTGAGCGCCGTAGGTATCCCGGTCAGCCTCCGACTCGACGGTGACGATGAAGCAGTGGGTGTATTCCCGGTCGAAACCCTGGACGCTGATGTCGGTGCCCCACTCGAAGTCCTTGATCTCCGGGATCAGCGCCGGGAGCGAGCAGAACTTCTCCT
This sequence comes from uncultured Acidimicrobiia bacterium, assembly GCA_964511945.1. Taxonomy (GTDB): domain Bacteria; phylum Actinomycetota; class Acidimicrobiia; order Spongiisociales; family UBA11373; genus CAZEHO01. Next base: position 120,563 of record CAZEHO010000002.1, on the reverse strand, counting down.
CGATCTCGCGGATCTTCTCCGGAGTGGTTTCCGACTTCCAACTGAACACGACCACATGGCGCAACATCGTTTTCCTCTTTGGGACTGGCAGCTGGGAGGGTAGTGCGGATGCGGGACCGGCCGGCCGCCTGTGGATAACTCCTCAAACGTTCTTCGGGCACGCCGACAGGCCGGGGTACGGGAGTTCACCGTGTCCGATGCCATCATCATCTTCGCCAACCGGCGCTCCAACCGACGCTGGCTGGAACGCGTGCTCACCGACGATGGAGCCCTCACCCCGACCACCGATGCCGATACGGCACGTGCGGCGGTCGCCGATCTTGCCGACGGGCTCGAGACGGTGCTGACCCGCATGGCCGATCACCCGGATGTTCCCTTTGTGGTGTGCCACGAGGATGACCACGACGATCGCTGCCGGCTGAGCCTCCGGGCCGGCGCTTCCGAGTGCATCAGGCTCGACGCCGCCGGAGACCGGCTCCGCGCTGCGGTCCACCGGGCAGCCAGGATCGGAACCAAGGAGACCATGCTGCTCGTGCCCCGGATCGAGCTGATGGAGCGGATCTTCGCGACGACATCCGACCGGTCACTCGACCCGGCAGCCCAGATCGACGAAGTACTCCGTCTCGGCTGCGAGCTCTTTTCCGAAGAGATCGGCATCGTCGCCCGGATCAGCGGCAACGACTACACCGTCGCCCATGTCCACGACCCGAGCGGCGGGATCCGGGTCGGCAGCCGGTTCGACGTTCGCAAGACGTTCTGCTCGATCGCGCTCGAGGCCGGCCGCCCGCTGGGCATTGCCGACGTTCACAACAGCCTGTGGCAGGCACACCCCTGCACCGACACCGGCCTCGAGTCTTACATCGGGGTGCCGATCGTCGTGGATGAACGCCCCTTCGGCACCCTCAGTTTCTCCAGCCCGATGCCTCATTTCTCGCCGTTCCGCGACCGCGACCTCGACTTCGTGGGCGCGCTCGGGGAATGGATCGGGACCTTGACGACGAGGGAGCTTCGCCTGCGGGAACTCAAGACCCTGGTCACGCACGATCGCTTGACCGGCCTTCCGAACCGCGATGCGATCCTCAAGCGGTTGGAGCGGTCGGTGCGACGGGCCGAGCGGACCCGCGACTACGGCTTCGCCCTGCTCTTCATCGACCTGGACGGCTTCAAGGCCGTGAACGATCAGCTGGGGCATCTGGCCGGAGACACGCTCTTGCGCCAGGTCGCCGGCGAGATCCGGACGGTTGTCCGCCCGAAGGATGGGGTGGGGCACTTCGCAGGGGATGAGTTCGTCGTCCTGCTCGAGGATGCCGATCTGGCTCAGGCCCGGACGGTTGCCGACCGGATCGTCGAAGCGCTCAGCCGCCCGCTCACCGTCGACGGCCGGTGGGTCCACATCGGTGCCAGCGTCGGTGTCGCGATGGGCACGAGCTCGGACAGCGCCCGCGAGTTGGTAATCGCCGCCGACGAAGCCATGTACACCGCCAAGAGCACCGGACAGCCGGTGGTGTCGGTCCCCGCCGGGTCCTAGTGCCACCGGCCCGCCGTACCATGCGGGCATGGCATCCCGTCCCATCACTCCAGAAGACATCTGGCGCGTCCGGCGCGTCGGCCAGCCCGTACCGATCGGTCCCGGTGACTCTGCAATCGTGCCCGTCACGACCTTCGACGTCGAGGCCAACAAGGGAGCGACCCGGCTCCACCGGATAGGAGCCGACGGGACCGAGATCCCGCTCACCCGCGACGATGCCGACTCGACCGGCCCGGCAGTGGATCCCGCCGGCACCCGGGTGGCGTTCCTGCGAAAGCCCGACGAGGACGACCCCGTCCAGCTCTACGTTATGCCGCTGGGTGGTGGAGAAGCGACAGAGCTGACTGATCTGCCCTTCGGTGCGATCGGACCACGCTGGCTGCCCGACGGATCGGGAATCCTGGTGTGGTCGCAGCTCTACCGCGATCACCTCGACGTCGAAGCGACTCGCACCGAGCGCGAGTCGCGGAAGGACAAGAAGGTCAGCGCCAAGGTCACCGAGAACCGCATCTACCGGTACTGGGACACCTGGCTCACCGAGGGATTGGTCCACCACCTGTTCCTGATCGATGCCGAGACGGGAGAGGCGACCGATTTGATGCCGTCGTGGACCCGCCTGGTCGAATTCGACGAGATCGCAGACATCTTCGATATCGCTCCCGACGGCTCCGAGATCGCCTTTCACGCCGCACGCGTTGACCCACCGTTCGACGACATCTTGTTCGGGATCTACAGGCTCCCGATCGGCGGCGGCGCACCCCTCCTCATCGAAGACGAGCCGCCGGTGGCGGAACGCCCCCGCTATTCACCCGACGGTGCCGCCATCGTGTACGGCGTCCGCTACGACTGGCCGTCGTTCTATGCCGATCGCACCCGTCTCGTCAGCTTCGACCGGGCCAGCGGTGAACGGGCTGTCCGGATCCCACAGTGGGATCGTTCACCGTCGGGGTGGGAGTTCACGCCCGACGGACGGATCATCTTCGGTGCCGAGGACGACGCCAGGCGCAACGTCTATGGCCTCGGCGCAGCCGATGCCGAGCCGACTCTGCTGGCTGCAGGAGGCTGGATCCACGACACCCGGCCCACCGAGTCGGGCATCACCTGGTGCCGATCGGAGTCGATGAGCCGTCCTGCCGAAGCCGCCGTAATCGACGGTGAAGGCGAGCTGCGAACCGTGACCCGATTCAACGACGACCTCCTCGCCGAGCTGGAACTGGGTCGTGTCGAGGACGTCCGGTTCGCCGGTGCCGACGGGGATGAGGTGCAGATGTGGGTGGTGTACCCGCCCGGATTCGACGAGTCGCAGCAGTGGCCGCTGCTGCACAACATCCACGGCGGCCCGCACGGGGTCACCGGGGACCTGTGGCATCCCCGCTGGAACATGCACGCGTTCGCCGCCGCCGGCTACGTCGTAGCCGGGGTCAACTTCCACGGATCCTCGTCGTGGGGCAACGACTTCGCCCGATGCATCCAGGGTGCATGGGGGGACAAACCGACCACGGACATCCTGAAGGCGACGGATGCCCTGCTCGAGCGCGGCTTCATCGACGAGGAGCGGCTGGCGATCGCCGGTGGCTCCTACGGGGGCTACATGGTCTCGTGGCTGATCGGTCACACCGATCGGTTCGCCGCCGCAATCTGCCATGCAGGAGTCACCAACCTGCTCGGCCAGTACGCCACCGACATCACCCACGGGCGGGATGGATCGTTCGGGGCGGAACCGTGGACTGACCTGGCCGCTGTTCAGCGGTGGAGTCCGACCGACTTCACCGCAGGGATGAACACGCCGACGCTGGTGATCCACGGCGAGCAGGATTACCGGGTGGTGATCACCCAGGGTCTGGAGCTCTACGGGCTGCTCAAGGCGCGCGGTGTCGACGCCCGGTTGGTGTACTACCCCGACGAGGGGCACTGGGTCCTGAAGCCGCGGAATTCACTCCACTGGTACGAGGAGTTCCTCGGCTGGCTGGAGAAGTATCTGGCAACCAGCAACTAGTGCTCTACGTTCCCGGGTCGCTCACCACCCGCATCGGTGGCTGGGTGATCCGGCGCCGGCGGGGATGGGCGATGTCGCGCACCCCGAGTGAGATCAGGTAGAAGCTGGCGCAGAACAGCGAGATCGCAACCGAGCCGCCGAGGAGAACGTTCCAGGCGGTGATGCCGACCTGCTCGAGCAAGCCGACGCCGATGAAGATCATGGCGCCCCAGTTGAGCATGTCGTCGGCAAAGGCCAGATAGCTGGCGAACCCGTTCGCCACCACTGCTCCGACCACAGACGTCAGCATCGAGACGGCCGCCAATGGCACCAGATGTGGTACGACGTGTCGCACCATGAGGTGGTAGCCGCCCGCTCCACTCACTCTGGCTGCGTCGATGAACTGGCGGCTCATCACCGTCAGCGCATGAGACCGGAGCACGACGGCAGTCGTTGACGCGCCGGCGAGGAGGCCGTAGAAGAGGCCGAAGCGGAACGGTGTCAGCAGGTCGCCGAAGGCTCCGGCGCCCAGGAAGATCATCGCCAGAGGTGCCGGGAACAGCAGGAGCATGTCCGAGATCCGGCTCATGACGGCGTCCACCCGTCCCCGGGCCACCGCCTGGATCGCGGCGTACAGCGTGCCCACGATCGCGGTGGTGATGGCGGCGGTCAGACCGACGATGAAGGTAGGACGGGCTCCCGCCAACAGCATGGAGAACACGTCGCGGCCGAGCGGGTCGGTGCCCAGGAGGTGATCGCTCGAGGGAGGCGCAGGCTGGAGCCGCTCCTCAACGGTGTCGCCGATCTTGGCCGTGATGGTGCCGGCCATCCGAGCCTCCATCAGCCCGATCTCGACCGTTGGGTCGACGACCTCTTCGACGACCACCTTCTCGATGATCGGAGCGTCGTATCCCGTGATCGGGTGGTAGACGCCGTGCCTCAAGCTCCAGACGGTGTTCATCAGAACCGGATGAATGATGAGCATCGATGCGAAGGCGAGCAGCAGGATGAGTCCGACCACCGCCAGCTTGTTCGCCCGGAAGGTGCGCCAGTGGTCGGCCCACAATCGCAGCAGGGCCCGCAGCCGGGGAAGCCGGGGGAGGCGGATCTCAGCCAATCTCGACCTCCATCCGGCCCGTGCCGTACCGGATCCGGGGATCGAGCAGTGCGGTGACGATGTCGAGGATCAACCGGGCGACAAGCGACATAGCTCCGACGACCACCATCGTCCCGACCACGACCGGCGTGTCCTGATTGCGGATCGACCAGAACACGAGGTTGCCCAGTCCGCCCGGGACGTTGAAGACCGATTCGAGAATCGCCAGGCCGGTCAGGAAGTACGGAAGGGAAACCACGAGCCGCGACAGCACCGGCAACAGCGCGGCGCGCGCCGCATGACGGTCGCGCACCTGGTGGTCGGGCAGGCCCTTGGCGCGGGCGGTGAGGATGTAGTCCTCATCGACCGCGTCCTCCATCGCGGCGTCTGTGACAAGCTGCATCTCGCCGTAGAACAGCATGATGACCCCGGCGGTCAGCAGGGCGATCGTGCCGAGGAGGTCGAACGTCAGCTCACGCCACCCGAACGCCTGCCACAGCAGGATCGGCACCGCGATCACCGCGCCGCTCAGCAGGAACGGCGGGATGCTCTTGCGGCGGAACCGGCGGCTCAGATGGTCGAGCACCATGAGGGCGGCGATCACCAGCGTCAGAGTGAGCACCATCCGCCACATGATCTGCGACGGGGTGTAGACCTGCACCTCTTCATACGGATGCAGGTCGCTGACGAACGGACGCCGCGGCAGTTCCCAGAGGTCTCGATCGATCGTGGTGATGTGGTTGTGGGTGATCGGGGAGGTTGCATTGAGCAGTCCGCGGTCCAGGAGGAACGCCAGCGACGGCGGGAATGCGGTGAACAACACGACCGCGATGAAGGAGGTCCACCCCAGGAACCAGCCGCGGCCGCGCCAGGCGCCGATGCGCCCCAGCCAATTCCCGAGGGGAAACGCAATCGCCATCCCCGCCAGGAAGACGAACAGCGTGGTCGCCATCGCCTGCCAGACCCCGCTGGCCACCGTCCACCCGTTGTAGGAAGTGCCCAGATTCAACTGGAACAGGCCGGTGATCCAGGTCCAGTACTGATCCCAGAGGGAGCGGTCGATGCCGATCTGCTCCTGGAGCGCCTCCCGCTGCTCCCCGGTGAGGATGAACTGTGATGTCCAGTCGCCCGGGATGAGCGCGTTGACGATGAAGAACACGAAGGAGACGAACAGGAACAGCGTGAGCACGCTGAATGCGATGCGCTTGGCGATGTAGCGGGCCACGAGATTCCAGGCGTTGGTAACGCAGCCACGCTACCGACCTCGGGAACGGCGTCGCAGGGCCGCGCGACCCTGGTGGGAGCGGGCCCTTGGTCCCGGCTGGTGCCGCGTCTCACAACCTTTGGCGGTTTCACGCCGGGGTCATATGACCGAGTACACCCAGGAGCCCGCTGAGCAATACATGTCGCACATCTCGACGACCAGTCATCACCACTCGCGGTGTCCTCGGTCCCACCATTCCTGCACGAGGAGTGGCGGAACCTGCGTCCTTGCGATTGGCGCGCCTGGCCGCCGATCAACGTGCCCGGCGGGCACGCCACATCGGCATTACTCAGCAGTCCTGGTTCTGGGGAATCCCCATCGCCTCGAGAAGCGGCAAGTGAACACCGCTGAGGTAGCGGACCAGCGCCCCCCCGGCGGTACTGACGAAGCCGATCTTGTCGAGGTCGACAAACCGCCCGGCGCTGGCAACGGTATCCCCGCCGCCGATCACGGTGTGGCCCGGGGCATCGGCGACGGCCTCCCACAGGGTCCTGGTGCCGTAGGCCGAGGGCTCCCGTTCATAGACGCCGGCAGGTCCGTTGACAAACACGGTGGCGGCCGATGCAACGTGGGCCGCATAGGCAGCGACGGTGTCGTGACCGAGATCGACGATGGGTTCGGACACCGGAAGGTCGCCGACGGCCAACTCCCGCCGCTCGCCGTCGACCACGATGGCGACGTCGGTCGGCAGATGGACCCGATCCCCGAAACGCTCGAGGATGCGAGCCGCCGGATCGAAGAAGGCATCGAGCGAGCGGTCGGTCATGAACGTAACCGATGGTTCACCGAGATCGACCCCGGAGGCGTGCAGGAAGATCTGACCGGTGACTCCCATGGTGAGCACTGCGTCGGCGAGCCCCTGCTCCAGGGCGCGCTCCATCATTGAGAAGGCATCGGAGACCTTGAGCCCGCCGAGCAGGAACACGAGGGGGCGCGCCGGGTCACCGGCGACCGCCGACAAGGCCTCGATCTCAGCCTGGAGCAGCCGACCCGCAGCCGCCGGGAGCACCTCCTGAAAGCCCACCATCGATGGGCTCTTGCGGTGGGCCGCGGCAAACGCGTCGTTGACGTACAGGTCGAACAGCGGCGCCAGGTTCCGGATCAGGTAAGTCGACGTCATCTCAGCGGGGGTCAATGGCACCTGCTTCTCGAAGGTGGAGACCTCCTCGGTGAGGTACCGGATGTTGTCGAGCAGGAGGATCTCACCGTCGCCGAGCGCCTCGATACGCCGTCGCGCTTCGGGACCGGCAACGTCATCGACGAACTGCACCGGCCGTCCCAGCAGTTCGGCGAGGTGGGAAGCGTGGGGATCGAGCGAACGCAAGTTGTGGTAGTCGAGGGTGTCGCCCTGGTGGGCGATCAGCACCAGCTTCGCTCTACGATCGGCGAGATCGCGGATCGTGGGCAGGCTGCGGACCATGCGATTGTCGTCGGCCAGCTTCTTGGTATCCGGGTCCACCGGGGAATTGATGTCGACGCGGAGCAGGACCCGCTTGCCGGCGACGTCGACGTCGTCGAGCGTGGTGAAGGGCATCAGGGTGCCTCCGTGATCAGTGGGGCGCCGGAGACCCGCGCCCGGCGCCCCACATGTGAGCCGTTCTTCCGTACTTGCTTGACCTACTTGATGCCGAGGTACTGGTCGGTGAGTGCGACCGCCTCGACGCCGGTGGACTGCATCTCCATCGCCGCCCGGATGGCGTCGACGGTCTCAGGAATGGTCACCGACTCCTGCGGGATGTTGATCGCAAAGATCACATCGTCGCCGGAGTGGCCGACCATCTCGTCCCACAGCCCGATCTCGAACATGTCGGCCCGGGGGTTCTCCAGGTACCGAGCCCACTGGAACAGCGAGCTGTTCGAGTTGAACCCATCTGCGATCTTCACGACCTTGATGCGGGGGTAGTTGTGGAACGCGTCGAGCACCTCGTCCCGGGAGATCTTGGCCTTGGGGGTCACCGACAGCGTGATGATGTGCCCGTGAGTCACCGGCGTGTGAATCAGCATCCCGGTGGCCTCGATCTCGGGGATGATGTGCATCAGGTCAACGGCCTGGTGGTTCGGGATGGCCTCCACCTGCAGCACGTTGGTGAGCCCGCGATGGGTGTCACCCGGATCCGCCACCCGGCGCACGATCGTGATGAAGGTCTTGGTGATCCCGGCGGCCTGGTGAACCGCGTCGACCGCTCGAATCAGGCCCGTGGTGTTGCATGACGTCAGCTTCAGGTAGTCGGCGCCGAGACCCTTTTCGTAGTTGGCCGTGCCGTGGAAGAACACGTCGGCAACCTCGCCGGCCTCGCCGCCCTGGAACACGGCCTTGACGCCGGCCTCGACGTACTTGACCTTGTTCTTGGCGCCGATCCCACCGGGAGCGGCGTCCAACATGATGTCGACCTCACCCAGCAGGTCGTCGAATCCACCGGTCACCGGAATCCCGGCGTCCTCGAGCGAGGACTCCGTGCCCGGCACCGCCGCGAACAGCGGGAACGGCATGCCCCGCTCCTTGAGCGCCCGCACCGGCAGGGTGGGAGCCACGTCGGCAACACCGACGAGCTCCATGTCGCCCTGGGCGACGACCCCGGCCGCCAACCGGTTCCCGATCACGCCATAGCCGGCGACACCGACCTTCACCTTGCTCATATGCTCACTCCTCGTCGTGGTGGCCGAATGGATCAATCCTACGACTGCGACGGCCTCTCAGCGCCGGGCCGTTCGACTCTTCTCACCACCGGCAGTTCCCGCCGAGTGCGTCAGGGTGCCTCAACCAGACCGACCTCCAGGAACCCGGGGAACTCCGAAAGGCCAACGATCCCGACCTCCGGGCTGTGCCACACATCGATCGTCAGGGTCCGACCGGCATCGGAACCCCCGATGTACTCGCCGCCGATCACCAGGCGAAGGGTGATGACGTCGACTTGCCTGCGGGAACGACGACGCTGCCGACCGGTTGCAGCGAGGCCTCGAGCGTCAGCGATTGATCGATGGTGAAGTCGCCGAACGTGTAGTTCTGGGTCGTTTCCATGAAGACGGGGCCGCCTAGCAGTTCCTCCACATCGAAGATGAAGGGGTCGTGATACCAGCCCTCCTCGATGGCATCGGGACTGCCCGCCGAGGAGGTGGCTACGCCCCCGAGCCGGATCAACGGCTCATCGATATCCACATCGAGGGCGCCCCCGTCGGTGCCCGGTGCCAGCTCACCGACGGTCGCCCGACTCCAGGTGCCTCCGAACCGCCAGACCCCATGATCCAACGTCGCCTCGACCTCGGTGACGCGCCCGTCGTAGGTCGTCGCCCGGAAAGTGCCGAGGGACCCTTCCTCCACCTCGAACAACCGGGTCCCGGGCAGGGAGTACGGACTGCCGGTCGTGGTGGATGAGGAGCGGTGGTCGTGGTGACCATCGTGGTCGTCGTCACCGTGGTCGTGGTGGGAGAGAGCGTCGAGTCCGCAGCCGTGGCAACCGCGCTCGTGATCGTCGACGACGAGGGCGATGGCGTTGCATCGTCGTCGCCACACCCGGCCGACCCGCCAAGCACCAGCACCAGCACCATTGCCAGCACAGTGCGTCGCATCCGGACACCTCAATTGCGGGGTGTCCAGTGTCTCCAGCGGGGGCCACCCGATCCAGGGGCGAATGCCCCAAACGCGCCAAGCGGACTGACCGGGAGACGCCACCGTCCGGGAGTACCGTGACGCATCCGACCAGTCCGCCTGGTGTGTCAGAGCGGGCCTTGGTGGGACCGCACGATCAATGATAATCGATTATCGTTAATGCTGCCACTCGGAATAGGAGACGACGTGAACGACCCTGCTGCTCGGGCTCGCGATCTCTTCCTCCGCGACGAGAACACCTACGGGTGTGCCGAGACCGGCCTGGTGGCACTCCAGGAGCACTTCGGGTTCGACAATCCCGGCGACGCCACCCCCGCTATGGCGCTCAACGGCGGGATCGCCTACACCGGTGGCATCTGCGGCGCCATCACCGGAGCAGCGCTTGCCATCGGCAGATTGGCCGGCGAACGCATCACCGATCATCGAGACGCCAAGAAAGCCGCCCGCCTGCTCACCCAGGACCTGATCAGGGAGTTCCGCACGGAGTTCACCGAGACCACCTGTGACGCCCTCACCGGCTACGACATGCTCGTAGACCACGACGCGTTCATCGAAAGCGACGTGTGGCGGACCGCGTGCATGCGCCAGATCGAGATGGCCGTGACCCACGCCGGACAGCTGAACGACCCCGAGATCTGGGAGGCCGAAGTCGCCCGCGTCGTTGCCGCCGGGGACCACCCCGGAGGCCTCCGGAACCCCTGATTCGGAGGCGTTTGTGACCCCTCGCGCCAGTTGACTGAACGGGGCCTGCGGCGTATGGTTCTGAGTAGTTATCGATAATCGATGATCTGCTGCCGGCGATGAGGAGACGCTGATGTTGAAGGCCGTTCGACGCGACGAAGCCGAGGTCATCAACCTGCCCGGACGTGACTGGCTCCTGTACCACGGACCCGAGTTCACCGGTGCTCAGAACATGACGATCGGGTACTCCATATTCCCCCCGGGATCGGCACCGGAAGGGCACGTCCATCCCACCCAGGAAGAGATCATTTTCATTACCCGCGGCAAGGGCGAACTGGTCGGTCCCGAGGGTTCGGTGCCCCTCGAACCGGGCACCTCGGTCTACATCCCGGTCGGTGAGTTCCATGCAACGGTCTCCCACGGCCCCGAGCCGCTGGAGATGGTGACCTCGTTCTCGCCGCCGGTGGTGCCCGGATCGTACGAGAACAAGGACGACGAGTAATCCATCGAGCTCATTTGGAGGTAACCCGTGAGCAATGACACGAGCCTCACCGGCCCCGACGTGGCCGAGCTCGAGGATCTCGCCAGCCAGGCTAGGGCCCACATCCTGCGCGCCATCCACAACGCCCAAGGGGGCCATGTCGGCGGACCGCTTTCGGTCATCGACATGCTGACGGCGCTCTACCAACGGATTCTCAATATCCGCCCCGATGAACCGGATTGGCCCGACCGGGACCGGCTGGTGCTCTCGAAAGGCCACAGCGCCATCGCCATCTACACCGCGCTGGCCATGCGCGGCTACTTCCCCACCGACGAGTTGTTCACATTCGACGCCATCAATTCGCGGATGCAGGGCCATCCCGACATGGCGATCACCCCCGGCATCGACATGTCGTCGGGGTCGCTGGGACTCGGATTCTCCGGTGGTGTCGGCATCGCCATGGGCGCCAAGGCCGCCGGCAAAGACTTCATGACCTACATCATTCTCGGCGACGGCGAATGCAACGAAGGCGTCGTTTGGGAAGGCGCTCATGTCGTCGAGCGGTACGGTCTCGACAACATCGTCGCCATCGTCGACCACAACAAGCTCCAGCAGTTCGGCTGGCGCGGTGAGACCGTCGCCGAACGGCTCCCCTCCTACACCGGCACCCAGTTGTTGGACCGCTGGTCGGCCTTCGGCTGGAAGACCCTCGAGATGGATGGGCACGACATGGCCGACATCCTCGCCAAGGTCGCCGACGCCAAGGCCGCCGACGGCCCGGTGGCGATCATCGCCCACACCATCAAGGGCAAGGGCGTCTCCTTCATGGAGGGCGACTACAGGTGGCATGCCAAGGCGCCAAACGACGAAGAGCTCGAACTCGCGCTGCGCGAACTGGGCCAACTGGATGAAGGAGGTGCAGCGTGAAGCTCAAGGAAGGCAAGGCGCTCCGGGTGGCCTGGGGCGAAGCGCTCGCAGAGTTCGGCAAGACGGATCCACGATTGGTCGTGCTCGACGGTGATCTCGGCAGCTCGACACGGGCCGACATCTTCGAAGCCGCCCACCCCGATCGCTTCTATCAGATGGGGATCGCCGAACAGAACCTGCTCGGCACGGCCGCCGGCATGGCAACCGTCGGGCTGGTTCCCTGGGTCTCCACGTTCGCCTGCTTCTCGGTGGCTCGGGCGCTCGACTCCATCCGGGTGCTCATTGCGCAGCCGAAGCTGAACGTCAAGATCACCGGCGCCTACGCCGGTCTCCTCGCCGGCATGACCGGCAAGACCCATTTGATATTCGACGACGTGGCGATCATGCGTGCCATGGCAAACATGGTGGTCATTGCGCCCGCCGATGAGGTGGAGGCCCGCCTCGCCGTCAAGGCCGCCAACGAGTACGACGGCCCGGTATACCTGCGGCTGACCCGGCCGAACACCGCGATCCTCTTCGATGACTCGCACACGTTTGAGATCGGCAGGACGACCGTGGTGCGCGAGGGCAGCGACGTCACCGTCTTCTCCACCGGCGTGCAGACCACTCGTGCCTACGAGGCCGCCGAGATCCTCGCCGAAGAGGGCATCGACGTGCACCTGGTCCACGTCCCGACGATCAAGCCGCTGGATACCGACGCCATCGTCGAGGCGGCAGAGAAGACCGGGTTCGTGATCACCACCGAAGAGCACACGATCATCGGCGGGCTGGGCGGAGCGGTGGCGGAAACGCTGTCGGACCGCTACCCGGTGCCTGTGAAGCGCCTCGGCCTCGCCGACATCTTCGGCGAGTCGGGACCCAACGACCAACTGCTCGAGAAGTACGGTATTTCGATCGACAAGACCGCGGCCGATATCCGGTCGCTCGTCAAGGGCCGCTAGCAAGAACACGGAAAGGACCGTTCATGGGTTATACGGACCTCTTCAGCCTGGAGGGGAAGGTCGCCATCGTCCCTGGCGGCGGCGGCGGAATCGGCTCCAAGCTCGCCGCCGGTATGTGTGAAGCGGGCGCCGACATCGCCATCATCGATCGCTCGGGATCGGCGATGAAGGAAGCCTGCGACCTGATCGCCACCCAGGGCAAGCGGCCGCTGTCGATCGCGGCGGATCTCACCGACAAGGAGGACGCCGACCGGGCCATCGCCGAGGTGAGGGGCCACTTCGGACGCATCGACATCATCCTCAACGCCATCGGGGGCGGCGCCGGCAAGGTGCTCTTCGAGGCCCAGGAGTATCCGGTTCCCGAGTGGGACTGGATCATGGACCTCAACCTGACCACCACGCTCTTCGCCACCCAGGCCGCCGTCAGCGCCATGGTCGAACAGGGTGAAGGCGGCAAGGTCATCAACATCTCGTCGGTGCGAGGTCAGCTCGGCATCAATGCCGGGTATTCGGCGTACGTCGCCGCCAAGGGTGCGATCAACTCGCTGACCCGCCAGTGGGCCACCGAGTGGGCGAAGTACAACATCACCGTCAACGCCATCTCCCCGACCTTCGTGGATACGCCGCAGGTAGCGATGCTGCTCGACGACCCGGACTTCAAGGCCGGTCTGCTCGCCAGGGTCCCACTGGGCCGGGTCGGCCAGCCCGAGGATCTCCTCGGTCCGGTGCTTCTGTTTGCCTCGGCGGCATCCGGCTTCGTGACCGGCCAGATCCTCACGATCGACGGAGGCTTGACGGCGACGCAATAGGGTGAGCCCACAGAGCAATCAACAGATTCCGGAAGATCGGCCGCGGTGCCGGGAGGAGTGACCATGCAGCAAGTGACCGACAAGGTCTTCACCGATACGACGATCCGGGGGTGCAACCCCAGCTTCGTCGTGACGTCGGACGGGGTCGTCGTGATCGACACTCCGCAGCTTCCGACCAAAGCGGTGGAGATGCGGAAGCAGGCCGAAGAGCACGGCCCGCTCCGGTATCTGATCAACACCGAGCACCACGTCGATCACATCTTCGGGAACTACTACTTCAAGGGTGATTTCCCGGTCATGGCCCACCAGGGCGTCGACGACAACTTCATGGTGGTCGGTCCGGATCTCGATCCATTCGCCTACGCCGCGGAAGCCATCCCGACGGACGACCCCGAAGGCGCCGCGATCTTCCCGGACCGTGATGTCTACGAAGCCGACATGAACCGGCCCGAGATCGTGTTCACCGGCGATGTCGAACTGCGGGTGGGCGACACCGTGTTCCAGGTGCTGCACACCCCGGGCCACACTCCCGGTCAGGCCACGATCTACGTGCCGGACCAGCGTGTGATCTTCACCGGAGACACGATCTTCAGCGAGTGCCAGACCTGGCTGATGGCCTCGGACGTCGACGGCTGGCTGGCCGCGCTGGAGCGCATCCGCGAACTCGACTTCGACACGATCTGCCCGGGGCACGGTCCGGTCACGGACAAGAAGTACCTCGACGTGCAGCGCGCCAATCTCCTCGACTGGGTCACCTACGTTGCCGACGCGGTGGCCGCCGGGTGGTCCCGGGAAGAGACCGTCGAACGGGTGCCCTTCGAGGAGCGCTACCCGGTCGACATCGGCCAGGGTTACATGATGAGTCACATCCTGACGCTCAACGCCGGCTCGTTGTACGACAAGGCCACTGCAGTCAAGTAGGCCGTTCGGGGCCCCGGAGATCTCCGGGGCCCCGCCTTCCAAGGGGGGACATGGGCCGGGCCGGCGCGCTGCCGTCGCAGTACGAGATCGCCGGGAAGCGGAAGATCGCGTACGCGTTCTTCGCCGCGATCCTTCTCGAAGGTTTCATCGTCGCTTCGATCGGGCCGACACTCGACGCTCTTGGAGAACAAAGCGGGTCGACCACCGAACAGATCAGTGTCCTGTTCACCGCCAACTCTCTGGGGTACCTGATCGGGTCGCTGCTCGCCGGACGGGTCTACGGCCGATTCCACGGCAGCCGGACGATGGCACTGTCACTGGCGGTCGCCGCCGGTTTCACCGCGTTGATCCCGGCGCTCGGATCGCTGTGGTTGCTCGCGGTGGCCTTCTCCGCTGTGGGGGTTCCTCTGGGTCTCGTCGACGTCGGGGGCAACACCCTCCTGGTTTGGCTCTTCCGGCGCGAGGTGGCGCCGTACATGAATGCACTTCACCTTTCATTCGGTGTCGGGGCGTTCCTGGCGCCGCTGCTCATCGATCGCTACGACGCTATCGCCGGAGACGCAGCGGACACCTACTGGCTGTTCGCGGTGCTCATGGTGCCGGTGGCGCTGTGGCTGGCCCGAGTCCCCGATCCCGACCAGCCGGCCCAGACCGCCGAGGCCGCCTCCGGGATTGGAGTCATTCGGCGTCACACCCTCTTTCTCGGGCTCATGGTGCTCCTGTTCTTCACCCACGTCGGCGCAGAACTCGGGTTCGGGGGTTGGATCTTCAACTACGCCGAGGAACTCGAAATCGGCGGCGAAACCACGGCTCGCGTCCTCAACTCGGTCTTCTGGGGCGGCCTTGTGGTTGGTCGGCTGATCGCGGTGCCGCTCTCACTTCGGCTGTCCGCCCGCTCGATGGTGGCGATCGACCTGGTGGTGGCCGGCGCAGCCCTCGGGTTCATCGCAGCACTCTCCGATTGGACACCATCGGTGTGGATCGGGACCGCACTGTTCGGCATCGCAGTGGCCTCGGTGTTCGCCAGCTGCATCAACTTCGCAGAAGAACACCTGCCGATCACCGGGGGCGTGATGTCGCTGTTCATCGTCGGCGCCGGTCTGGGTTCGATGTCACTACCGTGGCTGGTCGGCCAACTGTTCGAGCGACAGGGGCCGGAGTCCATGATCTGGGTGGTCGGCAGCGCGATCGCCTTCGGACTGCTCCTTCTCGCCTGGATCCAGAGGATCGTCGCCCGCGGCGCGGGCGAAGAAACGCCGGTCGCCGAAGTCCGGCGCTAGGCGCGCCCCGCTGCGACCTCGTCCTCCCGACTGCGCCCGGCGAGCAGGATCAAGTCCTCGTGGAGTTCGAACCA
Organism: uncultured Acidimicrobiia bacterium; assembly: GCA_964511945.1. GTDB lineage: Bacteria > Actinomycetota > Acidimicrobiia > Spongiisociales > UBA11373 > CAZEHO01. Next base: position 104,979 of record CAZEHO010000002.1, on the reverse strand, counting down.
CACGTTGTGGTAGCTGTCGACCATCGGAAAGGCGATGTACTGCTCGTCGCCGCCGAGCACCTTCTCCCAGGCTGCCTGGAGGCGCTTGCGATACCGATCGAGCGGTGACCCCTCGAGATCACCGAGCCACGTATCGGCATCGGCAACCAGGGCACCGAGCTTGTCCATCACCGACTGGTCGTACTCGGCGTCGCTGTGGTCGTTGGGGACCTGCTGGCCGTCGACCTCGCGCATCTGCCAGGCGGTGACGACCTCCTTCATCCGCAGGTCGAAGGGAAGGAACGCGTCGAGGGCTGCCTCGGCGTTGCCCGCTCCCCAGGCCTCACGATCGGCAGCGATGATCTTCATCCCCCGGGCCTTCCCGGCGTCGGAGATCCTGAACATCGGGCCGGTCATCTCGACCAGGCCGTCCCCGGCCAGTTGCTCGAGGACCTCGGCGGTCGCCTCCTCCGAAGCGAAGACGCTGGGAGCCAGCCCGCTGGGCATGACAAATCCCTTGATGACGAGTGCCCGCAGCACCGTGTCGACCGTGAGCATCGCTCCTCCTTGGTCGGAAGCACCGGAGGCGGCATCGCCGCCGATCTCGATGCCCAGTTCGGCCGCCCACTCCAGCAGTGTGGCCGCATCCGGGAGGATCCCGGCAGAGCTGGCGATCGCACCGGCGAAGACCTCGCCGGTCGAACCGTCGACAGTGATTTCGTCGCCGACGGCGAACGGCCGTCCCGCGACCGTGACGGCGTCGTCACCGACGGCGATCTCGGTGGCGCCGACCACCGCGGGAATCCCCCAGCCACGAGCGACCACGGCTGCGTGGCAGGCAAGTCCGCCGGTCGAGGTCAGGATGCCGACCGCGGCAGCCATGCCGTGGATGTCGTCGGGAGAGGTCTCTCGACGGACCAGGATGACGTCACCCTCTTCGGCCATGGTGACCGCCGCCTCCGGCGAGGTGACGATCCGCCCTGCCGCGACGCCCGGCGACGCCGCCAGGGCAGTGGTGAGCGCCGGAGCGTCACCCGTTCGCTCCCCGGCGGAGCGAGGCGGATCGACCAGCAGCTCGGCTACCCGCTCCACGGCCTCGGCCTTCGTGAGCGGGAAGGTGTCATCGTCCGCCATCTCGATGGCGATCCGAAGCGCCGCCTGCGGGCTTCGTTTGCCGATCCGTACCTGGAGCAGCCACAATTTGCCCCGCTCGATGGTGAACTCGATGTCCGACATGTCGGCGAAGTGGCGATCGAGGCGATCCGAGTAGGACCACAGCTCAGCAGCGATCTCGGGCATCTGCTCGTTGAGAACCATGATGTCCTCGGTCGGGTGGGTCCCGGCCACGACGTCCTCACCCTGAGCGTCGAAGATCACGTCCCCAAACGGGCGGTTCTCACCGTTTGCCGGATTGCGGGTGAACAGCACACCGGTCCCCGAGTTCTCGCCGAGATTGCCGAAGACCATCGTTTGCACATTGACCGCAGTCCCGAGATCCTCCGGGATTCCCTCGCGCTCCCGGTAGCTCTGTGCCCGCTGGCTGTTCCAGGACCGGAACACGGCCTCGACGGCACCACGCAGCTGAGCCCACGGATCCTCAGGGACTTCAGCAGATCCGACGATCTCGGTGTACATCGTGTTCAGCCGCTCGCGGCACGACCCGGCGAAATCCTCATCACCGGTGGCGGCGGCGAGTCCGGCGGTGGTTGAGTCGTTGAGCCCCAGGTTGAGAATGGTGTCCATCATCCCCGGCATCGAGACCGGCGCCCCTGACCGGACGCTCACCAGCAGCGGGTCGGCCGGATCACCGAACCGGCGGCCGACTGCCGCTTCGAGACGCTCGATGTGCTCCCGAATCTGCTCATCCAGACCCTCGGGCCATCCCCCATCGAGATAGGCCCTGCAGGCGTCGGTGGTGATGGTGAACCCCGGCGGGACCGGCAGGTCGAGTTGCGTGGTCATGATGGCGAGGTTGGCGCCCTTGCCGCCGACGACGGTAGCCACCTCGGAACGGGGGCCGTCGTGCGGATGATCGAAGGAGTAGACGAAACTCATGATCCCCACATCGTCGATAATCGATTATCCACTAGAGTACGCCGAACCAGGCCGACTCGTCAACCTCCAGAGCCCGCGGGAGAGCACCCTCCGACCGGTAGCCTCCGGATCGGGAGCTACTCCGCACGGAGGACACCAAATCCCGTGACCCACCAGGACATCTCGAGCGTCGACCCGCCACCGGAGCGGGTGGAGTGGCGAACCGCGTCCTTGGCCGTCGCGGTGATCGCCATCACGATCCTGCCGGCAACCCTGACGGGTGCGCTCGCCATCAGCGTCGGTGAAGAGACGGGACTGCGGCTGATCGGGGTCGGAGGTCTCTACGGGGTGCTCTTCGGAGTGTCGGCGATCACGTCCACCGCGACCGGACGCCTGGTGCAGAGAATCGGCTGGCGCGCCGGGATCCGCCTTTCCGCCGGAGGCACCGGAGCGGCGCTCCTGGCGCTCGCGGTTGCGCCGAGCGACTGGTGGGAGGTCTGGTGGCCGATCGCGATGTTCTTCGGCCTGGCCGGGATCACCGCGGCCGGATCGCAGACCGCCTCGAACCAGGCGATGGTCCACTCGGTGCCACCGGGGCGCTACGGGCTGATGTTCGGTTTGAAGCACACCGCGGTGCCGGCGGCCGCCATGGCCGGCGGGCTGGCGGTTCCCACCATCGCGCTCACCATCGGCTGGCGATACGCCTACGGCGCGGCCGCACTCGCGGCACTGGCCACCGTCCTCGCCGTGCCGAGGGGCGTCCATCGGCCATTCGGCACCGCACCGGCGACCGGGCGGGCGAAACCGGCAACGCCCCTGGCGGTCCTGGTTGGTCTCGCCGCGGCGGCCGCGTTGGGCCATGCCGGACTGGATTCGCTGGGAGCCTTCGTCGTCCCCTACGCAGTGAGCGAGGGAGTCACCGAGGGACTGGCCGGTTTGCTGCTCACCCTCGGCAGCGTCGCCGGCCTCACCATGCGGCTGCTGTCGGGCTGGCTGGTCGACCGCCGCCAGCACACCGGATTGATCTGGATGGCCTCGCTGCTCGCCGTCGGTTCGCTCGGATTCCTTGGCCTCACCATCGGCGGCACGATCCTGCTGGTGATCGCCACAGTCGTGGCGTTTGCCGGTGGATGGGGCTGGGCTGGGCTGCTCACGTTCATCGTGGTACGCGCCAATCCCGACACCGCGGCCGTCGCCACCGGGATCGCCAACACCGGCAAGTACGTCGGGGCCGGTGGCGGGCCGTTGCTGTTTGGCTTCCTGGCCGACCGGGTATCGTTCGCCACCGCCTGGGCTACCGCGACCGGTCTCCTGATGGCCGCCGCAGCCATCGTTGTCGTCGTTCGGATGACCGCTGCAGGCAAGGCGATGGCCGACCCACCGACAAAACCGAGCTCATGAGCGACTCACACCTGCACCTGTACCCGCATCGCAAGGGCAATCCACTCCCCCCTCCCCCGCCCGACGATTACCCGCTCGAGCACATCGAGGCCTACGTCGAGCACGCCGCCGCCGAAGGGGTCACGGAACTGTCGTTCACCGAGCACCTGTATCGGTGTGTCGAATCTGAGCCGGTCATCGGCAACATCTGGGAGCGAGCGAGCAATCCGAAGACCCGAGACGCCACCGAGCACGACCTGCGAGCCGATCGCACGATGTCGCTCGAGCGCTACGTCGACGTCATCCAGCGGGCCAAGGATGCCGGCCTGCCCGTCCTCCTCGGCCTCGAGGTCGACTTCTTCTCCGACAACATCGATGCAGTCCTCGATCTCATCGAGCCTTACCCTTGGGACATCCTGCTCGGCTCGATCCATTGGATCGACGGCTGGTGGTTCGATCGCCCCCACTCGATGCACGAGTGGATGGAACGCAACCACCGCACTGTGTACGAGCGGTTTTTCGAGCTCCAATCGGAGATGGCGGCGTCGGGAGTCGTCGATGTGGTGACCCATCCCGATCGCGTGAAGTACCTCGGCTTGCGTTTGCGGGAGGAGCCGCTGGATCTGTACCGCGAGCTCGTCGAGGCCGCTGCCCGCGGTGGCACCGCGATGGAGATCAACACCGGCGGGTTGCGCCACCCTGCCCATGAGATGTACCCCGCGCCCAACCTGCTGCGCATCGCACACGATCTGGGCCTCGACATCACATTTGCGAGTGACGGCCACAATCCGCAGCAGGCCGGATGGGGGCTCGACCTCGCCCGGGTGGAGGCAGCCGCGGCCGGATACACACATCGCGCCCGCTTCGTCGGGAGGCAGAAGACCCTCGTTCCCTTCTCGCCCCCGGGAGCCGGATTCGGCGACTGATGCGAGCAGGTGCTCTTGAGTTGGCAGCTTCAGCGTCGACCCCTACACTCCCCCGCCAATGAGGAGCGCTGATTCGTCCCAAGGCCGAGCCCGACATGGCTGAAGCCCCCCGAATCGCATCTTCCGCATTGCGGCCCCCGAGAAGGGGGCTTTTCTTTTGAATTCGCTGCAACTCCCCGGCCTCGTCGACATCCACGTCCACACCCGTGACCCGGGCCAGACCCACAAAGAGGACTGGGCGAGTGCCACTGCTGCAGCTCTGGCAGGCGGATTCACCACCGTGCTCGCGATGCCGAACACCAACCCCACGATCGGCGACGAAGCGGCCCTCCGTCTCGCCCTGGACCGGGCGGCCGCCGGGGCACGTTGCGACTACGCCCAGTACGCCGGTGCCACGTCGACGAATGCCGGAACCGTCCACGCCCTGGCGCCCCGCTGCGCCGGCCTGAAGATGTATCTCAACGACACGTTCGGTGACCTGCGATTGGATGACCTCGACCTGTGGTGGCAGCACCTCGAGGCATGGCCCGAAGACCGTCCGGTGGTGACCCACGCTGAAGGGCCGGCGGCGGCCACGATGATCCTCATGGCGCAGTATCTGGACCGGCCGGTGCACCTCTGCCACGTGTCACGGCGCGATGAGATCCTGATGATTCGCCGGGCGAAAGAGCGGGGCGGGCGCGTGACCTGTGAGGTCGCCCCCCACCACCTCTTCCTGGATACCGAGATCACCGACGGCTGGGGATGGCGGGCGGAGGTCCGCCCCCGGATCGGTCCGCCGTCGGACCGCATCGCCCTGTGGGAGCACCTGGAGGTGATCGACTGCTTCGCCACGGACCATGCTCCGCACACGCTGGCGGAGAAGCAGGGGGATCGCACCCCACCGGGGTTCCCCGGGCTGGAGACCGTTGTACCGCTCCTGCTGCGGGCGGTCGACGAAGGGCGCATGGAGGTCACCGACCTGGAGACCCGACTTGCCGCCAATCCGCGGCGCATCTTTGGGCTCCCGGACCAGCCCGACACCGAGGTTGGGATCGTGCTGGAGCCCACCACGATTCGCGGAGCGGAGGGACGCAGCCGTGCCGGATGGACGCCGTTCGAGGGATGGGAGGTCCCGGGGCGAATCGACCGGGTGGTACTGCGTGGAACAGAAGTGCTTGCCGGGGGCGACGTGCTGGCGCCGCCCGGGTTCGGTAGCAACGTTCGAGAAAGGGAGGCCTCATGACCACGATGAGCAGACATCTACCGTTCGGCGACCGCCGGGATGCGCCGTTCTACGGCAAGGACATCATCTCGGTCCGGCAGTTCGGTGCCAAAGACCTCGACTACACGTTCGAAGTCGCTCACGAAATGCGCAACATGGTCGCCCGGGTGGGCGCGTTCGACCTGCTCAAGGGAAAACTGCTGGCCAACCTGTTCTACGAGCCGTCGACGCGCACCTCCGCCTCGTTCACCGCTGCGATGGAACGGCTCGGCGGCAGTGTGATCCCGATCAACGAGGTCCGGTACTCCTCGGTGTCGAAGGGTGAATCGCTCCCCGACACGATTCGTTCACTCGAGTGCTACGCCGACGTCATCGTCCTGCGGCACCCGGAGGTTGGTGCCGCCGCCGAAGCGGCGAAGGCGGCACGCAAGCCCGTCATCAGTGCCGGTGACGGAATCGGCGAGCACCCGACGCAGGCGCTTCTCGACCTGTTCACGATCCGGGAGGAGCTCGGCGATGTCGACGGGCTGACGGTCACGATGGTCGGCGACCTGAAGTACGGACGGACGGTGCACTCGCTGGCGAGGCTCCTGTCGCTCTTCGGTGTCGAGCTCAACTTCGTGTCGCCCGACATCCTTACGATGCCACAGGAGATCCTCGATGAACTCACCGACTCCGGAACCCGACACGCCTCACACGCTTCACTCGGCCCGGTGATCGGAGACACCGACGTGCTGTACGTGACCCGGGTGCAGCGGGAGCGCTTCGACGATCCCGCCGACTACGAGGCCGTGAAGGATGCGTTCGTGATCTCGCCCGACACGCTGGCCGATGCCAAGCAGCGCATGATCGTCATGCACCCGCTTCCCCGGGTGAACGAGATCAACCGTGAGGTCGACCAGGACCCGCGCGCCGCCTACTTCCGTCAGATGGAGTACGGCATGTTCGTTCGGATGGCACTCCTGGCAATGGTGCTGGGCAAGGCATGAAAGGCTTCTTCAGCACGCTCGAGCAGCGATGCCGGAGTGCCGGAAGCCTGCTGTGCGTCGGGATCGACCCGCGCGCGGAGAACCCGATGGAGGCGCGGGCGGGAGCGCTGCGGCTCATCGAAACGACCGCGCCCGCTGCGGCTGCGTTCAAGCCGAACGCCGGATTCTTCGAGGCACTCGGGCCCGCCGGAGTCGAGGTGTTGGTCGAGGTGATCGCGGCGGTTCCCGATGAGATCCCGGTGATCCTCGACGCCAAGCGCGGGGATATCGCTTCCACGGCAGACGCATACGCACGGGCCTGCTTCGAGGTCGCCGGAGCCGGATCGGTGACCCTCAGCCCCTACCTCGGCCGTGATGCAATCGATCCGTTCCTGGCGTATCCCGATCGCGGGGTGTGGGTCCTTGCCCGCACATCCAATCCCGGTGCGGCCGAGGTGCAGGATCAAGCGCTGCCCGACGGCACCACAGTGGCCGAGGCGGTTGCGGCCGCGGCGGCGGGCTGGGCAGGACCCGACCGGCTCGGACTGGTCGCAGGGGCCACCGCTCCGCTGGCGTTGGCGGCGGTGCGCAGGGCGGCGCCGGAGCATTGGATCCTGGCCCCGGGGGTCGGGGCCCAGGGCGGATCCGTGGACGCAGCTGCGGCCGGCCTGCGCGATGACCTCCTCGGGGTGCTGGTCCCGGTCTCGCGTGGGATTGCCAATTCCGCTGATCCTGCGGCCGCGGCTCGAGACCTGCGGGATGCACTGCGGACTCTCAAACCGAGCCGCACCGCCCCACGGGCCGGCTCGCTGGCGGTGCGCCTGTTCGAGGCGGGGTGTGTTGCCCTCGGTGAGTTCACCTTGCGCTCCGGGGAGGTTTCCCCCATCTACGTTGACGTCCGCCGCCTCAGCGGCAGTCCGGAGCTGCTGCGCGAGGCGGCCACTGCCATCGCCGGGACCGTCATGAGCGGTGACGCCGATCACGTGGGTGCGGTTCCCTACGGAGCCCTTCCCCTCTCTACGGCTGTGGCACTGGCTGCAGGACGGTCCTTGGTATGGCCCCGCAAGAGCCCCAAAGGCCACGGCACCGGGGCGATGGTCGAGGGAGTGTGGAGCCGCGGGCAACGGGTGGCGCTCGTCGACGACGTGGTCACCACCGGGTCCAGCGCCCTCCAGGCCGCCGAGATGCTGCGCGATGCGGGGCTGATCGTCGAGGACCTCATCGCCCTCGTCGATCGGGGTGCCGGAGCCGGGGCCAATCTTGCCGCCGCCGGGATCAGACTCCACGCCATCACGACACTGTGGAGCCTGATCGACGACCTCGCCGTAGCCGGACTCATCGACACCGACGACCACCGCCGGGTGGCCGAGTACCTGGATCGCTGATGTATCGCCTGTTGCGGCCGCTGCTGTTCCGCATGGACCCGGAGCAGGTGCACCGGCTGGCGCTGCGCGCCGCCAGGGCAGGCGGACCGCTGCTGGGCAGGGCGGCAATTGAAGCCGGGCCGGTCGAGCTGGCCGGTCTCCATTTCTCGAACCCGGTCGGGCTCGCCGCCGGATATGACAAGGACGGGACCGCATGGCGGAATCTGGCCCGGGTCGGGTTCGGACACATCGAGATCGGGACCGTCACTCCCAGGCCCCAGGAAGGCAACCCACGGCCCCGGGTCTTCCGCATCCCGGAGCACCGGGCCGTCGTCAACCGGATGGGCTTCCCGGGTGAGGGCGCTGATGCAGTGGCCACCCGGCTCGAGGGCCCGCGCCCGGCGGGTCTCGTGCTGGGGATCTCGATCGGCCCGAATGCCGCGACCCGCCCGGACGAGCGAATCGGGGACTACCTCGGCCTCGTCGACCGGTTCGCGTCCCTCGCGGACTACCTGGCCGTCAACGTCAGCTCGCCGAACACCCCGGGGCTGCGCGACCTCGAAGAGGCGGGTCGGGTGGAGAAACTGCTCGGCCCCATCACCGAGCGGTGCGCAGCATGGCGCGAGCAGCTCTCCCGCCCGCTCCCGCTGCTGGTCAAGCTCTCCCCGGATCTCCCCGACGCCGGGGGAACGATTGCAGCCGCCGAGCGGGCCGGTGTTTCCGGCTTGATCCTGGGCAATACCACGGCGTCAAGGCCGGACCGCATCGGTGAGAACCTCCAAGGTGGCCTGAGTGGTGCTCCGCTCGGTCCGATCGCGGCGTCACGGCTCGACCAAGCCGCAGCGATCACCGGGCTGCCGATCATCGCGTCCGGCGGGATCATGAACGCCGCCGACGCCACGGCGCGGCTCGATGCCGGAGCGTCCCTCATTCAGCTCTACACCGGGTTGATCTACGCAGGGCCGCGCCTGGTCCGAGACATCCTCAGGGCGCGCAACTGAGAGCGCACAACCTCACGGCTCGATGATCACCTTGAGTGCACCGTCGATGCGCTTGTTGAAGGTCTCCAGCGCCGTCTCGAACTCCTCGAGCGAGAACGTGTGGGTGTGTAGTTCCTTGACCCGGATCCGGCCGTCGGCGACGAGCGGCATGGCCCGCCGCATTCCGCCTGCCGTGGCCCGCACGCCCACCAGTTCCTTCTCATACAGCACGAGATCCTGCAAGCACAGAGTGACGTCGTGCACCGGAATACCGACAGAAGCGCAGCGTCCGCCCTTGTGGAGCATGGCGATCGCCCACCGGTAGGAATCCGGGACACCGGCGCAGTCGAGCGCCACGTCGGGCCCGATGCCGTCGGTCATCGCTCGCACGGTGTCGACCGGGTCGCCGTCGGTGTAGTCGACGGTCGCGAACCCCAGTTCGGCAGCTTTGCCCAGCCGGCCACCGCGGCCGACGACGATCACCCGGCCGGCGCCGAGCGCCACGGCGGCGTCAGACGCCAGCAACCCGACCGGGCCCGGACCCAGGACGACGACGTTGTCACCGACCTTGATGTTGCCCCGCTCGGCGGTGTGCAGTGCGATCGCTGCCGGGTCGAGCAGGGCTCCCTCGTGGAAGCTCAACTCACTCGGGAGCGGGAACACCGACTTCACGCCGTGGACGACGTATTCGGCGAACGCACCCTGCCAGTTGTGGCCGTACTGGCGATGGACCTCGGTATTGCCGTAGTTCTCGCACAGGTTGTATCGACCCTCGACACACTTCTTGCAGAAGCCGCAGGCGTCGTGCGAGGTACCGGCAACCCGGTCGCCGACGGCGAACCCCAGCGCCCCCGCACCTTCGCCGAGTTCGACCACCTCACCGGACCACTCGTGGCCGGGGATGAACGGGAAGCTCGGCGGCCAGAAATCGGGGTAATCGCCGCGCAGCAAATGGGCGTCGGTGCCGCAAATGGTGATGGCACGTACCCGGCACTTGACCTCGTTCGGTCCGGGACGGGGATCGTCGACGTCCTGGATCGAGAACTCGTTCGGTGCGGTGAGGACGAGCGCCCTCATCCCACCCTCCTTTCGGCGGCTTGCATCGTACTGCCTCCGGTTCTAGATGATGGCCAGAGGGTCGACCATCGACCCCGTTGCTCCCTTGATCTTCAGCGGCAGCATGATGAAGCAGAACTCGTACACCTCGGCCGCCGCGATCTCCTCGAGATAGATGCTCTCGAGCAGGTAGATGCCGTTCTCGATCAGCAGCAAGGTATGCACCGGCTGCGGATTGGCCGGCGACCCGCGATCGGGTGTCGGCATCACCTCGTAGGTCTCGGTGTCGGTCCCGGTGGCGATGACGCCGCTCTCCAGCAGCCATTCGGCGGCGGAGAGGTCGGGCCCGGCCGTGAGATGCTCGTTCATCTTCTCGGCATCGGGCCAGTACTTGAGATACCCGGTGCGGATGAGCACGACGTCCCATGGCCGGATCTCGACGCCCTGGGCCTCGGCAACTGCTTTGAGTTCGTCGGCGCCGACCGGCTCGTGGGCCGGCAGGGCATCGATCCCCCGGTACTTCGGTGGATCGAGCAGCACACCCCGGGTGAAGAACACCGGCAGCTTGGAGGCGTCACCGGCGATCGGACCGTGGTCGGTGAGGTGTTCGGCGGTGTTGCCACCGCCGTACCAGTGATTGTCTTCACCGATGGTCATGTGGCCCAGACCATCGATGTGGGCGCCCGAGTGCGAACACGCCATCAGGTATTCGGCCATGTACCCGAGCCCGACCTCGTTCGGCGGACCCCACGGCTGCACCCCGCCGGCCTTGATGCCGGGCGGGGTACGGTAATTGAGCACCTGGAACGGTGGATGGCCGGGGAACAGGGGCATCCCGGTGAACCGGGGCACCGACAGTGAGAACTGGCGGCCGGTCTTGATCATCCGGGCTGCTTCGACCGTCTTCTCGACGGGCATGTCCCGAACGGGACCGACGTGTTGGATCTCGCTCATTCCTGCTCCTTCATCGCCCGCCACACCCGCTCTGGTGACATCGGCAGGTCCCTGATTCGGACTCCGATTGCGTCGTGCACCGCTGCGGCCACGGCCGGCGGTACGACGAGACACGAGCCCTCACTGATCCCTTTGACCCCGTAGGGTCCCGGACCGTCGGCGTTCTCGATCATGTGGCTCTCGAGAGCGATCGGAAGGTCGAGGCTGGTGGGGATTCGATAGTCGATGGCCCCGACGTTGCGGTGCCGCCCCTTGGGATCCCTGATGATGTGCTCCATCAACGCATGGCTGAGACCCATGACGGCAGCGCCGTCGTCCTGTCCCTTCACCTGCGCCGGGTTCAGCGCCAGTCCGACATCACCCACCGTCACATGGCGGTGGATGAGGATCTCGCCGGTGCCTTCGTCGACCTCGAGTTCGACTGCGGTGCAGTTGAACTCGAAGAACGCGGCGGTTCCTCCAAGCGGATGCTCCGGGTACGCCTCCTTGCGCATCTCGCCGGTTCCGATGATCTCGCCACCGAGACGGCCGAGGCAATCGCGGGCGACCTCAGGCAGGGGATATTTCGAATCGGGAAGCTCGACGATGCCCTTGTCGACCACGATGTCGTCGGGTTCGATCTCGAACAGCTTGGCTGCCCGCTGACGGATCTGCTCCTGGATGTCACGGCACGCAAACAGCACTGCGTTGCCCATCAGCACCGACGACCGACTAGCCGACGTCTGCTGGTCGTAGGGCACGATGGCGGTATCGCCCATGACGACCTGGACCTGTTCGATGGGCACGCCCATCTCGTCGGCGGCAATCTGGGCGAAGATCGTCCGCGCTCCCTGACCCATGTCGGAGGTGCCGGTGAAGACCAGCACGCTGCCGTCGACCAGCAGCCGGACGATCGAATATGAAAGGCCGGTGGTCGGGCCCGACTTCACACCGACCGCCAAGCCGCGACCCCGGCCTTCGGGCACCGGGGTGTCCCAGCCGATCTCCTCGGCCGCCTTGCGGACGGTCTGCTCCCAATCGCCGTCCGCCGGGGTGTCCCCGGGGACGTGCTCCTCGCCCTTGCGGGCCAGGTTCCTGAGCCGCAACTCCAGCGGATCGATCCCCAGCACCTCGGCGGCCTCGTTCAGCGTGCCTTCGCGGGCGAACCCGACATGCGGCACGCCGAAGCCCCGGTAGGGGTGGGTCGGCGTCGTGTGGGTGAGGATCACCCGCGACTTGATCCGGACGTCGGGCGTGATGTAGGGCCCGGCCGAGAGGAAGCTCGCCTTGGCTGCGATCCGGTCACCGGTATCGCCGTAGGCGCCGGCGACGAAGTTGTTCTCGTACTCCTGGAAGACCAGCTTCCCATCATTCGTGAACCCCATCCGAACGCGGATCTCAGCAGACGCCCTCCGCACGATCGTGAACGACTCGTCGAGGGTCAGGATCAACCGGCACGGCCGCCCGGTCAGCAGAGACAGGAATGCAACCAGCGGCTCGATCTTCGGATGCTGTTTGCCGCCGAAACCGCCACCCGGATCCGGAGCGATGACCCGCACCTTGGCCAGCGGCATGTCGAGCACCTTGGCGATGGTCTTCTGCAGCTGATACGGGTGCTGGATGGTGCTCCAGACCACGATGCCGTCGTCCTCGGGCGCGGCCATGCAGGCGTGCGGCTCGATGGCGAAGTGGGTCTGGGCAGGCCATTTGTATTCGCGTTCCAAGACGACATCGGCCTCGGCGGCGTCGACGTCACCCCACCCGAAGTCGTATTCGCGCAGGATGTTCGTCTCGACGAACGGACCGGGAGCCCGCACCGAGGGATCCTGAACCAATTCGGCGTCGGGAGCCAGTGAATCCTCGACTCCGACGAGCGCCGTCAGTTCGGTGTAATCGACCTCGACGAGGCGGGCCGCCGCTTCGGCGGCGTCCTTGGTGTCGGCGGCAACAGCCACGACCGGCTCGCCGTGGTATTTCACCTCATCGATCGCAATGACCGGGCGGTCCTGGTACTGGGGACCGAATCGGGGCATCGGATCCGGAATGTCGGCGGCCGTCATGACGAAACGCACTCCGGGCACGGCCTCGGCCGCACTCGAGTCGATGCTGTTGATTCTGGCGTGAGCCACCGGAAGGATCACCAGCTTCACGTGAAGGGCATCCTCGAGATGGATGTCCGCCAGATACTTCTGCTGCCCCGTCACCCGGCCGTACCCGCCGAACCGATGTGTGGAGTTGCCGACTGCGCCGGTGGTCATCGGTCGCCCTCCTTCGCTGCGATCAGGACGGCTTCGGCAATCTGCTCATAGCCGGCACATCGGCACAGATTGCCGGCCATCGCCTCCTGGACTTCGTTGATCGTCGGGTCCGGGGTCGTGGTGAGCAGCGCATGAGCCGCCACCAACTGGCCCGGAATGCAGAACCCGCACTGAGCTGCACCGGTGTCGAGGAATGCCTCCTGCAGGGCGCTGAGACGGCCGGTCGGATCCGCCAGACCTTCTACCGTCAGCACCTCTGCTCCGTCGACCTCGACCGCGAGCATCAGGCACGAGTTCATCGGCCGTCCGTCCACCATCACGGTGCAGGCGCCGCACTCCCCAACCACACAACACTCCTTGGTACCGGTCAGGTGGATGTCGTCGCGCAGGACGTCGAGCAGCGTGTGATGGGCGGCAACATCGACGTCGCGCGGTTCCCCGTTGATCGTCACTGAGATGTGCACCAAGTTGCTCATGTCGCCTCCGCCAAACGATCGATCGCCGCCTGCAGGGCCCTGGCTCCGAGCACCGGCAGCATCGCCAGCCGGTACTCCGGACCGGCCCGCATCGAGGTCGGCGAAGGGCTGGCGTCCTTGAACAATGCGGCGAGGACCGGAGCCTTATCGGACTCAGAGGCGTCCGGATCGGCAAGGACACCGCTGTCATCGATGACGAGCAATGCCTTGGGCCCAACGCTGCCATACGAAACACGCGTGGTTCCGGTTCCGTCGACACCGACGCACAGCGTGATCGACGCGAGGTCGGTGCCCCGCCGCCGGGTCATTCGTGTGTACGCGGCCGCAAACGGCTCGGTCGGGATCGGCAGTTCGATGGCCGTCACCAATCCGGCGGGACCGAGATCCACTTTGCCGCGGCCGAGCAGGAAATCCACCACCGGGGTACGGCGGCAGCCGTCGGGACCGGCAATCACGATGTCGGCCCTGTAGACCAGCAGCGGCGGCGCCGTGTCGGCAGCCGGAGAGCCGTTGCAGATGTTGCCGGCCAGCGTGGCACGATTGCGAATCTGGATCGATCCAACGACGTCGGCAGATTCGGCCAGCGCCGGGAACCACTTCTGGACTCGGGCATCGGCGACGACGTCGGCCATCACCGTCGACGCACTGATCGCGAGGAAGCCGTCCTTCTCGGTGATCGCCGGGGCCAGCTCGCCGATGCGCTTGAGATCGACGACGACCTTGGGTTCCTTCCACGCATTGCGCAGTTCGATTACCAGGTCAGTCCCGCCGGCGAGAAGCTCGGCGTCCTCGCCGTGTTCGGCAAGGATCGCAATCGCTTCATCCACCGTCTCGGGACGGGCGTAGGTGAATGGTTTCATCAGCGGGGTTCCTTCGTTCGTGTCATCGGTCCCCCTCAGATGACTTTGTCCACCTCGTCCATCAGTGCCTGCGGGTTGGCCGCCCGGACCATGTAGAACTTGAGCGGTTCACAGAACGTCTGGATGAAGTCGGCGCGTGCCTGGCGGAGTTCCTCTGTGTCGGTGAGCGGCATGACGTGCCCCGGGGCGAGCAGTTCGTTGGTGAGGAAGTAGTTCTGCAACGAATGCAGCGTTTGGAATTGCGCTTCGAACTGCCCCATCTCGGCGGTGGTGGGATCGAAGTTTCCGTCGATTGCCGGGACGATCACGACGTCGACCTTGCTGGGATCGTCGTAGTCGCCCCACGTGGGCATCTCGTCACCAAAGAAGATCTGGGCACCGCGCTCGGGAGCGGCCTTGTCGGCACGCTCGGTGCCCTTTGCCCGGCTCTTGATGAACACGGTCTTGGAGCCCATTTGCACCACGCTGTCCTCGTCGATCACGGTGGTCTCGGTCGACACCAACTGACCGCCGCGACGGCAGGCTTCGATCTGGCTCATGCTCTTGCCGTGGTTCGACTCACCGCCGAGGAACAGGACGGTCTTGTCGCGGTAGCGGACGGCCGACGAGTGGAAGGGGTGCAGGCCCTCGGCCTCCATCTGGAGCGCCAGCACGGTCACGATCGCCTTCTGCAACGGACCGGGTGCCCAGTCGCCATCGAAGCGCATCGTCGCGCCGTCCCATGAAACGCTCTTGATCTCCGAATCCCGATACCAAATCAGGTCGGGTTCGCTGCGGACAACGTCCGGCTCGAGTTGCACGGCGGCAAGCCGGTAGTTGAGGAAGTCCATGTTCTCGAGCACATGCTCGGGAACCTCGTCGCCGACGAAGTCGACCCTGATTCGGGCCGTCCCGGCCGACATCTCCTCGGAAAGCAGTGCCATCTTCTTGCTCCTTGTCGTGTTTCTCGCTATTTCAACCCTCGGACGCCGCCCGCCGGGACATCCGGCGAGCGGCGGCCATCACAAACCAAATCCCACCAAGCCACCCGGTCACCACCGGATGGCTATCCGCCTTCCGGCTCCGCGTTGATCAGATCGGCGGCCTCAGCGGCATGCACCCGCATGCCTTCCTGAGCCCGGTCGGCGTCCTGATCGCGAATCGCATCGATCAATTCCCGATGCCGTTTCGCCAGCCAGTGCAGATCGATTCCCGGCATCGTGGCCGTCACGTAGGTGCGGGAGAACGGTTCCAGCATCGACCACACTCTCATCAGCGTACGATTGTGTGCCGCCTCCACAACCCGGGCATGGAACTCCGTGTTCTTGACCGCGTGATCGTGGGCATCCCCACGCTCCGCGGCCTCCACCATCTCTGCATACAGGCGTTCGAGGTCGTCGAGGCACGCTTCGCTGCGGCGCTCGGCCGCCAGCTTCCCGGCGAGGCCCTCGAGTTCGGCCCGGACCTCGATGGCCTGCGTCATCTCTTCCTTCGTCGGCTTGCGGACGCGGGAGCCTCGATACGGTTCCATCTCCACGAAGCCAAGGGTGGCCAGGCCGCGCAGCGCTTCTCGCACCGGCGCCTGACTCATCCCCAGTTGGCGAGCCACCCGGGTCTCGACAATGCGAGACCCGGGTGCCAGCTCACCTTCGAGGATCCACGTCAGGATGCGCTCCTTGACCCGCTCGGAGAGGACTTCCCTCTCAAGCGGCGCCTCGGGCAACCCACGTGAATCAGCCATTGTCTAGGACAGGATCTCGACGAGACCGTTGGTGCCGTCGACCCGCAGGCGGTCACCCGTCTTGATCTCGCGGGTGGCAACGCCGGTGCCGGTGACACCGGGAATACCGAACTCACGAGCCATCACGGCCGGGTGGGCCACCATGCCGCCGGCGTCGCAGACGATCGCGCTGATGATTGCGAACAGCGGCGTCCATGCCGGGTTGGTCATCTGGCAGACCAGGATGTCGCCCTGTTTGACCTGATCGAACTCGGCCGGTGAAGCCACGACCTTGGCCGTGCCCTCGTAGACGCCCGGCGACACGCCGAGGCCCTCGACCTTGCCCTTCGTCTCCGTGTCGTAATGCAGCTTCTCGGGGAAGCCCCACAGGTTCAGATACGGGAACTCGAGCTGAGACTCGGTTGCCGTGCCGATGAAGTCCGGGGGCCGGATCTTCTCCTGCTCGGCGCGAATCGCCTTGCGCTCGGCCACAACGGCCTTGGCGTCGATGAGCGACGGATCGCCCATCAGGTACCGCAGCTCGTTGTACCTCAACATGATCGTGTCTTCGGGATTGTCCAGCAGGCCCATCTGGACCAGCTTGCGGCCGATGCACACGAGCACGACCCGCACGTGCTGGTGCGTGCCCTGATCGATGTAGAAGTGGTGGTCCGGGGTCAGCGGCGCCATCTTGAGGTTGATCTCATTGGCAGCCTTGAGCGCCTCGAGTTCTGGTCCCTCGGGGATGCCCTCGAGCAGCTCGACGGCCGCTGCCTGGATGTCTTCCTTCAGGTGGGCGACGACCGGCCGGTGGTCGTAATCCGAGTCGAGGTAGCCCTTGATCACGTCGAGGCACGGCTCGGGCGTCTCGAAGCGGGACGGGTAGATGAACTCGTGGCTCCACACGGCGTGCCAGCCGAACTCACGCTGATAGCGCTTGAGGCCCTTGTCCAGGAACTCACGTCCCCGCTCGGTGCCTTCGAGGTTGGCGAGGATTTCGGCGCCGGCCTCCGCAGCGAACGCCTCGCTGAGGGTGGCATCGCCCTTGACCTCGTCCTTGAGTGCGACGAGCAACTCGATGGCGTCCCAGTTGCGGTCCTCTGCCGAGTTCTGCAGGCGCCCGAGGATCTCCTCGTGCTTCTGGGTGATCTTGTCCTCGCCGCCGAGTGCCGCACCGAGGGTGCCACGCAGAGCGAGGGTCGAGGACAGCTGCGAGAAGTTGAGCATCCAGTGGATCTTCCAATGGCGATCGAGCATGTCGATGCCATCTTCCAGAATGGTCGCCCACTCCATGAGCGGGATGTTCTCCCAGTCGTCGATCTTCTCTTCGAGATACTTCAGATTGCGGGACATCTCCGGCACGAGGCGGTTCTTCCACCAGTCGGGGAAGTTGGCCCCGTAGGTCGGGAGCACCGCGCCGAGGTACGCACCGATCTTGGCTGCGTATTCCGGATCGTCCTTGGGCACCCGCGGGTAATAGACGTTCCCGAATTCCTTGGCGGGAACTGCCATGTCGGGGTCACAGGGAATGGCTGCCGTGTAGAGGTAGCCGTTGACGACCTTGGCGATCCAGTCCGAAGCGAACGGGGTACCGAACCGGCGGAACATGTGGTCGCAGGTCAGCACCCAGTTGGCGATGTCGTCGTACATCGGCGACACCGGCCGCGGGCAGTGCAGGTCGTCGTAGACCCAGAAGAGCTTCTTTTCCTTCTCAGACTCCCACTCGATGGGGAAGTTCTCGTCGCCGAAGAACTCCGCAATCACCTTGCTGGTATCTGCCATGTCGGCAAATCTCCTTCCTCACGAATCTGCGCCGGGCCGCCCCGGCGGGAACGACCGTGTACCGGCGCCCTGCACGTCGATCGAGGTCTCCCTATGCCTCCCTTCGCAATGCTGCTGCCGGTACGGTCGTCGGCGGCGGTGTCCCCTCGCCGGGGACACACCACCGATGCTCGGACCTCGTGGGACCCGGGGCCGCGAGCACACAGCGCACGGTCATGAGGTCCCCCCCACAACCGGAGAACCCGCCGGCGATTCGACGCTGGGAAGCGGTGCCGGTGGCGGGTTCCATGGGCCGGTCGGAACGAGTGACATCCACTGCATTCGCTCGTCATTCGACATGCCCACGCGACTATCCTCGATAATCGATTACCCGTAGACTACGGATGTGACCATGGTTCCGTCAACTGCGATCCCCCTTTTCCGGGCGGCGTTCGGAACCAGCGCGCGGGTGGTCGTTTCCGTCATGCCGGTCACCGGCGAATCGGCCCATTCCGCACTGGATTCCTGCCGTTTCGAGACCACCGCGCGCCCGGACCGACCCGATCAGAAAGGAGCGTCGTGATGGACGATTCGCGGGTTGAGATCGACCAATCGACCCGACTCGCCCTGTACCGCGACATGGTACGGGCCCGCTACTTCGAGCAGCGGACGTACGACCTGTTCATGGAGGGGATCGTCAAGGGAACCACCCACCTCGGTCTCGGCCAGGAAGCGATTGCCGCCGGGTTTGCGATGGCAATGCAGCCCGACGACATGACGTTCTGCACCTACCGGGGACACAACCACACGTTGCTCCGGGGCGCCCCGATGACCCCGCTGCTCGGCGAACTGGCCGGCAAGGAGAACGGGTGCTGCGGCGGCAAGGGCGGATCAATGCACCTCACCGACGTGACCAAGGGCGCCATGGGGTCGTATGCAATCGTCGGCGCCCATCTCCCGATCGCCGTCGGGGCCGGCTGGGCCGCAGCGCATCGGGGCACCGGCCAGGTATCGGTGGTGTTCTTCGGCGACGGCACCACCAACATCGGAGCCTTCCACGAGTCGGTCAATCTCGCCGCCGTGTGGAAGCTGCCGGTGATCTTCGTGTGCGAGAACAACCTCTACATGGAATACACCCCGATCTCCGCGGTCATCCCGGTGGAGCACCCGGCGGCCGATCGTGCGTCGGCCTACGGCCTGGAGTCGATCATCGTCGACGGCAATGACGTCGACGCCTGCTACCAGGTGGCTCTCGAGGCCTATGCCCGAGCTCGAGCCGGAGCGGGGCCGTCACTGATCGAGGCCAAGACCTACCGCCACAAGGGCCATTCCCGGGCCGACCCCGGCAAGTACCGACCCGACGAAGAGGTCGCCGAGTGGATGGACAAGGATCCGATCCCGACGTATCGAGCGCGCCTCGAGGCGGCCGGCATCACGCCGGGGGTGCTGGACGAGATCGAACGGCTGGCATTGGTGGAGATCGACGAGGCCACCCAGGCCACCAGGGACGCTCCCCCTCCACCACCGGAAACGATGATGACCGACGTCTGGGCAGATGGAGGCTCCCAATGGCGGAACTGACCTACCGCGCAGCTATCGCCCGCGGGATCGCCCAGGAGATGGAGCGCGACGAGCGGGTCGTCATGATCGGCGAGGACGTCGCCGCCGCCGGCGGCGTCTTCAAGACCACCGAGGGCCTGCAGGCACGCTTCGGCCCCGATCGGGTGCGGGACACCCCGATTTCCGAAGAGGCGATCATGGGCGGGATCATGGGCGCGGCCATGAACGGCCTGCGTCCCATCGGCGAGCTGATGTTCAGCGATTTCCTGGCAACGACCTGGGACATCGTGATCAATCAGATCGCCAAGACCCGCTACATGACCGGCGGGCAGGTGGAACTGCCGCTGGTGATCCGTACCGCCAACGGCGGCGGAACCCGCTTCGGAGGCCAGCACTCCCAGAGCGGGGAGAACTGGGCAATGGCGATCCCCGGCCTCAAGGTGGCGGCGCCCTCGACACCGCACGACGTGATCGGGCTGATGGCCGCCGCGGTGCGGGATCCAGATCCCGTGATCGTGTTCGAACACAAGAAGCTGTTCGCCACCAAGCAGGACGTGCCCGACGGCGAGATCATCGACGAGTTGGGTGTGGCGGCGATCCGCCGCCCGGGCAACGACGTCACGATCGTGGCCCTCGGTGCGATGGTGCTCACCGCACTGGAGGCCGCCGAGACGCTTGCGGCGCAAGGGATCTCGGCAGAGGTCATCGACCTCAAGACCCTCGTGCCCCTCGATGTGCAGGCGTTCACCGAGTCGGTGGCGAAGACGGGCCGGCTAGTCACCGTCGAGGAGAACCCCCGCCTGTGCGGCTGGGGCGCCGAGATCTCGTCGATCGTCGCCGAGGAGTGCCTGTGGGATCTCGATGGACCGGTCATCCGGGTCACCACCCCGCACATTCCGCTGCCGGCGGCCGCCGAACTGGAAGACCTGGCAATCCCGTCACCGCAGCGTGTCGTCGATGCGGTGCTGAAACTGACCTAGTAACCTATAGCCCAATAGATAAATTCGAGAGAGTGAATATAGAAGGGGCAACCCGACATGGCTGAACGTTTGCAGTACTTCGTCAACGGGGAGTGGCGCGACTCCCAGACCGACGAGTGGTACGAGATCACCAACTCCAGCACCGGCGAGGTGATGGCCGAGGCGCCGCGCTGCACCGCCGACGAGGTCAACGAGGCCGTGGCGGCAGCCAAGGCGGCGTTCCCGGCGTGGCGGGATACTCCCCTCCCCCAGCGGGTGCAGGTGATGTTCCGGCTCAAGGAGAAGCTCGACGCCGAGCTCCACGACCTGTCGATGCTGCTGGCCACCGAGATGGGAAAGACCTATCAGGAGGCCCGCGGTGACGTCCTCAAAGCGATCGAGGTCGTCGAGCTGGCATGCGCACTGCCCGTGACGATGCAGGGCGACTCGCTCATGAACGTCTCCACCGGATTCGACACCGTGACCTATCGCGAGCCGCTCGGCGTGTTCGTCGGGATTGCACCGTGGAACTTCCCGGCAATGATCCCGATGGGATGGATGATGCCCCTGTGCGTGACCACCGGTAACACGATGGTGATGAAGGCGGCGTCGTTCGTGCCCCAGACCTCGATGCGCATCGCCCAGCTGGCGCATGAGGCCGGGTTGCCCGCCGGTGTGTTCAACCTGGTGACCTGCTCCCGCCACGAGGCCGAGAACCTGCTGGAGCATCCGGACGTCCGCGGCGTTTCCTTCGTCGGCTCCAAGTCGGTCGGCTGGCACGTCTACAAGACGGCTGCGGCCGCCGGCAAGCGGGTCCAGGCCCTCACCGAAGCGAAGAACCATGCCCTCGTGCTGCGGGATGCCCCGATCAAGGCGACGGCTCAGCGGATCATCAACTCGGCATTCGGCTGCGCCGGCGAACGCTGCATGGCCCTGCCTGCAATCGTGGTCGAGGACGAGATCGCCGATGATCTGGTCGACACGATCGTCGAACTGGCGTCGCAGCGCAAGATCGGTCCCGCCTACCTAGAGGACACCGAGATGGGTCCGCTGGTCAACGAGGAGCATCGCGAGTTCGTGACCGACTGGATCGACAAGTCGATCGAAGAGGGTGCCAAGCCGGTGCTCGACGGCCGCGACCTCAAGGTCGAAGGCTTCGAGAACGGCTTCTTCATGGGACCCACGGTGTTCGATCACGTGACCGAAGAGATGTCCTGCGGCCGCGAGGAGGTGTTCGGCCCGGTGCTCTACGTGAAGCGGGTCAGCAACTTCGAAGAGGGCGTCGAGATCATCAACGCCAGCGAGTTCGCCAACGGCTCGACGATCTTCACCCGCAGCGGCCACCACGCCCGGGAGTTCGCCCGTCGCATCGACGGCGGCATGGTCGGCGTCAACGTCGGGATCCCGGTGCCGATCTCGGTGTTCCCCTTCTCGGGCCACAAGAACAGCTTCTACGGCGACCTCCATGTGATGGGTCGCGACGGGGTCGCGTTCTTCACCGAGACCAAGACCGTGACCAGCTACTGGTTCAACGAAGGCGACCTGCGCGGCGACAAGGTCGGAACCTGGGAAGGCACCATCTCCCGCAGCTGATCGAATCGGATTCGAGTGTGTTCCGGCCGCCTTTCGGGGCGGCCGGTTCGCGTCACTCGTCCCCGGCCGGCTCGTTGCGACGGCGACGGTCCCGGGCTTCCACCCAGAAGCCGAAGATCACGAGTGCGATGGCACCGACGACGACCGTGACGATCGCCCAGACGGGCCAGTCGTCGTCGCCCGCAGCGAGAACGGTGGTGGCGCCGGCGGGAGCGGCGAAGAGCAGTGCCACGAACATGGTGGTGATTGTGCTCACGAACATACGGCGTCGCATGCGGTGCTCCTCGACCGGGCGTTGGGAAGGCTACCGGACGGTGAAGGGCGTTCGCCTCTGGCGGTCCATGTGAGCGAATGGTCTGCTGGGGCTGCACCCAAGGGCGTTCGACCGAAGCGGGAATGGGCCGGGCGGGATCTCGCCCGATCCGGTGATCGGACAGTTCGCCGGGTCCCTGCAATCGGCGTTAGAGATGCGGGGCGGGTCCATGACCCAGATGGGGCAATCGGACCCGAACCAGTTCAATGCGGCGCGGGCCGAGGAACTCCGCTCTGAGCAAATGCAGGACATGATGCAGAAGTACGGCCAGGCGGCACAACAGGCGACCAACCTGATGCGGCAGTACACCGACACGCTGAACAGCATCGTCAACAACATGCGGTGACTC
This sequence comes from uncultured Acidimicrobiia bacterium, assembly GCA_964511945.1. Classification (GTDB taxonomy): domain Bacteria; phylum Actinomycetota; class Acidimicrobiia; order Spongiisociales; family UBA11373; genus CAZEHO01. The sequence goes on along the minus strand of CAZEHO010000002.1, from coordinate 82,327 downwards.
GCCGTGCGACCGGTGGAGTCCGCGGTGGGTCACTCCACCGGTGGGGTCAGGGTTGAACTCAGGGCCATCCGCGATGGCGCGGCGCCCCGTTCCGCCGTACCTTGTGACCGGGCGAGTGAGGGGGAGGCATGGAGAGCAGAACCCGGGCCGGGAGGGAAACATCGTGTACCCCCTGGGCGATGTGACGGTTCCCACCTGGGTCGTGATCACCGTCGCGCTGGTCGTGATCGGTGGGCTCATCGAGATGCTGCGGTCTGCAAAACGGAATCGGTCGGTTCCCAAACCACGCGACGGTCCCAATCGGGCATACTGAGGCACGGGAGAGAGCACCCCAAGGAAGGAGCAATGTCCCTGGGATCGGAAACGCTGCTGTCCGCAAACCGCGAGGCACTGGAGGGATCGGGGCGCCGATTCACAGAACTGCTCCGGCAGGTCCCAGACGCCACCGTTCCGGCGATCGGCACATGGAACGTCGGTGAGACTGCTGCTCATGTTGCGTCGAGCAGACCGAACCTCCTGGGAGTTGCACAGGGAACGCAGGCGCCGGAGTCCCTCGAAGCGGTTGCGGAGATCAACGACTCCAGGCTGGCGGCAGATCCCGAGCGTGATCTGCGGGTTCTCGCCGACCGGATCGATGCCACGGGAGAGCGATTCGGGTCCTTCCTGGAAGCGGTGAGCGGGGACCCGACCGTTGAGGTGTTCCGGGGCGTGCATACTCCCCTCTCGACACTGGTAGCGGTCGCCGTCGCCGAACTACTGGTGCACGGGCACGACATAGCCCGGGCGTGTGGGTTGCCGTGGCAGATCACCCGCGAGCATGCCGCGCCGACAGCAGGCGCCCTGATCCCCCTGTTGACCCACATGGTGGACGCCGGGCAGGCGGGGGGCCTAACGGCAAGCTTCGAACTCCGGATTCGCGATGGCGACACCGCGGTGGTGGTGTTCACCGATGGAGTCGCCCGGGTCGAGCCGTCGTCCGACCAGAGGGTCGATTGCCGGATCTCTGCCGACCCCGCCGCCTATCTGCTGTTGGGCTTTGGCCGGAGCAGGCAACTCGGCCCGATCCTGGCCGGCAAGCTGCTGGCCTGGGGCCGGCGCCCCTGGCTCGCGCTCAAGTTCCCATCGCTGTTCAGGACCTTCTAGTCATGATGGGGTGGTCGGCCCTGTCCGCATAACGTCGTGGATTGCCTCAAGAACCGCAACGTTGCCATTGTCGCCGTCGCCCGAGAACTCGCCGGATTCATCTGGGGAGTGGGCACCAGCCATCTCAACTGAACAAGAACACACCGTCTTGGGGACGGAGGGAGCATTGAGCGGAACAACCCTCGCCAGGCACTACGCGACACCAATTCGCGCCGCTAGCCAGAGGCAGGTTCCAACGCAGCCACGATGTGCGGTCCCGATCCGCGATATCAGCATGGCCAACCGCCGCTCCCATACTTCGTTTGCGTCCCCCCACCCCACCGCGGGCCACCCGACACCCCGCGACTTGACCAACCACCCCATATCAGTGCACCGCCTGCGCTACGGCGGCTCCGCCAATCGTCATACTGCCCAACACCCCCGTCTGGCCGAGCGCTCGAACACCGACTAAAAGGGGTGGAACAGACCAGGTACTCGAGAGGCTTCCGCATGAAGATCAGCCTGCCGTACGGTGACGGCCACCAGGAACTCGAGGTTCCAGATGGGCTGATCGCCGGCGTGATCACCCCAAACGAAGTCGAGATCCCCGATCCGGACACCTGCATCCGCGAGGCCATGGACCACCCGGTGGGTTCATACAGCCTGGAGGCGTTCCTCTCAGATGCCCGAGATGTCCTGGTCCTCGTCAACGACGCCACCCGTCCCACCCCGACCGCGGCGGTCCTCGATGTCATCGCCGACCTGCTGGCGGCCGGCAACGCCTCGTTCATGGTGGCCACCGGAGCACACCGCGCTCCCACCGAGGCCGAGTACCGGCAGATCTTCTCGGATGTCCACTACGAACGGTTCCGGGATCGGATCTACGCCCATGACGCTCGTGACGACCAGAACATGGTGCTGCTCGGGACCTCGAAGAACGGTACGGAGATGCGGGTCAACCGGCTTGGTGCCGAGGCTCATAAGATCCTGATCATCTCATCGGTGGAGCCGCACTACTTCGCCGGCTACACCGGCGGCCGGAAGTCCTTCCTACCCGGCATCGCCGCCTTCTCCACCATCGAGCAGAATCACAAGCTGGCCCTGTCACCGAAGGCTCGCGCCCTTCATCTCGACGACAATCCGGTCCATCAGGACATGGTCGACGCACTGTCCACCGTCGACACGGAGGTCTTCACCATCAACACGGTGCTGGACAAGGATCACCGGGTCTACGCCTGCGTTGCCGGGGACATCCATGAGTCCTTCGACCAGGTGATCGACCTGGCAAACGAGGTGTTCGGAGCCCGGGTCGATGAGAAGGCCGATATCGTCGTCTCGGTCGTCAAAGCCCCCGGTGACATCAACCTCTACCAGTCGCAGAAGGGCATCGACAACGCCAAACACGCGGTGAAAGACGGAGGGATCCTGATCCTGGTGTCGATCTGCCGCGAGGGCGCCGGCGCCAAATCGTTCATGGACCTCCTGTCGGCGGCGGACTCACCCCAGGATGCGGTCCGGCGCATTGACGATGGCTATGTCCTCGGCTACCACAAGGCTGCCAAGATGGCCGAGATCAGCGTGTACGCCGATACCTGGGCGGTCACCTCGATGGACCCCCAGGTGATGCGCGACATCTTCATCCGCCCCTTCGACCACATCCAGGAGGCGGTGGAGACGGCTCTGGAACAGAAAGGTGGGAACGCCAGCATCCTGATCCTGATGGACGGGGGCATGACGGTCCCTCTGGTCGAGAACGGGTAAGCGAAAGGAACGGCATAGTGCATTGGAGCGAGGCGAAACACCCCATCTGGCAGATCCCGACTGCGGCTTCCGGCGCTGTGGTGAGGTCGACTGCGATTCCGTCGCCGACTGCCGCGGTCGCGCTGGGCGCCGGTGGAGTTCTGGCGATGCTGGCACCGTGGTTCGTGCACCTTGCCCCGGCTGCCTCACCAGGGCTGGGCCCGGTGCTGCTGCCGATGTTCTACGCCCCGCTGCTGGCGGCGCTGCTGCTGCGGCTGCCGCTGGCCGTGGCCGTCAGCGCACTGACGCCGTTCGTGGCCCGCCTGCTGACCGGCTTGCCGGCGGATCCGGTGCTGCTCGCGCTGGTGCTCCAGATCGCAGCATTCGTGATCGCACTTCGAGCCCTGCAGCGCTTCCACTGGTCTTTTGTGGTCCCGATCGCCTACCTGATCGGTGTGGGATCCGCAGCAATCATCTCTGCCGTGCTTCCGGGCATGGCCGTGGTGGACTTCCTCGGCACACTGCAGACGGGGTGGCCCGGAATCCTGGTGCTGTCTGTCATCGGTACCGTCGCTCACCATACCCTGCGATGACCATGGCAAGGCCCTTCGTTCCGATCGAAGAGATCACCCGGCGGATTGAGCAGCTCCCACTCCCGGAAGTCGATGCCGTCGTCGCGATCGAGCGAGGTGGCGTGGCCGCCGGCGAGATCGCGGCCGAACTGCTGGATCGTCCCATCTCCCGGCTTCGCCTCTCGTACCGGGACGACGAGAACACCCCCATGTTCGATCACCCACGGGTGATCGGAGATCCCGGGATCCCGGTTCCTGCCGGAAGACACCTGCTGGTGGTGGATGACGTCAGCGTGAGCGGAGCGACGCTGCGGAGGGCCGCCGAGGTACTGGGAGAGTTCTCCATCAGCACGCTCGTGCTCAAGGGCACCGCCGACTTCGTCGCGTTCCCCGAGATCGCCGGGTGCGTGACCTGGCCGTGGACGTCGGGTGGACCTGCGCAGCCGGACTCCCATAGCGGATAGGGAATCGCCGGTCAGGGAAGAGACCAGGGTCTTCCCCGATATCTCGCAATGGCCTCCTCACATAGGTTGTGAACCAGGCGGACCGAGGGGGAAGCATGAACCACCGAGGACACCAACCCCGTACCTGGCCGTTTGTGGTCGGAGGCATCCTGATCGGCCTCCTGGCCTACTCATTGGTGTTCGGCGAAACATCGTCGGACAGTCTGACGGCAGCGGTGATGGCTCTCGTGTTCCATGTCTGGGGAGGCGTCAGCGGCTACATGGTTGCTCGGGCAGATCGGGGCGGCGGTGAGCCCGCTGGATAGTGTCGGTGTCCCGGCCGGGGTCGCCTCCGCCGAGCGCCACACCTCTGAGAAGGACGCGCTTGGATGATGCGCCGCCGATGGTGGATGTGGATCGGTCCCATCGCTGTCACGATCATCGCCATCATTGCGATGGCGCGGGGGCTCGACCTTCACGGCAACGACCTCGACCGTCGAGCGTGGGCAGAACGAGCGCTCAGCTGGCCGGAGTTGACCGGGACCGTCACGGAGGTAGATGCGTTTGAGTACGGGGGTTTCCCGGGCGGCACCGTCCGAACGGCGACCATTGAGTTCCCAGACTCGTCGGAGCCCGACGGCACGTTCGTGCTCAAGAAGAACGTGAGAGATCTTCCCTCGGGGAGGGCGAGTGCTGGCGATTCCGTGGACTTCCTGTTCGATCCGGACAGCTCCACAACTCGAACGGTGGCATGGGCCACCGCGGTCGCAGCGGAGGAGCCAACATCTCTGGCGGTCCGCCTCATCCCTGCAGGGGTCCTGACGCTGGTCGCCGTGCTCTGGGGTTGGGCGATCGTCCGCTTTGTCCCAAAACGCACTTCGTAACTGCCGGGGAGCGGTCCGGCGGCTCGGCCCGCTCAGCCGGGAGGCGGCGGGCCATATCGAGGAGAAGGCGGCCCGCATCGCTGAGCTCCTCGACATCTTCGCCATGGGTCCCGACGCCGAGTGGTGAGTCGAGCCTCCTTCAGGGCGTGGTGGCTATCCGGTGGAGTTCCCACTCCCCTTCGAAACCTTTGAGCCGTCGCGATCCGGCGCTCTCGAAGGCGTGGGGTGACCCGATCAGCATGTCCCGGATCGTCGACGAGGTGTAGATGTCGTCCTCGGGCGCTTCTCGCAGCACGCGGGCGGCGAGGTTGACGACCGCGCCTGAGATGTCCTCGCCGCGAACCTCTATCTCTCCGGCGTGGATTCCGGCTCGAACTCCGATGCCCGCCTCGGCGAGCTCGCTCCTGCACCGGATTGCCGCGTCCACCGCCTGCGACGGGGCATCGAATGTGGCGAGCACGCCATCTCCCATGTGCTTGACGACCGATCCCCCGTGCTGTGACACGATCCTCTGCGAGATGCGATCGTGGGTGTCGAGCAGACGGTGCCACTCCTCATCGCCAGAGGTGAGCGAGGCTCGGGTCGACCCGACCATGTCGGTGAACAGCACCACCGCAAAGCGGCGCACCGCCGGAGCGTGAACCTCGGACTCGGTGATGAACCTGATGTGGGTATCGGCGATCTCGCGCCAGTTGTCGGCGAACCAGTACAGGTGGTCGACCCCATCGAACTCAACGAGCGTCGCGTCGGGAATGAGCTCCGCGAGCAACCGGGCGAATCCGACGTGGTGGAGCACATTGCCGCTGGTGTGGGTCACCAGGGTCGGCGCACAGATCCGCTTCGCCTCTTCGGTCACGTCGACGCCGGCGACGCTCTCGATCTGGCGGCGGTAGGCGTCCCGTGAGCCGGCCAGCGCCTGCAGGCGGGGAATCGCCCGCAGCACGTCGGGGTACTTGGCAACGCTTGGGGTGAACCGGCTCAGCGATGCGGCGACCTCGATCCCGACCGTGTCGGCGCTGCTGAGCGCCGCCGGGAGCCTCGCCAGCGGGTCGGGCTCGGCCGCTCCCGGATTGAGCTCGTCGGCACGCGCCTTGGCGGATGCTCCAACCCGGCTGTTGACGAGAACCAACCGATCTACTCGATCCGGGTGGCGAGCCGCGAACCCGACGGCGACCTGCGCACCGAAGTCGTGGCCCAAGAGGTTCACGGTCTCGAGCCCGGCAGCGTCCATCACAGCACCGATGTCGAGTGTCCGGTCCTCAAGCGTCGGGGATTCGACAAACCCGTCCGACATGCCGGTGCCCCGGTGGTCGAACGTCAGGAACCGGAGGTTCGCCGCCAGCCGCTCGAACAGCCGGCGCAGGTGTTCGAGATCCCAGTTTCCCTCGGCGTGACCCCAGTACGTCGGAACCAGGAGGGTCGCCGGGCCACTTCCGACATCCTGATACGCGATGCGGACGTCATCGTCCGTGATCACATATCGGACATCGGGAACCTCCATACGGCCAATCTACCGATGGGAGATTCGGGCGTTGACCCCGCGATGCGCAGCCATCGATCCGACCCGGACAACCTGCCGGGCCGATCCGGGCCTTCCCCTCCCCCACCTCGGTAGCCTGCAGCCAGCAACGCTGCAAGGAGCACGATGTCCGATCAACCAGTGATGGTCTTCGCCAGCTTTGTTCCAGGCGAGGGACAGACCGAAGCCGCCGCCGCCATCCTCCGCCGGATGCGCACCGCTACCCGCCGGGAGCCCGGCAACGAGGTGTACGACCTCTACCAGGCCGAATCGGACGGACGTACAACCTTCCATCTCATCGAGCGCTACACCAACCAGGCCGCCCTCGAAGCACACCGCGCCACCGACCACTACAAGGCGTACCGGGCGGAGATCCCGGACCTGCTCGACGAGCCGATCGGCGTGATCGTGCTCACCGAGGTCGAGTAGCCCGGTTAACGCTCGGGCGCCGCGACGACCTCGTTGCGGATGATGCCGATCCCCTCGATCTCGAACTCGACCACATCGCCGACTTCGAGCCAACGGGGGAAGTCCGACATCGGTCCCGTGCCGTGGTCGCACGTCCCCGAAGCGATGAAGTCGCCCGGATACAGCATCTCCTCCTCGGAGATCCACGAGATGATTTCAGGGAACTTGTAGTGCATTGTCGATGAGTTGTCATCGACGACCTTGTCGCCGTTGATCCGGGCCACCATCCGCATGTTGTTGTAATCGAGCCCGTCGGGGGTCACCAGGCAGGGTCCCATGATGTTTGAGCCCTCGAAGTTCTTCCCTTTCGCCGGGCCCAGCATCATCTCCATCTCACGGAACTGGACATCGCGGGCCGAGACATCGTTGTAGATGGTGAATCCGGCGATGTGCTCCTCGGCTTCGTCCACCGCGATGTTGATCCCGGCCTTGCTGATGTAAATGCCGAACTCGAGTTCGAAGTCCAGCTGCTCGGTGAACCGCGGCTTGACGATCGGGTCGAAGGGCCCGGCGACGATGGCGCCGCTCTGGGTGAAGTACGGCGGGTGGTCGTAGAACGCGTCGGGAATGACCGGCCGCCCCATCTTCACGTGCTCGAGGAACACCATGGAGTCCCACACGATGTTGGGCCGCGGCACCGGCGCCATCAAACCGACTTCGTCGAAGCCGTACGTGAGCCTCCCGATGGCCGGGTCCGCCTCGTCGGGGCCGGCCGCCGAAACGGTCCCCAGAGCAGTCTCAACCGCCCGCTTCGCTTTGTCGCCGCGTTCGAGGTACCGCACCATGTCGGGTGGCACCAGAAAGTCGGCGTATTCGCGCCAGTCGGGTTCGCCATCGTCGCGGAATGTGAACGCGGCCGCGCTGTTCAGATCGACGAGACGGCCATCCAGCTCGGCTCCAATGCGTACCTTCGGGCCGAGTGGAGTCCCCACCCGGAATGTGTAGAGCTTCATCCCAGGCCCTTTCTCCCCCTCGATTCCGTTGTCAGTCTTGCGCATCGCGCTCCCGAATCGCGGCCACGATCTTCTCCGGCGTGATCGGGAGGTCGGTGATCCGGATCCCGATCGCGTCGAAGAGGGCATTGGCAATGGCGGGAGCAGTTGAAGCAGCGCCGGGCTCGCCCACCCCCTTGGCGCCCCACGGGGCCTCGGCATGGTGCGATTCCACGATGATCGGCACGATCTCGGGAAGGTCCGGCAGCGTCGCCACCTTGTAATCGGCGAAGCTGGAGTTGTCGATCCTGCCGTCGGAGCCCTTGAACTCCTCGAACATCGCGTTCGACAGCCCCATGATCACGCCGCCCTCGATCTGCTGCTCCACGGTCATCGGGTTGATCGCCTTGCCGACGTCCTGTGCCGCGGCGACCTTGACCACTCGCAGCACCCCGGTCTCGATGTCGACCTCGATCTCGACGGCGTGGGTGGCGAACATCCAGAAGATGCTGCTCATCCACTCATACGGGGGCGCCGCCTTCAACAGGGGCGATCCCTTCGTCGAGAAGCGAGCTTCGGCAGTGATTGAGTACCCATCGACGTAGCCGAACCCGCCGAACAGCTCGCTGAGCGGCTTCACGGGAGCACCGTTCTCCAGGATCTGGCCGTCGACCAGATCGAGCCCGGCGATGTCCAGGTCGAGGATGTCCGCGGCCGCTTCGAGAATCTTCTCCCGCACCTCGGAGCCGGCGGTGATGATCGCGTTGCCCACGTGGTAGGTGGTGCGGCTCGACGCCACCGGTCCGTTGAACGGCGATGTGGCCGTGTCCGTATCGGAGACGATCACGCTGTCGATCGGTACCCCGATGGCGTCGGCGGTCATCTGCGCAAGCACGGTGGCCTGGCCCGAACCGATCTCGGGCGCCGAGGCCATCACCGTCACCCGGCCGTCCTCCTCGATCTTCATCATCACATTGGAGCTGGTGGGTGTGGCTGTCGGCTTGATCATCGTGGCGATGCCCTTGCCGCGCCGCAGATGCGGCGCCGGAGCCCTATCCACGTCACCCCAGCCGATCTCCTCGGCGGTGCGCTCCAGCGACTCGATCAACCCGACGCCGTGCATCACCTGCTCGTTGACGTAGGGGTCGCCCTCCTGATAACCGTTGCGCACCCGGAACTCGAGCGGGTCGATCCCCAGCTCGGCCGCGATGATGTCCATCTGCGACTCGCACGCCCAGGTCACCTGGGTGGTGCCGTACCCCCGGTACGACCCGCTGATCGCCCGGTTGGTGTACACCTGGCGGGCCCGCAGCTCCAGGTTGGGGCAGCGGTAGGGCCCGAATACGGTGCTCGAACCGCGAATCGCCACCCCGACGGTGTTGGAGGTGTACGCCCCGCTGTCCCACAGGATGTCGGCGGTCCTGGCCACGATGGTGCCGTCAATCATCACGCCGGTTTTGAGCGTCATGATCGCCGGCACCCGTGTGGCTGTCGCCACCAGGTCCTCGGCCCGGGTGAACTCGACCCGCACCGGACGCCCACCGGCGTAGCGGGCGAGAGCGACCGAGATCGCCTCTGAGATGAGCGTGTTCTTGCCGCCGAACGATCCGCCGACACCGGCCACGATCAGGCGCATCTTGTCGGTCGGCACCCCGAGTGCAGCGGTCAGCTCGCTGCGCATCTGGAAGGGGCGGTCGGTCGGGATCCACAGTGTGTAGGCCCCGGTCCCCGGGTCGTACTGGGCGACCGAGACGTGCGGCTCGAGCGCAGCATGGCTCAAGGCATGCGCCGAGAACGTGTGCTCGACCACCAGGTCGGCTCCCTCGAACCCGGCTTCGGCATCGCCGCGTTCGAACGTCCACAGTGTGTTGACGTTGGTGTGCGGCACGATGACGTGCCCATCCGACTCGTAGGTGTGCTGGTCGGGATGGACCAGCGGCGCGTCGTCCTCCAGCGCTTCCATCATGTCGACAACGGCCGGAAGCTCTTCGTACTCCACCTTCACCAGCTCGACGGCCTCCTGGGCCTGCGCTTCGGTTTCCGCCGCGATAGCGACCACCGGCTCACCGATGTAGCGAACCCGGTCGATGGCCAGGAAGGGCTGGTCCTTGGTGCTGGCACCGAAGAGGAAGGGGAAGTCTCGTCCGGTCACGATTGCCTCGACCCCGGGAGCGGCGTCCGCTGCCGAGGTATCGATCGAAACGATCCGGGCGTGAGCATGCGGGCTGCGGACCACGGCGCCATGGAGCATCCCGTGCAGGGCGACGTCTACCCCGTAGACGGTGGCGCCGGTCACCTTCTCCCGCGCGTCCACCCGTTCAACGGATTCACCGACATGCGTCGTGACCATCAGGACCCCCTCCCGGTCAGTGCATCGAATGCGGCCATGATCTTGGTATACGAGCCGCACCTACACAACACCCCGGACAGTGCCTGCTTGATCTCATCGGGCTCAGCTTCGGGGTTCTCGTCAAGCAATGCCTTGGCGGTCACCACCATGCCGGGGGTGCAGAACCCGCATTGGAAGGCGCCGGCGTCGACGAATGCCTGCTGCACCGTGTCCAGCACGCCGTCCGCCGCGATTCCTTCGATGGTGACGACATCTCGGTCGGCCGCGTCGGCCGCCAGGACGAGACACGACGGCGTCGCCTGGTTGTCCACCAGGACCATGCAGTTGCCGCACTCACCGACACCGCACGCTTCCTTGGAACCGGTGAGCAGTAGGGATTCGCGGAGCACCTCGAGGAGGGTGGTCCGTCCCTCGACGGAAACGGTGCGCTGCCGACCGTTCACGGAGAAGGTGAGATCGAACATCAGCAAGCTTCCTCAGCCATGGCCACCACCGCCCGAAGCGCTCGCTGGGTGAGGACCCGGGCCAGCACCAGCCGGTGCTCGGCGGTTCCCCGCAGGTCGGTGATCGGAGTGCAGGCCGCGGCCGCAAGGTCGGCGGCGCCGCCGATCACCTCCTCAGTCGCGATTTCGCCGAGCAGCGCATCCTCGGCGGCACGGGCTCGGAGCGGCACCGGAGCAACCGAGGCCAGGACGATGCGGGCATCCTCAACGACCAGCCCGTCACCCAGCACCACGGCGGCACACGACCCCACGATGGCGATATCGGTGCCCCCGCCCCGAGCACCGATCTTCAGATGCGCCGAGCCGCTGCGCTGCGCACGCTCCGGCAGGAACACCGACGTGATGATGTCGGCCGGGTCCAAGGTGGTGATTCCAGGTCCGGCATACAGGTCCTCGACCGGTTCCTCCCGGGGACCGCCGGGCCCCTCGATCGTCGCGACCGCGTTCAGCACGATCAGCGGTGGCGCCAGGTCCGAAGCCGGTGATGCCCGTCCAATCCCGCCGCCGATCGTCGCCAGCGCCCGAACCGGGGGTGATGCCAGCACCGCGGCAGCCTGGGCCAGAGCCGGATGCTCCTCCTGGACCCGTGAAGAGGCTTCGATGTCGGTGACCTTGGTAAGCGCGCCGATGCGGGTCCCACCATCCACGGCCTCGATCAAGGTCATTCCGGGAATGCGTTTGAGGTTGACAACGGTGTTCGGCCGCATCCTCCCGGTCTTCATGTCCACCACCAGATCCGTGCCTCCGGCCAGCACGTGGACGTCATCCCCAGCTGCGGTGAGAACCGATACGGCTTCGGCCAGGGTCGTTGGCTCGTGATACGCAAAACTCCTCAGCCGCTGCACGATCAGTCCCCCTTCGGAGCCTGGAGCAACTCCACATATACATCGTCTGGCGTCGCCACGAAGGCGATCTCGAAGCCACCTGCACCCGGGCGCCGCTCGTAGACGGTGAGGCCCTGTTCCTCGAAGCGGGCCAGATCCCGATCCAGGTCGTCGGTCATCAACCCGATGTGCTCCAGGCCGTAGTACGGCACGGCCGGTGGGTCGGCGATCACATCGTCCTCGCCGGGCGCCGGCCCGGTGAAGCTGATCTGAACGCCGTCCAGTTCCACCGGGGCGAACAGCATCGGACCGAACTCCAACTCGGGTTTGATCGTGGCGCCGAACATGTCCACCCACCAACGGGCGCTGGCACGCGGATCCTTCGACTTGATGTGAATATGGTGCAGCAGATGACCCACGCCGATCCCCTCTCGCCCCGCTTGTGAAGCAGCGGCAGCGGGTTTCCCCGCTGCCGCTGCATTCAGTCGCTCAGTTGCTCGATCAGCGGTCGTTTACCAGGTGCAGACGTTGTCGGCGTCACACTCGGCCAGAACGGCCGCCAGGTTGGTCAGTTCCTCGACACGGGCGAAATCGAAGATTTCCTGCTCCATCGGAGTGCCGTCGTCGTTGAACCCAACGTAGGACTGGTTCTGGGAGTTCACACCACCGGTGGTGTAGTCGCCGGATCCGGTGACGCCCTCATAGTCGATGTCTTCGCCGGCCCTGATCAGCGCCAGGCAGTCCGGGTACGTGTAGCACACGGTGCCGGGGGCCGAACCGACCTCGAACATCGCAGGTGCCCACGCGCTGGCTGCGGTGGTGCCTGCGTACTCAACGGCGAGTGCCGTCTGGACCATCAGGTCGTAGGTGGTGTAGTGATAGATGCCGGTCGGGTCTTCCTGCCCCTCGGGCGGGATGTCGGAGGCCAGGTAGGCCGCCTCATAGAAGTCCCAAGCCGGGATGTCATCGCGGAAGGCGATGCCGGCAAGGCCGATGCTCATCTGTCCGGCAATGACGCCCTCGGCGAGACCACCAACGAACTCGGGCTGAATCCAGCCCGACTCACCGATCCAGTGGGTCGAGAATCCAGCCTCTGCCACAGCGTTGATCAGCGTGGCGGACTCAACCGAGCCTGCCTGCGCGACCACTGCATCCGGGGCCAGTTCGGCGATCCGCTCGGCCTCAGCACGATATGAAGGCTGCTCGGCGGGAACGTCGATGCGTGCCAGCACCTCGATCCCAACGGCTGCCGCCGCCTGCTCCGCAGAGCCGGCTGCCAGCTGGAAGCCCTCAACCTCGGTCGCGAAGATCACGATCGTCTGGGCGCCGTAGTCCTGCGCCTTCAGAATGCCGGAGAAGCCAAGCGCCTCATCCAGACCCTGAGCACGGAACAGCGGCTCAGCAGCGTTGCCGCCGAGGTTGCCCGGGATGGTCCCGCCGTGGACGGTCGGGCCGATAGGCCGATCGTTCTCAGCGATCCACTCCAGCATGAAGTCGCGATAGGTGCGGTAGCCGTGCGCCATCGAAACGATGACTTCGGCGTCGTGCACCTCGACGCAAGTCCGGGCCGCCTGGCCCTCACCCACGGTCCCGATGTCCTCGGAAATGAGGTTCCAATTCCGCCCAAGCGGCGGATCCTCATTGATGATCGAGAGCGGGAACGCGATGTCTGCGGTCAGCGACTCGCCGTATGCGGCGAACTCACCCGTGAAGTAGGCAAGCTCACACACCGGTACATCACCAGCGGCCGGAGCCGTGGTTGCCGGAGCGGCCGTAGTTGCCGGAGCGGCCGTGGTTGCCGGAGCGGCCGTGGTCGCCGGAGCAGCCGTGGTCGCCGGCGCCGCCGTGGTATCGGCGGCGTCGTCGTCATCTCCACAAGCTGCCGCAATCAAAGAGAGCACGAGCAGAACCGCAATCACCCGTGCCATCTTGATAGTGCGTCTTGTCATTTCTTTCCTTCCTCCCGTTTCATGCTTTCAGGTTGGAGGTCATCAGAGTCATTAGATCCTGTATCCCTCCTTGAGTTGCTCGGTCGTCAGGTCGGAGGCGTCCATGACCGTGAACGCCTCGCCAAGGCTGAGCACCATCACCCGGTCCGCAACTTCGAGCGCCTTGGTGGCGTTCTGCTCGGCCAGGATGATGCCGACACCCTTGACTTCGTGAATCTCTTGGATCTTCTCGAAGAACATGTCCACGTAGAGCGGAGAGAGCCCGGCGGTGGGTTCGTCGAGGAGCAGCAGCTTGGGCTCCTGCATCAGCGCCCGGCCGCACGCCACCATGCGCGACTCTCCGCCGCTGAGGGTGCCGGCCAGCTGCCCTTGTAGCGCCTCGAGATCGGGGAAGAGGTCGAACACCTCTCGCATCCGTTCCTCCCGGCTGCGCTCACCGATCATCGCACCGATCTGCAGGTTCTCGAGCACCGTCATGTCCGGAAAGGTGCCCTTCTCCTGTGGGACATACCCCATGCCGCGGGCGGCCGTCTCAAAGGCGGGAATGCGGCTGACGTCGTCGCCCAGGAAGCTGATCGAACCGCCCATCAGCGGAATCAGCCGTGCCAGGGTTGCCAGCAGCGTGGTCTTGCCGGCGCCGTTGGCGCCGAGGACAGCGAAGACCTCGTTGGTCACCTCGAAGCCGAGCCCCTTGATCACGGTGACGCCGTGATACCCGCTCCGTACCCCCTTGGCTTCGAGGATGGTGGATGCGGCCGGCTCAGACATGGCCCTCTCCCAGATACTTCTCGACGACGGTGCGGTGGGCCCGGATGTCCTCCGGGGCGCCCCGCATGATCACGCTTCCCTCCGCCATGAAGTGCACCTCATCGCTGAGGCTCCAGATGACGTTGAGGTCGTGCTCGACGATGACCACGGAGGTGCCTTTGGCCGCGAGTTGGCGGACCACGTTCATCACCTTCTCGGTGAGTTCGTCGGGCAGTCCGGCGGTGGGCTCGTCGAGCAGCAGGAACTTCGGCTCCAACAGCAGGCAACGCACGATGTCGAGCAGTTTCTTGTCGCCGGCGGATCCGGCGAAGCCGGCAGGGTCCTCGAACCCGAAGTAGTCGAGGTAGTACCGCATCCGCTCCTCGTGCTCGGAGAACAGAGACTGCTCGTCGAAGATCCGGTGAGGCCGCTCGTTCTTCGAGGTGGCCACAGCCAGCATCAGCGAATCCCAGATCGTGAGCTTGTCGAAGTCCATGATGACCTGGTTGCTCTTCACCACTCCGAGGCGGGCCATACGGTGGGTGGGCAGGCCGGAGAGCACGATCGGTTCGTCGTCTGCGCCCTGCGGGTAGAACGTGATCGTCCCCGAGTCCAACGGGGTCGAGTGCATGATCATCCGCATCAAGGTCGTTTTGCCGGCGCCGTTCGGCCCGATCAAGCCCTCAATGGGCTGGTCGCCCAGAATCAGTTCATCGACGTCCACGACGACGCGGCCGGAGAAGCTCTTCACCGCACCTTCGACCCGAATCTGGGGTCGACCGTTCATCGCACCGTTCACATCAGCCATGGAGACTCCGCATCAGCTTGTCACGCCGCATATCGCCGAGGATGCCGAGCGGGCGGTACAGCAGCACGACGATGAGTGCCGCTCCGAACACTGCTTCTCGCAATACCGGAATCGTGTGGCCGTACCACTCCAGCGGGAGCGGCAGGTACGACTGCACCACGATGTCGAAGAAGCCGATCGACAAGATCGCACCGACGATCGCGCCCCAGATGCGGGCCGATCCACCCAGCACCAGCGCCACGAAGGCGGCCAGCGTCAGGTCGATGCCGAGGTTGGAGGTCTCCAGGAAGCGCTCCATCACCCCGAACATCACGCCCAGGCAGCCCATGCCGGCCGAGGTCACCGCGAACATCCACAGCTTGGACCGGAAGGCAGGCTTGCCGAGGCTGCGCGCTAGCGGTTCGTTGCCGCCGACACCGATCAACATGCGGCCGTACGGGGACCGGTGGACCTTCCACACGTACCACAGGATCACGCCCACGACGAGGGTCAGGATCCCGAGCCAAAGAAGCTCATTCGACTTCACCGAGCCGATGTCGTACGGGAACCGCAGTCCGCCCAGGCCGAGCGCTCCGTTGGTGAGGTCCTTCTGCGTCGTGGCCAGGATCCACACGATCGTGGCGAAACCGAGGGTGGTCACCATCACGCCGTCGGTGTCCATCCCGGCGATCAGCCAGCCGATCAGCGCACCGGCCAGCCCGGCAACGAAGATGCCGAACAGCGCCGCCAGGATGAAGCGCCACGGATCGCCGAACGGCCAGTCGACCTGGACGTAGAGGACGCCGTAGGCGTACATCCCGATACCCCAGAATCCAACAACGCCGAAGTTGGCGACCCGGGTCAGGCCCAGTTGCAGATGGAGCAGCAGGCCGAGCCCACCGACCAGCATCACCGAGAAGAGGCCACCGACCAGGAAGGCGTCAAGCCAGTCGAGGTTCATGACTACACCTTCCCCGTGTCGGCGGTACGCAGGCTGCGCACCTTGAGGATGACGACAAAAGCGGTGATCAGGATGAGCTGGCCGTACAGCACCTGGCCGAACTGCAGCGTCATCGCGGCGAGAGCGATACCGGTACCGATACCGGCGATGATCACGCCCCCGATACTGCGGGCGCCGCCCACCAGGACCACCAGCAGGATGAAGAGGAACTGCCGCCAGCCAAGCAGCGGGGCGATATTGGAGCCGACCCCGTAGAACGCTCCGGCCATTCCGCCGGCGATTCCGGCGATGAACCAGATCATCACAGTGACCGCCAGGGGCCGGATGCCACTGGCCTGGGCCAGGTCCTCATCGTTTGCCAGCGCCCGGATCTGCAGACCGTAGGTGGAGCGCTGAATGAAGTAGTAGAGCGCGAGCGCCAGCACGATCACGCTGATGAGCGCCACCATGCGGAAGAGTGATACGCCGACGCCGAGCACCTCGAGCCGGGTCGGAGCCGGAACGTCGAAGAACCGGACCGGGTAGCCGAACACGAACTGCAGGGTGTGGCGCAGGAAGATCGAGAGGCCGAACGAGATGAGGATCATCTCGAGCATCCCGACGTTGCGCTGCTTGGCCGGACGGAAGATGAACAGGTATGTGGCAACACTGACCAGCCCGGCGATGATGCTGGCCGGGATCAGGACCACATAGAAGTTCCAGCCCCAGTTGTTGTTCATCGCCATGCCGAAGTAGGCGCCCAGCGTCACCGTCTCGGCATAGCCAACGTTGATGATGCCGTTCAGCCGGTACAGCAGAGCGAATCCCATCGCCGCCAGGACCAGAGGGGCATGCTCGGTCAAACCGATCACCACCGACTTGTTCAGGCCGGCGGTGAACACCAGCCACAAGAAGAAGATGACCCCGATTGCCGAGCCAACCTGGGTGTTGCGATCAAGCTTCCGAAGACGATCACCCTGAGCCTTGAGCCGGTCGACGACAAACATCAGCGTCCGGCTCCGGAGTGATGGGAGAGGTCGGTGAGCGCCCCCAGGGGCGTCCCAGACCTGCGGGAGTGAAGTCGCTTAGCCATCGATAATCGATGATACGCACGCCCCGGCGGCGGCGTCAAACGGGAGCGGTACGCGCGGGGGTCGCCGGAACGTCACGAGGAGTTCAGCCGGCCGCAGCCCCGAAACGGTCTCGAACATGGGGGCAACCTACGGGTGTCCGAGCCGATCTGGTTAGGGGCTTCCGACCTCAATAACGGGCCATCGCGGAACGCGTCACCGCTCTTGCGACCAGGCCCGGTAGTGCTCATCGAGACGGCGGGCCATGGCCTCCCCGAAGGCGGGATCATTGATCTCCGCGTCGATCTCGATCAGCTCAACCGACGGATCGAGCCCATCCCGTACGGCATCGAACAGGGCCGAGTCGGCGACCGGATCGTGAAAGACCCCGCCGGCCACGGCATACGAAGAAGTCGCTTGGAGCGGGATGAACACGGTCAGGGGCCCGGTTGCCGCATTGAGCTTCTCGGCGACGAGCCGGCCGAAGGCAGCGGCCTCGTCGGGCGTGCTGCGCACCAGCGTCACGTGCGGATTGTGTTGATACAGGGTGCGGGTCTCCCGCCACTCCGGCGGGAGGGTTTCGGGAGGCGAGAACGCAATCATGTCGGCAGCGCCGACCGTGACCACCTGGGGCAGTCCCAGCCGGCCGGCGATCTCGAGGCGCGCCGGACCTGCAGTGAACACTCCCCCGGTGATCTCGTCGAGCAACTCCACGGTGGTGATATCGAGAGCACCGGTGATGTGGCCGCTGGCCATCAAGGCCTCCATCGAACGCCCCCCGGTGCCGGTGGCATGAAACACGAGGACCTCGTATCCGGCCTCCTCCATCCAGGCCCGAGCCGCATCGACGCACGGCGTTGTCGCCCCGTACATGGTGGCCCCGATCAGCGGTCGCTCCCCAGCATGTTCCCCGCGGTTTCGGTCTGCGGTGGCCATTGCCGCCATCCCGGCAGCCGCATTCCCCAGGATCTGACGGGAGATCGCGTTGATCCCGGCGATGTCGACCACCGAGAACATCATGGCGATGTCGCGAGCACCAACGAAGGGACGGGTGTCGCCGGCTCCCATTGTCGAGACGAGCATCTTCGGCACGCCGACCGGGAGTCCCCGCATCGCCCGGCTGATGATCGAGGTGCCTCCGGACCCACCGGCACCCAGGATTCCGTCGAGCCGGCCTTCGGCGTGCAACCGGGTACAGATCGCCGCAGCGCCTTCCGCCATGGTGGTCACGGCGGCACCACGGTCCCCCGAGGCGGCAAGCTCATCGAGGTCGGCGCCGGCGGCCTCGGCGACATCGCGACGGCTGAAATCGACCGGGTACTCCGGATCTCCCAGGATCCCGGCATTGACCATGACCACGTCACACCCGGCGGCGGTCACCTCATCCCGCAGGTACGCGTACTCCAGGCCTTTGGTGTCGAGGGTTCCGAGAAGGACGACGGTGGCAGGCATCCGCCGATGCTAGGCGGGGCGTCGCGGGCACTGATCGGCACCCTCCCCTATGGTGTGACCGCTCATTCGCGGGAGGGGAACCATGCGTTGGGTGCGTCTGGCGATCGTGTTGCTGCTGGTCGGGGTGATCGCTCCGGCAACCGGGACTGCCGCTCAAGTCGTCGTACTCGATCCGGCAGTGGACTGCCTCAACACACAACTCGAGGACTTCCTCAACCTTCCACCCGACGAACTCCCCGGTCCCCCACCCGGCTGCCCGGCTCTCTACCGGATGGTGGATTCGCCGGTCTACAACCCGTTCAAGGGTGAGGTCCAGGTCCCCGCCGAGGTAGCCGAAACGGTGCAGATCGGCGCCACCTTTGCGGTGGTGATCAACCCGCACGACGAAGTGATCGACCTCGGCTTCGACCCCACCACGAGCATGGCCGTCGGCGTCGAAACCGTTCCACTCGAAGGGACGGAACTCCCCCCGCTCTCTCCGACCGACCAGGTCATGGTCTTCGAGCTCGGAGCGTTCGACGAGGAGTACGGTGTCCGCGTGTCCGGTGGACCCTTCACCCCGACCGAAGGGCGGCCGGTCTTCATCTTCGGGCACAGCAACCCGCGGCCCGACCCCGGGTGCGCCGCGAGCCACGTCGATCGAGGCGTCGTCGCGCGGCTCCCCGGCCTCGTATGGGACGAAAACACCGGTGCCAGCCCGGAGGTGTTCAACGACTCGTTCTTCAACGGCAATCTTGCGGTCGTCTCCAATTGCATCAACGGCGAACTGATTGGCCCCTCGGCTCGGGTGCTCGACAACGGTCGATTCACCGAAATGGGGATCAATGCGGCCGACGCCGTTGGGCGGCACGGCTTCGTCCAGTTGATCTCCGGCGCCGATCTTGCGGGGATCACCGGCGTCCGCACCTTCGACTTCGAGACGTTCCCGCCGCTCTTCACCGAGGCCACCGCAGTCGGATCCACAGCTCCGGCAGACCTCACCGAGTTCTTTCCGATCGAAGAAGTCGTAGCGGTCGGGTCCGGTGAACCGGAGCCAGAGCCGGCGCTCCTGACGATCATCAAGGAGATCGAAGGCGAGCCGACCGACGACGTCTTCGTGGTGGACGTCACCGGGTTCGACTCGGACGAGACGATCGGCCCGTTCGCGCTCGGCGACGGCGAGATCGGGAGCGCCGAACTGGCACCGGGCACGTACGGCGTTGGAGAGGAGGTGCCCGAGGGGTGGCTGGAACCGACGGTCGAATGCTCGACCGGTGATTCCGGTGCCGGTGGCGCCAGTTTCGAGGTCGCGCCCGGCGACGAGGTGACCTGCACGATCACCAACACCCGAGAATCCCCTCCCGAGCCGGCCGTGACGCCCGCGGACGAGCCTGCGGTGACCCCGGAGCCCGACCCGGAGCCGACCCCTGAGGACACTCCCGTCGGGGAAGACGAAGGGCAAGCCACCACCGACGGCGGTGGCGGCGGAATCCCGCCGGTCGTGTGGATCCTCGTGGCACTGGTCTTCATCGGCTTCGGTGGGTGGTGGCTCTGGTCGCGGGTCAAGCCGGAACCGGAGCCGCAGCCGGCCAAAGACAACAACGCGAGCAATGGCAGCGGAGACACTGATGGCGGTATCGGTGGCTCCATCCAACCGGCCCCCGAGCCCGAGCCCCCGATCACACAGCGGCTCGGCGAGGACCTCAGGCTGCTGAAGAACCGGTTGTCACGGCTCATGCAGGACGACTCCGAGGCCAATCAGGAAGCGATCATCTCGACCATCCGAGAGCTGTTCAGGTCGGAGCCGCGCGGTGATGCGGTTTGGCTTTTCAACGTCGCGGTGAACTCACTCGGCGGGCTCGACGCATTCGAAGACGTGCTCGACTTCGGGGAGGAAGACACCTTCCAGTCCTACTGGGATTGTTACCACTGGCTAAAACTCGAAGAGACCGACACCGACCTCGGGGGCATGTTCTCCGGCGACTTCGATGCGGTGTTCGACGAGGAGAACTGCCGAATGGTCATCACCGTGAAGGTCAAGTTCGAATACGCCGACGGCATCAGCGCCGAGGCGCGGCGCGCTTTCCGTCAGCGGTTCGACAAGGCCGTCGGCCATTGGGACGGTGCCGCCGCCCTGGTCTGCACCTCTGATCCGTCGGCACCCTGCTGCCCCCGGGTTCCTATCCAGGTGCGCATCGTCGAGGTGAGTTCCGGAGAGCACCACACCATCGATGTCGAGGACGAGGAACGACGACCCAATGTGATGGAGGACGTGAACGTCGATCAGTTCACCGACGAGAAGACCCTCACTCACGAGTTCGGTCACGTGCTGGGGTGTTTCGACGAGTACCACACCGACGGGGTGTCCGGCTTCTTCGAGAACTACCTGCCGGGCTTCATCTGGCACATCTACGGGCATGAGGACGACAAATCCTCGGTGATGAACCACGGCTGCGAGTTCCGCGACCGTCACTTCGACAGGTTCGTCGAATGGGTGAACGAAGCCCGCGAGTGCGAGAAGGGCTGCAAGTACGAGATCGAACTCCTGCGGTCCTCATTCCTGACCACGACCTGGACGGCTACCGAGCGGAGGAGGCTGGCCGCGAACCAGAACGGAAGCAACCCGGCCTCCGAGGCGGGGCTGGCCAACTGGCTCTCGAAATCAAGGGGAATGATCCGGGCCGAACTCGATCGGATGCGGAGCAGCGGCGAGATCCGGTAGGTGTTCGAGGTCAGGACTGACGGACGATCGAAGCAATGAGCATCTCAAAGTCGCTCCGCACCCCTGCGGGGGAATGGTCGGTTGCGAGCCTTGTACGACGACGCGCCCATCGCACGAACCGACGCCGGAAATCCCTCGACCCGGCTCGCCCTCGATCACGCCGTCCCACTCCCGGAAGACATAGAGGTGACCGTTCACGGTTGTCTCCTGGAGTTCGCCGATGTTCAACTCGGCACCGGTATCGGCCTTCATTCCGTCGAGAGCGGAATCGACCGAAGCGACCCGCTCCGCTCGCAGCGGTTGCTCCCCCATCGAATCAACCCATCCGACGATCCCGGCAGCCTCGTGGAAAGCACCCTTCTGGGCCGCGGCCCTTGACCAGACGTCTTGTGCCCGGGGAGGGATTCGAACCCTCACGCCCCCGAAGGGACAGCGGAGTTTAAGTCCGCCGCGCCTGCCAGTTTCGCCACCCGGGCGCACGACAAACTGTATCCGTCCGTAGGCTGCGAGTATGACCGAACCCCCAGCCGAGGAGTTCATCGAGACGCTCCGCGACGGCACTCGCATCCTGATCCGGCCGATCCGGCCGGACGACAAGGACAAGCTGGTCGAGGGCCTCGAGCGGCTCTCCCCCGAGTCCCGGTACCGCCGGTTCCTCCGCCCGGTCAAAGAGCTCACCCAGCGCGAACTCCGCTATCTGACCGAGATCGACTACACGAGCCACTACGCGAGCGGGGCGCTCGCAATCGACGAACCCGGCCAGCCCGGGCTCGGCATCGCCCGCTATGTGCGGGATCCGGTCGACCCCCACGTCGCCGAGGCCGCCGTCGCCGTGGTCGACGACATGCACGGCCGTGGGATCGGCAGCCTGCTGCTCGATCACCTGATCGAAGCCGCACGCCGCAATGGAATCGACGTGTTCCGATCCTGGGCGCTCACCGAGAACCGTCACGTGATCGAAGGGCTGCAAGCACTCGGCGCCGAACTCGACTACGTCGACGGGCTGATCCGGATCGACCTCGACCTCCCCGATCGATTCCACGGCTCGGTCATGGAACACGCCCTGCGAGCGTCGGCCGAGGGACGAATGCCCGTCGAGCCGCGGCGGTAGCTACCCGTCGAGCAACTCGAGAGCAATCCCGTCGAGGATGTCCGATTCCGACACGGTCATCTCGCGTCGCCCGGACCGGCGCAGCGCCGCCTCGGCAACGATCGCCCCGCCCAGAATCACCGGTGCCCGAGCCGGGTCGAGCGATGGGATGGCCGCCGTCTGCTCGACGCCCATCTCCCCGAGCCGGGTGATCAGCAACCCGAGCATGTCGACGCTCATCACGCTGTGGTGTACCGCAAGCCGGTCGTACTGCGGAAGATCGAGAGCGATCGCGCCGAGGCTGGTGTAGGTCCCGCCGACCCCTACGACCACATCCGGCAGGCCCGGCAGTTCGATCGGCGCAAACAGCGACTCGACGTGGGCGGCTGCAGCCAGGAGATCAGCTGTCGATGCCGGACGGTGCGGCAGTGACCGTTCCGTGATCCGGACCGACCCGATGTCGATGCTCACAGCCATCTCTGGCAGCGCAGTCCCGAACACGAATTCGGTGCTTCCGCCGCCCGGATCGATCACCAGAAACGACCCGCCGGAGGGCAGTCCGGCGGTCGCCCCTCGGAACGACAACCGGGCCTCGGTGTCACCGCTGATCACCTCGGGGCGCATTCCCAGTGCTTGCTCGGCACGGTCGAGGAACTCGTCTCGATTGGCGGCATCGCGAGTGGCCGAGGTCGCAACCGCCAGCGTGCGCTCCGTCCCTGCACCCCGCATCGCGGCGCCGTAGGCGGCGAGGACGCCGACGGTTCGGTCGATTGCATCCCGGGAGAGCCGGCCGGCGGCATCGACGCCCTTGCCCAATCCGGTGACCACAGTTCGCCGCTCGATCCAGCGGAGGCCGGGCTCGCCCGGCTCCGCGACCAGCAGCCTGGTGCTGTTGGTCCCGATGTCGACGGCGGCGACCCTCACCGTGGCTCCCGCCATTGCGGGTTCGCCATCGCTCCATCTCCTCGATCGACGACGCAGGGCATCGCACAGTCGAGTGGCTCCACCCATGGGGCAACCGTCTCCCCGACCGGGTTGTCGTTCCCGGCCGCGTGATCGGCGTAGTGGGCATGGAGGCACTTCACGCCCCCGGACGATCCGGCGACCCCGCCGCTCGGGCTCGGGTGTGCGTTCTCCGGCAGCGCCGAATCGCGTTCCGATGCGTACCGCTCGTGGGCCGCCTGGAGAAGGGCCGCAAATTCGGGGACCCGGGCGACGCGCCGATCCATCGCGCCGACACCCCCGGCTCCCTCGAGACGGCCGACCCGCTTGCCGGCAAGCGGGCAAGAGAGCCAGTACCGGGTCGGGAACGGTGTGCCGTCGTCGAGCAGCGGTGGGACCCTCGTCACCACCGGGAGTCCGAGGTGGCAGCGCACCACGACGTCTGCCTCGGATCGGAGCGGCCGTCCCAGTTGGGCTGCGACGACCGGGCCGTCATCCATCGTCGGCGAGATCGCGCCCGGTCAGGAAGTCCCACAGATCACGCCACCACGGCTGCTCCGGCGGGCGGTCGAGACTGGGCTCCGGCGGCAGCGTGGTCACCGTTGCGTCGGGCGGCGACACCACGACGTACCCGACCTCACCGGGGTGGACGAGGCCGAGCTGCTCGCGGGCGATCCGCTCGATCTCCTGCGGGGTTTGCAGCGCCACGATCTCGGCCTCCAGGCGCTCGTTCTCTTCCTGGATGGCCTCCAGCTGCTGCGATGCGAGGTCCACGGCGCGCTCCTGGGCCAGGATCTGGCGGAACGGGAAGATCCCGACCGCCGCCACGGCCAGCCCGATCAGGGCTGCTACCGCCAGCAGCCCCGACCAGCGCCAGGCAGGCCTCGCATCATTCACGCCGTGGTACCTCCGTAGATGTCGAATCCGGGGAAGCGGGCCATATCTCCGAGCCGCTCCTCGATCCGAAGCAGCTGGTTGTACTTGGCGGTCCGCTCGCCGCGGGCCGGGGCGCCGGTCTTGATCTGACCGGCGTTGGTCGCCACGGCGAGGTGGCTGATGAAGACGTCCTCGGTCTCCCCGGAGCGGTGGCTGACCACCCGTCCGTACTGGTTGCCCTCGGCGAGCTCCATCGTGTGGAAGGTCTCGGAGAGGGTCCCGATCTGATTCACCTTGATGAGGATCGCGTTCGCGACGCCCTGCTCGATCCCCTTGCGGAGCAGATCCTCGTTCGTGACGAAGGTGTCGTCGGCAACGAGCTGGCACCTGTCTCCGATCATCCGCGTCAGGATCTCCCAGCCGTCCCAGTCGTCTTCGGAGAGCCCGTCCTCGATCGAAATCAGCGGGAACTCGTCGACGAGCCCGCCAAGGTACTCGGCCATCTCCTCAGACTTGAGGGAACGGCCCTCCATCATGTAGCGGCCCTCGCGATGGAACTCGCTGGCCGCCACGTCGAGCGCAAACGCCACCTCCCGACCCGGCTCGTATCCGGCGGCCTCGACCGCTTCGACGAGCACCTCGAGGGCATCGCGATTCTCTGCCAGGTTGGGCGCAAAGCCGCCTTCGTCGCCGACGTTGGTGGACAGGCCCCGCCCGGCGAGCACCTTGCGCAGGGCGTGGTAGATCTCCACGCCGGCCCGCAGCGACTCGCGGAAGCTGGGGAAGCCGGCCGGCACCAGCATGAATTCCTGGATGTCGACCGAGTTGGCGGCGTGAACTCCGCCGTTCAACACATTCAGCATCGGAACGGGAAGCACCCGCGCCGATGGCCCGCCGAGGTACCGGAAGAGGGGAACGCCGAGCCCTGCAGCGGCGGCGCGAGCCGTTGCCAGGGAAACGGCAAGAGTGGCGTTGGCGCCGAGCTCGCCCTTGTTCGGCGTGCCGTCCATGTCGAGCATCGCCTGGTCGATCGCTTCCTGATCGGTCGCGTCCATGCCGACGATCGCCGGCGCGATGCGCTCATTGACGTGCTCGACGGCCCGCAGTACGCCCTTTCCGCCGTAGCGGCCTCCGCCGTCCCGAAGCTCGATCGCTTCGAGTGCCCCCGTCGATGCTCCCGAAGGAACCGCCGCCCGTCCGAAGTGGTTTCCAGCAAGGACAACCTCGGCTTCGACGGTCGGGTTTCCCCGAGAGTCGAGGACCTCGCGGGCCCGTATCGTCTCAATCCTGGTCACGGGCCCTCCTTGAGCCGAAACGCTATCACTTGACCTCTCGAGTGCCGAGCATCCGCCCGGTTGGGATCTACCGATGGCGGCGGGCGGCTACCCGTCGGTTTCGGCGGCCTTCGCCGCGTCCCACCGGCGATCGAGCTCCTCGAGCGAGAGCCCGGTCAGGCTACCGCTCTCCTCCATCGCCCGGAACCGCCGCTCGAATCGAACAGCTGCTCCCCGCAATGCCTGCTCCGGTTCGATCTCCAGACGCCGTGCCAGATTGACCACCGAGAACAGGACATCGCCGAGTTCGGCGGTTGCCCGTTCGGGTCGATCGAGGTCGGCAACCAGTTCGTCGATCTCCTCCCGCAGCTTGTCGATGACCCCGTCGAGGTCCGGCCAGTCGAACCCGATCTGGGCGGCGCGCGACTGAAGCTTATGGGCTCGCGACAGAGCCGGCATCGCCGAAGGCACACCGTCCATCAGCGACTCCCGCTGCTTCTCCTGCTGCTTGAGCAGCTCCCAGTTCGCCCTCACATGCTCGGCGGTATCGGCTGCGACCTCGCCGAAGACGTGGGGGTGACGATGCACGAGCTTGCGGCGGATGCCCTCGGCGACTTCCTCGATCCCGAAGACGCCGGCTTCGGTGGCCAGCACTGCGTGAAAGACCACCTGCAGCAGGAGGTCGCCCAGTTCCTCCTCGAGATGGAGGTAACCCGGCACGTCGGCCTCGCCGCTCGGCGCATCGGGTGGCAGTCCCTCGATTGCCTCGAGTGTCTCATAAGCCTCTTCGAGCAGGTGGGTGGCCAGCGTGTGATGCGTCTGTTCCCGATCCCAGGGACATTCGGCCCTCAGCCGGGTGTTGGTCTGCACCAATCCGGGCCATCCCGGGGGCACCGGATCGAGGAAGAGCGACGTACGTAACCCGGCGTGGACCGCACCCAGATCCGAGAGCGGAATCCGTTCGACGGCCTCGTCGTCATCACCGAGATCCCGCAGCACCAAGACTTCGGTGGCGGGGTCGAGCAGCGTGAGCAGAGCATCGCGGACCTCGAACAGAGCATACGGCGTATCGACCTGCCCGATCACCGTCGGAAGGTGGAGCAGCAGCGGGTAAGGCAATGCGTGGCCGTCGAGAACTTGGAAGCCGCGAGCAAGCGGATCGACTCCGGCTCGCGCCAGCACCAGATCAATGAAGGATTCACCCCCGAGCACCGTGACCTCGGACTCGGCCCGGAGCAGCGCAACCGCCCGCTCCCCGACCAGCGGGCTCCCGGGCACGGCATAGATCACCGGACCTCCGGCGGCAGCGACCAGAACCCGATCCGCGATGCCCCGGTACACCTCCTCGAAGTTCTCTGCGGAGTCGTAGAGGTCGTCGGCGGAGATCACCTCGCGCAGCTCTGCGAGTTCGGCCGCGGCCGGATGTTTCGTGGTGCGCACGATCACCGTAACCTCGGGGTCCAGCAGCCGATCCCGCACCTGAGCGGGGACCCGGCCGAGGCCGGCCGGACCGAGTCCGGCGATGGTGATCCGGCTCATTCCTCGCCGGCCGGCGGGACGATCCCGGTGGGAGTCCAAGTCCCGTACTGCTCGTCCAGGGTGACGTCGGCTTCTTCGAGCTTGGTGTTGAACCAGGCGCCAAACTCGGTCTGAGCTGCCTGGGCCGGTACATACGTCTCGGGCGCCGCGGCGACCTCTTCGAACGTCGGCTTGGTGCGGTCGTCGACGATGATGATGTGGAACCCGAACTGGGTCTCGACCGGACCCCACAGCTCGCCGAGTGGTGCCTCGATAGTGGCATCGGCGAACGGACCCACGTAGTTGCCGGCGGGCGCGCAGCCGAGGCTCCCCTCCGGGAGCGACCCGGTGTCGAGGGAGACCTCAGAGGCCACCGTGCCGAAGTCCTCACCGCCTTCGAGCCGTGCCAGCGCGGCATCCGCCTCTTCGGCGGTGTTCACGAGGATGTGGCGAGCACACACCGAGGTGAGAGCGACGTCGCCTTCCTCGTCGTAGAAGCGGCGGAGGAACTCCTCGTCGGCGAAGAACGCCGTGATCGTGTCATCGAGGAGGATCTCGAGCTTGCTGTTGAATCGCAGCATCTCGTCGCCGGCCCCCGGGAACCCCAGCGCATCAGCCACCGTGAGTCCGGCGGCTTCGACCTCACCGAGTCGCTGCTCGAACAACTCGTCGATGCGGGCCTGGTCGATCGTGATGCCGAAGTCGGCAGCGACGGCCTGCTCGAGCGCCTCGACCGCCATGACGCGGAACAGCGATTCCCGGAAGCTTTGGTCTATCGGCACGGTGTCGACCTCGTAGAGCTCATCGATGTCGGCCATCGTGAACACCCGGTCGCCGACCGACCCGATCTCGTCGCTGCCACCGGAACAGGCGGAGACGGCGACGACAAAACCGAGGAAGAGGAGAGCAAACTTGCGCACGGGAATCAGCTTTCGTTGAGATCGGGGGGCCACATTGTACGAAGGAACTCCGCAAGCGCGACGGCCACTTTCCCGGTGGGCGTCGGGACGAAGAGGGCGTGCTCGGCGGCATTGAGGACACCCCGCCTCCTGGTCAGCCGTTGCAGCCGAACCTCCTGCGACGAGCTCAGATCAACCGGCGCCAGCTTGACCTCATGCCGCAGCGCGACGATCTCGGTGATCCCCACCCGCAGCGCCTCAACCCGGAGTTCGGCAATATCGATCAGCGCGATCGCCCGCGGCGGAAGCGGGCCGAAGCGGTCCTCCCATTCGGCGCGGACATCGGCGACGTCTTGGGGGGTGGTGCCCGCCGCCAGACGCCGGTATGTCTCGAGCCGGGCTGCCTGGTCGGTTACGTAGTCGTCCGGCAGGTGGGCATCTACGGGGAGCTCGATGCGAACCTCGGCGGGAGTCTCCACCGGTTCCGCTCCCCCATCCGATTCCATCTGCGCCACCGCCTCGGCGACCAGTTCCACGTACAGGTCGAACCCCACCGCAGAGATGTGGCCGGACTGAACATTTCCCAGAATGCTCCCGGCCCCGCGGATCTCGAGATCCCGCATCGCGAGCTGGAAACCGGATCCCAGGTCGGCGAACTCACCGACTGCCTCCAGCCGCCGGTGAGCGTCTTCCGAGAGTGCCTGATCCGGCGGATGGAACAGGTAGGCGTAGGCGCGCTGGCTGGACCGGCCCACCCGTCCCCGCAACTGGTAGAGCTGCGCGAGCCCGAGCAGATCGGCCCGCTCGACGATCAGTGTGTTCACCTGGGGAAGATCGAGGCCCGATTCGATGATCGTCGTCGCGACCAACACGTCGTGTTCGCCGTTCCAGAAGTCGAGCATCACCTGTTCGAGCTGGCCTTCGCTCATCTGGCCGTGTGCGATGGCGTAGCGCGCCTCCGGAACCAGCTCCCGGAGCCGGGCGACGGCATGGTCGATCGATTGCACCCGGTTGTGCACATAGAACACCTGGCCCTCACGCAGCATCTCGCGGCGAATCGCGGCGGATATGGTGCGTTGATCGAGTGGCCCGACAAAGGTGAGGATCGGGTGCCGATCCTCCGGCGGGGTCGCGATTCGGCTCACCGGACGGATCCCGGTGAGTGCCATCTCGAGGGTCCGCGGGATCGGGGTCGCGGTCAGCGTCAGCACGTCCACCGATGAACGCAGCTCCTTGATCTTGTCCTTCGCCTGCACCCCGAAGCGCTGCTCCTCATCCACGACCAGCAGACCGAGATCCTTGAACTCGATGTCCTCGCTGAGCAGCCGATGGGTGGCGATCACCACATCGACGGAGCCGGAGGCCAATCCGACCGCCACCTCGCGCTGCTGCTTGGCGGTGAGGAATCGGCTCAGCATTTCGACTCGGATCGGATACGGGTCGAACCGCTCCGAGAAGGTCTGCTGGTGCTGCTGGGCAAGGAGAGTGGTCGGCACCAGGATCGCCGCCTGCTTGCCGTCCTGTACCGCCTTGAAGGCCGCGCGGACCGCGATTTCGGTCTTGCCGAAGCCGACGTCGCCGAACACGAGGCGGTCCATCGGCGCATCGAGTTGCATATCTTCTTTGACCGCTTCGACCGTGGTCAGCTGATCGGGGGTCTCCTCAAACGGGAACGCCGCCTCCATCTCACGCTGCCAGGGAGTGTCACGACCGAAGGCGTGGCCCTCGACCTGGGCTCGCTGCCGATGCAGCGCGACCACTTCTTCGGCGACGGCAGCGACGGCCTTGCGGACCTTGCTCCGGGTCTTCGACCAGTCGGCACCGCCCATCCGCGACAGCCGGGGCGACTCGCCTCCGGTGTAAGGACGGACCGCCGCCAATTGGTCGGTGGGGACATAGAGCTTGTCGCCGGCGGCGTACGCCACCAGGAGGTAGTCGCGCTCGATACCGGCCAGTGTCCGGGTGACGAGGCCTTCGAACCGTCCGATCCCGTGCCGGTAATGCACGACGTAGTCCCCCGGGGAGAGATCCCCATACCCGGCGCCTTCCCGAGTACGGACCGGACGCGCCGTCACCCGACGATGAGCCCGCCGCCTGCCGGCGATTTCCTGCTCGCCGAGAACCGCCACTCCGAGACCCGGAGCCACAAACCCACGGTGGATGCCGTACGACAACACAATGGAGTCGCCGTCGGCTGAATCCCGGTGCGGCAGCGCCACACCGTTCTCACCCAGGATCCGGCTGACCCGTCTTGCCGCCGGTTCACCGTCCATGGCGACGACAACCTGGACCTTCTTGGCCAGGAGGCGGGCGATTCCCGCAGCAACCGACTCAGGATCGCCCGGCGCGGCGTCGAGCCCCGAGACGTCGAGAGATTCATCCCCGGGACCGGCCGCCAGTGAGGGAACTTCGATGAGCCGATCGTCGGACACGGCTTCGCCGACGGGCAGGTAGAGCATCGGGTGATCGCCGGCTTCGGGCGCCCCGGTTCCCCAGGTGGGCGCCAGCGCCGCCGCCAGTTCGCTCTCCTCCTTGACCAGGTCGCGCGATCGATCACCGGCACGCGCCGGATCAAAGAGGACGACGACCACGGATGGGTCGGCTTCGGACAGTGCGGTTGCTTCGGGTGCCAGCCACGGAAGCCACGACTCGATCCCCGGGAACAGCATCCCGTCGGCAATGCGATCCCAGGTCGCCGCCGCCCATGGTTCCCGTTGCAGCAGATCGCGAGCGCCCTCGATGACCTCCGGATCCGGACGGAACTCCCGGGCCGGGTAGGCCACGACCACATCGGCGGGATCAACCGAGCGCTGGGTGCCCACGGTAAATTTGCGGATCTCATCAACGGCGTCACCCCAGAAGTCGATCCGGAACGGCTCGCGGCCCTGCGCCGGGAACACGTCGATAATGCCCCCGCGGACTGCGATCTCACCCCTGCTCTCGACCCGATCGGTGCGGTGATATCCGGCGCCGGTCAGCGCCCGAACGACTTCATCGAATCCCGGCTCATCTCCGGTCCGCACCACCACCGGATGGACCGGTGACGCACTGACCCGTTGAGTTGCAGCCCGCACCGACGCCACCACGATCCCGGGATCCCCGCGGCGCAGCCGGTGACGAGCCTCCGACCGGGCGGCCATGGTCGCCACGTTGGGAGAAACGTGCTCAAACGGCAGGGTCTCCCACGCCGGGAGCATCACCGCGTCGTCGACGAACAGTTCGAGATCGTCGGAGAGATTCTCGGCGTCGCGTTCACCCGGCACCACGGCGAAGATCGGAGTGCCGAGCTTCGCGCCAAGTCCGGCGAGGAAGTAGGCGCGCATGCCGGGCGGCACCACCAGACGACCCGGAATCGACGGGGATGGGTGGCGCCGCCAGCGGTCGATCAGGGTGACAAGGGGGGCGGGCATGCGAGTGGTGATGGTACGCGATTTGTGGGACGCGCCTAAGCATGCGAACAGCATGTTCCAGAGCAACGCCGACAAGTGCCGGATCAGCATTCGCGACGCCGACTACACGGCGTATGTGGACGTGATGATCGATTGGAAGGTCGTGGGCTCCCAGACGGGAACCGCACTGGTCTTCGACTTCGGGGAATCAACCGGTGACGTCGGCCTGATCAGCCACGGTGACCTGCTCCTCGAGGTCGCTCCGCATCCGTGCAGCGCCTGGTACGTGGGCTACCGCATGACCGGGTAGCGGCCTGCGTCGGGCGGCTCAGACCAGCCCCTCGCTGCGGTACCACTCGATTGTGGTGGCCAGCCACTCCTCCGGCGGGGTGTAATCCAGCCCGAGTCGACGAGTGATCCGGGACCCGTCGTAGGCGGCTCCGTGGCCGGCAATGCGGGCCATCTCCGGGCACAGCGGCGGGTGCTTGCCGATCAGCCGGAACGCGCCGGCTACCACCGGAGCCAGTGCGGTGAGCACGGATGTCGGAAGCATCCGCACCCGGTGATCGACACCGGAGACCCGGCGGAGCAGATCCAACGCTTCGCGAATGGTCACCCTTGCTCCACTCACCACGTACCGCTCGCCCGGTGCGCCGTTGGCTTCGGCCAGGAGGTGGGCCTCGATGCAGTCGTCGATGTAGACAAGGCTGATCGTGGTGTTCACCGCGTAGCGGAGTGTTCCGGTGAGGAACCCGAGCAGGATCTTCCCGGTTCCCCCGGTCCGGCCAGGGCCCTGCACCGACGAGGGATTCACCGCCACCGCGTCGATTCCGGCGTCGAGCGCTGCGGAGAACACCGCCTCCTCTCCCAGCCGCTTCGAGCGGCCGTAGTTGCTGAGGTCCTGGGTGAACGGAGTGGCTTCGGTGGCTATCAGTCCCGGGGCCTCACCGAGCACCGCCGCCGACGAGGTGTACACGATCCGCTCAACCCCGGCGGCAGCCGCCGCCGAGGCCACGGTGCGCGACCCTTCGAGGTTGACGCGATACATCAGGTCGATGTCGCGGGAGCACATCTCGTTGATCCCGGCAACGTGAAAAACCGTTCGGCACCCGGTCACGGCTCGATCGACCGAGGCGAGGTTGCGCAGGTCCCCCACGACCGGCTCGGCGCCGAGCGAGGCGACCGCTTCGGCATCGGCATCGCTGCGCACCAGGGCCCTGACCGCACGCCCATCGGCGATCAGGCGCCGGAGAAGAGCACCACCGATGAACCCGGTGCCGCCGGTGACGAGAGTGTCAGGCACGAGCCCGGTCGGCCCGGAGCACCACGGCGAAGCGGGCCATGTACTCCACGCCCGACAGCACCGTGACGGCGGCGGCGAGGATCATCATCCACTCGTCGGGGTACAGCCCGCCGTACGTGTCCGGGGTCCGCAGCATCGCCATGAAGACGGCCAGGTACTGCACGTTGGCCTTCGCTTTGCCCCAGATCGACGGTGGGACGGAAACGCCGTCCATGGCCGCGATCCCCCGCAGCCCGGAGATTGCGATCTCACGGCCGACGATCACGAACGCCGCCCACGCCCACGCCCGCCCGACCTCGACGAGTGCGAACAACGCCCCGGTCACCAGCAGCTTGTCGGCGATGGTGTCGAGGAACGCACCGAGCGTCGTGGTGATCTGCCAGCGGCGGGCGAGGTACCCGTCCAGGAAATCGGTGAACGAAGCGAGCGCCATGATTACGGCGGCGATCCCAAAGGCGTGGTCGATATCGTCCGCCAGCAGGATCAGCGCCACGATCACTGGCACGGAGATCATCCGGGCGTAGGCAAGGCGATCGGGGATCGAGATGGGACGCTCTCCTCTGGACGAGACCTCCGGCATGGTACCGAAGGGTGCGTCGGCGGCTCAGTCGCGTTCGACCCAGTCGAAGGTTCGGGTCACGGCTTTCTTCCAGCCGGCGTAGAGGCGTTCGCGCTCTCTCCCGGCCATCTCCGGCTCCCAACGGCGATCCTCGGCCCACAACGACGACAGCTCATCGAGGCCACTGAAGAACCCGACCGCCAGTCCGGCGGCGTAGCCGGCTCCCAGCGCCGTGGTCTCGGCGATCGTCGGCCGGATCACCGGCACCCCCAGAATGTCGGCCTGGAACTGCATCAGGAGATCATTGGCGACCATGCCGCCGTCGACGAAGAGCGTCGCCAGATCGACACCGCTGTCGGCGACCATCGCCTCGAGCACATCCCGGGTCTGATACGCGGTCGACTCGAGGACCGCCCGGGCGATGTGGTGACGGTTGACGTAGCGGGTGAGTCCGGCGAACACTCCCCTGGCGTCGGTTCGCCAGTACGGTGCGAACAGGCCGCTGAAGGCCGGCACGAAGTAGGCGCCCCCGTTGTCCTCCACCTCGCGGGCGAGCGTCTCGACTTCGGGTGCCGAGTCGATCATTCGCAGGTTGTCGCGCAACCACTGCACGCCGGCACCGGCGATGGCGATCGAGCCCTCGAGGGCGTAGACCGCCGGACTCCCCTCCAGCTGATACCCGAGCGTGGTCAGCAGACCCTGGTCGCTGGGCACGGCTTCGGTCCCGGTGTTGAGCAGCATGAAGCAACCGGTCCCGTAGGTGTTCTTGGCGCGCCCCGGGGCAAAACAGGTTTGGCCGAACAGTGCAGCCTGCTGATCCCCGAGTGCACCGGCGATCGGCACTCCGGCCAGGGGGCCGGTTCCTTCGCCGTAGACCGCGGAACTCGGGACGATCTCAGGAAGCATCTGGAGAGGAACGCCTATTGCGGCTGCGATTTCCCGGTCCCACTCGAGGGTGTCGAGACGCATCAGCATCGTCCGGCTGGCATTGGTCACATCGGTCACATGCCGGCCCGTCAGGTTCCAGATGACCCAGGTGTCCATGGTGCCGAAGATCGCCCTCCCCTCCTCGGCACGGGTCCGGAGGCCGTCGATGTGGTCGAGGAGCCACCGCACCTTGAGTCCGGAGAAGTAGGTGGTCAGCGGCAACCCGGTCACCGCACGGAAGCGATCAAGCCCGCCATCGACAGCCAGTTGGTGGACCAGATCATCGGTCCGCGTGTCCTGCCACACGATCGCCGGGGCCAGCGGCTCCCCGGTCTCGGGATCCCATACCAGCGTCGTCTCGCGCTGATTGGTGATCCCGACGGCGGCGAGATCGCCGGCGGTGATCCCCGCCCGGTCCAGGGCTCCGGTGATGACCGCCCTGGTCCGCTCCCATATCTCGGCGGCGTTGTGCTCGACCCACCCGGGCTGGGGATAGATCTGCTCGTGCTCCTGCTGGTCGATCGCAACCAACCGGCCTGCCCGGTCCAGGATGACGAAGCGGGTGCTGGTGGTCCCCTGGTCGATGGCGCCGACATAGTCCTTCACGTCGATCACTCTCCCGAATCGTCTTCGGCTCGTTTGTCGATCCCGAGACGGGCCGTCGCCTCGCCTGCCGCCTGGCGGGCCGCATCGCCGCCTTCGGCCCCGAACACCCGGACGAGATCAGCCGCTTCGGCCACCATGAGATCGACGTCGGCCCGCTCCCGATCGTAGAACCGGCGCAGCACGAAGTCGGCCGGGTCCATCCGCCCCGGAGGCCGCCCCACCCCGAACTTCAGCCGCCACAGGGTTGGGCTCCCCAGCGATCGAACCACCGAGGCCACGCCGTTGTGCCCGCCGGTCCCGCGCCCGAAGTGGAACCGGAGCTTGCCGAAGGGCAGGTCGATGTCGTCGTGGATCAGCACGATGTCTTCGGGATCGACCTTGTAGTAGCGCACCAGCGGCGCGACCACCTGCCCCGACTCGTTCATGAACGTGCCCGGCTGCGCCAGCACGGCACGGCGGCCACCGAAGTCGGCCGTCGCCACCAGTGCGCGAATGAACCTGGGAGCACGCTTGAACGAGGCCCCACCGGCGGCGGCGCTGATCACCTCCGCACCGATGTTGTGGCGGGTGCCCTCGTATTCGGGACCTGGGTTGCGGAGTCCGACGACGAGCAGGGGCCCGTCGCTCAGCCTTCGTCCCCTTCGTCGGACGCGCCTTCGCCTTCGCCGTCGCCCTCTTCGCCCTCGATCTCTTCGCCCTCTTCACCCTCGACCTCTTCCTCTTCGGCCACCACCGCGGCAGGCACGGTGACGGTAACGAGGGTCGACTCGGGGTCATCCACATAGAGGACGCCCTCGAGTTCGGGCAGATCGACGACGCTGAGACTGTCGCCGATGTTGAGCTCGGAGATGTCGAGGGTGATCGACGACGGAATGGCCGTCGGCAGCGCCTCGATCAGCACAACGGTCCGGATGGTCTCGACGATGCCGCCCTCGGCCGCACCGGCCGGCTCCCCGAGGTATTCGACGCCGACTTCAGCCTGGATGGTCTCGTCGAGTGAGATCTGCAGGAAGTCGAGATGCACGATCTCACCGCGCACCGGGTCCCGCTGGATCTCACGGGCAACGGTCAGAAACTCGTCCTTGCCCACTTCCAAGTTGATCAGAGCGTTGAGGCCGGCCTCGGTGCGCAGGGCACCGTAGAGGTCGCGGCGGTTGACGGCGACGGAGACCGGCTCCAGGCCTCGCCCATAGACGACGGCCGGGACCGCACCCTCGCGCCGGAGGCGACGCGACGGGCGCGAACCCTTGGTTCGGCCGGTCTCGGCGCGCAGGCTCACCTGTTCCATGACGAAAGACTCCTCAAGAAAGACGTGGAGGTCGGCTCATTATGGCGGGCCCCACACCGGAACGGCAAGGTGGGGACGCCCATCCGCCTACCGTCGGCCGTTGCGGAGTTCGTCCAGATCGGCCTGGGCGACATCGACACGGGCCCGCGCCTTGCCGACCCGCCTGGTGAGATCCGCCACCCGGGCCTCGGCCACTTCTACCTCCGACGCCAGCGACGGCCAGTTCGGCAGTGCAACCTTGAGTTGGCGAAGATCAGCCTCGGCATGTTTCAGCTGACGTTCGAGCGTCCGCAAACGGTCGTTGGCGACGTCCGCCCGCTCCTCGGCCGCGAGAAGCTCGGCGGCCGGACCGCTCTCCGGATCTGCAGTCAGATCGATCGGAGACGCCGCCATCACTGCTGCCGTCAACGGCAACTTGGACATCAAGCCCGGGAGTTCGACCCCGGCGATCTCATCGAGGAGGGTGGTCCCCTTCAGTCTCATGGGCAGCATGACCAGAGTCGCCCCGGCGCTCACACTCCTGATTACCGCCGCGGAGGGCTCGGGCACGACGACTACCTCCGCAGAGATGCGGGCATCCTCGAGCATCGCCTCGAGCGCACCAGCCTGATCCGGGGTGTCGTCGGCCGGGGCCAGCAAGCGGATCTTCGCCCGGCCCCAATCCTCGGTCCGGGTGGCGAGGTATGCCATCAGCAGCGCCTCCCGGCCGGTGTCGTCGTCCGCCCACCAGACGTCGATCACCCGGTGCTTGCGGGGAACCTCCTGGGTGAACTGCCACACCTCCTCGTTGCTCGACACCGCAACCACTCCGAGCCCGAGCCGCGCGACCGATCGCAGCGCCATCACGTAGCTCTCCCATGCGGCCTGATCGGGATCCTCGGGTAACCCGAACACCGCCGTGTTGGCGCTCATCGGTCCAATGCCGAACGACTGGGCGATGACCGGCAGCGCGTCGAGCGGATCCGGTGCAAGGACGGTGAGTGCGTGAACGTCGAGATCGAGTTCGTCGATCTGCTCCTCAAGCACCTCGTGCGCCTCGGAACGTTCCAGGCGCTTCAGGGCTCCCTCCCCGGCGACGATCTGGGCGACCGCAGTGAGACCGCTGCCTCCCTCGAGCCACGTCGTGAACCGCAGCAGCCGAGCTCGGCGGGCCGGGTCCGCCGAGAATGCCAGCATCCGGGGACGCCAGTTCCTGGCGTGATCCGACTCCCCGGCCAGGGCCCGGATGCTGTCCTTCGCCCGCTGGAAGAAGTGGCTGTGGCTGGCATCGGCCCACCGCTCGACCCGATCCCGGCCCTCCAGGTACTTGTAGATCAGGTACATCACCAGCGCCGCACCGGCGCCGACGAGCGGATTGATGGCCAGCATCGCTCCCAGGCAGGCCACCGCACCGGCGAGACTCGCCCGCCTGTGGAAGAAGCGGAATCGGGGCCGGAACGCCGGGCTCGAGGCATGGGCCTCGTAGTAGGTGGCGTAGTTGAGCAGCCCGTAGGAGATCAGGAAGAACATCGACACCACCGGGGCGATCACGTTGAGGCTGCCCAGCGCAATGGTCCCGAGTGCGATCACCAGCGACAGCAGAACACCACGTCGCGGATTCCCCGATTCGCCGTCGCCGACGGCAAAGAAACGGAGGATCGGGAAGATCCGATCAGATGCCAGCGACTGCAGAATGCGAGGTGCACCGAGGAACGACGCCATCGCCGACGACAGCGTGGCTGCAACAACGCCGACGTCGATGAGCCAGCCGACCGCTGCGATGTCTCCCATGGTCCCGGTGTCGGTGGCCAACGCCTCCTGCGTTGCCGACCCGGCCATGAGGACGGCCACCGAGATGTACACCACCGTCGAGAGCCCGACTGCGGCGAACGTTCCGCGGGGAAGGCTCTTGCCCGGGTCCCGCAGGTCGCCCGACATGCTGACGCCCTGGGTGAAGCCGGTGACCGCCGGGAAAAGGATGGCAAACAGGGTCCAGAAGCCGAGCCCCTCCGGGAGCGGCGACAGCGACTCGCGTACAGCAGCTCCCTCGTACGAACCGAATGCACCCGCGTAGAACGAGGCGAGCGCTGCGATCAGCAGCGCCATGACGACAAACTGGAGCCGGCTGGCCACATCGGCGCCGGCCCAGGCGAAACCAAAGAGGAACAGCACGGCGGCGGCTGCGATCACCTGAGGGCCCCACGACGCCGACCAGCCGATGATCGATGAGATCGCCTCACCGAACCCGATGGCGTAGAACGCGATCGACACTGCCTGGGCGAGATACAGCACGATGCCGATGGCTCCGCCGAACTCGGTTCCGAGGGTCCGCGAGATCAGGTAGTAGTCGCCGCCGCCGCCGACCCGGAAGTTCGTCGAGATGGCCGCCAGAGAAATCGACGTGAGCACCGAGACCGCCGTTGCAAACAGGATCATGACGAGCGCGTTGCGCAGGCCCGCCTCTCCCACGACGAGCCCCAGGCGGAGAAACAGGATGATCCCGAGGATTGTGAGGATCGACGGCGTGAAGACGCCGGAGAAGGTCCCCAGTGTTCCTCGCGATTCGGTCACTGCCATGCGCCGCCTCTCTGTCGCACCGGGCGCGTTCCGGCTCCGACGCGGGATTCTGGCATGAAGGGACCGTTGGCCGTCACACCTTGCGGGCGATGTCGCCGCGGCCGAGGGCGGAACAGACGGCCCGGATGATCCGGGCGTCGTCCTCGAGGCCGGCCAGATCGCGGATGTCGTCGGCTCCGTCGGCGGCTGCCGCGAAGTAGGCAATCGCACCGCACAAGAGCCTGCGCTCCTCGAAGGTCAGCCGGTGGCGGTCCTCGACCAGCAGGCGCAGCGCGGCGGCCATTCGATCGGCCAATTGGAGATCGACGGTGGGATCCGACTCGGCCGCCAGGCTCAGCACGGCCATGTGCTCCTCGATGCTGGAGACATCGCCGGCGAGCTCCTCAGCACTCCGCGGGTGACACATCTCGAGGAGCCGGCGCCGCTCGGCGGCGGTCATGCCCGAGCTCACCAGAGCATCACCCAGGTCTTCCCTCATGCCGGGAAGACTACGGATCGCGGCGGGGCCGCGTCGGTCGGCGGAGCCTCCCGATGTGTCGCCGAGAAGGCTACGCCCATTCCCCGTGTCACAATTGCGGCTTCCGCCCGCACACGGAGCATGAATGAGCGACCAGACAGCGCTGCGCCGGCCGACGCTCCTCGAACGCCTGCTGCTCGGTACCACGATCGACCAGGTCCCGGCTCTGGTTCCGGGGATCGCCCTGGCCACCGCCGTTGTCGCCGCCGCCGTGGGGCTGGCCGACTTGATCAACACCGCTTGGGGCTTCGACGGATTGGTCAGCTTCATCCTCGTGGCGATCGTCCTCGGCATGCTCGTGCGCAACACCATCGGGCTCCACAACGTGTTCGCACCCGGCGTCGCCTTCAGCCTCAAGAAGCTCCTGCGCCTCGGGATCATCCTGCTGGGAATCCGGCTCAGCCTGCTCGACGTGCTGGAGATCGGCGGCTTCGGCATCCCCATCGTCGTCGGAGCGGTGCTGACCGGCCTGGTGGTCGCCACCATCGCCACGCGCCGGCTCGGCCTTCCGGACCGGCTCGGCACCCTGATCGCGGTCGGGACCGGCATTTGTGGAGCGACCGCCATCGTCGCCACCGCCCCCGGGATCCGGGCGAAGGACGAAGAGGTGGCCTATGCGGTTGCGAACATCACGATCTTCGGGATCGCCGCGATGTTCCTCTACCCGTTCCTCGGCGATCTGATCTTCGGAGGCGACCTGATCAGGACCGGGCTGTTCCTGGGAACGTCGATCCATGAGACCGCCCAGGTCGCCGGCGCCGGCCTCATCTACGACCAGTCGTTCGCCATCATCACGTCGCCGAGCGGAGCCGACATCGCGGTGGTCGCCAAGCTGGTTCGCAACGCGATGATGGTCGCTGCGATCCCGGGCATCACCTACGTCTACGCCCGCCGGCTGCGCGCCCAGGGTGAAGAAGCGGGAGAGCAGACCGGAATCCTGCAGTTGGTACCGGTGTTCATTCTCGGGTTCCTCGCCATGGCGGCTTTGCGCAGTATCGGAGACGCCGGGATCGAGGGTGGCGGCAGCGCCTTCGGGATCTGGGCCGAGGGGGCCTGGGGTGACCTCACCCACGGCATCCGGACCTGGGCGGAATACATCCTGGCCACTGCAATGGCCGGAGTCGGGTTGGGGACCTCGTTCGACCAGCTCAAGGGTCTCGGCTTCAGGCCCTTCGTAGTCGGCATCGCCGCCGCGCTTGCCGTCGGGGTGGTCAGCGTCGGCCTGGTGTTCGTCTTCGGCCCGCTGATCAGCATCTGATGACTCACCCCGGCCGTCGAACCTGGTCCCGGTCCGCCAGCTACCTGGTGCTCGCTGTGGTCTACGCCGTCGCCGCGCTGGCCAGGTTTCTGGCAGCGCAAGCGCTGGCGGACTCCGGCATCCTGCTGGCGGCGTTTGTTGCGGACGTGGTGGCGACCGTCGTGGTGTTCCTGGCGGCGCTGGCTTTCAACAACACCAGCGTCTACGACCCATACTGGTCGGTGGCACCGATCTTGCTCATCGCCTGGTGGTTGGCGCAGGATGAGATGTCCGGGGCCGGGATCGTCGTCCTCGCGGTAGTCGCGGTGTGGGGGCTCCGGCTTACCGCCAACTTCCTTGCCGGATGGACCGGGCTCAACCACGAGGACTGGCGGTACACCGAGTACCGGCGTTTCGGCACCGCCGGGTACTGGGCGGTCTCGTTCGGCGCCCTCCAGATGATGCCGACGCTTATCGTGTTTGCCGGCCTACTCCCCGTGTACGCCGCCGTCACCGGCGACGGGGCGTTCGGCGCTCTCGGAGTGGCCGGCGCTGCGGTCGCTCTTCTGGCGGTGTGGATCGAGTCGACGGCCGATCTCCAGAAACGCAGGTTTCGCGCCGGCGGAGGAAGCGGGACGCTCACCGAGGGCCTCTGGGCGCTCGTCCGCCACCCCAACTACCTGGGAGAGATCGGGTTCTGGTGGGGGTTGGCGCTCTTCGGGATTGCCGCCGGCGAAGCATGGACGGTGGTGGGCGCCGCCGCCGTCACCGTGCTGTTCGTAGCAGTGAGTATCCCGCTCATGGACCGCCGCATGGAAGAGCGGCGTCCCGGGTATCGAGAACTGACGCAGGGAACCCCGGCGGTGGTACCGAAGCTGCGGTCGGCTCGACGTCTTGTCAGTCGAACGACTTGGCGTACGTGACCGACTGCTTCTCGGTGACGAAACCCATCCTCTCGTAGAGGCCGACCGCTCCGGTCGGGTTCTCCGCATCCACCCCGATGACTGCGTATTGCAGATCCCGATCGCGATACCGGGCGAACGCCTCAAGGAGCATGGTGGTGGCGATACCGCGGCCGCGGCAAGACCGGATGGTGCCCAACCCCTCGATCCAGGCTTCAGTCCGTCCTCGCGACTCGAAATCGTGCGGATACATCGCCGACGTCAGATAGGCGACCGGGGTCTCGCCGTCGTATGCAACGTACGACGCCTCGGGCAGGAAGAACTCGTTGAACCGGTGCTCCCACCCTTCAGGGCTCACCGGTTCCGACCCCCAGTGATCCGCAAATGCCTGGTTGTGCACCTCGCGAGCCGCCTCCTTGTTCACCTCCGACCAGCCGAGGATCGCGATACCGCGCATCGGCGGCAGCGAAGGGAAGGGCAGTGAGAGATCCCGCAGCATTTCGCTCCAGTACCGGACGGGCTCGAATCCGAGCCGCTCGAACAGTTCGATTCGATCGGCCTGATCGGAGTACGCACCGAGCCGGATAGTCGAGGGCAGCCCATCGTCGCAGGACTCCAGGCGCTCCATCGCCCGCCGCTCCAGCCAGGTCTGCAGCGCGGTCCCGATCCCGCGGCGTCGGTATTCGGGATGGACCTCCGCCCACGGGTACACCCGGTGGGTCGAGACCTCACCCCCGGTCATGAACGCGTACCCGAACGCGATCGCCTCGCCCGACTCATCGAAGACCCCGATGGTGTCGGCAGCGGCATCGTTGGCCGGGTGGTTCAGATCGTCGCGATATTCCGAGGGCACCATCAGGTACCCACCGTCCACTGCATGGCAGGCCGCGTGGAGCCGGGCGAGGGCTTCCGCATCGTCGACGGTGACGGGCCGCCACGGATGTCCTTCGATCGGTTCGGGGAGTTCGGGCATGCGGGCGAGTCTATGCCGGGCACAGCTGCGCGAGACTTCTTGCATGGACACCATCAACCTGCCACCGATTCCCATCGACGGGCCGGCACTGACGACGGTGCTCGGTACCAGACGTTCTCGCCGCGACTACACCGGCGAGGCGCTCACCCCGGAACAGCTCGCATTGGTCCTGTGGGCCGCCCACGGCGTCACCTCCGACGACGGCCGCCGCACCGTACCGTCGGCCGGCTTCACCGACCCGATGATGGTCGTCGCGGTGACGCCCGATTGGTACGGCCCGTACCGGGGTGATTCCCACTCGGTCGAGATCTCAGGCCGCGCCGACGTTCGATCGGCTCTGGCGGCTACGTGCGGCAGCCAGGATGTCGTCGCTCGTGCCGGGCTCACCGTCGTCGCCACCGCCCGGGTGGCTCGCACCGCAGCCAAGTACGGGGAACGTGCCGAGCTCTACGTGAAGCTCGAGGCCGGCCATATCGGGCAGAACGTACTGCTGGCGGCGGAATCCATCGGGCTGTGGGCCGTGCCGGTTGGATCCTTCAACGAGGCCGCCGTGTGCACCGTGCTCGGCCTGGGGGCCGACGACCTGCCGCTGTACCTGATCCCGGTCGGCGTTCCGCAACCGGCGCGGTAGCGCCCCCTCGCCCGGGGAAAGAGCAAGGGGGCGCAGGCCCGAAGGCGTCATGTCAGCCGGCCAGCGTTCCGCCGAACACCTGCCAGGCCAACGCGGTCTTGGCCCCGAGGCTGAGCAGGATGTAGGCCCGCTCGCCGTACAGATAGTCCCGCCACTTCCCCACCCGGCGGTACTGCAGCACCTGGTTGATGGCGAAGCTGTTGAAGAAGATGAACAGGGACACGAAGATTCCGAACACGAAGCCGGGAACGCCGTTGCCCTCCTGCACTGCTCCACCGATGGAGAACGCCACTGCGATCCACGGGACGCTCCCGGCGATGGTTCCGAAGATGAACGGCCACCAATCGACATTGTCCTTGTCGAGCTGATTGAACCGCTCCTGGAGCGCCCCGAACAGGATCATCGAGGCGTTCACCCCGAATAATCCGAGCAGGGCGAAAAAATCGACGATGCCGGTGAGCATGGCGATCAGCACGACCATCAGAGACGAGCTGATCGAGTATTCGATCCAGCGGGCGTAGTTGACGGTCCTGCGCAGGTTGCTCTCGTACCAGCGGCGGACCCCACCAAACGCCATGAGCAGGTGGTCGGCTGCGGCGAAGAGCAAGAAGATCGCGATCACCACCGCAAACGGCATCTCGAACAGGATGGATGCTGGTGGCGGAGGCGTCCCCGGAGGTCCGTCGGCGAACGAAGCGAGCACCGGGATCGAGAACCCGCTGCTCAGTACCAGGATCAGGACCCCCTGAATCAGATGGGCCAGCCCAACGATGAGGTTGAGCCGGCGGAGCCGAACCATCGGCACGGCAGTCTCAGCGGTCACGGTGGTCATGTCTTCCCCTGAGTCGATGTCATACTTTAGTACTAAACATCGACCCAGGGGTAGGACATTCCCGGTTTC
The DNA here is from genome assembly GCA_964511945.1 of uncultured Acidimicrobiia bacterium. Classification (GTDB taxonomy): domain Bacteria; phylum Actinomycetota; class Acidimicrobiia; order Spongiisociales; family UBA11373; genus CAZEHO01. The sequence continues at coordinate 38,936 of CAZEHO010000002.1, read as the reverse complement.
TCAGAACTGGAAAGGTGACAGGCTCCCGTCGAACCCGATCAGGACGACATCGAGGTCGAGCCAATCCCCGCGGTCCCCGCCCATGCCGGGAGACAGCGCCGGCATGCCCGGAACCGCGATGCCGACGGCGTCCGGCCGCTCCGCAAGGAGCTGGACGACGGCCTCGGCGGGCACGTGCCCTTCGACCACATAGCCGTCGACGATGGCGGTGTGGCACGAGAAGACCTCCGGTGGGACCCCGAGGCCCTCCCGGAAACTGTTCAGTTGCGGATCGTCGGATGCAACGACCGTTGCACCGTGGTCTGCGATGTAATCAGACCAATCACCACAGCATCCTCAGCCGGGCTCCCGATGGACCTCGACCTCGATGCCGCTGAGGTCGGCGCGGGCCACCTCGGGACGGTCGTCGACGATCTCGGCTGCAGGCGTCTCCTCAGAGCAAGCGGTCAGCAGTGTGGCGAACACCGCCACCAGGAGCACAGCCGCTCCGCGCCATGAAACATGGCTTCGTGTCATCACCCCTCCTGTGTCAGCATCATTGGGGATTCTTCCACGACCGCTGCCTTGATCAACCCCGAAGATCGGAACCGACCCCTGGAGCCCTCCCGCTGCTGCGGTGGCGGGTCCGGTACGATCACGCCGACGGCGATGGAGCTCGCCGAAACCGCCCGCCCGGGCTGATGGCTCCTACCCCCCAACCGAGCCATGTTTGCGATCTCCATCGACCTTCGTTCCACACAACGCCTTGCCGTCATCCTGGCCGGCGGGCTCCTAGGATCGGCGCTGCGCACCGCGGCGGGAGCCTGGATCTCCTGGGACCCTGCCGGATGGCCCGCCGCCACACTGCTCGTCAACATCACCGGAGCGACGGCGGCGGCTTTCTACCTGACGCGTCGGGAGATCAGCCGCTCATCGGCCCGATCACTCGACTTCTGGGCCATCGGATTGCTCGGATCGTTCACTACGTTCTCCGCCCTTGCCCTCGAGACCGTTCAACTGCTGGAAGCGGGGCGTGCCGCGTCGGCCATCGGGTACGGCGCGGGATCCACGATCCTCGGCCTCCTCGGAGCATGGGCGGGCCATGCCGTCGGGGAGCGCCGATGATCACGACCATCACCATCGCGGCGGGCGGCCTGGGAGCGGTCGGCCGGTACCTGGCCGCAGGGTGGGTTCAGGCCCGCAGCGGCCACTTCCCCGGCGGCACCCTGGCCGTCAATCTCCTCGGTGCTCTGGCGATCGGGCTGGCGGCGGGGGCCCTGCCGGACGGCGGCATCCCGGCCGCCGGGGTCGTCGGGTTTCTCGGTGGGTTCACGACGTTCTCGACATGGAGCTTTGAGAGCTTCGGGCTCCTCTTGACCGGCCAGCACCGGCGGGCACTGGTCAATGTGGTGTTGCCGCTCGTTGCAGGTGTCGCCCTGTGCGCGCTGGGGTTCCACCTGACAGACTGAGCTCATGAATGACCCCGCCCATCTGCTGCTCCGCATCTTCATCGGCGAGGACGATCGTTTCGAGGGCCGGCCGCTGTTCCAGGCGATTGTCGAACTGTTACGGAGCCACGACCTCGCCGGGGCGACCGTGCTCAAGGGGATCGAGGGGTACGGCCAATCGACCAGGCTCCATACCTCGTCGATCGTGCGGCTCTCTGAGGACCTGCCGATCGTGATCGAGTGTGTCGATCGCGAGGAGCAAATCGAGGCCGTACTCCCGGAACTCGACGAGATGGTCGGTGACGGGCTGGTGACGACCGAGCGAGTGCAGGTGAGGGCCTACCGCGGAACCCGGTGAACCTCCCAGAGGGCCATCGGTTCATCGAGCCCCCGGAGCGGCCGCGGCGGCGTCGACACGTACTCGATACCGGCCAGCTCGGCCGCATCCCGGCGCACCGCTCCGGTGATCAGTGCCTGGCCGCCCCCCGCCGAACCGGCAACCCGTGAAGCGATGTTCACCACATGACCGAGCAGGTCGTCTGAGGAGACCATCACCTCGCCGGCGTGCGCGCCCGCTCGCAGCCGCAACGGATCGGGAGCCAACTCGACGATCTCGAGCCCTGCCATCACCGCCGCCTCCGGTGCCCGGAACGCGAGGAGGTGGCCGTCGCCGAGGCGCTTCACGACCTCACCGCCGCGAGACCGAACGACGCCCTGTACCACCTGGTAGTGCCCGGTCAGCAGCTCGGTTGCCGCCGTATCACCCTCGTCCTCGGTGAAGGACGTGAACCCTTCGAGATCGGTGAACAGGACCACCCGATCGTCCCGGGTCGATTCGGCGACCGCCTGGGTGGTCCCGATCGAATCCTGGCCCATCAGTTCCACGGCGTTCAGGTCGAGCCGGGCGAGCGTGGAGGGCTGCTCCCGGACCCGTTCGGCGAGCGCCGATCCGAACTCGCGAAGGAACCGCACCGGATCCTCGATGGTGGCCGGATCGACGTTCGCGTAGTCCTCGTCGATGAGGCCGGCCTCGACGAGCTTCCGCGCCACCTCGGGCCGCTCACGGAACTTCCGTACCATTTGGGCCGCGATCGCTCGCTGAATTGTCTCTCCGAGTTCCGCGGACCCGGCCCGGCCACTCCGTCCCTCCTGGATCGCACGCTTGATCGTCCGGCGGAGTTCCGATGCGCCGCGCTTGCGAGCTCTTCGTTCGCTCATGGGCGGGATGCTAGGAGAGCCGAGCCCGTCTCTGGGTCGAAGAATCTCAGCCGCCCGAGCGACACGGCGAGCTCGAGCGGATCGCCGACCTCCAGCCGCGCCGGTGCCCGCAGCCACACCTTCACATCCACATCCCGGATGCCGAGACCAACCGTGACGATGGCTGCACCGCCGAGATTTTCGACCGCCGACACCCGGCCGTGGAGGGTCCGAACGAACGGTTCCGACCCCGATGCCGGAGCCAGGTGTTCCGGCCGGATCCCGACGGTGATCGGCCGGCCATCCCACTGCGGGTACCACGGCATGCCGTCGAGCGTCTCCCGATCGAAGTGGATGCGATCGGTCCCGATCAGCAGCTCGACGACGTCGCCGTCCACCGCCAACTCGCCGGGAATCAGGCTCATCGACGGGCTCCCGAGGAATGTCGCAACGAACGTATTGGCGGGATCGTCGTACACCTTGCGCGGAGGATCGAACTGCTGGATCCGGCCCCCGTCGAACACGACGAGGCGATCGGCAAGCGACATCGCCTCGCTCTGGTCGTTGGTCACATACAGAAACGTCGCCCCCACCTCACGATGGATCCGGCGCAGCTCGACCCTTCCCTCGGCACGAAAACGAGCATCCAGGTTCGACAACGGCTCATCCAAGAGCAGTGCCTGTGACGACCGGACCAGGGACCGGGCAGTCGCCACCGCCTGCTGATGGCCGGCCGACAGTTCCCGGGGCTTGCGGTCGAGGATGTGCTCGATTCGCAAGTTGCGGGCTTCGCGGCGAACGCGTTCCTTGCGCTCCGATTCGGGGATCACCCGTCGCGCCTGCAGCGGGAACTCGATATTGCCCTCGGCGGTGCGCTGCGGATACAGCGCGTACTCCTGGAACACCATTGCCAGATCGCGCCTGATCGGTTGGCGGTGCGTCACGTCCTCGTTCCCGATCCACACCGACCCTGCCTCAGGATTCACGAACCCGGCGACCGTCCTCAGAATCGTCGTCTTGCCGCTGCCCGAGGGCCCGGTGACCACAACGAGTTCCCCATCGGCAACGAACAGGTCGATGTCGTCGAGAACGGCGGTGTCTCCGAAGCGGACCGTGACTCCGCGCAGCTCGACGGATGCCATGCCGCAACTGTACGCAGCGTGATTCCTCAGCCGGCGATGAACGCCAGCCGCACCCTTCGGGAGCGGTTGTCCCGATTCGGATCGACCAGCACCACCGATTGCCAGGTGCCGAGGGTGAGCGATCCGCCGACCACCGGGATCGTGACCGACGGCGCCACGAAGGCCGGCATCACGTGGTCGGCGCCGTGGCCTGGGGATCCGTGACGGTGGCTCCAGCGATCGTCACGGGGAAAGAGCGTGTCGAGATGCTCGAGCAGATCGCGATCGCTGCCTGCTCCGGTCTCGAGGATGGCGACGCCGGCGGTGGCATGCGGGACGAACACGGTGAGGAGCCCATCACCCTTGCCGCGAATGAACCGGGCCACGTCGCCGGTGATATCGAGCGCCGCCGGGGCAGATCCGGTGCTGAAGGTGAGCTCAACGGTGTCCATGGGCCCGACGGGCTAGGCGTTCTCACCCATGAAGATCGACGACACCGAGTCGTCGGTGAAGATCGCCTTCAGCGTGTCCGCCAGGATCGGTGCGATCGAGAGCACACGCAGGTTTGGCAGGTCGGCGGCGGCCGCGGGAACCGGCAGGGTGTCGGTGATCACAACTTCCTCGAACGGAGCGTTCTTGATTCGATCTGCCGCCGGATCCGAGAGAACGCCGTGAGTAGCCAGGGCTCGAACACTGAGCGCCCCGGCCTCCTGCAGCAGCTCGGCGGCGGCGACGACGGTCCCGGCCGTGTCGATCATGTCGTCGACGATCACGGCGTGCTTGCCGGAGATGTCGCCGACGACCTGAAGCGCAGCAACTTCATGATGGACGTCGACGCGCCGCCGCTTGTGGATGAAGGCAACATCGGCGTCGAGGTGGCGGGCGTAGCGGGATGCCACCCGCACCCGGCCGGTGTCCGGTGACACCATAACCAGCGGTCCCTCGAGATTCTCGGTGATGTACTCCAGGAAGACCGGAAGTGCGGTCAGGGAGTCGAACGGCTTGCGAGTGAACCCCTGGATCTGGCCGCTGTGGAGATCGACCGACACAATGCGGTCGGCTCCAGCGGCGAGAAACAGATCGCCCATGAGCCGGGCAGTAATCGGCTCACGCGGCATGCTCTTCTTGTCCTGGCGGGCGTAGCCGAAGAACGGCACCACCGCAGTGATCCGCTTCGCCGACGCCCGCTCCAGGGCATCGAGCATGATCATCTGCTGCATGATGTGATAGTTGATCGGATTGCTGTGACTCTGGATCACGAAGCAGTCGGCACCACGCACACTTTCGGTGTATCGGGCGTAGATCTCACCGCCGGCGAATTCACTGAGTTCGACACCGCCGAGTTCGATGCCCAGCAACTGCGCTACCCGTTCCGCGAGTTCGAGGTTTGCGGTCCCCGAGAACAGCATCATCCGCTTCCGACCGGCCAGTTCCATGGCTACTCGTCGTCCTCCCGCTGCGCTTTCTGAGCCCGCTTCGCAGCGTAGCCGGGGACCTCCTTCTGGGTCGAACGCTCGACCGCCAGGGCTCCCGGGGCGACATCTCTCGTGATTGTGGACCCGGCTCCAGTGATCGCGTCGTCTCCGATCGTCACCGGTGCGACCAGCATGGTGTCGCTCCCGACGAAGGCACCTTTGCCGATCGTGGTCGGATGCTTGTGGTAGCCGTCGTAGTTGCAGGTGATGGTCCCGGCGCCGATGTTGGCGCCTTCCCCGATGGTGGCGTCGCCCATATAGGCGAGGTGCGGCACCTTGGCGCCGGGTCCGACCGTGGTCTTCTTGGTCTCGACGAAGGTCCCGGCTTTCGAGTTCTCCTCGAGGACGGTTCCTTCGCGCAACGAGGCGTAGGGGCCGACCTGCGCACCCTCGCCGATTCGGGCGCCGCGGGCGACGGAGAACCACACCTTGGCTCCGGCACCGATTGCGGTGTCGCGAGCGAAGGTTGATGGTCCGACCTCCGCACCGTCACCGACCGTGGTGGAGCCCTCGAGGTAGGTGTCGGCATACAGCCGGGCGCCGGGCTCGATCGTGACCCCGGCGTCGACATAGGTGCGGCCCGGGTCCTGCATCCAGACGCCCGAGTGCAGGAGACCGTGGTTGATCCGCTGCCTGATGATCCCTGCGGCCGCCGCCAGCTGGTCGTGACTGTTGACGCCCAGCACCTCCTCGGCATCGGCGGCGGGAATCGCCCGCACATCCGCCTCGGCGGCGAGGATGCCGATCGCGTCCGTCAGGTAGTACTCGCCCTGGGCGTTGTCGCTGGTGATGCGATCGAGAGCGCTCTCGAGGGCAGAACCATCGAATGTGTAGGTCGACACCGCGACCTCATGAATCGCCCGCTGGGCCGCATCCGCGTCGTTCTCCTCGACGATGGCGGTGACCTGGTCCCCGTCGCGAATGACGCGCCCGTACCCGGTCGGATCGGCAAGCTCCGCCGTCAACAGGGTGGCCGCTCCCGAGTGAGCATCGACCAGCGCCTTGAGGGTCTCGGGCAGGATGAGGGGCGAGTCGCCGGGTGCCACCAGCACGGTGTCGCCGGCAACCGACCCGATATGTTCCAGCGCAACCATCACCGCGTGGCCGGTCCCGTTCCGTTCCTCCTGCACGACCGTGCGGACACCTTCCGGCAGGACTGACCGAACGTCGTCGGCTCCGTGACCGACGACCACGGTGATCTCGTCGGGATCGACATCCGCCAGCGCGTCCAGCACCCAGAGCACCAGCGGCCGGCCCGCGATTTCGTGCAGCACCTTGGGCGTGGACGACTTCATCCGCGTGCCCTGGCCTGCGGCCAGGATGATGGCCCGAAGACTCATTGCTCCTCTTCCTCCCGAATCGCTGGGGGGACAGGACTCGAACCCGTACTTCGGGGACCAAAACCCCACGTGCTGCCGGTTACACCACCCCCCACTGGGGCGTGCCGATTGTATCGCTACGTGTTCACCAGAACGCCCTGTTCAACGGGGAGACATGCCCGGACGGCTCGAGCGCCGAACACCATGGCCACCGCGTCGGCCGCCTCGGCCGTTGTCCCGAAGAAGCCGAAGAGGGCCGGACCGCTCCCGGACATCACGGCAGGTGCGCCCCAGGCCAGCGAGAGGTCGGCGATCCAGTCGCCGAGATCCGGCTGCAGATCGACGGCAGCCCGGGTCAGGTCGTTGATCAGCGGCGCCTCATCGCGCAGCGGATCGGGAAGGTGCTGCCGGTCGATCGCCGGTCCTTCCGGGCGACCGAGTTCGTCCCACCGCCGATACACATCGGCGGTAGCGAGTTCGAACGGCGGCACCACCACCGCGAGGGTGAACCCGTCCAGAGCGGGACGCGGCGTCAGGTGCACCCCATGGCCCTCCATGAGCGCCGCACCCCCCTGCAGACAGAACGGGACATCGGCGCCGATACCGGCACCGATGCCTTGCAGATCCAGATCCCGGCCGCCGAAATGCGCCGCACCGAGGGTGAGCGCTGCCGCGGCGTCGGCACTGCCCCCGCCGAGCCCGGCCGCCGCCGGAATCCGCTTGGTGAGCCGCAGCAGAACCGGGTCCGCGCCGGGCGGGCGCACCGCATCGAGCGCCCGCATGGCCAGGTTCGAGTGATCGGCCGGGATGTCCTCCTCGGACCCGACGACCTCGAACCGATCCTCATCGGCAACCGTCAGTTCGAGGGTGTCGTTCCAGTCGATCGAGTGGGCCAGGGATCGAAGGGGGTGCATGCCGGAGCGGTCCGGTGCACGAACCCGGAGGGACAGATTGACCTTGGCGAAGGCATCAGCCTGCATGAATCACCTCGGCGAGCCGAAGGTACTCCTCCGGACTGAGGTTCTCCGCCCGATCGGTCGGCTGCAAGCCTGCCCGCTCCAACACTCCGACCGGGTCGGCGACCTTTGTGCGCAGCGACGAACGCAGCATCTTGCGACGCTGTCCGAACCCGGCGGCGGCCAGAGCAATTGCCTCCTCCGCCAGCGTCGCTGCCGGTCTGCGCGCGATCACGGCGACGGCCGACTCCACCTTTGGCGGCGGCACGAACACCGATGAGCCGATCCGCAGTGCCACCTCGATCGATCCGTGGAGCCGGACAACGACCGAGGGCAGTCCATAGGTTTTCGTGCCGTGCGACGCCGCCAGCCGGTCGATGGCTTCCCGCTGCAGCATGACGACAAAACGTTCGACCTGCGGAGCGCGCCGCAGCAGGTCCAGGAGCAGTGGTGTTCCGACGTTGTACGGCAGGTTGGCGACCAGCGTCCACGGCCCGCCGGCCAGCAGGGACGGCAGATCGATGGCCGCCGCATCGGCGAATCGGAGGTCGACCGGTGCTCCGGCCAGCACTTCCTCCAGCACCGGTCGCAGGTACTCGTCGATCTCATAGGCCGTCACGGCGGCGCCCGTCGATGCCAGAGCACGCGTCAGGGTGCCGGTGCCGGCGCCGATCTCGACGACCCGGTCACCCGGGCCGATCCCCGCGATCTCGACGATCCGGCCGACGATGTTCGGGTCGACCAGGAAGTGCTGGCCGAGCGACTTGCGGGGACGAAGGCCGTGGCGGTCGAGCAGAGCGATCGTGCCGGCGCGCCCCAGCGGGCGATCGTCAGCCACGGCCGTATACCCGTGCGGCGGTGGCCGAGGTGAGCCGGGCGACCTCGTCGACCGGCATGCCCCAGACCTCAGCCAGTGCCTCCCCCACCTTGACCACATTGGCGGGCTCGTTGGGAGCCCGCCGGTTCGGTGGCGGAGTGAGGTAGGGCGTGTCGGTCTCGACCATCGTGCGGTCGATCGGCACCTCGGTTGCGGCCAGCCGAACCGTGTCGCCGCCGGCGAACGTAATCGGTCCTGCAAACGAGAAGGTCACCCCCAATTCGCGGAACCGCCTGGTCCATCGCCTCCCACCGGTCCAGCAGTGGAGCACCGTGCTCAGACCGGCATCCAACTCCTCGATGACCTCGAACGTCTCGGCAAACGAATCCCTGGTGTGGACCACGGCCGGCTTCCCCAGCGCAAGAGCCAGGCCGAGCTGATCCCGGAACGCGGCGAGCTGCGGTTCACGCGGCGAGAGATTGCGATAGAAGTCGAGGCCGATCTCACCGACGGCATCCGCCTCGGCGGCGAGGGCGGTGATCCGATCGCGCTCCTCGGGCCAGCACAACGCATCGTGGGGATGAAGACCAGCGGCCCACCGCACCCGGTCGGGGTGGCGGATCGATAGCTCGCGGGCCTCTTCCGACGAGTCGGCGTCTGCCCCCGGACAAACGATCCACTCGACACCGGCGTCGACCGCGCGCGCCAGCAGCGCGTCGGGGTCGTCGTCGGACATCTGGAGATGACAGTGGTTGTCGACCCAGGTGGTCACGCCGTGATGCGAGGGAACAGCGGGGCGCCCCGCTCCACGGTTGCCCCTGCCGGATAGCCGCCCCACGCGGCGGCGTCGGGAAGCCTGACCTCGTCCGGAGCTCCGGAGAGCCCGATCCGCCGCCAGATCTCAGCGGCCGCCTCCGGAATGGCCGGCGACGCCAGCACAGCGACGATGCGCAGGGCTTCGAGAGCGTCGCCCATCACCCGCTCCAGATCCGGACCCCGGTCCATCTTCCAGGGTTCGTTGGCCTCGAGATACGAGTTGGCCTGGTGGATGATCCGCCAGGTGGCGGCCAGCGCCTCAGACGGTGCCACCTCGTTCCACAGGCGGGTCGCTTCCGCGAGGCCCGTGGCCGCGGCTTCGGCGAGCGCACTGTCGGACGACGGTGCCGGACCGACGCCGTCGAGCTTGCGCGACACGATGGTGCTGACCCGGGCGAGCAAGTTCCCCAGGTTGTTGGCCAGGTCGGCGTTGTAGCGAGCCACCATGCCTTCGTACGAGAAATCGCCGTCGGGACCGAACCGCTGATCGGCCAGGAAGTGGTAGCGGTAGCCGTCGACGCCGAAGGTCTCGATCAGATCTGCGGGAGCAATCTGGTTGAGGCTCGTCTTCGACATCTTCTCGCCACCAACGAGCAGGAAGCCATGGACGTGCACGTGCTCCGGAGGCTCGACGCCGGCAGACAGCAGCATCGCCGGCCAGTACACACAGTGGAACCGGAGGATGTCCTTGCCGATCATGTGCACGGCAGGCCAGCGGCGGGCGTAGGCATCGGGGTCGGATGCGTAGCCGGCGGCGGTGAGGTAGTTCGTCAGCGCATCGAACCAAACGTAAGTGACGTGCTCGTCGTCCCACGGGATCGGAACGCCCCAATCTATCGACGTACGGCTGATCGAGAAGTCCCGCAATCCTTGACGGATGAATCCGAGCGCTTCGTTGCGCTTGGTGACGGGCTGCACGAAGTCGGGATGGGTTTCGTACCACTCGATAAGCGCGTCCTCGTACCGGCTCAGCTTGAAGAAGTAGTTCTCCTCGCGCATCTGGATCACCGGACGACCCTGCCGTTCGAGTTCCGGCACTTCCTCCGGCGTGACGTAGGCCTCATCGGCGACCGAATACAGACCCTCGTAGGTCCCCTTCTCGATGTCGCCGGCGTCGTAGCAGGCCTGCAGCAGTTTCTGGACCGCCTCGTAGTGCCGAGGCTCGGTGGTCCGGATGAAATCGTCGTTGGAGATGTTCAGCTGTGTCCAGGCGTCCTTGAACCGAACGGCGAATCGATCGGCCTGTTCGATGGCGGTGATCCCATTGGCCTCGGCGGCACGCTGGACCTTGAGGCCGTGCTCATCGGTCCCCGTCAGGAAGTAGGTGTCGTCGCCGATGAGGCGATGCCAGCGGGCGAGGGCGTCGGCGGTCACGGTCGTGTAGGCATGCCCAATGTGGGGTGCGTCGTTGACGTAGTAGATCGGCGTGGTGATGTAGAAGCGGGACACGGTGGCGACATGGTACCCACGGCGGGTCCGGGCGGAATGCCGGGAGGTTCCAGTCTCTGGATTGCTCTAGGCTGACTAGTGGAGGGTGCAGTTCGTCGCCGCGCCCTCGCCTCGACGACACAGGAGGTGTCATGCACACCGGCATCGTGCGAAAGATCGACGACCTGGGACGCGTGGTGATCCCTGCGGAGTTTCGCCGAGTGCTCGGAGTCGAGGAGGGGGACGAGTTGGAAATCAGTCTGGAGGGGGATCACGTTGCGATCCGCCCCCGGATTCCCAGGGTTGTGGCTCAGTTCAAGCTCGACGGCAAGAAGCGAATGACGCTGGGAGACGAGTTGGTCGTTCTCGAGCCGGGCGACTACCTCATCGAGCGCATCGAGCGCAACCGCTAGAACCGCTCAGACGCCGCTCTTCCCCGGGCGGTTCAGCGCGGCCTCATACAGGGACCGACGCCGCACCGCTGAGAGTTCCGCCACGGTCCTGACCGCTTCCGCCAGCGGCATACCGTCATCGACGAGTTGTTCCACCTGAGCAATCGCCGCCTCGAGATCGGCCGGGGCATCGGTGGCTCCCGCCACGACCACCGTGATCTCCCCCCGCACGTCGGAGTCGGTCCAGTGCTCTACCGCTTCCCTAAGCCGTCCCCGCCATACCTCTTCGTGGAGCTTGGTTAGCTCCCGGCACACCACCACCACCCGGTCGTCCCCGAGCGCTTCGGCCAGACCGGCCAGGTCGCCGGCAAGCCTTCGTGGCGCAGCGAAGAGCACCATCGTCCTGGTCTCCGCAGCCAACTCCTCGAACCGCTCGACCCGGCGCTTCCCCTTCCGGGGCAGGAACCCCTCGAAACAGAATCGATCGCCCGGCAACCCGGAGACGGCCACCGCAAGGGTGACGGCACTGGGGCCCGGAACTCCCGTGATGTGGGCCTCCGCCTCGACGGCGGCCCGGACGGCCGACAGCCCCGGGTCGGCGATGCCGGGAGTCCCGGCGTCGGTGAGCAGGGCCACTGTCTGACCGGCTTCGAGCCGCCCCACCAGTTCTCCTGCCCGCTCCGCTTCGTTGCCGACGAAGTACGACCGCAGCGGCCGGTCGACACCGATGTGGTCCAGCAGGACCCGGGCGCGGCGGGTGTCCTCAGCCAGGACGACGTCGGCGCCGGCCAGTGCCTCGGCGAGGCGCGGCGGAGCGTCGCCGAGGTTCCCGATCGGGCCCGCGCAGAGAATCAGTGTTCCGGCCATAGCTCCACCATAAGCCGCCATCCGGGAACCGGCGGTTCCCATGAACAAGGGATCTCGAGAAACCAGCTTGCCGCCGGGTCGACCACGAGCCCGCGACGTTGCAGGAGGCCGACCGAACGAACCAACAGATCAGGGCCGAGAGCAATCGCCCAGAGCGAGCCCCGCAGCCCGAAACCGTGGATGGATCGTGTCCTCAGCAGGAGGCCGTGATCATGATCGGCCCCCCGGAGACCCTTCCACCTGAGGCGGCAGCCGGTGCCGTGATCCACCGGGCCTGCCGCCCACCCCCGGGGGCCCGCGATCAGCATCTGTTTGGGTCGTGCCGGCATCTCCCGGTACCCTCCCCGCCATGGCGAAAGCAAAGCGGCGCAGACTGCGCGCCCGCCGTCGCAAGGCCAATCACGGCCGCCGCCCCAACGCCGGTCGGGGCAAGTAGCCCGCGCCCGTTTCCGATCTGCTGCGTTGGGGTTGACGCGCGCTCAAATTAGGTCGGTCGGCACCCCGATGGGAAGACCCTTACGCGATGGAGGGCCCCGAAGGGCCCTCCACAGATGTTGCCCGATGTGTTCTACGCCGGCGGCGGGGGCGGCGGGGGCGCGTCGTCATCGCCTCCACCTCCACCAAACGACTTGAAGTCATCGGCCGAGGGCATGCCCTCACCCGAGGCTTGGAGACTGGCGAAGCAGCCGTACGTCACTGCGGCTGCGCCGATGATTCCCAGGAACAGGCCGAACTTCACGAAGTTCGTCTCCGTGAGCCAGCGCAGCACGACGAAGAGCGTGCCGAGCCCGGCCAGCAACAGACCGAGTTGGCTGCCGCTCAGGCGTCCGGCCTTGATCTGGGAGTTCCCGACCTCGCTGAGCAGCAGCAGGACTGCACCGGCGATTGCCAGCAGGGACCCGGACCAGGCAAAGAATCCCGAGTCAAAGGCACTGATGCTGGAGCTGACACCGAACCCGCTGAAGCCGTACCAAGGCAGGAAGAGGTTGATGATCAGCACGATCCCGGCGATTCCGCCGATCTTGCCCCCCAACGACAGGCTGTTCCAAAACTTGTTGAAGTCCATGACCCCCGTCCCGAGTTGTCACTACTGACAGGTCATTGTGGCACGGTGAAACCGGGCGCGGCGTATTGACGGTGGCTAGGTGCCGTCTGCCGGCGGTGCCATCTGCAACATTTCCACCAGTGCAGTGCCGGCAATCGGGTCCGACGCAGCCACGAAGACCACCGTCGACCCGACACGCTGGACGAATGCGTAGTCCGCGCCGGTGAAGGTCGTGGACTGCGCATCGTCGTCGGCAGACCCACCGCCTACCGCCATGGCTTCGTCGATCGTCTCGAGCAGAGCTGCCTCGAGCTCCTCGGCGTCCCTGGGAGTGTCACCCTCGTAGTGGAGCATGAATGCAATCTCGGTCCCCGAACTCAGGATCCGGTACTCATCCCCTCCCCATCCGTCCGAGGCAACGGCGGCATTGCCGACCCCGAGGGCATTCTCGATGAGCAGCGAGAGGTTCCACTGCCCGAAGGTGCCTTCCGCGTGCACCTCGTAGCCGGCCAGGCTGGTGTCGAGCAGCACCACCGGACGACCCGGCTCGAATGTGAAGTAGGCGGGAGGATCCAGGATCTGCTCGGTGGTCTCCGGGATGTGGCGGTAGGCCTGGTCGACCGCGGCAATCCCACCGTCGGCAACGAGGCGGGTCACGAAGGCGAATCCGGCGTCATAGGCGAAGGCCAAATCGGCGTTCAACCACGCAGGGAGACTGTCGGCGACCGAGGTGTCGAATCCGAACAACTCGGCGGCGACCACGAGCTGATCGTTGGCGGGCAGCGCCTGCATGTAGACGACCTGGAAGTAGGTGGCGTCACCCTCGTACAGAGCTTGGAGGGCGACCGATTCCTCGTGGCGCTCGGCGTCGGAGAGGGCGGTGACGGTGTCGTACCAGCCGAAGTGCTGATCGGTGAGGGCATGGATCAGCTCGTGCACCATGATCATCCTGGTGAGCGGGGTGATCTCCTGGCCGCCAAGGACCACCATCTCGTCGGTGTCGCCGTCGTAGAACCCACCGATCTGCTCGGCGTACAGCGCCGGTAGCGCCGTGGCGAGGTCGACCGACCCGTCCAGCATCCCGAGCAACTCCAGATAGGCCTGGTCGACCGCTAGCTCCGCCGGGTCGATCTTCGACAGGATCTTCTCCTGAATGCGAGAACCCAGTTCCTCCTCGTTGAGGACCGTGACTTCGGGAACATCCAGGAAACGCAGACCGCGCAACTCCTCGATGATCGGGACCAGCGCCGCCACCTCGTCGCCGGCGTCACCTGCGTTGCCGTCCGGCGAGATCGGCAGGGTGGTCGGCGTCTCCTCCGGCGCGGTGGTCGAGGATGCGATGGTCGTCGTCAGATCGGCCGCGTCGTCACCACAGGCGGCGCCGAGGAGAGCAAGCGCCAGGACCAGGCTGAGGAGTGGGGCGGCAGATCGGAATCGCATCAACTGGGTCATCAGCGTAGACAGCATCGGGCCGGATGTGACCTACCCCGCCCGGGAAGCACCCCAGTAGCTCCCGACCCGGCCGACGAACACTTCCGGATCCTCGGCATAGACCAGCTTGCCGAGCTTCGCGGCGGCATGGCGGAGCACAGCGCGCTCATGCAGGACGAGAGCCCCGAGGAGCCGGCGCTCCTCCGGGTCCGGGCACAGTGACGGGTCGTGCACCAGCGTGTGCTCCAGCATGGCCAGGTCGTGCTCGAACCCGAGCGACTCGCCGAGCTCATCGACGCTCCGGGCATAGGCGCCGATGACCTCCGGCCACAGCGACTCGAGAGCCTCCATCTGGTAGCGCAGGTATTTCACTCGCTTGCGCCATTGATGGAAGGCGAAGGTCGTTCGATCTCGATACGCATCTGCCATCCGGGTCCTGCCCCGCCGATACACCCGGTGGATCCCATCAGCAACGGCGTCGTACCGATCGGGCACCTCGAGCGATGCTCCCGGCACGTCGGCCGGCCACGCCAGGAACCGCCGCCGGGCCACCCGGAGGTTGGTGACCACCTCGGCCACGAGCTGCGGGTCGTCGAGGATGCGTCTGCTGATGGCCCAATGCCGATCGCTGAGCCGCTCCCTGACGTCGACGAACGCATCGTCCTTGAGGCCTGTTCGGTTGCGTTCGGAGATTTCATCGAGGGTCTCGACGAGCACGGCACTGTCACGTACCGGAGCGATCCGCCGTGCCGTGTCGCGAAGAACGACGTTTTCGTTGCGGTACACCTCGTAACCGACCCGGTCCCGGACGAAACGAATCATCGCCCGGATGCGCTTCATCGATTTGCGGGCGGTGTGAACCCCGACGTCACGGTCGTCGCTCTGCGTCAACCCGGCAATCGCCCGATCCAGCCGCTGCACGCACACCCGGCGGATCCCCGACCCGATCGTCTCGGAGACACCGATACGGGTGACCGACGGTGAGGTGAAGTCGTTCTCGCTCGCCGGAGCCGGCGATCGCATCGGTGGGGCGTATTCGGGTGGTGCGTCGAGCACGAGCCCAGCGTACCGGCCGGCAAGAGTCACGGATTCGGGAGCGTCCACCGTGGAGTACGATTACCCCACGGGGTATCAGGAGTCACCGCATGCAACTCGATGAAGCAGAACGCAGCGATCTCATCCGCCGCCTCCACCGGGTCGAGGGGCAGATCCGGGGGATCGCCGGCATGCTCGAAGAAGGCCGTGAATGCCGCGATGTAGCGACTCAGTTCGCAGCTGCCACGCAGGCGCTGCGGCGAGCCGGATATCAGTTCGTTTCGCAAACCCTCACCCAATGTCTGGCCGATCCGGATGTGGCCGCCGACGAGGGCTACACGCCCCTGGAGTTGGAGAAACTCTTCCTCCGGCTGTAGCCGGCAATCCACCACTTCCTTAGGTCGCGCAGCGCTACGGCCGATTGGTCGGACATGTCGTTGGTGACCGCCGTGCTCGCGGGAGAACTCACCCCCATCATGGTACGGGCTTGGGAACGCCTCGCAGCCGACACCGCCGCAGTCCCGTTCACCCATCCCGGGTGGGTACAGGCGTGGGCCGGCCGCCGCCGGATCTCACTGATCACGGCAGGACCCGTGAACGGTCACGCTGCGGTCCTTCCGATGCTGCGCAGAGGCGGAACCCTGGCGACGCCGACCGACTGGCACTGTCCGGTTTTTGAGGCCGCCGCCACCGATGACGCCGCGCTCGGGGATCTCGCCGCTGAGTTGGCGAACGGCGGGGCCCACAAGATCGTGCTCGGCTTCCTCGATGCCGCCGGCTCAACGTTTCGGGTCCTCCGATCGGAACTGGACCGGGCCGGGTTCACGATCGAGTGCCGGCCTCGCATGGAGTCCCCGTTTATCGATCTGTCCGACGGTTGGGAGGCCTACTCCCGGTCGCTTCCCGCCAAGAAGCGCTCGGACCTGCGGCGCCGTCGCCGGCGGCTCGAAGAGGCGGGGCGGGTGACCATCGAGGTCTACGACGGCTCCGGCAATCTCGACGCACTCCTCACCGAGGGGTTTGCCGTCGAAGCTGCCGGTTGGAAGGGCGGGGAGGGCACTGCAATCGCCTCGAATCCGGCCATCGAGCGGCTCTACCGGGAGGCTGCTCACTGGGCGGCGGGGGAAGGCTGGCTGCGGCTTGCGTTTCTAAGGATCGACGGCCGCCCCATCGCGTTCGACTACTGCATCCAGGATGACCGCCGCCACTACTTGCTGAAGACGGGGTACGACCCGGAGTACCGGGGATCCGCTCCGGGAAGCCTGCTCCGTGTCGAGATGATCGAGCGGGCGTTCGGTGCCGGGCTCGAGACCTACGAATTCGCCGGCAACGCCGAGCCGTGGAAGCTGGAGTGGACCAAGGCCGCCCGCCACATCGTGGAGTTGACCGCCTACGCCCCCACCGCGATCGGTCAGACGATGCGGCTGGCAGCACGTCCGATACGCGTGATCCACAGGGCAATGGGACGCCAGGCGCCCTAGCGATCAGCCCAGGCTGCCTTCGAGACCCCAAACGTCACCGTCCGCAAGCATCCTGTCGATATCGAAGCCGCGGTCGTCGGTCAGCCGTGACGCGATGTCCGTGCAGAAGAAGCCTCCGAAGCCATCGCCGAGACACAGAAGCGACCCCCCGAAATCCCGACGAACAGCGCATCCAAACTGCCGTCGTGATTGAAGTCGCTCCGATCAACCACCGCCCGTTGAGCAGAACAATGATCGGAAGCAGAAAGAAGACGGTCAAACCCCGGCCCGGTGCCGCCCCGTCGAAGAGAACCGGATGGATCGCCAATTCGGCGAGCACGCCGGCGGTGAGGGCAGTGAGCAGAACACGCCCGACACGGGATGGGAGCACCGGCTCAGGGTCGAGCGCATCGAAGGAGAGCGAATGTTCGGCCGTGTCCATCCGAGCCGGAAGCGATCCGCCTCCCGGGGTATGAGGAATAGGGCTCTCAACCGACTATCAGGAACGCCGCCGGGCTGCCTCGTCTCGTGCCGACCAGGTCCGCGGTGTCATCAAGGCAGCCCCTAGGTCGACCCGGTCCATTCGCGTCTGCAACGAACGCACGTCCCGGGCCCAGGGCGCGACGAATGCCAGCAACCCGGCGGAGAGGGGAACCGCGACCCAGAACGGGAGCAGATGGCCCTGCCATAGCCCCACAACGATGGCCACCAGGCTCGGCGTCATGGCGAGGCCAGCAGACACGGAGAACCGGACGGCGTAAGCGCGATCCGCCTCCTCCGGTTTGCGGGCCGTGATCACCGCCGCCGCTCGTGATCGGAAAGCGACCACCGTTCCCAGAGTGCTGCCCACACCGGCGGCGAGGAACACCATCCAGCCCAACATCGTGGGTTCGTCATCGGACAGTCCTGAGACCGACAGCACCGCAGCCAACAGGAGAAGCAACATGCCGAAGCTCAACGCCATCGAGCGGAGCTCCCGTACCGGGATCACGCCGCGGTCGGGCGGGAGGATGAAGGTCCGCAGACGCCTCGGAACATGCCTAACGGCGGCGGTCCAGGATTCGAGTTCCACGGCGAGCAGGCTACCGGTCGGGAACCGTCCGCCACGCCACGGGGCCGTGAGCACCGTCGAGCAGGCCGTAGCCCAAAGCGATCACCGCGTCTGCATTCGCCGTCATGGTCAGGATCCCGCGCCGGCTCTCGCCCTCCCAGAGAACCGGATCGCCCTCCTCGACCCGGGCCCACGTCATCCCATCCGGAGACCACCAGGCGGCGGCGAACCATTCGGAGTCGAATACCTCACCCCCGGCCAGAGTCCCGAACGGACCGGTGATCGCCAGGGTCCCGTCCTGCGACGTCCAGGCTATTCGGTCGGGATCGGGGGTTCGGTGACCGGGGCGATCGTCATCCTGGGTCAGTACGGGGTCGCGGTCAGCCGCCTGTCACGAAATCGATCAGCCTCTCCATCGCTGTGATCAACGGGGTCTCAACGTCCCGGTAGGTCGACACCTTGCCGAGCACCGACCGCCAGAACGCTCCCGGCTCGGCCCGTACCCCAAGTGCTGAGATCACGCCGTCCTTCCACGGGACCCCCCGGGGCACCGAGGGCCATGACTCAATGCCGATTACATGCGGGCGGATTGCTTCCCAGATATCGACGTACGGATGGCCGGTCACCAGGACCTGAGGGCCTGCAACCCGGGCTGCGATACGGGCCTCCTTCGACCCATCGACCAGGTGATCCAGCAAGATGCCGAGCCGTCGGTTCGGCGCCGGGGCGAAGGTTGTGACCATCTGCGGCAATTCGTCGGCACCGTGGATCGGCTCGACGACCACACCCTCGATCCGCAGGTCATCCCCCCAGATCCTCTCGATCAGTTCGGCGTCGTGGATGCCTTCGACCCAGATGCGCCCGGCGCGGGCGACACGGGCGTCAACGGGCCCGATGTCGATCGACCCCGAAGCGGTGACTCCACGCTGCTGCCGAGACTGCGTCGCTGTGCCCGCCCGGAGGGCAACGGGGGTTCCGCGGTGGGCGAACGAACCGTCGTACGGCTTGAACTCGTGGCGACCGCCGACGGGGTCCTCGAGGATGACCCTGGCACCCTGGGTGAACGCAACCACCGTCCCCTTGGTCCCCGATGAGCGATGCGTGAGTTCCATGCCCATCGGTCCTTCGAGTGTCGGGTACGAGTCCTTCTCGAGATCGTCGGCGATGACGTCGTTGCTGGCCCAGCGGTCTTGCGGCATGACCGGCGAGGCTACCGGGCGGCGCCGCCGGGCCCATGGATCCCACCGCGCGTCAGGGATCCTGATTTCACTATGGGGGTTTGCCGCTGGTGGTGTGCTGGTGGCCGAGGGGGCTGGTCCAGAGGTAGTCGCCGTTGGGGAGGGGTTGGTAGGTCCATCCTTGGCGGTGCCGGGTGGTGTGGTGGTGGCGGCGGAGGAGGGGTGCGAGCCCATCGGTTGATGTCTCGGGGTGTTCAGCAAAGGGTCTGCGGTGATCGAGGTCGCAGTTGGTGGCGGGCATGCGGCATCCGGGGAAGATGCAGGTGCGGTCCCGGGCGGTGACGCTGCGGCGTTGGTGGGTGGTGGGGCGCCTTCGGGTGGTGCCGTCGTGGATGGGGAGGCGGCTGTTGGGGTCGGTGATGGTGAAGCGCCATTCACCGTTGGTTTGGGCGTTGGTGATTTGGCGGGCGATGTCGGCGATGACCGGTCCGTAGCCGGCCAGTTCGGCGGGTGAGTGGGAGAGTTCGGTGAGGGTGGTGAGATCGACGGTGATCTCGACAACCCCGCCCTTGCCCTCGGCAGGATTCCCGGTGAGGAGGTTGAGGTAGACGTCGGCGCGGAGTTGGTCGATGGGGCGGGGGTCACCTTGACGGTTGAGTTGCTTGGCCAGCCGGTTGATGTGGTTGGTGGCAGCTACCGCCCGGTCCGGGGGCAGGTCGATTCCGGTGAGGGTGGCGGTGCCATCAGGGCCGGCTTCCAACACGACGCGGCGCCGATCGACTGCTTCCTCATAGCGGGCCTGAGCGGTGTCGGGGTCGGTTTCGATGGTGAGGCGCCGAACCCGTGCTGCCAACTGCCCGGTGGTGAGTCCTGCAGCGTCTTCGATGACCGCGTCGACAACCCGACGTGCAGTGTTCTCATCGAGATGTGCAGTGTTGTCTGCGATGACTCGGGCCCGTGCCCGATCGATGCTGCCGCGAAGGAGGGCGTTCCAGACTCGGGGGAGGCGCCGCTTCAGCTGCAAAGCCACCTCGAGTTCCGACTCGGCGGCACGGCGAGTGAGATGGAGAGCTGTCCCGACCTCGGTGGCGGTGGCCTGCCATGCCAGGTCGGGATCATCAGGGAACTCCGCGTTCTCCATGTGTTCTGCGATCGCGGCGATGGCGGCGCATACCTGGGCTTGGTAGTGGGAGGCCATGCGTTGGAGGTGCTTCAACATGACGACGCGGTCGTGACCCGAGATCTGCTGGAGGTCGACGGATGCCAGTAGGGCGGTGAGGGGTCCACCGGGGGAGAGCCTGTCGAGGTTGAAGGGGATCTCCTCGAGATCGAACGGGACACCCCCATGACCGAACATACGTTCAATTATTGGGGGTGGGTATGACAGAAACGCGATTGCGCTCCGAGGCCTCCGATGCCGCTTCTCGCCCGTGTCGATCGGCTCCGAGACTGCCCCCGCAATGGCACCGGGTAGCGTTCGAAGGGAGGCCTACCGGGGAGACGCCGATGATGCGAACCGGCCTCTGCACACTGATGACGACGGTGCTGCTGTCCCTGAGCCCAGCCCAGGCCGGCGCCGCCGACGACCTGCCGCCGTTCGAGATGTCACCTCGTCCCGACGTCGTTCAGCAGGGCGAGACCGGCACGGTCCTGATGGTGTTCGAGGCGGACGTGGATGTGGCCGATCTCACCGGGTTGCTCAGAGCAGAGCGGGTGGGCGGCGGCGCGGATCCTGTCGCACCGACCAGCCTGTCCGGTACCGGAGAGGGCAGGGTGATCGCCGCATTCGACTTCCCGACCTGGGGCACCTGGGAGATCGTTGTGTTCCCCGGCGTGGTCGATCGTTCCTCGCTTGTGGATGCGGGATACCCCGATCGGGTGGCGGTCGAGGTCCGTCGCGCTACGCCGGGCTGGGTGCTGCTCCTGGTCCTCGGCGGCCTTGCACTCACTCTTGCGACCCTGGTGGCCGCCGCTGGTGGGCGACATCGAACGGCCCCGTGGGATCGGAAACGGAAGCCGGGGAATCCGCTCAGCCGGGAGCCGATATGAGATTGGCATTCCCGGTCGGGTAGCGATCGAGGCGGTCAGACGGTGGGCGGATCGAGGACTGATCGCATGGTCGCAGAGCCCGGGTCCGCTTCAAGGTGATTCCCCTAGACCCGGTTGGTGGGTAGGCGTAGGCTGATAGTGGGAGTGCTGGGGAGGCGGCGGTGATGGCGGACCAGCCTCCAGCGAGACCGAGGACTGGATGCCTGGTGGCGGCGATCTGGCTCATCGGACTGCCGATGCTGGCATTCCTTGCGATTCCGCTGGGCGCTCCGCACAGCGGCTGGGCAGCGGTTGCCGGGTTCATCTTCGTTGGCAGCCTCTTCGCTCTCCTGTTGGCAACGGTCCGGGTAACAAGTCGTGAGTGTCCGCAGTGTGGACATTGCCTGCTGTGGCGGGAGCGGCGGGAGCGCGATGAATGCAGCTGCGGGTGGCGGCGGGACACCGACACGCCGGACCAGCACCCAGCGGGGCAGGCTGCTGCGGCGGTGACGGCGGCGACCCCGGAGCGGATGCCGGTCCCGATGGTGCTCATCTGGCTGGCGGGCATGGTCATTGTCTTCGGTGCTCCGGCCTTGGCCGTCGCGCTTTTCGCAGATGCCGGGGGTTGGCACGACGAGCACGGGTGGCCGGATGGGTCGATCCAGGTTCCACCGGCGATGGTCGTCGGGTGGACCGTGCTGTGCCTGGTTGGTTCGCTGCTCGGGTGGAGGTACCCGGTGTGCCCGCGGTGCCACGGGTACCGCAACTTCATGACCGGCCTCCACTGCCCTCGTTGCGGTGAGCTCAATTGCCCCCTTCATGGGGCGTATCGCTGGCGCACCGACGTCAGGAGAGGGGTGTGTCCGAAATGCGGGTGGCGTGCCGAGGAAGCGGGTCCGGCAGGCGGGTGAAGCGCCCTCAGCGACGATCTGGGGCGGCAGGTGAGAAAGCCGACCCCTTTTCCGGGACCAGCGTCACACAGCCGGCCATCCCCGCACCGCCGGAGCCGACAGCTAGCGAGGCGGTTGACGGGGTGACCGGCTACGGGTCTGATGGCTTCGGTCGCCGGGGTCCGGGTCAGCGCTTTGATTGGATGACGATCCCGATCAGGGAGAGCAGCAGCGAGGCAGTGAGCATTGTCGGCCAAGCGACGACCGCCGCCCAGCCGAGGACATCGCCGAAGGGGCTGCATCCGGTGCCGTAGAGCGAATCGTTGCGGCGGTAGCTATCCGACCAGGCACCGAGAACGATCGATACTGGGATCGCAGCTACGGCCAGCACCTGTGCGACCCACCTCTCAGACAGCTCTCCAATCGCGTCGGCAAATCATGTGGCAGGTGCGTGTGTGTCTGCTGAGAGCTCGCATGCGATCCCGAATAGGCTGGCCACTGATGAGGCGCGCGTTGATCCTCGTTCTGATCACCCTTGCCACCGCTTGCGGATCCGACGGCACTGAGAGGGCGGAGTCACAGCAGCCACGCGCCACCTCGTCCACTGCCCCATCGTCTCCAGGTGAAGTCGTGATCGTCGGTACACGGGAATACACCTTCGAGGAGACGCAGTCGTTTGGTGAATTCGGGCCCATGCTGTGGGGCGTGGTCACGACCCTCAATGGCACCGACGATATCCCCCATGGTCCCGGTCACGAGTGGGTGGATTGGGGACCGGTCTGGGCGGGTCACCAGCCGGATCCCGGCCCCTACGAGGTCTACGGAGTGACCGACTTCTCGACGGTTGACGCAGAAGCCCTGGCGGATGTCGTCCCGGCCGGCATGATCATCGTCATCCGCGAGGTGCAATGGTCACTCAACGAACTCGACGAGTACCGGACCATCCTCTGGAAGGGAGCGCCAGACAACGGAGTTTGCTCGACCGGATTCGGCGTGGTCCCCAACAGGGTGCGAGTCGTTGCGCTACCGCACCTGAACACCGGCTACATCCCCTTCGAAGCCCTGTCGATCGAGATCGTGGAGGAGTGCCCACTGATCACGCATTAGGCCCCGAGGGAGAATCGAGACAGACCCAGTTCACCGGCAGGGTGTCGTCCGCAGTCGCGCCGAGCAACAACCGTCGCCAGCGTTGCCCCCCAATTCATACCGCCGTGTGGGCTACATGTGGGCCAGCCGCAACCGGCACCCACCTCCAGACACGATGAAGCCCCCCGCAGAGCAAGGGATCTCGACCGTGGAGCTGAGGGGATTTGAACCATCTCCGCGCCAACGCGAAGAACTCAAACACACACCAGAGCGGATCGCGCGCAGCCACGTCATGATCCGCCCCGGGTTGTGGAGCTGAGGGGATTTGAACCCCTGACTTCTTCCGTGCGAGGGAAGCCGGGACGATCCTCCTACCAGGGGAAATGGCCTCTGACCTGCGGTTTCGCCCTTCAGCACCGGGCATCATCCGGCAGTGTTTCGCATGGTCTCGCGGCCTGGCCGCGGCTTGTCCGCGCTCCCTTTCCGAGGATGAGGGCCAACGTGCCATGACACAGTGACCAAGCATCCGAGGCGGGACTCTCACGCAAGGTGGCCCCGACTTCAAAGTCCATGCGCTCAGGGCTACGCAGCAGGGTTCCCTGGATGCGATGCTATGGGTGCCGACCGATCGAAGGTGCGCTTGACCAACCCATTCATTAACGATCTACAAGCATCGCGGGACCTTGGCTGTGCGGTAACCATTCGAACACTCGCAGGCGAGAAGCTAATTGCCGGTGTCAGAGACCTAGACAACGAGAGCGGCTACGTCGTGGTGGGTGACCCCCAGGTCCTGGGTGACGAACGCACCATGAGAACGGTGTTGCTATCGGACATCACGTCCGTGACTCTGCACACCGACATTGCGTATTGGCCGGAGAGTGGAAACTCCTCCGAGCGGGTCGGCGAACTCTGGCGGACGCCGGCTGCTCAACACATCGCGGATGGTCAGGCCGTGCTTCGCAGTCTGGTTTTGCTGCGACGGTTAGGTTGAAGTGATCCGGCCAATGTTGATGCGTCGAGGGTTAGGTTTGCAGCGTGCAGTCCGTCTTCTGGGATCTGCTGATTTTGATGGTCGTGGTCTGGACCGCCGCCGTGCTCCTAGGGCGCATCGGGATCCCACGCATCATCGGCGAGCTCCTGATGGGGGTGATCCTGGGCCCCGCCGTGCTCGGCTGGATCGAACCCAGCGAGATCATCGAGGTGTTGGCCGAGTTGGGAATCTTCTTCCTGATTCTTCACGCCGGGATTCAAACCAAGCCTGACGAGTTCTTCACGGCCCTGCGGGTCTCGCTGGGCGTGGCCCTGGTGGGCGCGATCGTACCCTTCGGCGTAGCCGTCAGCATCGCCTACATGTTCGGTCTGGACACCATGGCGGCTCTCTTCGTGGGGCTCGCCATGACGGCTACGGCGGTCGTCACCACCCTTGCCGTCCTGACGGAGCTGGGCCTCGACACCACGCGCATATCTCGCGTGATCATGGCGTCCTGCATCCTGGACGACCTACTGACGTTGGTCCTCTTCAGTGCCGTGATCGGGGTCTTTGAACAGGGCACGCTGGAACTCGTTCCGGTGCTCTGGATCGCCACCAAGGCCGTACTGTTTCTCGGGCTCACGATCGTCGCCGGACGCTGGCTGTATCCCCTCCTGAGCCACCCCTTCCGCAAACGCGAGGGGAAGGGCTTCACCTTCGTACTGGTGCTGGGGCTCGGTTTCGGGTCGCTCGCTGAGGCAATCGGCTTGCACCTGATCGTCGGTGCCTATCTCGCGGGTCTCTTCTTCCGCGAGGAGGTGGCGAGTGAGGAGCTCATCAGCAAAGTCGAGGACCGGGTCTACGCCATTGCGTACTCGTTCCTCGGCCCGATCTTCTTCATCTCGCTCGGCTTTCACATCACGCTGGACGTCCTGTCCGGTCCAGGGCTTGGGTTCCTCTTGACCCTCACTAGCGCCGTCCTGATCGGACAGATCCTCAGCGCCGGCGGCATGGCCCGGCGGGTCGGCTTCGGACGCGTCGAGGCGCTCACCGTGGGCGTGGGCATGTGTGGACGCGCAGGGCTGGAGTTCGTGCTCGCCGCCCTGGGCCTCAGTCTGGGCGTGATCGACGTCGAGACCTTCTCGGTCCTGATCTTCACCGGCTTCCTACTCAGCCTGATCACGCCCGCCGGCTTGAAAGGCTGTGCGGTTCTCTTGAGTCGAGGAGGCGCGGGAGCGGGAGAAGCTGCCCTCGATGATCGGTAGACGCGAAGGGTTCGGAACCAGCGGTTGCGGAGCTTGGGGTTGAACCGAGAGGTTCAAGCGGCGAGCCAACGCCGACGCCTTCGCCGCCACCGTCGAGATCGCCGAGGCTATGGACCCGATGTACCAGGCGCTGGTACTCACCGGCGCGCCTACACCGGTCTCCGGCGCGGAGAGCTCCTCGGCCCGAAGATGAACGGGCTCGACATGCTCTGCCGACAGTTCAAGGTCGTCGCCAACCTCACCGGCGGTGTGATGGCCCCCACGGTCTGGGGTGACAAGCCCGGCTTCGGCGAGTACTACATCGGGTGGGCGTGCCTTGACACCTAGGTGCGCTGGTTGGACAGAACGCACCCTTCTGGGGTCCACCAACCACGAAACGAATACCCAACCAACTAGCCACTTCCAAATACACCCAGGTGTGGGTGTGAACCACCCACACCGACACCCCGAAGGACCCCCAAAACGACAAGAACCCGCGGCGAACCACGGTGCCGGGGTGACCAAAAACCCAAAACCTTCCAGTACCAAGATCCTCCCCCACCTCAGCAACCACCGCATTGGCGCAGTGACTCCCGCCGACATCCAGGCGTGGATTGCCCGACTGATAAGCGACGGCTACGCCCCCGAAACCATCAGGAAGGGGTATCAACTTACGGCCGGCGTCTTCACCTCCGCCGTGGACTCATCACTGATCCCCCGCTCGCCCTGCCGAGGCATCCAACTACCACCGATCGAGCCGAAGGAGCAGCGATTCCTGGCCGCCGGTGAGATCTGGGAGCTAGCAGCCGCGGTATCGGGCGCTTGTGCTCACAGGGGCGTACACGGGCCCGCGGATAGGCGAACTTGCGGGCCTCCAGGTCGCCGATGTCGATCCGTTGCACCGCCGACTCACGGTGTCACGCACCCTGTCGGAGGTCAACGGAAGGATCGTCATTGGCAACCCAAAGACTGCGACGAGTCGCCGAACACTCGCTCTCCCAGGTTCAATCGCCGACGAGTTGGGCAACCACATCGGTCGATTCCCGACACGGGACGGATGGGTGTTCAGTGATCGCAACGGAGGCCCATTCCGACGCACTAACTTCCGGTACCGGCAATAGCTGCCGGCTGTCAGAGCGTCGGTCGGCGAGCCTCTGCGCTTCCACGATCTCCGACACTCCAATGTTGCGCTGCTGATCGCCCAGGGCGAACACCCAAAGACCATCGCTGAGCGACTCGGCCACAGTTCGGTCCAGACAGTCTTGGACCAGTACGGCCACCTGTTTGAAGGTCTCGACGAGGCCGCTGCCGACCGCCTTGACGAGTCGATCTCTCAGCATCTCGCGGCCTCATCGCGGCCTGGGCTGTGGTCGCAGGGTTGACTCATTCACGCCAAACGCGAAGAAACCCCCGCTGAGCAGGGGTTTCTTTCGTGGAGCTGAGGGGATTTGAACCCCTGACTTCTTCCGTGCGAGGGAAGCGCTCTGCCGGACTGAGCTACAGCCCCGTGGGACGGTCGAGTGTACCGCCCGCCACCCGACCACCGAACCCCTTGTCGGACACCCCTCCAGCGTGATAACATTTGCATAATGACGCAAGAATGCAGCAATCCGGCCGACTGCGGTGAGCCGCTCGAGGACGTGCTCGATCCGGCCCTGTTCAAGGCGCTGGCCGATCCGAACCGGGTGATCCTGATTGCCCGGCTGGGTGAACAGGGCGGCACAACCACCGTCACCCAAGCCGCCGAGTGCTGTCCCGTCGATGTCTCCGTGGTCTCCCGCCATCTCTCGATCCTGCGCGACGCCGGCGTCGTCAGCGCAGAGAAGGAAGGCCGCAAGGTCCACTACACGGTCGAATACGCCGACCTCGCCGGCCGGCTCCGCGAGTTGGCCGACGCCGTCGAAGCCTGCTGTCCGCCTCAGGAGAAGGAAGCCGAATGACCGACACGATAAAAGAAGCCGTCCGCGACGCCTACCGGGCGGCCGCCCTCAAGGTGATCGACCAAAACCAGGGATGCTGCGAGCCGCTCGAAGGCGATGATCAGCGCTTCGGCACCGAGCTATACCAGGCCCTCGATACCGACGGCATCCCCGATGCCGCCCAGATGGCCTCGCTCGGATGCGGGAACCCCACCGCCATCGCCAACCTCAAGCACGGTGATCGGGTGCTCGATCTCGGATCGGGTGGCGGGCTCGACGTCTTCCTCTCCGCCAAGGCCGTCGGCCCGACCGGCCGGGCCATCGGGCTCGACATGACCGATGAGATGCTCGAACTCGCCCGCCGCAATCAGGCCGAAGCGGGCATCACCAACGTCGAGTTCGTCAAGGGCGAGATCGAGGACATCCCGCTGCCCGACGACTCCGTCGACGTCATCATCTCGAACTGCGTGATCAACCTTTCTTCAGACAAGCCCGCCGTTTTCCGGGAGGCGCACCGGGTGCTGGCACCGGGAGGCCGGTTCGCCGTGACCGACGTCGTGGCGACCCGCCCGTTCACCGACGAGGAGCAGGCCGATCTCGCCAGGTGGACCGGATGCATCGCCGGGGCTCTCACGATCGATGAGTTTCGCGACGGCCTCACCGCCGCCGGCTTCCGTGAGGTGAAGGTCGAGCCAACTCACTCGGTTGCCTCGGACGCTGTCAGCGCCCGCATCACCGCGACTGCCTAGCGCGACTCCTCGAGCGATCGGCGGAGCCGCTCTTGGATCACCGTCGTGGTCAGGTCAGAGCGGCTGCGCTCGATAAGGGCACGGGTGACATCGGTAGTCCGGCGCAGCCCCGACGTCATCCCGTCGGGGAAATCGAGACCGGCAAGCAGTTCCAGGATCCCGTCCATCGATTCGAGCGCCGCCTCCGCCGCCTCGAGATCCCCGGCTCGCAGCAGATCCAGCATCCGCCGTCGCATCTCACCGGCCGCTTCGCCGAGTCCGTGGAGATAGGGAACGACCCAGACCCCGATCTCGTCGGGCAGGGGAAGACGAGCATCGGCGGCCAGAGCCTGGAACAGGCGGGCCTCGGCGTACTCCTTGCACGCGTCGGAGAGGAATCCGGCGTAGAGGACGTCGGGATGTCCCTCGAGCTTCTCCGCAGCCTCGGTCAGCAGTTCTGCCGCCTCGGCCATCAACTCCTCCGCCTTCTCGGTTTCTCCTCGGTGCAGCGACCGAATGGAATTCGCACAACGCCGGATCGCCTGGCGGGAATTGGTCAGGCCGACCTCGCGAGCCTTGTATTTGGCGTCGAGTACCTCGCGGGCGGCACCGTCGATGGCTTCGAGGTCGCCGTGCACCTCAGCCCCCGACGACCCGAGCCTCGGGCGCCTCGCCGGTGTCCTGATACGGAACCCCGGGACCACCACCGGTGCCGCGACGCTGCTTGACCTGCAGCAGGATGGCGATGTAGACGGCCAGGAGCACATCAAAGACCAGGGTCACAATCAGCAGTGGGAGTGATCCGGTGACGACGGCGGCGACCAGGCTGATCAGTGCGCCGGCGCCCAGGGCGATCAGGGCAAAGCGGCGCCTGGCCAGCACCTTGCGGCGGTTCTCATCAGCCTGAGCCCCCGCCCCTGTCTGAACCAGCGGCGGATCCTGGCGACTGGTTGTCATTCGTACGTCCCTCCTGGCGTTCAATGCCGAGGGGAGCATGACGGCCGCCCACACGGCTACGAGCAGGAGGAAGAGGATGATCACCATGGGGAGTCCTGATATTCCTGCTCGACGGTCCGTAGCTTAGGAGCCCAACCGGCTCCCAAGTCATCCATTCCCCGGGCTGTGGTCGTCGGTATTGCGATCCGCGGCAAGTGCTACCGCATGGCCCAGGGCCGGACCGATGACTCCCAGCGACTCCTCGACCCCTTTGACCGACCCGGGAAGGTTCACAATCACCGCGGCTCCGGCGATGCCGGCGACACCGCGCGACAGCATGCCGTGCGGGTTCACTCCGAACGTGGCGGCCCGCATGGCCTCCGCAAGACCCGGTGCCCGGCGTTCGATCACCAGTTCAGTGGCTTCCGGTGTCAGGTCCCGCACCCCGAATCCGGTCCCGCCGGTCGTGACGATCAACGACACGCCTTCGCTGAGGAACGCACGCAGCGCGGCTTCGATCGACTCGACTCCATCGGGGACCACCCTGACCTCGGCCTCGAACCCGCGCCCGGCCAGCAGTTCCGCAGCTCGAGGGCCCGACCGGTCCGCGGCCTCACCCCGGCTGACCCGGTCGCTGACGGTGAGCACCCCAGCCTTCACCGGCGCCACTCCCCCGACTTGCCGCCCGACTTGGCAAGCAGGCGCACGGCGGCGACCTCGGCTCCGCGATCGACACCCTTGATCATGTCGTAGAGGGCGACCGCACCAACGGCTGCGCCGGTCATCGCCTCCATCTCCACTCCGGTTCGGCCGGAGGTCCGCACTGTGACCTCGAGACGCGCCCCGTTCTTGGTCTCGTGCAGATCCACGTCGATGCCGTCGATCAGCAGCGGGTGACAGAGCGGGACGAGCTCGGACGTTCGCTTAGCGCCGCCGATCGCAGCCAGCCTGGCAACTCCGATGGCATCGCCCTTGGGAAGCCCTCCCGAGAACAGCGCAGCCCGGGTCTCATCGGCCATGATGACGATGGCCTCGGCGGTGGCGGAACGATCGGTCACCGGCTTGCCGCCAACGTCGACCATGCGCGCGCGGCCCTCGTCGTCGAGGTGGGTCAGCTCAGGCACCGAGCACCTCCTCCATGGTTCTCATCTCGGGCCAACGGAACATCTCGAGCTCCACCGTATCGCCTGCGGGGAGATCGGCCACTCCGACCGGAACCACGGCGAACGCATCCGCCCGTGCGAGAGCGGCGAGTTGGTTGGAGAGCTGGCCGCCGCTGAGGCCCGCATGCCACTCGCCGTCGCGGTACTCGAGGCGCACGCGAACGAACACCGTGCGCCCGGCTTCCACCGAAAGCGGTTCGGTGAGGCGTCCCAACACCCTGGGGCGGAACAGCCGGGTCGCCCCCATGCGGTGCAGCAGTGCAGGCCGCACGAACTGCTCGAAGGCAACAGTCACCGACACCGGATTCCCGGGAAGGCCGAACAGCGGCGTTCCCGCCAGCGACCCGAACGCAAACGGCTTACCGGGTTTCATCGCGACCCGCCAGAAGTCAACGCCACCGAGTTCGCCCAGCACGTGTTTGACCAGGTCGTACTGGCCCATCGACACGCCACCACTGGTGATGATCAGATCGGCCGCCTCAGCCGCCTCGACGAGCGCCGTTTTCAGCACCTCGGCATCATCGCCCACGATCCCGAAGTCCACGACCTCGGCTCCGGCGTCGGCGAGCATCGCGGTGAGCATCGGCCGGTTGGCATCCCGGATCGTGCCCGGCCGCAGCTCCACCGCGTCGAGCGGAAGCACCTCGTCCCCGGTCGACAACACCGCAGCCCGAGGGCGGCGGCGAACCAGCGGATGCGCGATCCCAAGCGAAGCGAGCACTCCCAGGTGCCGGGCCGACAGCCGCTCCCCGGCCGGGAACACCACATCCCCGGCGGCGACATCTCCTCCGGCCGGCCGCACCGCTGCTCCCGTCCGCACACTTCGCCGGATCTCGACGGTGTCACCATCGACGGCCGTGTCCTCGACGGGGACCACAGCGTCGGCGCCGTCGGGGAGTGGAGCCCCGGTCATGATCGTGATCGCGGTGCCCGGCTCTACCTTCCTCTCGGCCACGGAGCCGGCCGGAACATCCTCCAGCACATGCAGCGTCACCGGGGCGTCAGCGGTATCGGCGGCCTGAACGGCATAGCCGTCCATCGCCGAATTGGTGAAGGGAGGGACCCCGTGCGGAGCGGTGACATCCTGGTCGAGTACCAACCCACCCGCATCGGCAAGCGGAACCGCCGCCGCCGGAAGCGGCTCCATGGCGGCGAGCACATCCCGCTGTGCTTCGGGCAGAGGCCTCACAGCCGATCGAGCAGGTCTTCGAGGAACTCGCGGTACTCGTGGCGGGTCTCCGGATGCCACAACCCGAGCCGGGCGGTCGCCTCCAGATAGGCGGCCGGCGTTCCCACATCCAGCAGGTCGGAATCCGCCTCCCAGGCCAGACAACCCTCAAACTCCGCAAGGGCCGCAATCCCATCCGTCAGCTGGATTTCACCGCCGTACCCCGGTTCCAGACCCTCCAGGATCGGGAAGATCCCCGGGGTGAAGAGATACCGGCCGACAAATCCGAGCCGCGACGGTGCCGCCTCGACACCGGGCTTCTCCACCGCACCCTTCATCTCCCACAACCCCGACGTGATCTTGGCGCCGGGAACGATCACCCCGTACTTGTCCAGACCCTCATCATCGAGCGGCCGTACGCACATCACCGAGCGACCATCCGACGCCGCGGCCAGATTCCCCAACTGATCCAACCCGGGCACCACCAGGTTGTCCCCCAGCAACACGAAGAACGGCCGGTCCCCCACTACCCCGGCGGATTGCAGCACCGCATCACCCAGGCCCCGGGCCTCTTCCTGGACCACCCAGCGCAGCTTCAGACCGGTGAACTCCTCCAAGGCATTGAGGCCCTCCATCCCCTCGAAGTGCGACATCAGCAGGTCATCCACACCCGGGTTGACCACCACGACGACCTCGCCGACTCCCGCCCGCATCGCCTCCTCGACGATCCATTGGATCGCCGGTCGATCCACGATGGGCAGCAGAGCCTTCGGGACACTCCGCGTCGCCGGACGCATCCGGGTCCCCTGGCCCGCAGCCGGAATCACCGCAATCTCCACCCTCACGATTCTTTCTCCTCAATCTCGTGTTCGGTTCCCGATACCAGCCGCCGGATGTTGCCGCCGTGACGGACGACGATCAGCACCGCGGTTACCGCCGCCCAGACCAGCGACCACTCGCGATGCCCGAAGAGCAGCAGGCCGGGAAGGTACAGGACGGCGATGGCGAGTGAAGCGATCGACGCCCGCTTGAGCACGAACGCTCCGATGGCCCAGGTCGAAATCAGCACGATGCCGAGGATCGGCTCCAGCCAGAGCAGCGCCCCACCGCCGGCGGCCACTCCCTTGCCGCCCTTGAATCGATACCAGACCGGGAAGCAGTGTCCGACGATGGCAGCGAACCCGGCGGCGAACCCGAGAGCCTCCGTGCCGACGAGATCGCCGAGCGCCGCCGCCGCCACTCCTTTCAGCAAATCGCCGACCAGCACGGCAGCGGCCGCTCCGCGGCCCATGCTTCGGAGGACGTTCGACGCCCCCGGGTTTCCGCTGCCGATCTGATAGATGTCGACCCCGAGGAGCCTCGGAACGATCACGCCGAAGTCGATGCTGCCGATGACGTAGGCGGCTGCGACGACCAGGACTTCGGTAACTCCCATCGTCCAGCGAGTCTAGGAGTCGCCCTACCCATGCATCCGCAGGAGCCGGCAGAAGAGCACCGCGGTGAAGACCGACAGGACCACTGTCAAACGGTTCCCCGAGATGGGGAGTCATGATCGTGAGGTCATCAATGCCATCCTCGATGAGGCCCTGGTGTGCCACGTTGGATTCCTCGATGGCTCGGGCCAACCCGTAGTCACTCCATCGATTCACGCCCGCATCGGCGATGCCCCTATCTCCATGGTGCAGCGGCGTCGCGCATGTTCCGGACTCTGAGCGAGGGGGGACCGGCGTGCATCACCGCAACGATCCTGGACGGGATCGTTCTCGCCCACAGCCCCACCACTCGGCATACAACTACCGCAGCGTCGTGCTCTTCGGCAACGGCGAGCGGATCCGCGACCCGAAGGAGAAGTTGGAGGCTCTGCGGGCCATCACCGAGCACGTCACCCCGGGCCGCTGGGATGACTGCAGGCTGTCATCCAAGCCTGAGGCCGATCGCACCGCCGTCGTGAAGGTGATGCTCACGGAAGCGTCGGCCAAGATCTCCACCGGATTCGCTGAGGACGAGGCGGAGGACTACGGCCTGGATCTCTGGGCGGGCATCACCCCCCTCACTCTGCAGCACGGTACGCCCCAGCCCGACCCGCGCCTCGCGGAAGGTGCCGCCCTTCCCGATTACCTCGCCGAGTAGGGATCCAGCCCTCTTCCAACCCGTGCCGGCCATCGATACGGTGACCGGTGTACTGGCTGCAGCGACCCCCCTACCTCCGCTGGGCCGCCGCGATCACCCTCATCGCCGGAGCGATGGCCTGGGACCTGCGCGGCAGCCCGACCGAATCGCACCCCTTCCTGACCGCCGCCGTCCCGGCTGGCTCACCGGTTCCCGCCGAAGCGGTCGCCTGGCACAATGTCCCCGCCGGGCTCTTGACACTTCCCGATCTCGAGGCCACAGTCGCCGCGGTGGATCTCGAGCCCGGCGATCCCGTGACACCGTCGGTGATGACCACGGCGGCCGTCGCGCCGCAGGGCTGGTGGGCGGTCCCGGTATCGCTGGGCCGCCACGCCGCGCCGGGTGATGAGGTGATGCTGGTGATGATCGACCCGCCGATCACGGTGGGCGGCATCGTCCTGGAAGCCGAGTCCGGAGACCGCTATTCGCTCGACTTCAGCCCGGCCGTCATCGCGGTTCCCGGCGAGTCGGCGGCGCTCGTCGCGGCAGCATCGGCCGAGGGGAGGATGATCGCAGTCGTCCGCCCCTGACGCACTACTCTCCCGCCGGTGCTGACCGCAGCGTTCTGGGGCCTCGTTCAGGGGCTGACCGAATTCCTTCCGATCTCCTCCAGCGGGCACCTCGTCCTGGTGCCGGCGCTGCTCGACATGGAGGAACCCGACCTCGCCACCAGCGCACTCCTGCACCTCGGAACACTCGCGGCGGTGGTGTGGTATTACCGCAAGGATCTGCTGAAGCTGCTCCACGTGCGAACCGATCCGGAAGCCCGTCTCATCCTCGGGTTGCTGGCCGTGGGCACGATTCCTGCGGCCATCATCGGACTCACGCTCGACGGCCCGATTGAAATCAT
The DNA here is from genome assembly GCA_964511945.1 of uncultured Acidimicrobiia bacterium. Lineage (GTDB taxonomy): Bacteria > Actinomycetota > Acidimicrobiia > Spongiisociales > UBA11373 > CAZEHO01. Next base: position 4,770 of record CAZEHO010000002.1, on the reverse strand, counting down.
CTTCGACGAACCAAGGATCGCCGCGGTGGCGCTGATCGTCACCGGCATCATCCTGGCGCTCGGCTTGCTGCTGCCGGCCGGTGAACGCAAGTTGGGTTCGGGCCGGGTCCGTGATGCGATCATCGTCGGTCTGGCACAGGCGTTTGCGTTGATCCCCGGAATCTCCCGTTCCGGCATGACCATCACCGCCGGCATGGCCCAGGGACTCACCCGGATCGAGGCCGCCCGCTACGCCTTTCTGCTGGCTGTGCCCTCGATCGCCGGCGCCGGATTCCTCGAGGGGCTCGACCTGATCCGCGATGGGGGCTTCGAGGCGGGGATCCTCATCGGGGTCGCCGTCGCCGCGGTGTCCGGCTACTTCGCCATCGCCTTCCTGCTGCGGCTGCTCACCAGGGTCGGGATGGCGCCCTTCGCCGTGTACTGCGTGGTCTTCGGATCGGTGGCGTTCCTCCTGGTGTAGGGCTCGCGGCTTCTAGAAGAAGACCGTGCACCACGGGTCGATGTGCCACTGGAACATCGACTGCGCCAACCGGACCGCCCGCTCGTCTCCGTCGATCCTGCCGACCCACGCCAGCTGCGCGATCCGAGCCGACCCGAGGTAGGCAGAACCGAGATCTGCCAGCGACATGGTGAGCTCCGGCGTGCGGTCCGTCGGAGAGCACTCGGCGCCTTCGGGGCTTCCGTTGAGCAGATAGCGGCCACCTGAGAAACCCATGAAGTCGTCGATCACCTCGATGACGAGGTCGCCGGACGCCGAGTAGCTGCGAGACGAGAGCAGCGCCGGCACATCCATCGGGCGGAGCCAGATGGCATCGCTCAACCGGGAAGAGAGCCGGCGGGGATCGGCCAGCATCGCCCTAAGCGGCTCGTTGAGGCGCCGATTCCCCATCCGGACCGTGCCGACCAGATCGACGGAGAACAGGTAGCGGTAGAGCGCGGCGTAAGCCTCGGCGTCGAGGGCGTGGACCTCACCGACCCGGAGTTCGTGATTCGCATGCCCGCCCCCCCAATCCGGCTTGTGGCGGTAGCGGGCGTAGCCGCGGGCTTCCCCTTCCCGATCGAAGATGACGAACCGGGTTGCCGATGCGCCGTCACGCCAGTGCTCGGGATCGGCGAAGAACAGCTTCCAGTCCCGCTCGGTCCGGGCGATCGTGCCCGGGATGCTCTCGGTGCATGCCTCGTAGAGATCCGGGATCAGGCGGCGGGCCTCATCGGTCGGGATCAGCCGCACCCGGCCGGAGGTCGATTCGCTCACGGTGAGTGCCATATGGGGGCGCTCCAAGGTGTACGAAGCCGCCTCGATGGCAACCCCGAACCCGAAACGCCCGTATATCAGACTCTCCGACGCCCACAACGCGGCGGCGGGCTCGCCCCGCTCCCGAACATTCTCAAGCTGGGCTCGCATCATCGCGGTGAGGACACCGCGACGCCGATGGGTCGGTTTCACCGTAACGAACGTGATGCCGGCGGTGGGAACCGCCTCGCCTCCGGGCACGGTCATCGAATACGTGAACTCCCCCGCCGTTCCCACCATCTCCTCGCCGTCAAAGGCGGCACGGGCCCGCTCGAACTCGATGCGGTCGCGGAACAGTTCGGTGTCCTCATCGCGCGGGTCCTCACCGAACACCAGCACCGCAAGCGCGTTCCAGCTCTCGAACTCGTCTTCGCGGATCAATCGAACGTCGAAGGTCATGGATTTCCTCGATGCAGCCCTGGTGAGGCTACAGGGGTCTTGTACTGGAGGCGCCCGTTCCATACGTTCGCAGTGGTGTTCCGCCGTCTTGCCACCGCCGCTCTCATCACCGTCGTCGTGGGTGGTCTCGGCAACGTTCCCGTTTCGGGCGATGAGTGTGTGCTGACACCGACCGGCGTCGAGTGCCACTTCGCCGGCACCACGACCACCGTGATCTCACACCACGGGACCGGCGACCTCCCACCGCTGCGCTATCTCCGGGTGCCGGGGGACGCCTGCTGGTACTGGTCCCGCTGGCCGCCGGGAATCGATTCCTGGAACTCGGCCAACGACACCGACATCGTGATGACGATCTGGCTGCTGGACGAGTGCCGCACCCCGCAGGCCGAGCCGACCCGCTGGTCCGCGTCCCGGGTGGTGGCCCGGGCCTGGGAGATCTTCCGCAGCTTCCCGTTGCGACCGCCGCAACTCGGTCTCCAACCGCCCGACGCCGGCATAACCGGCCTTCCGAGCTACGCCTCGGCGCCGACACCGGCCCCGCTGAGCCACCGCGAGGTGCTGCCGGACGGCACCGAGCTCGAGGTGTGGGCAGAGGTCGGTGCCGCACACGTCTCCTGGGGTGATGAGACGCCGGTCACCACCCACGAACCCGGCCAGCTGCGGCCCTGGCCCGACGGAACGGTGAGCCACACCTTCGCCCTCAAGACCTGTCCGCCCGACTACCGGTCCGTCCACCCGTCGGGGCACAACTGCCATCCGGTGCTCGAGGCGTATCCGGTGGCGGCAACCTTCGTGTGGAGTGCTCGCTACCGCCACCAGGGTGGGTGGATCGAGCTCGGCACGCTGTGGCGAACTTCGACCGTCGCCTACGACGTCGATGAAGCCGTCGGTGTGCTCCGATAGCCTGCGTCCATGCACCGGACCCCGATCCACGTCCGCTGGAGCGAACTGGACCCCTATCACCACGTCAACCATGCGGCGTATCTGACGTATCTGGAGCACGCCCGCATCGCTGCACTGGAGGACATCGGCTGGGGCATGGACGCACTCCGCGAACGCGGCTACCAGGTGGTGGTCGTCCGCATCGACGTCAGGTTCCGCTCGCCGGCAACCGCCGGTGACGACCTGATCGTGGAGTCGCGGGTGGACGAGATCCGCCCCGCCAGCAGCCGCTGGTCGCAGCGGATCCTGCACGGATCCACAGTGATCCTCGAAGCCCGGGTCACCGCTGCCGCCACCAACCATGAGGGCCGTCCGGCTCGGGCACCGGCCGAACTCAACCGGGCCCTCGAGCAGCTTCAAGACGACTCGCGATAGCTCGTATCCTCTCGGACATGCTCGACACCACGACCCCGAAGGGGGCGCACGCCGCAGAGCGGCTCGCCACCGAGAAGATCGCATGGATGACGACCGTTCGCGGCAACGGCCAGCCCCAGGCGTCGCCCGTCTGGTTCCTGTTTGCCGACGATGAGTTCCTCGTCTACTCGAAGGCGGGGACGGCACGCACCGCAAACCTCACCGAGAACCCTCGTGTCTCGATGAACCTCGACGGAAACGGCCGCGGCGGCGACATCATCGTGGTCGAAGGGCGGGCCCGCATCGATGAGACGGCGCCACCGTCCACCGATGTGCCCGCATACCAGGACAAGTACGCCGCATTCATCGCCCGGAACGGATGGACGCCGGAGAGCTTCGCTGTGGACTATCCGGTCGTCATCAGAATCACCCCGACGCGGGTCCGGGTGTGGTGAACGGAATGCCAGGACTCCCAGCCCGGTTGCACAGCCAGGAGGCCGGATGATCTTCAAGAAGCGCACCAAACCCCGACAGCTCAAGGCCCTCGCCGAACTAGAAGAGCTGATGGATGACGACAAGCCGATCCTGCTCGACTTCTGGCAGGCGAACTGCCGCTCCTGCAAGATCATGGACGGGATCGTCAACGAACTCGCCGAGGAGTACGCCGACAGCGCCCACGTGGTGAAGGTCGACGTCGGCCGGGTCCCCGGTGCGGTGCAGACGTTCAAGATCCGCGGCACCCCGACCTTCGTGGTCATGGGCCGTTCTCAGAAGACATCGAAGAGGAAGCGGAAGCAGCAGGCTGAATCCGCTCAGGCCAAAGCCAAGATGACCCCGCGGTGGCGGACTTCCGGCCTGGTAAACAAGGACGTGATGCGCCGGGTGCTGGAGTCCAACGGGGCAAGCCCCACAGCCGACTGAGCCCTAGACGACCTGCGCCAGGCGGCCCTGCCGAACCATCACCCGGCCGGCATCGAGGCCGACGCCGAAAATCGTGACGCCGGCCGTGATCTGGAGAGCCAGCGTTGTCGACCAGGCACCGGCGAGGACCAGGCCCAGCCCGACCACGGCGATGATCGACCAACTCAGGGCGAACGCACCCACCAAAAGTAGTGCGGTTGGCGGTGCTCGGTGTGCCTCGACCCGCCGGCACCGACCGGCCGGCCACTACGCTGATTCCCATGTCCTACGGACCCCGGCCCCGCCCCATCTTCTTCGGCTTCGCACTCATAACCATCGGGCTGCTGTTCCTGCTCCGCGAGCTCAACGTGCTGCCCGACATCTCGTTCTGGACGCTCCTGTGGCTCGGCCTCGGCGGGTGGCTGTTCGTCGGAACACTCGCCGGGAACCGCAAGGGCTGGTTCTGGCCGCTGACCGTGCTGGCCATCGGGATCGTCATGCTGCTGAGAGACCTCGAGACGCTCGCCACCGACTTCTCGATCTGGCCGGTCGTGGTGATCGCGATCGGGCTCTCGGTGCTGCTCGAAGCGGGCGGGCGCCGCCGCAAGAGCGAAGACGAGACCGAGATCTACCGCCCCGGCGAGTTCTAGGAGTCTGCTGAGTGATGCCGATGTGGCGTGCCCGCCGGGCACGTTGATCGGCGGCCAGGCGCGCCAATCGCAAGGACGCAGGTTCCGCCACTCCTCGTGCAGGAATGGTGGGACCGAGGACACCGCGAGTGGTGATGACTGGTCGTCGAGATGTGCGACATGTATTGCTCAGCGGGCTCCTAGTGTCCTGAGTCGGAGATGCGTTGACTATATGTGGTGAGGGTGCTGAGG
>CAZEHO010000001.1:385749-439075 GCA_964511945.1 uncultured Acidimicrobiia bacterium | reverse complement strand
GAGGCGTCCTGAGCCGCATCTGAACCCGCCAAACGTTTTGTGACGTGGCACTAGAACAGCGTTCCTTGCGGATCGGGACGCTCGAACCGTTCCAGACCGGGCCAGGCGAGACCGTCCATGAAGGCCCACGAGCGGCGGTGAATGGCCGACGGACCGAGCCACTGGAGCGCGGCGCGGTGGCGCGGACCCGGGTATCCGCGGTTCGACTCGAACCAGTAGGCCGGGTAGTGCTCGGCCTCGTTGGCCATGATCCGATCACGGGTCACCTTGGCAAGAATCGACGCCGCGGCGATCGACAGGCAGGACGCATCACCGCGAACGATCATCCTGGCGCCCCCGACGAAGTCCCACGAACCGTCGACCAAAACCTCGTCGGGTTCGAGGCGGAGCCGATCGATCGCCCGCCCGGCGGCCAATCGCTGCGCCTCCGACATCCCAAATTCGTCGCACTCAGTGTGGCTGGCATGCCCAACCGCCCAGGCCCGGCACCATCCGGCAACCCGGTCGAACAGTGCCTCCCGCTCCTCCGGTGTGAGCATCTTGGAGTCCCGGATCTTGTAAACCCGGCGATCTCGGGGAACCACCGCCGCACCAACTGTCAGCGGTCCGGCCCAAGCGCCCCGCCCGACCTCATCGACCCCGACCACGACATCAGCGCCGGCATTCCAGAGCCGCCGTTCGACATCGAGGCCCGGAGCGCGGCCCTTCAAGGATGGGCGCAGAGTTGGCACCGTTGCGGTCACGGGAGGGACCGTACTACATGGGTGTCATTCGAGATGTCCGGAGCCCGGCCCCACCCTTGCTCGGCGCCTCAGGAAACGGGATGTTTCATCAGCGTGAGCGACACATTGCCCCCTGCAACCGGCTTCTCCTCCTCGATGTCGAACCGGCCTCCCACCACGCCGGGAATCCCGCCGGCGGACATGAACCTCCGAAAGTTCCGGTGATGGGTACGCCCGGCCGCCAGTTCCATCAGCGTCGAAACCCCGCGCAGCATCCGTCCTTTGGGGAACCGGAGCCTCCCGGGGCGGAAGTCGATCGCCAGCACCCGGCCGTCGGGTTTCACCACACGCGCAACCTCATCGAGACACGCAGTCCCCGTGGGCTCATCGAGTTCATGAATGAGCATCGCAACGACGACGAGGTCCATCGTTCCATCCCCGAAGGGCAGATCGGACGCGTCGGCCAGGTGCAGTTCGGCCTGATCGCCGAGCCTCGATTTCGCCCTCTCCAACATCGATGGAGAAACGTCGATGCCGAACGCCCGGCAACCGGCAGCGGCGTAACGCTCGAGGTGGGTTCCGGTCCCACATCCGACGTCCAAGACGGCCATGCCGTTTGCGGGTGGGAACATCTTGAGGCCGATTGCCTGCAGCGAGTTGTTCAGCGGATCGACGAAGCGCTCGTAGACCTTGGACACCCAGCGGTACGAATCATCCGACACCGCAATCACCTCCCTCGTCGGAGCCATATCGAGCGACACGGCTTCGAGATCCGGTCAACAGCCGTTGCCCGGGCCACGGTACCGGTCCCCGGTCTCCGAGGGCACGGCCGTGTGGCCCGAGAGCCAGCTCGTTCGCCGAGACGCTAACCGCATCACCCCTCTGTAGCCTTGAAAGCGGCGACGCACGGTCCCGCTGGGAGGCTCCCATGAATCTCTGGCTCAGGCTTCTCCGGGTGATGACGAAGGCCCGGCGCCGCGGTGCTCTCGAGCCGCGGGACACGTCGGTGATCCGGATCAGGGTGTGGCCGCACGACCTCGACATCTGGGGGCACGTCAACGGCGGCCGCTACCTGACGCTCTCCGATCTCGGCAGGGTCGACCTGCTCGTCCGAACCGGATTCGCCCGCATGGTCCGCACCGAGGGCTGGGTGCTGCCGATGGCCGCCGCCTCGATTCGGTTCCGGCGCCCACTCCGGCTCTTCCAGCGCTGCGAACTGCACACGCGGATCCTCGGCTGGGAGGGGCACTCCGGCTACGTGGTCACCGACTTCGTCCGTGACGGCATCGTGGTTGCCACGGTGATCATGCGCGGAGTTGCCCATGATCGAAACGGCGTGAAGATCCCGGTCGAGGACATCCTCGAGGGTCTCGGCATTGGGGACGAGAGCTTCCCGGTGCCTGAGGAGATCAAAGCCCTGCTCGGGTCGGTGCCGGCTGCTCCCTAGAGTTGGCGGATCGCTCGGATCGCGTTTGCCGCCGCGACCGCGGCTTCCGCCGCCTCGGCGCCCTTGTTACCGGGTCCGGGACGGCTGCGCTCGGTCGCCTGGGTGATTTCGCGTGCGGTGAGCACACCAAAGGCCACCGGGGTCCCGGTCTCCAGCGCCACCTGGAGCAGCCCGGCGGCGCACTGGGTGGCGACATGCTCGTAGTGATCGGTCTCGCCGAGGATCACGGCGCCGAGAGCGACCACCGCATCGTGGCCGGCTTCGATGAGCGCCTTGGCCAGCAGCGGGAGTTCGATGGCGCCCGGCGCCTCCGCCACAGTCGGGTCGGTGACACCTGCGGCCTGCAACGCCTCGAGGGCGCCGCTCAGCAGGCCCCCGGTAACCGGCTCGTTGAAGGTGGACACGGCAACACCAACGCGAAGGCCGCTTCCGTGGAGGTTGAGCGCAATCTCAGGCATCGGTACCACCTAGGTCGAGCAGGTGTCCCATCTTCTCGGCTTTTGTCGAGAGGTAGGACCGGTTCTCGTCGGTCGGCACGGTCTGCAACGGCACCCGCTCGGAGATACTGAGCCCGTGCCCCTCGAGACCGGCCCGCTTCGCCGGGTTGTTGGTAAGCAAGCGCATCGAACTCACACCGAGATCGGTGAGGATCTGGGCTCCAATGCCGTAGTCCCGGGTATCGACGGGGAGCCCGAGGTCGACGTTGGCCTCCACCGTGTCCCGCCCGTTCTCCTGCAGGGCGTAAGCGGCCAGCTTGTGCATCAAGCCGATGCCGCGTCCTTCGTGCCCGCGCAGGTAGAGGACGACGCCGCGCCCCTCCTCCGCCACCTTCGCCAGCGCGTCCCGGAGTTGGTAACCGCAGTCACAGCGCCTGCTCCCGAATACGTCTCCGGTGAGGCACTCGGAGTGCACCCGGACCAGCACGTCGGTCGCATCCTCGATCTCGCCTCTGACCAGGGCGACCTGATGCGAGCCGTCGAGCAGTGACTCGAACCCGACTGCGCGGAAGATCCCGAATTCGGTCGGCAGGTGAGCCTCGGCGACCCGCCGCACGAGCTTCTCGCCTCGGCGCCGATACGCGATGAGATCGGCGATGCTGATGAGTGGAATCTGGTGCTCCTTGGAAAACCTCTCCAACTCCGGCAGACGCGCCATCGAGCCGTCGTCGTTGACCAGCTCACACAGCACTCCGGCAGGGGCAAGTCCGGCGAGCCGGGCGAGGTCGATCGAGGCCTCGGTATGGCCGGCCCGGGCGAGCACCCCACCCTCCCGGTAGCGAAGCGGGAAGATGTGCCCCGGACGGGCAAGATCATCCGGACCGGTCGAGGCATCGATCAGCGCCCGGATGGTGGAGGCCCGGTCGGCGGCACTGATGCCCGTCGTCGTGCCGTGGACGAAATCGACCGAGTGCGTGAATGCGGTGTGATGCGAATCCGTGTTCTCGGTCACCATCAGCGGGAGGCGCAGCTCATCCAGCCGGGCTCCGGTCATCGGCACGCAGATCAAGCCACTGGTGTGGCGGACCATGAAGGCGATGTGCTCTGTCGTCACCTTCTCGGCGGCGACGATCAGGTCACCCTCGTTCTCTCGATCCGCGTCATCGACCACGAGGACGAATCTGCCCTCGCGGACCGCTTGGATGCCCTCTTCGATCGGGGCGAAGCTCATCGGGTTGCCTCCAGCATTCGCTCGACGTATTTGGCCAGCACGTCGACTTCGAGATTGACCGGGTCACCGGGTGCCCGCAGCCCGAGCACGGTGACCTCGAGAGTGTGCGGGATCAGCACGACTTCGAATCCACCCTTATCAACACCGGACACCGTCAGGCTGACCCCATCGACGGCGACCGATCCCTTCTCCACCAGATACCGGTGCACGCTCTCCGGCGCATCGAACCACAGCCGCCGGGATTCACCCTCAGCGGTGATCGAGCGCAACGTGCCGACACCGTCCACATGGCCCTGGACGATGTGGCCGTCGAAGCGGCCGGCTGCGGCCATCGGGCGCTCCAGGTCGACCCGGTGACCCGCTTCCAAGCGGCCGAGATTGGATCGCTGCAGTGTCTCCGGAACCGCTTCGACCGCCAGCGTCTCTCCGGCGATGTCGACCGCGGTCAGGCAGACCCCGTTGATCGCGATCGAGTCGCCGATCGCCATGTCGTTGGTCAGTAGCCCGGCGTCGATCGTCAGCTTGCGGAGGCCTTCGGAATCGGCCACCGCAGTGACCGTTCCCATCCGCTCGACGATGCCCGTGAACATCAGTGCTCCTTGAACTCGATGTCGATACGCAGATCCGGTCCCACCCGGGTGACCCCGGCGATGGTGATCGGACGCAAATCTCCGATGGTGGCGAAGCCGTCCTCGAAGACCCCTCTCCCCTGCCCACCGGCCAGTGCGGCGGCCAGATAGAAGACCGCACGATCCACCAGACCCTCACGCAGCAGGGCCGCCGCCACCGTGGCGCCGCCCTCGATGAGCAGGTCGACGATGCCGCGCTCCCCTAGTGCGTCCAGTGCGGCGGCGAAGTCGATCCGGCCCTCGTCCCCGGCCACGATCACGTCGCCCGCAACGGTCATGTCTTCGGGAGCAAGCACGATCGGATCCGATGCCCACAGCGCCGCGTCCTCGGGAAGCGGTTGTGACCCGGCGACGATTACCGGGCGGGGTTGGTGCCCGGTGTATCCGTCGAGCCGCACCGTCAGCGCCGGGTCGTCGGCCCTAACGGTGCCGGCACCCACCAGGATCGCATCGGCCTCGGCCCGCAACCGGTGGCCATCGTTGCGAGCCTCCTGTGACGTAATCCAGCGAGCCGTCCCGTCGGCGGCGGCAGTCTGGCCGTCCAGCGTCAAAGCGCTCTTCAGTGTGACCCGGGGGCGGCCGGTCCGGCGCTGGTGGAAGTAACCCGGATCGACCGACTCGGCGGCGCCGTCATCGTGCACCACCACGTCGATCCCGGCTTCCTCGAGGCGGGCGACACCGCGTCCGGAGACTCTCGGATCGGGGTCCAGAGCGCCGACGACGACCCGGCCGATCCCGGCATCGATGATCGCCTTCGTGCAGGGTGGCGTGAGACCTGTATGGACACATGGCTCGAGGGTGACCGTCAGAGTTGCTCCGGCCGCAGCACTGCCGGCGGCATTCAGCGCAACGACCTCGGCGTGATCGGCGCCCGGCCCAGCGTGGAACCCGGATCCCGCATACTCGCCATGACCCAGCACGACGGCGCCCACCCGGGGGTTGGGGTGGGGATGGGCAGCACCGGCGATCATCATCGCCTGCTGCATCGCCTGCCGCTCGTCCATGGCCAACGTCTCCTCAGGGGCGCGCGCCACAGCCATGCAGCAGCGGCCCCTCTTCTTCCATCCGGACTGTCACCGTCGGCTCCGGTCTTACACCGGATCGGCTCCCCGTGGGGAGTTCGCGGGCTCGGCTCCGAAAAAGCGCTCACCGCCGGTCGGGAATTGCACCCTGCCCCGAAGAGGGGGTATGTGAGAAGAAGTCTACCGGGGCGCAAAGGGCAGCCTGCCGGTGCGGGAGATCAGAGGTCGGAGGTCAGAGGTCAGATGAAGAGATCGGCCGGTTCAGTCTGATCTCTGATCTCTGGTTCCTGATTCCGGCCCGAACTCGCCTCGGGCGCTAGTTCGTCCTGCGATCAAGTCGGTACGCCGAGCCGGGTTGGGTCTTGGCGTGTTCCTTCACCTCGGATGCCACCGCCGAGGCCTCCCATTCCGACGAGAAGGTGCGGTGCTGGTTGGTGGCAACGCCGAGCGAGATGGACACGATCGGGAACGCATGCCGTTCGCCGCGGCGGTCGATGACTTCGACGTAACCCCGCAGCGCATCGTGCGGGTCGTAGAAGTCCAGGATGCCGTCGTCGAAACGGTCGATGACGGTCTTGCAGAACTGCTCGGCCACATCCGGCGAAGTGACGGCGATGAAGTCGTCACCGCCGATGTGCCCGATGAAGCAGGTGGGATCACCGCTCTCGACCGCGGCCTCGACCATGGTGGTGGCGGTGAACTTGATCACGTTGTCGCCGCGCATGAAGCCGTAGTGATCGTTGAAAGCCTTGAAGTTGTCGAGGTCGGCATGGATCACGGCGATCGGCCTGCCCGCTTGGATCCGGCGCTGCAACTCCTCGGCGATTCGGAAGTTGCCGGGAAGGCCGGTGAGCGGGGACAGGTCCCGCATGGCCTTCGACCGCCGCAGCACCGCCTTGACCCGCGCCACCAACTCCTCGATATCGAAGGGTTTGGTGACGTAGTCGTCGGCCCCCAGCTCGAGGCCCTTGATCCGGTCCTGGGACTGGGTCCTGGCGGTCATCATGATCACGCCGACATGAGATGTGGCCGGGCTCACCTGCAGCCGGTGCAACACCTCGAGCCCATCCACGTCCGGCAACATGATGTCCAGCAGCACCAGGTCGGGCGCGGTAGTAAAGGCCGCTTCGACCCCTTCGGTTCCCCGCTGGGACGTGGCGACGTCGTATCCCTCCATCTCCAGGTTCATTCGAACGAACTGGAGGATGTCCGGATCGTCATCGATGACCAGGATTCGCTCGCTCATGCCTCCTCGACGGCTCTTCGGAGTTCCTGCGCCGCGGCGACCGGGTCCGGAGCCCGGAAGATCGCGGTGCCGGCCACGAAGACGTCCGCACCCGCCCTGCGGGCGGCCGGGGCCGTCTCCACGGTGATTCCGCCGTCGATTTCGATATCGGTCACAAAGCCCTGGGAATCAATGAACTTTCTGGCCGCTTCGATCTTTGGCAGCACCTCGGGGATGAATGCCTGGCCGCCGAATCCCGGGTGAACGGACATCACCAGCAACAGGTCGCACAACTCGACGAAGGGTTCAACCGCCGCAAAGGGTGTCGGCGGGCTGATCACCAGACCGAAGTTGAGGCCGGCTTTGCGGGCGGCCCGTGCCGCCTCCGTGGGATCCGGGTGCACTTCGATGTGCACGGTGACCAGGCTGCCGCCGGCGGCGGCCAGCGGTTCGAACAGCGAGATCGGATTAGTCACCATCAGGTGGCAATCGAAGTACAGCCCGGTGGTGGCCCGCAGCGACTCGATCACCGGCATCCCAAAGGTGAGATTGGGAACGAAGTGGCCATCCATCACATCGACGTGGAGCAGGTCGACGGCGGACTCAACTCGAGCGACATCGTCGGCGAGATGAGCGAAGTCGGCGGCCAGCAGCGACGGAGCAATACGCGGGGGCTTCATGGGAGCGGGGGCTTCATGGGAGAGGAGTGTACGGGAGGGACCAACTCGGGTCGCGCTTTCGAGGCGATGAGCGATGAGCGATGAGCAGACCTACCCCGCAAGGCTCACGGCTCAGAGCTCATCGCAGGACATACGCATCAATCGAACCCGTCCCCTACCCTCCGTTCATGGACCCCTCCATCTACCGCATCGCACCAGAGACGCAGGTTCGGCTCAATGAGTATGACCCGCGCGACCAGCGACTGTTCGACAGCTCGAAGGATGACGGCAAGGACGAACTCAAGGACGTCAACGACCGCCTCGAGGAGCTTCAGGAGCTGCTGTACGCCGAAGGCCGCCACAAAGTGCTCGTCGTGCTTCAGGCAACCGATACCGGCGGCAAGGACGGCGTCATCCGTCACGTGTTCGACGGCGTCAACCCCCAGGGGGTGAAGGTCGCCTCGTTCAAGAAGCCGACCTCGGTGGAGCTCGCCCACGACTACCTGTGGCGGGTGCACCGCCACACCCCCGGAAGCGGCGAGATCACAATCTTCAATCGCAGCCACTACGAGGACGTGCTTGTGGTCCGGGTGCACAACCTCGTTCCCGAGGACGTCTGGTCACGCCGCTATCAGCACATCAACGACTTCGAGCGGACGCTTGCCGATGAGGGCACCACGATCCTCAAGTTCTTTCTCCACATCTCCAAGGAGGAGCAGCGAGAGCGGCTCCAGTCCCGCCTCGACAACCCGGCGAAGCACTGGAAGTTCAGCCTCGGGGACCTCGCCGAGCGGGAGCGCTGGGACGACTATCAGAGTGCATTCGAGGCGGTGCTCTCCGAGACCAGCACGCCGTGGGCGCCGTGGTATGTGGTGCCGGCCGATCGCAAGTGGTACCGCAACCTGGTGATCGCCCGGGTGCTCGTGGACACGCTGGAAGGCCTCGAAATGGAGTTCCCGCCTCCGGAGGACGACCTCACCGGCGTGGTGGTGGAGTAGCTCCGGCCGGATCGAACCGGGCCGCTTCGTTGCGGCGGCCTCGCATCCAGTCCGCGGCGGCCATGCGCGCCTTGCCGGCCGGCTGCACCTCGAGCAATTCGATCACGCCACTGCGAGTTCCGAGCAGCACCCGGCCCCCGTCCACAACCGCCTCTCCGGAGTTCGCCATCCCCTCGACAACACGCGCGGTCCACAGCTTCATCCGGTTACCTTCGAGGCTCACCCAGGCTCCGGGCCAGGGGTCGAATGCCCGCACTGCCCGCTCGATCGACGTCGCCGAGTGATGCACCGGATCGACAAAGGCCTCCTCGACCCGCACCATGGCTGCCGCCGTTGCAGCCGCGTCGTCCTGCGGCCGCTGCGGCGTGTCTCCGACGACTACGGCATCCAGCTCATCCGCCAGCAAACGGGCTCCCATCGCTGCCAGCCGTGCGGTCAGCGTCCCGGTGGTCTCTTCCGGGCCGATGGCCGTCGCCAGCGAGGCGAGGACCGGCCCGGTGTCGAGGTGCTCGTCCATCTGCATGAGGGTGACACCGGTGGTGTCGTCGCCGGCAAGGATGGCCCGCACCACAGGGCTCGCACCCCGCCAGCGGGGCAGCAGGGAGAAGTGCACGTTGACGAATCCGGCGGCCGGAATCTCCAGCATTGCCTTCGGGATCAACTGGCCGAACGCGGCGACCACGGCAACGTCGGGGCGCAGATGCTCGAGTTGCCCGGCCACCTCCCGGGCCCGTTCGGGCTGCACCACCGGGATCCCCCAGGCCAGCGCCGCCTCCTTGACCGGTGGAGCGATCGGATGTTTGCTCCTGCCCTTGGGCCGGTCCGGCTGGGTCACCACGAGGCCCACATCGGCGACACCGCACAGGGCCGCCAGGACCGGGACGGCGTGTGGCGGCGTCCCGAAGAAGACGGTGGGCATCAGCGCCCGTCCTCGAGGCCGAGAGCCTCCTCCCGAAGCTCCTTCAGAGTCTGCTTGCGGACCCGGCGCGGGAGATGATGCAGCAGCAGCGTGCCTTCGACGTGATCGATCTCGTGCTGCAGTACCCGACCCATCAGCTCCTCACCGGAGTACTCGACCTCATTGCCACCGGTGTCGAGGCCTCGGACCCTGGCGAAACCGGCCCGTTTGATCGAGAAGTAGCGGTCGGGAACCGAGAGGCAGCCCTCGTCGAACGTCCACGATCCGGAGGTCTCCAGCATCTCCGGATTGACCATGTGATGGGGGCCGTCACCGATGTCGAACACGATCACTCGCAGCGAAACGCCGATCTGAGGAGCGGCAAGGCCGACCCCGGGAGCGTCGTACATGGTCTCGAACATGTCATCGACAAGCCGCTTGATGTCGTCATCGATCTCGGTGACCACCGCTGCCGGAGTCCGCAGGACCGGATCGGGAAAGGTGCGAATCGGGAAGATGGCCATTGGGGCGCGATGGTAGTTCTGAGCAGGAACCGAGCTGCGGATTGGTGCGCCATAGATCGGAGTTCAGAGATCAAAGGTCAGAGACCCGATCGGCTGGCTCTGTCTGATCTCTGATATCTGTGCTCCGACATCCGCTCCCGGGTAAAGGTCCGGGAGCTAGAGATCGATCGGATCAGCGTCAACCCGCACCCTCGCGCCGCCGTCGCGCCAATCCTGGACCAACCCCCGAAGCGTGAGGCGGGCGGGCCGCAGGTCGTTCCCCTGGATCAACCATCGCATCCGGCCCCGCCGCTCCGCCGGGCCCAGCACGGTGGCCCGCTCCCCCACGGCCGACCGCAGCAGCCGGTCGCCGTCGGCCGGAGGATCGGTGACCTCCAGGACGAGCAACTCGCCGTGTGGTGGGAACCCGAGAGCGGCCCTGGTGTCGATTTCGTGCCGGATCAGCCGGTCCGGAGCCGCCCGGCGCAGCGCCACCAGCGCCGGGTGGCCGGGATCGGCGGTTTGTGCAACTGCACGCCGTCCCCGACCACTCCCCGCTGCAGCCACAACTCGCGCCATCAAGCGGAACCCGTCCTCGACGGCCCGGTAGTGCGGCGCCCGAATCAACCCGTCGGCATCGACGACCACCGCCAGATCGATGGGACCCAGGGTGGGGAGATCGCGCTCGGTGCCCACCTGCACGGCGGTGTCCGAACCGGCTTCGCCCACCCGATCGGGTGCAAGAAAGCGGCGAAGCTCGGCGATCAGCCGGTCGACCGGTGCTCCCAAGGGCTCGAAGCGGCGTCCGCCACACTCCCGACAGTCACCGAGCTCGGCTCCGCAGCGGGCACAGGCGGCCTCCCGCCCGGGACGAGCTCCACATTCGGGGCAGGACCGCAGGGTCCGGCAGCGGATGCAGCGCACGGCCGGCGCTCGCCGGTCGGTGAAGACGAAGGCGCGGCCACCCCCGCCGACGACTGCGTGCAGCGCCGCCCTGGCCCGCTCCGTGATCACACCACCGCCCGGTGGATCCTCGGTACGGTCGACGACCTCCACCAGCCCCCATGCCCTGCCGGATGAGCCATCCACCGTGGCTCCCGCCCCCAGGGCCTCCGACGTCGGGACGGGCCCGGTGAGTACTAATGGGAAGCGCTCAACGGCGGCTCGCCGCCGCAGCACATCTCTGGCGTGAGTGGTCGGTGTTGCCTTGTCCTTGAGACCTCTGCGGCCGTCATCTGCCACGAATGCCACACCCAGATCGGTGACCGGCCAGAACGCAGCTTCGCGGGTCGACACCAGGATCCGTCCCGGACGCTGCATCGCGACCCACGCGGTGGTGAGCTGCGCTGCAGAGCGTTCCGGACCGCCCCGCACCATTCGCCGTCCGAACATTGGCTCGAGAGCGTCGGCAATGGCGGATGCCTCAGCCATCGAGGCGGCCACCACCAGTGCGCTGCGCCCGGCTTCCACCACCGGCCCTGCGACCGCAGCAACCACCTCCGCACGAGGACCGCTGCCGATCCAGGCCACAGCGCCTCCCTTGCGGCCGGCGATCCCAGCGGCGGTGACCTGCGGAAGCGGCGAAGCCGGCCATCCGCCGGGCAGCTTGCCGGGTGCTGCGCCCCCACCCCTGGGGAGGTTCGGCGGAGTCGCCTTTCCCAGCAGCGCAGCCAGCGGCGCCACGTAGTGCACCGCGGCCCACCGCATCACATCCAGCAGCGGCCGCCCGAACACCGGAAGATCCCCCGAACGCGCCAATACCTCGCGCAGCCCGTCACGGTACGGCTCCCCGGTCCCCACCACCCAGCCTCGGACTCTGCGGCCCCCCAGCGGGACCCGGACGATCGACCCCAGCGTCACCTCGAGATCATCGGGAACCGAGTACGCAAACCCATCGTCGACGGCGAACGTCGGAAGATCGGGGACGACGCGGAAGACGGGCAGGACGCTCAGCGGTCTTGGTCGCCGAGCAGTTGCAGCACCCGATCCCAGAGCCGGGCGGCGACCTGCTGCTTCGTCATCAGCTCCCATTCCTCGGTAGAACCGTCGGGAGAGATCACGGTGACCTGGTTCGTGTCGGTGCCGAAGCCGGAACCCTCAGATGTGACGTCGTTGGCGACGAGGAGGTCGATGCCCTTGCTCGTCGCCTTGCCGGCAGCGCCGGCCGCCGCCCCGGTTTCGGCGGCAAATCCCACGAGGAAGGGGCGCTGCTCCCGGGCTGCGATGCCGGCCAGGATGTCGGGGGTCGGCTCGAGAACGATCTCGGACGGTCCGTCGGCCCGGCGCAGCTTGGTATCGGAGATCGCGGCCGGCCGGAAATCGGCCACCGCCGCAGCCAGCACGGCCACATCAGCGGTGTCTGCTGCGCTCCAGACCGCCTCGGCCATCTCGGCGGCGGTATCGACCCGAATCACCTCGATTTGCCGGTGCTGAGGTGCGAGCCCGCTGGTGACCAGGACCACCGAGGCACCCCGGGCGGCCGCCTCATCCGCAACGGCGGCACCCATCTTCCCGGAAGAGCGGTTCCCGATGTAGCGCACCGGATCGAGCGGTTCCCGGGTTCCGCCGGCGTTGACCACGACCCGCAGGCCGCCCATCGACCCGCCTCCGAGAATCTCGCAGACACGGTCGACGATCTCTTCCGGTTCGACCATCCGGCCCGGACCGTGATCGCCCCCTGCAAGCGCACCCTGGTCGGGCCCGACCAGCACCCTTCCGTCGGCGTTCAGCGCGGCAACGTTGCGCTGGGTGGCGGGCTGCTCCCACATCTCCGTGTGCATGGCCGGAGCGATCACCACCGGAGCCGTGGTCGCCAGCACCGTCGCCGTCAGCGCGTCCTCGCTGAGTCCGCCGGCGATGCGGGCCATCGTCGCGGCAGTGGCAGGAGCAATGACCACCACGTCGGCCCACCCGGCCAGCTCGATGTGAGGACTCACCCGATCGGCACCGAAGAGCGTGGTGACCGGCGGGGTACCGGTGATGGCGGCGAGGGTCTGCGGACCCAAGAACTCCCTGGCACCGTCGGTCATGATCGAGCGCACCTCAGCACCCTGCTCGACGAGCCGCCGGGCCAGGTAGGCGGCCTTGTAGGCGGCGATACCTCCGCTCACCCCGAGCAGGATCCGCCGGCCGGCGAGCATGCGATCAGTCGCTCGTGTCGGGGACGACTTTGTCGGCTGCGATCTCCTCGAAGGAGATCGACAGAGGCTTGCGGGACAGCGAGTGCACCTGCGGCGGCACGTAGTTCCCGATTCCCTCGCCGAGCTGGTTGAAGTAGGCGTTGATCTGCCGTGCCCGGCGGGCCGCCAGCACCACGAGGGCGAAGCGGTTCCCGGTGCGTTCCAGGACGGTCTCGATCGGCGGTTCAATCATCATGAGGGATCCAAAGGGGGAGAGAGCCCGGCAAGTATACCGGTGACCTCCTCAATCGCCGGGAGCAGTTCGTCGTTGACCACGAAGTGATCGAAAAGCTCCTTCGCCTCCTCGATCTGTGATGCCGCCACGCCGAGGCGGCGCGCCACAGCATCGTCGTCGGTATCACCGCGACCCCGCAGCCGCCGTTCCAGTTCCTCCATCGACGGGGGAAGGATGTACACCATGACGGCATCGGGGTAGGCGCTGCGAACCTGGCGGGCTCCGACGAGCTCGATGTCGAGGAGCACATCCCGGCCGGCTTCGAGGTGACGATCCACTTCGGATCGCAGCGTGCCGTACTGATACCCGCTGTAGACCGCCCACTCGGCCAGGTCCCCTCGCTCCACCGCGGCGGAGAACTCCTCCGGCGTCACGAAGTGGTAGTCAACGCCGTCGACCTCGGAGGGGCGCCGCGGGCGCGTCGTGATCGACACCGAGAAGTGCAACTCCCTGCGCTCGACGAGCCCCTCCACGACGCTGGTCTTGCCGGCCCCCGACGGGCCGGAGATGACGATCAGGCTGCCGCGGCGGGGCGGATCAGGAAAGAGCGGCGAGCAGGGCCTCCCGCTGCTTGGCGCCGAGACCCCGCATCCGGCGGTTCTCGGCGATCCCCAACTCCTCCATCATCCGATGGGACTTCACCTTGCCGAGGCCGGGCATCGAGGCGAGCACGGCCTTGACCTTCATCCCGCCGACGATGTCGTCGCTGTCGATGCGTTCCATCAGCTCGTCGAGCGAGACGTTGCCGTCCTTGAGAAGTTGCTTGAGCTCGGCGCGCTCGCGTCGAGCCGCCGCTGCCTTGGCCAGCGCCGCGGCTCGCTGTTCGGGCGTCAGCTGCGGTGGTTGTGTCATGAGCCCTCTCTCCCGATCCTCATCGATGCTATCAACGGCTCTCCAGCGAGGCAGCGACCTCGGCCACGGCCGCCACCGGATCTGCTGCGGTCGTGATCGGCCGTCCGATCACCAGCAGGTCGGCGCCCCGGGCGACCGCTTCGGCCGGCGTCGCCACCCGCCGCTGATCGTCCTCCCGCTGATGCAGTCTGATCCCGGGGGTGACCCTGGCCAGCCCGGGTGCGACGTCGGCGACCACACCGAGCTCTTTGGTGGAGCACACCACACCTTCGGCCCCGGCGTCGGCGGCGATGCGGGAAAAGCGGGCGACCAGTTGGCCCGGCGATTTGCCGAAGGCGGCGGCCGCCATCGGCGAATCCAGGCTCGTCAGCACCGTCACCGCAAGCACCCCGGCGTCGTCCGACCGTGCACCGCCCTCGACACCGGTCAGCACAGCCTCCAGCATCTCCGAACCGCCGGAGGCGTGGGCGCTCACCCAGCGAGCTCCGTATTCGGCGAGACGGCGAGCAGCCCGCTCGCACTGGCTGGGGATATCGTGCAGCTGGGCGTCGGCAAACACCGGCCCGATCCTGGCGACCGCTCCGATCACCCCCGGTCCGGGACCGTGAAGCAGGCCGAGCCCAACCTTGAATCCGGCGACCTTTCCCTCCAGGCGGCGTGCGATCCTCACCGCCGATTCGGCGGTGGCCACGTCGAGGGACACGATGATCGGCGCCGTCATGGTGCCGACCCTACCGCCCCGCCAAAGGCGGTTCAGGAGGACTCGGCGGCGGCCGGTCCGCGGTCCTCGGAGAGACGGGCCAGGACTCCGTTGATGAACCCGCCGCTGCGCTCGGTGGAGTACAGCTTTGCCAGACGGACCGCCTCGGCAATCACAACCGCCGTGGGAGTCTCCGGACGATGCTGCAGTTCCCACAGGCCGATCCGCAGGATCGTCCGATCGATCGGGGGCATCCGCTCCACCCGCCAGCCGGTTGCGACATCTCCAATGGCTGCGTCCAGCTCGGAGCGGGTGCCCCATACGCCGGCGGCCAGCGCCGCGGCGGCTTCGCTGAGGTCTCCGAGATCCGGGCCTTCCCGGCGCTGCTCGGCTTCGTAGAGCGCAGCCAGCGCATCGGCGCGCCGGAACTGGCGATCGATCACGAAGAGCTCATCCTCCCCGAGCAGGAGGTCGAGATCGACGTCGGCTTCGGGACGCCGGTTGACCTCGCGCAGATACCCGGCTGCCTCCCGCAGGGCCTCGATGGCGTCGTCGCCGGCCACAGTGGACAGCTCGTCTCCTCGCCTGACCGCCAGCGCCAAAGCGCTTGCCAGAGTGGTGACGTCGGGGGTGGTCACGTCACCCGGGTCATATATGAGCCGCTGCGGGTGTCGACCTTGATCCGGTCGCCCTGCTCCACGAAGAGCGGCACCTGCACAACCAGCCCGGTCTCGAGCGTCACCGGCTTGGTCGCCCCGGAGACCCGGTCTCCCTTCACAGCCGGCTCGGCATGTGTCACATCGAGTTCGACCGAGGCCGGCAGATCGAGTGTGATCGGTTTGTCCTGGTAGATGCCGAGGAGCACAGTGGCGCCGTCGCTGAGGTAATTTGCAAGGTCACCGACGTATTCGGCACTCAGCGAAAGCTGGCCGTAGGTCTCGAGGTCCATGAAGTGGAACCCGAGATCGTCGCGGTAGAGGAACTGATGATCGCGCCGGTCGATCACCGCCTGCTGCACGTTCTCGTCGGCCCGGAAGGTCCGATCGAGAACGGCGCCGGTTTCGACGTTCTTCAGCTTCATCCGCACGAAGGCCTTGCCCTTGCCCGGCTTGACGTGCTGGTACTCAACGATCTGGAAGACGCCGTCGTCGAGGTCGAGGGCCATGCCCGGCTTGACATCGTTGGTCGAGATCATGTCAGTCGAAACTCCCGTGAAGACTTCGTGAGGACCACTGGTCCGTCGGCGGAGACGAGCACCATGTCCTCGATGCGAACACCTCCAACCCCGCGAAGATAGACACCGGGCTCCACCGTCACCACATCGCCGACGGCGAGGGCGCCGTCATTGCCCTTGCGCAGCCACGGCGCCTCGTGAATCTCGAGACCCACGCCGTGCCCGGTGCTGTGGAGGAAGTGCTCTTCCATTCCGCGCTCACGCAGGACCTTCCGGCAGGCTTCGTCGACATCGCCGCACCGAACCCCCGGCGCAATCGCGTCAATGCCGGCCTGCTGTGACACCAGCACCGCGTCGTACACCTCGGCCATCCGGTCGTCCGGCTCACCGTCGAGCCAGACGGTCCGCGACATATCCGAGTGATATCCCTCCACCGTGCAGCCGTAGTCGAGCAGGAGCAGCCCGGAGCCCACCGGCTCCCGTCCGGAGCGGTAGTGCGGGATCGAGGCGCCGGGCCCGGCCGCGACGATCGGCTCCCAGGAAGCCGGATCACCACCACGGCGCCGCATCTCACTCAACAGCGCCCACCCGAGATCGGCCTCAGAACCCGCCGTGGCGATGAGACTCCCGAGCGCCGAGAAGGCGGCATCACCGGCCGCCCCGGCGGCGGCGAGCGCCGCAACCTCGTCGTCATCTTTGGTCCGCCGCAGCTCCTCTACGATGCCCTCGGTCGGGATCGCGGTGCCGTCGGCCTGATCGCCGAGGGTCCGGACAAGATGCCAGCTGACGTCGTTCGACTCGACCGAATACTCACCGATCCCGTTGAGCACTTCGACCAACTGATCCATCATCCCGCTGGTCGACACGCCGAGCCGGCAGTTGTTGAGCTCGCCGACGAGATCGGCGGCGAGCTCGCCGTACCTGCCGTCAGTCATGAACAGCGATCCGCGATCCGGGTGTACGAGCAGGGCGGCGCTGCTGCCGCCGAAGCCACTGAGATAGCGAATGTTCACGAGATTGGTCACCAGCAACGGGCGACCCAATCCGGCGATGAGCGCGTCGAGACGGGCGGCGTGATTCACTCTGACTCCTCAGGCGATTCCGATGGCGGCAAGGGCGATGTCCACGGTAGCGGCGTCGACCACCACCACCTGCGGGCGCCCGACCGCCTCCAGGAGCACCATCCGGAGACCCTCAGCGGTGCGTTTCTTGTCCATTGCGATCAGGCGCTCGACCGCAGCCCGCTCCAGCGGTGGCGCACTCACCGGAAGGCCGAGGCCGGCAATGGCATCTCGCTGCCGCTCTTCGTCGGCGAAGCCGCTGAGTTCCGCCGCGGCGGCACCGGCGGCGACCATCCCGATCGCGATCGCGTGGCCGTGGCGCAGGTTCCCCGCCACTTCGATCCCGTGGCCGATGGTGTGCCCGTAATTGAGAATCTCCCGCTCCCCTGCCTCCCGGAAGTCCCGCTCCACTACACCCGCCTTGACGGCGACCGCAGCCCGAACGACCTGTTCGAGGTCTGCCGCCTCCCGGTCCCGCTCCAGGAGCTCGAGCAGGGAAACGTCGGCGATCAGCCCGCACTTCACCGACTCCGCAAGACCCTCCCGTCGCAGCGCCGGGGGCAGAGTCTCCAGCGTGTCGACGTCGATGACCACGTCCGTCGGATGGTGGAAGGCCCCGACCAGGTTCTTTCCATCGAGATTGACTCCGGTCTTGCCGCCCACCGCGGCATCAACGGCTCCCAGCAGGGTGGTCGGCACCCCGACGAACCGGACACCGCGCAACCACGTCGCTGCGACAAAGCCGGCGAGATCGGTGACCGTCCCGCCCCCGACCCCGACCACCACATCCCGGCGTCCGAGACCGATGCCGGCCATCCAGCGGTACGTCTCCGTCGCCACGGCCAGTTCCTTGCAGGCTTCGCCCTCGGGGAGGGTGTTGAGCTCGACGCGGATCCCTGCACTCTCGAGGGCCCGGACAACTCGCCGGGCGTGATCGGCTGCCGGCTCCTGCGTCAACACGGCTGCGACCGCAGGACGTGCCGCGGAGAAGACGGACGCGATCGCCGGCTCGAGGATTCCACGGCCGATCTGGATTCGCGACGCGTCGCCGATCAGGATCTCATCCACAGCTTCCTCACTTCTGCGGCGATCTCCTCAGGATCGCGACCGGCGGTGCCGAGACGATGGTGGGCTGCGACCTCGTACGCCGGTGCCCGCTCCCGGGCGATGGCCGCTACAGCTCCCGCCGGGTCGCCGCCGGCGAGCATGGGCCGGTACGACCCGTCACCGACCCTATCCGCCAGCGTCTGTGCCGGCGCATCCAGCCACAAAACGAGGCCCGTCTCGCGCATTCTCTCGACTGCTCCCTCGCTGGTGACGACGCCGCCGCCGGTCGCAATGACGGCCCGGTTCCCCGCCACCCGATCGACCGCGTCCCGCTCCAGCACCCGGAACCGCTCCTCGCCGAACCGCTCGAAGATCTCCGGAATCGGGCGCCCGGCATCCTCCTCGATGGAGTCATCCAGGTCGATGAACGCCGCACCGGCCGAGGCGGCGACGAGCCGGCCCACGGTGGTCTTCCCGGCGCCCATCATGCCGACGAGCCACAGCGTGGACATCAGCTAGTACCTCGCGAGACGCCGCCGGTACGCCGCGACCGATTCCCGCAGATCACCGGTGGTGTCACCGCCGAACTTCCGCAGTACCTCATCGGCGAGCACGAACGCGGTCATGTGCTCGGCCACGACTCCGGCAGCCGGCACCGCGCAGACATCGCTTCGCTCCCTGAAGGCAGCTTCCGGTTCCTTCGTCTCGACGTCGACGGTCCGCAGTGGCTGCATCAGTGTCGAGATCGGCTTCATCGCCGCCCGCACCCGGATCGTCTGGCCGGTGCTCATTCCGCCCTCGATGCCGCCGGCCCGGTCGCTCGTTCGTGAGAATCCCTCGGGACCGAACACGATCTCATCGTGTGCCTCCGAACCGGGGCGCCCGGCAACGTCGATCGCGTCGCCGAACTCCACGGCCTTGATCGCCTGGATCGAAGCCAAAGCGGCTGCGAGCCTGGTGTCAAGACGGCGGTCCCAATGGACGTGGCTGCCGACACCAGCCGGCACCCCGAACGCGAGCACCTCCACCACACCTCCAAGGGTGTCCTTGCGGGAGGCAGCGTCCTCGATCGCCGCCACCATGGCGCGCTCCGCATCGGCATCGGCGGTACGCACCGGAGAGCGGTCGATCCGCTCCAGATCATCGAGCGCCGGAACCGCACCGCCGGGTGCCCGGGCCGGGCCGATGGCCACCACGTGGCTCATCACAGCCATGTCGACCTCGGCCAGGAACTGCTTGGAGAGGTAGCCGGTCACAGCGCGCGCCGCAGTCTCCCGTGCCGACGACCGTTCCAGGATGTCGCGGGCATCCCGGGTGTCGTACTTCAGCATGCCGGGCAGGTCGGCATGGCCCGGGCGGGGTGCCGTGCGCGGCTTGCGGGTCGAACCGGGCTCGGGGGACATCTCCCGCTCCCATTTCGGCCACTCGGTGTTGTGGATTACCACCGCCACCGGACTCCCCAGGGTGCGTCCGAAACGAATCCCGCCGAGGATCTCAACACGATCCTGCTCGATGGCCATCCGCTTGCCGCGACCGAATCCGAGGCGCCTTCGGGCCAGCTCGCGGCCGAGCGCGGCGGCGTCGACCGGGAGGCCAGCGGGTAGCCCCTCAACGATAGTCGTCAGCGCCGGTCCGTGGGATTCCCCGGCGGTGAGGAAACGAAGCATGCCAGCGATCGTACCGCCCACAGGCGTCAGCGAGGTGCATCGGTCGAGTTGCGAGCGGCGAGCTGCGATCCGCTATTTGAGGATCGACTGTCCCACTGCCAGCGAGAACACCCGGTCCGCCAGTTGGAACACGCCGGAGGTGTCGGAGAGGCTCACGACCTTGAGATCATCGGCGAACTCATCTCCGACCCCGACTGTGTGGGTCTGACCGTCGACGGTCAGAACGGCCCGCTTCACACCCTGCTCGTCCCGGATCTCGAGGAGGGCAATCCGGGTGCCGATGGGATCATCCCCCTCTGTGGTCGTGGTCGCCGCCGTGGTCGATGTCGTGGCGCCGCCTTCGGTGCTCGTGGTCGAGCCGTCGCCGGCGGTCGTGGTGGAACCTTCGCTGGTGCTGGTCGTCTCTCCGCCTTCGGTGGTCGACGACCCGTCGATCACCAGCGGCACCGAGGCCAGGGGCTCAAACGGATCACGTGGCTGGCTCACCTGGACCCGCCCACCGGGCGGGAAGGTCACCGGAGCGGCCGCCTCATCCGGCCGGGCCGTCGGTGCGCCGGCGAGCGGTGCACCTTCGGCCGTGAACACTCCGGCCGAAGCCATCAGCCACAGCGAGGCGACCGCGGCGGCCACCAGCGTCACCGAGATCAGCACGGCGAGTGCGGTGCGTCGCCCGTCGCCCATGTCAGGAACCTCCAAGAACTGACGACGCCCCGATGCCGCCGACGAGCGCTTCCGTACCGCCATCGGAGTCGTCGTCGGGAAGATCCTCGGTCCCGCCGTCGGTCGGCGACGGTGGCAGGAGCTCTTCGGGGGTCGGAATCAGGTCCGCCAGGGTGAACAGCCGAAGGTCGAGGCTGACGTTGAGCAGCGTCTCGCCTTCCTCATCGATGCCCGATGACAAGGTGAGGCCGTCGACCCGAACCAGGCGCTCCATGTCGTTCAATCCGAAGAGGAACCCGAGGATGTCGAAGAACTCCCCTTCGATCTGAATCGACACATTGATGATGCGCAGCTCAGACTCGATCCGCTGTACGGGGACCGATGGGGCCATGCTGCGGAGACCGATCCCGGTGTCGAGTGCCAGCTCGTGGACGTCCTCGATGAACTCGTCGAGTGACGGCCGCTCCGGGATGAGCATCTCGAGGCGCGAAATGGCGTCCAGGTAGAGGATCTCGTCGTCCTGGATCTCGCTCAGCTGTGCGATCTGGACCCGGAGCCGCTGCTCCTGGGATTGGGCGGCTTCGAGCTCGTCGCGGGCAGCGGCGATGTCGGCGTTGCGCGGCGAAATGAAGAAGAACCACCAGCCGACGGCCAGCAGCAGACAGACGAGCACGACGAGGAGGCTGCGTCTCACGTCACGGCACCTCCGGGATCACGTCCGCCGCCCGATTGGTGGCGGCTGCGCTGGTGAGCACCGCGGTGGAGCTGAAGTTGACTACCTCGGTGTCGCCGAGCCCGCCCTCGGATGCGGTGTTCACCCAGGTTCCGGTGATCCCCACGAAGTCCTCGGAATCGAGAGCCCGGAGCCAGTCGGAGACGTCGGGGAACTCGAAACCGACCCCGCTGAACGTGAGCTGGCCGATGATCCCGGCGGCCTGATCATCAAGCAGGTTTCCGCTTACCGATTCGACCCACACCCGCGGCGGGAGCAGCCGAGACAGGTCGTTGAGGATGATGCCCCAGTCGACGTCGTTGCCGAGCGCTTCTCCCACCAGCGCCGCCCGGGCCAGGTACTCCTGCTGCAGCAGCCCGGCATCAGCGATGGCGGCCAGTTCCCGCTCCAGAGCCCGGTTGGCGTCCTCCTGGGCCGCAACGTCGTTGCGGGCAGCCTCGACCCGGGTGTCCCAGTAGAGCACCCCGGCGATCAGGGCCACCACGTAGACCAGGCCGAGCACCACGATTCCGAGCACCCGTCGCCGCCTGGATCGCTCCTTGGCGACCTCGGGCGGAAGCAGATTGATGGGTCTCATGAGGTGACCTCAAGCGACATGGGCGAATCGATTCGACGGTGGAACGATGTAGCTGCCCCACAGCGCCAGTCCGACCGCAGACGGGAGAACCGGCTGCAGCTGGAGGAGCTGTGATTCCGTCATCTGGACCCGGCCGACGCTCACGTGATCGAGCACCCGCACCGGCTCCACCCTGGTGCTGAGCGCTCGAGCCACCCGGTTGGCCAGGTGCGGGAGCCGGGCTCCGTTGCCGGACACCACCAGCCGGTCGAGTGCCGGCTCTCCGGCCTGGGTCAGGTAGTAGTTCACCGATCCCCGGATCTCTTCGATGAGCTCGTCGGCAACCCGGGTGAGCGACCGCTTGGCCATGTCGTCGGCATCCTCGCCGGTGGGAGTGCCCGAGGGACTCACCCCGACCCGGCGCTTGATGTCTTCAGCCTCCTCCCGCTCCACCCCGAGATCGGCTGCGAGACCGGCGGTGAATGCCTCCCCGCCCGTCGAGAGGATGCGGACGAAACGGATGATGCCGCCCCGGACCACGGCAATCTGAGCCATCGTCGCTCCGATGTCCAGCAATCCCTGCGGTCCGTCACCGCCCAGCAAGAGATCGGTACCGAACGCCGCCCGGACCAGACCGAATACCTGCAGATCCACCGACATCACCTGCAGGCCGGCGGTGCGGGCCACGTCCACCAGACCCTCGACCATCTCTCGCTGAGCGGCAACGACCAGGATCGACAGCATCAGCTCGCCGTCGGGAGTGGCGAACTCCTCGAGCGGGACGAAATCGAGCACGGTGTCCTCCACCGGGATCGGAATCACGTCCTGCACCTGGTACGGGAGCGCCTCGCTCATTTCCTCATCCTCGAGATGGGGAACGTCCACCTGCCGGACGATGACCCGTTGGTTGGCGATGCCGATGACCACCCGCTTCTTGGGCAGGCGATGGCGTTTCCAGAGGGCGCTGACTGCCTCGGCCACGGCACCGGTGTCGACGATGTCGCCGGCGACGACCGCTCCACTGGGAAGCGGCATCTCGGCAAACCGGCGCAGTACCGACGACGACTTGCCGACGTCGACCACCGCCGCCCGGATCGCTTCCGTGCCGATATCGAGACCGACCGCTACGGGCATTTGCTCCCTCTGACCCTGACCGGACCCCGGCTCACACCGAAGTAGTTACACCGCTGTCGTTGTCAGGGTATTCGTGCCCGCGCGCGGGACCAAGGATTTGCGGAGGAACAGCGTGGTGACGCTGCGCGCGTCGTCCTCGCGCGCAACGCGCGCAGATCATCGGGTTCGTGGACCGATGGCCCGGCCCGGACCGTGCTCGAATCAGCCCAGGTACCAGGTGGCGACACGCTCCCCTACCGCCACCGCCAGGAAGGCTCCTCCCACCATTGCCGGCCCAAAGGGAATGGCGTCGCCGCGGGCGGCACGGCGGGCCACCAGGAGGACGAGCGCCGCCGCCCCTCCGAGGAAGAACCCGGCGAACACACCGACCGCCAGCACCGCCCACGAGAGATGGGCCAGCATCAGGCCGAGTAGGAATGCCAGCTTCACATCACCAAAGCCGAACCCGCCGCGGGCGGCCAGGGCGATCACAAACAGCAGGGAGAAGTACGCCGCCGCCCCACCCAGGGCCCGGGCCGCAGCGAAGCCATCGCCGTCGATGAGCGAACCGGCAACGACGAGCACGACCGCAACGGCGGTGCCCGGATACAGAATCCGGTTGGGGATCCTGCGCAAATCGAGATCCGTCAGGGTCAGAGCGATCGCCACCGCCGCCGCCCACCAGTAGGCGGGCAGGACCGCCCGGGGGCCAACGATCGCAGCCACGGACGCAAACGTCAGCGCTGTACCCGCTTCCACGGCGGGATATCGAGCCGAGATCGGCTCCCGGCAATCGCGGCACTTCCCCCGCAGCAACACCCACGACACCACCGGAATGTTGTCGCGCGCTGGGATCGGCGCTTCACATCCAGGACAGGCAGAACGGGGTCGCACGACCGACATGCCCCGCGGTACCCGGTAGGCGACCACATTCAGGAACGAACCGACGATGAGCCCGAACAGCCCCCCGATGATCGCCAGCATCGTGGTTGGTGTCATGTGGTCCCCAAGGTATCGATCGCCGCTGCGGAAGTCATC
The DNA here is from genome assembly GCA_964511945.1 of uncultured Acidimicrobiia bacterium. GTDB lineage: Bacteria > Actinomycetota > Acidimicrobiia > Spongiisociales > UBA11373 > CAZEHO01. Next base: position 415,289 of record CAZEHO010000001.1, on the reverse strand, counting down.
GGGGCTGGGTGCTGGGAACTGGGAACTGGAAAGGGGCCGTGCTCGACCATCCGGTGGTGGCGCCCGTCTGTCCAATTCCTAGTGCCCAACGCTCATCCCTTCCTAGAACCCATCGGTTCGATAGCCCACCGGTGGCCCCGCCGGGCAGTCGGCGAGCGACAGATCGGTGTCCCCGTAGAACGTGCCGGCCGTCGGGTGCTCCCAGATCGAGAACGTGCCGCCGCCGTCAGACGTGCGCACCATGCACACGATGTCGGCGTCGGCGTTGTTCAGGTCGAGGTACACCCCGTTGGCGGGATCGGCGGCGAACGGTACCCCGGTCTGGTACTGGGTCAGGTCGGCGCCGTTCTGGGTGTGGGCTTCGGTCTCCAGCCAGTAGGTCTTCTCGGCCACCAGCGTATTGCGCAGGTCGGTCTGAGCGGCCCGATCCTGTGCGGCCCGCCGGAATCCGATCACCGTCGGAATCGCAATGGCGATGAGAACCGAGACGATCGTCAAGACCACGACCAACTCGACGAGCGAGAATCCGCCGTCACGCTCCATAGTGGTATTGCTACGCATAGTGGTACCCCTCACGCGAAGCGGGGGCGGATCGGAATCCGCCCCCGGCTCCATGATCGTCGTTGCTCCTACCAGCCGCCCTGGACGTAACCGGCGGGCGCAGCCGCACCGCAATCGGCGCCGGAGAGATCGGTCTCCCCGTAGAAGGTGCCGCCGGTGGCACTCTCCCACACCGAGAACGTGTTGCCGCTGTCGGCCGTGCGCGTGATGCACACGATGTCGCTGCTGACGCCGTTCAGGTCGATATACACACCAACGGCCGGATCTGCATTGATCGTCGCGTTCGGCTCGAATGCAGTGATGTCGGCAGCGGTCTGCGTGTAGTCACCGTTCTCCAGCCAGTACGCCTTTTCGGCGAGCAGCACATTGCGCACCTCGCTCTGGGCGGACCGGTCCTGAGCGGACTGCCGGAAACCAAGGAACGAAGGAATCGCGATGGCGATGAGAACTGCAATGATCATCACTACAACCATCAGCTCGATGAGCGTGAAGCCCTCGTCCCGCCGCAATCCACGCCGAATGACGTTGGTCATAAGTGAACCTCCTGGGGTCCGATATCGCGGACCGGTCATCCGATCCTCCACAGGTACCTATCGGCCGGAGAGCCCCGGAGTTTGAGGGGTGATTTCCGGGAGCTGGGAGCTGGACAGACGCAGCTCGCCCGGACTCTCTGTCCGGTTCCCGGCGCCTGGTGCCCGGTTCCCGCCGCGGGCGGGGCCAGCCGGCTAGCTCTGGATCAAGTTCGCGATGTTGAACATCGGCAGGTACAGACAGATGAGGATCCCGCCGACCGCGACACCCATCACGATGATCAGAATCGGTTCGATGAGGCTGGTGAGCGCATTCACCGTGTCCTCGACCTCGCCGTCGTAGAAGTCCGCCACCTTCTCCAGCATTGCGTCCATCGCCCCCGTCTCCTCACCGACCGAGATCATGTGGGTCACCATCGGTGGGAACACGTCGTGGTCGTCAAGGGGCTCGGCCAGCGATTCGCCTCGCTTCACCGACGCCTGAACGTCGGAGACGGCATCGGCGACCTGGGAGTTCCCCGAGGTGACCGACACGATCTCGAGCGCCTGCAGTACCGGCACCCCGGTTCGGCTCAGCACCGACAGGGTCCGGGCGAAGCGGCTGATGGCGACCTTCTGCACCAGGCTGCCGAGTACCGGGACCTTGAGCTTGAACCCATCCCAGGCGTGGCGGCCGGTGTCGGTGGCAATCCAACGGCGGAACGCCACCAGCCCGCCGATCAGCAGGATCACGATGATCCACCACAGCGACGTGAGAGCGCTCGAGATGTTGATGAGCAGCTGCGTAGGCAGAGGCAGCTCACCCCCGAGGTCCTCGTACATCCGCTGGAAGATCGGAACGATGAAGACCAGCATCGCCACCACGATCAGGACGACCAGCGACAGCACCACGATCGGATACGCCATCGCAGACTTGACCTGCGAGCGCAGCTTCATCGCCGCTTCGAGGGTGTCGGCGAGGCGGTTCAGGGTTTCGTCGAGAGCTCCGCCGGCCTCACCGGCGCGCACCATCGACACGTAGAGGTTGTTGAAGACCTTGGGGTGTGCCGCCAATGATTCAGACAGCGACGTCCCTCCCTCGACCTTCCGCCGGATGTCGCCGATCACACCGGCCAGCACCAGGCTCTCGGTTTGGGCTTCGAGCACCGTCAGCGCCCGCACCAGGGTGAGGCCCGAATTGACCATCGTCGCCAACTGGCGGCTGAAGACAGTCAGGTCCTTCTGCTTCACCCGGTCCTTGAACCCGGGAAGATGCAGTTCCTTGTCGAGCGCCGAGGAACGCTGCTCGTCGATCTTGAGGGGCGTGTAGCCCTTTTCCCGCAGCGCGCGGGCGACCGCAGTTTGTGACGACCCCTCGATCTCGCCCGACTGGACGTTGCCCGTCTTGTCCCGGACCTTGTACTCGAAGACCGTGTTCGTGGTCATCGCGGACTCGCCTTCCCGAGCAGGGTGAGCAGCTCCTCAACGTCCAGAGCCCGCTCGGTGGCGTCACCGAGCGCGATCCGCCCGTTCTTGACCAGCGCGGCCAGCGACTGCTCCATCGTCTGCATGCCGTGCCGGCCGCCGGATTGGATGGCGGAGCGGATCTGGTGCACCTTGCCCTCACGAATCAGATTGCGGACGGCGGGAGTGACGGACATCACCTCGATGGCGGCCACCCGCCCTTTGCCGTCGGCCGTCGGAACCAGAACTTGAGAAGCCACTCCCTGCAGGCTGGCGGCGAGCTGAATGCGGACCTGCGTCTGCTGATGCGGTGGGAACACATCGATGAGCCGCTCCACGGTCTGGGGCGCATCCTGCGTATGGAGCGTTCCGAAGACGAGGTGACCGGTCTCTGCAGCCGTAATGGCGGTCTCGATCGTCTCGAGATCGCGCAACTCGCCCACCAGGATGACGTCGGGGTCCTGGCGCAGTGCATGGCGCAGCGCGCCTGCAAACGACTGCGTGTCGGATCCGATCTCACGCTGGTTGACGATCGCCTTCTTGTGGCTGTGCATGAACTCAATCGGGTCCTCGATCGTCATCACGTGCACGGCCCGCTCCGAGTTGATGAGGTCGATCATCGCCGCCAGCGTCGTCGACTTGCCGGTCCCGGTGGCTCCGGTCACGAGCACCATGCCCTTGGGGAATGCGCAGAAGTCCTTGAGCACGGACGGCATCCCCAGGTCGTCCAGGGACTTCAGCGCATTCGGAATGGCTCGCAGCACGGCGCCGAGTGAGCCCCGCTGCTGGTAGACATTCACCCGAAATCTGGCGCGACCTGGAAGCGGGTGCGAGAAGTCGAGTTCGAGCTTCTCCTCGAATTCCTCCCTCTGGCTGCTGGTGAGGATCGAGTAGATCATCGTGCGCAGGTCCGGCGGCATCAGTCGGCCGAACTCCTCGAGTTTGATGAGGCGCCCGTCCACCCGGATCTGCGGCGGGGTCCCGGCGGTCAGATGCAGATCGGATGCCCCCTTGTCGAGCACGACGGTGAGCAACTCGTCGATGTGGAGATCCGGGTCGTCGGTACCGACGCGTCCGGTCGGATCCGGTGCGGCCACCGCCCCGGCGGCGGCCCGCTCGGCGCTCGAGTAAGCGCGTTCGATGAGCGGCACCAGCATCTCTCGTTCGGCGAGTGCGAAGCGGGCTTCTCCGGCGGCGACCTTGCCCAGGAGCTCGAGCCGCTCGGTGTCGAAGGGATCGTCGACGGCGATCACCACCCGGCCTCGTTCGTCGACCTCTAGAGGAAGGGCCCGCTGGGCGGCGGCGAAATCGCGCTGCAGCCGGCCGAGGGCCGCCGGGGAGGGATGTTCGGCGGTGGACAGGTCCACGAACTCCCATTGGAGCCGGGTCGCCACCACCCTGAGGATGTCGGCGCGGCGAGCATGGCCTTCACCGATCACGAGCTGCAACAGGTGCTGCCCGGTCTGCTCGGCCCGATCGACCAAGGAGTCGAGGTCGGCCGGTGCCAACATCTCGTTCTCGACGAGCAGCTGGCCGACCTGCCGAGAGATCTTGTCGACCGCCATCTACACCACCACCCTGAGGACTTCTTCGAGCGTCGTCATCCCCAAACGCACCTTTTCCATCCCGTCGCGGCGCAGGGTCCACATCCCCTGCTCAATCGCCACCTTGCGGAGCTCATCAGACGGACGGCGCTCCACCGCCATCCGCTGCAGTTCCTCAGACATCAACAGAACTTCGTTGACCGCGACCCGGCCGCGATACCCGGTGTCAGAGCAGGCCTTGCACCCCACCGCCTCGTAGATTGTGACCGCCATCGAGTCGGTCATGTCCATGTCGGACATCATCTGCGGAGTGGCCTCGCGTGGCTGGCGGCAGTGCTCGCAGAGGCGCCGCGCCAGACGCTGGGCAACAATCGAATCGATCGACGACGCCACCAGATACGACTCGACACCCATGTCGATCAGACGCCCTACCGACGACGCCGAATCGTTGGTGTGCAGGGTGCTCAGAACGAGGTGCCCGGTGAGAGCGGCCTCGACCGCAATCTTGGCCGTCTCGCCATCGCGGACCTCACCGATGAGCACGATGTCGGGGTCTGAGCGCAGGATCGACTTCAGGGCGGTGGAGAACAGCAGACCGGCCTTGCGATTCACCTGCACCTGGTTGATTCCGGGAAGCCGGTACTCGACCGGATCCTCAACCGTGATGATGTTCTTGTCCGGCTTGTTCAGCAGGGCCAGCGTCGAGTAGAGCGTCGTGGTCTTGCCGGAACCCGTTGGCCCGGTCACCAGAATCGCTCCGTAGGGCTTGGAATACGACTTGCGGAACCGCTCTTGAGAGTGCTCGAGGAATCCGAGGTCGTCGAGGCTGAGGATGGCGTCGTCCTTGTCGAGGATCCGAACGACGACCTTCTCTCCGTAGATCGAGGGCAGCGTCGCGACACGGAGGTCGATCGGACGTCCCGCCACCCTCAGGCCGACCCGGCCGTCCTGAGGGACCCGGCGCTCGGCAATGTCGAGGTCGGCCATGATCTTCATCCGGCTCACGACAGCGCTCGCCACCGAGCGGGGGGTGTTCATGACCTCGTGGAGCACACCGTCGATACGGAACCGGATACGCAGGTTGCGCTCCCCCGGCTCGATGTGCACGTCTGAGGCACGCTCGCTGACCGCCTGGCTGATGAGAGTGTTGACCAGTTTGACGATCGGCGCCTCTTCGACTACCGCCTCGACGGCTGAAAGGTCCTCGCTCTCCTCTTCTCCAACGAGATCGGCCAGATCCGCCACGGATCCGTCGAAACTGCCCATCCGGCGGATCGCTTCCTCGATGCCGGTGCGCGCCGCCACTTTGGGAACGACCTGCAACCCGGTGATGGCCCGGATGTCGTCGACAACCAGCACATTGCCCGGATCTGCCATGGCAACGACCAGCCGGTCTCCCTCGAAGCCGATCGGGATCACCGAGTACCGGCGCGCCAGGGAATCCGGGATCAGCGTGGCCGCTGCCGGATCGACGGCCACCTGCGAGAGGTTGACATATTCCAGGCCGATCTGGCGAGCGAGTGCCCGCACCAGATCGTTCTCGGCAACGATGCCCTCCTCGACGAGCACCCGGGTCAGTGAGGTGCCGGCGTCTGCCTGGCGCTGCCGGGCGACCTCCAGCTCCTGCTGGCTGACCAGGCCCTCCTCGAGCAGGAGCATGCCGATGTGCTCATCACCGGCCACGAAGGCTCCTCGACGGGTTGGGGTTGTCGAAGAGAGTGTCGGCATGTGGAGGCCGACGCTTGAGGTGAGAGTCGCTGAGCTACGAGCTGCGAGCCGCCTGTTCCATCACGTTGCGGGGAGGGTCGATTCCGGTCCACAACTCGAACGACCGGGCGGCTTGAGCCACCAGCATCGCCATGCCGTCGGTCGCCGGGATCCCATGTTCCCGGGCGGCCGCCACCGAAGGTGGTGGTGCCTCGCCGTACACCATGTCGAAGAGTCCGGAGGCGGTGCCGATGACCTGCTCCGGCAGTGCCTCCCCGGCCATCCCGATCGGGGTGGCGTTCACCACCACGGCATTGTCGATCGGGGTCGCCCACGGCACCTCGGGGCACGACACACCGACCGTTGCGGCCCGCTCCGCCCCCGCCCCGGGACGGCGGGTGGCGACATACAGGTCCATACCTTCGAGTGCCAGCAACGCGGCACCTGCCGCTCCCCCACCACCGAGCAGCAGCACCGGGACATCATGCCCGAAGCCCATCTCCTCCCACACCATGCGGATGCCGTCGACGTCGGTGGTGTAGCCCACGACACCCTCCGGTTCCCGCACCATGGTGTTCACCGAATCGGCCCGGCGGGCGTTCGGGGACAGGGCATCCACCGCTGCCGCCGCGACCCGCTTGTGCGGCATGGTGATGTTGGCTCCGTCGAGTTCGCCGCGGCGAATCTCGTCACAGGTGGCCACCACCCCGGCGGCGTCGACCCGGCGGGCGGTGTAGGTGCCGGCCATACCCAGTGCGTCGAGGGCCGCCTGGTGGATCGCCGGCGACTTGGAGTGATCGATCGGATCGCCCAGCACCACCAGTCTCAGACCGGCCGGCTGGTCGATCCTCACGGAATCACGCCCGCTTCGCGAGCTTCCGCCTGCAGCCGCAGGAACTCATCGAAATCGTCGGTGAAGGCATGGCTTCCGTCCTCGTCGGCCAGGACGTAGAACAGGTAGTCGGTCTCCGCAGGAACCGCCGCCGCAGCCAGCGACGCCGGCCGCACACCGGAAATCGGGGTCGGCGGCAGGCCGATGAAGGTGTAGGTGTTGTAGGGGGATTCAACCTCGAGGTCCTCGAGGGTCAGGCCACCTTCGGGAAGCCCGCCGAGGGCGTAAACGATGGTGGCGTCGATCTGCAGCGGCATGTCGATCGCGAGGCGATTGAAAATGACACTGGCGATGATCGGACGTTCTTCGTCGAGCGCCGCCTCACGCTCGATCAGCGACGCAATGACGATCCCGTCGTACACGGTCAGGCCCGGCTCCTCGAGCTGTTCCCAGTCCACCGCACCCACCCGCGCCTCGGCGTTGTCGGCCATCGCCTGAAGGATCTCGGCGGGTCCATCACGATCGGAGATCTCATAGGTGTCCGGGAAGAGCAGCCCCTCCCAGTCGCGCAGCTCGTCGGGTTCGCCCCGCAGTAAGTTCGAGGTCACGGTGCCGTCGAGCAGCGGATCGGTGAACTCGCCGGCCTCGAAATCTGTCTGGTCGGCGAGCTGCAGCAGCATCTGGGCCACGGTCAACCCCTCGATCACCGTGATGCGGAACCCGATGTCGCCGGGACCTTCGAGCAGGGCGGCGATCACATCGGCCAGCGGCATCCCGGTCACCAGGTCGTAGGTGCCCGCCTGGAGCCGGTCGGCAACCCGCTCGCTGCGGACCTCACGCTCGAACTCGGTGGCCGACGGCACCACCCCGGCCTGTTCCAGGATCTCGGCAATGGCTCCGGCAGAGGAGCCCGGCGGGATCTCGACCTCAACCGGGATTCCCGGAGTGATCGTGGTCGCAGTGGTATCGCTGCCGCCAAGGGCCCGGTTTGTGGCGTCGGCCAGCCACTTGACCCCGAGATATGCGCCACCGAACAGCACAAAGACCAGAAACAGGGTCCCGACGACCTTGAGGGCCATCACCCACCAGGGATTGGGCGGGTCGTCGTAGTAGCGGTACTGCTCCCGATCCATGCTCATCGCCGGCTGTCCAGGTAGGCCTGCAGGAAGACGGTGGCCGCCACCCGATCCCGGGTTTCCTTGCGCTTGGCTCGCCGCATGCCCGCCTCGATCAGGATCTGCTCCGCCGTCACGGTACTGAACCGTTCGTCGTACACGTCGACCGGTACGCCGGTCTCTTCACCGACCTCGATGGCAAACGCTCTGGCGGCATCCGCCGCCGGCCCTTCGATCCCGTCGAGCCCGACCGGCATCCCGACCACGATCGTCACGACATCACGTTCGGTGACGATGTCGCGCAGCCGGTCCCACAGTTCGGGATCGAGGGCATCGAGGGTGCACAGCGGGCCGGCGATCAAGCCAAGCGGATCCGAGACGGCAACGCCGATGCGACGTGTGCCGTAGTCGAGCCCGAGGATGCGGCCCATGTTCACTCGCCCCTCAGTGCCTCCCGGCCGAGCCGGCGTGCGGTCTCGAGGGCGGCCGGCAGTTCACCACCTCGGGGCCCGCCGGCCTGCGCAAGCTCCGGATCACGGCTTCCGCCGCCCCCGACCTCGCGTGCCGCCGAGCCGGCAAGTTCGCCCGCCGAAACCCCGCGCTCCACCAGATCCTTGCTAACCGCAGCCACAAGCCCGGCCTTGCCCTCGCGCTGTGCACCCAGTACCACGATGCCCGACCCGATCATGTCCCGGACCTGGGCGGTCAAGATGCGGAGATCATCGGGAGTGGTGTCGGCGCCGGCCTCGGCCACCACGAGCTTGCCGTTGCCGATGTCCTCAGCGGCAGCCACGAGGTTCGTAGCAACCCCGGAACGCTCCTGCGCCTCGAAGGCTGCAATGCGCTCCTCCTGTTCGCGACTGCGCTGAACCAGCGCCGCGGCGGCGTCGCCGACCGTATCGATCCGGGTTCGCAGGTGACCGGCAACCGACTGCAGCTCGCCCCTGAGGTCGCTCAGGTAGCCGTAGGCGGTGGCGCCGGTGTATGCCTCGACTCGTCGCATGTTCGAGCCGATCGACGACTCCCCCAACAGAACGAGCGGGCCGACCTGGCCGGTCGTCGGCACGTGAGTGCCACCGCAGAGTTCACTGGAGTAGCCGCCCGCCTGCACGACTCGGACCCGGTCCCCGTACTTGTCACCGAAGAACGCCAGTGCCCCCATATCCTCGGCTTCCTCACGGGAAACCTCGGTGGTGCGAACCTGCTGGTTCTCGATGATCCGATCGTTGGTCTCGCGCTCGACGTCGAGCAGCTCGACGGGATCGAGTGCGCCGTAGTGGCTGAAGTCGAAGCGGAGCCTGCCGTCCTGCACCAGCGAGCCGGCCTGGTGCACATGGCTGCCCAGAACCTCGCGCAGCGCCCAGTGCAGCAAATGCGTGCCGGTGTGAGATTTGCGGATCCGCTCCCGTCGCCCCGGCTCGACGTTGAGCCGGGCGTCCTGGCCAACCTGAATCGTCCCCGACGCCACGGTGGCGCGATGGCCGTGCAGCCCCTGCACGGCGTGTTGGGCATCGGCCACGGTCAAGGTTCCGGTCTCGGTGACCAGGGTGCCGGAGTCGCCGATCTGGCCTCCGGCTTCTGCATAGAACGGCGTCCTGTCGACGAAGACCTCGATGGTGTCACCTTCGGCGGCCGATTCGACGGCCTCGCCGTCACGGATGAGAGCCAGGATTGTGCCGGTGGTCTCCAGCGTTTCGTACCCGACGAAATCGCTCGGCCCCGATACATCGAAGATCCCCCGATAGGCAGGAGACGCTTCCTCGTCGATCGTGCCCTTCCACGCGGCGCGAGCCCGCTCCCGCTGCGCCTCCATCTCGGCGTCGAATCCGGCCCGGTCCAGGTCAGCCCCGGAGTCGGCGGCGATCTCTTCGGTCAGTTCGACCGGGAAGCCGTAGGTGTCGTGGAGCTTGAAGGCGACCTTGCCGGGGAGGGCATCGCCGTCGCCGAGGCCGTCGAGCGCGTCGGTCAGCAGCGACGAGCCGGTTTCGAGTGTGCGGCGGAAGCGCCGCTCCTCCCGCTCGGCCATCTCGACGATGCCGTCGCGGGCGCCCTGCAGCGACGGGTAGGCGTCGCCCATCACCTCGATGGTGGCATCGACCAGCTTCGGTGTGATCAGCCCTTCCGAACCGAGCTGCCAGCCGTGGCGCACTGCACGCCGCAGCAGGCGGCGCAGCACGTACCCACGGCCCTCATTGGACGGCACGATGCCGTCACCGATCATGAAGGTCAGTGCCCGCCCGTGATCGGCCAGGATTCTGAGCCCGATGTCGGCTTTGGCGTCGTCGCCGTAGGTGCGGCCGGTGGCACCCTCGGCAGCCGCCAGCACCGGACGAACCAGGTCGATCTCGAAGAGGTTGTCGACGCCCTGGATCACCGTGGCCAGGCGGTCGAGGCCGGCGCCGGTGTCGATTCCGGTAGCCGGGAGCTCGCCGATGACGTGATACGGCTCGTCCTGGACATACTGCATGAAGACGAGGTTCCAGATCTCGGTGAAGCGTTCCTCGTCGACGATCGGTCCGCCGTCGGGCCCATATTCGGCGCCGCGATCGAAGAAGATCTCCGATGACGGTCCCGCGGGGCCGGCGACACCCATGTGCCAGAAGTTGTCGCGGTCGCGCCGCTGGACGCGATCGGGCCGGATCCCCACCCCGTCGATCCACAGCTCCGCGGCCTCATCGTCTGTCTCGTGGACGGTGAACCACAGCAACTCGGGGTCGAACTGGAGTCGTTCGGTGACGAATTCGTAGGCCCACGGAATCGCCTTCTCCTTGAAGTAGTCACCGAAGGAGAAGTTCCCCAGCATCTCGAAGAACGAGGCATGGCGGGCGGTGGTCCCGACGATCTCGATGTCGACGGTGCGGATGCACTTCTGGACCGATGCGGCACGCGGATAGGGCGCCGGCTCCTCACCCAGGAGGTAGGGCTTGAAGGGAACCATCCCGGCCACGGTGAGCAGCAGGGAGGGGTCGGTAGGAATCAGCGAAGCGCTGGGGACCACCGTGTGGTCCCGTTCGCGAAAGAACTCGAGGAATGCGCGCCGGATCTCGGCGCCGGTGGTCGGCTTCACGATCGGCGGCCTCCCACAGTCGTGGCAATGTCATCAATGAGGTCGGCAATGGCGTGGCCCGAGGTGCGGGCAAGCGACGCCGGAGTCAACCGTTGGCGGAGTCGAGCTGCCTTGCCCAGCAGCCAGGCGCCCCCACCGAGCGTGGTGGCCGCGCCGAGCAAGAACCAGCGGATACGGACGAGCATGGGCGCAAGGGTACTCACTCCCGCGCAGGACGCCGGGCGCCCCGATCGACCCCCTCCAGACGCTGCGCGATCTCGGCTTCCTCGCCCGCACCCCCTGGTCGATACAGGATCCGTCCCTCAGCAGAATCGGGCAGATACTGCTGTTCGACAATCGCGTCCGGGTAGTCGTGCGGGTAGCGATATCCGGTGCCGTGGCCGAGTTCAGCGGCCGCCCGGTACCCCCCGGATCGCAAGTGCAGGGGCACCGTCGCTCCGGGTGTCTCCTCCACCGCGATCCCGGCTGCCTTCATCGTCCGGGCGACCGAGTTCGACTTCGGCGCGGTGGCCAAATAGAGCGCCGCCTGGTGCAGGTTGTGCCCGGCTTCGGGAAGTCCGACAAACTGCAGTGCCGACGCGGCGGCGACCGCCACACCGAGAGCATCAGGGTCGGCCAGACCAACATCTTCAGAAGCGAAGATGACCATCCGGCGAGCGATGAACTCAGGATCCTCACCCGCCCGGATCATCAGTTCGAGCCAGTAGGCGGCAGCATCAGGGTCTGAGCCGCGCAGGCTCTTGATGAACGCCGAGATAACGTCGTAGTGCTGATCCCCGGCCTTGTCGTAGCGCACTATCCGCCGTTGCAGGGCCTCCTCGACGGCATCGAGCCCCACAATCCCCTCGCCCCGCCCGGATGAGATGAGGGCGGCGACCTCCAACGCATTGAGAGCCAGCCGAGCATCCCCGCCGACGCGCTCCGCAAGCGCCCCCAGGGCTTCTTCGTCGATCCCCTGCACGATCGCTCCGAGCCCGGCGTCGGAATCCCCGATGGCTCGGGTGATCAGATCCGCCACCTCATCTGGGCTGAGACCCTCCAGCCGAAACAACGTCGAGCGGCTGATCAGCGGCGAGTTGACCTCGAAGAAAGGGTTCTCGGTGGTGGCCCCGATCAGGATGACGATTCCCTGCTCGACGCCCGGCAGCAGCGCATCCTGCTGTGACTTGTTGAAGCGGTGGATCTCGTCGAGGAACAGGACGGTCCGCCGCTCGTCCTCCTCGAGGCGGCGGGTGGCTATGGCCAGCACTTCGCGCACGTCCTTCACCCCTGCCGACACGGCCGACAGCGATTCGAAGGCGGCGTCGGTCTCCTCGGCCACGAGGTGGGCGAGTGTGGTCTTCCCCGTTCCCGGCGGGCCCCACAAGATCATTGAGACGGGACGTCCGGCCCGCACCATCGTGGCGAACGCGGCACCGTCCTCCAGCAGATGGCGCTGGCCGACCACGTCGTCCAGCGAGCGGGGCCGCATCCGGGCGGCGAGCGGGGCGGCGGCCCGGCGGCGGGCGGCGCGCTCCTCGCTGAACAGGTCGTCCATCATTCGCCCTGGGGCTGCTCCTCTTCGACCCGCCGGCGGACCTCGGGGCGCAGATCGATGCCGAGCTCACCCAACTGCACGTCGGATACCGCCGTCGGCGACCCGGTGAGCGGATCGATCCCGGTCTGGGTCTTGGGGAACGGGATGACCTCGCGGATGTTGGGCTCGTTGCGGATGATCGATACCAACCGGTCGATTCCCACAGCAAAGCCGGCGTGAGGGGGAGTCCCGAACCGCAGCGCCCGGATGAACCACCCGAAGCGACGCTCGGCCTCATCGGGCTGGATCCCGAGAACGTCGAAGACGCGCTGCTGCACCTCGGGATCGTGGATCCTGACGCTGCCCGAACCGAGCTCACTCCCGTTGAGGACCAGGTCGTACGCCTTGGAGAGCGCCCGCTCCGGGTGCTGCTCCATCTCGGCGACATCATGCGGCGAGGTGAACGGGTGGTGTGCCGGGTGCAGATTGCCCTCGGGATCCACCTCGAAAACGGGGAACTCGGTGACCCAGAGGAAGTGGAGTTCATCGTGCCCCTCGGGGCGGCCCAGATCGAGCCGGACCTGGCCGAGCACCCGCCGCACCATGGCCGCGTTGTCGGCCACCAGCAGCAGCGTATCGCCCGGGGTGGCGCCGACCGCCTCCTTCAGCGCCGCCTGCTCGTCCTCGCCGAGGAACTTGGCGACCGGCGACCGCAGCGAACCATCGTCCTGCACGACCAGCCACACCAGGCCCTTGGCACCGAGCTCGATCGCCTGCTCGACGAGCCCATCGAGCCCGCCGCGCGACAAACCGAGGGCGCCACCGTTGATCCCGGCGACCAGCCCACCACCGTCGACGGTACTGCGGAACGCCCGGAACTCGCTGGCGGCGAACACATCGTTCAGCTCGACCAGCTCCATGCCGAAGCGAACGTCGGGCTTGTCGGTTCCGTAGCGGGCCATGGCATCGGCGTAGGTGAGACGAGGGAAGGGCGCCTCGAGCTCGATGCCGACCATGTCGCGTACGACTTCCACCATGACCGCTTCGAGCGTGGCGAAAACACCCTCCTGTCCCCAGAAGGCGCCTTCGATGTCGAGCTGGGAAAACTCCAACTGGCGATCCGCCCGGAAGTCCTCGTCGCGGTAGCAGCGGGCGATCTGGTAGTACCGCTCGACTCCACCCACCATGAGCAGCTGCTTGAACAGCTGTGGCGACTGCGGCAGGGCATAGAACGAACCCTGGCGGAGACGGCTCGGCACCAGCACGTCCCGGGCACCCTCCGGGGTCGAACGAATGAGCGTGGGAGTCTCGATCTCGAGGAAGTCGGCTTCGTCGAGAGCCCGCCGCATCGCCTTGATCGCCGCCGAGCGAGCCCGTAGGTTCCCCGCCATCCGGGGCCGTCGCAGATCCAGATACCGGTACTCGAGGCGGCGCACCTCATCGGCCTCGGCACGGTCGTCGATCTGGAACGGGAGCGGATCCGACGGGCTCAGCACGGTCAGCTCAACCGCTTCGACCTCGACTTCTCCGGTCGGCATCTCGGGGTTGCGGTTCTCCTCGTCACGAAGCTGGACGGTGCCGGAGACGGAAATGCAGAACTCGTCACGCAGCCGCTGCGCGGAGTCGCCCACTTCCGGGACCCGCGCCGGATGCACCACCACCTGGGCGATTCCGGATGCGTCCCGCAGATCGAAGAACATCACTCCGCCGTGGTCGCGGCGCGAGTTCACCCATCCGGCGAGCGTGACGGTGTCTCCGGCGTCGGTGCTGCGCAGCGTCCCGGCCCCGGCGGTCCTCAGCGGGGCCTCACCCATTGCGGTACCTCCTCGATTATCACAGTCGCTTCCTCGCCGCCGCCGTCCATGCGGCGCATCGTCACTTCTCCCCGTTCCCATTCCTCACCGACGACGGCCACGGTGGCTGCACCACGCCGTCCGGCGGCCCTGAATTGGGCCTTGACCGATCGTCCCCCGAGGTCGGCATCGGCGCGCAGCCCGCGGTCGCGCAGGTCTGACACCAGGCGGAGAGCGTCGTCACGCCGGTCGCGGTCGGCCACCACCACGAAGACATCGAGGTCCTCGCTGCGATCCTCGTCCGGCATCGCGAGGATGATCCGATCGACACCCATCGCCAGTCCGACTGCCGGCGTCGGGTTCCCACCGAGCATCTCGGCGAGCAGGTCGTAGCGGCCGCCACCCCCGAGGGCATCCTGTGCGGCCGTGTAGGAGCGGGAGATGTACTCGAAGACGGTCCGGTTGTAGTAGTCGAGGCCGCGAACGATGCGGGGCGAGACCTCGTACGGGACCCCTTCCCGATCCAGGCCGCGGCGGACCGCATCCAGGTGTTCGGCGGCCTCCTCGCCAAGATGATCCATGGGAACCGGGGCCCCGGCGACCACGTCCACATCGGCTTTCGAATCGAGCACCCGCAGCGGATTCTCCTCAAGACGGCGCTTGGCATCGGCAGACAGCTGGTCCTCCCGCTCCCGCAGATAGGCAACCAGCAGGTCACGATACGCAACGCGGTCGTCCGGATCTCCGATCGAATTGAGGAGGACCACGATGTCGCGGATTCCAACGGCCTCGAGCAGCCGGTAGCCGAACTGGATGATCTCGACATCGGCATCCGCCGACGGCTCGGCGAGGTACTCAATGCCAACCTGGGAGAACTGGCGGCGCCGGCCGGCCTGGGGCTGCTCGTAGCGGAACATCGGACCCGAATAGGCACCCTTGAAGATGCCCTGGCGCCCGGCCTGCAGATACGCCCGGACCACCGAGGCGGTGGCTTCGGGTCGCAGGGTCAGCGAGCGCCCCCCCTTGTCGTCGAACGTGTACATCTGCTTCTCGACCACCTCGGTCGCTTCCCCGACACCGCGAGAGAACAGTTCGGTGGCCTCGAACAGCGGCGTCATCACCAAGCCGTAGCCGTAGCGCTCCGCCATCGAGTCGAAGACGCGCAGCAGCCGCCGCCACTTCGCCGATTCGGGCGGCAGGATGTCGTCGGTGCCCTTGGGTGCGCTGGGAATCACGTGCGAAAAGCCTGCAGGAAGGGGTTGGTCTGCAGCTCCCGGGCCAGCGTAGTGGCGGGTCCGTGGCCGGGAAAAACGTCGGTGTTGCCGGGGAGCGGCACCAGCTTGTCCTCCATGGAGCGCATCAGGGTGTCGTAGTCGCCTCCGGGCAGGTCGGTCCGGCCGATCGAGCCGGCGAACAGTTGATCGCCGGAGAACAGCACTCCGTCGGCGGAAATGTGGAAGCAGCAGTGGCCCGGGGTATGGCCCGGGGTGTGCAGCACATCGAACCTGAGGCCGGCGATTTCGAGCACCTGACCGTCGGCGAGAGCCTCATACCGCTCCGGCGGAGCGAAATCGCCGGGCGGCACCATTCCGAAGAGGGATCTCAGCTGCCCTTCCGGATCCATCGCCAGCCAATCGTCGTCGGGATGGAGGTAGGCAGACACCGCGTACTTGGTCACCACCGCACCGGCGCCGCCCACGTGATCGATGTGCCCGTGAGTCGCCAGCAGGGCCACCGGGATGATGTCGCCGTGCTCGACGATCTGTGCCACCGCCGCCGGATCGGGCGGCGCGTCGACGATGACCCCGGGACCGCCGCGCTCGGCAGCGATGACGTAGCAGTTGGTCTGAGCGACCCACAGCGGCGCCGCGGCAAGGTGAAGTGGCATGAAGAGGGAGGATAGGTGTCGCGGCTCAATGGCCGGCCCTCAATGGCGACTGGATCCGGCCCGGGCGACGGATGGGCTATCGGCCGGCCACCGAATGCTCAGCGCCCATGGAGGGGATCACAATCCCGGCCGCGGATTACAGCTCATCCCAGAACGTCAATGCCGTCTCGCCGACGAGGGCCGAGAACGGGCTCTCGATCGCGCCGGAGTTGTCGACGGTGAAGTTGCCACTGACTTCGGTGAACTGAATGTTGTCCTCTTCCGAATTGCATGCCTCCTGGGCAATGAACCCGCCCTCAACAATGACCGGGTTGCCGTTCAGTTTGACCTGCTCGTGAGCGGCGAGGATGCCGGCGAGCACCATGTCGGGATTGCCGCTGATCTCGAGATCTCTGCCGGCGGAAACCATCAGGCTCGATGCCCCAGGAGCCGCGGTCATCGAGGGGTTGCCCGAGACGAGGACATCTCCCCCAACGATGCTGCTGCAAGAGCCCTCGCCCTCTACCAGGACTGTTGCCTGCCAGGGATTGGTGGGCGTTCCGACGTCCTTGCTCATTTCCACCGAGCCGTGGTACACGTAGTAGACCCCATCCCCCGGTGACTCAGAGTCGAGGAGCCAGAACGCCCCCATTTTCGAGTCACAGCATCCGTTGAACTTCCATCCCCGGTAGGGGACTGATGCATCAGCCGTGAGAACGCTTCCCGAGCACGGTTCGTCGGTCGCGGTACTCCCAAAGAGCGGATGTGCCGGTCCGGCCCGCACCGCGCCGCTCGGGCACAAGTCGTATTCGCTGAGATTCCAGAACTGCCGCGGGCCCACATCGGGGATAACGACGACAGGTTGCTCTCCGGGAAGCTCGCATCCGGCCGATTGGTACAGGTCGCCAGAGTTTACGTATCCACCAGCGGCGGTCGCACAGCCGTCGACGGTGACGGTCCCACTTATGTTCAACTCACCGTTGGAATGGAGACCCATCTCCTCAGCGGACGTCAGATTGGGGTTGCCCGAGATGGAAAGGTCGCCACCCGAGAGGAAGCCATAGGTCATCGGCCACGGTCCCGGCACCATTACCTCGCCCACCTCGGCGCTCAAGACCCGAACCCGTCTGCTGCTGTCGGCTCGGGAAGGGACGAACCCCACAGAGTACAAAACGTCGGCGTTGCTCGGCTTGACCAGCACGTACTCGCCCTCCGGCGTTGACACCAGATCTGTCTCGGGCCTGGCATCGGCGGTGGCAACGACCCACGCCCGTTCGTCCTCCCTGCCCAGGAACGTCCCCGGCTGGGCTTCTCCAGTGGTGAAAGTGGGGAAATCCTCGAGGGTGAACGAACCCACGTTGAGACCCGACTCCGCTACGTAGAGCGCCTGCTCCCAGCGAGCATCCAACAGTGTCACGCGTGCATGGTTCATTGCTCGCGTCGTCACCACCACGGCCATGATCATCAGCGCGAACCCGAGCAAGAGCACCATGACGGCCACCACACCCTCTTCGCCGGAACGATGCTTGATCCGGTCCCGTACATGCATCACAGGTAATCCCTCGTGTTCCGTAGGTGAATGGACACTTCGACCATGCGCGTGCTGCCACCCGATTCGATGGTTACCAGTACGTCGACCCTGCCCACCAGCGCGGCTTCATCGGCATCGAATGAGAACGAACTTCGAAGGGAGTCGACGGCATCCGCCACCACCAGATCGATTCCGTCGGACGAGCGCACCAGCGCGCCGCCAGGGATGATTTGCCAGTAGACCTGCTCTCCGGGATCCGTCACGGCATCTCCATCGTCATCCAGCCAAATGGCGATCTCGGTCGCCGAAGCCGTGGTGAGAGCTCGCGCCCTGCGCAGATCTCGCGTGATTCGCTCCCGCGCGACCACTGCCTGGCGAGCAGCTGTGTCAGCGTCTCCCTGGGCCGCCTCCACACCGTTGACGGTCACGAACCACCCCACCAGAAGCGCGGATGTGAGAATGACACCGGCCATAGCGAGTGCCAGCTCCACGAGCGTGAACCCTGCTTCTTCGTGACGGTTGTTCGTCGATTCACCGCGGTGGCTGCGGCCGGGATACGAGGTTCGCCCCTTCGCGCATCTTCGGCACGAACAGGCCTCCGCTTTACTCCGGGGCTCAGCCACCGCAGGTTCCGATTCCCGTCGCCGCGACCTGCAACAGCCCCGAGGCAGGCGTCAAGCCCACTGGGTACTCGATTCCGGAGCTGGCTGAGACCTCAACTGCACCCTTGCCGGAACTACCCCCAGCGACGAGAGACCCTTTCCAGGACCGCGCGCCTTGCAGGATGATCCCGCCGAAAGGCGCGTACGCCACTCCCTGCATGGATCCGACGACCCCACCCTGAAGCTGCAGCGCCGTAACCGATTGGTTGAAGGAGACAACACCGCCCGAGACCGGGTCGGTGCTGCGATAGCCGGCAAGCGAGCTCATCGTCACCGCGCCGTCAGCTACGAGGTAGGCACCGTCGGCGGCTACATCGGCCCCGGCAATCAGGGCGATCGACTGCCCGGCAAAGATGGGACCGGAGCCCGAAATCGTAACGCTTCCGGAAAACGTGATCGAGCCGCTGACGAACAAAGGAGCGGTGATGGTCTCATCCGCAAATGTCACGTCGCCAGCAACGACACCTCCGCCCTGAGCCTCTTCCAGGACCGCGTCTCTCCACGCCCCTGTTTCTGTAGCGGAGAGGCCCTCGAAGACGGTGCCCACACCGCTCACAACTGATCCAGAGATGAGATCGGCATCGAAGCTCGCAGTCCCGCCCGTCAGCACATCACCCTCCACAGTGGCGCCGGGCCCGAATCCGCTGCCGTTGGTCAACAGATCGGCTCCTTCCGCGCTGGCCGGATGGGATATGAGACTGGCACCGGAGTCGAGCGAGACCGACGATTCGGCCATCACTGCCGCATCGGGCCACACCCGCACGAATGACCTGTTGCCCTGCGATGTCGACGACAGAAGCGCTGAAGAGCTGTAGGAACCGGCGTTGCCCTCGACTTCCCAGGCAACCAGCACGACCGCGCGCCGGACGCTATTGCCAGCATCGGTGATGTAGGCCCAGACGGAGTAATCCACATCGTCAACGGTCCGGACCGAGAGCGGCGCTATACCACCGGTACTGCACAACACGAGCGATTCATCCTCCGCGAGCCCGGATGCGGACGCGAGCAAAACCAGTCCTGAGTCGCTGGTCAGTGGGTCGTCAGGGTGGACGTACGCCAACCCGACATGATCCCAATCGAGAATGCGGATCTCTTCCAGCTGCTTCATGGCGAGAGAGGTAGCTTCCTGGCGAAAACGGGTCTGCCTCGTGCTGGTGAGAGAAGCGCGCAGCGAGGATGAAACCGCAGTACCGAGCAAGGCCAGGAGGACCAAGGCCACCATCACCTCAACGATGGTGAACCCTCCCTCGCTTAGGGCGGCTCGCGGCATGCGGCGCCGGCGCTCGGCGCAGGCCGAAAGGCGCCAGCGCCCCGGCGCGTGCCCAGGTTGGGTCATGGCCACCTCGGTGGTATCGGGTCGATACTGGTGGTTTCGGACCCCGAGGCGCCGAACTTGAGCTGTTGAACGACAGGCCCCGCTACCCCGTCTTCAACCGGTACGCGTCGTAGACGCCCTCTACGTTCTTCAGCTCGCCCAGGGCCCGCTCCAGCTGGGTGACGTCGGAGAGCTCCACCTCGAAGCGGATGATCGCCACCCGATCGCGTCCCGACCCCGACGACGAGGCGACGATGTCCACGCCGACATCGGTGAGCGCCGTCGTCACGTCCTTGAGCAGCTTGGGACGATCCAGCGCCTCGATCTGCACCCACACTGCGAAGGTCTCACTCTGATCTGCGCCCCAGGACACATCGACCATGCGCTCCGCCCGATCCCCCAGCGACCCGATGTTGGTGCAGTCGGCGCGGTGGACAGACACCCCGCGGCCCACGGTGACGAACCCAACGATGTCGTCACCGGGCACCGGAGCACAGCAGCGGGCCATGCGGACCCACATGTCCTCGAGCCCCTCGACAACAACACCACGCGACGGCTGGCGGTCGCGCCGCGGCAGCGGCGGCGGCAGTGCGTCTTCGGGCTCGGTCTCGGCGTCCTGCTCGGGGTGCAGGATGCGAACCAGCCGCTGCACGATGGTGGCCGCCTGCACGTTGTTCTCGCCGACCGCCTGAAACATCCCGTCGAGTTCGTGGTAGCCCATCGCCGCCGCCAACTCGGCCAGTGCGGTGTCACGCCGGCCGGCCTGCAGACCGAGCCCCTCCTTGCGAACCAGCCGGACCACCAGGTCGCGGCCCTCGGAGACGGCGTTCTCCCGCCGCTCCCGGCTGAACCACTGCCGGATCTTGGCCGAAGCACGCGAGGTGCGGACGAAGGTCAGCCAATCCCGGCTCGGCCCCGCATCGGGTGAGTTCGACCGCACAACGTCGACGATGTCGCCGGATTCGAGACGGGTATCGAGCGGAACCAACCGCCCGTTCACTCTCGCCCCCGAGCAGCGGTGTCCGACCTCGGTATGAATCGAGTAGGCAAAGTCCACCGGGGTCGATCCGGCCGGCAGCGTCTTCACGTCACCTCGCGGGGTGAGGACGAACACTTCATCGTGGTAGAGATCGAGCTTGAGGCCCGCCAGGAACTCGTTCGGGTCCTCGTAGTCCTCGGACAGGTACGCGATCGTCCTCACCGACTCCACGTCCGGCGGTATCCCGACCACACCCTCCTTGTACCGCCAGTGGGATGCGATCCCGTGCTCCGCCCGGTCGTGCATCTCCTGCGTCCGGATCTGGACCTCGAGCGGCTTGCGATCCGGCCCGAGCACCGTGGTGTGGAGGCTCTGATACAGGTTGAACTTGGGCATCGCGATGTAGTCCTTGAACCGCCCGTGCACGGGCGGCCACCGGGTGTGGATGATGCCGAGAGCCCCGTAGCAGTCGCTGACCTCGTCGGTGACGATGCGGATCCCGATCAGGTCGTGGATCTCCTCGAAGGTGAGGCCGGCTCCGACCATCTTGCGGTAGATCGAGTAGGTGTGCTTCGGACGCCCCGAAACCTCGGCTTCGATACCGTGCTCCCGCAACATCGTCTCCACCCGGCCGACAACGTCGGTGATGTAGGCATCCCGCTCCGGCGCCCGGATTCGGAGCAGTTCCTGAATCTCGCCATAGCGCCGGGGATGAAGGATCGCGAAGCAGCGGTCCTCCATCTCGTGCTTGATTTCCTGGGCACCGAGCCGGTGCGCCAGCGGGGCAAACACATCGATGGTTTCCGCCGCGATGCGCTGCTGCTTCTTCGGGGGCAGCGCGTCGAGGGTCCGCACGTTGTGGAGCCGATCGGCCAGTTTGATGAGCAGGACACGGACGTCCTTGGCCATTGCGAGCACCATCTTGCGGATGGTGGCTGCCTGCTGTTCCTCGCGGTTGGAGAATCGGACCCGATCGAGCTTGGTAACCCCGTCGATGAGCAAGGCGGCGGTCTCGCCGAACTGCTTGCGGATCTGCGACAGGGTGATGTCTGTGTCCTCCACCGTGTCGTGCAGCAGGGCGGCCACGACGGTGTCGGTGTCGAGGCCGTACTGCGCCAGAAAGAGCGCCACCGCCAGCGGGTGCGTGATGTAGAGGTCGCCGCTCTTGCGGTACTGGCCTTCGTGACGCTCAGCGGCCACCTTGAAGGCCTCGATGATTGGGCTCTCGTCGGTCCCGGGATGGGCCGCGGAGAAGGCGCGCAGTACCGGCTCGATGTCATCGACGACGATGTGGTCGTAGACCTCAGAGACCGTCACGCCTGCGCCTTCCCTGGGGAGCGAGAGAGCCGCCCCACCAGGAGGCGATTGTACGCAGTGGTCCCGGCCAGACCATGTCCGGCCGGGACCCGCCACGCCGAGGTGGCGGCCTATCGGCGCTTGCGGCGTTTCCGCGGGGCCCGGGGGGTCGCTCCGGAAACCTCGACCAGGGTTTCCACTTCGGATGAGTCCTGGATCCGGTCCTGGGCGGCGAACTCGTCCTCGACCAGGGCACCCTTGCGGGTCAAGCGCCGGCGCACCTGTTTCCAGTGTTCCTCGCGCTCCTTCCAGGTGGCCAGCAGCGGAGCGGCAACGAAGATCGACGAGTAGGTCCCGGCGGCGACCCCGATGAACAGCGCGAGGGCGAACTCGCGCAGTGTGGCCGCACCCAGCAGGAACGAGCCGACGAACAGGAGGCTGCCGATCGGCAGCAAGCTGGTGAGCGACGTGTTGATCGACCGCATCACCACCTGATTCATCGAGAGGTTCACCAGGCCCGAGATGGTGTGCTTGTCGCCCCGCTCGGTCACGTTCTCCAGCACCTTGTCGAAGACCACAACGGTGTCGTAGAGCGAGTAGCCGAGGATGGTCAGAATCGCGATCACCGTGGCCGGCGTCACCTCGAAGCCGATCAGCGAGTAGATGCCGGCGGTCAAGGCCAGGTCGTGGAACAGCGCAGCAAGCGCGGCGAACGCCATCCTCCACTCGAGCCGAATCCAGATGAAGAGGGCCGCGACGATCAGGAAGATGACGAGCGCCTGAACCGCCTTCTGGGTGATCTGCTCGCCGAAGGTGGGTCCGATGGTGGTCCGGTTGGCATCGTCGGGCTCCACACCCGCCTCCGCGGCAATCGCAGCCGCCAGCTGAGACTCATCGTCCGCCGTCAGGGCCGGGGTCTGCACCCGGATCCCGGCGCCGCCCCCGGTGAGCTGGACCTTGGCGTTGGCCAGCCCAATCCCCTCGATGGCCCCGCGCACGTCGGCAACGGAGGCACCGGCCGGGTTTTCGGTCTCCACCACCGTGCCGCCCTCGAAATCAACCCCAAGGTTCAGGCCCCGGAAACCGAGCGCCGCGATCGAGATGACCAGCATGACGGCGGAGAATGTGAACCAACGGCGCCGGTTGCCGACGAAGTCAAAGCTCGTGTCGCCGTGGTACAGGTCGCGCCACACACTCATGCCGCCACCTCCTTTGCCGAACCGCTTGCCCCTCGGATGCTCATCGAACCACCTTCACCGAGCCTGGTGTGGGCCAGGAATGCGACTGCCGGCCGGGTGTAGAAGTACGCGACGATCACGTCGGTCACGGTCGCTATCCCGAGTGCCAGGGCGAACCCCTTCACGGCGCCGATCGCCAGCCAAAACAGCAGCAGCGCTGCCAGCAGCGACACGAAGTCAGCGGTCAGAATGGTGCGGAAGCTGCGCTTGAAGGCGTGGTCGATAGCCCCGCGCAGCGAACGGCCGGCGTGGACCTCTTCCTTGATTCGCTCGAAGTACACGATGTAGGAGTCCGAGGTGATGCCGATCGCCACGATCAGCCCGGCGACGCCGGCCAGTGTGAGGGTGTAGCCCTGAAGCTGGCCGAGCAGCGAGAACACGACCAGAACGACCGAGCCGAAGACGGCCAGGCCGATCACGTTCACCACGCCGAGCGCCCGGTAATACAGGATCATCGCCACCGCGACGAGCACCAGACCGCCGATGCCGGCGATCAGCCCGGCGGTGAGCGAGTCGGAACCCAGCGTGGCCGACACCGATTGCACACTCGGCAATTCGAATGCCACCGGCAGTGCGCCGTAGCGAAGTACGACCGAGAGGTCCCTGGCCTGTGCCTCCTGGTCTGCGGCGGAACCGAGGGTGATCACCGCGCTGCCGCCCGAGATCCCCTCCTCAGGACTCACCTCGGCTGCCATTGCCGGCGCCGACTGGACGATGCCGTCGAGCACAATGGCGAACTGACGGCGGGGGTCGCCGATCGGGTACCCGGCGAGCTCCTTGGTGGTCTCCTCGAACTTGGTGCTTCCCTCGGAGTTGAAGTCGAGCACGACCACCCACTCCCCGACCCCGGCGCCGCCGACCCCGATCGGGGCCTGGCCGCCGGAACGGGTCTGCTGGAAGCGGGGATCGGCACTGGTGAGGTCTGAGCCGATGACCTCGGCGGGAGCGACGTGGTACACGGTCCCGATCGATCCATCGGGCAACCGGGCCGCCAGCCACGCTTCGGTCGCCGGGTCGGGAACACCGGTCAGGCCGGTCTCCTCATCGACGCAACCGGGCTGATCGACATCGCTGAGTTCCGGATCGCAGAACGAGATGCCGGCGGGCAGCACGATCTGGGGATCAGCGGGAACGGTGGTGGTGGTCGTAGTGTCATCGCCGGCCACAGTGGTGGTGGTCGAGTCGTCCGCACTCTCGGCGATCGCGGCCTCGAGCAGCAGCGGGCTGACCCCGAGCACCGGGCTCACGTCGAGCACCGGACGGAATTCCAGCTGGCCGGTGGTCCCCACTGCCGCGAGTGCCCGGTCACGCTCCGTCACACCCGGAAGCTGAACGACGACGTTGCGATCTCCTTCGACCGCGATCTCGGGCTCCTGGACGCCACCGAGGGCTTCGATCCGGCGGCGCATGATCTCGACGGCCTTCTCCAGAACGTCGGGCTCGGTGCCTTCCGGTGCCTCGAGAACGACCGAGAAGCCGCCCTGGAGGTCGAGGCCGAGCTGGGGCGTGGTACCGGTCGCCAGGGTCGCCGCGAGGCCGCCGAAGACGACGGTGAGCATGACCACGACCGCGATCAACGCGGAGCGTTTGGTCATCGTTTACTCAGGTTCCTGGACCTTTTCGGCGAGCGCCCGCCGGGAGACCCGGAGTCGGCCCCCACCCTCGATCTGCAGCACAGCCGAGGTGTCGTCCATGAACTCGATGGTCCCGTAGATCCCACCAATGGTCGTCACCTCATCGCCCACGGCGAGCGACGAGACGAGGTCCTGATGTTGCCGCATCCGCCGCCGCTGCGGTCGAATGAGCAGGAAATAGAACAGGCCGCCGATGACGACGGCGTAGATGAGGATGACCGGGAGCGTGCTCCCGCCCGAACTCTCGGCCGCCTGGGCGAAAATAGTCAGCATGGAATCTCCGAAGACATGGACGTGAAACATGGACCCGTGACCGCGGCCCAAGGGCGCCTATCGTAGCCCGCCGTCCGGGGACCGGTGCGTGTCTCGTGACGAGGGCGAGGTTCGCCGTCGAGCTCAGGGTGTCACCCGGCAAGGACGCAGCCCGCAGGCGCACTTGATCGTGCGTCAAGGGCTGGAACGCGCCCTGAAGGACGATGCCGGAGACGCCCTGAGCCGCAACAGAACGCGGCACACGTCATGAGCCGCGGGACCCGATCCCTCTGGCCGCCATCAGTCGCTCGCGATAGCCGGCGAAGATCCCTTCGAAAATCGCAGTCCGAGCTCCCGCCAGCACCTCGAGCGTGTACGAGAGGTTGTGAACGCTCAACAGACGGTGCCCCAGCATCTCGCCGGTCACCCGCAGATGCCGCAGGTACGCCCGGCTGTGGTTGCGACAGGTCGAGCACCAACAGTCGGGGTCGATCGGGCCGTCGTCCCTGGTGAACTCGGCCCGGCGAATCGAGTAGTCGCCGAGGCGCGACAGCACCTTGCCGTGGCGGGCGAGCCGGGTCGGCCACACACAGTCGAAGAGGTCGAAGCCACGTGCGACGGCGTCGAGCACGCCCTCGGTGTCCCCGAGGCCCATCACGTAGCGAACCTTGTCGGGCGGCAACTCCCCGGCAACCGCCTCCAGAGCCCGGTTCCGATCCGGCGCCGGCTCCCCGACCGACAGTCCGCCGATCCCGAACCCCGGGAAGCCCAGCGCCGCGGTGGCGGCGGCGCTCTGGGCCCGCAGGTCCGGGTCGGTGCCCCCCTGGATGATCCCGAATTGGGCCTGATCCGGACGGCGGTGGGCGGCCCGGGCTCGCTCCGCCCAGCGCAGGCTGCGCCGCATCGCCGCCTCCACCCGCTCCCGGTCGGCGGGAAGCCCGATCAGTTCGTCGAGCACCATCGCGATGTCCGGCCCCAGCCGCTCCTGCACCGCGGTGGCCCCTTCGGGGGTGAGCCGCACATACGAACCGTCGTAGGTCGAGCGGAAGGTCACCCCGTCCTCGTCCACATCCGGCTCCAGCGAGAACACCTGAAATCCGCCGGAGTCCGTCAGGATCGGTCCGTCCCATCCCATGAAGCCGTGGAGTCCACCGAGCTCGGCGATGACCTCATCCCCGGGGCGCAGCATCAGGTGGTAGGTGTTGGCCAGGATCATCACGGCCCCGGTTTCCCGCAGGTCCCGTGGATCGAGAGTGCGCACCGTTCCCCGGGTCCCGACCGGCATGAACCCCGGTGTCGGCACCTCGCCGTGCGGGGTGAGCAGCGTTCCGGCACGCGCCGCGCCGTCGGTACGTACTTCGCTCCAGGACACCGGTTCAGCCACGGTCCACCATCATCGCGTCTCCGAACGAGAGGAACCGGTATCCGCGCTCGAGCGCGGCGGCGTACACCTCCCGCCACCGCTCCCCCATGAACGCTGCCACCAGCACCACCAGCGAGGATCCGGGAACGTGGAAATTGGTGATGAGGCGGTCGACGACTACAAACCGGTAGCCGGGGGTGATGAACAGATCCGTGGCTCCGGAACGAGGTTCGACGAGCCCGCCCCCCGATGCCGCGGATTCCAGCGACCGCACCACCGTGGTTCCGACGGCGACCACCCGGCTCCCCCGCTCCCGCGCTGAAGCCACTGCGGCGGCAGTCCCCTCCGGCACCCGATAGGTCTCGGTGTGCATCCGGTGATCCTCGACGGCCGCAGTTGAAATCGGACGGAAGGTATCGATCCCGATGTCGAGCTCGACGGCGGCCAGTTCGACCCCACGATCGGTGAGCGCCTCAAGCACACGGTCGGTGAAGTGGAGGCCGGCCGTTGGGGCCGCAGCCGACCCGGAAGTCTCGGCATAGACCGTCTGGTACCGGTCCGGGTCATCCAGGCGCCGGTGGATGTACGGCGGGAGCGGCATCTCGCCTGATGCCTCGATGGCGGCCTCCGGGTCGCTGCCGTCCGTCTCCAGGTGCACCCGGGCCGTACCGGCGTCGGGATCGGTGAGCAGGCGCAGCGTGATCGGACCGGCTTCCACCACGGTTCCGGCTCGCAGCCGGCGCGCCGGACGGACCAAGGCCTCCCAGGACCCGTCGCCCAGCGGAGCCAGCAGCAGCAACTCGACCCGTCCCCCGGTCCCGGCCTTGTGACCGATGAGGCGGGCTCGCCGGACCCGAGTGCGGTTGACCACGACGAGATCCCCCGGGTCCAGGAGATCGGGAAGCTCCCGGAAGGTGTGGTCGCTGAGACCGTCGGCCACCAGCAACCGGGCGGCGTCGCGCGGTTCGATCGGCTGCTGTGCGATGGCCGCGTCCGGGAGGTCGTAGGTGTAATCGGCAGTTCGCAACTCGCAACTCGCAATTCGCAACTCGTCAGAGAGTAAGCGAACCGCGCCTAAAGCAGGGAGCCCTGGCCGCCGCCCGGCTCCGGTGCCTCGATCCCGAGATGTTCGTAGGTGCGGGCGGTGGCGATCCGTCCCCGGGGGGTGCGCTGCAGCAGACCTTGCTGCAGGAGGTAGGGCTCGTACGCGTCCTCCACCGTCTCCGGCTCTTCGGCGACCGCAATTGCCAGCGTCGACAGCCCGACCGGCCCCCCACCGAACTTGGAGACGACCGCATCGAGAATCGCCCGGTCCACCCGGTCGAGACCGCGCTCGTCGACCTCGAAGACCTGCAGCGCGTCGCGCGCCGTTGCGGCGTCGACCACTCCGTCCGCGCGGACCGAGGCGAAATCGCGCACCCGGCGCAGCAGGCGGTTGGCAATCCGCGGGGTGCCCCTGCTTCGCATCGAGATCTCGGCTGCACCGTCGTCGGTGGCGTCAACCGACAGGATCGCCGCCGAGCGGTGGATGATCTCGTCCAGCTCCGGCGGTTCGTAGTAGTCGATCCGGGCGACGTAGCCGAAGCGGTCCCGCAGGGGCGGCGAGACCCTCCCCACCCGGGTCGTCGCACCCAGCAAGGAGAACGGCGGCAAATCGAGGCGGATCGAACGCGCCGCCGGGCCCTTGCCGACCACGATGTCGAGCTGGAAGTCCTCCATTGCGGTGTAGAGCACCTCTTCCACCGGCCGCGGCAGGCGATGGATCTCATCGATGAACAGCACGTCGCCGCCGTCGAGGTTGGAGAGGATCGCGGCGAGGTCGCCGGCGCGCTCCAGGGCGGGCCCCGAGGTGGCCCGGAACTGGGCCCCCATCTCTGATGCGAGGATGCCGGCGAGCGTGGTCTTGCCCAGTCCGGGTGGTCCGGAGAACAGCACATGGTCCACCGGTTCGCTTCGTCCCCGGGCCGCCTCGATCAAGATCGAAAGCCGCTCCTTGAGGTCCGCCTGACCCACAAACTCAGCCATCGTGGTCGGCCGCAAGCCGGCGTCGATCGCCTCCTCCTCGGGGCGCAGTTTGCCGGTGAGCAACCCTTCGTCTCTCATGCTCTCCCCAGTTTCCGCAGTGCGGCCCGGACCAGGTCTTCGACCGGACCGTCCGTCTCGGCGTCTTCGAGCGCCGCCCTGATCTCGGCGGCCTGGTAGCCGAGAGCCTCCAGCGCCTCGCGCGCCTCGGCGAGGCCGGAGCCTCCGCCGTCGAAGATCGCTTCTGCCTCCGGGAGCTCGAGCCGGGCCCGCAGATCGAGCACCAGCTTCTGAGCACTCCGCTTGCCGATGCCGGGTACCACGGTCAGTGCGTCGGTGTCCTCCGATACCACCGCCCGGCGCAACTCGTTCGGGGTCATCGTGCCGAGCACCGCCAGCGCCAGCTTGGGACCGACACCGCTAGCACCAAGCAGCACCCGGAAGAGGTCCCGCTCATCCTCCTCGGCGAAACCGAACAGGGCCATCTGGTCCTCACGGACATGCAGATGGGTATGGACGACCGCCTCTTCCCCGAGCGGAGGCAGGATGCCGATGGCCCGCGGCGACATCGAGAGCTCGTACCCGACTCCGCCGACATCGACCACCACCCCGTCGACGCCCTTGTGGGCGACCATTCCGCGTACCCGGCCGATCACGTCTGTGCCTCCACGGCCCGGCGCAGCGTGGACGACTGCAGGTGGCAGAGTGCGATCGCTAGCGCGTCGGCGGCATCGGCCGGCTTTGGTGCCTCCTCGAGGCCGAGCCGCATCGCGATCACCGCCTGGACCTGGGCTTTGTCGGCATCTCCCACCCCACAGACCGCCATCTTCACCGCAGATGGGGTGTACTCGAACACCGGGATGCCCGCCTGAGCCGCAGTCATCAGGATGACCCCCGACGCCC
Source organism: uncultured Acidimicrobiia bacterium (assembly GCA_964511945.1). Classification (GTDB taxonomy): domain Bacteria; phylum Actinomycetota; class Acidimicrobiia; order Spongiisociales; family UBA11373; genus CAZEHO01. The sequence goes on along the minus strand of CAZEHO010000001.1, from coordinate 386,119 downwards.
GTCCCACCGAGGTGGCGGTTTGCAGATTGCGGTTGACGAAGACCTGCTCGACGGCCATCTCCTCGGGGGCGAACTCATCGATCACCGTCCGGAGGTCGGCGTGGAGTTCGAGCAAGCGCTGCTCGATCGGGGTGCCCGGATCGGTGCGAATCGCACCGGCGGCAATCGGGTGGGGCCGTCCCCGGGCACGTTCGACCACGGCGTATCCCGTCGTGGACAGACCGGGATCGATACCGAGAACGTACATATGTTCGGTAGGTTAGAGGGCCCGGTCGGGTTTGGGAAGGAGGGACGAGCAACGTAAGCCGACGCCGCACCACGACAGCGCGTTCCTGTGCCAGAGCGCCGTGCAACACGACGGGACGGCCGC
>CAZEHO010000001.1:348976-385649 GCA_964511945.1 uncultured Acidimicrobiia bacterium | reverse complement strand
GGCGGGGTTGGGGCCCCGCCTCGCGGAGGAGGCTGGGGTTGGGGCCCCAGCCGGGAAAACAAGCACAGCGCGTTCCTGTGCCAGAGCGCCGTGCAACACGACGGGACGGCCGCGGCGGGGTTGGGGCCCCGCCTCGCGGAGGAGGCTGGGGTTGGGGCCCCAGCCGGGCCAAACAAACAACTTGCCGGCGTCAGCCGGCCAGCGCGGCCATCACTTCGTCGGAGATGTCAAAGTTGGCGTAGACGTCCTGAACGTCGTCGAGCTCTTCCAGGGCGTCGACGAGGCGCAGCACCTGCTTGGCCTTGTCCGAGTCGAGCGGCACCGATGTGCTCGGCAGTTGGGTGACGTCGGCCGATTCGATCGTGACGCCGGCCTCTTCGAGGCCCTGGCGTACCGCTTTGAGGTCTCCGGGCGCAGCGGTGATTTCCCATAGCTCACCACCGTCCTCCACGTCCTCGGCGCCGGCATCGAGGGCGGCCAGCATGACCTCGTCCTCATCGCCGGCGACCAGCAGGTATGCCTTCTGTTCGAACAGGTAGGCCACGGACCCGGGCTCGCCGAGACTGCCGCCGTTGCGGCTGAAGGTCGAGCGCACATCCGACGCGGCCCTGTTGCGGTTGTCGGTGAGGACCAGCACGTAGAGCGCAACGCCGCCCGGCGCGTACCCCTCGTACCAGATCTCCTCGTAGGTCGATCCCTCGATATCGCCGGCCCCGCGCTTGATCGCGCGTTCGATGTTGTCGTTCGGCATTGAGGCGGCTTTCGCCTTTTCGACCGCCGTGGCCAGGGTCGGATTGAACCCGACGTCACCGCCCCCATCACGAGCGGCGACCTCGATGCCGCGCGCCAGCTTGGCAAACAGCTTGCCCCGCTTGGCGTCCTTGGCGCCCTTCTTGTGCTTGATCGTGGACCACTTGGAGTGTCCGGACATCAGAGCTCCCCGGCCATCGTCAGCAGGAGTTTATGCACCCGGTCATCGTCGGTGAGCTCCGGATGAAACGAGGTCGCCAGGATCGAGCCCTGCCGCACCATCACCGGGTGCCCCCCAACGGATGCCAGCACCTCGACATCGGCGCCCACCTTGTCGATCCACGGGGCACGAATGAACACCGCGTGCACGGAATCATCGAGTCCGGTGACTTCGAGGTCGGCCTCAAACGAATCCACCTGGCGCCCAAAGGCGTTGCGGGTCACCACCACATCGAGCACTCCGAGCTGGATCTGCCCGTTGCCGGAGCTGGTCGCGGCGGCAAGGAAGATCATCCCGGCGCACGTGCCGAGGGTCGGGAGGCCGCCTTCAATGCACCGCCGGAGCGGCTCAACCAGGCCGTAGCGGTCGGCGAGCTTGCCGATCGTGGTCGATTCACCGCCGGGGATGATCAGCGCGTCGACCTCATCGAACTCGCCTGCGCTGCGAACTGCGATCCCCTCGGCTCCGAGGCTTTCGACCATCACGATGTGCTCGCGCACATCCCCCTGCAGTGCCAGCACCCCAACCCGCACGCTCACCAGCCCCGACGCGCCAGTTGCTCCTCGGGCGAGAGCGTGTCGATCTCGATGCCGACCATCGGCTCACCGATTCCCCGCGACACCTTGGCGATTATGGAGGGGTCTTCGAAGTAGGTCGTCGCCTCGACAATTGCCTTGGCCCGCGCCGCAGGATCCCCGGACTTGAAGATGCCGGAGCCCACGAAGACGCCGTCAACCCCGAGCTGCATCATCAGCGCAGCATCGGCCGGAGTCGCCAGTCCGCCGGCGGCGAAGTTCACCACCGGAAGCTTGCCGGTCTCAGCGACCTCACGGACCAATCCGTACGGCGCACCGAGATCGCGGGCAGCCGACATCAGCTGCTCTTCGGTGAGGCCCTGGAGACGGCGCATCTCATTGGTCACAGTGCGCATGTGACGCACCGCCTCGACCACGTTGCCGGTGCCGGCCTCACCCTTGGTGCGGATCATGGCGGCGCCCTCGCCGATGCGGCGCAGCGCCTCGCCGAGGTTGCGGCAGCCGCACACGAACGGCACGGTGAACTGCCACTTGTCGATGTGATGCTCCTCGTCGGCGGGCGTAAGCACCTCGGATTCATCGACGTAGTCGACGCCGAGCGACTGCAGCACCTGCGCCTCGACGAAGTGCCCGATCCGGGCCTTCGCCATCACCGGAATCGACACCGCACCCACAATCGCCTCGACCACCAGCGGATCGGCCATCCGGGCAACACCACCGTCCGCCCTGATATCGGCGGGCACCCGCTCAAGCGCCATCACCGCAACCGCCCCGGCATCCTCGGCGATCTTCGCCTGCTCCGGAGTCGTCACGTCCATGATGACCCCGCCCTTCAACATCTCGGCGAGACCCCGCTTGACGCGAACCGTGCCCTGTTCCACGAACGACTGCTCCTTACGATCCGGCTCCCGATTGTACTGCCGGGGATGGTGTCTACCGTGAGTCGGGAGCGGTCCCGGCAGCCGCCATCGCATCGCGGTACGCCGCCGTGTAGTCCGCGCGGATCGTGGCGAGATCGAACCGGCGCGCTCTCTCGACACCTGCCGCACCCAGGCTGCGGCACGCCTCGGCGTCGTCGAGCAGCTCCCCGAGGACGGCCCCGAGGCGGGTCGCGTCTCCCGGCGGGACATAACGAGCCGCATCACCGGCAACGGCGCGAAAGGCCTCGAGCTCACTGGCGACCAGTGCACAGCCGGCTGCCATTGCTTCGACCAGCACGATTCCAAACGACTCGCCCCCCAGATTCGGGGCGCAGAAGACCGCCGCTTCGGCAAGTTCACGGCGCTTCACATCGTCAGGGACCCGTCCGAGGAATACCACCCCATTCGGGCCGCCGGCTCGTTCGGTGCCGAGCACGCGCAGCTCGGTTTCCGGCCGGGCAGCGTGCACCAGAGGCCATGCTTGCAGCAATGGATCCAGGCCCTTGCGAGGTTCGTCCCGGCCCAGGAACACCACCCGCTTGCGGCGGCTCCGATCCCCCCGGTAGCCGGCGATGTCGATCCCGTTCGGGATGATCCGTGGTTCGGTGATGCCGGCCAGCGCCGAGGCGGCCACCGGGCTCACCGCAGTGACGACCGCGGCCCGGTGCAGCAGCCTCCGCAGCGCAATCGCCGCCCCCCGATACAGGGTCCGCACCAGCGGTGAGGGATCGGCGTGGAAGGTGGCAACCACCGGCGGCACTGCCCGGCGCAATACCGCCGGACCGACCATCGGCATCAGCGGTTCATGCAGATGCACGACGTCGGCGTCGGCAACGGCTTCGACCGCCCGCCTCGCTGTCATCGGGTTCAGTGAGATGGGTGCAGTGGACCGATTCGCCGGCAACCGCACAATTCCGCCGACGTGACGGGTGCCCTCCGGACCGCCGCTGCCCGGAGCCACTGCCCACGCCCCGGCACCGTCGGCACGCAATCCCTCGACCAGCGCGATCACCTGGTCTTGGACGCCGCCGGGCGCATCGAGATCGTACGGGGAAACTACCGCGACTCTCATGCTTCGAAATCGCTTGGCCAATTCGGCTGCAGCAGGTGCCACTGGTCGGGAGCCTTGCGAATGATGTCCTCCAGATCGTCGGCAAGGTTCTGCGACCCGAGACGAATCCGCTCCTCGACCGTGTCGGCTTCGGGGATGACGACCGGCGGATAGACCACGAACGTGTGCCCGGCGCCCTTGCGGAAGTAGGTGCCCACGGGAAGCACATCGGCCCCGGTCTTGACCGCAAGGGAGATCGGACCCGCCGGCAGGGTGGTCTCCTCACCGAACATCCTCACCGGGATGCCACGCCGCTTGAGATCGCGATCGCTGAGCAGGGCCACCGTCCCTCCGCCTTCGAGGCGCTCCTGGAGTGCCGCGGTCACCCGGGCGCCTCGGCGGGCGAGCACGATGTCGATGTCCATGATCGCCCGCATCCGGACGAACCAATCGATCACCTTCTCGTTGGACAGCGCCTCTGCGACGGCCAGCACCCTGGCACCCTCGTAGGCAGAGCGAAGTCCTGCCACCTCCCAATTGCCGACGTGTGGGAGTGCGAGGATCAATCCGCGACCCGACGTCGCTGCGGCGTGGAGGTACTCGACGTTGGGAACGTCACTGTTGCGAATCAGGAAGTCGCGGCGTCGGGGCCGAAGCCAGAAGGTCTCGGCCCAGTAGCGGCCGTACTGGGCAAACACCCTTCGCGCAGAACGAACCGGATCGCCCTCACCACCGAGCACACGGCGCTGGTGACGCACCGCCATCCGGAACTTGCCCCGGGCCAGATACGACGCCGCATATCCGAGGCCAAGCCCAATGCGGCGCATAACCGGCTCGGGGAGCAGTCCGAAGAGTCCGGCGAGGACCCGATACGTCAGATAGCCGAGCGTCTGCTTCACGAACGCAGTTGCACCCAGGTGCGGTAGAACCGCTGGGCGACCGTCAGCCAGACCAGTGCGGTGAGCCCCCAGATCGTGACTTCGAGAGTCGGCAGGCCGAGACCGCTCAGCCCGATTCCGAAGCCGAAGAGGAGCAGTCGCTCTGCCCGGCCCATGATCCCGCCCTTGCCTTCGACGCCGAATCCCTCAGCCTTGGCCCGCAGGTACGGAATCAGGAGCGAGCCGGCAAGTCCGGCAATCGACAGCATGACGAGAGTCGGCTCGGACTCCTCGGCGAGGTAGAAGGCCAATCCGGTCCAGATCGCCACTTCTCCGAGGCGGTCGGTGAATGAATCCAGGAGAGCGCCCCGGATGCTTTCGGTGCCGGTAACCCGGGCAAGGACCCCGTCGAGGATGTCGAGCAGCGCCCCGAAGCCCAGGGTGCCGCACCCCCAAGCGACGTGGCCGAGCGCGAGCAGGACCGAGCCGGCGATCGTGATGGCGAGGCCGAGCAGAGTCACGATCGACGGGGTCAGGCCGATCTTCGCCGCAGCCCGGGCGATCGGGTCGACGGCGCGCGAAGTGTGCTTGCGGGCGCGAATGTCCAGCACGGTGCCCGCCAAGCTACCACACGCCACCTCGGCTGCTCTCGGAGACGGCGCCGGGACCGGTCGCCGAGACACCACAGGCGGTATTTGCGCGGAATCACACACAACGCCCACATCGACCCTTCGCCCAGCGCCCTAAACTCGTTGCGCCCCACCACCTGGAGGTTCTCTTGGGCTCCGAACAGGTCCGTAACGTCGTCCTTGTGGGCCACGGCGGCAGCGGCAAGACTGCACTCGCCGAGGCCCTCCTCTTCACCGCCGGCGTGACCACCCGCATGGGTCGCGTCGAAGACGGGAACACCGTCACCGACTTCGATCCCGAGGAGATCTCGCGTGGATCGTCGGTGAACCTGGCGCTGGCGCCGTTCGAATGGAATGGCTGCAAGATCAACATCATCGACACCCCGGGGTACTCCGACTTCGTCGGAGAGGTCCGAGCAGCAATGCGGGCCGCCGACCTGGCGCTGTTCGTGGTGTCGGCCGTCGACGGCGTCGAGGTGCAGACCGAGGCAATCTGGCGTATCGCCGAAGAGGAAGATATCGCCCGTGCCTTCTTCATCAGCAAACTGGATCGGGAGCGCGCCAACCACAGTGAGGTGCTCGGCCAACTGAAGGATGTGTTCGGAACCGCGGTTGCCCCCCTCCAGGTGCCCATCGGTTCCGAGGCAGATCTCCGGGGTGTCGCCAACCTGGTGGGTGGTGAGGCATTCCTCTACGACGGCGGTCCCAAGGCGTCCAAGGACGACTTGCCGGCCGAGGTCGAAGACGAGGTGGAGAACCTGCACACCGCGCTGGTCGAGGCCGTCGTCGAGACCGATGATGAGATGCTCGAACGCTATTTCGAGGGCGAGGAGCCCAGCGGCGAGCAACTGATCAGCGGCACCCACAAGGGAATGGTCGACGGAGCCGCCTTCCCGGTGCTGTGCGGTTCTGCGACCGGGCTCATCGGCATCGACCGTCTCGCCCAGTTCATCGTCGACTACGGGCCGGCCCCCTCGGAGCGTCCGGTGCCCCCGATGGTGACAGGCGAGATCGGCGACGGTGTCGTCGCGTACGTGTTCAAGACGATGTCCGACCCCTACGTCGGCCGCATCTCGCTGTTTCGGGTGTTCACCGGCAGGGTCGAACTCGACGCCGAACTGGAGAATGCCCGGCTCGGGTCCAAGGGCCGGATGCACAATCTCTTCACGATGGCCGGCAAGGAGCATGCCGACGTCAAGGAGATCGTCGCCGGCGATATCGCTGCTGTGGCCAAGCTCGAGACGGTGCTGACCGGCGACACGTTGCGCAGCGCCGGTTCCGGTGCCGAAATCGAACCGGTGGTGATGCCCAAACCGTCGATGTCGCTGGCCATTTCGCCACGCTCCCAGGCCGACGAGGAAAAGCTCTCGACGGCCGTCCAGCGTGTCGTTGAGGACGACCCGACGCTGACGATCGAACGGCGGGCGGACACCAATCAGACCGTGCTCTCGGGCCTGGGCGATGCCCACCTCGACGTCACGGTCAACCGCATGGCGGCCCGCTTCGGTGTCGAAGTCGACACGACGCTGCCCAAGATCCCATACCGGGAGACCATCAAGGGCACGGCCGACGTCGAAGGGAAGCACAAGAAGCAGAGCGGCGGCCGCGGCCAGTTCGGTGTCGCCTACCTGAAGTTCGCACCGCTCCCGGCGGGCTCCGGTTACGAGTTCGTCGACGCCATCAAGGGTGGCTCGATCCCGCGCCAGTACATCCCGGCGGTCGACCGGGGCGTCAAGGAAGCGCTGGACCGCGGCATTGTCGCCGGATATCCGGTGGTCGACGTGCAGGCAACGGTCTACGACGGGAAGTACCACTCGGTGGATTCCGACGAACTCTCGTTCCGAATGGCCGGGATCCAGGCGGTGAGGACCGCCACACCGAACCTGAAGCCTGCGCTGCTCGAGCCCATCATGAGCGTGACGGTTCGAGTGCCCGAGGACCTGATGGGCGACATCATCGGCGATCTCAACTCGAAGCGAGGCCGGGTCCTCGGGATGGATTCCGAGGGCGGGCTGCGGGTGATCAAGGCCGAAGTGCCGCTTGCGGAAATGCAGCGCTACAGCATCGACCTCCGGTCCATCACAAGCGGTCGCGGATCGTTCGAGATGGAGTTGGACCACTACGAAGAGGCACCGCCGCAGGAGATGCAGCGGGTCGTCGCGGAGGCAGCGGAAGAAGACGACTGATCCGAAAGGGGAACCGACCGATGGGTGACAGGCAGGCCAGGCTGAGCATCGACGGCACCGACTACGACCTCGACATCGTCGAGAGCGTGATCGGGAACAAGGGAATCGACATCAACCAGCTACGCGCCGACACCGGCATGGTCACCCTGGATCACGGCTTCGCCAACACCGCGAGCTGCTCGAGCGGTGTCAGCTACGTCGACGGGGCGGCCGGGCAGTTGATGTACCGGGGCTACCCGATCGAGCAGCTCGCAGAGCGGTCCAGCTTCTGCGAAGTTGCGTATCTGCTGTTCCACGGAGAGCTCCCGACCCGGAGCGAGCTGACGGCGTACCGCGAAACGATCACCTACCACACCCTCCTCAACGAGGAGATGAAGCGGCTCTTCGATGCCTTCCCAAAGAACGCTCATCCGATGGCGATCCTGTCGTCGGCGGTCTCCGCGATGTCGACGTTCTACCCGAAGTTCCACGACCCGCAGGACCCGCGAGCGGTCGAGGAGGCGGCGATCCGACTGCTGGCGAAGCTCCCCACGGTCGCAGCCTTCGCCTACAAGAAGTCGATGGGGCAGCCGTACATCTACCCGAAGAACACGCTCGAATACGCCGCCCGTTTCCTCCACATGATGTTCGCGCTGCCGACGGAGGAGTTCGAGATCGACCCGGTGATCTCGAAGGCGCTGGACGTGCTCCTCATCCTCCACGCCGATCACGGACAAAACTGCTCCACTTCGGCCGTGCGTCTGGTGGGAAGCAGTCGGGCCAACCTCTTCGCTTCGGTGGCCGCCGGTATCAACGCGCTCTGGGGACCGCTCCACGGCGGCGCCAACCAGCGGGTGCTCGAGATGCTCGACCACATCCAGGAAGAAGGGGGCGACTCCGCCAAGTTCATCGCCAAGGCGAAGGACAAGAACGACCCGTTCCGGCTCTGGGGATTCGGGCACCGGGTGTACAAGAACTACGACCCCCGGGCGCGCATCCTCAAGAGTTCGGCCCATGAGGTCATCGATCTCATCGCCCCCAACGACCCCCTGTTGGATATTGCACTCGCGCTCGAAGAGGCCGCCCTCACCGACGACTACTTCGTCGAGCGCAATCTCTACCCGAACGTGGACTTCTACTCGGGAATCATGTTCCGGGCGCTCGGGTTCCCGACGCAGATGTTCACGGTCTTGTTCGCCATCGGCCGCCTCCCCGGCTGGATCGCCCAGTGGAAGGACATGACCGAGGATCCGAACACCCGGATCGGCCGGCCCCGGCAGATCTACACCGGGTACGCCCCCAGGGAGTACCCGGCCGTCCACGAGCGCTAGCCGGCGGCTGTGGCTTCTCTCGTCGCCAAGGAGAGCAGCCGTCCCGGTTGGGACGGCCCGGTCGTCGATCTGCTCGAGGAGGACGCCGTCGTCGGATGCGCGTTCCTCGACGATGACCAGCTCTTTGTGGAGTTCTACGCGGACGACGACGGGGATCCTTGGGTTTACGACGTCGCCGATCTGCAGCGGGTACTCGACATCGCTGCTGCGATGCTCGGCGCGGTCGAAGTCGACGCCGCCGCCCGCCCCGACTCCGGGGTCGATCCGATTGATCACCTCGCCTCTGAATTCGACGCCACCGCGGCGCACCGCGGACCGGAGGACGAGGGGTTCTATCCGTTGGCCGTGTCCCGCCGGATCGTTGCCGCCTCTGAGGCGCTCGATCTGGCGGTGACGTCGGTCGAGGGGTTCGAAGCCCGTGGGAGCGATGTGATGCGGCTGACCGGGTACGCCGCTGCAATCGGTAGCGCGCACGAGGGTGAGCCGTGGGCGCTGTTTCGCGCCGGCTGCAACATCCAAGCCGCAGCAATACTCGAGAAGTGGGCCAGCAGCGGCGAGTTGCTCATCGCCATCGAGGTCATCGACCGTGACGGTGAGGAGTACGTGCTCTAGCGAGCGCCTATTGGCTGTTGGCTAGTGCCGTGTCTCATAACGTTGGCGAGGTTTCAGGGCGAGCTCAGGGCGTCGCCCGGCAAGGACGCAGTCCCGCAGGCGCACTCGGATGCGTGCGTCAAGGGCGAGGACACAGCCGGAGGCGTCCTGAGCCGCATCTGAACCCGCCAAACGTTCTGTGACGTGGCACTAGACCTCGGGGTTGGCCTCGACGTGTGAGCCGAGAACCCGGCCGCCGACGCCGTCGACCCGCACCAGCCCCCGCTGCGAGGGCGGGTCATCGGCCGAGAACACCAGCACGTTCCACACCGGCCGGGACCGCCACCCGTCGAACCCCACCGCGGCGGATGCGTGTCCAACGGCGAACTCGGTCTCCCTGTTGGCGATATCAAGCGCCTCGGCATCGCCCACATTCAGCGGCCAGGCAGCTACCGAATTCCACAGCGTCATGGCGGCCAGGATGCCGGTCAGGACCCAGAGTCCCGGGGCCAGGACGACGGCTCCTGCTCCGGCAAGGACGGCACCGACGGCAAACACCGCTGCGGCAGTCCGGCGCCGGCGCGGGCTCGGGAACGTATAGGGACCGACGAGCGATGAGTCCAGGTCGCCGGGCATGTGCTCCGCCCGCGCCACATCATCCGGGATCTCGAGACGGCGCCGTTCCCGATCGTCGGTCATGCCGGCAGCGTATCGCCGTTTCCGGCGAGGGCACCATGCAACGCCGCCTCGTCAATGACCACTTCACCGCGACGGCGGTGCCAGCGGTCCCACAGCACCAGCATGCTGGGCAGCACGAGGACGGCCGCGATCAGTGCAAACCCGATGGCGTAACCGACGACCAGGCCGAACTGCTGGAACGGCTTGAGGGTCGACGTGACCAGAATGCCGAACCCGGCCACGGTCGTGAACGCCGATCCGGCGAGCGCCCCTCCGGTGTGGGTCATCGTGCTCCGGATGGCCTCCTCGGGCGAAGCGAACCGAACCCGGTCCTCCTGATAGCGGTGGGTGATGTGGATGGTGTACGGCACACCGATCCCGATCGCGATGGCGGCGATCATCGCCGTCACCGGATTGAACGAGATCCCGGTCAATGCCATGGCGCCGAAGACCCAGAGCACCACTAGTGCCACCGGCAGGATCGTGATCACCCCGAGGAACGGCCGCCGGGACTCGATGAGGAAGTTGAGAACCAGCAGCGCCATCGCAGCGGCAATCGTCAGCACGAGCGAGGACGCCTGCGACGACTGCAGGGCCTCGACGACCCCGCCGCTGATGATGTTCTCGTTGGTGGCCACCGCGGTCACTCCGTCGATCGCCGAAACCGCGGCGAAGTCGGCGGTGAGACCCTTGCTGAGTGCCTCGGCCCCCGCCTCTCCCGCCTGGGTGGCGATGGAGACATCGATGTAGCGGTATGCACTATCGGCACCCCGTGCCAGCACCCGGCTCATCTTGTCCGGTGCCAGTGCCTCGGCCCCGGCGTAGATCGCCACCACATCGGCATCGGGGGCCACGGTCATGTTCGGCAGCAGGCCGGCGGCCTGTGCCGTAGCCGCGTACGACTCGGAGTACAACTCCGGATTGCCCCCGGCCTCAGGGGGCAGCGCGAGCGCTGCCACCACCGAGAGCGGCGAGTCGGCATCGGCCCTCCCGTTGAAGATCAGCACGTCGGGGGTATCACTCATGTTGGCGTATGCAAGGGCAAGGCCGTTGTGGACTTCAGGCGTGGCAACGTCGCCTTCGATCAGCACGTGGGTGCGCTCCCCGAAGCCCCCGCCGTACTCGTCGACGATCGTGTCGAAAGTCGTCAGCAGCGGCGAGCCATCGGGCACGAAATCGGTGAAGGAGAAGGTGGTGCTCAGGTTGGTGAGGCCCCACGCCCCGAGACCACCGGCGGCGAGTGCAATGGTCAGCGTGACCGCCGGAATCCGCTCGGCGAATACGGAGAGGCTGCCCATCGCCTTGGGGAGGAACCGCTCACCGGTCTCATGATCATCATCAATCGGTGACACGCCGCGGAGCTCCGCCCGGCGGTCCAGCAGGATCCGCAAGGCCGGGACGAACGTGAGCATCAGGATGAACGCAGCCGTGATCCCGACGGTGGCCAGGATGCCGAAGTCGGCGATCGCCGTCACCGGGCTGAAGATGTTGGTGAGGAACCCGACCGCAGTGGTGACGGTGGCGAGCACCAGGGCAACACCCACGGTGCGGCTCGCCCGGGTCGCGGCACCGATCACGTCGGCACCCTCCGCCATCTCCTCGCGGTAGCGAGTGGTGAGATGGATGGCGTAGTCGACGCCCAGACCGATCAGCAGGATCGGCACGATCTGGAGGATCTCGCTGAACTTGCCGATGATCCCCAGGTACTTGGGACCGAGGAGCACCCCGATCCCATTCATCCAGGTGATCGACATCATGATCACGAGCAGGGCGATCATGGTGTCCGCCGCCGAGCGGCGCAGACCACGGTCCCGGAACGTCCACGTGAGGAACACCACGAGGATCGCCAGCAGCGGTGCAAAGACCGGGAGCACCTCGAGGACCATCAGGAACGTGACTACGGCGAGAATGCCGAAGCCCGCCGCCGCCAGCATCACCCCGGAGCGCCGGCGCGGCAGGATCAGGAAGACCGACGCCAGGATGATGATGATGATGAATCCGGCGGCAGCGAACAGCCGGCCGATCTCCGACTGGAACTCGCCCTGGTCGGCAAACAGCAGCGCGAAGGAGAATGGTTCGGCACTCACGTCACCCGGCGACGCCGCGGCCGCATCCCGGATCGCTTCGGCCATGTCGACCTGGATCTCCTGCAACTCCACGAGATCCGGATCGTCGGGCAGTGCGTTCAGGGAGAAGAACACGACGATCAGCCCCGACGGGGAGGTGGCCGCTTCGAGGTCTGCGGCCGACGAGAACAACCCCTCGAACTGATCGGCGACCGCAGGCGGCAATGCGGCGAAACCCTGCGGCAGGGCCGCCTTGACCTGAGCGTCGCCGGCCGCGGCCAGGTCGATCCCCTCGTCCTCCAAGGTCTCAACGACCGGATCCATGAACCCGACCATGTCGTCCTCGGGGTTGCCGCTGTCGAACCCAAGCACCTCGGACGCGCGGCTGCCCAGGATCGCATTCCGGACCGCGCGGTAGGTCTGCAGCCCCTCAGCATCCAGCACGTCACCGTCGGGGGCGGACACCAGGACCTGCACCGCCACCACCGAGTTCGACGTGAAGACGTCATCGATGGTCTGCGATGCCACGAACTCCTCGGAATCCGGAGAGAATCCTTCGTTCCCCGACGCCTGCTCCTGCTGCGGAGTGAACGCCCCGAACACCAGCGTCAGAACGACGGCGCCGACTAAGACGATCTTGGGGGCACGGCGGACGACGGACGACAGGGTCCGGATGAATTGCTTCACGAGTGGATTCCTCTTGGGTGGTGCGCGCGGCGGCTGCGGAGGCTACCGGGCGGGGACGGTTAGTCCGGGGTTCTTGCCGAGGATTTACCTCGGTGGCTTGCAGAACTCGGTGAGCTCCTCCGCCGCATCGGTCAGCGGAACGCCACGTCGCTCTTGCTCACCGCGCAGCCGGATACCGACCGTTCCGGCCTCGACATCGCTGTCACCGACAACGAGCACTGCAGGATTCTTCGAAGTGATCGCCCGGCGGATCTTCTCCCCGACCGTGTCGTCGGCCGAGTCGACCTCCACCCGCAGGCCGGCCTCCTCGAGTGCATTGGCCACCCGGGTGGCGTAGTCCACGTGGCGGTCGGCAACGGGAACCACCGTCGCCTGCACCGGCGACAGCCACCCTGGGAAGGCACCTGCGAAATGCTCGACCAGCACGCCGAAGAACCGCTCCACCGACCCGAAGAGCGCACGGTGGATCATCACCGGCCGCTCCCGGGTGTTCTCGGTGGTGGCGTATTCCAGTTGGAAGTTCTCCGGCTGGGCGAAGTCCACCTGCAGGGTGGTCATCTGCCAGCGCCGCCCTATGGCATCGCGCACATGCAGATCGATCTTCGGGCCGTAGAAGGCCCCCTCGCCCTCTGCGAGCGTGTACTCGAGCCCTGCGGTCTCGAGCGCCGCCCGCAGTGCATCGGTCGCCCGATCCCACTTCTCCACCTCGCCGACGTACTTCTCGGGCCGGGTGGACAGGTCGGCCTCGAACTCCTCGAACCCGAAGTCGCGCAACACCATCACCGAGAAGTCGAGGAGGTTCTGCAGCTCATCGACGATCTGATCCTCGGTGCAGAAGATGTGGCTGTCGTCCTGGGTGAATCCCCGAGCCCGCAGCAGCCCGTGGACCACACCCGACCGCTCGTAGCGATAGACCGCACCCAGTTCGAACATCCGCAGCGGGAACTCCCGGTACGACCTGCCCCGGGAACGGAAGATCAGGATGTGGAAGGGGCAGTTCATCGGCTTCAGCCGGTACTCATCGCCCCCATCGAGCTCCATCGGCGGGTACATGCCCTCGGCATAGAACGAGAGATGCCTCGAGGTCTCCCACAGGTGTGCCTTGGCGATATGCGGAGTCGCCACGATGTCATAGCCGTGGTCGAGGTGGGTCCGGCGGGAGTAGTCCTCCATGATCGTGCGGGTCAGCGCACCCTTCGGGTGCCACACCGCCAGCCCGCTGCCCAGTTCCACCGGGAACGAGAACAGGTCGAGTTCCACCCCCAGCTTCCGGTGGTCGCGCCGCTTCGCCTCCTCGAGACGATGCAGGTACTGACGCTGCGCCTTGCCGCTCTCCCAGGCAGTGCCGTAAATGCGCTGCAGCTGCTCGCGGTTCTCATCTCCCCGCCAGTAGGCACCGGCAGTCCGCATCAGCTTGAACGCCTTCAGCCGCCCGGTCGAGGGAAGATGCGGCCCCCGGCACAGATCGACGAACCCCAGATTGCGATAGAGACTCACCCCGTCGCCGCCGGCCCCCTCGTCCTCGTCGACCGATCGAATGATCTCGGTCTTGAACGGCTGGTCTGCGAATAACTCCAGCGCCTCACTCTTGGAGATCTCATCGCGGGTGAACGGCTGATCCGCCGAGACGATCTCGGCCATCCGCTCCTCGATGCGCTCGATGTCCTCCGGGGTGAAGGGCCGGCCGATGTCGAAGTCGTAATAGAACCCGTTGTCGATCGGCGGACCAATGGCGAAATGGGCACCCTCGTAGAGATCCAGCACCGCCTGGGCCATCACATGCGCCGCCGAATGGCGAAGCACGTGGCGCCCCTCCTCGGTCTCCCCCGTCACGATCGCCACCTTGGCGCCGTCAGACAGCGGAGCAGTCAGATCGCGCAATGTGTCGTCGACACGAACGGCCACAGCAGCATCGGCCAGCCGCCTGCCGATCGCGGCCGCAGCGTCCGCTCCGGTGGCGCCGTCGGGAAGGTCGATCGGGGATCCGTCGGGAAGGGTGATGGTGATAGGCATCTCGAGTGCGTGGGTAGCGGGCGCACAGGGTACCCCGGCCCGGAATCCTCACTCAGGATTGCCGGCAGCAGGGTGCGCACTCCAAACCCGGCCGTACCCCCGCACCCAAAATCGCGCGGTCCGCGCGCGAAATCCTCGCCTTCCGCGCGCGGCACTTCTAGCCTGCGTCGCAAGCCGGAGACCTAGGAGTGGGAAACGTGATCGCCTTCTTGATCATCGCCGTTGCAGGAGCTGCCCTGGTTCCGCTGACGCGCCTGATCCCGGAGGGTGACGAGCTGGATCTCCCGTGCCCGTGGTGCCACGCCCAGACGTCCGAAGAGGACAATGCGTGCCCCGGCTGCGGAACCCCGTTCCGTCCCCGCTAGTCCCCCACGATCCCGGCAAAGCATCGCCTGGTGCGCAGGATCTCGAACCCAAGCCGTTCGTAGAGGCCGCGTGCCCGCTCATTGTCCGCTTCCGTGTACAGGATTGCAGTACGGGCCCCGCACCGCTGGTACAGGTCCCACAGCCCGGTGAGCACCAAGCCCGTTGCCAGTGACCTGCCCTGCACCTCTGGGTGAATGGCGATCACGTAGATCTCCCCCACCTGGTTCGGATGCAGCTTCGTCCAGCACACCCCGACGACACGGCCCCGCTCCCTCGCCAGGAACACCCCGTTGACATCGAACCACTCCCGCTCCATCCGATCCCGCACCGTGCTCTGAGTCCACGATGCGTTGTCCGGATGTCCGGCGAACGCTGCGTTGTTGACCTCCAGAAGTCCCTCGATGTCGAGGTGCGGACGGAACAGCGAGATCTCAAAAGCCCGCGGCACGCGGGTTGCCTCATCGGGCGGGAGTGACCGGATGAGGTGCACCATGCGTCGGATCTCAGACAGCCCCCGATCCCGGCACACCGCGACGGTTTCGGGCACCGAAACCCAGACGCGCACCGGACCTGTCACTCCGGCGAGCGCAGCATCGACCAGTGGAGCTGCAAGATCGGCGCGCACCGCGGGAGGGACGGCGGTCTCCACGATCGTCGCGTCCGCCTCGGGGCGCAGATGGGCGTATCCCGCAATCCGGCCGCCGGTTTCGGCGACGATCCCATCGAGAGCGGTCCCGGCGGCGACGGCGAGCCTGGCTTCCTCGGTGAGCGGGTCGTAGCCGTCGAGACGCTCGATCTCTCCCGTGAGCGCTTCGATGGCCCCCCATTCAGTGGCCGGGTCAGCCGCACGCAACAGCATGACCGGACCCTACCGGCGGCGACCCGTGCCGGACCAATAAGCTGTGGCGCCATGAGCAGGGTCGGGCTGGTGCTGGGCGGCGGTGGGGTCACCGGCGCGTCGTTCCATTTTGGAACGCTCTTTGCGCTGCAGATGGCCACCGGGTGGGACCCGAACGACTCCGAGGTTGTGATCGGAACGTCGGCCGGCGCCGTGGTGGGCGCCGTCGTCCGCGGCGGACGGCTGAGTCTCGACGCACTGGTGGGCGATACCGACGGACGCGCCGAACTGGCCGGCACCCTCGGCGAGACCCTGTACCAGCGAGCCCGGCCCCGGGGCCTGGTCCGATGGGTGCGCCACGGCCTGGCTCCCGGCATCCGCCGCCCGGGTCTGCAACTGCTCGTCGGCTCCCCTGCCCTCTACACCACCGACGGACTCCGCGAGTGGATCGAAGAACTCCTCGGTCCCGCCGCCCACACCTGGCCCGACCGCCCGACGATCGTCGTCGCTTACGAAGCCGAAGGTCGCTGCCGCGTCGCCTTCGGCACTGAAAACAGTCCCGACGCCACCATCGCCGAGGCCGTTGCGGCATCCTCCGCCGTTCCGATGGTGTTCGAACCCGCGGCCATCGACGGCCGCCACTATGTCGACGGCGGCCTTGCGTCCGGCACGAACGTCGACCTCGTCCTGGGTGCGCACCAGCCGCTGGATCTGGTGATCGTGTTGGCTCCAATGGCATCGCCCGAGGCCCGCGATGGCGCCAGGTTCTACGAGCGGGTCGTCGATCGCCTCGGCGGCGCCGCGCTCGACAGCGAGATCGCCCTCATTCGCGACACCTGGCCGGATGCGGACGTCCTGGCCTTGCGACCCGAAGCCGGTGTGCTCGAGGAGACCCGCCCCAACCCGCTGTCGGCGAAGGCCGCCATCCCCGCCTTCCTTCGCACCCTGCGCTCGATGAGTCGTGAACTGGCCAAACCCGGCGTGTGGTCGGTGCTGGAGGAGCATCTGCTGGTAGCGGATCGGAGCCAGGAGTCTGCTGAGTAATGCCGATGTGGCGTGCCCGCCGGGCACGTTGATCGGCGGCCAGGCGCGCCAATCGCAAGAACGCAGGTTCCGCCACTCCTCGTGCAGGAATGGTGGGACCGAGGACACCGCGAGTGGTGATTACTGGTCGTCGAGGTGTGTGACATGTAGTGCTCAGCAGGCTCCTAGTGCCCCGTCACTAGGCCGGGTATCAGGCATCAGATCTGAGAGATCAGAGATCAGAACGCGCCGATGCCCCCGGGATCCGGGGACATCGGACTCCGGTAATCGGTTGGCCTAGACAGCACCGCCCGGGCGGTAGTCCTCTTCTTCCTTCTCGGCGGCGGCGTTGATGCCGCTGAAGCGACCTTTCGCCTCGTCGGCTGCCTCCTCCACCTTGTTCTTGATGGCCTCTTCGAGGGCGCCCATGGTGTTGGGCCCGGCGATGCCGTCGACCGCGAGCTCCTGTTCCCCCTGGAACGCGCGCACCGCAGCCTCCGTCTTTGGACCGAAGATCCCATCCAAAGCGCCCGGGGAGTGCCCCAGCCGCGCCAGCATCGACTGCAGTCCCCTGGCCTCGTCGCCGGACGAACCCTGCCTCAGCATCACATCCTCCCTGTGGGTGATGACACTTGAAGCGTTCTCGGCGTCGCTACGCCACCGAGAACCGGACTGAGTGATGACCGGTAGCCCCATCGGGCCGAGGTGAGGTCGAGGCATCAGTTTGCACGGCGCCGCCTCCATCGGTGGCGCGTACCCACACCTGGTGATCACCGGCCGGGAGATCTGTCTGCAGCCGCCACTGCACCCAGGCCTGGTCCGACAGGGGGTCGGTAACCTCGCACGCCGTCCAGGGCCCGTCGTCGATACGCACTTCGACGGCGGCAATGCCTCTGGTGGGGGCCCAGGCGACTCCGGCGATCTGCACGGTGCCGTCGATCCGCTGCCCGGTCCGGGGGATGTCGATTCGGGATTGCGTCTTGATCGGAGCTTCTTTCGACCATCCCCGCGGGATCCAGTAAGCATCGAAGTCATCCCACCCGGTGAGCTCGATCTCGGTGAGCCACTTCGTCGCCGACACGTACCCGTAGAGACCGGGAACGATGAGCCGGGCCGGGAAGCCGTGCCGGCGAGGCAGCGGGACTCCGTTCATGCCGATCGCCACCAGGGGCTCTCTGCCGTCGAACGCCAGCTCCGTCGGAAAGCCGGTGGTGAACCCGTCAATAGACCGCCCGACCAGCTGGGTTCCGGCGGCAGTGACTCCGGCCTCGGTGAGGAGTTCGGTGAGGGGAACACCGGTCCAGGCTGCATTCCCGACGAGGGATCCACCGACCTGGTTCGAAACACAGGCGATCGTGACGTACTTCTCGACGAGATCGCGTGCCAGGAGATCGTCGTAGGAGAACGTCACTTCGCGGTCCACCGCGCCGTGGATGCGGAGCGTCCACTCGGCCTCCTCGATCCTGGGGATCACGAGGGCGGTGTCGATCCGATAGAACTCACCGTTGGGAACCACGAGCGGCGCGATCCCGGGTGTGTCGAACAACTGATCCGCGGCGGGTGCAGTGACGGGCCGATCCGGCACGATCCGAAGGGCCGAAGTCACCGGCTCCGGCAGCGCCGACAGCAGCCTCCGACCGACCACGCCGGCAGTAGCGGCGGCAGCAGCGCCGGCCCCGGCGAGTACCAGGAAGCGCCGCCGGCCGTCCGACTCGGCGGCCGCCTCGCTCGGCTCGGGCACCACGGCGGCGCGCAACAGGATCTCCAGCACCCCGAGGCCTGCCGCCACCGAGACGGCAACCGACGCGGCCGCCGCCCAACCCGAAGCCAGCGGCTCCCCGGCAGCCGCCAGCCAGCCGATCAGCCCGAATCCTGCAAAGGCGGCCCATCCGATCCACCGGCGGCGCCGGGCACCGATCCCGGCAAACCAACCGATCACCAGCGAGATGACCACGGTACCGATCGCCAACGCCGGCTTGTCGGCGGCACCGAGGAGCGAAATCGCCAGATCCTTGACGAAGCTCGGAGACCGATCGATCACCGCTCCGCCGATCCCCACCAGCAATGAGGGCACGCCACCGAAGAGCCCGGCTATCAACTCGCTGATGCCGACGGCCGACCCGGCGGCAACCAGTCCCGCCCAGCCGGCGCGGCGCCGCTCCTCGCGATCGATGCGGTGGTCTTCTCCCGTCACGGTTGCTTCAACGGGCCGCCGGCCGAAAGAGTTCCAGGCTCTTCGAAGGAATTCACACGCCCCTTCCCTCCGGCCGCCGGAACGTGCGACCATGAAGGCATGAGGCCCAATCGCATCCTCCTGTTGCTCGCCATCGCGCTTGTAGCCGGCATCGCCCTCTCGCTGTGGTCACCCTTGCGAATCGTGTCCTCGTGGTGGGTGGCGGCCGTCTGCGGCACCGCCCTCGGAGCGGCCGGTGGGTGGACGCTATCGCGGACCTGGGACCGCGAGGCCCACACCGACCTGGGCGTCGCCGGAGCTCTGGTGACCGTATACGCTGGAGCCGCGCTGATCGCCAACACGTGGTGGCCGATCATCCTGCTGCCGGTGGTCCTGGCCGGCATCGTCCGCTGGCGGGCCGTCCAGATCCAGACCGGGCGCCGCCAGCCGGGCTGACGTGCTGGGGAAATCGGTGCCAGCGGCTCGTCCCGATGAGTCGTAAGGCCCTGGACGCCGGACCCCGTATCAGCCAGGCTTGATCGGCAAGAGCGCACAAGCGTATGGAATCCGGGTATGGGAGGCGCGATGGATCCGCGAGTCTGGCATCAGCACTACGACGAGGGTGTGCCCACGTCGGTCGAATACCCCATGCTCCGGCTTGACGCGTTGCTCTCCCAGACGGCGGCCAGATACCCGGATCAGAACGCACTGCTGTTCATGGGATCGTCAATGACGTACGGCGAACTCGATGCGCTGGTCGGCAGGTTCGCCGCCGGCCTCCAGCAACTCGGCCTGCAGCCGGGCGACCGGGTGTCGGTCTTCATGCCGAACTGCCCGCAGACCGTGATCGCCTACGAAGCCATCTGGCGCGCCGGCGGCGTCGTCGTCCCCAGCAATCCTCTCTACACCTCGGCCGAGTTCCGCCATCAGGCCGCGGACGCCGGATCGACGATGGCGATTGTGCTCTCCATGATGTACGACCGGGTTCGGGCCGCCCGTTCCGAGACCGATCTCGAGCACGTCGTCGTCACGAACATCAAGGAGTATTTCCCCGGCCTCCTCAAGTTCCTGTTCACGGCTCTCAAGGAGAAGAAGGACGGCCACCGGGTCGATATCTCCGCCGATGCCAATACCCACTGGTTCCAGGATGTGCTGGCCGAGGCACCCGATGCGCCGCAGCCGGTCGAGCGCGACCCCGGCGACCTAGCCGCCCTCATGTACACCGGCGGCACCACCGGCGTCCCCAAGGGGGCCATGCTGAGCCACTTCAACCTGGTGGCCAATGCCACCCAGGGCATGCACTGGTCGACCGGTCTCACGGAGGCGGGCGAGGTCATGCTCACCGCTCTGCCGCTCACCCACAGCTACGCGATGTCGGTGTGCATGAACCATTCGATCGATCGTGCCTACACCCAGGTCCTCATCCCCAATGCCCGGGAGCTCACCGACGTTCTCAAGGCCATCGACAAGCACGGAGTGACCCTGTTCCCCGGTGTCCCCGCCCTCTACGCCGCCCTGTCGAACCACAAGGACGTTGCATCCGGGAAGTACGACCTGTCCTCCATAAAGCAGTGCCTGAGCGGTGCCGCCGGACTGCCGCCGGAGATCCAGAAGCGCTTCCAGGAGCTCACCGGTGGGCGGCTGGTCGAGGGCTACGGCCTCTCTGAGGCCTCGCCGGTCACGCACGCCAATCCGCTCGATGCCCCGGATCGCACAGGAACCATCGGTGTGCCCTTCCCGGACACGGACTGCCGTGTCATGGATGAAGAGACCGAGACCATCGCCGTGCCACCGGGGGAACGAGGAGTTCTGGCCATTGCCGGACCGCAGGTGATGATGGGCTACTGGAACCGTGAGGATGAGACGGCCGACACCCTCCGCGCCGACGACGACGGCAGGGTCTGGCTCCATACCGGCGACATCACGATCATGGACGAGGATGGGTACTTCCGCATCGTCGACCGCAAGAAGGACATGATCCTGGCCGCCGGCGGCCTCAACGTGTATCCCCGCGAGATCGAGGACTGCCTCTACGAACACCCGGCGGTTGCAGAGGTCGGCACCATCGGGATCCCGCCCGGAGCAAGCGATCAGCGCGCCAAGGCCTTTGTGGTCCTCAAGGAGGGTGAGTCGGTGACCGCCGACGAACTCATCGAGTTCTGCCGCGACCGCCTGGCCCGCTTCAAGGTGCCAAAGGAAATCGAGTTCCGCGACGACCTCCCCAAGACCTTCGTGGGCAAGGTGCTGCGCCGTGAGCTCGCCAAGCAGGAGGAAGCAAGGGAGTCGTGAGCACACCGGCTTCCTCTCGCTTCACGTTCGCCGCCGGGCCCCACCGGCCCGGGAATGACGCGCCATCACTGCCTGATGACAACGACCTGGTCTGGTTCCGGGACGCAGCGGGGCTGGTCCTCGGCCTGCGCCCAATCCACCCGGACGACAAGGGAGCGCTCCTCCAGGGGTTCGAACAGCTCTCCGAGGAATCCCGCTACCAGCGGTTCCTGGCACCGATGGAACGGCTCACAGCCCGCCAGTTGCGATACCTGACCGAAATCGACCACATCAACCACTTCGCCTGGGCTGCGGGCTACCGCGATGAGGCGGGTCAGGAGCACGGGGTCGGGGTGGCCCGGTTCGTACGAGACCTCGACGATCCGTGTGCGGCCGAACTGGCGGTCGTCGTGGCCGACGACTTCCAGGGCCGCGGTATCGGCACGCTGCTCATCGACGCGCTGGTGGTGGTGGCAACCGACCAGGGTGTGGAACGGATGACCGGCTTCATGTTCGCCGAGAACAACCCGATGATTCGCATCTTCAAGCGGCTCGGAGCAGTCACCAAGCCGGATTCGCCCGGAGTGCTGTCCGCCTCCCTCACCCTGCCGGCGACCGGGGTAACGATCACTGCGGAGGGAGTCGAGGAGCTGCTCTGGGTGGCGCAGACGGCGGCCCATCCCTCACACCGTCCCTGTCGCTAGGCCACCTCGACGAACACCCCGGCGTGATCGGAGCCGGGAATCGAGACGCGGCGGGCGTCGGTGACCTCGAGCCCGCGCACGAAGGCGTGGTCGATCCGCAGGAGCTTCGGTCCGCCCGGCACCGGTCCCCAGGTCCGCCGCGATCGTGTCCCGGCCGTCCGTGCCCAAGTGGTCACCCCGTCATCGAGAAACCGAGCGATACGCCGGTAGGCCGGCCATGCCGGTGTGGCATTGCAGTCGCCCACGACCAGCGCCCGCTCGGCGCCTTCGAGGTGCTGCTCCAGGCACGTCACCTGGCGGCCCCGCAGCCGCGCCATCGTCCAGGGCGGCCAGTCGACCGGATTGGCAAGATGCACGCTCACCAGTTCGACCGGCTCATCCAGCTTTGGCCAGGCCTCGGGGTGCAGGCGTGTGTGAAGCGCCGGAATCCCACCCACCTCGAGTTCACCGACCGCTCCCTCGTGCCGCAGTGCCAGACCCATACCGCTGGACCCCGATGCAGTGCGCAGCAACCGATGGGGATACCGACGCGCCAGTTCCTTGCCGGCCGCCGCGCCGAGTTCCTGTGCCGCGACGACATCGGGCGACAGGCGGTCGAGGATCTCACCAAAGGCTGCTGCATCCACGTGGTCGTGCAGCAGGTTTGCGGTCAAGACCCGGACTCCCGGCGGCGCCATGGCGAAGTGCTCCGGTCAGTCCCGGTGACGTTCGGATTCGATCCGCCCGTCGTTCCGAAGCCGCTCCACGATCGCCTTCACGCCTTCGGCACGGTCCCGCGACGTGACCAGGACCGCATCTGGCGTCTCCACCACGACCACATCCTCCACCCCGACCACCGCGACCAGCCGGCCTTCGGCCCTGACGAAGGATCCCGTGACCCCGTCGAGCATCACATCGCCCCGAACCACGTTGCCGTCGTCATCGCCGTCGGCGATCTCCCAGAGCGCCGGCCAGGCCCCGACATCGCTCCACCCGGCTTCGAGCGGCACCACGGCCGCATCCCCGGTGTGCTCCATGACCGCGTAATCGATTGAATCTGCCGGTGTGGCGGCAAAGGCCTCTTCGTCCAGCAGGATTCCTGCGCCGGTTTCGGCGCCCGCAGACAGCGCTGCCCGGCTCCCGGCGAGCATCTCCGGGGCATGGGATTCGAGCTCCTCGAGGAACCGGCTCGCCCGGAACAGAAACATCCCCGAGTTCCACGAGTACTCCCCTGAAGCCACGTAATTGGCCGCAGTGGCCGCATCGGGTTTCTCAACGAAACGCTGCACCAGATACGAGACTCCCGCTTCGATCGCCTCGCCGCGCTGGATGTAGCCGTATCCGGTGTGCGGCCGGTCGGGAACGATGCCGAACGTCACCAGCTTCCCTGCGGAGGCAAGCGGGGCGCCGACGGCAACGGCGGCCTGGAACGCAAGCACGTCGCGGATCATGTGATCGGCCGGAAGCACCAACAGCAACGGATCGTCACCGCCGGCCATCGCTCGCAATGCAGCAACCGCAACTGCCGGCGCGGTGTTGCGCCCGAGCGGCTCCATGATCACAACCTCCGGAGGGGCCCCGAGTTCATCGAGCTGTCCGGCAGCCAGCGCGCCGTGAGCTTCGTTACAGACCACGAAGGCGGGCCGCGCCCCCCGCATTCCGGCCAGCCGCGCTGCGGTCTCCTGGAACATGGTGAGATCGCCGACCAGCGCGGCGAACTGCTTGGGGTGCAGGCGACGTGACAGTGGCCACAGTCGTGTTCCCGATCCCCCGGAGAGGATGATCGGGACGATCGGAGGGGCTTGATCGGTCATGCCTCCACGGTACCGCGCAGCCCCCCGGACCCCTGGGACCACCGGTGCGCCGCGGAACGACCATCATTGGTGGCGCAATGCCGGCGAACCTGAGCCCCGAATACAAGAAGGCCGAGCAGGAGTTCCGCAAGGCCCGCGATCCGGACGAGCAGCTGCAGTGGCTGCGCGAGATGCTCCGCACCATCCCCAAGCACAAGGGCACCGAGCATCTCCGGGCCGACATCAAGACCAGGATCAAGGAGCTGACCGAGCTCGGATCGGGTCCGAAGAAGGGCGCGGCTCGCACCGGTCCCCCCACGATGATCCGGGCCGAGGGCGCCGGCCAGGTCGCCCTGATCGGCCCCCCGAACACCGGGAAGTCGACGATCCACGCGCTGCTGACCGGGTCGCACGCTCAAACCGGTCCGTACCCGTTCACGACCCAGTTCCCGCAGCCGGGCATGCTCCCGGTCGACGACATCTTCATCCAGCTCATCGATCTCCCACCGCTGTCGCCGGAGCATCCGGTCCCGTGGATCCTCAACGCCCTCCAGCCGGCCCATGGGGCGATGCTGGTCGTGGACCTCGCCCATGCGGGGTGCATGGAGGAGGTCGTCGTCCTCCACGAGATGCTGGCCGAACGGCGGATCCGACTGACTTCGGACTGGAGCGACGGTCTGGAGCAAGACGACCCGTTCGGTGTGCTACTGCCCACCGTGCTGGTGGCCAACAAGGCCGATCTGCTGGACGGCATCGAGGAGGACCTGGCGGTGTTCAGGGAGCTGACCGGCTACGACTACCCGGTCCTCGAGGTGTCCACCGAGACCGGCACCGGGATCGACCGGATCGGTCCGTGGCTGTTCGAGCACCTGGGCGTCGTCCGGGTGTACACCAAGATTCCCGGGCAGCCACCAGACATGAGCCGCCCCTACACGGTGCGCCGGGGCGAAACGGTGCTCGATGTGGCGACGCTGGTGCATCGCGAGATCGCGGAGTCGCTGAAATTCGCCCGGCTGTGGGGCGGCGGGGTCTTCGAGGGCCAGCAGGTCGGAGCCGACCACCTCGTGACCGACGGCGACGTGCTCGAACTGCACTCGTAGGGGAAACTCGGCCTAGTGCCACGTCACAAAACGTTTGGCGGGTTCAGATGCGGCTCAGGACGCCTCCGGCTGTGTCCTCGCCCTTGACGCACGCATCCGAGTGCGCCTGCGGGACTGCGTCCTTGCCGGGCGACGCCCTGAGCTCGCCCTGAAACCTCGCCAACGTTATGAGACACGGCACTAGGCGGATTGCCCGTCCACGGTGGTCGTCGTGGTGTCGCAGGGACACGTCGACGGGACCGGAGCCGGGCCCTCGGCAGCAGCCAGTGGGTTCCCGCAGTAGCAGCGAACGACCGGGCGGCCCGCGTCGTCGATCAGCACCGCCGTTCCCGCCTCGAGGTAGGTCTGGCGCGGCACCGCCTCTCCGTCCTCGAAGCCGAAATTGGTGACGCGGGTCTCCACCTCGATGATTGCCGGGGTCAGCCCGCGCACGAACGCCGGGATCTCCTCAAAGGTTATGCCGAGGGCTTCGGCCCACGCTTCACCCTTCTTGGGGAACTGGTAGAGGTACCAGATCAGCAGTTCCTGGTCGCAGGCCTGCTCCAGCGTGCCCCCGAAGAGCCCGAAGGCTCCATCTGCCGGATTCGTCGTCCCGGTCACTTCTTCCCGATCGGCCAGCGACAGGAACGCGTTGGGTCCCTCGTCGGCGGCCGGTTCGAAGAGCACAAAGCTGCCGTCCGATCCCTCCGGCGGCGGCGGGGCATACCGCGCCTCGAGGGAGTCGTCGTCTCCCGCCAGCAGCGCGAAGGCAACGGCGGCCCCGAGGATCAGCACGAGCAACGCCAGCAGCCCCACGACGAGACGCCCCCAGCGGGACCACCCGGAGGAGCCGGAAGACCCGGCCCCTGCTTCCGCCGGCACAGGTGCTGCGACTTCGCCCGGTGGTGGAGCAGGATCGATCCGCCGGGTCATCCCATCACCACCCGCCGCGGCGGCCGCGGCGACCGCTCCGGCCCCGACGACACGGGTGACCCCGTCCTCGGAAATCACACCGCCGGCGAGACGAACCGCCTCATCGAGCATTGCCTTGAACTGAGCTGCCGTCTCAGGACGATCCGCGACATCCTTGGCCATCGCCGCCTCGACGACGTCGCAAATGGGCGCGGGGATGCCTTCCGGCCGCAGGTCCGGGACGTCCGCAGCGAGCACCCGCCCCAGAACGGCCACCGGAACATCGCCACCTTCGGCCTTGAACGGGGATCGCCCCGAGAGCATCGCGAAGAGGGTGGCCCCGAGGGCATACACGTCCGACGACGGGACGGGCTTGTCACCCGAGAGCACCTCCGGGGGCGCGTACTCCAGTGTCGCCGAGACGTTGGTTGCGGCGGTGGCAGCGCCCTCGATCAGAGTCGCGATCCCGAAGTCGGAGAGCTTCGGCTCCTCGAACTCGGATACGAGGATGTTGTCCGGCTTGATGTCGCAGTGCAGGACGCCCTTGCTGTGTGCCTGCACGACCGCATCGGTGACGGTGCCGATGATTGCCACCGCCTGCTCCCACGGGAGTGCGCCGAGCTCGCGAAGCCGGTCCCGCATCGACGTGCTCATCAACTCCATGGCCAGGTACGGAGAGCCGGCATCGGTGAAGCCCGAGTCGTAGAGCGTCACGATGCCCGGATGGCTCGACAGCGAACCCATCGTGCGCTGCTCGCGCTCGAACCGCCGCTTGGCCGCATCGTCGAGGTCGGAGACGTTCAGCACCTTGATTGCGACATCGCGATCGAACTTCGGCTGGCGGGCCCGATACACCGACGCGAATCCGCCCCGGCCGATCAGTTCCCAGCCCTCGAACCCGGCGATCTGGTGCTCGGCCTCGTTCATCGGTCCTCCCGCCCACAACCTACTCGCCGGTGGAGCCGCCGTGATCCCACCGGGGATCAGGGGTACCACGGAGGTCCATCCGGATCGGTTCCGACTGGTAGCGTGCCTTTCGAGTGCCCGTCCGGCTGCACAGCCGGCGGAATGTGGAGCAATGATGGCGGAGCAACCTCAATCATCCTGGGTGCTACGGGCAACGAGCGGCCCGGCTTCCGGCATTGCCGTGCCCCTCATCGAGGGGGAAACGTTCCTGGGACGGGTCGTCCAGCCGGGCGGAATCCGGCTCCACGACGATTCGATCTCGCGCCGCCACGCCATCGTCGCGGCCACGGTCGACAGCGTGACCATCCAAGACGCCGGCTCCACGAACGGAACCATCGTCAACGGCAGGCTCATCAGCCAGTTGGTCGCCCTTGATGAGGGGGATCGGATCGTCCTCGGCGAAACCGCGTTCGTGCTGATCGGACAGACGTCGGCCACGACCACGATCCGGCGTCCCCCGGCTGCAGCCGAAGCATCCACTCCCGCCGCCCCGCCGACGCTCCCGTCGACCGAGGAGCCGCCCGACGGGGAAACCGCCCTCCGCACCATCATGTTCACCGACCTTGTCGGGTCCACCGCCATGGCGCAGGCGCTCGGCGACGCCAGAGCGATCGCCGTGCTCGGGGTCCACGATCAGGTCGTCCGCCGGGCCATTGCCGAGAACCGGGGGCGAGAGGTCAAGCACACCGGCGACGGGATCATGGCGTCGTTTGCCTCGGCGGAGCGCGGGGTCAAGGCGGCGATCGACATCATGCAGGACATCGAGGCACGGCGTGACGCCGATCCGACCCTGCAACTCCAGATCCGCGTCGGTCTCAACGCCGGGGAACCGCTGTCCGCCAGGGGCGACCTCTACGGGCTGGCGGTCAGCCTGGCGGCCCGGCTGTGCGATGCCGCCGAACCATCGACGATCCTCGTCAGCGATGCGGTGCGCATGCTGTGTCTCGGCAAGGAGATGGAGTTCATCGATCGCGGCACCAGAGAACTCAAGGGCATCCAGCACCCGGTGACGGTGTGTGAAGTCACCTGGGCGATCGAAGACGAGCCTCCTCCGCCGCCGGTTTCCGGCTGATCAGCCGTCCCAGGGCCAGGTCGACTCGAAACCGGCATCTGCCGAGCACATCTGGAAGTCGTCGATGTCGATGAACGCCGTTTCGGCGACTCGGGCCAGCAGTGACACCGAGCCCTCCCCCTCGACCGGCGGCACGACCGACACCATCCGGGTGCCGTCGATCCAGACCTCGTAGGCCGTGCCGGTAGCGACGATCTCGACGCCGTGCCATTCGTCGGCTTCATCCTCCCCGTAGGGCGTATCCCAGGTGCCGAGTTGCGTGGGCACCGGTGCACCGTCGGCAGGATTCAGCAGCTGCACCAGCGCTCCCCAGGTGTCCTGGAACTGCGCTGCGAGTGTGAGCGACTCGTACTCGGTGCCGTCGGCAATCACCGGTCCCCCGAACCGAAGATCCACCTGCAGCGCCGCGACCTCGCCGGGGGCGCCGAAACGGACAGCAAACCGGAGGTGGGCATCAGTCACCGGGCGCTCATGAGTGGCCGAGCTGAGCTCCTCGAGCCCGGAGTACCCGGCCCGCAGGAACGCGTTCCCGGGGTCGGTGACATCCTCGATGTACCCCCACCCCGGCGCCTCGGCTGCGATGTCGTCGTCGACCGAGTCCCACCCGGGAGCTGCCAGATCATCAAACCCGGTGAAGGCGACCACTGCTTCACCAGGAGCACACGCCCAGGCCGGAGCATCGGGTGGTGGTTCGGTGGTCGTGGTCACCACGGCTGCAGTGGTGACAACGGCCGAAGTCTCCGGACTTGTGGCTGCGGTCGTCGCAGTCCCGGCGGTGGTCGAGGCGGCCGCCGCGGCAGTCGTCGTCGCTCCCTCCGCCTCTCCCCCACCACCGCTGAGTGCGATCCCGATTCCGACCGCGGCTCCGATCACGGCCAGGGCCCCGATCGCAATCGGCACCATCCGTCGCTTGGGTGCCGGTGCCGGCGGCGGAGGCACCGCAGCCGCAACGTCGTCGGCCATGACGGCTCGGGTCGCGTCGGTCGCGGGAACGGCAGCGGTCGCCGACGACACCATCTCCGGCGTCACAACCCGGGTCGCCGACCACTGGGCCGGATCCTCGTTTTCGGCGCGATGCGCAGCCTCGGCCAGCGCAGCCGACAACCCGGCCGCCGTCGGCGGCCGGTCACCCGGATCCTTGGCGGTTGCCCACTCGATCACTTCGCAGATCGGCACCGGGGTCCCGAGTGGCCGCAGATCCGGGATCGGAGCCGTGAGCACCCGGGTCAGTAGCGCCACCGGGGCCTCGCCCGATTCGCCTTTGAACGGTGATTGTCCCGAAACGAGCGCAAAGAGGGTTGCCGCCAGCGCGTAGACGTCGGACGCCTCAATTGCCGTCTTGCCGGACAGGATCTCGGGTGGGGCATATTCGAGAGTCGCGGTCACGCTGGTCGTAGCCGTCGCTGCTCCCTCGACGAGGGTGGCAATCCCGAAGTCGGTGAGTTTGTACTCGCCGAACTCCGAAATGAGCACATTGTCCGGCTTGATGTCGCGATGCATCACCCCGCGTTCGTGCGCCAGCGCAACCGCATCGCTGATCCGGCGGATCACTTCGATTGCTTCCGCCCACGGCAGCGGCCCATCGGTCTTGAGCCGATCCTGCATCGAGCCGCCCGACATCAACTCCATGACCAGGTACGGGGCGCCATCCGACGTGAAGCCGGCGTCGTACAGCGTGACGATCCCGGGATGGCCGGAAACGGACCCCATCGCCTGCTGCTCACGCTCAAAACGGCGCTTGATCTTCTCGTCGAAACCGCTGTCGCTCAGCACCTTCACGGCCACGTGGCGGTCGAATTTCGACTGGTAGGCGCGGTACACCGAGGCGAACCCGCCCTTCCCGAGGAGGGCGAAGTCGGTGAGGCCGGGAATTCTCAATGCGATGGCGACCACCCGGGTGCGTGTGGCATCAAGCTAGTGGAAGGTCTACTTGCGAAGGTTGCCGAACGTCGTTGTGGTCGTCGTGAAGTACAGATACGGCAGCGTCGTGACCGTGTACACCGGAGGTGCGATGGTGACCGTCGGGAGCGGGGTGATCAGCTGGCCCAGCGTGGTCGTGGAAGTGTCGTCCTTGCCCGGGTCGTCCGTCGGCTTCGTGTCGCCGTCGGTGTCGTTGTCGCCGGATGGCGCGATGCCGGGTTTGGTGGACGACGTCGTGGTGTCGTCCGGGGGCGGCCTCACGACCGATCCCTCGGTGGTAGTCGTCGACGACGACGTCGAGCTGCTGGTCGAGGAACTCGACGTAGAACTGCTGGTCGATGAGGACGAGGATGACGACGAACTCGTGGAACCGTGCGTTGACGGCCTTGACGTGCTGGTCGAGGTCGAAGACGACGAGGTGGTGGTCTCACAGCACGGGGTTCGTTCCGGCTTGTCGCGTGGATCGTCGAGCGGGTTGCCGCAGTAGCACCGCACCCGCGGTTCGCCGGTTTCGTCGATCATCACCGCGGTCCCGGCCTCGAGCACCGTTTGGCGGGCGACGGCTACTCCGTCGGCGAAACCGTGGTTGGTCACTCTGGTGTCGAACTCGAGGATGACCGGCTCGAGTGTCCGGATGAACTCCGGAATCTGCTCCACCAGGATGCCCTGCACATCCGCCCACGCCCGGGCCTTGTCGGGGTACTGGCCGAGGTACCAGATCAACAACTCCGGATCGCACGTGTGCTCCAGCGTCCCGCCGTAGAGGCCGACCTCGCCCTCGGGCGGTACGTAGTCCTCCGGTAGCGGAGCGATCGTGGTCCCGGTCACCGCCTCCCGGTCGGCAATCGAGACGAACGCCACCGGCCCTTCATCGCCGGCCCGCTCCAGCAGCACGAAGTACCCGTTGGATCCCTGCGGGGGCGGCGGGGCGTAGCGAGCCTGGGCTTCCTCATCGCCGATGAGGAGCAGGAACACCAGCACGGCCCCCAAACCGAGCACCAGGACCGCCAGAGCGGCAGCGGCGGCACGGCCCCGCTGACGCAGCGGAGGCGGCTCCGGCGGTGGAACCGGCGGCGATGGCTGGGTCACAGGAATCCTCGATCGGTGCCGAGTTCACAGTACCCGGACAACCGGCCGGCTCCGCTAGTAGCCGAGGCAGCCGTTGATGCAGTCGGGTTCGATCAGATCGATCGAGGCGGTTCCACTGGCTTCATGGCCACCGGCGATTGCGGTCACCGTGTTCTCGTGCTGCGGCGAACCTTCGTAGTAGTACCCCGGCACGTACCCATCGAAGCTGCAGGAGAAGCCACCGTTGGCGGGGACCGGGATGCCGTTGTGACCGGTCGGGCAGCTGTTGAAGGACGTTTGGTTGTTGTCGCCGAACAGGTCGCCGAACACGTCGTCGACCAGCGACGTCAGGGTGAGCGGTGAGTCGGTGTTGTTGAGCACCTGGACCGTGAAGGTGACCACCTCGCCCTCGTATCCGGTGATCCGGGTGACCCCCGGGGTCTTGAGGACCTCGATGGCCGGCAGCACCGTGACCGTGGCGTCGTCCGATGCTTCTACAGGGTCTCCACCGTCGAAGTCCTCTGCCGACGCTGTCACGGTGTTGGTGTGGTCGTCGTCTATCCAGCCCTCGAAGAAGCACTCAAAGGTACCGCCCGGCTCGATCACAATTGGGGGCACGGAGGGGCAATCGCTCCGGAAGTCGGAGCCCACCCACGCCAGCAGGTCCCCAAACACGCTGTCCACCAGCGAAGTGAGGGTCACCGATTCTTTTCCGGTATTGGTGACCACAACCGTGAACGTCACCGCGCCCCCCTCTTCGCCGTAGACGGTTTCGGGGTCGGCCGTCTTGGTCACCGAGATCGCGGGCGGCACATCCGTGATGTCGACCGTGGCTGAGTCGTAGTCCTCCGCCGTGTTGCCCTCGTCATCGGTTGCATTGGCGGTCGCCATGTTCTCGTGGATCTCGGCGGCGTCACCCTTGATCTCGGCCTGGAACGCACACTTGAATTCTTCGCCGGGCCCGATCACCTTCGACTGGGTCGGGCAGGTATTGAGGTCGATACCCTCATTGCCTGCATCAAGCAGGTCTCCGAACACACTGTCGGTGAGGCTCGTCAGGGTCACGGGTTCGACCGAGTCGTTGCGGACGGTGATGTTGATCGTGACGCCCCCTCCCGGTTCCGGCAGCGAGTCCGGCGAGGCGGTCTTGGTCACGTGAATCAGCGGCAGCAGATCGACCAGATTCACCGTCGTCGAATCCGAGGCGTCGGCATGGGAATCATCGTCGTCGACCACCCGGGCCGACACGGTGAAGGTCAGCGGTGAATCGGCCGCACTCCCCGTCACCTCCCCGAAGAAGGAACACTCGAACTTCCCACCGGGTGGGATCACCGGGTTCTCCTGCGGGCAGGTATTCCCGGACACCGCCTCGTTGCTCGGGCTCAGGAGGTCTCCAAAGACGGAGTCCGTCAACGAAGTGAGAGTGACGGGTTCGGGCCCGGTGTTGGTGACCTCGACCGTGAACTGGACCGGGCCACCCGGCTCCGGCAACGACGGCGTGGTGCCGTTGGTGATCGCGAACGTCGCGGGACCGGCGAGCGAACTCGCCGCCAGAGTCGAAGTCGCCGGCGCCGCCACCGCCAGCGAGGCGCTGTACGACACCGAGATCGTCGGTGGCACATCGATGAAGGAAACGAGCGCCGACCCGCTCCCAAAAGCCTGCTGGCCGCTGCCGTCGGTTGCGCTCACCACAGCCGATGCCTCGTTGGAGTGCGGCGGATCGGTCGCATCACCGGAGAGGTCCGCCTCGAACGCGCACTGGGCCGAGCCACCGACGCCGATCGTGGCCCCCTGCAGGCTCGGGCAGGTGTTCGAGAACACCTCCGCGTTGAACGAATCCAGCAAGTCCCCGAAGACATCGTCACTCAGCGAGTCCACACTCACCTCTACCGGACCGGTGTTCTTCACCGTGACCGTGAACAGCACCCGCTTCCCCGGCTCCGGGATCTGACTCTCCGCCGGCACCTTGGTAACCGCGATCTCCGGGGGCGGCGGCAGCGTCGTGGTGGTCGTCGATGTTGTGGTCGTTGTCGTAGAAGTCGTTGTCGTCGTCGAGGTCGTCGCCGTCGGGGGAACCGTGGTCGTGGTCGTCGTGGTTGTGGTCGTTGTCGTAGACGTCGTAGTGGTGCTGGACGTCGTCGTCGTGGTGGAGGAGGTGGTGGTGCTGCTCGACGGCGGAGGCGGCGGAACCGTGGTGGTCGTCGTGGTGGTCGGCGCCGGGGCCGCCACCTGGACCTCACAGCCGCACTGCGACGTCGGCGGGCCGCCGATCGGATCGTTGAGCGGGTTCCCGCAGTAGCAGCGGACCCGGGGCTCCCCGAACTCATCGAGCATGACTGCGGTCCCGGCCGGAAGCACCGTATTGCGAGGGATCGCCACACCGTCGGCGTACCCGTGGTTGGTCACCCGGGTGTCGTACTCGAGGATCGCGGGGGTGAGGCTCCGAATGAACTCGGGGATCTGCTCGGGCAGGATCCCCTGCACGTCCGCCCACGCCTGGGCCTTGTCGGGGTTCTGCTCGAGGAACCAGATGAGCAGCTCCTGATCACAGGTGTGCTCGAGAGTGCCGCCGTAGAGGCCGATCTCACCTTCGGGCGGCACGAAGTCGGGGGGCAGTTCGGGCACCGTCGTCCCGGTGACCTCGACACGATCGGCGACTGTGAGGAATGCCAGCGGCCCTTCGTCCGGTGCCGGCTCGACCAGGACGAAGAACCCGTCGGATCCGGGGGGAGGCGGCGGCACATATCGAGGCGAAGCGGTCTCGTCGTGACCGCCGGCAAGCGCAAAGCCGAGGATGACTCCGAGCGCGATGGCGGCGGCCGCCAGGCCGCCGATTGCGAGCCACAGCCCGCGACTCCATCGGCCGGTCGTTTCATCCACGACGTCCCCCGCGGTGAGTCGCCAAAGCGGAATCTACCCCGGCACCATCCGGCCTGAGCCCGGCCCCGCTATTCCCCGTCGGGAACGGGACCGATGGCGGTGATCGTTCCATCCTGACTGGTGACGAATACGACCCCGTCTCCGAGGGCGGCCGACGAGACGATCGCGCCACCGGTCTCCCACGCCCATAGCTCCTCGCAGGTGTCACCGTCGATGGCGTGCAGGATGAAGGCGTTGTCACCGAAGTAGACCGTCGAGGTTCCATCCTCGTGGCGGGCAATGGACGGAGGGGATTTGATATCCACCCGGCCGCCCTCCATCGGGTACTGACAGGAGTGATTGGTCACCGGCAGATTGCCCGAGATGTCGTACCGGAGGACGAACCGCCCGATCGGCTGGAACAGCGCACCGGCCTCGACATCGACGGCCGGTGCGGCCGATGCCTCGGAACCCTGGATGAAGGCCACCGTTGCCGGAATCCGGCAGTCGTCGGCTTCGAAGCGCCAGACGAAGGGACCGGCCGCAACGTACACATAGCCTTCTGCGTAGACCGGATTTCCGGCCGGAGTTCCCTGCAGACCTCCCTCCGGCACCGCGCACTGAGGCGGTCCGCCGTCGCTCGCCGGCAACCCGGTTGCCGGATCGAGGCCGAAGAGAGATCCGTCCTCGCGGGCCACGTAGATGATCCCGTTGCCCAGCGCCATGCCCTCGATCGGTCGTGACGGAGCAATGTCGGAACCGTCCGCCGGGAACCGCCACACCAGGTCGCCGTTGTCGGTGATGCTGAATGCATGGACGTACCCGTCGGCACTCCCGACCACTACCAACTGGCCCACGATCAGCGGAGCCGTCGATATCGGTCCGCCGGTCGTCGCGTCCCACCCCGGCAGCGGCACGCCACTCCCGGCATCGGCTCCGTGCAACCGTCCGTCCGTGTCACCGAAGAACACCGCGTCGATCCGGCCGGCCTCCACACCGGCGGTTCCACCGGTGAGCTCGGCGGTCGCCGATGTCAAGATCCGCCTGCCGGTTTCGGGGCTGTTCGTGTTGATCAGGTCGCCGTCCGTCTCATAGACGAAGAAGGTTCCGTTGAGATTCCCGAAGAACATGTTCCGCCCGCGGATCACCGCGGTCGCCACGATCGGGTCGTTGGTGCCCTTCCGCCAGTAGTACCCACCGGCCTCCCGCACGGCGCTGACCTGAGCAACCCCGGTCAGCCCGCGGTCGGCTTCGCCGACCGGCACTTCGCCGCGGAACCCCCACTGGGCGGTGATCTCGCGTTCGGGCTCCTCCAGGATCCGTTCTTCGAGCCGGGGCAGGGTGGTCGTGGTCGTCGTCGTCGGAGCGGTCTCGGTAACGACCACGGTGTCGCCCGGAACCTCAACGAAGACCGTGGAAGCCGTCTGCTCCTCCGGCTCCTGCAGCGCCACTACCAGGGCCACCGCGGCCACGGCGGCGATGACGACGAGCGCACCGACTCCGACCAGCGTTTGCCACAGGGGGCGTCGCACCCGGCGGCGCCGAATCCGGATGCCGGCGGCACGCCGCTGTGCCGGACTGAGAATGTGGTCGGCACCGGCCAGACCCGCCTCCTGGAACGCCGCTTGCAGGCTGGTCTGCAGTTCTGCTGCAGCTTCCGCCGCGGCCTCCGCCTCGACTTCTGGCGCCGCCAGGCCGGCGGCCACCGGAGCCAGCGCCTCCCAGCGTTCTTCCCAATCCGGTGGGATCCGCCCGGCCATCCGGCGCAGCTCCGCCGCGACGGCGGTCCCGGTTGCCTCCTCCCAGAGTCCACCCGCCTCGGCGTTGGCGGCGGCCACCATCGGGATGCCCAGCTGCAGAGCCAGCGCAGCGCCCTGCCGGGCAAACTCCGGATCTTTCTCCTGGACGGCCCTGGTCGCCAGCAGTTGCGCAGCCGGCAGATGCCAGCGCCCGGTCAACAGCGCCTCGGTTACCTCATCGGCAACGTCGGCAGGCCACAGTTCCCCGCGAGCGGCCGAGACCCGCAGTGCCAGCGCCCGGCAGCGGAGCCGCCAGGTTTCTCCGTCGACCCCCTCGGGGCACGCAAGAATCGCTGCGTCGATCTCCTCAGCCGCCTCGTCGAGCCGTCCTAGCGTGACCAGAGCCTGGGTGCGGTAGAACCGGGCAGCGTTCTCCCACTGCGGGAGCTGCTGGAGCACGATGGCAAGCAGCTCGTCGGCTTCGTGGAGCGCTTCCTCGCCCGCTCCGTAGAGCGCAGCCCCGTCGGCCTTGGCCATCGCAGCCAGGAACACCGGGCCGATCTCGCCACCACGATCGGCAATCTCGACGGCCTCCGCCGCAGCCTCGATCCCGTCGGCAGGACGGCCGGTCAGCATCAGGGTCCGCGACCGCCATCCCTGGGCATCGGCCAGTGCGGAGTCGGCGCGGTCATCGCGGAAGCGGGCAGCCAGATCGGAGAATCGGGCTTCCGACGACCGCATCCGGCCCTGGTCGAAGTCGATCCACGCCCGGTTGTAGAGGGCCCGGGTGCGCTGGTCAGCGGTTCCGTGCTCGGCCAGCACGCCTTCACCGCGAATGACGGCCGCCTCCGCTTCATCACCGAAGCCGAGCCGGCCGAGAATCCGCGCCCGCAGCGTCAGCAGCGATCCGAGCTTCCCGGGTTCATTCGAAGTCGCGGCGACGTACTCACCGGCTGCCAGGAGCCGTTCGGCCTCGAGAATCTGCTGGCGGTCGTCGGCGAGTGCGGCGGCCCATCCGTATGCGTCGACCAGTTCGGACCCCTCCAGCCGCCGGGTCGCCACATCGGCATCGTCCGAAGCGAGCTGTGACCACCCGAGATACCGGTACACCTGGGCCCGGGCCAACCGGAGCCGGCCTTCGAGCGCCGGATCGTCGTCGCGTTCCCCGTAGGCAGCAATGGCCTTGTCGAGCAGCGGGAGACCCTCTGCAGGTGCCCCGGACCGGACGGCATCGATCCCGGCATCGGCCAGCAACGGCAGCGCTTCGTCGAGGCGCCCGGCTTCGTACAAGAACTCGGCGGCTTCCGAACGCTGCGCCGGGCTCGGTGACCCCGCAAGGAACGCGTCGGCGAGCTTCGAGAACGTGGCGCTGCGGCGTGCCTGTCCTACCGAGGCGGCC
>CAZEHO010000001.1:62648-348876 GCA_964511945.1 uncultured Acidimicrobiia bacterium | reverse complement strand
GTCGGCGAGCTTCGAGAACGTGGCGCTGCGGCGTGCCTGTCCTACCGAGGCGGCCATTCGCTCGGCCGCCTCTCCATCGGGTGGCGCAAACCCGGCAGGCGTATCCCGAAGGAACGATCGCTCGGCCAGCGATTCGCCGAGCCCCAGCACGGTGTCGGCGTCCTCATCGAGCAGCCGCTGGGCGACATCGAGCGGAAGGGCATCGCCCGCCAGGGCGGTTGCCTCGACGAACCGGCGCTCGTTCGATGGGAGGTCGGCAACGAGCGCCTGAAGCGGAAGCGGGCGTCCGGCGGGAAGCGGTCCGGATGTGGTGATCCGGTCGCCGCTCAAGTCGAGAATGCCGCGCTCGGACCAGAGGTCGAGAATCCGAATCAATTCGCCGGCGTCACCGCCGGCAGCGTCGGCGAGATCGGTTGCCAGGCCCGGGTCGGCGATCTCACCGAGGTCGCCGGCCGTGAGTGGTGCAACCTGGAAGCGGTGAACGGTCGCATGCCGCGAAGCGCCGGTCCCCAGCCGATCAAAGACGATGGCAGCATCGGCACTGAGCTCGGCGTGCCCCATCACCAGCAGCACCGGGGTGGTCCCGAACAGGCGGCTCAGGCGGCCGATCGAGGTGGCGTCCGCCCACTGTGCATCCCGAACGACGACGGTGACCGGTTCCTGTGGCGGGCGTTCAGCGATCTCGAGACGGTCTGCCAGGTTCCCGGACTGCAGGCGGCTCCCGCCGAGCAGCTCGGCACGGCGCACATCGCCGCCCCCGACCCGCCGCTCCACCTCATCGAGCAGAGCGGACCGGCCGCTCGACCCCTCGATGGTGATCAGCGATGATCGACCCTCCGCAAGAGCCCTGATTCCCGCATCGACCGCCGCAAGGACGTCCCGCCATGGCGGCGTCCGTCCGAGCCATTCTCCAGTTGCCACATCCGCCTCCCGTGTCTGCAGGCGACCCTAATCGGACGAGCCCCCACTCCGCCCCCGGCGACCCTGCCGGGCTGATCTACCCTCGGTTGGCGTCGCCGAATGCCTCATAGTCGGAGTCAACCGCGCTGCCCCAATACAGGGCCTCACACGCCGTGGTCATTCCGTCACCGCACAGGTCGTACAGCGTGTCGAGCAGCGGATCTTCTCCGTACGACATGGCCTCCGTCGTCTCCGGATCGAACCCGGTGCAACTCACCGAATCGTCCGCCGGGCGGGACCCACCACAGGATTGTGAGGTCTCGAGATAGGGGTTGATCGGAGTCGAGAACACAGCGATCAGATCGCAGGCAACGTCGTCCCCGCCGTTACATGCATCTGCCCACGCCGGGTACAGCCCGGCAAGGGCATCGTCGTCGGCCGCATTCATCGCGACGTACTCCCGATCGAACGCGCTCTGGAGCCCGTAGGCCTCGTATTCACTCTCAACAGGGCTGTAGGACCACAGCTGACCGCACGCCAGCCCCAGGCCGCTATCACACAGATCAGACAGCGCGTCCATGAATGAGTCGTCGCCGTACTCGACGACGGCCGGATCGGTGTCGTCGTGGCCGCTGCACCAGAACCCTTCGGGCTGACCTCGCCCGCCGCACTCCGCCGCAAACTCCTCTTCCTCACTTCCGGCCGGTGCCAGCGCCCAGACGACATCGCACGCCACGTCGTCCCCGGCTGCACAGTCGTCCATCCAGGTCGGGAAGATCTCGTGGGCGAACCCGAATGCCTCGTACGACGATGCCCATCGTGCGAAGAAATACAGGGCGTCACAGGCGTCGGTGTATCCCTCTGCACAGATGTCCCACAACGCGTCGAGGAACGGGTCGTCGCCGTAGTTGCTCGCCATCGAATACTCGATGTCGTATCCGGAGCAGAAGGTGTCACCGCTATGCCGTCCGGCGCAGGTAGCACCGATTTCCTCTTCGTCAGAACCCTCCGCAGCGAACGTGTAGACGAGGTCGCACGCGACGTCGTCACCGTCCCGGCACGCCGCAACGTTCTGTGCGAGGAAGACCTCCTCCTCGCTCGGCGGCTCGGTCGTCGTGGTCGGCGGCAGGGTGGTCGTCGTCGTGGTCGAAGTCGTCGTCGTGGTCGAAGTCGTCGTCGTGGTCGAAGTCGTCGTCGTGGTCGAAGTTGTCGTCGCTGTGGTGGTCGTCGGGGCCGCCGTCGCCGCGGTGGTCGAAAATGGTGTGGCGTCCGAACTCCCGCCGCAGGCGGCGGCGCTCAACGCGAAACCGGCCAGCAGAATGGGGATGCGCCTAGTCGTCATGCGCGCACGGTAACGATCCGGGTGGGTCGGTGCCGACGTCCATCGGCGGACCGGGTGCCACGGCCGGGCGCCGCCCGGCAATCCCACCCGGTCAAGTTCCCCACCGGGTCGCCGATGACTGACCAGTCAGCATGACTGGAGCCGTCATCACAGTACACACGACGCCCGCGCTGCGATTGCGGACGCCGGCCGGGCGTGCCCGGACGGGGGCGTAGCCATGCGCGGCATCACCCCGGGTCTCAGACCGCGCGGCGGTTTGACGGCGCGCCGCTCGATGGCGGGCCTCATCGACCAGTCGACCGTCAGCGCCACCAGCTTCGTCACCACGATCATCGTGGGACGGCAGGCGGGCGAGGGAGAGCTTGGGGCCTACGCCCTTGGAATCACGGTGCTTATCCTGATGGCAACCGCCCAGGACTCCGCCGTCACCGTCCCCTATACCCTGTTTCGCCGGCGAGGCGAGGGACCGGATCCGGCCGCGTACGCCGGCGGCAGCCTCATTCACCACCTGGCGCTGGTGGGGTCGGGGATCATCGGTCTGGGGATCGCCGCAGTTGCCATCGCCATCGGCGCCGGGCCGGGCCGAGCGCTCGGCGTCGTCGGCACGCTCCTGGCCTGTCTGCCGTTCGTCCTGTTGAAGGAGTTCGCCCGGCGGTTCTCGTTCGCCCACCACGACCTGCGAACCGCGATCGTCGTCGACCTCACGGTCGGCGTGCTGCAACTCGCCGGCCTCGCCTGGCTGGGAGCCACCGGACGGATGACCGCGATCGGCGCCCTGGCGGCGCTCGGCGTTGCCAACGCGCTCGTCGGCGTCGGATGGCTCATCGTCTCTCGCCGGCACTTCACCATCGATCGGTCGGCCGGCCGCCAGGTGTTCCTCCGCCATTGGAGATTCGTCCGGTGGGACCTGCTCTCCCGCGTGGTCGGAACCGTCCAGGGATACGGGGCGCTGTGGATCGTCTGGTGGCTCGCCCGCGACGGCGGCACCGAGGCGGTCGGAGTATTCGCGGCGTGTCTGGGTGTCGTCCGCCTCTCGAATCCGGTGATCATCGGCGTGTCCAACGTCCTCACTCCGCGGATCGCCGACGCCAAGGTCGAAGGCGGCGATCGCGAGGTGTGGCACGTCGTTACCCGGGCCACCGTGGTTTTCGGCACACTCATCGCCGCCCCGACCGTGCTCCTGATGGTTGTCGGCGGCAAGGTGGTTGAACTGATCTACGGAAAGGCGTTCGGCGGCCAGGGCCTCACCGTGGCGATCCTCACCGTGGCCATCTTCGTCTGGTGGGCTGAGGTCTCAGCGACAAACGCCCTCGGGGCACTCGAGCGAGCCGACGTCTACCTCCTGTCCGGAATCGCAGCATTGATCGTCACCCTCGGAGCCGGCATCCCGCTGGTTGCCGCCTTCGGGCTCCCGGGAGCCGCCGTGGCCCTCGCTGCCGGCAGCCTCCTGGAGACCGCCGCGATGTGGACGGTGCTGGCCCGCATGATCGGACCCCGAGCGGAGAACCGGTGATGGCGATGCGAGACGGCACTCCCCCGCTGGTGACGATCGG
The DNA here is from genome assembly GCA_964511945.1 of uncultured Acidimicrobiia bacterium. Taxonomy (GTDB): domain Bacteria; phylum Actinomycetota; class Acidimicrobiia; order Spongiisociales; family UBA11373; genus CAZEHO01. Next base: position 345,081 of record CAZEHO010000001.1, on the reverse strand, counting down.
CATGCCGGTCTACAACTGCGCCGAGTACCTCCCGGCGGCACTCGACAGCGTTGTCGGGCAGACCTACCCGAACCTCGAGATCCTGATCTCGGACAACGGCTCCACCGACGAAACCGGGCGGATCTGCCGGGAATACGCAGATCGCGATCCTCGGATCCACTACCTCCGGGAGGAGGTCAACCGGGGCTCCGTCTGGAACTACAACCGGCTCATCCCGCTGGCGAGGGGAGAATTCTTCAAGTGGGCGGCCGGCGACGACATCTGCGACCCCGAGTTCGTCGCCCGGTGTCTCACCGTTCTCAGCGACGACCCCGAAATCGTGTGCTGCCACAGCCGCACGGGAACGATCGACGGGTCAGGCAACCGCCTGGGGCACCTGCCCGACCCAACGAAGACGAGCCGGCACTTGGACTCCCCGCACCCCGACCAGCGGATGCTGGACGTGCTGACCACGAATGGGTACTCCGTGCGCTGCTCTGGAGTCTTCCGCACTGAGGCCATCCAGCGGTGCGAGCCGCTTCTCGCGGTGTACGGATCGGAGAAGGTGCTCATGGCAGAACTGGCGCTGATGGGCCGGTTCCACGACATCGACGAGGAACTGTTCTTCGAACGCCTCGACCCCGCCGGGGCACCTCGTCCGGCGACTCTGGAAGAGCAGCTCGAATTCGTCCAGCCGGGCAAGCGAGCGATGCCTCTGTCGCCAAGACTGTCGCTGCTTGCTGGTCACCTCCGGGTCATCCGTCGTTCCGGACTCTCGTTCCGCCACCGGGCCCGGTGTTACCGGGCCGTTGGGCGGTATCTGCTGCAAGTGCGCAAGTGGGGATCCGTGGCGAAAAGCCTCTTCAAGGGCACCGGGACCCGCCGATAGGGCTACCAGGGCCCCGAGGAGGAACGATGGCCGCGACCAGACTGCAGTGCGCCACGGTTCACAGCGCACGAGTGCCCCCGAGCGGATTGGGGGTCTCATGAACTCCGACCGTGGACGATCGCTGCCGTCTGCAGCACCGGAGGATGCTGCCTGCCCCGGATGCGGGAGTACGGAGCTGACCGACGTCCTTCGGATGACCGCTCAGCCGGCTCTGGTCGGAATCCTGTTCGACACGCCCGACGAGGCGCGAGCGGCCCCTTCCGGCGATATCGACCTGTCGTTCTGCCACAGCTGCGGCCTGATCCATAACCGGGCGTTCGACGGGCAGATAGCCCGGTTCCGCCCCGGCTACGAGGCATCGCTCGCCCACTCCCCCACGTTCGTGTCGTTCGTCGACGACCTCGCGATCCGCCTGGTGGCCCGATACGACCTAGTGGGTCGGAGGGTCCTGGAGATCGGCAGCGGCGGCGGGTACTTCATGCGGCGCCTCGCCGGCGCCGGCATCGGTGAGGGCATCGGGATCGACCCTGCCCTGCCGGCCTCGGGAACCGAACTCGTCAACGGATCCAGGATCACCTGGAACCGGGCGCCTTTCGAGCCCGCCCGGTACCGCGGTCCGGCGCCTGACTTCGTTGCCTGTCTGTCCGTGTTCGAGAGCATCGCGCGGCCCGCAGAGTTCCTCCGGGATCTCCGCCGGATGCTGGGGAGCACTGCAACCCCTGTCTATTTCGAGGTCTTCAACGGAGCCCACGCCTTCGATCACCAGGAGACGTGGAGCGTCCACTACGAGCAGTGCAACTACTTCGACCTCACCAGCCTGACCGGGCTCTTCGAGCGATGCGGATTCGAGATCCTCGACGCCGGGCACTGCTACGGGGAGGACCAGTACGTCTTCGTTGAGGCCGCGCCGTCGCCGGCTCCCGGGAACCCGGAGCTCGAGCACCGGCCGCTCCCCGATCCGCTGCGACGGTTCGCCGCCAGGCACCGGCGTTCGGTCGACGACTGGAGCACGCGGCTCGCCGCACTGCTCGACGCCGGGAAGCGGGTGGTGCTCTGGGGTTCCGGTGGGAAGGCCTTCAGCTTCCTCAACACGGTGCCCCAAGCGGCCGGCGTCTCCGCCGTGGTCGACGTCAATCCGGACCGCCAGGGCCGCTTCCTTCCGGCAGGCGGGCATCCGGTCGTGCCACCGGAAGCCCTGGTTGGGGCACCTCCGGACGTGATCGTGATCACCAATCCCCTGTACGAACCCGAAATCCGTGCCCAGGTGGCCGACCTCGGCCTGGCCTGCGAACTCCTGGCCGCGTGAGGTGACCCCGTGACCGAACCATTCGGCGGCATCTACCGGGACCTTCCGGTCTTCGTTACCGGTCACACCGGCTTCAAGGGTTCATGGCTGTGCCTGTGGCTGGAATCGCTCGGTGCCAGGGTGACCGGTTACGCCCTGGACCCGCCGACCGAGCCGTCCAATTTTGAGCTCTCCCATGTGGAAGATGGCCTGGTCCGGCATCACATTGCCGACGTTCGCAACCCCGAGGCGATGCATACCGCGCTCGATGATGCCCGCCCTGCGGTCATCATCCACCTGGCAGCGCAATCGATAGTCCGTGAGAGCTATCGGATTCCTCGCGAGACCTTTGACGTCAACGTGCTCGGCATCGCCGGCCTCCTGGATGCGGTCCGCAAAATCGGCCGCCCCTGTTCCGTCCTCGTGGTGACCAGCGACAAGTGCTACCGCAACGTGGAGCAGGTCTGGGGCTACCGCGAGACCGATGAGATGGGAGACCTCAGCCCGTACGGTGGAAGCAAGGGTGCCGCCGAGCTCCTGATCCGCTCCTACCAGCACTCCTTCTTCCATCCCTCCCGTACCGCCGAGCATGGCGTGCGGCTGGCCAGCGCCCGCGCCGGCAACGTGATCGGTGGCGGCGACTGGACGCCCGACGCCCTGGTCGTCGACGTGGTGCGGGCACTTGCCGACGGCCGACCGGTTGAAGTGCGCAATCCCGCAGCAACCAGGCCATGGCAGCACGTGCTTCAGGCTCTGAGCGGGTACCTGACTATTGCCTCCCGGCTGCTGCAGTCGGACGATCCGGAGATCGCCGGAGGGTGGAACATCGGCCCGCTGCCGGGCAACGAACTACCGGTACGCGACCTTGTGGAAGGTTTCCTCGCAGCATGGGGCAACGGGTCGTGGAGCGATGCGTCGGACCGGGACCAGCCGCATGAGGCCGGGACCCTGCGGCTGAACATCGACAAGGCACTGTGGCAACTGGCCTGGAGGCCTGCCTGGGACATCGACGAGGTGCTCGAACGAACCGCGCAGTGGTATCGGACCTACTTCGACGAACCCGACACCGCCCGCCGGCTCTGCCTCGAGCAGATCGCCGCATATCAGACCGCGATGGAATCGGTGGGGAGCCCATGAGTTACCCGACGAAGGCCGGCAACCGGCACCGCGGGTACGCCCGGTCTCGGGCCCTGCAGGAGCGCAGCCACTCGCTGATTCCCGGCGGGTGCCACACCTACGCCAAGGGTGACGACCAGTTCCCCGCCCTGGCACCCGGGTTCATCGTGCGCGGCCGGGGCAGCCATGTCTGGGACGTCGACGGCAATGAGTACATCGAGTACGGCATGGGATGCCGGGCGGTCACGCTGGGCCACGCATTCCCACCGGTCGTCGAGGCTGTCCGGAGCGAACTGGAGCACGGATCCAACTTTTCCCGCCCGGCGCCGATCGAGGTGACCTGTGCCGAGGACCTGCTCGGGATGATCGACGGGGCCGAAATGGCCAAGTTCGCCAAGAACGGCTCGGATATCACCACCGCAGCCGTCAAGCTGGCAAGGGCCGCCACCGGCCGCACCCTGGTGGCGCTCTGCGGCGACCAGCCGTTCTTCTCCGTCGATGACTGGTTCATCGGCACCACCGAGATCAATGCAGGCATCCCGGCGGAGGTTCAGGCGCTCACCGTGACGTTCCGCTACGACGACGTCGCCGACCTCGGGGCGTTGTTCAACCGGCACCCCGACCAGATCGCCGCGGTGATCCTGGAGCCGGCCAAATACGCCGAACCGTCTGCGGGATACCTGCCCGCCGTCCAGGCGCTCTGTCGCGATCGAGGGGCAATCTTCATCCTCGACGAGATGATCACGGGGTTCCGCTGGGACAACGGCGGCGGACAGAAAGTGTACGGCGTCAACCCGGACCTCTCTGCCTTCGGCAAGGGGATGGCCAACGGGCACTCGGTGTCGGCCCTGGTGGGAAAACGGGAGTTGATGGAACTCGGTGGGCTCCATCACGACCGGGAGCGCGTCTTCCTGCTGTCAACCACGCACGGCGCCGAGACCCACGCCCTCGCCGCCGCGATTGCCACCATGCAGACGTATCGCGAGGAACCGGTGATCGAAACGCTGGACCGCCAGGGTGCCAGGCTGAAGACCGGGCTCCTCGATGCCATCGCTCGCCACGGCCTGCAAGCGCAGGTGCCGATCATCGGCAGGCCCAGCTGCCTGGTGTTCGGTACCCGTGACGGAGACGGCCGGCCGTCCCAGGTGTACCGGGCGCTCTTCATGCAGGAGTTGATCCGCCGCGGTGTGCTCGGGACGTCGCTGGTCGTCAGCTACTCCCACACCGATTCCGACATCGACCACACCATCGATGCGGTCGACGACCTGCTCCCCGTGTACGCCGCGGCCCTCGAGGACGGCCCGGAGCGGTACCTGGAGGGTGGTCCTACCCGGCCGGTCTACCGGAGATTCAACCGATGACCACGCATGGGCCCGATCCCGGGAAGGAGATGCACGAGTTCATCGGCCGCCTCTTCCCGATCCACCGCAGCATCACCGGCACAGGGGCCCGCGACACCCTGCGCGTGATCTCCGAGGTGATCCCACTCGAGATACATGAGGTTCCGGCGGGGACCCGGGTGCTCGATTGGACCGTGCCGCCCGAGTGGCGGATTCGGGAGGCCTGGATCGAGGATGACGCCGGCAGGCGAATCATCGACCTGGCCGAATCCAACCTCCACGTCGAGGCCTACAGCACCCCGGTCGACACCACGATGCCGTGGCGGGAGGTGCGGCAACGGATCCACACGCTCCCGGATCGACCGGGCTGGCTCCCGTATCGCACGTCGTACTACGAGGAGTCCTGGGGCTTCACCATGGCGCACGCCCAATTCGAGGCGCTCGACGCTGAGCCCGATCGCGAGTACCGGGTGCGCATCGACAGCGAACTGGCCGACGGCTCTCTCACATACGGAGAGGTAACCCTCCCGGGGAGATCAGCCGACGAATTCCTCGTGTGGACCCACACCTGCCATCCGTCGCTGGCCAACGACAATCTCGCGGGGATTGCGGTGGCGGCGTGGCTCGCCCGATCACTGGCGGGACACGACCGGACCCACACCTTCCGCTTCGTGTTCGGGCCGGCAACCATCGGAGCGATCACCTGGCTTGCCATGAATCGTGACCGGGTCGATCGCATTCGCCACGGCCTGGTGCTCACCGGCCTCGGCTTCGGGAACTCGCTCATCTACAAGCGGAGCCGCCGGGGGGATGCGCCGGTCGATCGGGCCGCCGCTCATGTGCTCCGGCATGCTGCTCCGCCGGAGGCGATCGTTCCGTTCGAGCCGTTCGGCTACGACGAGCGCCAGTTCTGCTCCCCGGGGTTCGATCTCCCTGTCGGCTGCCTGATGCGTTCCCTCCCCGGCACCTACTCCGAGTACCACACGTCCGCCGACGACCTCGATCTCGTCGAGCCCACCACCCTGGCCGGATCACTTGCCGCCGCCGTCGGCATCGTGTCGGCACTCGAAGCCAACGCTCGCTATAGCGCGACGAGGCCGTACGGCGAGCCCCGGCTCGGGCCGCTCGGGCTCTATCGGCAGTTCGACCACTCGTACGACACCGAAGAGGCACAGCGCGCGGTGCTGTGGACGCTCAACCTGTCCGACGGCAACCACGACCTCCTGGCGGTGGCTGATCGGTCGGGTGTGCCGTTTGCGGCCATCCGCGCTGCGGCCGATGTCTTGCTCGCTGCCGGGCTGCTGGAGGAGGCCGCACCATGAGCGACCACCACCCCCATGGTCCCGGGCCGAGGCACCACTGCCGGTTCTGCGGGACGCCACTCAGCCATGTTGTGGCGGATCTCGGTACGTCGCCCCTGTGTGAGAGCTACGTGTCCGCCGACGTCTATGACACTCCAGAACCCTTCTGGCCGCTGCGGGCGTACGTATGCGAGGAGTGCCTGCTGGTCCAGGTTCCCGAACTGGTCGGAGGAGAGGAGATCTACAGCGATTACGCGTACTTCTCGTCCTATTCGGACTCGTGGCTCGCCCACTGCCGCGCCTATGTCGACGCTGCAATCCCCCGGTTCGGGCTCGGACCCGACTCGCGGGTGGTGGAGATCGCCAGCAACGACGGCTACCTCCTCCAGTACACGATCGACGCCGGGATCCCGTCGCTTGGGGTCGAACCAGCGGCCAACGTGGCCGAAGCGGCCATCGCCAAGGGCATCCCGACCGTGGTTCGCTTCTTCGGAGTCGAGGCAGCCCGCGACCTGGTTGCCGACGGAGTCCGCGCCGACTTGCTCATCGCCAACAACGTGATCGGGCACGTCCCCGCCATCAACGACTTCGTCGCAGGCATGAAGCTGCTCCTCGCCGACGGCGGGACGATCACGGTGGAGATTCCGCACCTCATGCAGACCATGGAGGGCAACCAGTTCGACCAGATCTACCAGGAGCACTACTGCTATTGGACACTGCTGTCGCTGAGCCGGGTGTTCGGCGCGCATGGTCTCGTCATCTACGACGTCGACATTCTCCCGACGCACGGCGGATCGGTGCGCATCTACGCCCGCCACGAGTCGGAAACCTCGAAACCGACCTCGGAGGCAGTGACGGGCCTCCTGGAGGCGGAGCGGGCTGGTGGCTACGACGACGTCGCCACCTACACGGCGTTCGGTGAGCAGGTGGCCGAGACCAAGCGCCGGATTCTCGAGTTCCTGATCCGGGCCAAGCGAGAGGGCAAACAGATCGCCGGATACGGCGCCCCGGGCAAGGGAAGCACCCTGCTCAACTACTGCGGCATCCGGGAGGACTTCATCGACTACACGGTCGATCGCAATCCGGTGAAGCAGGGCACCTACCTGCCTGGCTGCCGGATCCCGGTCTACCCACCCGACAGGCTCGCCGAGACCAAGCCGGACTACATCGTGCTGCTCCCGTGGAACCTGGAGCGGGAGCTCTCGGCACAACTGTCTTATGTCCGGGATTGGGGCGGCCGATTGATCGTCTTGATCCCCGAACCGAGGTTCGTGACCCCATGAAGGTCGTGCTGTTCTGCGGCGGCTTCGGCATGCGGATGAGAAGCCACATCGAATCGGCCCCGAAACCGATGGTGCCCATCGGCGATCACCCGATCCTGTGGCACATCATGAAGTACTACGCCCACTTCGGGCACACGGAGTTCGTGCTGTGCCTCGGGTGGAAGGCCGACGTGATCAAGCGCTACTTCCTCGAGTACGACGAACGCCTCTCAAACGACTTCGTGCTCTCAAACGGTGGCAGCGACGGCTCGGTGATGAACAGCGATATCCAGGATTGGCACATCACGTTCGCGGACACCGGCAGCAACTCCACCATCGGCGAGCGGCTCCGCCGGGTCCGCCACTACCTGGATCCGGATGAGCCGTTCCTTGCCAACTACACCGACGGCCTGAGCGACCTCCACCTGCCGGACATGCTCGCCGAGTTCGAGCAGCGCCGGCCGACCGCAATGTTCCTGGCGGTGAAGCCGAGCCACAGCTTCCACCGGATCACCATGAGTGCGGACGACGTGGTGCGCAAGATCTCCCCCATTCGGCAGTCTGATGTCTGGATGAACGGCGGGTTCTTCGCCTTCACCCCCGAGATCTTCGACGTCCTCCGCCCCGATGAGGAACTGGTCGAAGAGCCCTTCAACCGACTGGTCGAGCGCAATGAACTCCTCGCCTACCGCCACGAAGGGTTCTGGAGCTGCATGGACACCTACAAGGAGAAGCAGGATCTCGAAGACATGGCTGAGAAGGGCCGGGCCGCCTGGCAGGTCTGGAAGGGGACGGGACCCGATTCGCACGATCGATCGCTCGACTTCGAGACCCAGCCGTTCCGGCAGACGTCATGAAGCATCTCGACCTCACCGAGGTGCGCTCCGTGCTGCTCCTCGGAGCGCATTCCGACGACATTGAGATCGGCTGCGGCGGCACAATCCAGCGCTTGCTCGAGGAGCATCCGGGCCTGGCAGTCACCTGGGTGGTGTTGAGTGCTACAGGCGAACGCGTTGCCGAGGCAGAAGCCGGTGCCGGCAGACTGCTGGTCGGGGCCGGGCCAACCCGGGTGGTGACCGAGCACTTCTCCGACTCGTACTTCCCAGCCGAGTACGCCGAACTGAAGACGTTCCTCCACGACCTCGCGTCGGAGATCAAGCCCGACGTCGTATTCACCCACCGGCTCGAAGACCGGCATCAGGATCACCGGCTGGTGGCCGAGCTCACCTGGAACGTCTTCCGGGACCTCCTCATCCTGGAGTACGAGATCCCGAAGTACGAGGGCGATCTCGGTCACCCGAACGTCTACATCCCATTGACCTGGGACCAGGCGGATCGCAAGGTGGACACGCTCGTCGAGGCGTTCCCCAGCCAGAGCCTGTCGGCCGACACGATGTGGGCCCTCCTCCGGCTCCGCGGCGCCGAGGCCAGGGCAAACGAAGGGCTTGCCGAGGGATTCACCGGCCGCAAGCTGGTCATCTGAGAGGGTGCCATGGGCGCACCCGTGAAGAAGTCCGAGCTGGTCCGCTGGTACCCGCGCCGCTGAACGGTGGGCGAACTCGCCGGGCTTGCCGCAACCGGCCTCGCGGACTCGCGCCTCTACGCCCGCATGTGGCGGAGGGTGCGGGGGGCGGTGGCCGGGATGGTGCGGCGTGGTTCACCCGACGGGAGACCGCCGGTGGGACTCCCGGAGCTGCCGCCAGATGTGGAGATCACCACCGGGCGCCCGCAGATCAGGCACCTCACCGCCGCAGATCTCGACCACGTTCCGGAACTCGATCCTCCGGCCTCTCCCGGAGAACGGCCGGAGCGTAAGGCACGGCTTGCACTTGAGCTCATCCGTTCAGACTGCCGTCTGGCGGTGACCGAACGAGAATCGGGACGGATGATCGGCCCGGTGACCCTGATGTCGATCGAGGTAGATGGAGTGGCCGAGTTGGAGGTCGGTGTCAGGACCCATCCGCCAAGGGGACCGGGGAATCGCCACCGACGCCGTCCTGGCGGTGTGGCGCTACCTGGTCGAGCAACTCCACGTCGATCGGGAGATCGCGATCGTCGAACCGGCGAACGCTCCGGCGATCCGCATGGTCGAGAAGGCCGGGATGGTGTTCGAGCGGCATTGGACCTGACACGACTCCGGTGCTGATCTACGGGGCACCACGAGAGCCGGACCAGCCGGGTGGGTGACCGCTGAGGTGGCAGGGCCTAGCGGCCCTTCCGGAAGAGCATGAACCCGCCGAGGGCGATCCCGGCACCCGCCAGGCCCGCCAGGCCGATCGCAAGGTATGGCGGCCCCGAATCCTGTGGCAGCAGGGCGAGCACCCCAAGGTGATCCAGCAGCGTCTCGGCCACGCCTCCATCACGACCACGTTGAACACCTACGGCCACTTGTTTGAGGGCCTGGATGAGGCCGCGGCCGACCGGCTAGAGCATGCATACCACGACTCTGATGTGGTCAGAATGTGGGCAACCGCCCCCTCGGAGATCGCCGGACTCCGCCACCGGTGAGCAATAACCCCCTGCACGCAGGGGGTTTCGTGGTGGGCGCTACTGGGATCGAACCAGTGACCTCTGCCGTGTGAAGGCAGCGCTCTCCCGCTGAGCTAAGCGCCCGCGGCAGCGGATTGTACTCGGCCGCCGCCGGGGCAACAGACCGCTAGCGTCGGCCCCGAGGGGGGTCGTTGAACCCGGCCTCGAGAGGCGTACATGACGGTCCTACGGCGAGTTGAGCGGGGACTTCCCGTCCTGCCGCTCGTCGCGGCCGCCGTCCTCACGCTGCTCGCCCTGTTCGCCGGTGGAACTGCTTCGGCTACACCGAGAACCGGGCGGTGACCTCCTACTCCCATGCGATGCCGAATCAGGGATGGGCGCCGCTCACCGTCTACTTCAGCCCGTACGGCAGTGCCGGGCCCTCTGGAGAAGCGCTCCGCTACGACTGGGACCTCGACGGCGACGGGAGTTTCGAGACCGACGCCACCGAAACCGGTGGCTATGCCCAACGCACCTACGTGCGCCCCAACACCTACGAGGTTTCGCTCCGGGTCACGCCGGCCGACGGGAGCGGGAACATCGCGACGACCACCGTCGAGGTCCGCCATCCCGGCTCCAGCACCGTCGACTACTGGACCCATTTCGATGACTCCACGGTGGGCCGCATCGATCTCCAGCTGACGGCGGCCGAATGGGCCCGTCTCTGGGCCGCAGCACCGGACGACTCGAGGTCGAGGCCGCGGCGGTGATCTTCAGGAGCGAGGTCGAGCGCATCGGGCTGAGCATGAAAGGCAATGCTTCACGCGAGGCCTCGGGCGCCAAGAAGCCGTGGAAGCTCGACCTGAACGAGTACGTCGAACGCCAGGACTTCGAGAACCTCTCGATGCTCCTGCTGCACAACAACTTCGGCGACCCTCTCCCCTGCTCTTGCCGATGCCGAGGCCGACGTTCGCCTTGCGCTCGAAGGCCTCGAAGCCGTCTGCATCGTCCGCTACGGACGCGTAGTACTACCTCAGCGGCGACGGGCGATTCCGATTGATCCTCGACACCGACGTCACCTCGATCGCGATCGGCAGACTGCAGGCGCGCTGGCACCACCGTGTGACCGACCGCAACCGGGTCGTCGTCGAGGTGAAACACGGCATCGCCGACGATTCCGACGCCCATCGGGTCACCGCGTGGTTCCCCTTCCGCGTGGCCCGCAATTCGAAGTACGCCCACGCCCTGGAGGCGCTCGCACTGTGACCGGCCCGGCCTACGCTCCCTCCTGATGCACCGAGCCGAATTCGAGAAGGTCGTCGACGAGGCGCTTGACGAACTGCCTCCCTGGGTCGTGAGGGCGCTCGACAACATCCATGTCGTCGTCGAGGAGTGGCCCACCGAGCACCAGGCGCCGCCGGGCGAGATGCTCCTCGGGATCTACGAGGGGGTGTCCCTGCTCGATCGTGGTCTCGATTACTCCGGCTTCCTGCCCGACCGCGTCATCATCTTCAAGGGCCCGCACCTGGCGATGGGCCTGTCGCGCGACGAGCTCCGAGCGGAGATCCGCAAAACCGTCCTGCACGAGATCGCCCACCATCTCGGCATCGACGACGACCGGCTCCACGAGATCGGCTATTAGCGCCGCGTCCCACGGCACTGCCCGAGCCGGCCCCTCAAGCGAACCCCGCCACCTGCCGATGGGCGGGGTATGGATGTCGACCGGAGCGACCCGTACCGCTCGTGCGAACAGCACTGCAATCACGACCTGGCGCGTGGTGTCACCATCACCGAGCTGCTAGGCGGTGACGGTCCCTACCCGCCGGGCTACCTGCTCGTTTCCTTCAGCGCGCAGCGAGCCGCCCTCTTCGAGGAGAGTCCGCAGTCGCGGCCGGCACTATTCGACGACGAGCAGCGCGAAATCACCGAGCGCCAAGCCGTCTAGTACCGCATCACACAGACACGGCACCAGCGCCTTCCCGGCGTTCGCCTCGATCTCCGCTGGAAACACCCGCCCGGTACCCTTTCCATGCTGCATCGATGAAAGGGAGCGCCGTGGAAGAGCTCATCAAGAAGATCATCGACAAGTTCGACGACATCGACGCTGACAAGGCCAAGGGCATCATCGATACCGTCGGCGACTTCCTGGCAGACAAGCTCCCCGGGGGGGTCGGCGAAAAGGTCCAGGGATTCCTGCAGGGGGACAACTTCGATGTCGGCGACCTGCTCGGCCAGGCGAAGGACGCACTCGGCGGACTCTTCGGCGGCGACGACTGAGCCACATCACTTCGAGATTCGCGGGGACGCCGCCACGGCGTCCCCGTTCTCTTGGAGCCTCAGCTCGCGGTTGCCCTCCGGATCCACTCGCCCGCAGACCGCAGCGCCTTCCCCGCCTCCCCGATGATGGGAGCCAGGTTCTGAAAGACGTGCGGCATGCCGGGCCACACGTCGACGTCGGCCATGCCACCTGCGGCGCGCGTTCGTTCCGCCAGCACCACCGAATCGTCGAGCAGGATCTCCGAACCGCCGGCCTGGACGAGCATCGGCGGCAGATCATGGAGCTCGGCGAACACCGGTGAGATCAACGGATGCGCCTCGCCCTCCACACCGGCGTATTGCGCTGCCGCCTCCCGCAGCGAGCCCTCATCGAGGAGGTCGTCGAAATCCGCAAGGCCGGTCACTGAGGGCAGGCTGAGCGTGAGATCGGTCCAGGGAGAGAACAAGACCGCCCCGGCCGGAAGAGGGTCCCCGGCGTCCCGCAGCGATACAAGAACCGCCAGAGCCAGGCCTCCTCCGGCCGAGTCACCGCCGATCACAAGCCGCTCATGGTCCACCCGCGACGCCAGTAGCCAGCGATACGCCGCCAGACCGTCGTCGAGCGCGGCAGGGAAGGGATGCTCCGGAGCCAGGCGGTAGGCGGCATTCAGCACCCGGGCTCCAGAAGCCTTCGACAGGCGCGACGCCGGCCCTCGTCGCTGCCGTGGCGATCCGTGCAGATAGGCCCCGCCGTGGAACCACAGGACCGTCGTCCCCGACAGCCGTACCGGTGCCGCCACCCACTCGCCGGTCACAGCAGGGGCCTCGAGCGGTTCCACCAGGGTCCCCCGGATCGGCCCGGGCCGCCACATCTCCTCTCGCCTGCGCCGTTGCTCGGCGACCGGCGCATCCTCCGGAGGTCCAAACCGTCGCTGGTAGGCGCGGTACGTCGTAAGGGCCAGTCGGCGCAGCGGATTCACAGGAGAATCCTACGAGTCGAGCAGCACCTGCTGAGCTGCGAAGAGTTCGCTCAGCGTGACCGGCTCGAGCCCTTTCGCCCGGAGACCCTCGATGATCCCCGGCAGAGCGGCGACATCGAGCGGAGCGAAGTGCAGCAGCACGATGCTGCCCGGACCGGCTGCACTCACCACATGCCGTACGACGGAGTTGCTCCCCGGGGTGGGACCGCCGAGCTGCGGCCCATCCGGGCTGTAGAGCGCGTAGTAGGTCTCCACATCCCACAGTGCGGTGATGTACCCCTCGGCGGCCAGAATCTCGCGAGTCTCATCCGGACCGACGAGATCTTCGAACCCGGCCATGTAGGGCGGCCGGAACCACACGGCGTCGTAGGGCTCGCCGAGCGCCATGGCGACGGCCGCTTCCCAGGCGGCGATCTGCTCGACCAACTGGTCGGCATCCAATCGCTTCACGGACCGGTGCTCCATGGTGTGGTTCCCCAGTTCGTGCCCCTCGGTGACCGCACGAGCCCACACCTCGGGAGAGGCGGCGACGTTGTCACCGGACGGGAAGAGCGTCGCGTTCACGTCGTAGGCAGCCAGCGTGTCGAGCACACCGGCGTTGATCTCGGCGGAGCCCCCGTCGTCGATGGTCAGGGCAACGAGCCGCAAGTCTCCCGCGGCCCGGCTGACGACCACCGCGCTGCGCAGAAACTCGTTCTCTTCAACGAGTTGCCGGTTCGCCGCGGCGATCTGATCCGCCTGGAGGGCCAGCAGTTCACCCTGGCCGGCCATCCGCTCGGTTTCGGCGGTCAGGCGATCGAGCTCGGCAAGTGCCGGCTGCAACCGATCGGTCAGCATCTGCTCGGCGGCGGCGTTGCGGGCCTGCTCGGCTGCGAGAAGCTCCTCCGCCTGATCAGCACGAGCCGTCTCCGCATCGAGTGCCAGCGAAAGCTCATCGACCTGATTGCTCAGCGCGAGCTGATCCACCGTCGCGGTATCCACCGCTTTGCGTACCTGTGACACCTGCTGCTGCAGGCCGTCAACACGGCCGCGTTCGCCGGCGGGTCCCGCAATGACGACTGCTGCGATCAGCACCGCCAGGATCGGCGCGATGCCAAAGACCGGAAGCCACGCCGGCACCGTGCGCCGGCGTGTGCTGCGGTCAGCGGTTTCAGCCGGATCCAGAGCGTGATCGGCTGCTTGTTCGAGAGCCACGGAAACGACCGTCGGCTCGTCACCGGGTGAGGTAAGGGACCCGGGGTCAGGGTCCGTCGATCGACTCCAGCTCCCCATCCGGCCACCCTAGGAATAGCCCGCCGGATCCCGGCGGCAATCCGGGACGGAGTGGAGTACGCTCCTGCGCCGACCCGACGCAGGAGTGCATGACATGTTTGCTGCAGGAGACTTTGACGGCTGGCTCAAGTTCATTCACGTCCTGTTTGCCATCCTGTGGGTCGGCGGCGGCTTGCTGGTCGGGATTCTCGGAATGCGGATGCAGAAAGCGAATCCGGAACGGGTCATACACTTCACCGAGCACACCCAGGTCGGCGGCCGTGTGTTCAGCATCAGCGGCGCGGTCATACTGATCGCAGGTGTGTGGCTGGTTGCCCGGGTCGACTTCTGGGAGTTCAGCCAGGCCTGGATCTCGATCGGATTCCTCGGCGTCGCGGTGGGGTTCGTGCTCGGGATCGCGTTCTACGCCCCGCAAGCGCGGCTACTGATCACCGCCATCAAGGAGAACGATCCGGCGGCCGGGGCCATCGCCAAGCGCATCGGCATGGTGTCAACCCTGGAACTGGTGCTCCTGGTCGTGGTCGTGTGGGCGATGGTCTTCAAGCCCGGTCTGTAACGGGCTACGAATCCAAGAGCGGGGGCGGCGGGATCATGTACGACAGCACCACGTCCGCCGGCCCCTCTCCGACCTCGAGCGGGGCGATGATCCGGACCCGTTCGATCAAGCACAGCTCCTCAGACTCGGCGGTGCAGTAGTAGACCGTCAGATCCGTCAACAGCGACCCGGTCCCGGCGGAGAACTCCGCCTCCACCTCCAGAGGGAAGGCCGGCGCCACCATCGACTGATCGGCGTCGGTGAGCTCCGCAACATCTCCGTCCACCGTCCACACCATGGAGAAGGGTGCGATGTCGTTCACCTTGTAGCCGTCGGGGAGATCCACATCGACGACGACCCGTCCCGGGCCGGCGGCGACGGTGACCGGATCGAGTTCCACGATGGTTCCTGTGTAGGTGTCGTCGGCGCCGACGAACCGCTCGATCCCGTAGAGCACCAGGGTCGAGGTCTCGCCGGTGTCCAGGTCCACCGTCCGAATGCTGTGGTTGTTGGTGTCGGCGATGTACAGGGTCCGCCCGAGGACGTCGACACCGCCCGGTTCGTAGAAGAGCGCCTCCGGACCGTCGCGCCAGCCTTCCTGGTCACCCAGATAGGTCTCGGTCGCCCCGGTCGCCGGATCGATGCGCTTGATCTTGCTGTTGTAGGTATCGGCGATGAGTAGTGCCTCACCGTCGAAGGCGACACCAAGGGGATGCTGCAACCGGGCTTCCGATCGGATCCCGTCGACGTCACCGAAGTCGAACAGGCCGTCGCCGCTCCCCGACACCAGTGCGGTGACCTGGTTTTCGAGGTCGACCACCCGAATCGTGCTCGACTCGGAGTCGGCGAAGTACAGGAGCTGCTCGGCTTCGTCAATGGCCAGCCCGCTCGGCTGGGCCAATTGGGCGTCCGGGGTCGGTCCATCGACGGCGCCCTCGCGGCCACTGCCGGCCACCGGCGTCGTCAGCCCGGACTCGAGGTCATGGAGCCAGATCTGATGCGATCCGGCCATTGCGATGTAGAGCGTCGTACCGCTGCGCTCCAGCGCCCATGGTGAACTGAGCGAAACATCCGGAGCCACTCCGGCCACCGGTGGGTAGGCAAGTGCCTGGCGGCCCTCCCCTGCGATCAGGGTGACACTCCGGGTCAAGAAATCCAGCGCCCGGATCGAGTGATTGCCGACGTCGGCAACGTAGAGGACCGTCCCGTCCTCAGACAGTGCCATGCCCTGGGGCTGATCGAAGCGGGCATCTGTGAAGGGTCCATTGCGGAACCCGGCGGTTCCGGTTCCGGCGACGTCGAGCACCTCGCCGGTGGTCGGGTCGGCGACAACGATCCGGTGGTGGTTGGTGTCTGCGATGAAGAGCCGTTCCCCCGACGGATCGGCCAGCACCTTGCCCGGGAACGAGAGCAACGTGTTGGGAACCGCGTCCTTCTCCGACGACAGATCGAGCGGAGTCCTGTCGAGTTCGCCGCGGGTGTCGAATTCGGCGACCAGCGACCTGATGACCGGCTCAAAGATCCGATAGATACCCTCGCCGGCATGGCCGCCTACGACGTGGCCGGCGGGATCGATGAGCACGAGGGTCGGCCAGGCCGAAGCGCCCCATTGCCGCCAGACGGCAAACTCCGCATCGTTCACCACCGGGTGCTCCAGGTCGTAGCGCACAATGATCTGGCGGATGTTTTCGGTTTCGGCTTCATTCTCGAACTTGGCCGAATGGACGCCGATCACCACTAGTTCTTCTGCGTACTCCTCCTCAAGACGCTTCAGGTCGGGAATGACGTGAATGCAGTTGATGCACCCATATGTCCAGAAGTCGAGCAGGACCACTTTGCCCCGCAGTTCGCTGAGGGAGAGCGGCCGCGCGGAGTTCAGCCAGTCGAGCCCGTCGGGGAACTCGGGGGCCGGTTCGCTGCCGGCATACGATTCTGCAGGAGCTGTCGTCGACGCCGGACCTGCATCGCCGGGCGCCTCCGACGACTCCTGCGACGACGGCATCAGCACCGTCGGTTCGGCCTCGGTGTCGCCGCCGGAACAGGCGGCTGCGACCAGAGCGACCGTGACGAGCGCGATGAGAGAGCGAGTGCGTAGGGACACGGACTCCCTAACGGCGGAGCCCCTCATTCCGTTCCCAAGAACCCTCTAGTCGTCTCGATACATCGCGTCGATCTCTTCGGAGAAGTGCTCGGCGACCACAGCCCGGCGCACCTTCAGCGTGCCGGTCAGCTCGCCCTCCTCGATCGAGAGTTCGCGCGGAAGGATCTTGAATCGCTTGATCTGCTCGACCCTGGCGTACAGCTTGTTGACGGCATCTACGGTCTCGGTGATGGATTCCTCGACCACCTTCGCCTCGTGGGCGAGACCGCTCTCGCCTTTCTCGACCAGGAACGCGGCTGCGGCTTCCGGGTCCAGCGTCACCAGCGCGGTCAAGTACTTCCGGCGATCCCCGATCACCACTGCCTCAGACACGAGCGGGTTCTGCTTCAGGCCGCCCTCGAGGTTCTTCGGCGCGACGTTCTTGCCGCCGGCGGTGATGATGATGTCCTTCTTACGCCCGGTGATCGTGAGGAACCCGTCCGCATCGAACTCCCCGAGATCCCCAGACTGCAGCCAGCCGTCGACCAGCGTTTCCGCAGTTGCCTCCGGGTTCTCGTAGTAGCCGGCGAATACGTTTCCGCCCTTGAGCACGATCTCGCCGTCGTCGGCGATCTTCACCTCAGTCCCCGGGTACGCCGGCCCCACCGTCCCGAAGCGATTGCGCCCCGGACGGGCAAACGTGGTAGGCCCCGAGCCCTCGGACTGGCCGTACACCTCGTAGATGGTGAGATCGAAGCCGGCGAAGAACTCGAGCACCGAGGCGTCAACCGGAGCTGCACCGCTCACGGCGAATCGGCAGGCGTCCATCCCGAGCGCCTCTTTCACCTTGTGGTGCACCAGCTTCGACGCGATCCGGTACTGGGCCGCCAGCAATCCGCCCGGCTCACCGCCCTCGTTGCGGATCCCCACCACCCGACGCCCCACATCCTGCGCCCAGGCTGCCAGCCGTGCCTTGATGCCCGTCGCCTCACCGAGCTTCGCCGATACTCCGGCATGGAATTTCTCCCACACCCGGGGCACTGCGAAGAACACGGTCGGCCGCACTTCCTTGATGTTGTCGGCCAGGGCGTCGATCGACTCGGCGAAGTACACCGGATAGCGCTTCGAAGCTGCGATGTGAATCGTGAACATCTGCTCGGCAATGTGGCTGAGCGGGAGGTAGCTCACCAGCCGGTCGCGGGAGTCGACCGACACCACGCCGTCGGCCTGGTCGGTCGTCCAGCTCAGATTCGAGTGGGTGAGCATGACCCCCTTCGGCGGACCGGTCGTTCCCGAGGTGTAGATCAGGGTGGCCAGATCATCGGGCTGCAGACCGTCGACCCGCCTGTAGTACACCGAGTCGTCGAGATCCTCACCCTTCGCCAGGAACTCATCCCAGGTAAGGATCGTGTCATCGTCCTTCGCCTCGACACCACGCATCGTGACGATCCACCGCAGATCCGGCAGTTGGTCGCGCACCGCGGTGACCTTGGCAAGCTGCTCCTCGTTTTCGACCAGAATCACCGGAGCTGCAGCATGACCGGTGATGTATTGCACCTCTTCCGGCGAGTTGGTCGTGTAGATCCCCGCCGGGGCGCCGCCGGCGGCCATGCAGGCGTGGTCGGCGATCACCCACTCCGGCCGGTTGAAGCCGAGGATCGTGATGTGATGGCCGGGTTCACACCCCATTGCCACGAGCGACTTGGCGGCGAGCCGGACCTGATCGGCGTATTCACCCCACGAGGTCGGTATGTATTCGCCGTCGACCTTCTCGTAGTACGCCGCGGTGGCCGGGGTCTGCTCGGCATTGCGAACGAGCCGAGCGGGGATCGTGTCGGCAGGCACCTGAAGCTCCCTCCTACAACGTGGCCGGGATCGTACCCGCCGCAGACGAGATGTGCTCACAGAAGTTATCCACAGCGGGAGCCGCCACGCATCGTTACCCTTGAATGATGTTCCGCCACGCTCGGTGGTTCCTTGTAGTGGCACTGGTGGCCGGAGCCTGTGCCACGCTGCCCGGTGTCACCGCGCCGGGCGGTGGAGCGCGGCCGATCACTGCAGTTGCCCAAGCCACTCCGATCGCCACGAACCCGCCGGCGCCCGCACCGACGCAGCCTGCACCGGTCACCACGACCTCAACGGTCCCACCGACGCCGACCACGACGACGTCGACCAGTTCCACCACCAGCACGCCGACGACGTCCACGACCACAATCCCCACAACGACAACCACCACGCTGCCGCCGCGAGAACGCATCGTGATCCGGGCGACCGGCGACGTCGACCTGGACTCCCGGCATACCACCGGCCTTGCCGTTCACGGTCACGAACATGCGTGGACGGGCCTCGATGGACTCTTCCTCACCGATGACATCAGCATCATCAACCTGGAGTGCGCCCCCAGCGACCTGGGCTGGGCGGAAGACAAGGCCTACGTCTTCCGCTGCGATCTCGACGCCCTTCCGGTGGCGGCCGCCTACGGCATCGAGGTCGCCAACCTCGCCAACAATCACTCGCAGGACTACGGCAAGGAAGCAATGCTCGAAGGGCGGCAGAATCTGCTCGATGCCGGCATCCTCCCGGTCGGCGTCGGGGCCAACACCGCCGAAGCCAACCAGCCGGCGATCATCGCGGTCGGCGGTTGGACCGTGGCAATTCTCGGGTTTGGTGGTGTCGTCGAACACCAGGGGTGGTTCGCAGCCGATGATCGCCCGGGCATGGCGCAGGGAGACGACATCGGATCGATGGTTGCTGCGGTGCAGCGAGCGAGCCGGGTCGCCGACCTGGTCTTCGTCACGATCCACTGGGGAACCCAGTTCACGCTCGAGCCCGATCCCGACGACATCGAGCGGGCCCGGGCGATGGTCGCGGCCGGGGCCGACGGCATATTCGGTCACCACCCCCATCGCCTCCATCCACTCGAGTTCATCGACGGGGTCCCGGTCGCCTGGAGTCTGGGCAACTTCGTCTGGCCCCGCTTCTCCACCGCCAGCGCTACCACCGCGATCGCGGAAATCGTCGTCGAACCCGACGGATCGATCGACGCCCGGCTCATCCCGGCATTCATCATCGAGTCCGGGCACCCGATCATCACCAAGGATTGAGGCCGTTCCCCGCCGGGTCTGCCAGACTCCGGCGCCATGCGCATTGGCATCTTCCTCTTCGAGGACGCCGAGGAACTCGATTGGGCCGGCCCCTGGGAGGTGCTGGCGGCATGGGCGCAGCACTGGCCCGATGACGGGGTCGAGGTCTTCACCATCGCCGAGAACGACGGACCCGTCACCTGTGCCAAGGGCCTGCGGGTTCTGCCCGATTTCACCCGCGAGTCTGCACCGACACCCGAGGTGTTGATCTACCCGGGCGGCGTCGGCACCCGGACCCACCTCGACGGCCGGTACGCCGATTGGCTGCGGGGGATGGTGGCAGCCGGCACACTCCTCACCAGCGTCTGCACCGGCTCACTGGTGTTCGCCCAGGCCGGGCTGCTCGACGGACGCGCTGCGACGACCCATTGGAGTGCAATCGACATCCTCCCCCAACTCGGCGCCGACATCGAGGCCCGTCCCGAGGAACGCTTCGTGGACACCGGAGACATCGTGACCGCTTCGGGGGTGTCGGCCGGGATCGACATGGCCCTGCACCTCGTCGCCCGCCTCCACAGTCCGGACCGGGCTCGCGAGGTTCGCCGCTACATCCAATACGACCCGGAGCCGCCGGTGTGATCCGGAAGCTCACTCTGCTGGTGCTGATCCTGAGCCTGCTCGCCGCCTCCTGCGGCGGGGACGAGGAGGGCCTGTTCGACACCACACCACCGTCGACCGTGGGTGCTACGACGACCACCGCCGCACCGACCACCGCGACCCCGACAACCACAACAACGACACCAGCCACTACCACCACGACCACGCCGCCCGCCGGCGGCGCCCTGGTCTCGATCCCGGTCGGGCCCGGCGGGATCGAGTATCGGCAGGGCGCCGAAGACCTCGAGGGCGTCGGCCCCTCACAGCTGGCGGTGGATCCCTCCGGCGGCATCCACATCTTCGATCCGGTCGCTCTGCGAATCCTCTCCTTCACGGACGAGGGCGAGAGTTCGATCGATCTGGCAGCACTGGACATCCTCGGAGTGAACGGGATCGCCGCCACCGCCGGCCACCTCATCGTGGTCGAGATCTTCTTCGCCCCGGTACGCAATCTGGTCCACCGGGTCTCGTTTGACGGCACACTCCTGGAGACCATCGACCTCGCTCCGGGCGTCCGGCTGGAGGATGGGTTCAGCGGAGTCCGCGCCGGCCCCGGCGACGAGATCATCATCGAACTCATCGGAGGCGCCGCCTACGGGATCTGGAGTGGATCCGGCTACGAGATCGTGGATTCCCTGGTTCTCGGCGGGATGGAGGTGACGGCACAGACGCCTGATCTCGTCATCGGCGGCAACCCGATCACCGCCGATCTCAGCGGACCGTTGGGCTCGCTCCGCTATCTGGGCACCGGAGCGGACGGAGCCCACTCGGTCATTCGGGAAGACGTCCTCCAAACCGATCCCGTGTTCCTGGTGCTCTCAACGGTGGAGTGGTACACGGCGGAAGGAGCCTTCCTCGCGTCTGCCCGGATCCCGTCCCTCGGTGAGCAGGCGATCGATGCTCCACCGGGAGTGGCGTTGATGCCCGACGGGCGAGCAGTCGCCCTCACCGCCGGCGACGCCGCGGTCGAGGTCCGCGTGCTGGAATCGATCCCGGATCGCATCCTCACACTGGAGGACTAGCAATGGACCGTTTCCTCGAGGCCGCCGTGGCCGAGGCGCGGACAGGCCTGGCCGAAGGGGGCATCCCGATCGGGTCCGTGCTCGTCATCGACGGGAAGATCGTCGGCCGGGGTCACAATCGCCGGGTCCAGGAAAGCTCCGTGATCAAGCACGCCGAAATGGACTGCCTGGAGAACGCCGGCCGCATGAGCGGCACCCAATACCGCCGCTCGATCCTCTACTCGACCCTGTCGCCGTGCGATATGTGCAGCGGAGCCGTGCTGCTCTACGGAGTCCCGCGGGTCGTCATCGGTGAGAACCGCAGCTTCCAAGGGCCGGAGGCATACGTCGCCCAGCGCGGCGTCGACCTCGAAGTCGTGGACGACCCCGAGTGCATCGCCCTGATGGAGCAGTTCATGGCGGACCGCCCCGACCTGTGGAACGAGGACATCGGGGTGTGACCGGGCTGATCCGGCTGCCGGAGTCCGACGATTGGCGCCGGCTGGGGTTCGACCCGGCCGCGGTGACGGTCACCGAGATCCTCCGCCATCGACCCACCCACGCCGTCTTGCGATTGCAGGCAGACGAGCGGCGACTGGTGCTCAAATGGTTCGCCCCCGAAACGAACGAGGGCACCGCGTTCGGGCTTCTCGCCGGCCTCGGGGTCCCGACTCTGCCCCTGCTGGCGTCGACGGCGACCGCCATGCTCTTCGACGATCTCGACGCGGGTGGACCCTGGCGGCTGGCACGGCCGAGCGACCAGGAAGCGGCTGAGACCGGCGCCGCAATCGCAGCCTGGTACAAGCGGCTCCACACCGCCGGGGCTCCGGTCGCCGCCGGGCATCCAGGGTTCCTGCAACGCTGGGTGGACTCGTTCGACCGGGATGACCTGGTCGGCTGCGGCGGCGCACTCGGGATCGGTACAGAGCCGTCGTGGACAGTGGCCGTGGCCCAAGTCGACGCGCTCCAGGATCGGTTTCGGGAGCTGCCGGCGACCCTGGTCTACGACGACTTCGACTTGGAGAACCTGGCGCTCTCGCGATCCCAACCGCTGCAAGCCATCGTCTTCGACTACGGGGAGCTCTCGATCGGACCCAGTGTCAGCGACTGGCGCAACGTGCGATGGAGCCTCAGCGGCGAGGCGCTGCGGGGATTCGATGGCTCGATTCCCCGTCCCGACGACCTCCACATCCATCTCGACATGGCACTGACGACGCTGTACTCGCTGCTGGTGGCGTCGCGGCGGCCCGCCCTGCCGTCGTGGGCGCTCCCATCCATCGACGACGTGACCTCGGGCAGACTCGGAGCCGAGATCGCTGCGGCCCTCGGCGGCTGACCGTCAGACGAAACGTTTCACCAGGTGGACGTCCTCAGGTTCCTTCGCCAGAAGCTGCGGATGAGGCGGATCGGCGAGCTTGCACCCGCGGCTGAGGTAGAACCCGACGGCGGATGCCGACGGCGTCGCAGACACGAGCATTGATGCGGCACCCCCCTGCCGCGCCAAGGATTCCGCCTCGGACCACAGCTCGGCGGCAACGCCGCGGCGGCGGAATCGCCGGCTCACGTGCAGGAACGGAAGCCAAGCGGTGCCGGGCTCGAACTCCACCTCGACGGCTGCGACCCCGGCAACCGCCCCGTGAGAAGTTGCCCCGAGCAGCACGCCTCCCCGGTCGAGGATCGGCTGCAGGAACTCCACCCGTACGTTCACGCTGTGGGGACCGTCCCCGGTCTCGTCCCACGCCGGAACCTCCCAATGAACCTGTTCGCCCACCAGCGTTCCGTCCTCCACCCGGTAGTTGAGTTCGATGACTTCGGAACGGTCGACGCCGGCGACGAGGTCACGGAGACGACTCGGTTCCTGAACCGTGATGTCGATCACGCCGGCGTCCTCCACCCGGGCAGGTCGACGAGTGCCGGCCACAGGGCCTTCCGCACGATCGTCGCGGCGCCCTGCAGCAGTGGCCCTATGACCTTGCCGTACAGTGGGATCCTCGCGTCGACTCCCGGCATCACAGCCCAGCCGGGGGGCCTCGAGTACCCGGCGACATCTGCCGCGACAAGGCCAACGGTGATCTCGCGCAGACTCATGAGAAGGACGGTACGCCGCTGCGAGCCGTGACCCGATTCGGCGAATTCCCCGATTGGAAACGGTTCCGGATTGCGAGGACCCTAGTGACCGGGACTTTCGGCCCTATCGAGCCGCCGATCGACCCGCTCATCCTCATGGTGTTGGCGTCGACTCGTGGAGGAGAACGGCGACCGAGGCAGGACGAGCAGGCAACCTGGCGCCCCGGGTGCCGGGAGGTGACCCCCAGCGGCACCAACCCGCCCATTGGAGCGTCGAATCCCCCCGGAAGGGCCCCCGCTTGAGGTCACCGATGGGAGACCGGGCGGGGAACTCGAGCCGGGATGCGGGATCCGCCCACCGGAGAGCGCCCATCCTGCAGCTGTGGCTGCCGGGGCGGCAGCAGCTTCGTCGCTCCTCCACGATCGGCGCCCAATCGCGTCCGGCACCTACGATCCCCTCATGAGATTCCCAGATCGATTCGTGTGGGGGACGACGTCCTCCTCCTATCAGATCGAGGGTTGGCGACATGCCGACGGCAAGGGCGACTCGATCTGGGATCGATTCGCCGACGACGGCCACCTCACCGAGGATGGTGAGGTTGCGTGCGATCACTACCGGCGCTGGCCCGAAGACATCCGGTTGATGGCCGGCCTCGGGGTTGGGGCCTACTGCTTTTCGATTTCCTGGCCTCGCGTGTTCCCCGAGGGAGACGGCGACCTCAACCCTCCCGGCCTGGACTTCTACGACCGCCTCGTCGACGGTCTGCTGGAAGCGGGGATCGAACCGTGGCCGACGCTTTTCCACTGGGAACTCCCCCAAGCACTGCAGGACCGGGGTGGATGGGCGTCGCGCGCAACCGCGGAAGCCTTTGCCGCCTACGCCGCGGCGGTTGCCGATCGGATCGGCGACCGGGCCACCACGTGGATCACCCACAACGAGCCCTGGGTCGCAGCCTTCCTCGGATACCTCGAGGGCATCTTCGCCCCGGGGATTCGTGACTGGCCGGCAGCGCTCGCCGCAGGGCACCACATTCTGCTGTCTCACGGGCTCGCAGTGGAGGCGATCAGGGAACGGATTCCTGGAGCCCGGGTCGGCGCCGCTCTCGATTGCCGGCCGAACCACCCGGCCGGCGACCGGCCGGAGGACATGGCTGCGCAGCAACACTTCGACGGCTTCCGCAACCGCTGGATGCTCGATCCAATCTTCGGACGCGGGTATCCCGATGACATGCTGGCTGCCTACCGGGAGCGAGGCCGGATCCCCACCGGCGGTCCTGGGTTCGTGGAGCCCGGCGACTTCGACGTGATCGCAACGCCGACCGACTTCCTCGGGGTCAACTACTACACGAGCCTCGACATCAGCGCGGGCATGGAGGAGTCGGAGGACAGCGGGGTCGAACCGGGACCGAATCCGCCGCCGGGCCGCACGGAGATGGGGTGGGCGATCACGCCTGAGGCGCTCACCGGGTACCTGGAGCGCCTGCATCGCGAGTACGAACCGGCGAGCCTGGTGATCACCGAGAACGGCGCCAGCTACTCAGACGGACCCGGTGCCGACCGAAGGGTCCGCGACGACCGGCGGATCGCCTATCTCGACCGCCATATCCGGGCGGTAGGCGATGCCGTCGCCGCCGGGGTGCCGGTCGACGGGTACTTCGTGTGGAGCCTGCTCGACAACCTGGAGTGGACGCTCGGGTACAGCCAGCGGTTCGGCCTGGTGTGGGTCGACCATGAGACCCAGCAGCGGATCCCGAAGGACAGCTACTTCTGGTACCGGGATGTGATCGAGCGGAACGGGCTCTGACTCCCCCTCCCGGCTTCGCCGGGAGGGGGTTGGGGAGAGGGCAGCCTCGTCCTACTCCTCGTATCCGGGGTGGGGGACCCGGGTTCCGCCGCCTCCGGTGAACACGGGGAGTCCGGCGGTCGATTGCTGCAGTCCCTCCAGCAGCGCGTACATGGCTGCTGCCGGTTCCAGGGTCACCGCTCCCCCGCTGCCGGTGGCGTCGGCGTCGCGGATCTCCCAGGTGGCCGGGTCGATCCGCACCGTGGCCGCCGGGTTCTCGTAGGTGAGGTCGCCGTTGAGTGTGATGCGATGGGTTTCGCCTCCCCAGCGTCCGGCCATCGAGCCGTCGCCGGTGAGCATGAAGGCGTTGTCGGCCTGGGCGTTGAAGTCGGTTTCGTCCAGGTAGAGCCGGGGCTTGTCGACGTAGGGCCGGCCCGCGGTCGGGCAGAACGTAGCGCAGTTGCCGCATTCGTTGCAGAAGTCGGTGAGCACCGCCACCTGCAGCTTCTGATCCACCCGGAACCCCGTGGATCCCGTGACTTCGAGGGTCCCCTCCCCCACCTCCAGGGTCGGCAGCTCGGTAGTGAATGGGGTGGATCCGTAGGTGAGGATCGCCATGTTGGGACAGACCCCGACGCAGATGCTGCACATCTGATCGCAATCGAGGCACCGGGATGCTTCGGCCTGGGCCTCTTCGAGGCTGTAGGTGAACAGGGTCTCCTCGAAGCTGCGCCGCTCCGCCAACGGGGTCTCTCGCACCGGAACCCGGTACTCGCGATGCGCCCGCCGTGCCAGCAGCCCGATCCGATCGTCCGGAAGGGTGTGCGGCCCCAACCCTTCGGCCCGAACCCGTCCGAGGATGGACTGTGCCATCCGTTTGCCGTCGGCTGCGGCCTTGACGATCGACGACGGCCCGTAGCGGCCGACATCACCGCCGGCATACACGTCCCGCAGCGAGGTCTCCAGCGTCTCCGGGTCGGTCTGGAGGTAGCCCCGATCGGTGAGTTCCGGCATGTCGTCGCCGAAGAAGTCGAGCACCGAGTGCTGGCTGATCGCCAGCAGCATGGTGTCGAACGGCAGCTCGAACTCCGAGCCCTCGACCTCGAAGGGGATCTTGCGACCCGACGAATCACGTTCGCCACGGAACTCCATGCGGGTGCAGACCAGCCCGGCAAGATTGCCGTCCTCGAGGTGCAATGAAACCGGCTTGGCCAGCTCTACGACCTCGATGCCCTCTTCCAGCAGCGCCCGGACCTCTTCACGGTCGGCGGGCATCTGATCGATGGTGCGGCGGTAGACGATGGCGACTTCGCTGCCGAGCCGCCATGCGCTCCGGGCGCAATCCATCGCGGTGTCGCCCGCACCGATGACCGCCACCCGCTTGCCGATCGTCATCGGGTCGTTCTCGCGGATCGAACGGAGGAAGCTGATCCCATCGACGATGCCGCCGGCGTCCTCACCGGGGAGCCCCAGCGTCTTGGCCAACTGGGCGCCGACCGCAACGACGATCGACCCGTACCCGTCGTCGCGCAGCCCATCGAGGGTGAAGTCGACCCCGGCCTCCATCCCGTATCGGACCTCGACACCGAGCCGCTCCAGGATCGTCATGTCCTGATCGATCTTGGCCTGCGGCAGCCGGTAGGTGGGGATCGCCCCGCCCACCATGCCACCGGCATACGGGTGCCGCTCGAACACCGTCACCTCACGCCCGGCAGCCGTCAGCTCGGCACTTGCGGCAATCCCGGCGGGCCCGGCGCCGATCACGGCAACTTTGTGCGGTGGTGCCGTGTCGCGGGCCGGGGGTGCCGGGTCGATCTCCTGGGACATGATGAAGCGCTTCATCTCCCGGATGGCGAGCGGTTCGTCGTAGTGGGTGCGGATGCAGGTGTGCTCGCACAGGTGGTCACACACGTGGCCCAGGATGGACGGGATCGGGTTGTCGCCCCGGGTGATCCGCACTGCCTCGTCGAGCTTGCCCTCACGAACCAGGCGCATGTACTCGGGAACGTTCTGATCCACCGGGCACTCATCGACGCACGGCGCCTCGATGCAATCGAACAGATGCAACTCTCGCGCGGTCTTCGAATGCGCCGTATCGAACGAACCCTTCCGATACCTCCACTCGGAACGCACCGCCGCCCCGTATGCCCGCAGGTTGAGGCGGGCCAGGACCCGGGGCACGATCGCCGCCAACTCGGCGGCCCGCTCCCGATCCAAACCCTGGTCGGCAGCCCACACTTCGACCGACTCACATGTCGGGTCGTCGTGGCCGGCCAGGTAATCCGACAGTGCCCAGCACTGCTCGATGGACAGATCCAGGCCCGAATCGACCATCAGCGTGCGGTGCAGCACCGGCCCGAACTCAGCCAGACCGGAATCCGTCACCGCACTCCGGCAGGTGAACTCGGATAGATCGGCCGCTCCGACGGCGTCCATCGCCAGACCGGTGGCCTCGAAGTACTGCGGGAGGCGGAGATACCCGCCCGACTTCAGCAGATCCGAACAGACCGTCACTGTGGTCAGCCCGGAACGGAGCAGGTCGGGAACGTTGAAGCAGTCGGCTCCGCCGGCGAACGACATCAGCAGGTCGCCCCGGTACTCCTCGGCCAGCCGCAACGCCAAGTTGGTGGTGATCGGATGCAGCGCCCGCCCCGACAGATACATCATGTCGTCGTCGGAGAACACGGTGCGCCAGTTCTCCACCTCCAGCGTGTTCGACAGCTTGACCCCGAAGGTCACGCCCTTGGCCCGGGCCAGGCGGCGCAGGTTGTGGAACATCGGCACCGCGTCTACCCACTTCAGGTCGTGCCCGAACGCCTCATCCGGCACCGGCACATCGTCGAACCCCAACTGATCGAGGATGCCCCGCACCCGATCCGCCCCGAGCAGCGTCGGATTGCACTTCACACTGGTGTGCAGTCCCCGCTCATTGATCAGATAGGTGACGATGCTCTCGATCTCATCAGGCGGACACCCGTGCATCGTCGACAGCGTGATGTTGTCCGACAGTCGCGCCGGCACGTCAATGTCGCGGATCTCCGGCGCATGGCCGGCAACGATGTCCACGTAGGAATCCAGATAGGCCGACGCATCGTCCATGGTGTCGAAGAACCACTGAACGTTCGGCTTCAGCATCCCTTCGAGGTTGTAGCCGACGCTCATGTTGAAGATCATCCCCGGCCGCTCTCCCGGGAATCCGAGACGCCGATGCAGCGCATGGATCAGCACCCAGGCCCGCAGGTACTCGTCGAACGACTCGTAGACCTTCAACTCCTGTGACCACTCGACGTTGTAACCCTCGTCCTCGATGTCGATACACGGCTTGTTGACATCCAGCTCATCGAGTGTCTGGACGGTCTTCAGCTCAAGGAAGCGGGCACCCACCAGCCAGGCCACGATCAGGTTCTGCGCCATCTGGGTATGCGGGCCGGCGGCAACCCCGAACGGGCTCTCCAGCGGCTGCCCATACACTTCCAACCCGAACCGGGCATTCGCCTTGGGGTCGAAGAACAACTCGCGGGGAATCCCGAAGATCGAGTTCTTCTCCTCCAATTCGGTGAAGACCCAAGCCGTCAGGTCCTCCATCGAGATGGGATGGAAACGATCGGACATCCTGCTCCCCTCTACAACAACGCGTGCAACCGAACCGCCTGCTCGGCCGCCTTCGCTCGAATCTCCGCAGCGTCGACCCTCGTCGGCGCACCATCGGTGAACACCACCTCACCGTCGACCTTGATCTCCAGCGGGCGGATCCCCGGCGTGAACGCAATATGCCACGGATCCATCGGGTCGTACGACCAGGTCACCTCATCGTTACGGGCCTCCGGCACCAGATCCCATCCCGTTTCCAGCCAGGACCATGCGGTATCGGGTGTTGCGGTCACATCGACCGCCCGGTGCATCACATAGGCGAGCCGGAACGTCTCGATCATGTTGGCCCCGATGCCGTCGGTCCCCAGCGCCACCGGCTGGAAGAACCGGCGGGGATCGGCGTACCCCACCGCGTTGTTCAGGTTCGACATCGGGTTGTGGAGGATCGTGCCGGGCAGGGTGTGATCGGTCGGCAGGTTCACACAATGCGCCAGCAGCCAGTCGTCCCCCACCAGACCGTGGAGCCGCCGGGGTGCGTCGACGTCCCCAATCCCCTCGGCAACGTGAATATGGACCCCGGCATCGAGGTCGGAAGCCAACTGCGCCGCGGCCTCCAGCGTCGAGTCTTCGCAGGTGAACGCGGCGTGGATCCCGACGAGTCCGCGGCCACCCGCTTCGAGGAACCGGCGGTTCTCTTCCAGTCCGCGGAGGGCCCCGTCGTGACCGTGGCGGTCGGTCACCCCGTAGGCACACACCACCTTGACGCCGACATCGGCACAGGCCGCGGAGATCGCATCGAGCGACCCCTCGATCGCATTCGGCGACTCATGGTGGTCGACGATCGCAGTCGTCCCCTGCTCGAGGGCCTCAAGGGCGCCCAGCTTGGCCGACCAGTAGATCATGTCGAGATCGAGTGCAGTGTCGAGCCGCCACCAGATCTGCTCCAAGATCTCCTGGAAATCGGTCGGCGTCTTCGGCGGTGCCGGCATCCCCCTGGCCAGGGCCGAGTAGAGGTGATGGTGAGCACACACCATCCCGGGCGTCGTTGCCGTCATGAAGCCTCCCGGTGATCGTGATCTCAAACTACCCCGATGGGTTCGATCTGCCCGGGGATTCGGCACGGGGACCGAGATCAGAGATCAGAGATCAGAGATCTGACTTCTGATCGCCGGCCGGCGAAGCCGGCCTAGATCAGTCCCGTCTTCTGGTTGAACGCTTCGATCAGTTCGTCGATCTGGGGTACCAGCGACTGGATCTGGGTCCAGTAGGCGGGATCCCACTGGGCATCGAGTTCCTCGGCGCTCTTGCCCTGCTGCTCCACCCAGGTGAAATACTTCAGGTTGTGGACCCGCTTGCGGTCCCAGTACCCCAACTCACCGACAAAGTCGACCGACTGGCCCAACAAGTGACGATGCCACGCCACAGCAGCCTCAACCTCACCAAAGGGCCCCCCATCTTCCCGGGCCTCATCGATCCGGCTCGAATACATATCCATCGAGTCGGTCAGCACCACGACCATCACATCACTGCTACTCATCTCGTAGTACTTCGCCATCTTGACGGCGCCCAACAGATTCCCAATCCCACTGATCCCCAACTCCGGCAAATGCTCCAACAAGTCGCCCGAAATCCCCTGCTTGGCGAGATAGTCAACACCAGCCGGCTCATTGAACAGACGCATCAACTGCATCGGTGCCTCATCATCAAGAGCCACAACCACATCGGTGTTACCCATGTTGTGAATCCACGGAACATGCTTATCGCCAATCCCCTCAATCCGATGCGCCCCGAACCCGTTGAGCAGCATCGTTGGACACTGCAGAGCCTCCCCAGCCCCAATCACCGAAGTCGGGTACCGCTGCTTCAGGTAATCACCCGAAGCAATCGTCCCAGCCGACCCGGTAGTAGCAAACAGTCCAGCAAACCGATCCCCCTCCCCCATCACCGACTCAAGCACCTCCACCATCGCCGGCCCAGTCACCGCGTAATGCCACAGATAGTTCCCAAACTCGTCGAACTGGTTGAAAATCACCACGTCCTCCCCAGAACGCCGCAACTCCCAACACTTATCAAAGATCTCCTTAACGTTGCTCTCCGAACCCGGAGTCTTAATCACCTCACCGGCAACCGTCGCCAGCCACTCAAAGCGCTCCTTGCTCATCCCCTCCGGCAAGATCGCCACCGAATCACACGCCAACAGCGCCGAGTCGTAAGCACCACCCCGGCAATAGTTCCCCGTCGACGGCCACACCGCCTTCTGCGACGTCGGATCAAACTGGCCCGTCACCAGACGCGGCGTCAGACACCCATACGCCGCACCCACCTTGTGAGCACCCGTCGGGAACCACTTCCCCACCAACCCAACAATCCGGGCATCCACCCCAGTCAACTCAGAAGGAAACTCCACAAAGTTCACCGACCCAAACCCACCACCCGACGGCTTAGGCTCGTTATGCCACGTAATCCGCCACAAATTCAACGGATCCAAATCCCACAAACCCACCGCCGCCAACCCATCCACAATCCCGGCAGGAACCAACGACGGATCACGCATCTGAGCAAACGTCGGCAAAACAATACGCCGACCCCGAGCCCGCTCCACCGTCCGACCCAACACCTCAGAATCCACACTCAAATCAATCATGACTACTCCAGTCCGGCGACCACACGCGCCACCGCGTCGAGGTCGGGGGTGATTCGTTTCGGTTCGTTGCCGGAGGTGCCGGCCGCCCGCATCGCCGAGGCAACGTCCTTGAGGCCGCTGCCGGTGTTCAGTGCGACCACTCGGTCGTTCGGGCCCACCAATCCGGAATCGGCTGCGGCGCGGATCCCGGCCCACGATGCGGCGCCGGCCGGCTCGCCGAAGACGCCGCTGTTGCGAGCCATCTCCGGCATCGCGGCCAGGATCTGCTCGTCGGTCACGGTCACGAAGGCGCCGCCGCTCGACACCACCGCCCGCATCGCTTTCAACCGATCGCGCGGCAGTTCAGCGCTGATGCTGTCGGCGACGGTCCGGGCGTCGATCGGGTCTTTGGTGAGCACGTCCTCGTGGTGCTCCCAGGCCTCGGCGAGGAAGTTGCTCCCGGCGGCCTGCACACCGATCAACCGCGGCATCCGATCGATCCAGCCCAGCCGAACCAGGTCGTGGAAACCCTTGTAGACCCCACCGATGATGCACCCGTCGCCGACACTGACGGCGACAACGTCGGGGGCCTCCCAGTGGAGTTGCTCGGCGATCTCGAACGACACGGTCTTCTTCCCTTCGCTCATGTAGGGGTTGAAGCCGGTGTTGCGGTTGTACCACCCGAAGGTGGCCGCGGCCTCCATGCAGAGATCGAACGCATCGCCGTACGTGCCCTCGACCAGCATCACCGTCGACCCGTAGTTGAGCAATTGGGCAACCTTGCCCTCCGGAGCGGTGGCCGGGACGAAGATCACGTTGGGGCGTCCCACCGACGCGCACAACCCGCTGAGGGCCGCCGCGGCGTTGCCGGTGGAAGCGGTGGTGATGATTCCGGCATCACGTTCGCCGGCCTTCACCACCGCCATAGCGGAGGCCCGATCCTTCAGCGACGCCGTCGGCTGGCGCCCGTCGTCCTTCACCCACAGCCGCTTCACTCCTGCCAGCGCCGCCAGCCGGGGCGAATCGACGATCGGCGTGTCGCCCACCAACAGCGGGGGCACCGGCGCCTGCGCATCCACCGGGAGGAGCGGCCGGAACCGCCACATCCCCCGGTCGAACGACGCCGCCGGGTCATCCCGCCCGACCCTCGACCCGATGAGGTCGTAGTCGTAGATGACATCGAGGATGCCGTCGGCGCCATGGCCGGGACAGACGTATTCGACATCTTCGGGCGCGTAGGTCGCGCCGCAGATCATGCAGCTGAGATGTAGAACGTGATCTGTCATCACATCGTGAGCGCCATCACGGCCTTCTGGGCATGGAGCCGGTTCTCGGCCTGGTCGTAGACCCTGCTCCAGCCGCCGTCGATGACCGCGTCGGCTACCTCGATGTTGCGATCGGCCGGCAGCGGGTGCATGTAGATGGCGTCGGGATCGGCCATCTCCATGCGCCGGGGGTCGACGATCCAATCGGTGTAGCGGTCGGAGATCTTCTTCGACTCCTCATGATCCGAAGTGGTCAGCATGGAACCCCAGGCCTTGGCGTAGACCACATCGGCCCCGGCCATGCCCTCCTCGAAGTCCTCGACGACCTCGAAGCTGCCGTGCGACGCCCTGGCGTTCTCCTCGGCCTGCGCGACGACCTCGGGCATCAGCTTGAACTCCGGCGGGCGGGTCAGCCGGACGTTGGCTCCGTAGCGGGTCATCAGCAGGATGACCGACTGCGCCACCGAGATCGGCTTCTGATACGACGCCGCATAGGCGTAACTCATGTTGATCGTGAGCTTCGAAGGATCGCCCTTCTGCTCGATGATCGTCAACAGATCCGCCAGCGCCTGGAACGGGTGGAACTGATCGCACTGCATGTTCAGCACCGGAGTGCGTGACGCCTCGGCGACGGCGCGGATGTACTGGTTTCCGATCCCCCAGTCGACCTGACGGATGGCGATGCCGTCGTTGTAGCGACCGAGGATCTCCCCGATCTCCTTCCACGTGTCACCGTGGCCGATCTGGGTCGTCGTCGAATCCAGGAACATGGCATGCCCACCGAGTTGCGCCATCCCGGCCTCGAACGAGGCCCGGGTACGGGTGCTCGAGAAGAAGAACAGCATCGCCAGCACCTTGTCGCGCAGCAGCGCGTGGTCCTCGCCGAGGGCCCGGCGGCGCTTCAGATCCAGCGCCACGTCGATAACCGTGTCGAGTTCGTCCTTCGTCCACTCCTGGGTGGTGATCATGTCCCGCCCGTGGAGATACGTCTGCATCGATTCGACCTCCGTTATTCCATGGCTCCGAGGATGGTGGCCAAGAGCGCCATCCTCATCACAACACCGTTGTAAGCCTCTTGCCAGTAGCGGGCGTGCTTGAGCTGGTCCACCTCGGGAAGCAGTTCATCCATGCGGGGCAGGGAGTGGAGCACGATCGACGAGCCCGGAGCCCGCTTCATGACGTCCTTGGTGATCTGGTAGTTCGCCGGAGTCAGCCCGTACTCATGCTGCTGTTCCTGGCGTGACTGGGTGTAGTCGGCCTGTACGACGGGCTCCATGTAGAGCACGTCGGCCTCAGCGATGACGTCGTCGATGTGCTCGACGATCCGCCACGCGGTGCCCTTCTCGTCCAACTCGGCAAGGAACTCATCGGTGGGTGACATCTCTTTGGGCGCCAGGATGATCATCTCGGCGTCGAACTGGCTCAGGGCGTACCCGATAGAGTGCATGGTCCGCATGCGGTGGTCGCCGATACAGACGATCCGCTTCCCGTCGACGGTGCCCATCTCCCTGGTGATGGTGTAGAGGTCCGTGAGCACCTGCGTCGGATGCTCCCCCCAACCGTCACCGGCGTTGATGATGGGAACAGACGACCACTTCGCCGCCTCGCGCGGAGCACCCTGCTGGAAGTGACGCATCACGATGACGTCGCCGTAGTACTCCAGCATGTGCACGGTGTCCTTGATCGACTCCTGATAGAAGTCGCCGGCCCGGGTCATCTTGGCGTCGGAGAACCCCGTCACATGCCCACCGAGGCGATGCATCGCAGCCTCATGAGCCAGCCGGGTCCGCGTCGAAGGCTGATAGAACGCGGTCACCAGCGTCTTGTGCGACAGCAGATCGGTGTTGCGACGCTCCCTGGCAATCGGCTCGAGCCGATCAGCGATTTCGAACAGGTGCTCGAATTCGGCGCGCTCGAACTCCTTCAGCGACAGGATGTCGCGTCCCGCGAAACTCCTCATGCTCGCTCCGTTTCGTGTGCCGACTACGCTCATCTGCATAGTCGTATGGTGGTAGGACAACCCTATGACTAACCTCTAGGATAGCAAAACCCGGCAAAGGCCAGAGCCATGCTCACCCGCAATCCGACACTGACTGAACAAGTCAGGGCGCACATCAAGGAACTGATCCTCCAGGGAGCCTTCGAGGACGGCCGCATCCCCGGAGAACAGGACCTGGCCGCCGAATTGGGGGTCAGCCGAACGACGGTGCGTGACGCTATGGCGCGGCTCGAAAACGAGGGTGTCGTACTCCGGAGGCAAGGGTCCGGGACCTATGTCAACGAACCCGGCCTCCAGATCAAGTCGCGACTCGAGGAGATCTGGTCGTACGAGGATGTCCTCCGCAACCATGGATTCGCGCCATCGGTGAGAATCCTCAGCATCACCAGTGAAGAGGCCGGCGAGGACGTGGCTGCCGCTCTTGGGATCGAGGCCGATGCCGTGGTCACCACGATTCGCAAGCTGTTCCTGGCCGATGAGGAACCGGTCATCTACACCTGCAACCGGATCCCGGGTGAGTACCTGGATGTCGATATCGCCGAGTCCGACACGGAGCCGCTCTTCACCTTCATCAGGGAGCACACGCGCCGGCAGCCTGCCTACTACCTGACCGAGATTGCACCGGTAGCGATTCCCGATCGAGCCGCAGCTGCCCTGCAGATCGACCCGGGGATACCGGCCACCTGCTTCGACGAAGTCCTCTTCGATACGCTCAGCGAGCCCATCGCTCACGCCCGTTCGTACTTCCGTGACGATCTCCTCAGGTTCCGCGTCATCAGGCGCAGAGCCGAGGCATAAGACGCGCCATCACCGTCTGTTGCATGAGTTAACGACGGAATGCCGTCGCCTGCTGCGACAGCGTACGTTCGGCCCGACTCGCTCGATGGAGCGTTGCCTCACCGAAACCCCCCTCACCCCCGAACGGGTCTGGCGGGCCATCCGCGACGGCGGGTTGTAGCGAACCCCTTCGGGGTTCGATTGGAGCCGCTCCCTACCCACCCATGTCGGCGCGGATTTTCTGAGCGATGTCGTTCACGAGTGCCGTCAGCACCTCGCGCATCCGATCGATCTGGACGTCGTTGGCCCCGTAGGTGTTGTAGTCGGTGGCAATTTCGACCCGAATGCCCTCCACGACGGCCCGCAGCGAGTAGACCTCGGCGCCGTAATTGCGGTCGAACGAATGGAAGCCGTAAACCGCGGCTCCCATATCCACGCTCCCGGGAGCGGACTCGACGCACGGGAAGAAAGTGACATCGTAATCGACACCTTGAGGACGGACGGTGTTGCACGGCTCGGGAACCGCCAGCGTCGGCGGAAGCCCGTTGGGAGTGGGTTGCTCCTCGGCCCGCACCACTACCGGGTCAAACGGCGCCGGGTCTTCGTCCCAGATCGACAATCGAACCGAGATGCAGAGGTTCGGTCCGAAACCGGCGGCGGCTCCACCCCAACCGGACCCGCTGCACACGTCGTCATCGATTGGGTCGAGCACCTTCCATCCGGGCCGGTACGGCCGTCCGGGTTCATCCCGTTCGTTCTCGAGAACAGCCGGACCCGCCTTGTAGGAAGCAGCGATGGCGATGATCTCCCCGGGAACATCGGGGTTCTCCACGAACGTCGGCGGATCCTTGATCAGCATCTCGAGACCGGCCGCCTCGGATTCGTTGGGCAGCATCGCGACGGAGAGTCCCGAACCACGTGTGATCGTGATGCGGTCGAAGTCCACGAAAGCCCACCAGTAGCCGGGGGGATCGGTCTGCGGACGCTTCACGGACAGGTACACCCCGACGTCGTTGTCCCCCTCATCGAGTTCGATCGGAACCGTCTCGGTTCCCCCTTTCTCGGCGGTCCCAAGAAGCGTGTCCCCGTCGTACACCTGAAGCCGCCAGTCTTCGCCGGCGACGTCTCCTGTGAGCTCGATCCGATCGACTGCGACCACAAGACGCCCCCGAAAACCCCGATTCTGTGCGTTCCCGTTGCCGTCGACATACACGGCGCTGAGGCCATAGCCCGGGAAGATCGGATCCCCCACCGTTCCCGCAACGAACTGCGGCCAGTGACCACCGAGATCCGCCCAATCGACGAGCCCCGATTTGGCCGAATACCCGATCACGTTGAAGACCGTGCCGGGGCCCCCTGCCTTGAGTGCGCTGCTGTAGGGCCCGAGCACGCCCAGTTCGGTTACCGAAGGCAGCACCCGCGCCGCCGGGTCCCACGGAATCATGCGGAATGCCCCCGGGTAGTTGGGATCAGCAACGTAGAGCCCGGACTCGGTTGCCCCGTACACCACCATTGCATGGCCGCCGTCGAACCGTGCGTCTGTCCAGACTCCATCGCCGTTCGGATCGACGTAGCGGTCGATCCCGACGAACTGCGGCTCGCCGGACACCAACATCGCCATCCCGAATGCGGAGAAGGAGAGGCCGTCGCGTCCCGAGAAATGGAGCCGGCGGGCAAGATTGAACATCGAGGTCTCGTAGGAGCCCATACCTCCTGCGTACTGCGCGACCTGCAGGGCACTCGCCAGGCGATATCCGTCCCGGTCGTCCTCCCAGAGACTCCGGGTACCCGGCCACACGCGATTCAGCGGATCGGCGTCGGTGTTGTCGAACAGTCCGTAGAGCGCCGGATCTCCGGCCTTCTTCTTCTCGGTGTAGTACCACAACGCGGCCAGCGACTGTCCGGAGCAATGGCCCTCCGGCTCCACGGCCGATCCCAAATTGACGAACTGCCAGTCGTCGATTCCGGGACGGAACCCGGTGTCGACCGTCGGAGCCGGCAACTGCCCGATGGGCATCCCGGCATACCAGAGCACCACGATCTCGGAGAAGTGCCGAGTGGCGACCGTCACGGAGTCGCCATCGAGTCCCACGATCGGCATACCCTCGAAGCTCCCCGCCGACCGGTCATAGAAGAACCCCATGGCGAACTCTCCGGCCGGAATCGAGATCGGGATATCGACCTCAACGGGCAGGTCGGCCAGAACGCCGCCGTTGTCCACCCGGTAGAGCGAAGACACAGCCTGCATCGGCGCCGGCAGATCGTGGCTCGTGATCTCCTGCGCCGTGATGGTGTAGGAGATCGCCTCCCCGTGAGCGGCCGCCGGCACGCTGATCGTGATCCCGTCGGCACCGCTGATCACACCCCCATCCGGGCCGATCGTGTCGCCCCCGATCGGTGTCTCCGGCCCGAGGCCGAACGTTGCCACCACACCCTGCTGGGGCCCCGGTCCCGGACCCAGCGCGTCGATCGCCGCCGGGTGGTTCCCTCCCGGAACCGTGGAGCCCCCACCGCCGCCCGACCCGTCTGTGGTGATCAGCCAGGTGATCGCCCCGGCCGAGGCAACGATGATCGCGGCGATTGCGAGCATCACCCAGGTCGGCGGTCCGGAGCGAGACCTTCCCGGCGGAGCCGGCGCAGACGGTCCGCCTACCGGAGCGCCACAGGAGGTGCAGAACGCGCTTCCGCGGGTGTGCGGGCTGCCGCAATTCGTACAGAAGGCCGGAGGCATTGCCACTTCATCAGAGTGTGCATCCGGACGGACCCCGGCCAGGGCCATTCGTCCTCCAGCATCGGGACACCGCCCGACACCGCACGGCTAGTCCAGGCGCCGCACCTCTGCGCCCGGCTTCCCTGCCTCGTGGAACGCCACCTCGAGGTGATCAGCGATCTCTTCCGGCCCGGCGGTCGGAGCGATCACGACGTCGGAAAGGACGTGACGCTTGCCGTCGTTCCCGATCGCCTCCACCACCCACCAACCGCCCCGATCGCGGGACACCGCCACGGTGAAGCGGCCGTAGACATCGAAATGCAGGACCGTCTTCATACCTTCACGCTACCGGCACGACGGAGCGGGAGCACGAAGCCCAGAGCCAGGAGGTTCAGTTGACGGTCGATCCCGCGTTCCAGCAGGTGACGGTCGGTCAGTCGGCAACGCTGCAGGTGACGGCGCGCAGCACCTTCACTGCGGATCACATGGGCGGCCAGCCGCTCACCC
Source organism: uncultured Acidimicrobiia bacterium (assembly GCA_964511945.1). GTDB lineage: Bacteria > Actinomycetota > Acidimicrobiia > Spongiisociales > UBA11373 > CAZEHO01. The sequence goes on along the minus strand of CAZEHO010000001.1, from coordinate 306,254 downwards.
TCGAGGTGTTCTCCTCGCACCACCCACGGACACCGACCTCTCCCTTTGAGCGCCCGCTCCCCGACCCCGCCGGCGCCGCGGTCGACTTCGCGGTCTCCTGCTCGGGCGGCAGCCTGTTCGACCGGGGACCGGACGTCGCCTGGCTGCTGCCGCTCGATCCCGGAGACGTGCAGACATTCACCTGCACGGTGCCGGCAGTGTCGGCTCCCGGCGTGACCAGCTACTACATCGGAGCACGGACCCACTCCGGGTACGGCGTCGGCGAGCCAAAGGTCTTCTTCCTGATCGAAGTCACTCCGTAGGGCCGGGACCTTTGGCCCTGTGCGGGCCCTACCGGATGCGGCACCGTGGCACCACAGAGAGGGACAGGAGTGGGCGATGACCGGTGTGTTCTGCGCCAACGGGCACCCGATGGGGCCCGGGGAACGCTTCTGTGGCACCTGCGGAGCGGCGGCGATCGGAGGAGCGGCACCGCAGCCCGGATATCAGCAGCCGGCGCCACAACCGGGACCTTCAGGCGGCATCAACCCCATCATCTGGGTGGTGGTTGCCCTGATCGTGGCCGCAGCAGGAGTCGTTATCGCGCTCCTTGCGACGGGCGGAGACGGCGACGGGACCGGCACGACCGCGGCCGGCGGCACACTGCCCCCGCTCACCCAGCCGACGGTCGCCCCGACCTCATCGAGTTCAACCTCGACCTCCAGTTCGAGTTCCAGCACGAGCACCTCGACGTCGTCCTCCACCAGCACGACATCCTCGACCACGACGACAACGACCATTCCCGGCCCCGACACACTGATGACGGCCGAGTGGCACATGCGAACCGGCGGCGATCTCGCCGGCGCCGGAGGCCAGCACCTTTACGACGTCGTCGCCACAGCCAACGGCTACGTCACCGTCGGCCTCGACGGATTCTCGGCGGTGTGGACCAGTCCCGACGCCATGACCTGGACACAACATCCGCTGGGGGCCGAGTTCAACGGCACTCAGATGACCCAAATCGAGAAAGCTCCAGACGGCACGCTCGTCGGGGTCGGGCGCCGAATCGGCGAACCGAACGTGTTCACCGCTTGGACATCGCCCGACGGCCTGATCTGGACCCAGCAACCTCCTGCAACGGGTGAGTTGCCGGGTGGGCACCAGGGAATACTCGGCTTCGAGGCATTCCCCGGCGGCTTCCTCGCCGTCGGAGCGGTGCTGGACGACTCCGGGGAGTCCGACGCTGCATGGTGGACGAGCCCCGATGGAGTCACGTGGACGGCGCACACCATCGCCGAGCCCGGCACCCAGGCAATGGTCGGCGCAGCCGTAGCCGACGGCACCATGGTCGTCCTCGGCCAACACGGAATGGAGGTCGGAGGATGGCGCGCGGACACGGGTCAGGATTTCGTCCGGATCACCGATCCGGATCTCACCCTCGCCGTTGATGACCCCGACCCGGCCTATGCAGATGCTCAAGTGTTCGTGTGGGACGTCGCCGCCACCGGTCCCGGTTTCGTTGCCGTCGGCGGCTCGCGGATGCGGCAAGGATTCGTCGACGGCGCCGTGTGGACTTCCGCCGATGGAACCGATTGGGTCCGGTACGGCAACGAAACCGGGTATCAGCCGAACATGATGCGAGCCAATTTCACCGGTTTCGGCGATTGGACGGTGATGGACACGGTGCTCGACAGCAACGGCACCACGATCGTCATCGGCCGAACCGGAGCCCCCACCAGCCCGAACATCGCGGTCTGGCAGTCGCCCGACGGTATGACCTGGGAGCAAGGTCCGGTCGGCATCAGAGCGACGCCGCAGCGGGTTCAACGGGCGATCGCGATCGACAACAGGATCATTGCGGTCGGACAGGACGGGGCTGTCGACGGCACCGGAGACGGGGCCGTATGGGTTGCGGCCGGCGTTCCAGAAGCCCCGGTCATCGGGACCTGGCGCGAAGTGCCGGTATTCGAACCCGCAGGCGTGAGTTCGCTGGAGAACGCTCATCCCGTGCCCGACGGAGCCATCGCCGTGGGTCGTCTCGATACCGCCGCACCGACCTGGGAAACGAGCGACGGCGCCGTCTGGAGTCGGCAACCCGCAACGACGCCTCCGGCAGGTGATCCGATTCTGGACTCAATCACCGAGATCGGTGGCACCTATTACGCCACCGGGTTCGTCGCGGGACCGGACCCGGACATCTGGTGGTCGACCGACCTCTCCGATTGGCAACGGGCCAACACGCCGGCGTCATTGCCCGGATTCCTCAACGGCATCGTTGAGATTGGCGGAACCTTCGTTGCGTACGGAACAGAGAACACCTTTGACCGGCCGATCGTGTGGGTGTCGTCGGACGGCCGCAACTGGGCGTCCACGCCGGCCCCGCTGCAGTTCGGTGCGGTGCACCTGAGGGACCTGGTCGCACACGACGGGCGATTCTTGGCCGTCGGCGAAGACGGGGCCTCGAACGGAACCGGGATCTGGACCTCCACCGATGGCAACACGTGGACCCGCCTGGCCGATCACCCGGCCATGGCAGCGCTCAATCCGTTCGCCGTAGATGTCCTTGATGGCGTCGTCATGGTGGCCGGCGAAGGCACCGCTGGCGGGACGGCCACAGCGTCGGTGCTCCTGTCGTCGGATCTCCAGTCGTGGAGCCAGGTCCCCCTCGCCGAGGACGTCTTCGTCATCCGAATGAAGAATGTGGAAGGCAGGATGTTCGTGGCTGGCGAGCAGTTCACCGACGTCTCATGGCACCCGGTGCTGTGGTCGACCTCCGACGGCATGTTCTGGCTCCGATCCGATCTGTATCCAATCGCGGGCGGCCCGAACGACCAGCTGCTTGAACCGGGCCGGCCCAACGATGTGACCCGTGTCGGGGATCGCTACGTCGCAGTCGGCTACCACGACCGACCCGATGGCTCGTGGTACGCCACCGCGTGGACCAGCGACAACCCATAAATCCCGCGGGACCTTCGGCCCTGTTCCGATCCCGGGGGTTCCGGCACCGTTGACCGCGGGTACGGAGACAGGAGCGCGGCATGACGGGCGTGTACTGCACCAACGGGCACCCGTTGGCGATGGGCCAGCAGTTCTGCACGGTGTGTGGAGCAGGCGCGATGGCCGGAACGCCGCCGGGCCAGCAGCCGCCGGGCCAGCAGCCGCCACCGGCTCAGGGCCCACCACCGGGGCAGTACCAGCCGCCTCAGCCCTACGTTGCCCCGCAGCCTCAGCCACCGCGCCGCAGCAACACCGGCATCCTCATCTTGATCGGCTCGCTGGTCGTTGCCGCGGCTGCCGTAGCGATCGTCCTCATCCTCACCGGAGGCGACGACGAGACGCCTGACTCGACCGTCGCTCTCTCCGGCACCACTTCTTCGACACAAGCCCCGGTTGCCTCGTCATCAACCAGCACCTCCGTGCCCGCTCCAGCCACCACGAGCGCGCCGACGACCACCACAACCTCCTCGACCACAACGACGTCGACAACCACGACGACGACCACCACCCTTCCACCGCCGGCCACAGTGATGAACGCCTCGTGGCGCGTGACGCTCGGCGGCGATCTCGCCGGCGACGGTGGCCAGGAGATCTACGACGTCGTTGCTACCGAACCCGGGTACCTCGCGGTGGGTCTCGAGGGTTTCACAGCCACATGGACCAGCCCCGACGGCGACGACTGGACCCAGCAGTCATTGGGTGCCGAGTTCGACGGCACCCAGATGACCCACGTCGAAAGGGCGGCCGACGGCACGCTGGTTGGTGTCGGACGGCGGCTCGGAGAACCGCACGTGTTCACAGCCTGGACCTCGATCGACGGACAGACCTGGACCGAACAGGCCCCCGCCATCGGGGCACTCCCCGACGGCAATCAGGTCGTCAACGACTTCATCGCCCACCCGGGCGGATTCGTCGCCGTCGGCAGAGTCGACCACGCCGATGAGACCGCCGACGCGACCTGGTGGGCCAGCCCTAACGGGATGGAGTGGTATGCCTCCACGATCTCCGAAACCGGTCTCCAGCAGATGCTCGGTGTCACCGTGCAGGACGGGGTGATGGTGGCCGTCGGGGAGACGCGACCGCACATGGCCGCCTGGGTTGCTGCCCCGGACGGTGATTTCACCCGGATCGACGACGACCATCTCATAGCACCGCAAGGCCGGATCTTCGCCTGGGATGTCGCTCCGGGCGGGCCCGGGTATGTCGCCGTTGGAACGGATCAAACCGTCGCCGGCAATGCCGACGCCGCGGTGTGGACATCGCCTGACGGATGGCGCTGGACTCGCCTCGGCGGCCACGCCGACGAGTTCGGCGGTCCCGGCTGGGAGGTGATGGACAACATCATCGAAACCGGCGGGACTCTTGTCGCGTTAGGGCGGAGCGGCCCGATCGACGACCCGGACCTCACGGTGTGGGAATCCACCGACGGCCTCGTGTGGCGTCGTGGTGCCGTGAACGAAATGGATGATCCGCAGCGTCCGAACAACGGCATCGGACACAACAACCGCCTCCTGGTGGTCGGGGCCACCGGACCGTGGAACCAAGGCGACGGCGCCGTTTGGAGCGGCATCGCCGGGACGGCACCAAACGACCTCGACCCGGCGGCGCCGTGGCGCAGGTTGCCGCGCCCTCTCGACATCTCGATCAACGCCGCCGGAACCCCACAGACCAGCGCCGTCTACGACCTCGTCGAGTTCCGGGGTGAGCTGTACGCCCTCATCCGACTCGGCGACGACGAGATCGGTCTCTCGAAGTCGGGCGACGGGGTGACCTGGGAACCGATCGTGAACCCGGTTCTTCAAGGCCCGGATGTGGAGACCCCCTGGTCGATGTCGCTCGTGGGCGATCACCTCTACATCGCAGGCCAGTCGGGAGTCGACCCGACGATCTGGCGCTCGAGCGACGGAGCCAACTGGGAGCCAACGCCAAGTCCGCCGGGTGTCGCAACCGGATTCGTGCTCCGGGTGGTGCCCGCCGGCGATCGGCTGATCGCCCTGACCACCGTCGGCGTCTGGGGGTCGGACGACGGGGTCAGTTGGTCTGACCTTTCGACGACCCATCCGGATCTCAACGGGTTCGGGATGGCCGATCTCGGCGGGCAGTCCGTCATCGTCGGCCGCGATGGCGACGTGCTCGCCGCCTGGACATCGCCGTCCGGGGCGACGTGGACGAGGGTGCCGGGCACCATTCCCGGCACCGCGGACTTCGCCCTCCGGGACGTCATTGCGTTCGACGGCCACGCAGTGGTGATCGGCAACCACGACGGCAAGGCTTCGGTGTTCGTCTCCGAGGACCTCGCCTCATGGCGCAAGGTGGAACTCGACCCGACCGGGGCTGCATGGTCGGGGGACATCGTCGACGGCCGCCTCATCATCGCCGGACAGCTCGACTCGCGCTCGGCGATCTGGAGTACCGCCGACCTCAACGCATGGACCAGAACGGTGGTCGATCCCACCTGCACCGACTGCAGCCTCCTCGCCACCGCCCGGTTCGGAGACCGTCTCGTAGCCGGTGGCAGCCGTCACGAACGAGATGGCATCCAGCGTGCGACGATCTGGGTGGGCGGCCGGCCCGAGGTGCTGCGAATCCAGGCAATCCGGGTGGCCGACGATGACGGCGGCAGGCAGGCGAATGCCGCCGCCGAGCTGCTCGTTCCCATGGTCGAGTTCGCCAATCGGGTGTACGCCCCCGCTGGGATCCAGTTCGAATACGACCCGGCGACCGACTTCACGGACCTCTACGACACCAACGTCAACAACTCGATGGGATGGGGCCTCGGCGACGAACCCTGGGATCCGGTGTGGCTGACCGCGGCCAATGCCGCTGCAACGCAGCATCCGGATCGGCTCGTCGTGTTCTACCGGCACGGACCGGGGGACTTCGAGACGACCTGGGCCTTCTCATGGCACTCACTCGGGTCGGCGACCATGCCGTCGAGCGAGTCCTGGCTCTGCAACGAGCCGATGGTCGAGTTGTTTGCTCACGAGCTTGGGCACTACTTCGGCCTGTGGCACCCCTTCTGGCTATACGACACCAGAGAGGACGCCGACGCCGCCGTCGCTGGATTCGGCGGTGACCTGAGCACTGTGGATCCGGACGGACTCCCCGACACCCCACCCGACATCTACGTCGCGAGTGAGGACTACCGGTGCTCGGGCAACGACACCGAACTCCTCGGCGGGTTCGAAGTCGCGGTCCCCCGCCACAACATCATGTCGTACTACCACGAGGCGAGCGTGCTGACGCCGCAACAGATCGAGATCGTGCAGTGGGTCCTCGGGATGCGGCTGAACCAGGCCATGGCACCGCTGTCGAACGACCTCGCCGCCGGCACCGAGATCGAGACCATTGCCTGGTCCCGCTCCGGCCATGCCTGCTGGACCGAACTCATGGGAGGATTCGGGGAGTTCGGCTGGAAGGAGACGGATCAGTTCTTCTGCGACACCCGCCCGCCGGGAACCATGCGAATCCCGATCAACATCCCATCCGCCGGTGCCTACGACATCACGCTGTACGGGACCTACTCCTACACGTTCGGGATCGTGTCGTTCACGATCGACGGAGAACGCATGCCGTGGACCAAGAGCATGCTGGCACCCCAGATCACCGCCAGTGGCCCCATCACCGTGGTCCGGGGCTACCAATTCACCGCGGGGCAGCACTTCCTCGACATCACGGTGCACAGCGGCGACCCGGGCCTGATGGGGTTCGATCAGCTCGTGGTGACACCGACGCCGTGAGGTGAACGATGCAGTGTGCCAACGGCCATCCGATGCGTCCCGGCGAGCAGTTCTGCCAGGCCTGCGGCTCCCCTCCTGCCGCAGCGGCGACATCCTCCGGCCCGACAGCAGCCATCTCGTCGAACATCTGGTGGATTGCCGGGACGATCATCGCCGCGGCGGCGGCCGTGGTGATCGTGCTGTTGCTCAACCGCGGTGACGGCAGCAGCAGCACCACCACCACGGTGGCACAGACCACCGTGACCGGACCCGGCACGTCGGTGACCCAGACGACTTCTCCCCCGGGCACCGCGACCTCGGCGCCGACGGCAACAACCCAACCCGCAACGGGAACCACCCTGCCGTCCGGCACCACCGAGTTCTCCCCCTGGACCCCGGTCACCGGCGGCGATTTCGCCGGCCCCGGCGGCCAGCAGATCTTCGACATCATCCCGCTCAACGGTGGCCGGTTCATCGCGGTCGGTCAGAGCGACGGCACCGCAACCGCATGGGGACTCAACGATGCATCGCAGTGGGTACGGGCCGGATCTGCTCCACCCCCGGCGGGCTACCAGGAATCGCAGTTCCTCGAGGCCGCGGTCCGGCCGGATGGATCGATCCTCGCCGTTGGCCGCATCTACGACGGCACGAACTGGACGGTCACCTCGTGGACGTCACCCATGGGCGCCACCTGGACCGGAGGATCTCCCGGTCTGGCACCGGGCCCTCGCATGGTCACGGAACTCGTCTCCCATTCGGAGGGGTTCACCGCGGTCGGGTATGCCATCACCGGCGGTCAGATCGATGCGGCCTGGTGGACCAGCGCCGACGGCACTGCCTGGACCGAGGCCGCCCTCACTGAGCCCGGCGATCAGGCGATGTTCGGAGCGGAGGTGACCGGTGACCGCATCGTCGCGGTGGGCATCACCCAGCCCGATGAGGATGGAACCTTCGTGGCGGGTCCCGGCGCCGAGGATCCCGCGGTATGGAGTGCTCCCGTGACCACCAGCGCATTCACTCGCTCGGATGCGGCGGGAATGGGAGGCCCTGACCTCGAACTGGCCTGGGACATCACCTCCGGCGGGTCCGGCCTAGTCGCGGTCGGCCGGTCGCAAGTGCCCGGCGAACTCGCCGATGCAGCGGTGTGGACATCGCCCGATGGAGACACCTGGACCCGGCGAGGTGCCGCCAACGCCGATCTCGGCGGACCCGGCCACGAGGTCATGGATGTAGTCACCAAAGCCGGGAGCGTGATCGTTGCCGCCGGCCGGACCGGGCCAAACGGGGACCCGGATTTCGCCGCCTGGCAATCGTCCGACGGTCTCGCGTGGACCAGGGTCGAAGACCTGACCGCACCGGACTGGCAGGTGGTGAACGGACTCGCATGGGACGGAGTCGTCCTGGCAGCGGCAGGAGCCACCGGGATCCAGGGGGACTTCGACGCCGCCGTCTGGCAATCGGCGCCCGGCACAGTCGCCGACGCCGGTCCGGCTCCAGCAGGGGGCGGGACCTGGGACCACACCTCCCCGGCCACAGTCGGCGGGGACTATGTCGGGGTGCTCCATGCCGCCACCGACGGCATGCTCTGGGCCGGCGGCAATTGGGGACTCTCCTCATTTGACGGTGCCGGTTGGACGGTGATTCCACCCGGACCGCCGGGTGAGGTCACCGCTCTCGCCGAAACTCCGGACGGCACTCTGTGGCTGGCCGCTCAGTTCGACGGAATCTGGTCCACCCGAACCGGTGCCTGGGCCATAGAGGGTGAAGGGTTCGACCTGCGAGGCCTCGGGGCAACCGCCGACACGGTTGTGGCCGGCGACTTCGCCGGGGCCACCGTGTGGTGGGACGGCGCATCCTGGTCGGGATTCCCACCTGACCCGGCGCTCGACGGCCTCCTGGCACTCGCCGGCTCCCCCGGCGGGGACCTCTGGGCTGCCACGATCAGCGGACCGCGGCGCTGGTATGGCACCGGGTGGAGTGAACCGGATGGGGTTCCGGACGCAGTCGCCGGCGCATCGGTGAACGCCATCACAATCGCCGGCGACGGGACGATCTGGTTCGGGTTCGAGGACGGTGGGATCGCCGAGTTCGATGGGGCCATATGGACCGTCCACGGCGCTGCAGGTGGTCTCCCCGCCGACGAGATCCGCGACCTGGCCGTGGACGGCGGTTCGTTATGGGCGGCTTCGCCCGAGGGTTGGATCGCCTGGTTCGATGGATCAGGTTGGTCGATCTTTGAGCACCCAGACCGTCCCACCTTCATCTCCATCACGGCCTCGGGCGGGACCGTGTGGACCGGCACGGTGAGCGACGGGCTCTACCGGTTCACCCCGTAATCACGAAACGGGGCTGCCCCCGGGGGAATGTGCTTGCGCCATTCGAGTTCGGCCCGCACCGACGCCAGGATCACGTGAGTGTCCGGATCGGGAGGCGCGATTGACTCGAAGTACCACGCACCGCAGCGACACTCGGCGAAACACCAATCCGGCCGATGCGGGTCGAACTCGGTCACGAGTTGATGCCCGCCATGGTCGACCGGCCCTTGCGCCACCATGAGACTCCCTCGGCTGACACCACACCCCGACCATGCCTGATCGTCCGGGCGCGTGACCAGGGCCAAGCGACCCTGATTCCGGGACCTCCGCTCGAAGAATCCTGCGGGCCTTCTAGGAGCCCGCTGAGCAATACATGTCGCACATCTCGACGACCAGTCATCACCACTCGCTGCATCCTCGGTCCCACCATTCCTGCACGAGGAGAGGCGGAACCTGCGTCCTTGCGATTGGCGCGCCTGGCCGCCGATCAACGTGCCCGGCGGGCACGCCACATCGGCATTACTCAGCAGACTCCTAGGCGATTCGATCCAGTACATGCACTGCGGTGGCCTTGAAATCGGCCGTCAGTTCAACACCGGGGGCGAGCCCCATCTCCGTTGCGGACCTCGCGGTGACCACGCCGATGAGCGGGAATCCGCAATCGATCTCGACCCGAACGACCAGACCTCCGGCCACCACCCGGGTGATGGGACCCGAGAAGGTGTTGCGAGCGCTGCTGGGGTGCGGTTCGGTCGAAAACGTCACGTCCTCGGTCCTCACCACTGCCCAGACGGGGGTCCCCGGCTCCGCCGTCGCGACCGCTTCGACGGTGGTGCCGTCGACTTCGACCTCGACCAGTCCCGGATCAAGCCGGCGGGTCACCCGCCCGGGCAGCATGTTGCCGACCCCGATGAACCCCGCCACGGCCTCGTCACTCGGCGATCGGAAGACCTCTTGAGGCGGGCCGATCTGACGAATGCGCCCGTCGATCAACACGCCCATCCTGGTGGCAAGCCGCTGCCCCTGCTCCATGTCGTGCGTCGACATCACGACCGTCGTGGTGCCGACGGCGATGACCCGCTCCAGAACACGCTCCACCCGGTCGGTCGAGTTCGGATCGAGATTGGCGGTCGGTTCGTCGAGGAACAGCAATTCCGGTTCCGTGACCAGCGCCCGGGCAAGGGCAACGCGCTGCGTCTCACCGCCGGACAGTGATCGGGCAGCCCGGTCGGCGAATTCGGGCATGTCGACGGTTTCGAGCACGCTGCGCACCCGCCGGGTGATCTCCGAACGGTCGACCTTGCGCCACTTGAGCGCCAGGGCCACGTTGTCGGCCACGGTCCCGGTGAACAGCACCGGCTTCTGCGGGACGTACGCCATCTTGCGGCGGGCAGCCAGCCTCACCCGTTCCGGGTCGGAGACGTCCTCACCGTCGAAGATCACCGTCCCGGAAGCCGGGCGCTCGATGAGGTCGAGGACTCGCAGCAGCGTCGTCTTCCCGGCGCCGGTCGGACCGATCAGCGCGAAAACATCGCCCCTTTCGACGGCCAGGTCGACGTCACGCAATACCGGGCTCCCGCCGAAGCTCTGATTGACGCCGCGAACTTCCAGCAGGGACACCGTCATGATCCCTCCCGCTGTAATGAGAAGAAGGCGATATTCAACACCAGGGCGAGCACGATCAGCACGATGCCGAGGGCGATTGCGAGTTCAGTCTCGCCGCGATTCGTCTCGAGCACGATCGCCGTGGTCAAGGTGCGGGTGTGACCGGCGATGTTGCCACCGATGATCATCGACACGCCGATCTCGGAAACCGCTCGTCCGATGCCCATGATCAGGGCCGTCAGGATTCCGAAGCGGGCCTCTTTGACGGTGATCATGGCCATTTGACGCCGGCCGGCGCCGAGGGCCATGGCGGTCTCCGGGATGGAACGATCGACCGCCCGCAATGCCGGGATGATGAGACCGAGCATCACCGGCGTGATCAGCAGCACCTGCCCGAAAACGATGCCCTGGGGGGTGAAGAGCCAATCGAGGAGGCCGAGCGGTCCGGTGCGCGACAGCATCAGCCAGCCCACCAGCCCGACAACGACCGTCGGCATGGCAAACAGGGTGTAGATGGTGCTCACCACCAGCCGCTTGCCCGGGAACTCGTTGAAATGGATTAGCAGCGCAACCGGGAGCGCGATCAGCAGAAATGCGATCGAACTCGACACCGCGACGATTCGCAAAGAGCGCCAGGTGATCTCGAGGACGAGCTCGTCGGCGGTGAAGATCAGCCGCAGCGCTTCGGTGAACCCCTCCCAGATCGCGCCCACGGCCGCCTACAACCCCGGTGTTCCGGCGCACGGGTCGAACAGTGCCCGCCCGAAGTCGGCCACGCCGTACTCCCCGATGACTTCCTGGATGTCGGGTGCCGTCACGAACTCCACCAGCTCCTCGGCCGCAGCCTGGTTGTCGGTGCCGGTGCCCATGATGATCGAATAGGCGTTGGCCAGGAGTTCTCCCTGCTCGACGAGTGCAACGAGCTCAACATCGTCCAAATATGACAGGAACGTCCCGACGTCGCTCAGCGTGTACGCCTGCTTCTCGTGGGCGATCACCAGCGTCGGACCCATGCCCGCTCCGGTCTCAACGTACCAGTCACCGCTCGTGCGGACGGTGTCGTAGTCGTACCCGAGCGCCGACCAAATCGACTTCTCCCGCCCATGGGTACCCGAGTCGTCCCCGCGGGAAACGAACTGCCCCGTTTGGGATTCGGCCAGCCGGACGAATGCATCCTCTGCACTCATCCCGGCGACTCCGGCGGGATCGGAAGCCGGACCCACCAGCAGGAACGAGTTGCATGCAAACGGGACTCGCTCGACGCCGTGACCCTCAGCGACGTAGGTGAGCTCGCGTTCCCTGGAGTGAACCGCGATCACATCGACATCCCCGTTCCGCCCGTGCTCGAGGGCCACACCGGTACCGGCGTAGATCACATCGAGATCGACGCCGGCGCGCTCCTCGAACATCGGCTCGAGCAGATCCCACAGGCCGGTGTCGTACAGACTGGTGGTGGTCGCCAGACGAAGCAGCGGTGGCTCGTCGGAAGCGTCATCGCCGCAGGCAGCGGTCAGGATAAAGAGTGTCACGGCGATGGTGATCAGTCCGCGTCGAACTCGGCTCCGGGGCATTGTGTCGTTCTCCTTGTCCCGGCGCCCACCCGCCCGGCCGACACACACGATAGGCATCACCGGGGAAGGTACTGTCCTCGACGAATGCAACCGACCGATGTAATCGAACTCGACGGCGTCTCCCTGATGCGAGAGGGACGCTGGCTGCTGCGCGATGTCGATTGGCACGTGCGCTCCGATGAGCACTGGGTCGTGCTTGGTCCAAACGGCGCCGGCAAGACGCTGTTGCTGCAGATCGCATCCACCTACATCGCCCCGACACGCGGCACGGTGCGGTTGCTCGGGCACCAGCGAGGTCGGGTTGACGTGCGTGACCTTCGCAGGCTGATCGGCTATGCCGGAACCGGGCCGTCGGCGATGGTGCACCAGAACCTGCCGGCCATCGAGATCGTGGTCACCGGCAAACACGCTGCGTTCGTCGACAGCCGGTGGCATGAGTATGACGAGGAAGATTGGCGGCGAGCCCACGACCGCCTTCGCCAGCTGGAGGCAGGACACCTGGCCGATCGCCGGTTCGCCACGCTGTCCGCCGGTGAGAAGGCTCGGGTGATGATCGCCCGCAGCCTCATCAACTCGCCCGAGGTGCTTCTGCTCGATGAGGCGACCACCGGACTCGACCTGGGGGCCAGGGAACGATTGGTGGCATCGCTGGCGAATCTCGCAGCCGACCCGGATGGCCCGGCCATTGTGCTCGTCACCCACCACGTCGAGGAGATCCCGCCGGGCTTCGATCACATCGCTCTGGTATCGAACGGACGTCTGGTCGACGCCGGCCCAATCGAGCACACGCTGACGGCTGAGGCGTTGGCAAGGACCTTCGGAGTCGACATCCGACTCGACCGCCGCAACGATCGTTTCCACGCCTGGCATTGATGTCTCGACCGGGCGGCAGGACCCCGACACCGTCCGGCCGGCCAGATACGGCCATCGTGCCCTAGCGTGCGGCGCCTGCGGAGGAGAGAGTGGAGGCAACGATTGGGGCGTGGGAGCCCGGTCGAAAGATCCGACGGTTGAGATCCGGCGAGAGCCCGAAGTGGAGCACCATGACGACACAACTCGACCCGACAAAGATGGCCGATTGGGAGGTCGCCGAAGTCGCAGAGGCATCGATGAAGACCTTCGACCAGTTGGGGCAGGAACTGGGCCTTCAGGGCGACGAGATGATCCCCTACGGCAAATGGCTGGGCAGAGTCGACTACCGGGCCGTCCTCGATCGGCTGGAGTCGGCCCCACCGGCCAAGTACATCGACGTCACGGCAATCACACCGACCCCGCTGGGCGAGGGCAAGACCACCTCGGCCATCGGCCTCATCCAGGGCCTCGGCAAGCTTGGTGAAAGCGTCACCGGGGCGATCAGGCAGCCGAGCGGTGGCCCCACGTTCAACATCAAGGGTTCGGCTGCAGGGGGCGGACTCGCCCAGTGCATTCCGCTCGCCCCGTTCTGTCTCGGGCTCACCGGCGATATCGACAGCATCACCAATGCCCACAACCTGGCCATGGTGGCGCTCACCTCCCGCATGCAGCACGAGCGCAACTACGACGATGCCCGCCTGGCCAGGAGCAACCTGAAACGGCTCGACATCGATCCCGAGCGGGTGGAGATCCGGTGGGTCATCGACTTCTGCGCCCAGGCGCTGCGCAACATCGTGATCGGCCGTGGCGGGAAGATGGATGGCTACGAGATGGAATCGGGATTCCAGATCACCGTGTCCAGTGAGTTGATGGCCATCCTTGCGGTCGCGACCGACCTGGCCGACTTGCGCCAACGGATCGGCAAGATGATTGTCGCCTACGACAAGGCCGGGAACCCGGTGACCACGTCCGACCTCGAGGTCGCCGGTGCGATGACGGCCTGGATGGCCGACAGCCTCAACCCGACACTGATGCAAACTCTCGAAGGCCAGCCGGTGTTCGTGCACGCAGGCCCCTTCGCCAACATCGCGATCGGCCAGAGCTCGATCATCGCCGACCGCCTCGGCACCAAGCTCGCCGACTACCACGTGACCGAGAGCGGGTTCGGGGCCGACATCGGGTTCGAGAAGTTCTGGAATCTGAAGTGCCGGTACTCGGGGATCGAACCGAATGCCATCGTGATCGTCGCCACGATCCGTGCCCTCAAGATGCACGGGGGTGGCCCCGAGGTGAAACCGGGGATCCCGCTCGATCCTGCCTACAGCGAGGAGAACCTGGGACTCCTCGAGGCCGGGTGCGAGAACCTGATCGCCCACATCGAGACGGTCAAGAAAAGTGGGGTGCGCCCGGTCGTCTGCGTCAACGGCTTCTACACCGACACCCCAGCGGAGATCGAGTTGGTGCGCCGGATCGCCGAGGAGCACGGCGCTCTGGCAGCGGTGTCGCAACACTGGATGGAGGGCGGTGATGGGGCAATCGAGTTCGCGGAAGCGGTCATCGAGGCCTGCAAGGAGAAACCCGACTTCCGGTTCCTCTACGACCTCAGCATGCCGCTGAGCCAGCGGATCGACCTGATCGCCCGCGAGGTGTACGGCGCCGACGGGGTCTCCTACGTCGACGGAGCGCAGTCTCGTCTCGACGCATTGGAGGACGACCCCGACATGTCCGAACTCGGCATGTGCATGGTCAAGACGCACCTCAGCTTGTCGCACGATCCGACGCTCAAGGGACGGCCGCGAGGTTGGACGTTGCCGATCCGCGACATCCTGGTGTACAAGGGCGCGGGCTTCGTGGTACCGGTGGCGGGCACCATCAAGCTGATGCCGGGAACCGCCTCCAACCCGGCCTACCGGGGGATCGATATCGACGTGGACACTGGCAAGGTGAAGGGGCTGTTCTAGGGGTTCTGCCGGCGTCGGCACAGTCGGGCCCCGCGATATTGCGATGTCGCGCCGCAGTGCAGTCTCAAAGTCCTTGTGCCGGGATCCCTAGGCCGTTTGCCTCTAGGGCCGTTGTCCTCCGCGCGCTGGGATGAGGACAACGCACGTCCTTTTCGAAAGGCAGGAAACACCGATGAAGGATGAATTCGCCAATCCTGCGCCGCTGGGGTTGATGGGTTTCGGGATGACCACCGTCCTGTTGAACCTGCACAACGCGGGCTTGTGGCCGATCGACTCCATGATTCTGGGTATGGGCATCTTCTACGGAGGCCTCGCCCAGGTGGTCGCCGGCATCATGGAATTCCGGAAGGGCAATACGTTCGGCACGACCGCCTTCACCTCCTACGGGTTCTTCTGGCTGACGCTGGTCTTCCTGCTGCTCGCTCCCGCGTGGGGCTGGTGGGAGGCGCCGACCAGTGATGCCATGTCGGCCTACCTGTTCATGTGGGGCCTGTTCACGGCCTTCATGTTCGTCTCGACGCTTCGCCTGAACCGCGCCGTGCAGTTCATCTTCGGTTCCCTCACGCTCCTGTTCTGGCTGCTGGCCCTCCGGGACCTCACCGGCAACGGAGTCATCGGCGACATCGCAGGGATCGAAGGCATCATCTGCGGCGCCAGTGCGATCTACCTGGCCATGGCCGAAGTGATCAACGAGTACTACGGCCGGGTCGTCCTGCCCATCGGCCCGGTCAGCTGATCGGTCCTACCAACAGAATCTTTCCGACGCGGAGAAGGAGACAGAAGCCATGCTGTTTATCGCCATCTGGGAGCAGCCCTGGGAGAACGTCCATGAGTTCAATATCAAGCGCAAGGCCTGGTACGACTCGGTGAAGCCCGAGACCTTCAAGGTGCTCGGCGCCTACTCCCTCCAGGGCCCCACCTCCAAGGGAGTCACCCTCTTCGAGACCGACCGCATCGAGGACGTCAACCTCTATCGCAACTACTTCGCACTCGCCGGAGCCAAGATCGACATCCGTCCGGCCATCGACTTCACGGAGTCGGCCGGCGTCGTCGAAAGCCTCCTGGCCCGCTGGTAGCAAGACAGAGCGTCGGCATGCGCCGGGGGGTCATCACCCCCCGGCGATGCCGTAGCGGGCGGCAAACGACCCGACATCCTCCGGGGTATCGACGCTGTCCCACGAGCGTCCGTCCTCCCCCCAGCCCGCCCACTCCTCAGGCGGCACGAGGCGATGAGGAACCCGGTCCAGCAGCGACTGGATCGAGCCTCCCATTCGATCCTCTTGATCGACGGCGTCGGCGAGTCTGGCCGGATACAGGGCACACGTCGTCTGGCGCACACCCCCGTCGAGCGGCACGACCGGATCGCTCTCGAGGAGATCGACCAGACCCCGCAGAGTCGCCGGCCGAACCAGCGGCTGATCGACCGCCACCAGCAGCACGGGTCTTCCCCCGGAACAGTCCAGCGCCGCGACCAGGCCTGCAAGGGGGCCGCGGCGTCCGGGACGCAGATCAGGTACCGCACGGATACCCGCCACGGGCTCCGTTCTACCGACGATCACCACATCCCTCACGACGGATCTGAGGGCCGCCGCGACCCACTCGATCATCGGAATCCCGCCGACGGGTACCAGAGCCTTGTCGGTTCCCATCCGCGAAGAACGGCCCCCCGCCAGGATCGCCCCAACCGGATCAGGACCGGCGCCGCCGTCCAGCATCAGCGCCGGGTGGGTTTCTCGATGCGGACGGCGGACACCTTGTACTCGGGGATCTTGGCGTACGGGTCGAGGTCTTCCGCCGAGGTCAGGAGATTGGCCGGCGCTTCCTTCCAGTGGAACGAAAGGAATACGACACCGGGGGGCACCCGGTCGGTCACCCGGGCCTGGGTCCTGACCTCACCCCGGCGGCTCTTGATCATCATCGGCTTGCCGTCGAGCACGCCGGCGGCGGCGGCGTCGACGGCGTTCACCTCCGCGTGGCCTCGCGGCTCGCGCCAATTGAGGCCTTCACTGCGACGGGTCATCGTTCCGGTGTGGTAGTGGTAGAGGATGCGGCCGGTGCTGAGGATCAGCGGGTACTCCTCATCTGGTTGCTCGGCAGGTGGCTTGGCCTCGACGGCGTAGAAACGGCCCAGACCGCGGGTGAAGCTCTCGCGGTGCAGGATCGGAGTCCCCGGATGATCGGGGCTCGGGCACGGCCAGACCAAACCGTCGCCGACCAGCCGTTCGTGGCTCATGCCCCGGTACGACGGAGTCGCCGCGGCCACCTCGTCCATGATCTCGGCGGTGGAGTCGAACATCCAGCGCACGTCATCGTTCTGCCCCAGCCGCTCGGCCACGCCGGCAGCGATCCGTCCGGTGATCACCCAGTCGGGAAGAGCGTCGCCGGGAGCCGCCACCACCGGTGTGAGCATCTGCACCCGCCGCTCGGTGTTGGTGAAGGTGCCGTCCTTCTCCAGTGACGATGCAGCCGGCAGGATCACGTGGGCAAGCAGTGCCGTCTCCGACGGAAAGATGTCCTGCACTACGAGGAAGTCGAGCGAGCGCAGCGCCTCCTCCACGTGGCTCACATCGGGGTCGGACAGCATGGGGTTCTCCCCCATCACATACATGGCACGGACCTTCCCGGCTACGGCGGCCTGCATCATCTCGACCACCGTCAGCCCGGGACCTTCCGGAAGGCCGGCTTGCCCCCACACTGCGCCGACGCCGGCCCGCTTGTCGGGATCCGCCACCTGTTGGTACCCGGGAAGCACGTTGGGCAGACAACCCAGGTCGCAGGCACCCTGGACATTCGACTGCCCGCGCAGCGGGTTGACGCCGGTGGACGGCTTGCCGATCTGGCCGGTGAGCATGGCCAGATCGGCCAAGGCCCGCACCAGGTCGGTGCCGTTGCTGCGCTGGGTGATCCCCATGGCATAGAGGATCGAGGATCGGCCCCGCTCCCCCGACTCGCCATTGCAGCTTGCGGCTGCCCTTGCACCGAGTGCGTAGTGGCGGGCCGCCTCCTCGATCAGTTCGGCGGGAACACCGGACACCAGCGCCGCCGCCTCGGGGGGATGATCCCGCACGGCGGCGGCCAGATCATCGAAGCCCTCGGTACGGTCGCGGATGAACTCCTCGTCGGCCCATCCTTCGCGCAAGATCACGTGCATCATGGCGAGGAACACGTTGATGTCGGTGCCGGGGCGAGCCTGGAGCCACAGGGACGCATGATCCACCAGGGGGATGCGGCGGGGATCGATGATCACCAGCGACGCCCCAGACTTGACCGCCCGCACCACCTCGTAGCCGATCACCGGATGGGACTCAGCCGTGTTCGAGCCGGTGATGAGGATGCAATCGGAATCCCGAATCCCGCCGATGGTGTTGGTCATCGCACCGCTCCCGAAGGTGGAAGCAAGTCCGGTGACCGTGCTGGCATGACAGAGCCGGGCGCAATGGTCGACGTTGTTGGTGCCGACGCCCGCCCGCATGAACTTCTGGAACAGGTAGTTCTCTTCGTTGGTGCACCGGGCCGAGGCCAGACCGGCCACAGCATCCGGACCGTGCTCGGTAACGACACCGGCAAGTCGGTCGGCGACCAGGTCCAGCGCGACATCCCACGGCACCGGGACGTATCCGGACGTGTCGGCCTTCCTGATCGCCAGGGGGCTGGTATCCGGCAACTCCCAGGACTCGTCGGTCAGACCGATCTCGAACGCGACGTCGCGACGAACCAGGGGCCGGATCAGGCGGTCCGGACTCGATACGAAATCCCAGCCCGAGCGGCCCTTGGCGCAGAGGAACTCACCATTGACCGGTGCATCAGCGTGGCCTGCTGCGTAGACGATCTCGCCATCCTTGAGCGCGTACTCGATGCCGCATCCGACACCGCAGTAGCCGCAGATCGTCCGAGTGCGGGAGAACCCAGGATCGCGGCCCCGGCCGAGCCGGCTGGTTGGGAGCAGCGCGGCCGTCGGGCATACCTGCACGCAGCTGCCACAGAAGACACACGATGAATCGATCATCAGGCCGTCGAACGGTGTGGCGATGTGGCTGTCGAACCCGCGGCCCGCGTAATCGATGGCGTTGACCCCCACCACCTCGTCGCACACCCGAACACATTTGCCGCACAGAATGCAGTACTGGTGGTCGCGGATGAAGAACGGGTTGTCATCCTGGTAGAGCGTGCGGGTCACCTCGGTCTCGAAGCTCGATTCGGTGAGCCCGACCTCGGCGGCGTAGCGCTGCAGGTCGCAGCTTCCGTCAGCCTCGCACGTTGTGCACGCGAGAGGGTGCTCGGAGACGAATAGATCGATGATCTCTCGGCGCATGGCAGAGATCCCGTCGGTCGCGGTCGCCACAGTCATGCCGTCGGTGCACTCGAGGCCGCATGCCGGCACCGCTTTGGCCAGACCTTCGACCTCGACCATGCACAGCCGGCACCCACCAGATGGGTGAAGCTCCGGGTGGTAGCAGAGCCGGGGGATGTCGATCCCGTTGGCCAGGGCGATCTCCATGACCGTGGCTCCGGGGGCGAACTCGAGGACCCTGCCATCGATGGTGACCGTGCTCACGCCGCCTCCCCTCCTCCACCCATCGGACAGACACCCGACGGGCATCGCCCCTCCTCCACGTGGGCCGCGTATTCCTCGGGGAAGTACCGGATCGTGGTTCGCACCGGGTTGGGGGCCGTCTGGCCCAGCCCGCAGAGCGACGTTGCTTCGACCGTCTTGCAAAGACCCTCGAGGCGCTCGAGATCGGCGGCCGTGGCCTTCCCCTCGGTGGCCGCGGACAGCAGGTCGAGCATCTTGCGAGTCCCCACCCGGCACGGGATGCATTTGCCGCAGGATTCCTCCTGTGTGAATGCCAGGAAGTAGCGGGCCAGGTCGACCATGCAGGTGGTCTCATCCGCAACGATCATCCCCCCGGAACCCATGATCGCACCGGTGGCCTTGAGGTCCTCGTAGTCGATCCTGGTATCGAGCAGGGAGGCCGGGATACAGCCTCCCGACGGCCCGCCCAGCTGAACTGCCTTGAAGTCGCGCCCGTCCCGGCAGCCACCGCCGATTTCGTACACCATTTCGGCAAGGGTCATGCCGATCGGAACCTCGACCAGACCCGACCTCTCGACGGCCCCGGCAAGAGCAAATGCTTTGGTGCCGCCGCTCGCCCTGGTGCCCATCCGAGCGAACCAATCGGGCCCTTCGAGGATGATGCTGGGGACGCTGGCGTAGGTCTCGACATTGTTGATATTGGTCGAGTGCCCCCAAAGTCCGCGCTCCGAGGGATACGGAGGACGCATGGTCGGCATGCCGCGGTAGCCCTCGATCGAGCGCATCAACGCGGTCTCCTCGCCGCACACAAACGCCCCGGCGCCTTCCTTGATCACGAAGTCGAAATCCATCCCGCTGCCGAAGATGTTCTTCCCGGTCACCCCGTACTCACGACCCTGTTCGATGGCCTCGATGAGAGCCGCCACCGCCAAGGGGTACTCGGCACGAACGTAGAGATACGCCTTGGTCGACCCGGTCGCCCAGGCCGCGATCAGCATCCCCTCGAGCACCCTGTGCGGATCACCTTCGATGAGGGTGCGATCCATGAAAGCCCCCGGATCTCCCTCATCCGCGTTGCAGATGATGAATTTGGGGTGGCCGGGCGCCGCTCTGCTGATCTCCCACTTGAGCCCGGCCGGGAAGCCGGCACCTCCCCGCCCCCTGAGTCGTGAAGCCTTGATCGCCTCGATCACGCGCTCCGGCGGGGTAGCCAGAGCTTCCTGGAGCGCCGCATAGCCATCATGCGCCAAGTAGTCATCGAGTGAGTGGGGATCGATCACCCCACAGAGTTGTGTTGTCAGCTTGACCTGCCGTCCCAGGAACGGGTAATCACGCCGATCGGCGCGCCGGCTGACCACCCAATCGTCCGCAGGGAGGTCGCCGGCGCCACTGAGATGATCCAGGAGCGGTCCAACCCGGTCTTCGACGATCGGGCCATACAGCATCGAACCGTCGCCGTCAGCGACCTCGACGAGCGGTTCGCGATGGCAGGCACCCAGGCAACCGGTGCGCTGCAGACGCAGCGGGAGCTTCCGCTCGAAGATCTCGCGCTTGAGGGCGCGGTGGGAATCTCCGGCGCCGGCGGCGAGCCCGCAGGTGGACATGCCGATCCGCAGCGTGCGGGTGGTCATTCGACCTCTCCCTCACCATTCGGCAGCGCTGCCACGATGCCGAGTACCTCTTCGGAACTCACTCTGCCGTGGCTCTCTTCGCCGACCATGACCACGGCGGCCAGGCTGCAAGCTCCGACACACGCAACCGTCTGCAGCGTGATCCGCCCGTCCGCAGTGGTCTCATCAACAGCAATTCCGAGTTCGTCCTTGAGATCCTCCAGAATCACCGCGGATCCGTTGACGTGGCACGCGGTCCCCCGGCAGATCTTGACCTGGTGCTTTCCGGGTGGATCGAGGAGGAACCAGTTGTAGAAGGTGACCACGCCATAGACCCGGGCCAGAGGGAACCCGAGATCACGAGCGATGTACTGGAGTTGACGCTCACCGAGGTACCCAAACCGGCGCTGTATCTCCTCCAGGGCGGTGATCAGCGCATCCGGTTCACCACGGTGCCGATCAATGATCTCGGCCAGGTCCTCTGGTGGTGGCTCAGCAAGCGGATCACCCCGGTAGGCGAATTTCCGAAGCTTGGGGCGGCCCCCATCTGCCGGGTCGATCTGGTCGGTCGCCGGAGCCTGTGCACTCATCTTGGAATCCGACACTACCGGTCGAGGCGCGGTCGCGGCCAGGGCCCTTCGGCCCAACGGTCAGGCGTCGAAATCGATGCGTTCCGGGGCGGTATAGACCCGGAAATCGGCACCCCGGGCATATCCGATCAGGGTGATGTTCCACGCCTCCGCCAATTCCACCGACAGGCTGGTCGGAGAAGTTCGCGAGATCGCCACCGGGGCCCTCATCCGCACCGCCTTGGAGAGCATGTCGCTGCTGATCCGCCCCGAAGTGAGCAGCAGCGCCTCCTCGGTGGGAACCCCCTCTCGCAGCGCACGCCCCGCCAGACGGTCGATGGTGTTGTGCCGGCCGACGTCCTGGACGACGAAGAGCAGCGATTCGCCGTCGCTGAGAGCCGACGTATGGACACCGTTGGTGATGCCGTGCACTCGGGGCCAGCGCAGCACCTCCCGCATCAGAAGGGACAACCGCTTCGACGACACCGTCACCCCGGATTCCAGCCGCTGGTGGCGGGCCAGCATGGTGTCGGTGTCGTCAAAGGTGACGCCGCCCCCGCACCCCGAGGTGATGATCCGGCGGGTGGGCGGGTCGAAATCCTGGTTCCCCAGCCACAGATCGACGCAGGTGAGACCGGCCGACACCGTCATCACCTCGATGTCGTCGATGCCGTCGATGATCCCTTCCGTGAAGAGGAATCCGACCGCCACGTCTTCGACGTCCGTCGGGGTACAGAGGAGTGTGGCGAGCTCCCGCCCGTTGACGAAGATGCAGACCGGGCGCTCCCTGATGACCGTGCTGGATACCCGGTCCACAGCACCGCCGCGGTAATCCAGGTATCTGACCCGGCCGGCGCCATTGGGGTGGGAGTCGGGCATGCAGCGGGACGATAGACCATCGGCGCTCGTTGGGGCGGCTCCGCCTACTGGCTGTGCTCCCCGGGGGCGATGTACCCGACACGGCGGTGCGGCTTCACCTGCTCCGCCACGTTGTCCTTGAGCACGTTGCCCGAGATGTGCATCAGCGTGTCGCCGAAGTCGGCGTCGATCCCCATGCTCGCCAGGCACGGGAAGTGATGGTGCAGTAGACCGGCTTGCTGCTCGGCGTCGTCGGCGGAGACTCCGACGAGGCGTTCCGCCGTGAACCGGGCGCATCCACACACCGCGTCGCGCGACACCGCCGCCGCGGTGATCGTCCTCGAGTCCGGGTCGACGGTGAGCCGTAGATCGGGCTGGCCGAAGCAGCGGGCGAATCCTGAGATCAACGGATCGTCGTACGAGATGCGCTGGCGCCGGGCGATGCCATAGTCGGTCTCGGTCAGCGAGCAAAGCGGCTTGGGAGTGGCGCAGGGAACGCCCATGTCCTCCAGCCAGCCGCGCAACTGGCGGGCCAGGCCGCGGGGCAGCCACGCCTCATTGTCGACCGCGGCGATCACGGCGCGGGCACCGGTGAGGGTCACGATGTCTGGGATCAACTCGGCGACACCTTTGTGCTCGGCGAACGAGAGCAGCAGGTCGGCGGCCGGCATCTTCTCGGGCAGGTAGTCCTCGGGGTAGTCGATCACCGGCGGCAGCAGGGCCGGAGCCCGCCAGTTCTCGATCGTCCATTCCTCGGGACCGTTCTCGCGAACGTTGGCGGCATGCCGTTCGCCGTATTCGCCGGAGACGATGGCGAGGATCCGCATCTTCATCGGCCGGGGCGCCGGGAGTTCACAGGATGGTCCGAAGCATGCCGGCCACCGCGGCATAGACCGGCGAGGTCTCGTCCATCTCGACGAGCGGGGTGCCGCTGTACTCCAATTCGGCCATCTCCGCCGTCTCCGGGATCGTGCCCAGCAGCGGGAGGTCGAGTGATTCGATTCGCGTCTGCAGTGACTCGGGCATCTCGCCGGGCAGGCGGTTGACGATCAGGTAGGTGTTGTCGATGGCAATGTCGAGATCTTCACGGATCGAGGCGATTCGCTCTGCAGCCACCAGACCCCGCTGAGTCGGGTCGGATACCACGAGAAGGTGCTGGACGTTGCGGGTGGTCCGGCGACTGAGGTGCTCCATCCCAGCCTCGTTGTCGATGACGACGTACCCGTAGCCGCCTCCGATGCTGTCGATCACATCGCGGAGGTTGTGGTTGACCGCGCAGTAGCAGCCGGGCCCCTCTCCCCGCCCCATCGCGATCAGATCGAACCGGGTCCCCTCGGCCACCGACGACCGGATCTCGAAGTCGAGGTGATCGCGTTTGGACATCCCGCCGGGGAGAGATCCCATTGCGGCCCCGCCGGCGCCGACCGAGGCCTTGACCTGGGCCAGCATCTCCTCTCTGATGTCACCGACGGTCCATTCCAGATCGAGTCCGAGGACCATGTTGAAGTTGCTGCTCGGATCGGCGTCGATCGCCAGGATGGCCTCGCCTTGGGTGGCGGCCAGGTACTTGACCACCATCGCGGCCACGGTGGTCTTGCCCACACCACCCTTGCCGGCCAGTGCGATCGTCGTCGTCATTGCGGTGTCTCCCCTCGTGTCAGGCCTTCACGATTCGGCGCCGATGGCAGCCGCTTCCAGGGCGTCGGCAATCCTCCCGGCAGCCTCCCGCAGCGCCGGGACCGCACCATAGGCGGCCTCTCCTCTGCGATCGGCTTCGACGACTCCGTGATCTTCGGGGAGGTGCCCGAGTACCGGCAGTCCCTCGGAGTTCGCCTCGATGAAGTCTGCGTCCGCTTCATCGCGGATCCGGTTGCCGACCAGCCACATCCTGGTGAGACCGATGTCCTCCCCCAGTTTTCTGATCTGCACCGCAGTGCCCAGGCTGCGCCGGGTCGGCTCGACGACGATCAGCATCACATCGACGAAGTCGACCGTGGCCCTCCCGAGGTGCTCGACGCCGGCGTACATGTCGAAGA
The DNA here is from genome assembly GCA_964511945.1 of uncultured Acidimicrobiia bacterium. GTDB lineage: Bacteria > Actinomycetota > Acidimicrobiia > Spongiisociales > UBA11373 > CAZEHO01. The sequence goes on along the minus strand of CAZEHO010000001.1, from coordinate 281,648 downwards.
GCAGAACGTCGTCGTCGCGGAACAGCAGGTGGGTGAACAGGGTCTTGAGCATGGCACTCTCCGGGCAGATGCACCCGGCACCGCCCGAGTTGACCGCACCCATCTCGAGCAGGCGGACGCCACCGTGGACGATGCTGAACCGCTCCGGCAGGTCGTCGACCCGCGGGTTGAGCGTGAAGAATCCGCCGGAGGCACCCGGCTTGGCGCCGGTGCGCTCCTCGATCAACTCGTCCATCTCGGCTACCGGAACCAGACCCTCGTGGAGTTCGGCCGGAAACCCGAGGGCCCCGGACAGGGTCGGTGCCGGGTCCCCGTCCACTACGAGGACGTCCCGACCGCGATCGGCAAAGGTCTGGGCGAGCAGCGCTGATAGCGTCGTCTTGCCGACGCCGCCCTTGCCGCTGATGGCAATCTTCATCGGCGGCGGACTCTACTGCTGGAGGTAGGAGTCTGCGTAGATGACGTCGTTCATCAGGATCTGAACCGTCTTCCACACCGCCGCCTGCTCGGGATCACCCAGATCGACATCATCGACCGTCGGCCGTTCCATAGCGGCAATCCGGTCGCTGATCGACAGGTACAGCTTCCCGAGGCTGGTGCTGTCGTCCCGCTCCTCGACGATCCTGACGACCTCGCGCAGTCCGCCATCGAAGGGGTCGGCAATCATCATGTTGAGGCCGGCACCCATCAGCATGGCGCAGTAGACCTGGTTGATCAGCGGGCGGTTCTCGTTCGGCACTGCGTTCGACACGTTGGAGAGCCCCACGGAGATGCCGGGCGGCGGATCCCACGCCACCTGCAAGGTCCTCACCGCTTCGATCAGTTCCGGGCAGTACTCCTGGCACCCGGAGACGGTGAGAACCAGCGGATCGATGATCAGATCCGTCATTGGGAAGTCGATCTCCAGCATCCGGGGGATCAGCTTCTCGATTGCGATCGTCACCCGCTCGTCGGCCGAGACCGGGATCCCACTCTTGCCCATCGTGAGCGCGACCAGCCTGGCGTCGTACTGTTTGGCGAGCAGCGGTACAGCCTCGAGCCGTTCTTCCTCCGCCGAGGTCGAGTTGATGATCGGCTGCGCTTTGGTCACCGCCTTGAGCCCGGCCTCTATGCCGGCGACGTTGGTGCTGTCGAGACTCAGGGGAACATCGACGACCGATTCGACGGTCTGCACCATCCAGGGGAAGACCTCCTCCCAGTCCTTCTTGCGGGGACCCAGATTGAGATCCAGTGCCTGGGCGCCGGCGGCGACCTGCGCTTCCGCCGAGGCGCGGAAGAAATCGCCGTCCCGGGCCGCCAGAGCGTCCTTCACCTTCTGGGACATGATGTGGATGTTTTCGCCGATGATGTACATGGTGTCCTTCCTAGGTCATCGCGGCCGCAACCGACGGAAAGCGAGACAGATCGGTATGGGGCAGGAACAGTGCCGACGTGAAGGCCTCGAAGAACGAGTTGTCGGCGGAGAGTTCGATGTAGGTCATGTCCGCGGCGATGTCGGCCACCGCAGCCCGTGCATCCCGGTCGAGGAGCGCCAGGTAGGCGCCCCGGATCGAGGTGTTCCCCAGGAACTCGAACCGGTCCCAGGGCATGTCTGGCAGCAGGCCGATACCCACTGCCTTTTCCACGTTGATGTACTTGCCGAATGATCCTCCGATCAACACCCGTTCGACGGCCTCGGGGGGGACGCCGACCCGATCGGCGAGCACTTCGAAACCGGCGAAGATCGCCGCTTTGGCCCGGAGGAGGTTGTCGATGTCGACCCGGGTGATGGCGAGGTCGCGCTCGGCATCGTTCTCGCCGGCGCGGACGACGACGTACTCGTCGCCGTGTTCACCACGGCGCACCCGGGAGGTATCGAGCGACCGATCGATCTGGCCCCGCTTGTCGAGGATCCCGGTAAGGAACATCTCGGAGATCAGCGAGATCAGTCCGCTGCCGCAGATGCCGCGCGGGGCCACATTGCCGATCACCCGGTAGGACGGCTCGTACGTGGCGCCGTCGATCCAGACTTCTTCGATTGCGCCCCGATCGGCCCGCATCCCGTCAACCACGCCGGAGCCCTCGAAGGCCGGCCCCGCTGAACAGGCACAGGTGACCAGCCACCCGGACGATCCGAGCACCATCTCACCGTTGGTGCCGACGTCGATGAACAGGGTCACCTGCTCCGACGACTGCACGCCCGACGCAAGCACACCGGCGGTGATGTCGGCGCCGACGTACCCGGCGACGCCCGGCAGGACGTCGATCGTGCCCGCCGGGTCGATGGCGATCCCGGCTTCCACCGCACGCAACAGCGGCGGGTGATTGATCGGCGGCACAAACGGCTCGAGGCGGATGCTTCCCGCGGGGATCCCCAGCAGCAGGTGCATCATGGTGCTGTTCCCGCTCACCGTCGCCTTCACGATCTCCCCGGGCTCGATCCCGGCACGGCCGCACACCGCCGTCACGAGTCCGTTGATGGTGTCGAGGGCGAGGCTGCGCAGTTCCTCCCCGCCGTCGCCCTTGCCGGCGTAGATGATGCGGGAGATGACGTCCTCGCCGCGGGCGATCTGTCGGTTGTACTCGCCTGCCTGTGCCTCGACGGTGCCGGTGAGGAGATCGGCCAGCCAGACGGTCACGGTGGTCGTGCCGACGTCGATGGCTACCCCCCACAGCGGACCGGCGGTCGTCGCCGGCTCCACCCGGATCAGTCGCGCCGGCCCGTCCCCCTGTTCCTCGAAGGTGACCGCCACCGACCAGTCGGCCGACCGCAGATCGGTGCCGAGCCGCCGGATCTGCTCGAGTGTCGCCTCCACCCGTGCGACGCCGGCCCGACGGCGCAGACCGGTGGCGAGCCGGGCCCAGTCGTCGGTCTGATCGTCCATCGTCGGCGGCTCGAGTTCGAGCACGACCCGACGTACGGTCTGTGAACGTGCCGGGTCGTAGCCGGGGGGAATGACGGCATCCGGAGCGACGTGATCGGTGGTGAGCCGGCGTTCAATGGATTCCGGAGGCGGAACGGCGACGACGGCGTCGCCCTCGACAACGGCCTGGCACGCGAGGACGAACCCGGCCTCGAGGTCATCGGCAGACAGGCGCAGCGTGCTGCGGCTGCGCACGGCTCCCGATTCGACCACCACCGCACACCGGCCGCATCGGCCCTGGCCGCCGCAGGGCTGGCGAACCTCGACTCCGGCAGCGCGGGCAGCCCCGGTCAGCAGCGTCCCCGTCGCCACCCGAACGGGTTCGGATTCAGAGTCGAAGCTGACCGCGTGCTCGACCCTGGCACCGGCCGCGGCCCGTCCCTCCGCTATGCCAGCACCGTCTTCATGTAGGCCGGCAGGTCGACGGCCTCTCGCGGACCCACCATGACGTTCCAATCCGGCAACTCCTCCTCAAGCTCACCCGACAACACCGCGGTGTGGCCGGGCAGCACGATCACCTTGGAATCGACCTTCTGGGGCACCCCGAACTGTTTGACGGCCTTGGCGATCTGCTCGGCGTCGAACTTCCCGGCGGCCCAGGCGGTCAGGACGCTCATCCCTTCGGCGTCGGTGACCAGCAGCCACGACGGCAGCCCGGCGCCCTCGACCTCATTGGCGACGCTGAAGTACGTAATGCTGAAGTTGGTGGTGACCAGGACCGGGTCGGTCGGATTCGGATCGTTGATCTCGTAGAGCGCCGGCAGCACCTGAATCGGCTTCTGCGGATCCGTGTAGATGTTCTCCCGCAGCACGAGCAGCGGGTAGATGAGTTCGGGGGCAAAGGTGTCGACGACCACGAAGCCCGCGTACTTGGCGATGGCCTGGGCCGCGGCTGCGGATTCGAGCCCGGCATTGTCTCCCCCGGCGAAGACGACGGTCGGGAATCCCAGTTCTCTCGTGTTCTGCAGCGCCAGCCTCCGGATCTGGGTCTGCAGGGCAAGCCTGGCCCCAAGACTGTCCGCAGCCGGAACGAGGGCCATGTCCTCCAGGCCTTTGCCCTTGATGTTTTCGGTCAGCCCGGCCAGCTCGTCGAGTGTGGCCCCGCCGACGCCGAGGGCCGCCCCGGCACCGGCGGCAAGATCCGCCATGGCCTCCCAGTTGCCAGAGTCGGCACCTATCAGCAGCGGCTGCTCCCCGTCGAGCCTGCCGAGTCCGGCCTTCATGACGGCCGGGTCGCCGGCCACCAGCACGAGCGGAAGCTTGTTGGCGGCCCGCACCGCATCGACGGCGGCGGCGAACGTCGCCCCGTCACCGGAGGCCGCCTCGACGGCGAACCCGTCGAGCCGGAGTTCCATGCCCACATAATCAACGACGTAGGCCGCAGCGGCGGCAACCTTCTCGGTGATCGCGGCCTCTCCGTCGGTGTCGAGCACGCGGACGAACAGGCCCGGCTTGTTGTAGAAGGTCTTCTCGTGGCGGAAGAGGACGGTCTCGTTCCCTGCCTTGGCTTCCCCGCCGGCGGCGCGCAGTTCGACGAGGCGGATCGGTGGCGCCGACGACTCGGCCAGCGCCGCCTTCGACTCATCGGTGACGTAGGGACAGGCTTCCAGTTCGACCTGCTTGGCCGCCATCTTCATCGCAAAGGCCAAGCAGGTGGGGAAACCGCACTCCTTGCAGTTGGTCTGCGGAAGCAGCTTGTAGATCTCGATACCCGACAGCGCCATGAATGGTCTCCTAGCTGCTCATGAGTTCGTCGATTGCGCCCCGGACTCGCCGCAAACTCTCGGGGTGCCGGAGCGCCACGATGTCGGCCCCGGCTTCGATGAGTGCGACGGCAGTGAGGGTCTCCCAGTTGATCGCCCGGCCGGCCCGGTCGCCCCAGGCGTCCGGGACTCCCTCATCCACTTTGGCTTCCTTGGTCTTCCAGGCTTCCTCACCGGGATGCACCAGCATCGGCAGCTGGGTCATGGCATCACCCTGGAGGGCGGCGAGCCGGAGACGCTCCATCACGGAATAGCCGTATTCGATCCCATAGCCGAGCGCCCCGGTGGTGGGGTCGATGAGCACCCGCTCGCGGGGCAGCCCCATGTCGGTGATCAGGATGGTGAGCTGCTTGGCCAGATTCACATCCATGGGCGAGCGGCCGATCACGAGATGATCGTTTGCCATCGCTGCCGCGACGATGGTGCGGTAATTTCCCTCTTCGCACAGGCCCAGCAGCAGGCGCTCTCCCTTGGTGGCTTCGGCCACTGGGACAATCAACTCGTTGTCGATCGCGGCCTGGCCGGGCCCGAGCACAATCACGGGCAGCCCGGTGGCAGCAAGGACCGCCTTGGTGGTGGCAACGGCGAAATCACCGGTGACCGGGTTGCCGTCTCCGTCCTCGAGCCCGAACACGAGCTCGATCAGATCGGCGCCGGCCTCTTCGGCGGCCGCGGCCCATCGGGCCGGGTCGTCGAGGACGTCGCCCCAGGCCTCGAGCAGCGCCGGCGACCAGTCGGGCCGCGACGCAGTGACCTCGAGCGCGATCACCGGCGGATGGGCAACCGGTCCCTCGAAGTGCATGAAGGGAAGCGAGGTCTCGCCGCCGACGGTGACCGTTGTGGTGCGGGTCCCCCCATGGTCGGCGGTCGCGCCGAGGGTGATGGCCTCCACCGCCCCTGGCCAGGTGTCCTTCGGTATCTCAACCGGCATCTCTCACTCCTGGGGGCGGCATCACCCGCCCCGGGTTGCGGGTCCAAGCTCTCTGTCGTCTTCCCATGGTTCTCGAACGACCGTCAGAACATGGGGTCCATCTTGGGGGCAGGATGATCGTGCTGCTCCAGCCACGGCAGCAGTTCCTCCACGGTGGTCACCGAACGTTCGTCCGCAATCCTGTCGATCAACTCGGCGTCGCCTTCCCGCTCAGCAACGGCCTTGAACTCCTCGGCCATTGAATCCTTCAGGAAGCTGCTCATCCACACCACCCGCTTGAAGCCCCCGTCGGCAGAGATGAACTTCGGGCTGATGAGGTAGAACTTCCCGACACCCATCACCGCCGGGGTCTGCATTCCGCCGCCGGCGACCCCGGCCAGTGTGCTGAACGTCATCCCCGACGGATTCATCGAGGTGTCCTCCCGGCTCACCACCATGACGCCGTTGGCTTCCGGGATGAGCATGACGATGCACTCGAAGCAGCCGCAGGCGGTCATGGGGTTCTCCATGATCGAGTACATGGCGACCTCGTCGACCACCCCGTGCGAACCGACCTTGGCATAGTCGTTGGTGCCCTCCCAATACCCCTTCGACTCGTCGATCAACCGGCCGAGTTTGATCGGCTGGTTGGGACCGGTGGGGTTGATGCTGAACGATGCCTTGCAGTCGAGCCAGTTGTAGGCGCCGCAGAGGCCGAGCCGCTCCGGGCTGACGATGCAGACGTGGTTGGGAGCGAAGGACTGGCACAGGGTGCAGGTATAGAACTCATCGACTGCGTTGTCGGTGAGGTCTGCGAGCCGCCGGTTGCGGAAGTCGTAAGTCTCGCGCGCAGTCCCCAGCCACTCCTCGACCTTGTCGGGATCGGTGAGGATCGTCACCTGCACCTTGTCCACGATGGCACCGAAGTCGGCGTGGAACCGGGCGTGGAGGATCTTTCCGAAGTGCTCGAGGTCGAAGCCGGCTTCGGCAGCCTTTTTCGAGATCCGAATCCACGTGATGTCGCGCTGGCCGATGTGCTGAATCCCGGAGGCGCCATTGACGAAGTAGTGAACCTGGCGCTCCAGCACCGGTTCGAAGTCCTGCTCCATCTGGCGGCCGGCCACCTCGATCAGGATGCCCATGTCGATGCTGCCCTGATCCGCTACATCCTCGAAGCCGGTGCCGACGACTTCAATCTGGCCGTCGGTGACCGCATCGAGTTCGGCCATCCGCAGGAACTCAAAGCACCGGGAGCCCTTGCCCCCAGTCTCCACCCGCATGTCCGCCTTCCGGACGACCTCACCCTCGAAGGCCGATCCGTACGGCACCGGCACCGGCACCTCGGCGACCTGGACCTTGACCCCGCGGACCTCGATGCATTTCTGCACCAGTCGCTCCGCCCGCTCGACGTCGTCGGCACCGGCGATCTCGTTGAAGGGCATGCTGACCACGTGCTCGTACGTGGTCACACCGGTCGGCAGGATCTGCGGGATCACGGTGTCGGCGATGACCGGGAAGCCGAAGTTGATGGCACCGGCGGCGGCGGCGTATTTGAGGTCGTCGACCTCGCCGAGAGCTAGGACGAAGGCGAAGACGCGGTCCTTGTTGTATTGCAGGATCTCGCGGGCCTGACCCCCCTTGAGCCCGCCAAAGGTGAGCGCCGACCGGGTGGCGAAACCGAGGGCGTAGATGGCACTGATGGTGTCGGTCCCGAAGGGCACGGTGTAGGTGTCGTAGCCGAGCTCGACGTCTTCCTCCTGCAGCTGATGGATGATGCTGCGCCCGTCGACGTTGCCCGACAGGAAGGTCAGGATGTTGCGGCGCTGCAGTTCGCGCACGATCTGCACGGCCACTTCGTTGGACTTGGCGCAACCCACGATGGCCGCAAACCCGGGCATGCGCCCGTCAACGAGTTGGATGCCCCAGCTCCGTAGCTGGATGTCGTCAATGGCACCGTTGAGATGGCCGTCGGCGGCGGCTCCGTCTCCAACCATGTCCGGGCTGGTGAAGGCCGAGCCACCGGCAAGCTCGAAGCCGGGCATGGATTCCGGCTGGAGGCCATAGACGTAGCGAATGGCCTCGATGGTCTCCGCCGCAATGAGCGTGGCCATCCCGCTGTCAAGGGTCTCGCCGAGGTACGGGGTCCAGTGCTGTTCCGATGGCACGGGATGGAGCAGGCTGCGGGCATAGGTGAGGACGCCCGGCAGCTGTCCCAGCGTCTCGATCTCCTGGCCCGTCATGCCCAGGATCAGGGGAAGGTGGTAGGCCGTGTTCGGGAACGCCACAGCCGTCTCCGGCCCATTCTCCGCGAGCGCTTGATCGAGCATCACTTCCGCCTCGGTCACCAGCGCGTTGGCGCCGCGGATGGCCCGGGTCGCTATGTAGCGAGACATGAACTACCTGCCTCCTCGATCAGTTGACATGGCCGTACAGCGCCTCCCGGCGTTCGCCCACAGGCAGCGCCTCGATCTCTTCCATGCGGGCATCACCGCTCGCACCGAACCGGGTCGGGTCGTACTGGGGCAGGCCCAGATCCGCCCGCTTCTTGTCGATGTGGTCGAGGGTGCGCTGGATCATCTCGTCGGCTTCCTTGAGGAACTCCAGCTTCCCGCCATAGATCTCCTCCCAGCCGGAACTCATGAACTCGGCAACCAGCGCGCTGTCGGGGAACTTGTCCTCTCTTCCCTCGACTGGGTTGACGCCGCCCATGATCACGTACGCACCTGAGGCGACGCAGTAGGTGGCTATGGCGAGGGCCTTCTCGCTCATCCACTCCGGGGCGAGACCCACCGCCGGGACCTGAGAGATGTCGTCGCCGAGTCCGCCCTCGTCGACCATCTGGGTGAGCACGGTGAGTATGCGGGTGTTGTCGACGCACGAACCCATGTGGAGAACGGGTGGGATGCCGACGGCTTCACATACCTCGCGGAGGCCGGGGCCGACCTTGTCGAGAGCCATGTCGCCGAGGAGGAACCCCAGTTTGGCGTTGGCGATAGCACTGCATCCCGTCTCCACCACCAGCACGTCCTCCTTGAGGAGTGCCTCGGTGATGGTGGTGTGCATCATGTCGTGCTGAGTGCGGGGGTTGGTGCAGCCCACGACCGCCGCCACACCCCGGATCCGCCCAGACATGATGGCGTCGTTGAGCGGGCGGAAGGAGGCCCGATACGACCCGCCCAGCATGTAGTTGATGTACTCGTGGGAGAAGCCGGGAATCAGCGAGTTCTTGTATTCGGGAATCTGGATCTCGCCACGATTCTCGTAGTTGTCGATCGCAGCCTTGAGGACGTCCTTCGCCTGGGAGAGCGCCTGCGACTCGTCGAACTCCATGTGGGTGGCGCCGGTGATCTGCACCTTCGGCGAGGTGGTGATGATCTTGGTGTGGAACCTCTCGGCGAGACCCACCAGCGCCTGCATGATGCACTGGACGTCGACGACCATCGCTTCGACGGCACCGGTTAGCAAGGCCAGTTCCTGTTGGAGGAAGTTCCCGGCGGCCGGTATCCCCTGGCGCATCAGGATCTCATTGGCCGTGCAGCAGATGCCGGAGAGATTGATGCCTTCGGCGCCGGCGGCTCTTGCGTACTCGATGATCTCGGGGTCCTGGGTAGCGGCGACGATCATCTGGCTCAGCGTCGGCTCGTGGCCGTGGACGATCACGTTGACCATGTCGTCCTTGAGAACTCCGAGATTGGCCTCGCCGAGGAGGGGCGCCGGCGTGCCGAACAGGATGTCTGAGATGTCGGTCGCCATCATGCTCCCACCCCAGCCGTCGGCCAGACTGGTCCGCACTGCGTGGTGGAGTAGGTGCTTGGGATCCTGGTCGTCACCCATATGGGTGCGGTGCAGCGCCTCAACGACTTCCCGGTCGACACCGCGGGGAATGACTCCCTGCTCTTCCCACAACTTCTGGCGCTTCTCCGGCGCCCGCGTCGTGGGCACCAGCGTGCCGCGTTGCTGGCCGAACTGGGCGATGTAGAGATCGGCCAGGTCCTCGGCTATCTCTTCGGGAGAACGATCCTCGACGGGGATCTCATAGGAGGTGGCCACCCGGCGCAGCTTGGCGATGTCGCGGATGAAATACCCCTGGGCCTCGCCCCTGGCGACGGCTTTGAGGGTATAAGCCAGGTCGCGCCCGTGATCGGAGTGGGCGGCGGAACCGGCCGCCACCGACCGGACGAAGTTGCGGGCCTGGACCGTGTCGATGGTCGCCCCACAGATCCCGGTCGACCCATCCTTGGTCAGCCGGCACGGACCCATAGCGCAGAGACTGCAACACATCCCGACCGCACCGATGCCGCACGCCGCCATCAGATCGGCCCTGCTGAACGCGGTGTCGGCGCCGATCTGGTCGGCAACCGCCAGCATTTCTTGCGCTGCGGGGTCGATGGACGCCTCTTCGGGCGTTCGCATCTTGCGTCTCGCGGCAGGACGGTCGGTGTCGGTCATAGCGCTGTCTCCTTATCGGTTCATCCTCATTCATCCATGGTGATGCGGGTCATGCCGGGACACGGCCAGAGCGGCCGTCCCGTCGCGGTGATCTCCTGTCCGAAAGAGACAACGTTGCCGGCGGTCTCGACGGCAGCGGTGTGCCGGAAGTAGGTGGTGGAGTCGCGGCCGACGGCGGGCTCGCCCGACTCCGTCGGCATCGGGAGTTCACCGATGTACCCGGCCCCGGATAGCGCCTCTTTGAGGGCGTCTTCCGATGCCTTCTCGGGGTCGTACTCGATCTCCACGACTTGAAACGCGGAGGAGGCGTGGATGGTCTCTACTCCGGGGATCTCGAACAGGATTCTTCGAACTTCGACCACGTGGTGATCGGCGTACATGGCCGGAACAGCAACTTCGAGCGACATCATCTTCAATCGCCACCTATCTGCTCAGCACGAAACCTATGCCGAGATTCGAATATATCAGAGATTGCACAGCGGGTCCCTTCACACCCTCAGTCAGGAAGGGCCGACCGCTGAGCGCGGGGAGGTCGAACGAGGTGAAACCAGGACCCACGGGAAGTACAGATACGATTCCGGCGGTCACTCGCGCCCCAAGCGTCGAGACATCGCCACTATGCCTCCGCCCTTGTCTCGGCACCAGAGCCTTTCGGCATCGCACCAGAGCCTTTCGGCATCCACCGAGGCTACTACGGCCACGAACGAGATCGACGCGACCTCCAGCTGTGGTCATAGACTCGGGGGCCAGACCTGGCCACGGGGTGAAAGGGCGGACTGTGCTCATCGAGGGATACGACCTGGAGATCCTCACCCCACCATGCGAGCCCGGTGCAGAGCGCTACTTCGCCAAGGCGCACCTCGCGGTGGACATCTCCGAGGTGCTGCCATATCTGAACACCACGCTGAGCGGTGCCTCATTCACCCCGGCGGCCAACGCGCTGACGTGGAGCAAGGATGGCCACAAGGTTGCGTTCCACGCTCGTGAGATCGACATCAGCGACATCGAAAGCCGGGCGTGGGCCGAACGCGAGATCGATGCTTTGATCGACCTGGTCAACCGGACTTGGGCTCGACGCGACGAGATCACACCCAGCTTCGAGACCCCGCAACGTCTCAACCCGATGGCGGTCTACCACAACCTGCCACAGACCAACTGTGGTCTCTGCGGGGAGTCGACCTGTTTCAACTACGCCGTCAAGCTGGCAGCGTCCCAGACCGGCCTTGAAGATTGTCCGCCCCTCTTTGAGCCGCAGTACTCAGATCAGTTGGCCGTCCTGCAGTCCGCCCTCGACGCGGCAAGCCGCACCGCGGGGTAGTTGCGCCACACAGCCGGGAGCGCACCCCAAGCGGCCGTCAAAACCATCACCGCGCAGGACCCGCGGAGCCAACACATGAGGCGGCCGCCAAAGACGTAGCCACCGCACAAGGCGGTGGCTAACTGGTGGGCGCTACAGGATTTGAACCTGTGACCTCTTCCGCGTCAATGAACGGTGGGGCTCAATTAAGGGCCGGCGGCCGGACGGGCGAAACCCTCGATGCATTCGATGACCATTGAGGATTCACCGGGTTGATGGTTTGCAGTCCGCGTCGGCATTTGACGCCGTTTCTCAGCCGTCTGTGGGCCTGGTGTGGGCCAGACACGTTCTGGGGTTCACAGCTGGAGGATTGGTCGAAGTCTCCCCTTCCTAGCCCCAGAGCCTGGTAGAAACAGAGGACCATGGAGCTGGAGAGTCTCATGACGCTTCAAACGCGTCGCGCTCCCAATGGCATCGGCCAGGCCCCGTCTTCCTCTGCTTGCTGATCGCGGTCGCGGCGTTGATCACAATCGCCGAGTTGGTCGCCGCCCTCGGGGTGTGGCTCGACGTGATCTTCTGGGTGAATCTGTGGGCGCTGCTCGGGCCCGCTCTCCTAGTCCCGGGCCTACTCGTCTCAGTGGTTCGGAGGTCACGACTGAAGTGGCGGCTCATGGGCATTCTGGCCGTAGGAGTCCTGGTTGGGGTCATGGCCGGTTCGGTATCGACCAGCATCGTTATCGACCGTGGTGTGCGGCGGGACATGAGCGCTCTCCAAGAAGCATGGGCGGCCTATCAGGCCGGAGCACTCGATGACAGCGGGCCAGCGAGACTCCATTGGTACACGAGAGCCAGTGATGACCCGCTGGTGGAGATCAGGTGGGGCGGGTTCATCGACTACGACTACGGGTCCGTGTTCGTACCAGATGGCCACCGACCCTTGTGCGATCGGTTCACCGGGTGGTGCGAGTGCACAGAGGTCGAGCGCCGTTTCTACTTCTGCAGGACAGATCCCTAACCCGCGACACCCGGAGGTGACGCGCATCAGGGAGGCATCGACGGCCCGACCCTCGCAAAGACTGTCCGATTCGAACGAGGCGGTCGACACGTTGCTCGCCATCGCCGCCGGCGACCAGAACGAGGCCACAGTCGCCGAGTGGCTCTCACGGCGTCTCAGCGACCGGAGCTGAAGCTCTCAATCGCCTTCCATCTCACTCCCGCAAACCATGTTGCAGGTGCGTGTGTCTCTTCAGGCCCGAAGGTCTGCAGAGACCGAGCAGCATTCGCGTAGCGTGTCTGGGATGGGCGAGGGCGAACTCATCGGGGGCTTACACACCGCCTTCCGCCGCCGCGCTGTCGAACGGGCTGCTGAGTGGCACATCGCCTATGGGAACCTCCGGGCTCGAGAGGACAGAGTCTGAAGCGTCCTGGGTTTGTTGCCGTAGGGGACGGCCGCCATCGCGAGCACAACGAGCAAATCAGTCATCGGGACTCAAGGTCCCGATCCCGGCCGCCGCAACGGCGGCACCGGCGATTCCAAACTGAGCGATTTTGCTCGATTCCGGGGCTTGATTGGAGTACGTTAATGATGGGGGATGTGGGGGAGGATGGGAGGCATCATGACGCACGCATCCTCCTTAGGACTGCAACGCGGCGCTTCGAGCGGAGACCCGAACCGTCCGGATCGGGAACACCCGTTGAGCGGGTGGATTGCCGGAGCGGTGGCTGCTGGGCTGACCGGATTCACCGCATTCCTTGCGTACGACGCGGCGACCGCCGGCGCGAGCTGGTCGGAGTTCGGATGGTTCCTCGCTGCTGTGGTGGCAATGACCGCCCTCGCCGCCTGGGTGATTGTGATCAGCCTGGTGCGAACCACCGGGTGGGTCTTGTTTGTCGTGTCGACTGTGTCCGTGCTGTTGGTCGTAGCCGCCATCTTCGCCCTGCTCGTCGGATAGGAGTCCTCATCCAGGAATCGAGCTCTCATAGCACCATCTACCATGCCGGGGTAGCCACCGGTAGGCAGGTTCCACCCCGCCGGCTGGAGCCCGGTGGGAGTTGACGGCCGCCGTTGTGGTTACAGGTGTCGCCGTTCGGCGGCTCGGTCGAGGAGCCACCGAACCCGGCATGACCGCGATCGCTGATCCGGGTCCGTCGACCCGGTCCTGCTGCCGCTGATCCCAAAGCGGCCTTCTCCCGGTTACCAACGATCTCCCGATACGGGCTGGTTGACGGCTTCTTGGTCCTCCACTTCGTCGACTCTGTCACCAGCACCCGCGCCGTACAAGGCCGGGCTGCCGCCTATCGGGCCCGAAGAGCACGGTGGGGAGCCGAGTGAGAGCCAGCTGAGAGGCCGGGATTCCGCGTAGACCCCCAAGCCTGTGGGCCCGGTGTGGGCCAGGCGCAAACCGCACCTCTCCCCGAACGGCAAGAAACCCCCGCTGAGCAGGGGTTTCTCTGGTGGGCGCTACAGGATTTGAACCTGTGACCTCTTCCGCGTCAAGGAAGCGCTCTCCCCCTGAGCTAAGCGCCCGTATGTTCGGCCCCGGATGGTACCCCCGGGCTTCGAGGCGGCGCCCGGAATTGAACCGGGGTAACGGGTTTTGCAGACCCGCGCCTAAGCCACTCGGCCACGCCGCCGTGGACCCACAGAAAGGGCGGCACGACGCCGCCCCCTGGAGCGGACGACCGGTCTCGAACCGGCGACCTTCACCTTGGCAAGGTGACGCTCTACCAACTGAGCTACGTCCGCGTGGGGGTGAAGCTTATCACGAGGGCCCCCGCAGACCAGAGGCGCCGGTCGAGCCAAAACCACCCGCTCCGCGCCCTGATTCCGGCAGTTCATCGACCTCCGAATACTCCTGAAGTGCCACCGGGACCACCACCAACTGGGCGATCCGATCACCACGAGCCAGGCGGACGATCTCGGGGCCATGATTGACCAGCAGCACCTTGATCTCTCCCCGGTAGCCGCTGTCGACAAGCCCCGGCCCGTTCACAACGCCGATGCCATGGCGGAGCGCCAGGCCGCTGCGGGGCGTCACCAGTCCGGCGTACCCCTCGGGGATGGCGACGGCGACGCCGGTCGGCACCGCCTGCCGCGCTCCCGGGGCCAATTCGACGTCCTCACGCGTCATGAGATCGACTCCACCGTCCCCGGCGTGGGCGTGGCGCGGCATCGGAAGATCCCGGTCCAGTCGCTTCAGAAGAATCCGCACGGTGCCGATTATCGCTCGAAGAGGAAGCGGAGGCCGAAACGTGACCGACCATCCGACGCCGTCCGCCCCCGCCGAGCGGACAATTCTGGGCATGCTGGAGACCACTCCGGCCACCCCGCCGCGCCCGTCGGAGCGATTCACCGGCTTTGAGGCGCTCCCCGCCGGGTTCGACCTCGATTGGGAACCCCGCCCGCTGGCCCGTGCCATCCGCACCGGGCGCCGATTCCGCTGGCCGTTCGTCACCGCCTGGATTGTCCTCGGAGCACTTCTGCTGGGGGTCGTCCTCCTTGGGTTTCGCTTCCCGGATGTCCACGCCGACTCTCGGTCGGCGCAGTTCAGCCTGGCGGCAAGTGACACCGCAGCCGCTCTCAGCGGAGCGGAATCCGCCGTTGCCCTGATCGCCGACCCGGGAGCGACTCCGGAAGTGCTCACCGGCGCCATCGCACCCCTGCTCAGGCTGGAGACCAGCGCCGCCCGGCTCACCGAGACCACTTCAGCCTGGATGATCGTGCTCCCAGACCCTGTCCCCTCGGAACGTCTCGACGACATCACCGCGGGGAGAAACCGGCTTCGGTCCATCGCCGCCGCCGTGACCGACCTCAGCGGACACCTCCGGAGAGTCAGCGACTACCGCCTTGGCATCGCCACCATCCTCGACATGCCCGCCCTCCCCAATTCGGCGACTCCGTTTCCCGCAGTGGAGGCCGAACGCGCACTGAGCAACTCACTCGCCGAGGCCGTTGCGGCACTGGGCAGGCTTCCCGATATCCCCGAGTTGGCACTGCACCGGGACCAGGTTGCCGGTGTCCTGGCCTGGCTCGGTGACTGGCACAGCGACTATCTCAGCGAACTCCGCGATGGCAATCTCGGCGGCGCCGTCCTGCTGGAGCGGGAGGCGAGAGGACGAATCGCCGACATCAATCTGGGCCTGATCCGTCCGCTGGACACGGTGGCCGGGCAGGCTGCAGACACCATTTCGGGTCTGCGATCCCAACTCGACGCCGCCCTGATCCTGGTCGGGGGGTAGGCCCGCTCAGTCCTCCTCGAGGGAGGCCATCTCCCGCTCGAAGTCGCTGGCGCCGGTGAATCCCTTGTGCACCGAGGCGAACCGGAGATAGATGATCTCGTCGATCGATCGCAGGTGGCGGAGCACTTCACGCCCGATCTCATCCGAGGGCACCACCGGCCCGTGATCGTGGGCATACCGCTCGACATCCGCGGTGAGACGCTCGATCTCATCGAGGCGGACGTCACGATCGGCGATCGCCTTGCCGACCCCGGCAACCACCTTGTCGAGGACAAATGCTTCCAGGGACCCGTCACGTTTGCGCACCATGACGATGGGTTCGCGCCGCTCGTAGGTGGTGAATCGATCCGAGCACTCGGCGCACTCGCGGCGGCGGCGGATCGCCCGGCCACCATCAGCCGGGCGGCTGTCGACGACGCGGGTGTCGTCAGCACCACAGAAAGGGCACCGCATCCCAACGAGGCTACTCGATCGGGTTGGAACCGGTACCGGGCGCATTACCTCGGCGCTCAGCCGGTCGGAATCAACAGCTCCTGACCGGGAACGATGACGCTGGAGTCCAGGTCGTTGGCCTGCTGGATATGGAAAACGGCCTTGCGGACATCGTCACCGGGCTCTGCGTAGCTCGATGCGATGTCCCACAGGGTGTCCCCGGCGACCACCTGGTGGGTCACAAAGGCGTCCGGCTCGGAGCCGGTGGACGCACCGACGCCGCGGGCGAGCAGGAGAACGACCATCACCACGACCAGGGTGAGGAGAGCCACGATCCGGGCGGGACGGTGGACGGAGTTGGTCATCGCTGTCGTTCTCCTGGCTCGCTGCTGCAGGTGCCGGGCCGGTGGGGGAACCGGCACGTTGACACCGTACGGGGCGGCTGTGACACGAACAGGTGTTCGGTTCATGTTCGGTACTGTATCGAACGCATGTTCGCTCGTCAAGTCGAACATATGTTTGCCCCGGCGGCCGCGTTTGGGTACGATTTCGCGAACACACCGGGGAGGACCCATGTCGGGAGAGGACATCAGCGAAAGACAGCGAGAGATCCTCGAGCTGATCTTGACCACAGTTCAGGACCGTGGGTACCCGCCGTCGGTCCGCGAGATCGGCGAATCCGTCGGCCTCTCCTCCCCCTCGACGGTCCACAGCCACCTCTCGGCCCTCGTCAAGGCCGGATACCTCCGCCGCGACCCGTCGAAGCCCCGCGCCATCGAGGTCGTCGACCCCAGCGCCATCGACACCACGGACCTGCGCCGGGCACCGGTACGCGACGTGCCCCTGGTCGGGCGCATCGCCGCCGGATCGCCGATCCTTGCCGAGGAGGACATCGAGGAGATCCTCCCGCTGCCCACCTCACTCATCGGCAGTGAGCCGGTGTTCATGCTCCGTGTGCGAGGCGACTCGATGATCGACGCCGGCATCCATGACGACGACCTCGTCGTCGTCCGTCGCCAACCCGATGCGCGCGACGGAGAGATCATCGCTGCGCTGGTCGACGGTGAGGAGGCCACGGTCAAGCGGCTCCGCCGTGAGAACGGCCGGGTCGTGCTGCTTCCGGAGAGCCCGGGCTACAAACCGATGATCTACACGGAGGGCGTCGAGATCCTCGGCCGTGTCGTCGCGGTGCTCCGCAGCATCCGCTGAGCGATCTCGCTAGAGGGTCCCGGTGAACACCCGGGTTGCCGGACCTTCGATCCAGGCCTCGCCGTCGATGACGTCGACGAGCAGTGACCCTCCCGGCAGCACCACCGTGACCCGCTCCCCCACCAGGCGTGCTCGCTGCGCCACCGCAGTTGCCGCCACTGCTCCGGTGCCACATGCCAGGGTCTCGCCAACACCCCGCTCCCACACCCGCAACTCGATGCGGTCGAAGGCCGTCACCGTGGCGAACTCCACGTTGGTTCGGTCCGGGAAGTGCGGATCACCCTCGAAGATGGGCCCGACCGCGTCGACCGGGACCGAATAGCAGTCGTTCACAAGGGCCACAGCGTGCGGGTTCCCAACCGACACCGTCTCGAGGTGATACCCGGCCAGATCGAGCGGCCCGACGGCACCGTCGGTGACCGGTCCGAGCGACGCCCTCACCATCCCACCGTCGCCGACCTCGACCGCCCGTTCTCCGACCGCGGTGAGCACGCTGAACGCCGGAGCGGCCACCAGAGCCTCGTCGACGGCATAGCGAGCCACACAGCGCAGCCCGTTGCCACACATTTCGGCGATCGAGCCGTCGGCATTCCAGTACTGCATGCGAACCCCGGTGTCGTGAGCGGAAACCACGAGCAGACCGTCTGCGCCTACGCCGCGCCGCCGATCACACCAGGCGGCAACGTCGGCGGCTGAGGGGCGCAAAGGGCCGTCGACGACGATGAAGTCGTTGCCCAGGCCTTCCATCTTCACGAAGTCCATCCGGCCTCCTCGAGCGTGCGCAGTGCAGTCTCGGCCTGCCGCTCACCGTCATCATCCCACTCCAGCCACCTGATGCGGGGATCGCGCCGGAAGAAGGTCCGCTGCCGGCGCGCCAGTGCCGTCGTTGCGTCACGAGCCCGCCGCACACCTTCTGCCAGCTCCCATTCGCCGGCGACGACCTCAAGCAGCTGGCGGTACCCGACGGCCTGGGATGCGGTGGGGCCCAACTCGGCTGCCAGCAGGCGCACCTCCTGGAGGAATCCCTCCTCCATCATTGCGTCGAGGCGCCGGTGAACCCGGCCGCGCAATCGCTCTCCGGGATCGAGCCCGACGGCTGCGATCGGCATGATCGAGCAGTACTCCCGAACGGCGGCGGCGTCCTCCCCGGATGCACGGGCGCTCGGCGTCATGCCGGTGAGCCGGTAGATCTCTATCGCCCGCACCACCCGGCGCGGGTTGGCGAGGTCAACGTGATTGCCGGCCCCGGCGTCAACGTCCACCAGCTGCTCGATCGCCTCGACCGGACCGAGACGTTCGATCTCGGCACGCACCTCGGGATCGGTCGGTTCGAAGTGCAGCGGGTCGACGAGAGCCCGGAAATGGAGCCCGGATCCCCCAACGATCATCACCGGAGTTCCAGCCGCCGCCAGCCGATCCAGCACCTCCCGGCCCGCCGACTGGAACTCGGCGACGGTAAAGGGGTCGGCCGGGTCGACCAGATCGATCAGGTGATGCGGCACCGCGGCTTGCTCGGCCGGTGATGGCTTGGCGGTCCCGATGTCCATGCGCCGGTAGACCTGCATGGAGTCGACCGAAACGATCTCGGCGCCGGCGTCACGAGCAATACGGAGGGCGAGCCCGGTCTTGCCGGACGCGGTCGGCCCCAGCAGGGCTGCAACGCGAGTCAGGAAACGACCGTCCCGATCAAGTGGCTCGGTGCCGCCCGGCTCAGGTCGACGTCGAGGAACTGCCCCGGCGGGAACTCACCCTGGACGTGCACCACCTTGTTGGTGCGGGTGCGCGTCGTGGCAACGGCCGGATCCTTCTTCGACGGCCCTTCGGTGAGCACCGAAACCCTGGTGCCCACAAGCGCCTGGTTCTTCTCCAGTGAGATACGGCGCTGCAGATCCGCCAGCCTGCCGAAACGTTCCTGGGCCACATCGGGGTCGACCTGCCCGTCCATGGTCGCGGCGCGGGTGCCCTGACGCGGGGAATAGATGAACATGAATGCGCCATCGAAGCGTGCCTCGGCGACCACATCCAGCGTGGCCTGAAAGTCCGCCTCGGTCTCTCCGGGGAAGCCGACGATGACGTCGGTCGACGTCGCCAGGCCGGGAACGGCCGCCTCCATCATCCGCAGCTTCTCCATGAAGCGCTCCGGCGTGTAGCCGCGCTGCATCGCCCGCAGGATCCGGGCGCTCCCGCTTTGCAACGGCAGGTGCAGCTGCTCACACACGGCGGGCGTCTCGGCCATGGCGGCGGCGACATCCTCCCGGATGTCCTTTGGGTGCGGGCTCGTATATCGGACCCGCTCAATGCCGTCGACTACACCCACCCGGCGGAGCAGTTCGGCGAACACCGGGCGCCGCTTGCCGTCGACACCGAGATCGCGTCCGTAGGAGTTGACGTTCTGCCCAAGCAACGTCACCTCGACCACGCCGTCGACGGCAAGATCGCGAACCTCCCGGACGATGTCGGCCGGCCGGCGGCTGATTTCGGTGCCGCGCACCGACGGCACGATGCAGAAGGTGCAGGCGTTGTTGCAGCCGATCATGATCGTCACCCATGCCGAGTGCGCCACCTCCCGGCGCATCGGGAGCGTGGATGCGATCTCATCCACCGACGCCGTCTCCTCCCAGATCTCGGTGACCGGACCCCATTCCTCGGCCCGATCGAGCAGCGACAGCGTCCGGTGCACGTTGTGGGTACCGAGGACGACGTCTACCCAGGGAGCCCGATCTCGCACCACATCGCGATCCTTCTGAGCGAGACAGCCGGACACCAGGATTCGCATGCCGGGCCGGGAGTCCTTGATCGTCTTCAGGTGACCGAGATGCCCGTAGAGGCGGTTGTCGGCGTTCTCCCGGATGCAGCAGGTGTTGATGAGGACGACATCGGCATCGTCGGTGTCGTCCGCCGGAACCATGCCGTCCGACTCGAACAGCCCGGCCAGGCGCTCCGAATCGTGTTCGTTCATCTGACAGCCGAAGGTGCGCACCAGGTAGCGGCGGCCGGTGCGGCTTGGCACCCGCCGCTCCCTCACGGTCGGCATTCCGAGGTCGACGCTGGTCATCGTGCGTAGTCGGTCGCCCGCAGCTCTCTGATCACCGTGACCTGGATCTGACCCGGATACTGGAGGTCGTCCTCAAGCCTGCGGGAGATGCGCCGGGCCAGGTCGGCGGCGGTGAGGTCGTCCACCGTACCGGGGTCGACCACCACACGCACCTCCCGTCCGGCCTGCATGGCGAACACCCGCTCGACGCCGTCGAACCCAGACGCAATCTCCTCGATGCGGTCGAGCCGCCGAACGTACGACTCCACTGCCTCGCGACGAGCTCCGGGGCGGGCGGCCGACACAGCATCGGCAGCCTGAACGAGGATTGCCGTCAGCGTGCGAGGCTCGACCTCGTTGTGATGCGCCTCGATGGCATGGACGATCGCCGGATCCTCGCCGAAACGGCGGGCGATCTCGGCTCCGACCATTGCATGCGAGCCGCCGAGTTCATGGCTGACCGCCTTCCCGAGATCGTGCAGGAACGCGGCCCGCCGCGCCTCTTCGGCATCAATACCGATCTCGGCGGCCAGCATCCCCGCAGCCTTTGCCGCTTCGATCAGGTGGTTGAGCACGTTCTGACCGTACGACAGGCGGTACTTGAGCCGCCCGAGCAGGTTGACGAGCTCGGGGTGCATCCGGCTCAGGCCCACCTCGAGCAGTGCCCATTCCCCGGCATCACGGACACTCTGCTCCACCTCGGCCAGCGCCTTCTCGTAGGCATCCTCGATCGAAGCCGGGTGAATCCGCCCATCGGTAATCAGCCGTTCCAGCGCCAATCGGGCGACCTCGCGCCGCACCGGATCGAACGCGGAAAGGGCCACTGCCTCGGGTGTGTCGTCGACGATGATGTTGACGCCGGTGATGTGCTCGAAGGTCCGGATGTTGCGACCATCCCGGCCGATGATGCGACCCTTCATGTCGTCGGTGGGCAGGGGCACCACAGAGACCGTGGTGTCGGCCACGACCTCCGCTGCCAGCCGTTGAACCGACGACGTCAGAATGCGCCGAGCGCGCCGATCGGCCTCTTCTCTGGCCTTCAATTCGAGATCACGGACCAGCACCATCGCCTCGCGGCGGGCATCGTCCTCGACTCGCTGCATTAGCTCTTCTTTGGCAGCCTTCGCGTCGAAGCCGGCCACCTTGGAGAGTTCGGAGTGTGCCTCTTCCCGCAGCAACTCGACCTCGGTGCGGGCGTCGGTCAGTTCGGTCTCTCGATCGAGCAGGAGTGATTCCCGCTGGGCCAGATTGGATGCCCTCTGCTCCAGGGTCTCCTCGCGCTGGACCATCCGCTGTTCGAGCGACTGGATCTCGATGCGGCGATGCTCGAGTCCCGCCTCCTCGCGCTCCCGGTATGCCTCGGCCTTTGCGTGCGCTTCGGTGTCCGCCCGACCCAGGATGTCCCGGGCGTCGCGACGCGCTGCGGCAAGCAGTTCTTCGGCATCCCCGCCGGCGAGGCGATGGCGTCGCTTCTGGAGCCGGTGCCCGACCATGAGGCCTACTAGCAGGCCCACGATCGCTGCTGCGATCCCGACCACCATCGGAACCATCGTGCCTCCTCAACCGCCAGAAATGCGCAGCGCCGAGCCTCGCGGCTCGGCGCACACTTCCCCGAAGACGCAGACGACCTATCTGCCGATCATCACTCCCTTGGTCGTCAGCGTCATGGCATCTCCAGCGTTGTCTTCAAGGTTCAAGGTTTCAGGGTTTGTGTGCGTACCCCATATGGTACCGCGCAACCCCCTGCTAGCGAGGGAGGTGCCCTACGTGTCGATGTCGTCGGTCGACGCCTCGGCCACCGCCTCACTCTCCTCGGCCTCGGGCTCGGCGAGACCGACCGCCGCCAGCACCAGGGCCTGGAGCTGCATGGCGATCTCGGGGTTCTCGCGCAGGAAGCGCTTGGCGTTCTCCTTGCCCTGACCGAGCTGATCGGTGTCGAAGGTGTACCAGGCACCGCTCTTGCGAACGATGTCGTGCTCAACGGCCACATCGAGCAGGCTTCCCTCACGGGAGATGCCCTCGCCGAACATGATGTCGAACTCGGCCTGACGGAACGGCGGCGCCACCTTGTTCTTGACGATCTTGGTCCGCACCCGATTGCCGATGACCGTGGTGGCGTCCTTGAGCGATTCGATGCGACGGATGTCGATGCGCGTGCTCGCGTAGAACTTCAATGCACGGCCCCCAGGTGTGGTCTCCGGGCTGCCGAACATGACACCGATCTTCTCCCGCAGCTGGTTGATGAAGATGGCCGTCGTCTGCGACCGGTTGATCGTGCCGGCGAGCTTGCGCAGTGCCTGTGACATCAGCCGGGCCTGGAGCCCGACATGGGTGTCGCCCATCTCACCTTCGATCTCGGCCCGGGGCACAAGGGCCGCCACCGAGTCGACCACGACGACGTCGAGCGCACCGGAGCGGATGAGCATGTCGACGATCTCCAGCGCCTGCTCACCGGTGTCGGGCTGTGAGATCAGGAGCTCGTCGACATCAACACCCAGCGCCTTGGCATAGATCGGATCGAGGGCGTGCTCGGCGTCGATGAACGCAGCGATACCACCGTTGCGCTGTGCTTCGGCCACGATGTGGAGCGCCAGCGTGGTCTTGCCGCTGCTCTCCGGCCCGTAGATCTCGACGATACGGCCTCGCGGCACGCCGCCGATCCCGAGTGCCAAATCGAGGGAGAGTGCGCCGGTGGGGATGGCGGCGATCTGCTGCGCCTGATCCGACCCGAGCCGCATGATGGCGCCCTTGCCGAATTGGCGCTCGATCTGCGACATCGCCATGTCGAGAGACTTGTCCCGTTCCACGGGCGCTCCTTCCAGTGAGGTTGATGGTGTCAACGCTACGAGTGTGGTGTGACAGAACCGTGGAAATCACATGCATGGTATCTGTGCACCGGCGCACAGGCTAGTCGAACATGTGTTCGGATGCGAGTGATTTCGACCGCGGGTGCGGGCCTTACTCCCCCGCCCAGGCCAGGATCGCCTCCGCCACCGATTCGGGCCGCTCCCCCACCACCGGATGGCCTGCATCGCGCACCACCAGGATGCTCGGTTGCCGTAGCTCTGAGGCCATCCGCTCCGCAATCCGGCGGTACCGGGCGTCCTGCTCACCGACGATCAGGAGCACCGGAACCGTCAGTTCGCCGAGGCGGGGCAGATAGTCGGGCTGTCGCCCCTGCCCCAGATTGCGCAACGCCCCCGACAAGCCCGGAGCGGTGTTGGTCAGGCGCATCTCCCGGTCGGCCGCGTTCCACTCGGGACCTCGCCGGGCGAGCCCGGAGAACATCGGAAGCGCCGACCACTCATCGAGAAAGCCTGCAAGTCCACCGACTTCGATCCGCTCTGCCAGCTCGTGATCCGCTCGCACACGCCGGGCACGAAGTGCCGGATCGGCGATTCCGCACGCTGCGGAAATCATCGCCAATCCAGAAATGACCTCCGGCCGCTTCAGGGCGACTCCAAGTGAGATGCGCCCGCCCATGGAGTACCCGGCCAGGATCGGCGAGTGCGGTCGGGAAGCCGCGATTCCGGCCACGTGATCGATCGTGTCCTCCCAGGACCGGACCGGCTCGCCGCCGTGGCCGGGAAGGTCCGGGCTGGTGATGGGTACATCGAGGAACCACTCGAGTTCGGCGAGAGCAGCGCCGCGCTGGGTGAATCCGTGGAGGCCCACCACGTCAAGCAAGCAGGAACTCCTCGACCTCTTCATAGCGGGCGCCGCCGCGCCCGAGATGACTGCGGTACAGCACCACCCGCTTCACGGTGAGTCGCACCCTGAGCGGTGCGACCCGCTCCAGCAGAGCCGTGACGTCTTGCTGCGGACGGATCCGGCTGAGCGTGAGATGTGCCCGGAACGGACGGTCCTCGGGCGGCATGCCGGCGTTGGCGACCGCCGCCTCCACCGACTCCGCCAGCGCGGCCGCCCGTTCGGCTCCCCGGTCGACACCGATCCACAGCACCGTTGCACTGCGGGCATGAGGGAATGCGCCGAGACCGCCGAAGCTCAGATCGAACTCTTTTCCGAGATCGGCTGCATCAAGAGCGGCGGCGATCCGATCGCCGGTGACCGGGACTACGTCGCCCAGGAACCGCAGGGTGAGGTGCCAGTTGGCGGGCCGCACCACCCGCCCGGGGAGGCGTCCGGCTCGCTCGTCCAGCAAACGAGCGATGTCGTCCCGGGCATGCCCGTTGAGCGGGATCGCCAGAAACAGCCGGGCGGCTACGTCCCCCACCACGTGCCCTCGATGGCCAGTCGGGCGAGATGCAGACCGGACGTCGTGGTGAAGGTCCGGACCCGTTCCCGGCTCGCCGGCATGCGCAGGGTCCGAGCCCTGGCGCCTTCCGGCGTCTGCACGGCGACGACAACCGTACCGGCCGGCTGCTCGAGCGGCTCCGGGCCTGCCGATCCGGTGGTGGCGATCGCCACCTCGGCGCCGAGCCGCTCCGCAACACCCTCCGCCATCGCCAGGGCCGTCGGCTCGGAGACCACACCGTCACGGGCCATGGCGCCCGGATCGACCCCGAGCAGCTCCGCCTTGGCTTCCTCGCCATAGGCAATGATCGATCCACGGAAGGTCGCCGATGCCCCGGGGATGGAGGTGAGCCGGGCGCTGATCAGACCTCCCGTGACGCTCTCCGCCGTAGCGATCGTCCAGCCTCTCCCGGCGGCCAGGTCGAGAAGGATCTGCTCGGTCGGTGTCGTCCCCACCGCAAACACCCGGGCTCCAAGCCGCGAGCGGATTTCCCTTTCGACCGGATCGATCACCGCCGCAGCGGCCTCCTCATCATCGGCCCGGGCGGTGAGGCGCACCTTGATCTCGCCGCTGCTGGCAAGGAAGGCGACAGTCGGATTGGTCGATGCCTCGAAGACGTCTGCGAGCATCTCGGCGATCTTGGATTCCGATTCGCCCCAGCTGCGGATCACCCGGCTCACGAGGACGCCGGCCCCGCCCCCGGCCTCTCCGACCAGGAACGGGATCACATCACTCTCCAGCATCGGCAGCATCTCCGCCGGAACCCCCGGGAGGGCGAACGCCCATGCATCACCGACCCGCATCCGCAGCCCCGGTGCAGTGCCGCGCGGGTTCATGATGAGGACCGAACCCTCCGGGTGCTCGGCCTGCCGCAGGTTCGAATCCGGCATCGGGCGCCCTCGGCGCTCCCAGAATTCCCGCAGTCGCCGGGCGTAGCTCTCGTCGAACACCATGCCGGTGC
The DNA here is from genome assembly GCA_964511945.1 of uncultured Acidimicrobiia bacterium. Lineage (GTDB taxonomy): Bacteria > Actinomycetota > Acidimicrobiia > Spongiisociales > UBA11373 > CAZEHO01. Next base: position 256,196 of record CAZEHO010000001.1, on the reverse strand, counting down.
CGGCGGCCGCACACAGCGCGTCCCGAGTGATGTCGTCCTGGGTGGGTCCGATCCCACCGGTGATGATCACAGCGTCGGCACGATCGGCTGCCTGGAGGATGGCGGTCACGAGCCGGGCCTGGTTGTCGCCCACCACCGTCTGATGGAAGTGATCGAGGCCGGCATCGGCAAGGCGCATCCCGATCTCCGAGGCGTTGGAGTTGACGATCTGGCCGAGCAGCAGCTCGGTACCTACGGCCAGGGTCTCGACGATCATCGGATGACCTCCGCGGTGGTATCCGTGCCGTAGGAGGCCGTGATCCGGGCCTGCAGCCACTCGCCGGGTTCTCCCCGATCGAGGAGCACCACACCGTCGATCTCCGGAGCCTCCCGATAGGACCGGGCCACCGGAACCTCATCCTCTACCTGATCGACGAGCACTTGGACTTCACGGCCCACGGCTTCAGCGGACCGTTCGGCGGTGATCGTCTCCTGAACCACCTGCAGCCGGCGAACCCGTTCGGCCGCCAGTTCGGGATCGATCTGATCGGGCAGATCGGCCGCCGCGGTGCCCTCTTCGGGTGAAAAGGGGAAGAACCCGGCCCAGTCCAGCCGGGCTTCCGTCAGGAAACTCTCGAGTTCGTCCGCCTGCGCTTCGGTTTCGCCGGGGAATCCGACGATGAACGAACTGCGCAGCGCCGCATCGGGATCGGCGGAGCGGATCTGCTCGATGAGCTCGAGGTGTCGGGCGCCATCGCCCGGTCGTTTCATGGCGCGCAGCAGCGGCGCCGAGGCGTGCTGCAGGCTCAAATCGAAATAGGACGCGACGACCGGATTGGCGGCCATCTCGTGGATCAATCCGGGACGGATCTCGCGGGGGTACAGGTAGAGCAGCCGCAGCCGGCGGAGCCCGTCGACGTCGGCGACAAGACGCAGCAGGTCCTCGATTCCGCCGGGTGCATCGATGTCGCGTCCGTACGCAGCCAGGTCCTGTGCGACGAGCACCACCTCGCCGACACCGGCAGCGCCGAGTTCGGCGATCTCTTCTCGGATATTGGTCGGAGGCCGGGAACGCTGTGCACCCCGGAACAGCGGAATCGCACAGAACGTGCACGGCTTGTCGCAGCCCTCCGCCACCTTCACATAGGCATAGGGCGTGGCCGGGGTTGGCCGGCGGACGTCGTAGAGGATGTCCATCGAGGTCGTTCGCAGCCCGACCGGCTCCCAATCCGTCATCGAGTCGAGCCGATCGATCAACTCTCCGTATCGATCGAGCCCGATCACCGCATCGGCTTCCGGGAGCGCATCGGCCAATTCGGTCGAGTACCGCTGCGCCATGCAGCCCAGCACCACCAATCGAGCGGCATCGTCCTTTCGGTCCGCCATCTCGAGGATGGCCTCGACAGACTCCTCACGTGCCGCCTCGACAAAGGCACATGTGTTGACCATGACGACGTCTGCCGCCTCCGGTGTCTCCGCGGCAACGTACCCGGCCTCGCCGAGCCGGGCCGACAGCTTCTCCGAGTCGACCTCGTTCTTGGCGCAGCCGAGCGTGGTGAGGAAGACGCGGGGTCCTGAGGACATGGGCGGGAGTGTAGGAAGAGGGAACTGGGAACTGGGTACTGGGAGCCGGACGGAAGCCAACGTGTCGAGCCGGCGAACGAGCGACGAACTCTGTCTAGTTCCGGCGCCCGGCACCGCGAGCGAGCGAAGCGAGGGAGCTACCCCGTGAAGTACTCGCCGCGGAAGTACCGCAGCGGTTCTCTCAGGTCGTGGAGGGTGATGTTCTCAACACGACCGTGCACCAGTGCGTGATACAACTCTTCGCGAGACCCGACATAGCGGCAGTAGGCCCTGCTGCCGAGCCGTGTGATCTCGGGGCCGTGGGGGGTATCGACGACCTCGATGTCGGCAAAGAGCCCGCCGGGCGCCGGGCGGATGCCGGCGAACCGGTCGGCCATCTCACGATGTCCGCTCTCGAGGATGTGCACGATGAAGGTCCCGGTCTCCTCGATCGCGTACCAGAGGTCGGTGGCCGTGCCGGCGAGGAAGTGCACGTGGCCCGGGTCGCCTTCGGCCACGAGCAGGGAGGAGACCGTCAGTCCGGTGCGGCCGCCGGGACCACCGGCGGTAACCACCGTGACCGGCGCCGCCAGCCGCCCCCGGAACTGTCGCACCGGGTCGCGCAGGCTCGAAGGGGTCTGGAACGGATGATCGTCATGGATCTCGCCGGGCATGCCGGCAACGGTAGTGCGGCGACAGCACAACCCGCTTTGCCATGAGCCGGGCTGCGGGCGATGATCTCCCCATGGATCTCAGTGCCGACCTCCAACTGGCTCTCGACCTCGCCGACGTCGCCGATCGGGTCACCGTGCCCCGGTTCCGGGCAACGGATCTGGTCGTCGAAACCAAGCCCGACATGACCCCGGTGTCTGAAGCCGACCGCGCCGCCGAAGAAGCGATCCGCGAGGTCCTCGCTTCGGCCAGGCCCGCCGACGGCATCGTCGGGGAGGAGTTCGGTGCCACCGGAAGCGGCGACCGCCGCTGGATCCTCGATCCGATCGACGGCACCATGAACTACGTGCGAGGCATCCCCGTGTGGGGAACGCTCATCGCTCTCGAGGTCGCCGGGGAGATCGCCGTCGGTGTGGTGTCGGCCCCCGCGATCGCACATCGCTGGTGGGCGGCGAAAGGGCGAGGAGCCCACCGCAACGGCGACCCCATCACGGTGTCTGCGGTGAAGGACCTCAACGATGCCCAACTCTCCTACAACGCCTGGGCCACCGCGGAGGCGTGCGGCCTCGGGGACCAGATCCTCGAACTCGAACGGCGGTGCTGGCGGACCCGAGGATATGGGGACTTCTGGTCGCACATGCTGGTTGCGGAGGGCGCGGTGGACGTGTCTGTCGAACCGGTCGCAGCGATCTGGGACCTGGCACCGCTCAAGGTGATCGTCGAGGAAGCGGGCGGCCGCTTCACGGGCCTCGACGGGCAGGCCCGGATCGACTGCGGGAACGCGTTGGCCACCAACGGTCATCTCCACGACACCGCAATGGAGATCCTCTCGGATCCGTCGGAGCCACCACCCGGAGCCGAGGTCGTTCCCTAAGGCAGCGCCTCGACGACCGACGCCAGCGGACCCGGGCTCACGGCATCGCCCAAAGCCCTCCGGGCGAATTCGCCGATCACGCCGGTCCGGGCCACGTCCTCAGCTGCGGCGGCAACGGCCGGTTCCAGGGTGGAGAACACCCCGATCTGATCGAGTTCAGCCGCCTTCACGGCGGCCGCGACGGCCCGGTCTCCATCGCCGGCGGCCAGGGCCCGGAGCGCCGATTCCGCCGCCGTGAGAGCCCGGCGCTGCTGCTGCCCGTCCATCACCACGATTCGATCGCGTCGACAACGCCCGAGAGGAAGTGCCGGCCCCGGGCGCCATCGATGACCCGGTGGTCGTAGGAGAGCGACATCGGGAACCGCCGGGCGATCGCCAGTTCGCCGTCGACGACCGCCGGGGCCGGATCGGCGCGACCCACCGACAGGATGGCGGTCGTCCCGAATGGGATGATCGGGGTTCCGTAGCGTCCACCGACCGCACCGATGTTGGAAACGCTGAACGTCGCTCCGCGCAGCTCATCGGCTGCAATCGAGCGATCCTTGGCGGCCGCCGCGAGCCGCAGCACCTCCGCCCCGATGTGGGGGACGTCGGTCCCATCGGCGTGGCGGATCACAGCCACCATCAGCCCATCGGGGGTGTCCACGGCAAACCCGACGTCGTACCGGCGATGGAGCAGCAAATGGTCACCCTCAAGCGTGGCGTTGAACTCCGGGTAGGCCTGGAGCAGCGGGACCACCGACCGGATGAGCAGTGCTTCGAGCGGGATGGGCTCGCCCGCCTCCTCCTGGATCCGGCTGCGAGCTTCGAGCAGCGGCCGGGCATCGGCCTCCCCAAAGGTGGTCACATGGGGGATCTCCCGCCAGGACCGGCTCATGTTGCGGGCGATCGCCAGCCTGGTGGCCGAGAGCCGCATTCGCTCCACATCGCCCCGCCCCGACGCTGCAGCCTCGACATCGGCTTCGGTGATCCGCCCTCCTGGGCCGGTCCCGGTGACCTCGGCGATACCGATCCCGAGATCACGGGCCATCTTGCGCACCTTGGGCAGCGCAAGCGACCCTCCTGCCGGCGCCAGCAACTCCTCTGCCTCCTCGAGGGTTCCGACGATCGGTGCCCCCTCCCCTCCGGCCGGCGTGTCCGGGAGCGGGGCCGGCGGTGTCCAGGTCTCATCCCGGTCACCGATGACCACCAGCAGCGCCCCGACCTCGAGCACCTCACCCGCGGCGGCGCCATGGTGCAGCACGAAGCCGGCTCGCGGCGCGGGCATCTCGACGACGGCCTTGTCCGTCTCGACCTCGACGACGGTGTGGTCCATGCCCACTTCGTCTCCGACCGCGACGTGCCACCGCACGATCGTGGCCTCGGTGAGGCCCTCGCCGACGTCGGGGAGGTTGAATTCGTAGGCCATCAGGCTTCCAGCGTCCGCCGGACCGCGGCAACGATCCGCTCCGTGTCGGGCACGTGCAGCGATTCCGTTCGCTTCAGCGGCACGACCAGATCCCAGCCCGTGACCCGTTCCACCGGCGCTTCGAGCGAATACAGCGCTTGCTCCTGGATGACCGCAGCGATCTCGGAGGCCATGCTCGCCGTGCGGTGCGCCTCGACAACGACGACCGCCCTTGCGGTCTTGCGAACCGAGGCGACAATCGTGGCCGTATCGAGCGGAGTGAGCGTGCGAACGTCGATCACCTCCGCCGAGGCCGTCTCGGCGTCGAGCAGCTCCGCCGCCCGCAGCGCTTCGCGAACCATCGATCCGTAGGAGATGATCGTGACGTCAGCTCCCTCCCGCAGGACCTCGGCCTCGCCGATCGAGGACGTGAAGTGTCCGTCCGGAACCTCCTGGCGGAACGCCCGGTACATCCGGATCGGTTCGAGAAAGATCACCGGATCGGGATCTTCGATGGCCGCCAGGAGGAGACCCTTGGCGTCGGCCGGACGCGAGGCCACCACCACCTTGACACCCGGGGTGTGGGCGAACAGCGCTTCGGTCGATTCACTGTGATGCTCCGCGGCGCCGATGCCGCCGCCGTATGGGATCCGGATCACCATGGGCGCCGTGAAGCGGCCGCGGCTGCGATTGCGGATCCGGCCGACGTGACTGACGATCTGGTCGTACGCCGGGTAGGCGAATCCGAGGAACTGGATCTCGGCGACCGGCCTCATCCCGGCGACGGCCATCCCGAACGCAGCGCCGACGATCCCCGACTCCGCGATCGGCGAGTCGATGACCCGATCCGACCCGAACGCGTCGATCAATCCATCGGTCACCCGGAATACGCCCCCGGCGCGACCGACATCCTCCCCCATCACCACCACCCGGTCATCGCCGGCCATGGCGGTGTGCAGCGCCGAGTTGACCGCCTGAGCGAGGTTCAGTTCTGCCATCAGGCCTCCCCCCGCAGCCGCAGCAGCATCCGCTGCTGATCAGTGAGCGCCGTGGTCGGCTCCTCGTACATCCCGCCGAACACCTCATCAAGGCCGAGCGGCTCGAGCGCTTCGGCTGCAGTGACCGCACCCTCGATCTCGGCGGAGGCGTCCTCCTCGATGCCGTGTTCCCACGCCGGATCCCAGGCATCCGCCTCCTGCAGATAGCGGCGCACCCGATCGATCGGGTCGCACGCCCGCCACTGCTCGACCTCCTCGGCAGGCCGGTACCGCAACGGATCGTCGGTGGTGGTGTGAGGTCCGGTCCGGTAGGTATTCGCCTCGATCAGCGTCGGCCCGTCTCCGCCACGCGCCCGTCCCACCGCTTCGGATGTGGCCGCATAGACCGCGAACAGGTCGTTGCCGTCGACGAAGACACCCGGCATCCCGTAACCGGCTGCTTTCGACGCGATCGTTTCGGCGGCGGTCTGGCGGTGGCGGGGCGTCGAGATGGCGTACTGGTTGTTCTCGCACACGAACACCGTCGGAGTGCCGTACACCCCGGCGAAGTTCATTGCCTCGTGGAAGTCACCTTCGGAGGTGGCCCCATCGCCGAAGTACGTGATCGCCACCGCATCGGTGCCCTGGAGGCGCTCCGCCCATGCCAGGCCGACGGCGTGGATCATGTGGGCGCCGACGGTGATCGATGCCGGGAGACAACGGACGCCCTCCGGCGGCAAACCGCCCCGCTCGTCCCCGATGCGGGCCAGCAGCAGGTTCACCCACGGGAACCCGTGCATCCACATCGCGGCGGCGTCCCGATACGTGGCAACCATCCAGTCGTCCGACTGCACAGCTGCGGCGCTGCCGATCTGTGCCGCTTCCTGGCCCTCGAACGGTGGATATGTGGCCAGCCGACCCTGGCGCTGCATCGCCGACGCCTTGTGGTCGTAGGTCCGGGCGGAGACCATCGCGCCGAACAGCCGGCGGGTCTCGTCGAGGTCGATCGGTGGGTCTCCGAGCAGCCGCCCCTCGGAGTCGAGTATGCGAAGTGGTTCCATGGCGGCGGCGGATGGTAACCGCGGCCCCGAAGTGACGCATCAACCGCCGAGCAATACCGCCGGGCGCCGCAGCCGGACCGAGTTGACCACATGGATCTCGTCGGCGCCTGCCAGCTGGTCCAGCGTGACGGTTGCCTCGCGAACCTCGCCTGCCTCGAGCAGCCGCTCCCGCTCGACACCCGGCAGGCATCCGCTTTCGATCGGCGGAGTGACCCAGTCGTCTCCGAACCGGACGAGCAGGTTCCCGATCGTCGTCTCGACCACCTCGCCGCGATCGTTGGTCGCGATCACGTCGTCGGCCTCCGGGTGGTGAGCGACGGCCTCGTCGTATGCAGTCCGGTGGGTGGTCTTGTGATACCGGAACACATCGGTCGTGTCGATCGGCTCATGATCGATCGCCAAACGAACCGGTGCGCGCCGCTCCTCGATCGATGCGACGGAGACGGTCGGCGTGCCATCCGGATCCACGGTCAACCTCACCCGCAGCGGCTCGGGCGGCGGAGTCACCGCACTCAGCGGTGCGCACACCCGATCCTCGTCATAGGGACGCCTGAAGTACCGGGAGGAAGCAGCGAGGCGGCTGAGGTGGCGGTCGAGCTCGTGGTACCCCGATCCGTCCAGGCGCAGGGTTTCGAGGAGATCGAAACGCGGGCGCGGAACGCTGAGCACGGCAGCCTTCGCCTCCGCCTCGCGCCACTCACCGTCCGGTCGCGAGTCCCAGGTGATCCCACCACCCGTTCCATACGACACCGAACCGCCGAGTCGATCGACCAGCGCCGTTCGGATGGCAACCGAGAAGCATGCCCGCCGGGCGCCGGGATCAATGAACCCGATGGCGCCGCAGTACGCGCCCCGGGGCGATGTCTCGAGGTCGGCAATGGCTTCCATCGTTGAGGCTTTTGGAGCGCCGGTCACCGATCCGCTTGGGAAGAGCGCCCCGAAGAGAGCACCGATGCCCGAATCAGGACGGCGCTCGGCGGCGATCGTGGTGGTCATCTGCCAAACGGTCTCGAACGCCTCGATGTCGAACAGTGACTCAACCCGGACCGAACCGAAACGGGCGATCCGTCCGAGGTCATTGCGCAGCAGATCGACGATCATCAGATTCTCTGCACGATCCTTTGCCGAAGCGGCTAGCGCCTCCCGGGCCGCGTCGTCTTCTGCAACCCACCGACCCCGGGCAATCGTCCCTTTCATCGGCCGAGTCACAATCCGGTCTCCGGCGATGGAGAAGAACAACTCCGGTGAGGCGGACACCACTGCGTGGTCCCCGAACTCGAGCAGGGCCCCGTAGGCGGGACGCTGGGCCGCCAGCATGGCGGCGTACAGGCCTTCCGGGGAGCTCTCGAACGGGGCCCGCAGTCGATGGGTGTAGTTGACCTGGTAGGTGACTCCCGCTCCGATCAGTTCCCGAATCCGGGTGATCGCGGATTCGTGAGCGCGACGGTCGACCGACGATCGCCACTCGAGGTTTGGCGGCGCCACGGGAGCCGGCGCCTCCATGGCTTCGGATCGTTCGAACGCTGCGCACCACACCAGAGGAAGCGCAGGGTCCGGGCGGCGCACTACCAGCGCCGGATCGAACCCGGGGGCGGCCTCGTACGCCACCATCAGCGCCAACCAGCGTCCCTCCACCGCATGACGCTCCGCCGCGGTGATCACTCCGAGCACGTCTTCGGGTCGGGTGGCAGTCAGTTCGGCGACCGGGCCCTCCAACCGAAAGGACCGGCCCGAGATCAGGTCGTCGAAACGTGCGGTCGGTTCGGAGGACACGATCGAAGCTTATGAGCTTCCGACGGACTCCCCGGCGAGCACATCGTCGAGCTCCTCGACCGAAACCAGGACGGCTCTGGCTTTGGAGCCCTCGGAGGGCCCGACGATCCCGCGCCGCTCCAGGATGTCCATCACCCGCCCCGCCCGGGCAAACCCGATACGCAGCTTGCGCTGCAGCATCGAAGTCGACCCGAGCTGGGAGCGAACGATCAGTTCGATGGCTCCGCGCACGATCGCCGGATCCTCCCCCTCGAACTCCTCGTCGGTCTCGGCGGCTGCCGTGTCGGTCTGCTCCTCGGTGACCTGCTCGACGTACATGGCCCGCTGCTGCTCGCGCACCCAGGCGACGACGGCATGGACCTCCTCCTCGGAAACCCAGGCGCCTTGGATTCGCTCCGGCTTCGGATCGCGGGCGGTGACCACGATCATGTCGCCCAGGCCCACCAGCTTCTCGGCCCCGCCGGTATCGAGGATCACCCGGCTGTCTGCCTGAGAGGCCACCGAGAAGGCGAGCCGGGATGGGATGTTCGCCTTGATCACACCCGTGATGACGTCGACCGACGGCCGCTGAGTTGCGATCACCAGGTGAATGCCGACCGCACGAGCCATCTGGGCGATCCGCACGATGGCCTCCTCGACCACCCGGCCGGCCACCATCATCAGGTCGTTGAGCTCGTCGACCACGACCACGATGAACGGAAACCGGTCGAACCGGTCCGTATCGAGGCCGCCGGCGTCGTACTTCTCCATGTAGCCGTCGATGTCGCGGACACCGGCATCGGCGACCAGGTCGTAGCGGCGGTCCATCTCCCGAACCGCCCACTGCAGCGCATCTGCCGCCTTCTTCGGGTTGGTGATCACACGCGTCAGGAGGTGCGGCACGTCGTTGTACTGCCCCAGCTCGACCCGCTTCGGATCGACCAGGATCATCCGCACCTCATCGGGTGTGGTCCTCATGAGAATCGAGGTCACCAGGGCGTTGATGCACGAGGACTTGCCGGCCCCGGTGGCACCGGCAATGAGTACGTGGGGCAGTTCCGCCAGGTGCAGCATCTGGGAAGCGCCGGACACGTCCATCCCGAGGCCGACCTGCAGCGGATGCTCCGCATCCTTGGCCTCGGGGCTGCGCAGGATGTCGCCCAGGGTGACCAGACGCCGGCGCCGGTTTGGCACCTCGACACCGATCGCACTCCGGCCGGGAATCGGCGCGAGGATGCGCACATCCGGGGTGGCGAGAGCGTAGGCGATGTCGTGGGAGAGGCTGGTGACCCGGGCGACCTTGACCCCGGGAGCAAGTTCGATCTCGTAGCGGGTCACGGTCGGGCCGGGGACGATCCGGGTCAGGCGGGCATCGACCCCGTGTTGGAGCAGCGTCTCTTCCAGTTCCCGGGCAGTCTCGTCGAGGATCCGCTTGCTGTGGCCCTGACCCCCACCAAACTCGAGCAGTTCGAGCGGCGGCTTCTGGTATCCCTCGACGGTCGATGGAGCCACCGGGCGCGGCGTCGGCCTGGGTTCTTGCTTCGGTGCCGCCGGCACCGGCTCCGCATCCGGTTCCGGCTGCATCGCAATGCGCTCCGGTTCAGTGGCGACGATGTCGAGTGGCAGTGCGATCTCGGGCCGGCGGCGCCGGTCACGGCGCCTGAAGAACGCCCCGCGGACGACTCGCCATCCCGCTCTGAACCCGTCACCGAAGGCAAGGCCAATGTCGCGAATGGTGGTCCGGGTCATCACCAGGACCCCGATCGACAGCAGCGCCACCAGGATGACGAATGCCCCCCAGAATCCGATGATGCGCCGCAGCGGGAATGCGATCAGGGCGCCGACCGCCCCACCCCGCTCCTTCACGACGTCGATCGATTCGGCGAGCGACACCGTCCCGGTCATGAGGTGGAACAATGCGAGCGACGATACGAACGTGATCACGAAGCCGGTGGCGATCCGGCCGTAGTCGTTCCTCGGACCGGCGAGTACGAGGCCCACCCCGAGCACCACGAGGGCACCGGCGGTCACGTAGCCCCACACACCGAACGCGACCCTGAGCCCGGTGGTCACTCCATCGCCGACCGGGCCGGCGAGGCCGAAGAAGGCGAGGCCGACCAGGATCCCGGCCACGATGAGCAGCACGCCCCACACGTCGTCGGCGTGGCGGCCGAACCCGGAGCGCATCCGTTCCCGCAGCCTCTCCAGCATCGAGGGCCGGTCCGGACGCCGCTTCTTCGGCCTGGCCGCAGGCTTCTTCGCCGGCTTGGCCGAGCGGCTCCGGAAGAACGTCTTCGTCTGTTTGGCTGGTTTCGCCCGACCCCGCCCTGAACCCGTGCGGGCGGACTTTCCCTTTGCCATTGACACGCGAGGAGCGTAATCGGACGCGTGTGATTCGCACGGGATTCGACGAATCGACCGATTGATTCCTGCCTCCGCAAACGACTCCATCACGAGTTGCGGGAGGATCCAATGAGGAAACTGTTCATCATCGTGACCGCACTGGCGCTGGTTCTGGCGGCGGGAGTGGCGTCGTCGGCTCAGCTCGGAGGCGACCAGACGATCTACGCCTGTGCCAAGGCCAGCAATGGGCACCTCCGCCTGGTCGCATCAGCCGATGAGTGCACCAAGCAGGAGATCTCGGTGTGGTGGAACCAAGAAGGGCCGCCGGGAGAAGACGGGGAACCGGGCGAACCGGGACCGGCCGGTCCCGAAGGACCTCTCGGGTCAACCCGGGCGCTGCGAAGCAATTCAACGGATTCGACGACAACTGCGACGGGGTCATCGATGAAGGACTCGCCGGCGTCGGGCTCACCGTCGAACTGGTCTGGGACAGTCCCTTCGATCCGGACCCGGCAGACGCAGATGGCACCAACCTCGATCTCCTCCTCGCTCATGAGAACGAGGCATGGGGCGGCGAGGCCTGGATCGTCAGCGGCGATCAACCCGCCGGAACCTGGGACTGGGGAGTCGAAGGTGATGCCAGCGACGACCCGTCTGTGGTCGCAGCAGATGAAGACGGACTTGGGCCCGAAATCATCACGCTCGGGGTCATCGAGCCGGACGTGTCGTACCGAATCGGGGTTCATTACGCCAGTGACGGCGGATTCGGTGACTCGCAAGCGACACTCCGGGTCTACCTCGACTCGATCCTGGTCAACGAAGCACAGACCCGGCTCGCCCCTGATCAGTCCTGGCACGTCGCACAGGTCGATCCCGGCGGGACCGTGGACGGGGTCGACGCTGTGTTCTACTGAGGGCCCTAGATCTCCAACACCACCGGCACGACGACGGCTCGGCGGGCGGTCTCCGCCCGGGTGACACGGTTCACGGCACCCTTGATGTGGCGCCGCAGCGTTTCGAGATCGGGCGGCCACTCGGTGAACCGGGCGATCTCCTCGCGCACTGAGTCGGCCGCCTTGGAGAACAGCTCATTGGGATCGTCCATGAACCCGTGACTGTCGAGGTCGGGGCCCTGCACGATCTCACCGGTACGGCCGTCTACCGCCACCGTCACCACGATGACCCCGTCGTCGGCAAGGTGCCGGCGGTCGCGGATGATGCCCTTGGGAGTCGAGCCGACCTCGAGGCCGTCGACGTACACGTGTCCCGCCGGTACCGCCCGGTGCTCGTACGTGATCTCGCCGTTTTCCAGGGTGAGCCGGTCGCCGTCCTCGCAGAGGAACACTTCGGGAATCCCCATATGCTCGGCGAGGGCGGCGTGGGCCCGAAGATGCCGGTACTCGCCATGAACCGGTACGAACGCCTGGGGGCGAACCACGTTCATGAAGGTCTTGAGTTCATCCTCCGCTCCATGACCGGACACGTGAACCGCAGCGTTGTTGCCGTGGAACACCCTGGCGCCGCGGCGCAGCAGGCCGTTGATCACCCGGGACACCTTTGTTTCATTCCCGGGAATCGGCTTGGCCGAGATCAGCACCGTGTCGTCCTCTTCGAGCGTCACCCAGCGGTGGTCTCCTGCCGCCATCAACGAGAGCGCCGCAAACGGTTCCCCCTGGGCACCGGTGCAGATGATCGCTACCTCGGAAGGATCGTGGTCCGGGACGTCCTCGATGCGGATCACCCGATCCGATTCGACCCTGAGGAGATCGAGCCGGGTGGCGATCTCGGTGTTGCGGAGCATCGATCGCCCGAGAAAGGCGATCTTGCGTCCGGCGTCGACGGCGGCGTCGACGATCTGCTGCACCCGATGGAGATGACTGGCAAAGCAGGCTGCGATCAGCCGGCCCCGGGTCTCGACCACGATTTCGTAGAGCGGCTGCGACAGGCTCGACTCGGAGGCGACAAAGCCCGGCATCTCGGCGTTGGTGCTATCGGCGAGGAGCAGGCGTACGCCCTCGCTACCCAGTGCGGCAAACTGCGGCAGATCCGTCGGAACGCCGTCGATCGGGGTGGGATCGAGCTTGAAATCCCCGCTATGGACGATCATCCCCTCGGGGGTATCGAGAGCGATCCCGGCACCCTGCGGAATGCTGTGTGACACGGGGATCAACTGGAACCTGAATACCCCGTGGGTTACCCACTCGGCGACCTCGACGGCCCTCAGGTCGGGCTCCAACCCCGCCTCTTCGATCCGGGGCCGAGCCAGTTCGACCGCCAACTGGGTGCCGTACACCGGCACGTTGATGTCGGAGAGGAAGTAGCTGAGAGAGCCGATGTGGTCCTCGTGACCGTGGGTGAGGATCACACAGTCGACGTCGCCGGCCCTCTCGATCACCGACGAGAAATCCGGCAGCACCAGGTCGACTCCGAAGTGATCCTCCTCCGGGAACATCAACCCGCAATCGATCAGCGCAATCCGACCATCGATCTCGAGCACGGCGCAGTTGCGCCCGATCTCACCAAGACCGCCGAGAAAGGTGAGGCCGACGCTCATGCCTGCTGTGCGATGACGAGGGCCTGTTCGATGGCGTTCACTGTGGCCTGGGAGGCTGCCACCAGCGGTGACCTCGGTTCCCCCACCGTCGCCCACCAGGTATTGAGGGCCGCCTTGACCGGCATCGGATTCGGCTCGAGGAACAGCGCTCGGCACAGCGGTGTCAGGGCGAGATGGAGGCATCCGGCGGTCGACGGGTCACCGTCGAGGAATGCTTCCACCATCCGCCTGACTTGCCGGCCGACCAGATGCGCCGCCACCGACACAATGCCGTCTCCGCCGACCGCGAGGATCGGAAGTGTGAGGATGTCGTCGCCGCTGTAGATCCCGAAGTCAGGTCCGAGCGCCACCCGTGTGTCGGCAGTGAACCCGAGATCGCCGACGGCATCCTTCACCGCAACGATCCCTGAGTGCTTCCCCAGTTCCGCAAGGGTGTTCACCTCGATGCGCCGTCCGGTGCGGCTCGGAATGTTGTACAGCAACACAGGGAGATCGGTGGCGTCGGCGATGGCCGTGAAATGGCGGATCAGACCCGACTGTGGTGGGCGGCTGTAATAAGGAGTGACGGCCATCACGGCGTCGCAGCCGACTTCGGCGGCGGCCTGAGTGAGCTCAACTGAGTGTGCGGTGTCGTAGGAGCCGGTGCCGGCGACGACGGCCGCGCGATCGCCGATTGCCTCGACGACGGTCCGGAACACGGCGACCTTCTCCGTGTCGGACAGGGTCGGCGATTCGCCGGTGGTCCCGGCAACGACGATGCCGTCGGACCCGCTGTCGACGAGGTGGCGAGCGAGTTCGTCGACCTTGCCGTAGTCGACGTCCCCGCCGCCGTCGAAGGGGGTGATCATCGCGGTGAGTACGTGCCCGAACGGTGCCGCCATCAATCCTCCGTGACGTGTCACCGCCGACGATAGCCAGGAGCAGCTCCGAGCTATCGTTGGGAATCCCTAGATACCTACCGGGGTTTCTTCGAGAGATGAGTTACGTCAAGGACATCGATCAGCAGACATTCGGCATCGACGTGCTGCAACGCAGCCACGAGGTGCCGGTCGTCGTCGACTTCTGGGCCGCCTGGTGCGGACCATGCAAGGTGCTCGGACCGGCCCTCGAGAAGGTCGCCGAGGACTACGACGGAGCCTTCGAACTAGTGAAGGTCGACGTCGACGCCAACCAGGAGCTCTCCGGCCAGTTCCGGGTCCAGAGCATCCCGACGGTGATCGCATTCAGGGATGGCAAGCCCGTCTCCCAGTTCATGGGTGCCATCCCCGAGCAGCAGATCCGGCAGTGGGTTGACGACATCCTGCCCACCGAGGCCGACGGCCTCGTCGATCAGGCCCGCACGCTGTCGATCGAGGGTGACGAGCCGGGCGCCGAAGCGCTGTACCGGCAGGTCCTCGCCGATGAACCCGACCACCCTGAAGCCGCCACCGGCCTCGCTTCACTGCTGATCGCCCGCGGCAATCCTGCTGAGGCGCTCATCGTGCTCGGCCGCCTGCCGCCCAATGCGGAGGTGGAGCGTCTGGAAGCCGCCGCCCGCGTGACCTCGAGCCAGGGCGTCGATCTCTCCGGCCTCGAGGCGAAGCTGGCCGCAGACCCGGGCGACGATGCAGCCCGATTGGAGCTCGGCCAGGCACTCGCGGCCAAGGGCGAATACGAGCCCGCTCTCGACCACCTGCTCGAGGTGGTGCGCAACGGCGGCGAGCTCCGCGAGTCCGCTCGCCAGGCGATGGTCGACGTGTTCGGACTGATCGGATCGGCCCATCCGCTTACCGACTCGTACCGGCGGGCACTGGCGAACGCTCTGTTCTAGAACCGGCGACGGGCCCCGGGCCACTAGCGTCCCAGAGCATGGGCTACTTCCGATACGACCCGGCCGTCCTCGACCGCTTCCCCGACACCCGTGCCGGGGTCATCCACGCAACCGGGCTGCGAAATGGACCGACGCCGGTGTTGCTGCAGAAGGCATTCGGTGTCGAGCAGCGCCTGGTCCTCGCCCGGATCGGCGACACGCCGCTCTCCGAGATCCCGTCGCTGGCGGCCTGGCGGCGGGTCTTCAGCGGCTTCGGGTCCCAACCCACGAAGTACCGCAACGCGGCAGAAGCACTCGCCCGCCGTTTGACCAAGCGGGGCGACATCCCGTCGATCAACCTGCTGGTCGACATCGCCAACCTCGTCAGCATCCGATACGGCCTGCCGATCGCGGTGTTCGACCAGTCGGGCGTCACCGGCGGGACCACAGTCCGCTTCGCCGACGGCGCCGAGTCGTTCACCGATCTGGGGTCCGATGTGTCTGCGCCTCCGGAACCAGGTGAGGTGGTCTTCGTCGATGAGGATGCCATCGTCAGCGCCCGCCGCTGGTGCTGGCGGCAGAGTGATCAGAGCGCCGCCGGCCCCACGACCACCGAGGCCCTGATCACGATCGAGGGCCAGCATGCGAACGCTGCCGAGGATGTGGCGGGCGCCGTCGCCGATCTGCTCCCCCTGCTGCAGTCGTTCCAACCGAACGCCACGACGGCCTCGGACGCCCTCGGGGCGAAACGCCTCGAGTTCACCTGGGAGTCCGGTCACTAGAAACCGCTTACCGACTCAGCGGTCAGCTTCGCCAACCGGATCATCGCGTCCCTGAAAGCGATTACCCTTGAAACATTGCGGGCGGCTCCGCCGCCCCATGGCCCGACGGAGACGATGGCGATGCACCGGCCGAACTCACGGCAGTTCAACGCTCCCCGCTCGCGGCCGACCCCCATCATGCCCGACCATATTGGAGGACCCCGTGGCTGGTGAAGAAACGACCTTCGACTACGTCATCGTCGGTGGGGGCAGCGCCGGATGCGTGCTGGCAAACCGCCTCACGGCAGACGGATCCAACAAGGTCCTGATGCTGGAGGCAGGCAAGCGGGATCGTCATCCCTTCATCCATATCCCCGCGGGCTTCGCCAAGCTCACCGGCGGCCCCTTCGAGTGGGGCTGGTCCACCGTTCCCCAGCGCCACGCCGGCGATCGTGAGGTCCCCATCGCCCAGGGCAAGATCATCGGCGGCGGCGGCGCCATCAACGCCCACGTCTTCACGCGGGGTACACCCAACGACTACGACGGCTGGGCAAACGACTTCGGGTGTGAGGGCTGGGACTTTTCGGTGATGCAGCGGTACTTCCTCAAGTCGGAGGACAACGACCGCCTCGGCGTCCCGTATCACGGCCGGGGCGGCATGCTCGGAGTCTCCGACAACAAGGATCCGCACCCGCTCACCAAGGCCTGGGTGGACTCGTGCATCGAGTTCGGTCTGCCGGCCAACGACGACTTCAACGGAGAGAGCCAGCTCGGCGCCGGCGTCTACCAGTCGATGATCAAGAACTCGCGCCGCTCGAGCACCGGGGTCGGCTACCTGCGGCCCGCGTTGAAGCGCCCGAACCTCACCGTGAAGACCGAAGTGTTCACCACCCGGGTCGTGCTCGAGGGCAACCGGGCGACCGGAGTCGACGTACTCGAGGGCGGCACGATCGTGCGTTATCAGGCTGCGAAGGAAGTGCTCGTCACCTCCGGCGGGGTCGGATCACCAAGGATGCTGATGCTCTCGGGAATTGGAGATCCAGAACACCTCAACGAGGTCGGCGTCGACGTCAAAGTGGCACTCCCCGGTGTCGGGAAGAACCTGCAGGACCATTGCGATCTCGACATCATCTACGAGGTGAACGAGAAGATCAGCATGGACATGTACGACGGGATCTCGTTCAAGACGGCCTGGGCACTGATCAAGTACCTGACCACCAGGACCGGTCCGCTTGCCTCTCCGGTGGTCGAAGGCGGTGCGTTCAGCTACGCCGACAAGAACGAGCCGACTCCGGACCTGCAGTTCCACTTCCTGCCGGCATCGGGCGCAGAGGCAGGCGTCGGCGGCGCACCCAAGGGTCACGGCTGCACGCTCAACACGTATCACCTCCGGCCCCGCAGCCGGGGCACGGTCAAACTGGCTTCGTCGAACCCGACGGATGCTCCGCTGATCGACCCGAACTACCTGGCCGACGACTACGACCTCGAGATCAGCGTCGAAGGCCTCAGGCAGTGCCGGGAGATGATGGCCCAGCCCGCCCTGGCGAGGTACATCACCAAGGAGGTGTACCCGGGGTACGACACCATCAAGAGCGACGACGACCTCATCGAGTACGCCCGGACCCACGGGCGGACCTCATATCACCCGGTCGGCACCTGCATGATGGGCACGGGCGACGAGTCGGTGCTCACCCCCGACCTCAAGGTGCGGGGCGTCGAGGGGCTGCGGGTCTGCGACTCGTCGATCATGCCGACGATCACGAGTTCGAACACCCAGGCCCCGACCGTGGCCATCGCTGAGAAGGCCTCGGACCTGATCCTGGCCGACGGCTAGCGACGAACCGACAACGAGCAACTGACCGGCCCCGGGGACTCATTCCCCGGGGCCGGATCGCGAGACGCCCGGCTATCCCGGCGTCTCGAGCCAGGCAATGACCTCCGTCGCAGCCGCTTCACCCTTGGTTGGGGCGGTCACGCCGTCAGACACGATTGCAGGGCGCATCTCTTCCAATCAATCATCCCATCGCAACCCTGTGCGGTCACCCGGTACGGTGATCCGATGCCTCCCTTCGCCACGCAGTTGCGCCGCACCCCCCGGCTGCTCTTCGGTCTCGTGCTGTTTGGCGTCGGGCTGGCCATGCTCGTCCTCGGCGACTTCGGCCTGCCACCGTGGGACGTCTTCCACCAGGGTCTGGCCGAGAAGACCCCGCTCTCGATCGGGGCCGCCCTCATTGCGGTCGGGGTGGCGCTGCTGGCGGTGCTCATCGTGCTTCGCGAACCCATCGGAATCGGCACGGTGCTGAACGCGGTCGTCGTCGGCCTGGTTCTCGATGCCGTCCTTGCGGTCATCGATCCGCCGGGCAACGTGGCGGCACGGGCCGCATACACCTTCGCCGGTCCATTGCTGGTTGCGATCGCGTCCGGGTTCTACCTGGGTGTCCGCCTCGGACCGGGTCCTCGCGACGGTGTGATGACCGCCATGGCGCGACGCGGCATCACCGTATGGAAAGCCCGGTTTGTGCTGGAAGTGGCCGTGCTGATCACCGGGTTCCTCCTGGGTGGCACGATCGGCTGGGGGACCGTCTGGTTCCTGGTGTCGATCGGCCCGAGCGTCCAAATCAGCCTGCGGTTTCTTTCGGTGCCGTGGGACCCGGATGAGCCGAGGATTCAGGAACTCAAAGGCGTGGACCGCTAGGGATACCGGTCGTGAACGATCGCCGAGACGGACTCTCCCGGCCGGCAGATCGCAGAGGGGATGCCCGAATTACGGCGAGAACGGCCGGCGACGGCCTTGAACACCGGCCCGCTCTCCTCCTCGTCGCAGGCGAGGCATGGGTTGAGGCTGCCGTCGGGAAGATTGTGCGGGCTCTCCAGCGCGGCAAGGCAGACGTCCAGACATGATTCGCGGGTGTTGGCGCTGTTGAAGGCCCAGATCTGGGCACACGGTCCCGAGAATCCGAGTTCGGTGATGCACTCGACAGTCGGTTCTAGGTCGCCACCGAGGCTGAGCAGAGCGCACTGCCGCACTACATCACCCAGGTCCGGCTGTTCCAGGTAGACGGCCAGATCCTGCAGCGAAGAGCACGCTCCGCAGGCTCCGGTATGCGTCACCACTCCCCCGGCGGTTTCGACGGCCGAGGCGTCGACCATTGTTTCGAGCCGGTAATCGCCGTCCGCTGTGAACACCCCGCAGACCCCGGCGGTTTCCGGCAGGAGCGAAGTGTCTTCGTAGGGGCTCGCGGGGAGCAGGTCCGGCGGATTGAGGTGGGCTCGTCCGCGCAGGTCGGTGATCACCGCTGCGTCGTAGGCAGGCGGAGCGAAGGGCTCAATGCCATCGCAGGTTCGCTCCGGTCGGCAGACGCCGGATCCGAGCCCTGTGGATTCGGTCGGGTTTCCGAAGAGCACAGAGCAGTTGCCGGTGGCTGCGTCGCCTAGCGCGACGATGGTCGCCGGTGGGACCGTCGTGCTCGGAGCCGCATCATCGCTACCGCACGCACCGGCAACCAGAACAGCGGCAAGCAGCAACACGGCGGTCCGGCGGGTCAGAGCCATGATCAGGCCAGATCCCGGTCCTCGACGATCTCGGCGGCCCAGCGAGCGCCCTTCCCGACGACTTCGGGGCAGACGTCGTCGTGGGCGCCGGCATCGTGGAACTTCTGGAATTCGTCGGGATCGGCGATGAAGTACGGACGGCCCATCAACTTGCCGTGGATGTTGCGGCACACCACAGAGCCGTACTCCTCGACGAAGCGCCCCCGAAGAGCCCGGGCCATGGCCGCCGTCTCCAGCCGGACGCCGGCCTCGTCGGCGAAGTCGTCCCGATCCCGGCCCAGCATCTGGCCGAAGAACATGATCGCTCCGGCGTAAGCACCACAGGAGCCGTCGGTGGTCAATCCGCCGCCACCGGAAAGCGCCGTCGCGGCGCGGAAGATGTCGTCGTTGCGGCGATCGAAGGTGTCCTGCAGCGCCGCAACGACGCACTGGGCGCAGCCGTAGTAGGTCTGCTCGTAGTGCTTGCCGGCTTCGTAGGCCCGATCAGGAGCAGTGTCGGTCACGACGGCAGGCTACCCGGCCTGGTTCTGTCATACCTGGGCGGGATGATGTGGTCGATTGGGAGGATGGGTTGGAGATCAGATATGTCGGGTCTTCGATCCGCAATGAATGAACCGACCGCCACCGATATGGCGGAGCTCAGTGATGAAGAACTCGATGCTGAAGTGGTTGAGGTCTGGAACAAGCTCCTGCAACTGCAGAGCCTGCTCGTCGACCGGGCCGCAGGCGCTGAGCGGCGGAGGTTCCCCGGGCCCTCGGCTATCCCTCTGCCGCCGCCTGGTTGGCGGATCGGCTCAACACACTCGCGCACCGAGCTGTGGAAGCCGAATCCATCGGCCAAGCCCCGCATCATCCGGTGTAGGTCAGTCGCCCTGCGGGACCGACTCCAACTGAACGATCTCGCCGTCGTCGATCAGGATGTTCCACAGCCACTTGATCGAGCATGACTCGAATCGGCGCAGAAACGCCTGCGGGCTGAGTTCCGTTGGTCCGCCGTCGGCATGCAGCGTATGGATGATCGCTCGAGTGTCCCTGGAGAAGGGGAGGAACTCGACGATCACTTCGCCCGGTTCGAAGTCGATTCGCCCGAACTCCGGCGAGAAGTCGAGGACCTCTCCGAAGTCGACACCCGCCAGCCATCCGGTTGGGGCCGTGTCGGAGAACCTGACATCGAGGATGCGGCCGTACCGGCGGATCATTTGTGAGTCCCGGATCACCTGCAGCTCCAGGGTCTCCTCCCCCTCATCCGTAGTCACCACGATCTCGAGATCATTCACCCCTTCTTCCAGAGCGAGGTCGGCGGCGAATGCCATGTTTCCGCCCGCCCACGGCTGCCAGGGTTCGACGTCCAGGCCGTTGATCGTGACCGTTGCCGGATCGGGAGCCATGACCGACACGAACACCGTCGCGTCGTTGGTGAGGTACGGGGAACGGATCGGATACATGACCGACGGTGATTCGAACGTGGCCGGCTGGTCCAGCATGAGTGGATCGACCGGCTCGGTGGTGGTCGATGCGGGTCCGGGTGCCGTCGTCGTGCTGGCAGCAGTTGACGTGGTGGTCGTCGAGGTCGGCGCCCCAACGGTGATTGAAGGCGGAGGCAACGTTGCCTCGGTGGTCGAGGTCGCAGCGAAGAGTTCCGCCTCCAGCTGTGCGATCCGCTGCTCCCGCTCGGCGAGCTGCTGCGTGATGTCGTCATCATCGCCGCACCCCGCCGCAGCCGCCGCAACCAGCAATCCGGCAACCAGCCACCTGGTGGCCCTCACGGTGGCTCCTCTCGGCGCCCCTCCCAGGATCACAGTACGCCGATCGACCAGCACGGTCCATGAGGTATCAACCCGATCGGATCCCCGATTCGGACTCCGCCCCACATGGGCCGGGTGGCGGTAATACAGTGTCCCGCCATGAACGCCGAGGACATGCTCACCGAGGCGCGCAGCCGCATCACGCGGGTAACACCTGCGGCCCTTCTCGCCGACCTCGACACCGACGTGATCGTCGTCGACCTGCGCTGCGCCGAGGAACGGCGGCGCACCGGGGTGATCCCGGACAGCATCCCGATCGGACGTTCGGTCCTCGAGTGGCGTCTCGATCCGACCTCGCAATGGCGTGACGACCGGGTCGCCCGCCCGGATGCCCGGATGATCCTGGTGTGCGAGGACGGCTACTCGTCGAGCCTCGCCGCCGATTCGGTTCGCCGCCTCGGGTTCGCCGACATCGGGGATCTCGATGGCGGGATGACTGCGTGGATCGCTGCCGGGCTCCCGCTTGAGCCGGCGACGGACTGATCTACAGGCCCAGCAGGCCGTCGAGGCCAACGGTGACCGGCTGCTCGAGCCCGGCAACCTCGCGTACCGCGAGCAGCACCCCCGGCATGAAGGCCACCCGGTCGGAGGTGTCGTGACGAATCGTGAGCGTCTCCCCCGCCGAGCCCAGCAGCACCTCCTGATGGGCCAGCAGTCCCGGAAGCCGCACCGCGTGCACCCTGACTCCGTCCGCGTCGGCGCCGCGGGCCCCGGCAGAGAGGTCGTCGGATTGGATCGCACGTTCTTGCCGACCGCCTGCATCCGCCATCCGGGCCGCAGTCGACAGCGCAGTACCCGAAGGTGCATCGGCTTTGCGATCGTGATGGAGCTCGATGACCTCCGAAGCTGCGAAGTGTGGTGCAGCCAGCTCGGCAAACCGCATCATCAGCACCGCACCGATCGAGAAGTTCGGAACGACCAGGCAGTTCGGGGGCCCGCTCCCCCACCGCTGCGACAACTCTGAGATCCGCTCCTGGTCAAAGCCACTCGTGCCGACGACGGCGTGCAGGCCCATGGACCGCCACCGCTCCAGATTGCCGAGGACGACATCCGGCACGGTGAACTCGACGATGACCTCTGCCGATGCCGCCGCATCGGGATCGGTCGTGATCCCGTCGCCGCCGGCGGGGTCGAACGCCGCAACGAGTTCGAGATCCTCGGCTGCGGCAACCATCTCGCACACCAATCGGCCCATGCGGCCGGCGGCCCCGGAGACGGCCACCCGAGTCATGCGACGTGAGCCTTCAACTCGTCTTCATCGAACGGACCCACGGCGCCGAGCACCCGCGGGGCGCTGTAGATCTCCTTGGCCACCTGATGGACGTCGCCGAGGGTTACCGCATCGATGCGGGCAACCGATTCATCGAGCGTGAGGTGTTCGACGTCGGTGAGCTCGTGGCGGCCGAGCCGCACCATCCGGCTATTGGTGTCCTCCATCGACAGCGCCAGCGAACCCTTCATGTTCCCCTTCGCCCGTTCGAGCTCCTCGGCCGTGATGCCATCGGCGATGACCTTGTCGAGCTCCTCGTTGACCAATTCCAGCACCTGATGGGTGTTGCTGGGCGTGGTTCCGGCGTAGATCCCGTACGCACCGGAGTCGGCGTAGGGAATCCGGAAGCTATACACGGCATAGGCCAGGCCGCGCACTTCCCGGATCTCGTGGAACAGGCGTGACGACATGCCGCTCCCCATCACATGGTTGAGCAACCCGAAGGCGAAGCGGCGGTCGTCGTGGCGGGTGAGCGCCTCACTCCCGATGACCAGGTGAGCCTGCTCCGTCTCACGGGTCCGCACGACCACCCGAGCCGAGATGTCCGGAGCGTGATGACCGTGAGCGTTCGCGGGACCTTCCCAATCGCCGAAGCGCTCCGCCACCATGGCCACGGCGTCATCATGTTCGATATGGCCGGCAGCGCTGATCACCACGGAACCGGGGTGGTAGCGGCGGCCCCAGTAGCCGGCGATCACGTCCCGGCTCATCCCGGCGATCGAGTCGCGGGTGCCGAGGACCGGCAGGGCCAGAGCGTGCGAGTCCCACAACGCCCGGGCGTAGCAGTCGTGAGCAACGTCGGCAGGATCGTCCTCGTTCATGTTGATCTCTTCGAGCACGACGTGTGACTCGGAGTCGATCTCTTCCTGGCGGAAGGCGGGCCGCTGCAGCATCTCGCCGAGCAGATCGACCCCCATCGGGAGGTCCTCGTCCCGGAGCTGCGCCCAGTAGCAGGTGTACTCCTTGGACGTGAAGGCGTTGGAGCGGGCACCGACAGCATCGAAGCCCTGCGCGATATCCATGGCGCTCAGACGCTCCGATCCCTTGAAGAGCAGATGCTCGAGGAAGTGCGAGCATCCGGCTTCGGCACCGGTTTCGTCGCGGCTGCCCGTGTCCACCCATGCCCCGACGGCGACCGAACGGACCGACGGCATGGTTTCGGTGATGACGCGCAGCCCGTTGGGGAGCGTCGTGAGCTGATGATCCATAGACCCGGGATCATAGGGTGCGGCCGCGCGCATCCCCATCAGTCCGCCAGCATCCACTCCCGAATCAGCGCAGTCACCCGGTCGGGAACGTCCCAGGCCAGCCAGTGGGTGGCCTCTTCGATCACGACCTCATCCGATTCGGCGGCCACATGCCCGGCGGATCCGGTGGCGGCCTCCGCCACGAACGCCAGGTCGCGGGCACCGTGGATGTAGCGAACCGGGATCGGGCACGGCGGCAGCTCGAACTGGGCGTCGGGGTTAAACAGTTCCGGTGGGAAGCTGGCCCGGTACCACTCCGCCATGGCGTGGAATCTGCCCGGTTCGGACCAGCGAACGATGTGCCCTTCGATCACCTCATCCGGCACCCTGGAGCCGGCAAAAGCCCATTCGGCGAGCCGCCGGTAGCCATCGGCTGCCAGCAGCGCCTCACCGCGCCGTCCCATGTGAAGCAGCCAGACGTAGAAGCTCAGCGCCATCTGACGGGGGTTCTCGATCGCCGCCGCCCGCAGCCGCATCGGGTGCGGCGACGCAAGGATGACCGCCCGATCGAAGCGATCGGGCACCAGCGCTGCGGCCGCCCATGCCACCGCACCACCGAAGTCGTGCCCGACCAGCCCGGCTCTCTCGACCTCGAAGTAATCCAACACAAGCGTTGTGTCGGCAACGCACATGCCGATCGCATACGACTCGGTCCCCTCAGGAGCATCGGATTCCCCGAAGCCCCGCTGGTCGGGAACGATCAGCCGGAACTCCTCGGCGAGTAGCGGGATGACCGCTTCCCAGCATCGCCAGGAGTCCGGCCAGCCGTGGAGAAGCAGCAGTGGCGGAGCATCGTCCGGACCGGCGGTGACGATATGCAGCTCGACCCCGGCGGCCGGGACCCGGTGATGAGTGAGGGACGCCATGGCGGCGAAGCTAGCGCCCCGGTCGCTGTGCCGTCGCGGGTAGTTTCGGCGGGGAACTCTCCGGGAGCGAACCATGCGCCGTCTCGCCATCTGTCTGCTGATCGTCGTCATGGGTCTTGCCGCCTGTGGCGATGACGATTCCGCCACCTCAGTCCCGACCACATCAACGCCGTTGGCCACCACCGCGGCGCCGACCACCACGGCCCCCGCCCCTACCACCGCAGCACCAACCACCACGACCCCTGCGGCGACCACCACCATCGCGCCGACGACCACGACCACCACCTCGACCACGACCACGCTGCCTCCCGGTCCGCAGGACATCACGCTCCAGACCGCCGATGCAGTGACGCTCGAGGGCCGCCAGTGGCCGGGTGGAACCACCTGGGTCGTCCTCGGCCATATGAGGCCGTCCGACATGACCTCGTGGTTCGGATTCGCCGAGGTCGTGGCTGGAGAGGGCTTCAGCGCGCTCGTCTACAACGCACGCGGTTACGGGAATTCCGAAGGAGACGGGTTCGAAGTCGGGACCGATGCACTCGCCGCCATCACCTTTGCCCGCGAGCACGGTGCCACCGGAGTCATCTACATCGGAGCGTCGATGAACGGAGCCGCCGCGGTCTTCGCAGCGGCGGAGGAAGACCTGCTGGCGATCGCGGCTCTGTCGGCAGTCCCCGAGTTCTTCGGAACGCAGGGGCTTGCCCGCGCTCCCGAGGTCACCGAGCCGTCGCTGTTCGTGGCGGCCGAGGACGACGGGAATGCGGCCGCAGATGCTGAGGCCTATGCCGACGCCGTTGCGGGCCCCTCAGAGACCGTCGTGTACCCGACCGGTGGACACGGCACGTCCATGTTCGAGAACCCTGATCTCGAGACGATCCTGCTCGAATTCGTGGTGACTCACGGGTAACCGCCGGAACCGCCCCCAGCGGCAATCGATCCCGAATGTTCAGCGCGGACCGAAACCCCTACACTCACCGGTCCATGGCCGCCCGTCGACCACGACTCCTGCGGGCGGCGGCGGTTGGGGCGCTGCTGATGCTCCTCGTCGCCGGCCCTGCTGCTGCCCAAGAGGGCGGTGAGTCGATTCGCGGCACGCTCGAGAAGATCGACGGGGACGAACGCGAGCCGGTGGCCGGCATCGAGATCATCGTGTCGGAGCCCGGCGGGGCCGAACTCGGTCGTGCCACATCGGGTGACGATGGCAAGTGGGAGATCCCGGTCCCCGGTGCCGGCACCTATCAGGTCGAACTGAACGAGACATCGCTGCCCGACGGCGTCGCCATGACCGACCCGGAGCGGCGGGTACTCGATGACGTCTCGGTACGCGACGGTCAGAACAAGACGGTGCGGTTCGCCCTCGGACCGGGCCTGACCTCTTCGGTCAGCACCTGGAACCGGGTCGGCGGGCTCTTCATCATCGGACTGAAGTTCGGCGCCATCATCGCCCTCGCCTCGATCGGACTGTCCCTGGTGTTCGGCGTCACCGGGCTGGTCAACTTCGCCCACGGCGACACGGTCACCCTCGGAGCGGTTCTGGCGTTTTTCCTCAACGCCTCCCCCCTCGGACCGGAATGGCACATCCTGTGGGCGGCCATTCCCGCGATTCTGCTGGTCGCCGCGTTTGGCGGAGCTCAAGAGCTATTCGTGTGGCGGCCGCTGCGCAATCGGCAGGTCAGCCTGATCTCGATGCTGGTCATCTCGATCGGCCTGTCGTTTGCCATCCGCTATCTGATCATCGTCTTCTTCACCGGAAACCCTCGTCCCTACACCGACTTCGTGGTGCAGGATCAGATCAGCATCCTCGGGATCTCCACTGTTCCGAAGAACCTGATCATCATTGCTTTCACCGCCGTCGTGCTGGCGATCGTCGGGCTCTTCCTGCAGCGCACCAAGCTCGGCACGGCGATGCGAGCAGTCTCCGACAATCCCGACCTCGCCGAGTCGTCCGGTATCGACGTCAAGCGGGTCATCCTCGTCACCTGGGTGGTCGGATCGAGCCTGGCTGCGCTGGGCGGGGTGATGTTCGGTATCTCCGAGCAGGTGCAATGGGACATGGGCTTCAAGTTGCTGCTGCTGATCTTCGCCGCGGTGATCCTTGGCGGCCTCGGCACCGCCTTCGGGGCGATGCTCGGCGGCTTCGTTGTCGGCGTGGCGGTCGAGATGAGCACGCTCTGGGTTCCCGTCGAGTTCAAGACCGCGGTCGCTCTCGGCATCCTCGTCCTGATGCTGCTGGTCCGCCCGCAGGGCCTGCTGGGAACACGAGAGAGGATCGGGTGATCTCATGGACATCGTGAAGATCCTCATCGATGCAACGAAGACGGCGGTCGGAGTGCCCGCCGCCGCATATGCCCTGGCGTCGATCGGTCTCAACCTCCAGTTCGGATACACCGGCCTCCTCAATTTCGGCCACGTGGCATCGATGCTGGTCGGCGCCTACGGGCTCGCCATCACGGTCGACCTGGGCGGCCCGATGTGGCTCGGCGTACCGGTCGGCGTCGGATTCGCCGTCCTGCTCGGCCTCCTCATTGGTCTCCCCACCCTGCGGCTGCGCGCCGACTACCTGGCCATCGTCACCATTGCCATCGGCGAGATCCTGCGGCTCGTGGCGCGATCGTCCTGGGCCGCTCCGCTCACCAAGGGGATTTACGGAATCCAGGGCTTTGCCGATGGATTCTTCGACCTCAATCCGATCTCCGCAGGTCTCTACGGGTTCGGACGCTTCCGATTCGATGAACGAACTATGTGGGTGTTGATCGTGGGCTGGAGCCTGGTGGCCCTCGCCACCCTGGTCATCTGGAAGCTGACGACCAGTCCGTGGGGCAGGGTCATTCGGGCGATCCGGGAAGACGAGGACGCCGCCCGGGCTCTCGGGAAGAACGTCTTCGGGTACAAACTGCAGAGCCTGATGATCGGCGGTGCCATCGGCGCACTGGGCGGCATCCTGCTTGCCATCGATCAGCAGAATGTCAATCCCGACAACTACATCCCACTGCTGACCTTCTACGCCTTCACCATCGTCATCCTCGGTGGCCCGGGCACATTGTGGGGTCCGGTGATCGGCTCGATCATTTTCTGGTTCCTGTTCGACCTGTTCGAGGGATTACTCGGTTCGGCCGTCGCAGAGGGATGGTTCGGCGAGCTCCTCGATTCCACCGACGTTGGACCGATCCGGTTCGCCCTCTTCGGGATCGGTCTCATGTGGCTGATGGCCTTCCGGCCGCAAGGGGTATTCGGGAAGCGGGAGGAGATGATGATCGATGGCCGCTGAACCTCATCCGCTCGCCGATGTGGCCCACGAAGCCGGGGTTGCCAAGCCCGACCCGATCCTGATCGCCGACGCCCTGCAGCGCTTCTTCGGCGGGCTGCGCGCAGTCGATGTCGCCCACCTCGAAGTCCAGCGGGGCACGATCACGTCGCTGATCGGACCGAACGGAGCCGGCAAGACGACGCTGTTCAACGTGTTGACCGGCTTCGACCGCCCCCAGAACGGTGAGTGGCACCTCAACGGCGGTCCGCTGGTCGGAATCCCGTCGTTCCGTGTGGCCCGCAAGGGCATGGTGCGCACCTTCCAGCTCACCAAGTCGCTGGCCCGCCTCACGGTGCTGGAGAACATGATGGTGGCCACCAAGGACCATGTCGGTGAGTCGTTCTGGGGTGCGCTGTTCGGCCGCTATCGCCACATCGAGGAAGCCAACGAAGCCATCGCACGGGAGGCCCTCGACCGCTTCGGGCTCGGGCACATGGCCGACGAGTACTCAGGAAGCCTGTCCGGCGGCCAGCGCAAGCTATTGGAGATGGCCCGCGCCCTGATGATCGAACCCGAACTCATCATGTTGGACGAGCCGACGGCCGGCGTGAATCCGGCACTCACCCAGTCGCTCCTCGGCCATATCACCGGTCTGCGCGACGCCGGGCTCAGCGTCGTTTTCATCGAGCACGACATGGACGTGGTCCAGGAGATCTCGGACTGGGTCGTCTGCATGAGCCAGGGCCAGGTCATCGCCGAAGGGCCTCCGGGCGTAGTCGCCCGCAACAAGGCGGTCATCGACGCTTACCTCGGCGAGCACCATGGGAACATCGACGATGTCTGAGCGCCTACTCATCGCCAACGGCGTCGTGGCCGGCTACTTGCCGGGAGTCGACATCCTCACCGGCGTCCATCTCGAACTCGGCGAGGGAGAACTCGTCGGGATCATCGGCCCCAACGGTGCCGGGAAGTCCACTCTCATCAAGGCCCTCTTCGGCCTCGTCGAGGTGCGCAAGGGACTGGTGAAGCTGCGCGGCGAGGACATCTCAAACATGGCGGCTCACGAACTGGTCGCCCGCGGCGTCGGGTACGTCCCCCAGCTCAGCAACGTCTTCGGCACCCTGACTGTCGACGAGAACCTGCGGATGGGTCTGTATCTGAAGCCCGAGGCCTGGAACGACCGGTTTGCCGCCGTCACCGAGATGTTCCCGCTGCTCGCCGAGCGGCGCGGCCAGCGTGCCGGGCTGCTCTCCGGCGGAGAACGGCAGATGCTGGCGATGGGCCGAGCCTTGATGATGGACCCGAACGTCCTGCTGCTCGATGAGCCGTCTGCCGGGCTTTCCCCGGCCAATCAGGACATGGTCTTCGAGACCGTGCGCCAGATCGCCGACAGCGGGGTTTCGGTGATCATGGTCGAGCAGAACGCCCGCCGCTGCCTGCAGATATGCGACTACGGATTCGTCCTGGACCAGGGGGCCAATGCCTACACCGGGACCGGCACCGAATTGCTGCACGACCCGAAGGTCGTCGACCTCTACCTCGGGACGCTGGGCCGGGCGGAGTAGCGGGCAACCGATCCGACCGCACGTAGATGGGGCCCGGATTCCCGGGCCCCATCAATCATGTGCGAGTCTCGTCCGCCGCTACGGAGCGATCGTCGCCTCTGCCAGTTCGATCTGCCCACCCTCGGCGTCGTACTCGAGGAGGCTGTAGATGCCCACCCCGGGCTCGCCTGCATCGACGAAGTCGAGAGCACCACTGGCGCCGTCGTAGTCGATCTCCTCACCGGCTGCGAGGGCCGCAGCACAATCGGCGTAGAAGGAGCACTTCGTGCCCGGAGGCCGGGTGACCTCGTTCATCATCGCTGCAATGTCCATCGCGTCCGTGCTGCCGGCGGCAAGGCTGGCGAGCACGATCACCATGGTGCAGTCGAAGGACTGCGCCGAGAAGATGTTCGGAGCTCCAGGAGCGAACGCATCGAACCGGTCGCCGAAGGTCGGCTCACCGGTCGTCGGAGCAACCGACGGATAGGTGGCGCGGATACCTTCCAGGACGGCCGGATTGTCCGGATCCACCTGGTCGAAACTCACGCTGTCGACGAAACCGTCGGCGACGTAGATCGCCGTCGTCTCGGGTCCGACACCGGCCTCAATCAGCGCCTGGAGGAACGCAGCGCCCTCGGCGAAGCTGATGAAGGAGATGGCGTCGACGCCGGCTGCGGCGATTTGGGCCGCTTCCGCATCGAAGCTGGTGCCGTCCTTGTCGAACTCGATGAACTCGGCCACCTCGACACCGCTGGCCTCGAGGGCATCACGGATCCCGGCGGCGAGGCCACGGCCGTAGTCGTCGCTGCGGAACGCAACGGCCACCTTGGTGGCGCCGTCATCGACGATCAGTTCGGCGTGGACCACGCTCTGCAGGTTGTCCGGCGGAGCGGTCCGGAAGTAGTAGCCGCCATCGTCCCAGGTCGTGAGCTCGGCGCCGGTGTTCGACGGAGAGCACATGGGAACCTGGCTGCCGGTGATCCGGTCGATCACCGACTTGGTGATGCCGGTAGCCGCCGGCCCGATGATGGCATCGACCTCGTCGGCGACGAGGAGCTGCTCGACGGCATTGCCGGCGACCTGAGGATCGGTCCCGCTGTCGGTGCCGATCAAGGTGACGGAACCGCCGGCAGCTTCGATCTCTGCAACTGCCATCTCGACCGCCATGATCAGCGAGTCCGCAATGAAGGCAAGGCCTCCGGTCTGCGGAAGCACGTAACCGACCTTGAGCGGCTCGGCGGGAGCCTCGGTCGTCGTGGTAGCGGCTTCCGTCGTCGTGGTCGTCGGTGCCGCGGTCGTGGTCGGTGCCGCTGTTGTGGTCGGCGCCGCCGTGGTAGTAGGTGCGGCCGTGGTGGTCGGCGCTGCGGTGGTGGTCGTGGCTGCGTCGTCGTCATCACCACATGCCGCGGCGACGAGTGCCAGTGCCAGCACCAGCACCAACACCTGCCACAGGCGCTTCCTGCTGGTATTCATGTCCAGTTCCTCCTCATTGGATCCCGAAGGGACTCGAAAGCCCCCTCGGAAGTTGCTGGACCTTAGCCGACGTCTGGAACCCTTTCCAATCCATTCTTGGAGCTTTCTTCCTGGCGCCGACGTGGGAGAATCGGCGTTCGTGCGCGCTCGAGACGAAACCATCCTCCATGAGATCCTCCCGCCGGAAGAGCGGGCGATCGAGTTCGTGGTCGCCCGCTACCAGCGGGTCGCGCCTGCCGTGACCCGCTTCGCCCGATCACTGGCGGACGACGAGGAGCTTCGCATTCGCCTCGGTTCTCACGCTGCCGCGGAGCCTGGGGAGATTGTCGTCGACCCCGGCGTCTTCCAGGCCGCCTACGCCCGGGAAGCCCCGGTGACCCCGTCCGAGGTGGCATTGGCGTCCGCTCTGCACGAGGTCGTGCACCTCGTCGCCACCGACTTCGAGGAGACGCGCCCGATTCCCACGGAATGGATCCCCGACGCCGACGAACCGCTCCCCGACGATCCGGTGTCGCTGCTCGATGCGGTGTCCCAGGCGGCGGGCCCCGCAGGCGAGGCCATGTTCCTCACCATCGAAGACGCCCGACAGGAGGTACAGAACCTCGACGTCTACCCGGGCGCCCGCTCCGTCCTTCGCGACCTCTACGTGTCCTCGATTCCGGCGGCGATGGGCCAGGCCCGCCCGATGGGTCAGTTCGCACTCGCCTGTTTTCTCGCCGTCGGCGGTTACCAGGACGTGGACACTCTGCAGACGAGAACCACACCTCCGGTGGCGGCCGCGCTGGAGGAAGCTCGCGAGCTCATCGGTGACGCCACCGCAGCTGCCGGACCGTGGGAGGCGGCTTCGGTGTCCATGAAGCTGCTCGCCCTCGCCCGGCTCCACGGGCTCCTGACCGAAGCCTCTCCCGACGAATCGAAGGCCGAGCAGCAGGTCCGGGAGGAAACCGAGAGCGAGAACATCTCTTCGGGCGTCGACGCGGTCCGGATGGTGAGCCCGATCCTCAAGGACGTCGAGAGCTACGACCAAACCAAGCGGGCCGCCCAGGCCGCCGAAGCCGAAACCGGCCGGCCCGATGAAGCGCAGCAGGCCGGCGACCCCGCCACCGATCAAATCCTCCGGGTCAGTGAGGCACCCGACGTCTACCTGCCGACCGGTCAGGGAGGAAAGCTCATCCTCAGCCCCCTGCCGGCTCGCTTCGGCCGGTTCGCCAACGAGGGCCGCCACGCACTGGAGGCCGCCGCCAAACGGTGGGCCGTCGGGCAGCGGCACATCTCGGGCGAACTCTTCCCGCTGTTCGCCGCCAATCAGCGCCGCGGGTTGCGGTCGGGATACGACGCCGGCGACCTGTCTCCGTATGCCGCGCTCTTTCTCGGAGCCGGCCTCTACCAGCGCATGTTCGAACGCCGCTCGCTGCCGACTCGCCGTGCGTACAGCGTGAGCCTGCTCGTCGACGGCTCCGCCAGCATGCTCCAGCCCCGGATCCTCCCCGGAGGTGTCAAGGCCCCGTGGGCAATGGCAGCAGCCGTCCTCGGCGCCTGGACACTGGCCCGGCTATCCGACGAGCTACAGCTCGAATTCGAGATTGCGATCTTCAACCGGGCGTTCGCCGCCCGGGAAGACGATTCGGAACGCACCTACGTCGACCGCCAGCTGACGACCAAGGGAGCCCTGCGCCGCAGCCAGGGCGGCGCCGCCGACCGGCTCACCCGAACGATCAACCATTACCTGGTGAAACCGTTCGATTGGCGCTGGGAGAACGCCGAGGACGGACTCGCCGGCCTCTTCTGGACCGCCGCCAGCCCTCAGGAGGCCGCCACCGCGGCGCGGCGGGATCCATCGGCGACCCCGCCGGTGTCGATGTTCGAGAAGGCAGCCAACGTCGACGAGATCAACGTCACCCATGCGGTCGAACGCCTTGCCCGCCGCAACACGCAGGTCCGCATGCTCATCGTGCTCGCCGACGGCATGACCCGCGGATCCATCGACGCACTCGCCGCGGCAGTCAACGAGGCCGAAGTCGCCGGCACCACCGTGCTCGGGATCGGCATCGGTGACGACACCGTCCAAGCTGCATACTCCCGCAATCAGGTGGTCGAACGACCCGATGCCCTCACCGACGCGATGGTGACCGGCGTTCGTTCGGCCCTCCGCCGCCACATCGCCGCCGTCGGCGGCGACACGTGGTGGGCCCACGAGAGCCTTGCCTACGATGACCCATTCCCGAGGAGCGCCAATGGCTGAGACCGTCACGTTCGCCGACCCGACCGGCGAGAACCCACCGATCGAACTGGAGACGCACTCGGTCGACGAAGGGCTCGCCGACCACGACCAGCGGGTGGGCAAGATCCCCGAGGCGGATCCGCACTACGTCGACCTGGGCATGTTGTACCGGCTGGCCAGGCTGGAGCAGGTCCGGCGCAACAACATCACCGACACGCCGCTCCATGTGGCGCTGCGCGGCCACATGGGCACCGGCAAGGACCACGACCTCGAGCAGTTAGCCGCCCTGCTGCGCCTTCCCTACTACCGCATTCCGCTGACCGGCGAGGTACGCGACATCACGCTGATCGGGTCGGTGAAGCTCCACGGGGACGGCAAGGGTGGGACCGAGAGCCGCTGGGAGGACGGCGACATCACGCGGGCCCTGCGCGGCCCGGCGCTGATCAACCTCTCCGAACTCAACGCCGCCGGCGCGGAGACCCTGTTCGCCCTCCACGGCCTCCTCGACCGATATCAGGCATTGGACCTGCCGACCGGCGAAACAGTCCGTCTCCGGTCGGATGTGCGGCTCTACGGGACACTCAACCCCACCGACCTGCGCGATTACGCCGGCACCCAGACTCTCAACAAGGCGTTTGCCGACCGCTGGATCATCTGGGAAAAGCAGTTCCCCACCGCCGAACAGATCGAGCAGATGCTGGAACGGCGGTATCCCAGCATGGGGGCCGCCTTCGTCACGACGATCGCCCGCCTCGCGGTGGAGGTGAACGAGTCCTTCACGGCCTCCGATGCGAGGACCCGGGTGGGGACCCCGATGAGCCTCCGGACCGTGCTCGACCGCATCCCCGCCGGGCTGTGGATGTACGGCGCCAATGAAGATCCGCTGCGGCGGTCGTGGGAATCATTCGTACTCACCCACATCGATCCCTTCGACACCGACCACTACGAAACGGTGTGGAGTGCGGTGGCCCGCAAGGGGCCGGAGGGGCCGGCGTTTCGATAGCGACGAAACCGGCTCAGCGCACTAGCAATTCGCCAGAGCCAATCGAACGGCTTCGCAGAGGGAACTCATCACCGGTGACCCCGTTGCCTCGAGTGCGGATCGGCTCTGGGATCCGGTATCCACAAGGACACACGCCGCGCCTGATGCCGACGCCGCAGCGGCATCGTCGGCGACGTCACCGATCACGGTGATGTCTGCCGCCCCGATACCGGGAACGAGGCGGGCCAATTCGTCGAGATGGTCGGCCAGATGGGCGGTCTTCGATTCACCCGCCGTGCCGCGCAGTCCATCCACCAGGACCATGGGGTCGGCTAGCCCGAGGCGCTCGACCGCGGGAACGAGCCGGTCGTGCCACCACATCGAGAGGATCGACTGGGTGGCACCCTGCTCGGCGGTCCGGGCGACGGCATCGAGAGCTTCCTCATTGAGCCCTACCGAGTCGAGACCGGCGTGGTAGTGATCGAAGAATGCCTGATCGATGACCTCGACTTCATCGTCGGTGACGTCCCGATCCAATGCCCAGGCATAGAACCCGACGATGGGACGGGTGAACCGATCCCGGTACTCGGTGACCGTGATCGGACCCGCCCCGAACCGCCCCAACGCGGCGTTGGCGGCATCGAGGATCAGCGGGAGGTCGTCGAGCAGAGTCCCGTTCCAGTCCCAGACGATGTGCGGCACGCCGGCATCCTACGGACGGAGGGCCCGGCCGACTACCGTCACGGGCGGTATGCGCCCCTATCACATCGGCGACGACGACCTCGACCAACGGATCCAGGAACTCGCCAGCGACGCGCTCGGCGGCAAGGAGTACGCCGACGACGATCTGGTCGCCGCCATGATTGTCACCGCGCTGAAACTGGCCCGCGACGACGCTGATCGCGGCGATCTCAAACTGATCAACGCCGCACTCAAGGAGCTGCGCTACTCGTTCCGGGTCTTCTCGCAGTATCGGGACACCCGCAAGGTCACGATCTTCGGATCGGCTCGGACCCCCACGGAAGACCCCAACTACCAGCTGGCAGCCGATTTCGCCCGACACATGGTGGAGACGCAGGGATGGATGGTCGTCACCGGGGCCGGTCCCGGCATCATGGAAGCCGGGAGCATGGGGGCCGGGAGGGAATACGGGTTCGGGGTGAACATCCGCCTGCCCTTCGAAGCGGACGCCAACCCCTACATCGATCAGAGCCGGCTCATCAACTTCAAGTACTTCTTCACCCGCAAGCTGATGTTCATGAAGGAGTCCCACGCGTTTGCCCTGTTTCCCGGCGGATTCGGGACCCTCGACGAGGCGTTCGAGCTGCTCACCCTGATCCAGACCGGCAAGAGCGACATGCACCCGATCGTCCTCATGGAGGCACCGGGCACCGGGTACTGGCAGCAGTGGCTCGACTTCGTAGCAGACGGCCCGCTGCGGCACGGGATGATCTTCCCCGAGGACCTCGACCTGCTGCTCCACACGACCAGCCTCGAGGTAGCGGCCGCTGAGATCCTGCAGTTTTACGCGAACTACCACTCCCAGCGCTTCGTCAAAGGGCACCTGGTGCTTCGCCTCCACCAGGCTCCGACGACCGAGCAGCTCGCCGAGATCAACGACCTCTTCAGCGACATCCTGGTCGACGGGCGAATCGACGCGATCGGACCCACTGACGAGGAGATCGAAGACCGGGATCACACAGATCTTGCCAGGCTTCAGTTGCACTTCAACCGTCGCTCCCTGGGGCGAATGCGGTCCCTGATCGACCACCTCAACACCCTCGTCACCGGCTAAGGCCGCCCCCCACCCGATTAGCCTGTGGGCCTATGCGCGAGATCCTGGCCGATTTGGTGGCCGAACAGCAGGCGCTGGATCAGATGCTCCAGCGGATCCCGGAGCGCGACTGGCGCAAGAAGACGCCGGCGAAGCGCTGGACCGTGCTCGACACGATCAGCCACCTCGCCGCGACCGAAGAAGTCGCCAGAAGCGTGCTGACGGCCGATGGCGCCGCTCTCACCGAGGCTTTGTCCCACGACAGCGTCGATGAGTTCAACGAGGTCGGGGTCAAGCTCGGCCGCACCAAGCGCCCCCAGGAGGTCATCGAGTGGTGGCGCCACAACCGGGCTGCCGTGGTCGACGCCATGTCCCGCATGCAGGCCGGCCACCGGGTCCACTGGTTCGCCTCCGACATGAGCGTGCGCACCCTGGCCACCACCCGCCTCATGGAGACGTGGGCACACGGCCTCGATGTCCAGGTCGCGCTCGACAAACCCGCCGAGGACACTCCCCGCCTGCGCCATGTCGCCTGGCTCGGCTGGGTGACGCTCCCCTACGCGTTTGATCGTGCCGGCGAGCCGTACCCGGAGCCGATCCGGGTCGAACTGGTCGGACCCGGGTACGCCAGATGGGTGTTCGGTCCCGAAGGGGTAACCGACGTCATCCGCGGCAGCGCATCCGATTGGTGCCGGGTCGTGGTCCGGCGGATGGACGCTCGCAAGGCGGAGAACCTCGCGGCAACCGGCGATACCGCCGCCATGGCGCTGAAGATCGCCCAGGCGTACGTGTGATCCCGCGCCTCATCGGCATGGTCCACCTCGGACCGCTCCCCGGGTCGCCCGGTTTCGACGGCGACTTCGACGCCGTCCTCGAAGCGGCGATCACAGACACTGCCGAACTCACCGGTGCCGGCTTCGACGGCATCATGGTGGAGAACTTCGGCGACGCCCCCTTCTTCGCCGATGACGTCCCGAAGGTGACCGTTGCCGCCATGACCCGGGCCGTCGCTTCAATCCGGGCCGCCACCACCCTCCCGGTCGGGGTCAACGTGCTGCGCAACGACGCCGCCGCGGCCCTGTCGATCGCCGCCGCCACGGGGGCCGGTTTCATCAGGGTCAACGTGCTGAGCGGCACCATGAGTACCGACCAGGGGGTGATCACCGGCCGGGCGGCAGAACTCGCCCGTCTCCGCGCCGCTGTTGCCCCGGAGGTTGCCGTTGCGGCGGATGTGTTCGTCAAGCACGCGACACCCCCGCAGGGGCTCACGATCGCCCAGGCTGCGCTCGACACATTCGAGCGGGCCGGTGCCGATGCACTCATCGTCACCGGTGCCGGTACCGGTACCGGGACTCCGCCGGAGATGATCGCAACGGTGAAAGAGGCGGTCCCCGCGGCTCCCGTGTACATCGGGTCGGGGGTCGGTGCCGACACGGTCGGCCGCCTCCTCGAGCTGGCCGACGGCGCCATCGTCGGCACGTCGATCAAGGTCGGTGGAGTCACGACCGCGGCGGTGGATCCGGCACGGGCGCGAGCGCTGGTCGCGGCCGCTCAGGGCACCTGATCGAGGAACCCGGCACCATCGCATTGAGCAACCCCGGTTCCTCCCGGATGACCGCGTGCCCGATCACTCCTCCTTGGTCACATCGAAGCCCGTCTTGTGGAGCAGGGCGAGCATCGCCGGCGCCGGATCGCGAAACTGGATCGGCCGGAAGGCATCGTCCAGTTCGTCGAAGAACCCGCTCATCCGTTCGACGATGTGGGTGTGGGAGATGGTGTGCAGATTGGACACCGGACTCCGCCCGAACGCCACCAGGCGGGTCCGGAGGGTCCCACCGCCCCGGGCCGAGCCGTAGGCGACCGATTTCGTCTGCAATGCCTTGATGACCCCGGCAATCGGCTCGTCATAGAGCCACTGCACCCGGCGCAGCATCGAGTGGAGCACCTCGTGGCGCCGGATGCCCGGGTTGAACTCCGCCTCGCCCTGTTTCACCTCGCCGAGGATGACATCGATGAGATCGTCGCGCAGCTCCAGGACCGGATCGTCGATGAGCAGAAGGCGGCCTTGCTCTGCGTCGTGGGGATCGCCGGCGAAGACATCCCCGGGGAGGCGCAGCGCCATGATGTCCACATCGGTCACCGTCAGATAACCGCCGTTGGGCGCCCGGGCCTGGACCTCGAATTCGCTCAGCGTGAGGTAGCCGTTGAGCCGCAGATAGTTCTCGACGAGGTTCACCGCGATATCCATGCCCCGAGTGTGGCAGAACGCAGCGCCGGCCCGAACCTGCCGATAGCCTCGCCCAGATGGAGCATCCATGCTGGTGAAGTGGCGCCGACGCGGCACCCGGTTGAGCTACCGGTTCATTCCCGAGGCCGGCGACCGCGGCACCGACCGCCACGGGGCTCGCCTGGTCCGCACCAGGTGTTCACTCGAGCTTCCCGACGGATGGGACCTCGACCGCACCCATCCCGACGTGCTGGCCCTCAGCGGCATGATTCTGGTGCACCCGTGGATCGGCCGCCGGGTCAGGTTCCAGTCCGGCATCAGCAGCCGATTCGCCACCGCAACCGGGCTCGATGCCGGCCCGATCGACCCCTCCCTGGAAGGGCGCCGCGTTCCCGCCGACGGTACCCCGGCGCTCGCCTTCAGCGGCGGGGTGGATTCCACCGCAGCGCTCCTCGTGCTCCCGCAAAACACCAATGCCGTCTACCTGGAACGGCAGATCCCCACCGATCTCGGGCCGGGTGAGCTGGTGGGGCGCGCTGCCGGCCTCCGGCGGCGGCGCCATCGAACCGACGCCGCCTTGGCCGCGGTCGATGCCATCGCCGCCGCCGGGCACCGGACGGCAATCGTCCGAACCGATCTGGAGTTCGTCCGGTACCGGGTCGGATTCCCCGTCGACATCGCCACCGCGATCCCGATCCTGGTCACCGCAGACCGGTACCGCGCCGATGCAGTCGCGTTCGGAACGGTCATGGAATCGGCGTACCGAACCGGGCACGCCCGGTTCTCCGACTACGCCGCAGGTACCCACTTCCGGCTCTGGGGTGGGATGTTCAGTGCGGTCGGGCTGCCGTTTCACCAGGTGACGGCAGGTCTCAGCGAGGTCACGACCCTGCAGCTGGTAAACAGCTCCGCCTTCGCCGGTGTTGCCCAGTCGTGCGTTCGGGGTGGCGCCGGAACTCCGTGCGGCGACTGTGTGAAGTGTTTCCGCAAGGCCCTGGTCGGCACCGCCGTCGAAGGGGTGGAACCGACCGACGACGAGCTCGACCGGCTTTTCGCGATCTCGGAGGCGCGGGCTGCATTGCACAAGACGCCGATCCATCACGAGAACGTCTACGCATTCGCCACCCATGTCTACCGGGGATCGCATCCCTTGATGACCGCTCTCCGCCAGCGGGTGCGCGGTGACACCCTGGATGTGACATGGATGCGCCGCTGGTACCCCCCGGCGGCGGCATTGCTCCCGGAACACCGCAGGGAGCAGGCCGTTGCCGCGATCGCCGCTGCCGTCCCTCCGATGACGTCCGACGACATCGCCGCCGCCGAGGGATGGGATGCCGGCGCCGCGCTCGCCACCGAGCCGATGCAGGAGCGGGTGCGCCAACTCGCCGAGGCACTGAGCGCAGCGGCGTGACGTCGGGCCCCCGAGCAGCAGCTTCGCGGCACCACACCGACAACCAAGGCCCGCTGGCCGGCGTCCCGCGAGCGACGCTCGACGATCTAGCCGAAGCTCGGCGCCTGACGGCGCTACTCCCCCCGGAACCGGGGCAGCCACCTCCGAACCGAGCGCCGGTAGTCCTCGTATTCGTCGTCGAAACGATCGAAGAGGTAGAAGTCCTCGAGCAACTCGATCCCGATGGCGTAGTAGACGATCGAGATCACCGGAAGCGCCCACATCATCCGCATGTCGAGTGCGATGGCAGGTCCGATCGTCATGATCGTCGTCCCGACATCCTGCGGGTTGCGGACCACGCCGTACCAGCCGTCCTTGATCAGCTCATCGCGCGGCCGCATCCCGAACACCGGCTGGCCCGCATCGGCTAGTTGCCGCGCCGCCGAAGCGATGATGACGATCCCGGCGACCAGCACCATCCCGCCCACCATGACGAGCGGGAACGACCGCCAGATCGACCCGGCGTCGGGGTCACGCTGGCTCAGCAGCATGATCGGGAGCAGGACGACCCAGATCACCACCTGCATGAACGTGTAGAACACCGGGCTGAGTGGAGCTCGTTCCATGGCCTGCATCTTGGCAGGTCACCGCCGCCGCTCGCCGGTCACCCCCTCCCAGTACGCTCGATGAGCCATGGGCGCCCTGGATCTCTTCACGGCACCGACTCGCGAGTGGTTCGGCGCGTCGTTTGCCGCCCCCACCGCCGCTCAGGAAGAGGGCTGGAGTGCGATCGCCGGAGGCGACCACACCCTGATCCACGCTCCGACCGGATCGGGCAAGACGCTGGCCGCATTCCTCTGGGGCCTCGACCGGCTCTTCGCCGAGGAGACCCCTCCGGAGCGAGAGCGCTGCAGGTTGCTCTACGTATCGCCGCTCAAGGCTCTCGCCTACGACATCGACCGCAACCTGCGGGCACCACTGCGAGGCATCGCCAACGCGGCCGATCGGCTCGGCATCAGCGTCCCCGACGTCTCGACCGCGATGCGCACCGGGGATACTCCGGCCGACGAACGCCGCAGGATGATCCGGCGCCCGCCCGACGTCCTGATCACCACGCCGGAGAGCCTTTACCTGATGCTCACCTCGGCGGTTCGCGAGATCTTCGCAACCGTGCGATGGGTGATCGTCGATGAGATCCATGCGGTCGCCGGGACCAAACGCGGCGCGCATCTCTCGCTGAGCCTCGAGCGACTGGAGGAGATCGCTCCGCATCCGCAGCGCATTGGCCTGTCGGCGACGCAGCGGCCACTCGACGCGATCGGTGAGTTCCTCGGAGGCGGCATCCCCGCGGGCGAGGTATGGACTCCCCGTCCGGTGACCATCGTCGATGCACCCCGCGACCGCACCCTCGACACCGAGATCGTCGTCCCCGTCGAGGACATGACCCGGCCGGAGCTCGACGACGAGACCCCCACCGGTCCGGAGGCACCTCCGAGCCGGTCCATCTGGCCTGCGATGTATCCGGAACTCCTCGATCTGGTCCGCCGCCACCGCTCCACGATCATCTTCGCCAACAGCCGCGGGCTGGTGGAGCGCCTCGCCGCCGAGCTCAATACCCTCGCCGGTGAGGAGGTGGCCAAAGCCCATCACGGGTCGGTCAGCCGGGAACAGCGAGTCGAAATCGAGGACGGACTCAAGCGCGGCACTCTGCCGTGCGTCGTCGCCACTTCATCCCTTGAGCTCGGTATCGACATGGAGGCCGTGGACCTGGTCATCCTGGTCGAGTCACCGACCTCCGTGGCGCGCGGCCTGCAGCGGGTAGGCCGTGCCGGGCACCAGGTCGGCGCCCCGAGCAGGGCCAAGGTATTCCCCAAGCACCGCGGCGACCTGCTCGAGACGGCGCTCGTCGTCGACCGGATGCATCGCGGGCTGATCGAAGCGACCAGCATCCCGCAGAACCCGCTCGACGTGCTCGCCCAGCAGATCGTCGCGATGGTGGCGCTTGAGGGGTGGCAGATCGACGACGTGTACACCCTGGTCCGGCGGGCGGCGCCCTTCGCCCAGCTGGGCAGGGGGCCCTTCGAGTCGGTCCTCGACATGCTCGCCGGCCGCTATCCCTCCGACGACTTCGCCGAGTTGCGTCCCCGGCTCACCTGGGACCGGGGCGAGGGGACGCTCGAAGCCCGGGGCAACGCCCGGCTGCTGGCGGTCACCAATCCCGGCACCATCCCCGACCGTGGGCTGTATCGGGTGGTGCTGCCGGAAGGCGGCCGGGTCGGCGAACTCGACGAGGAGATGGTCTACGAGAGCCGGGTCGGCGACGTGTTCATGCTGGGGTCGTCGGCGTGGCAGATCACCGAAATCACCAACGATCAGGTCGTCGTTGCACCGGCCCC
The DNA here is from genome assembly GCA_964511945.1 of uncultured Acidimicrobiia bacterium. Classification (GTDB taxonomy): domain Bacteria; phylum Actinomycetota; class Acidimicrobiia; order Spongiisociales; family UBA11373; genus CAZEHO01. The sequence continues at coordinate 214,490 of CAZEHO010000001.1, read as the reverse complement.
CGGGGAGCCGTCGGTCAAGCTGCCGTTCTGGAAGGGTGACACACTGGGCCGTCCGCTCGAGACCGGCCGCGCCCTGGGCGAGTTCGTCCGCACCATCGGCTCACTCGAGCCGGCCGCGGCCACCGAACTCCTCGAACGGGAGTACCGGCTCGAACGACGGGCCGCCGCCAATCTCGTTCGGTATCTCGGAGAGGAACGGGAAGCCACAGGAACCCTGCCCACCGACCGAACCGTGGTCCTGCAGACCTTCCGCGACGAGATAGGCGACTGGCGGCTCGTCGTGCTGTCGCCCTTCGGCGCCCGGATCCATGCCCCGTGGGCGCTGGCGGCGTCACGTCTGATCCGGGACCGGCACGGCATCGACGTCGATGCCGTGTGGTCCGACGACGGCGTCATCCTCCGCTTCCCGGACGCGGATGAGATGCCGGATCCCACCGACGTACTCCTCGATCCCGGCGATGTCGAGCGGCTGGTCATCGATGAGGTTGGCACCAGCGCCATCTTCGCGGCCCGCTTCCGCGAGGCAGCCGGCCGGGCGTTGCTGTTGCCACGAGGGCGCCCCGGATCACGGACCCCGCTGTGGTTGCAGCGGCGCCGCGCCACCAGCCTGCTGGCTGCCGCCCGCCGCTACCCCACCTTCCCAATCGTGCTCGAGGCCTACCGTGAGGTGCTGCAGGAGCACTTCGATCTGCCGGCGCTGCGGGAAGTGCTGGGCGAGATCCGTTCCCGCAAGGTGCGGCCCGCCGTCGTCGAGACCGCGAGCCCGAGCCCGTTCGCTTCGTCATTGATGTTCGACTTCATTGCGTCGTTCCTCTACGAGTACGACGCCCCACCCGCCGAACGCCGGGCCATGGCGCTCACCGTCGATCAAGGGCTGCTGCGGGAGTTACTCGGCGAGCCGGAATTGCGCGACCTGCTCGACTCCGAGGTGATCACCGCAATGGAAGCCGAACTGCAGCACCTTGCACCGGAGCGCAAAGCTCGGGGCGCCGACGGGATCACCGATTTGCTGCGGAATCTCGGACCGCTGAGCACCGAGGAGATCGCCGCCCGCAGCAACGACCCGCCTGCAGATCATCTCGATGAGTTGGAAGCCGCCCGACGGGTCATGAGCCTCCGGATCGCCGGGACGGAACGATGGGCGGCCACCGAGGACGCCGCCCGCTTGCGGGACGCCCTCGGTGCGGTGCCCCCGCCCGGCGTCCCCGAAGCATTCCTCGAGTCGGTTGTGGATCCCCTCGGAGACGTCGTCGGCCGGTACGCACGAACCCACGGTCCGTTCACCGCTGAGGAGGTCGGGAGCGCTCTCGGTCTGGCACCGGCCGTGGCCGCCGCCACCCTTCGCACTCTGGAGGAACGGGGCCGCGTCACCCGGGGTGCTTTCCTGCCGCACGGAGAGGGCCGGGAGTGGATCGACGTCGACGTGCTGCGCCGGGTCCGGAGGAGGTCACTCGCCGTCGCCCGTCGCGAGATCGAAGCAGTCGATCCGGTCACCTACGCCCGCTTCGTGACGGAGTGGCACGGACTGGGCGGCGATGGGCGCGGGCCCGGACCCACCCTCGACGTCGTTCGCCGTCTGCAGGGAGTCGCGGTTCCGGCCTCGATCCTGGAATCCGACGTGCTTCCCGCCCGGCTCCGGTACACACCCGACTCGCTCGACGCGCTGGCGGCATCCGGCGAGGTGGTATGGATCGGACGGGGGCCACTGGGGGCTCGCGACGGAAGGGTTGCCGTCTACCTGCGCGATCAGGTGCCCCTGCTGTACTGGCCCGGCGGAGAAGATGCGCCCGACGGTGAGCTGCACGATCGGCTTCGCGGCTGCCTGGCCGATCGTGGTGCTTCGTTTTTCCGCGACCTCTACATCGCGGCCGGTGGCGGGGACCCCGAGGAAGTCCTCGACGCGCTGTGGGACCTGGTGTGGGCGGGTGAAGTCACCAACGACACCCTGGCACCCCTGCGAGCCTTCCTGCAGAGGCGCTCCCGCCGCAGCGGGGGCAAGCCGCGCCTGCCCGGGGCTGCGACACCTCCCGCCGGCAGTGGACGCTGGTACCGGGTCGAAGACCTGCTCCATCCGTCACCGTCGCCGACCGCCGCTGCCGCCGCTCGCGCCGAGCAGCTGCTCGAACGCCATGGCGTTGCCTTCCGGTCGGTTGCTGCGATGGAGGGTGTGCCCGGAGGGTTCGCCGCCCTATTCCCGGTCTTCCGGGCCATGGAGGAGGCAGGCCGGATCCGTCGCGGGTATTTCGTCGACGGGCTCGGGGGCTCCCAGTTTGCGCTGCCCGGCGCTCTCGACCGGCTCCGCGCCACCGAGGCGACGGGCGTCGCGATGCTGGCGGCGGCCGACCCGGCGAACCCGTACGGCGCCACACTGCCCTGGCCGGAACACCCGGTGGGGCGTCCCGCCCGCTCCGCCGGAGCGTTCGTCGTGCTGGTCGACGGAGCACTCGCGGCGTTCGTCGAACGCGGTGGGCGCAAGGTCCTCACCTTCAGGGCCGATCTGGGTCCGGTGGCCGCGGCGCTCGACGATCTCGCCCTGACCCGGATCCGGCGGATGACGGTGGCCAGCATCGACGGCGAACCCGCCGCCGGGACCCACCTTGGATCCCTCCTCCTCGACGCCGGTTTTGTGGCCTCGTACAAGGGCCTGGCGCACCGCGGTGCCTGAATACCGGACCGGAAGCCGATGAGCTGAGTGGTTCAGCCGCGGAGCGCGTGTGCCGCCACCGCGCCCGCCCGCAGCCAGCTCGGGTCTGTCTCAAACGCCGCAGCCGCCCGGAGTGACCGCAGCGCGTTCGGGTGAGTCACAAGCCACGGAGGCCGGACCGGGCGGAATGGCGCCCACACTACGTTCTTGTGCGGCCGGTCGATCAGGAGCCCATTGCGAACGAATCCGATTCCACTCTGCACGTCGGCCAGGGTTGCCCCGGGGTATCCACCCCAAACAGTGGAACCGAAGACGAAGGCCGCGGCCGCCCAGACGTTGATCCCCACCGATCCGTACCGAAGATCCTCGACGGCGCGCCGCAGTGCTTCCTCGTTCTCCTGCCGGGTACGGCGGTTGATGATGATCGTGGCGTTGAGGGTCCCATTGAGTTGCTCGTTGCAGAACCGCACCGCCGATGACAGGAACTCGGCCGGCCCCCCGCGCAGCTCGGTCGTCGCGACGATCGAACAGAAGGCCTCTTCCGAGAACGCGAGGTGGTCGAACTCGGGGTCGATGCCCTTGATGATCGCCGGTGGCACATAGCCGGGCCGGCGCGCACCGAGCAGCTCGACATCGTGATGCGACTCGGCGAACCGATCGAACCGTTCCTCGGCCCCGGGGTAGTACGCCGGGCGTTCCGGCAGCTTCCGCAGCACCGCTCGCAGGGCATCGAGGAACTGGTCTTTCTGGTCCCAGTCCTGCGACAGAACGATGACCTTGGCCGCGTTGCAGTTGAACCCGTCGTTCTGCACCATCTGGGTGGCAACTCTCTCGGCCTGGAAACGCAGCCCGAAGCTCGACCAACGCCCAGGCACCACGATCACCGGACTGACATTGCCCAATTCGCTCGTGATCGGCTTGGTGAGCAGTGGCTCCCCCCGGGCCTTGCGGGCGGCTCCTTCTTCTCCCGATCCGAACACGATCTGATCGTGCGTCCGGCCGGCCCCCGTGATGTGGATCTCATCGACGTCGGGGTGATTCACGAGGTACTCACCGACGTCGGCACCGCCGAGCGCGGTTCGAACGAACCCATCCCTAATCAATCCGGCGAACATCTGCTCGACGTGGGGAGCGGCGTAATCGTTGATCGGGTTGTGCTTGAGGATCGCAACCGAGCCCTCGACGAACAGCTTGTGAACGATGTCGAGGATGGCAATGGCCGCAACATTGCCGGCGCCCAGCACTGCAGCGGTGCGGGGCCGGGCCAACTCGGGCTTGGTGTGGTAGCCGCCGAGATTGGCCTCGAGATCGCTGCGGCCGACTTCTTCGTCCACCCACACCTCGCTGCCGTACCCCATGTACAACAGCCGGTCGTATTTGTCATACGGGAGGACCCGGATCGCCAGTTGACCGTTGTGCCGAACCCGGATCATGTCGTCGGTGACCGGTACCCGCCCGGTGCGATCAAGGTGCTCCAGGGTGTCGGCGAGGATTCGGATGGTCCGCAGCTGCGTGGTGAACGTGGCGATCCAGTCCTCCGAGCCGAGCTCGGGGGGCACGCCCTTGGCCGCCACCGCATCGGCGATGAATCCGGGAGCCGCATCGAAGCTGGTGCGCGCTGCATCGCGCAGGTACTCCACCTTGTCGCGGAGTGGAACATCGAGCCACCGCTGCCGGCCGGCGGCGAGAGTGGCGAGCGACCGATCGATCACCGGCAGGGGGGTCGATGGATACCTGCCGACGGGTGAAGACGTCATCTGGACTCCGAGGGCTACAGCAGCAGCATCCTACGCCGGTGGCTCGTCGGCAGCGGAGCCGTCACCCAGCGTGCGCAGCAGATCGAACGGGAAGATTCCGGTGCCGTGGTGATCCGGAGTGAACACGAAGTTGATCGCGTAGTTCCCCACCAGCGCCGCTTCAACGATCTCGATCGGCTGATGCCCCCCGAGCACGGATGCGGTGGCCGCGATCCCCGACGGCTCCCGGCACGTGGCGCATTGGCATCCGCCCCGAAGCTGTCGCGCCGACAGCGTCGTGGTGGAGCCGTCGGGCCAGCCAATGACAACGGCGGTCCGCTCGCGCACCTCGATGCTGGCCGGAATCTCCATGACCGGGAGCGTACCGCCGCGCTCGCGACGAGCGACAATGGCGCCATGACGACCCCCTCCATCACCGTTCGAGCCGGGCATCCCGACCTCCTCGACCTCCCCTGGGAGCGCCAGATGACCGAGTGGTCCACCGACCACCGCCTCGACCTGCCCAAGGGGATCTCTCGGCACGAGGTGCAGTTCTTCGGGTACGAGGAGGCCATCTACGCCATCAAGGAGCTCCCCCTGGCAGCGGCCCGCAACGAGTACGCCATGCTCCGGCGGCTCGAGGAGATGGCGGCACCGGCGGTGCACCCGGTCGGCATCATCGAGCGTCCCTGGGTCGATCCGGGTGCCGAATGGTCGGCGGCGGTGATCACCGTGTACCTCAACCACGCCTTCTCCTGCCGGGAGCTGCTGTCGGGCTGGGGCTTCGGCGAGCGGCGCAATCAGATGCTCGATGCGTTTGCCGGGCTGCTGGTGCAGCTGCACCTGCTCGGGGTCTACTGGGGAGATTGCTCCCTCTCCAACGTGCTCTATCGCTACGACGCCGGCGCGATCGAGGTGACGATGGTCGATGCCGAGACATCCGGGGTTCACCAGGAATTGAGCGCCGGCCAGCGCGAGGACGACCTGGCCATCATGGAGATCAACGTGGCCGGGGGGATGGCCGACATCGCCGCCTCCGAGGGCCGGGAGATCGATGAGGCGGATCTCGGCCTCGGCGCGGATATCGCGGCCCGCTACCGGGCGCTGTGGGATGAGCTCACCACGGTGGAACTCATCGGGTCCGCCGAGCGCTACAAGATCACAGAGCGGATGCGGCGGGTAAACGACCTCGGCTTTGAGATCGACGACCTAGAGCTGATCCCCCAGGAGCACGGCGACCGCCTCCGGATGAGCCTCAAGGTCGGTTCCCGCCAGTTCCACATCCGCCGGCTGCGTGAACTGACCGGCGTCGAGGCGTCGGAACAGCAGGCTCGCCAGATCCTCTCGGATCTCAGCCGCTACGTGATCGCCCACGACAGTCCCACCGGGAAGTCGATCGGAGCAATCCGGTGGCGGGTCGAGATCTTCGAGCCGATGCTGCAGCGCATCGTGGCACTTACCGACCTCCACACCACCGACCCGGTGCAGGGCTTCTGCGATTTCCTCCACCACCGCTTTGCGATCTCGTCCCAACGCGGCGAGGACGTCTCCAACGAAAAGGCCTTCGAGGACTGGGTTGCCGCCGGCCAGCCGGGGTATCCGGTCGGCTGAATCCATCGAGTGAGCCTCCCGAGGCGCCGATGGGACGTCAATGGACACATTGCGACCACCGTCGGGCCGGCCACTGGCCCGGAGGACGGCGCGCGCTGTGGCGTGGAACTACACCTCGTGGTTCTTCTCGAAGGCGCTCGTCCTCGTCACCACGGCGGTGCTGGCGCGGCTGCTCACACCCGAGGAGTTCGGGGTCATCGGGTTTGCGACCGTCGTCATCACGTACCTGACCGTGATGCGCGACCTGGGACTCGGCGGTGCCCTGATCCAGCGCCGCGACGACATCGAGGATGCCGCCGACACGGTGTTCTGGATCAATATCGCACTGGGCGCGGTGTTGAGCGGCATCACCGTCGCGATTGCACCGTGGATCGCCGGCTATTTCGAAGAGCCCCAGGTCACCTCCCTGCTCCGGGTCCTCGGGCTGACGTTCCTCCTCCAGTCGCTCGGAACGACGCACCTGGTCCGGCTGCAGCGGGAGCTGGCGTTCGCCCGCAAGGTGATCCCGGATGTCGGACAGGCGGCGGTGCGCGGCATCGTCTCCATCGCCGCCGCAGCCGCCGGGTTCGGCGCCTGGTCGCTGGTGGCCGGGCAGCTCGCCGGGGTGGCGACGTCGGCCGCACTGGCGTGGGTCGTCATGCCGTGGCGCCCCCGGCTGCGCTTTGCCCGCCGGCTGGTCCGCCCACTGACCCGCTTCGGCGCACCCCTGCTCGGCGTCGACGTCATCCACACGGTCGCCGGGAACCTCGACTACCTGATCGTCGGCAAGGTCCTGGGGGCGAGTGCACTGGGTGTCTACACCCTGGCGTATCGACTTCCCGAGCTCCTCCTGCTCGGCGTGGTGGCCGTGCTCAACCGGGCCGTGTTTCCGGCTTTCGCCACCGTGCAGGACGATCCCGAGCGGCTGCGACGGGGGTTCCTGCAATCCATTCGCTATGTCCAGATCGTGATCGTCCCCATCGGTCTTGGCATGATCCTCGCCGCAGACCCGATCGTCAGGGTCACTCTCGGCGACCAATGGCTCGAGGCCATCCCGGTGATGCGAATCCTCGCCGGATTTGCGCTGGTCAGCTCCTCGATGGTTGCCGACGGTGACGTGTACAAGGCAGTAGGCCGGCCGGATGTGCTGGCCAAAGTGGCGGTCGTCAAGCTGGTGATGGTGATCCCGGCGCTGCTCATCGGTGCGCAGTACGGGCTGATCGGCATCGCCGTCGCTCACCTGGCGACCACGATCGCCGCCAAGACATTGCGCACCGTGGTCGCCGCGAGGATGCTCGATCTCCCGCTGCGCCGCATCGCCGCCCGCTTCGGTCCGACCGCCCTGGCCGGAGCAGCGATGGCAGCCGCAGTCGGACCGGTGCTCCTGCTGCTCCAGGGGGTGACACCGGGAACCCGGCTTGCGGTGGCGACCGCGGTCGGAGCGGCCGTCTACTTCCCAATCGTGGTCGGACTGGAGCGGCGGGCGCTCGGCGATCTCTTCCGATTGTTCCAGCGTTCGGGTGAAGCGGCGCCGCCGACCGCCGATAGAAACGGATAGAACTCATGCGACCAGCACCACCGTCCCTTCCATCGGTCCCCCATCCGATCCGCCTCGGAGTCGGACTGCTGGTCGTGGTGCTGACAGCCGCCTACGTGATGGTGCCGAATCTCCGCGAACCGTTGACCCGTGAGGACGGAGTGACCGAGTGGATCTCAGCGGCGCTGTTCCTTGCAGCCGGGATTGCGGGTGTCATCGCCATCCGGCGCTCAGCCTCCACTCCGCGATGGTCGTGGCTGCTGCCGGCCGCCGGGTTTATCGGGTTTGGTGAGGAGACCGCCTACGGGGCCAGGATCCTCGGGTTCCGTCTGCCGGTGGTCGACGGAGAACCGGTAGACAGCCTGCACGATGTGTTCGACATTGCCGAACGCTTCATCACCGGGTTCGGCATCAAGCGGCTCCACGTCGCCGCGGTGGTTGCCGCGGCAGTGGCGGTGCTCACCCTCATCGCCGTCCGTCGCGGCTGGATCGGAACGGCGCGGAGCTGGTTCAGAGCTCATCAGCCGGTGGCGTACGTCGGCGTGGCGGTCTGCTGTTCGCTGCTGGCCGTCGGCCTGGATCTGGTGGGAAGCAGCACGGGGACCCGGTTCATAGAAGAGATTCTCGAAGTGACGGCCGCCGGCACCCTGATTGCCGGGATCCCGGCAATCACCCAGATCCGGCACCGTCCGCTCGACGAGACGCTGGCACCGCACGCGAAGGCGGGCGGATGAGACCCGTCGCGCTCGTGCTCGGCGACTACCGCCAGACTCTGGCAGTGGTCCGGGCCCTCGATGGGCGCGGGTATCGGGTCGTTGCCGGGATCGCCGACAGCGCCCCGTCACAGGTCCGCTGGTCCCGTCGCGTGTCCCAACGATGGCAGCACCCGCAGATCGACGAAGACTTCGCGCCGGTCCTGCGGGAGGCGATCGAACGATTCCGGCCCGCAGTCGTGTTCCCGGTGGGCGACAGAGAAATCGCCTGGTTCGGACGACATCGTGACGAACTGCCCGACGTGCCGATCGCGGCGCCGGATGTCGCCATCACCACCGAGTGCCAGGACAAGGTCGCCCTCATGAGACGGGCAGGGGACCACGGAGTTCCCCACGCTCCGTACCGGGTCGTCGCCTCCCCGGCCGAGCTTCAGGCTGCCGTCGAGGAGATCGGGTTTCCGGTGTTCGTCAAGCCACACGACCCGCTGCTGCGCATCTTCGGCGAGAAGGGCATCGGCTGTGACGACGAGCAAGCCCTCGCGGCGAGGTTCGCAGAGTGGCCCGAACCGCACCGCAAGCTCATCGTTCAGCGCTATGCCCACGGGCCGCGCCACAACGTCTACTTCGCAGCCCATCGGGGCGAGCTCCTCGGCGCCGTCGAGGTCGAGATCATCCGGACCGACCGCCGCGACGGCACCGGCCTCGCCGTCGATGGACGCGCGGTGGCTCCGAACCCCGAGCTCATTGCCGCCACCGAGACCCTCGCTGAATCAATGAAGTACACCGGCGTCGGATGCACCCAGTTCCTTGTCGCCGGCGACGGGACCGTCTCCTTCCTCGAGCTGAACCCGAGGCTGGGAGCCAACTATGTGGTTGCCCACCGGGCCGGCCTCGACCTCGCCTCGATCGCGGTCGATCTTGCCCGCGACCGCAACGTGGTCGTACCTCCACTTCGAACCGGCGTGCGCTACGCCTGGACCCTCGGCGACATCGACGGGCTCAAGGAGGAGATCCGGGGCGGTGGGCTCGAATCCGGGGACGTCGTCCGTTGGATCGGTGCCCTGATCGCAACCGCGGCCAGGGCCCGGGTTCACGTGACCTGGAAGCTCGACGACCCCGCCCCGGCGCTGGTCCTGGCGTACCGGTCGCTGCTGCGGCCGCTGGTTCGCCGCCTCCGAGGCCGCTAGCCCGCGCAGCTCAGTGGCCGCCTCGCTTAACCCCGCCGTACTTCATCCGGGTGTCCTCCATCCGGGCAACGTCGGCCTCCTCGCCACCATCGGCGAATCCGCAGTCGACGACCTCGCCGAGATAGAGCACGTGTGTTCCGCAGTCGATCGCCTCGCGCGTTGTGCAATCCAGGAACGCGATGGCCTCGGTGAAGATGGGGGCTCCGGTCGCGCCCTCGCGAATCGGCCGCCCATTCAGGTTCATTCCTTCCTTGAGAGCAGGCTTGGAGAACTTGACAAACGGTCGGGTGTCATCCCTCGACCACAGATTGACGGTGAACGACCCCCCGTCGGCGATCAGTCGATTGGTCACGGCCTTCTTGTCGACCGAGACCGCCACCAGCACGGGTTCCATCGCCACCTGTGTCACCCAGCTCGTGGTCATTGCGTTCCACTCGTCGCCGGACCTCGTGCCCAGCAGGCACAACACGTTGGGGATCTTCCACAGGACCTTGTTGACGATCTCGTCGGGAACCTTGCGCTCCACCACACCTCCTCGACAGCGCGGTGAGCGTACCCTCGATTGTGTCGATAGTCTGGCCCCCGTGAGAATGCTGATCGCGACCGCCGGCGTGCTCAGCCCGGAGCCGGTGGCCCGGGTTGCCGAACGGATCGTCGGCGAAGACGGCGAGGTGATCGTGATCACGATCATCCAGGTTCCCCGCTCGTTTCTGGAGACCATCCGCTCCGAGCAGTGGCATCCACTCACCGATGCGACCCCGGAGTGGACGACCGAAGAGGACGCCCTGATCGCCCGGTATGTCGAGGAGCGAGGCCATCGCCTCACCGAACCGCTGCTGAACGCACTGCGGGTACGCGGGATCGAACCCCGGGTACGCTACCTGGAGGGGGAAGACCCCGCCGAACGGATCCTGGCGGCCGCCGACGAAGAAGGGGTCGACCTCGTGGTCGTCGGGGCCACCAAGCAGCTGTTCGAGGAGTGGGAGAGTGTCTCGGCCCGAGTGCTGCGCGACACGATCCGCCCGGTGCTCGTCGTCCCCAGCGCACCCCGCAGCAACGGGACCGACGGCGACGAGGACGACCCGGCCCCACTCGGTTGATATCGGGGTGAAGTAACCGCTTACCGCCTACGTCTCTGCTCACGCCACCGATTTGGTCTAGACTCCTGAGGGATAGAACCAGAGTCCTGGAAGCGCTTTCGACTCCATCGGCGCGCCGGCAACGCGAAGGAGCAGGATCGGATGGGGACGCCACATCCGAGGCTGAGTCTCAACCAGATCACCATCAAAGCATGGTCGATCCCAGAGTTGGCCAACGCCTGCGTCGATCGCGGGGTGGAGGCGGTTGCACTCTGGCGTCACAACATCGCCGACACCGGGCTCGATGAATCCGTCCGGATCATCTCCGACGCCGGGCTCCGTGTCAGCAGCGTCTGTCGGGGCGGGATGTTCCCCTCCCCCATCAGCACCGGGTTCAAGGAGAACATCGAAGAGAACCTGCGAGCCATCGATGAAGCCAACGCCCTCGAGGCGGCAGCGCTCATCATGGTCTGCGGACCACGGTCCGGACTGACGTTCCCCGAAGCCCGCAGCCAGGTGCGGCGCGGCATCGAAACGATCCTTCCTCATGCCATCGATGCGGGGGTCAAGCTTGCAGTCGAACCACTGCATCCGATGATGGTCGACGATCGATCGGTGATCGTGACCCTGGAAGAAGCCAACGACATCGCGAAGGAGTTCGATACCCCGTACGTCGGTGTTGCCGTCGACGTTTACCACGTATTCTGGGATCCCCGGGTCCATGAGGAGATTGCCCGGGCCGCCGGCCGGATCCTCGGGTTTCACGTCTCCGATTGGGTGCTCCCGATCGAAGGTGGATTGACCAGTCGCGGCATGATGGGCGACGGCACGATCGATTTGCCTGCGCTGACCCGCTCGGTCGAAGCGGCGGGGTTCGATGGAGACATCGAAATCGAGATCATGTCCGACGAGCTCTGGGCGCTGGACCCGGCGCTGCTCCTCGACCGGTGCGTCGAGCGCTTCTCATCGACATTGGGTCCGGCGTGGAGTCCGGCGGAGGACGGCATCAGTTAGGAGTGGGAATGTCGGATCGCAGAGCCACCATCTCCGACGTTGCTCGGGAAGCCGGTGTGTCGATCGCGACCGTCTCGCGGGTGATGCGACAGAAGGCCTCGGTCAGCCCCGAGCTTGCAGATCGCGTCCGCGAGGCGGCCGAGCGCCTCGGGTACCGGCCGAGTCCGGTCGCCCGTGGGCTCGCAATGGGCGAGAGCCGGACCATCGGTGTGTTCGTTCCGCAGCTGGCCAATCCGGAGTTTCACTGGATGATCAAGGCGATCGGCGCCGGCACCGGCGAGGACGGGTACCGCATGCTGGTCAACGAATCCAACGATGTCGCCGCCGATGAGCCTGCTCTCGTCGACAATCTCTACCGCAGCTCCGACGGGGTGATCCTCTGCTCGCCTCGCATGACGAATGAGGACCTGCGCGAGGTAGCTGCCGATCGATCCCGACTCGTGTGCGTCGGCCGGATCCCGGTCGGGATCGGCATCACCTCGATCGCGGCCGACTCCTTCTCCGCGATGCTCGAGATGGCGGGCCTGCTCGGCCGCCTCAACCACCGCCGCGTGGTGTTCATCGCAGGCCCCCACGAGTCCTGGTACAACATCGAGCGGTGGCGCGCCATCCAGCAGGCTGCCGCCTTCGGGCTCGACCCGATCAGGATCCCCGGCGGATACACGATCGAGGAGGGCTACCACTCCACCGATGAGGCCCTCCAGTACGAACCCACCGCGATCATGGCGGCCAACGACCTCGCCGCCCTCGGAGTGCTCCGCCGACTGCAGGAACTCGGCATCTCGGTGCCCGAGGAGGTGTCGGTTACGGGATTCGACGACATCCCATTCGCCAGCTACGTGGAGCCATCGCTGACCACCGCGAGAAACCCGAGGGAGCGCCTCGGCGCTGAAGCCTGGCGGATGCTCCGCTCGATCATCAACGAGGAGTCGCTCCCCAACGAGCATCCGCTGCTCGAGACCGAGGTGATCGTCCGCGACAGCACCGGTCCCGCCCGATCCACGTAGTACCAGCGACCTCAGGAGAGCCTCATGCCACCGATACCGACCGTCGACATCGCCCCCGGTGTCGCGATGCCGATCTTCGGTCTCGGCGTGTTCCGCCTTCCCGACGACGACGAGGGCGTCGCCGTAATCCACGAGGCCATCGAGGTCGGATTCCGGCACATCGACACCGCAACCTTCTACGGCAACGAAGCGATGACCGGCAAGGCGGTCCGAACCGCACCGGTCCCCCGGGACGACCTGTTCTTCGTCACCAAGGTGTGGCCGACGAACCAGGGATATGAGGGCACTCACCGGGCGTTTGAGGCGAGCCTGGCCTCGACCGGGCTGGAGACCGTCGATCTCTTCATGCTGCACTGGCCGGTCCGGTCCATCCTGCGCGAGACGTGGCAGGCGATGGAGGAGATCCTCGCTTCGGGCCGGGCACGATCTATCGGCGTGAGCAACTTCATGCCCGACACCCTCGACGAGCTGGCCACGTTTGCCGGCGTTATGCCGGCGATCAATCAGATCGAGCTGAATCCGTTCAACCGTCTCAGCCAGCTGCCGCTGGTTGCAGGGACCGAGCGCCACGGCGTCACCGTGGTCGGGTACCGGCCATTCGCCAACGGCGCCAAGTTCGACCACCCGGTGGCATCCGCGATTGCGACCAGGCACGGCAAGACCGTGGCCCAGGTCTACCTGCGCTGGCACGTCGACCACGGCACCGCAGCGGTTCCGGGATGGGCTCCTCGCCGGCTGATGGAGGAGAACCTCGACGTATTCGATTTCTCCCTCGAAGACGCCGAGCTGGCAGCGCTCGATGCGCTCGACGAGGACCTGAGGAGCGCCGCGATCCCCCCAGAGGCGGAGTTCTAGCAGACCCCCTCGGGGTTCGTTGGCAGTTCGGCTTGGCCGAACTGCAGCTCGTTGCTCGTTGCCCGTAGCTCGTGGCTCGCTGTTGCACACGCGGAACGGCCCCGGCGGGTTGCCGGGGCCGTTCTGCGCGGGTCTCCGGGAGGAGAGAGGCCTGCTTGATTACTTGACGATCTTGAGTCGACTCCGGTCGATCGTGGCGGCAACCGCGATGATGACCAGCGCGCCGTAGATGACCTGCTGATACTTCGCTTCGATCCCGGCGACGTCCTGACCGACCCGGAGCACAGCGATGATCGCCGCGCCGACGACGGTCCGGCCGATACCACCGAGGCCGCCGGTGATGGCGGTACCCCCGATGACCACTGCGGCAATGGCCGGCAGCAGCAGGTTGTCGGCCGTCGACGGGGACGCCGCATCGATCCAACCGACAATGCCGAGACCGCAGAGGCCGGCGAAGAAGCCAGAGGCGCCGAACACGACGACCATGACCTTGCCGACGCTGATGCCGGAATAGGCCGCGGCCAACTGGCCGTTGCCCACCGCCAGGATCTGGCGCCCGATCGGCATGAACTTCATGATGCCGCCGAGCGTCAGCGCGATCAGGGCTCCGAAGATTGCACCGTTGGGGATGTCCCAGATCCAGCGATCAAACAGGAAGTCGAGCGTGTCGCGGTTCTCGATGATGCTCCGCCCGCCGGAGATGGCAAGCGCCATCCCCGACCAGGCGCCGAGGCCGCCCAAGGTGATGACGAACGATGCCACCTGCCCGTGATAGTGCAGCAGTCCCTGGAAGATGCCGATGACCGTTGCCATCAGGATCACGAGCACGATGGTGAGCCCCGCCGGCATACCCTCCACGCCGAGCCACAGCGCGGTACACATCGCTGAAAGCGAGGCCAGCGATGCGTTGGACAGGTCGATGCGGCCGGTCATGACGACCAGCATCTGACCCGACGCAAGCATCAGGATGATCGGCCACTGCTCCAGCAGCGCCCGGACCGATGCCCAGCGGAAGAAGTTCGGCTCGAACGCCGCGACCAGCAGATAGAGGCCGAGCAGCACCCCGAACGGGGCGACCTTGCGGATGAGATCCCGACGGCGGTCCGCTGCCTGCGCCTCGAGTTGCTCGGGCGTCATGGTGGCCGCCATCGTCACACCATCCTTTCGAGAATGTCGACCTGAGATGGCTTGTTGTCCGGTGGTGCGTCGAACATCCCGGTCACCTTGCCGTCCTTCATGACCATGATCTTGTGGCTCAGGGCGATGCCCTCATCCAGAGTGTCCGCCAGCATGAAGATGGCGATCCCCCGCTCGGCCAGCTCACGAATGAGCCGGTGCACCTCGGCCTTGGCCCCGACGTCGAGTCCCCTGGTCGGGGTCGCCAGGATCAGCACTCTGGTGTCCGCCGAGATGAGCCACTTGGCGACGACCACCTTCTGCTGGTTGCCGCCCGACAGGTTCCGCATCGGCGTCTCGATCCCGGGGGTCTTGATCCGGAGCTGGTCGATCCAGTGGTGGATCAGCTCGGTCTCCCTCCCGACGTCGAGGAAGGGACCGCTCATGACCTCTTCGGGGTATGCCATGGTGATGTTGTGGCGCACGGTCATCGGCAGCAGCGCCCCCTCACCACGACGATCCGACGGTACGTAGCCGATCCCGGCCTTGGCGGCCTCGTCAGGAGCCCGGAACTTCCTGACCTTGCCGTCGTACGTGATCGTTCCACTTTCCGGAGGGAATGCACCGATGATTGCCCGGACCAGCTGATCACGCCCGGCGCCTTCGACACCGGCCACCGTCAGCACCTCGCCCTCGTGGAGCTCGAAGCTGACGTCTTCGAACGATCCGTGGAGCGTCAGGTTCTCTGCCTTGAGGATGACCTTGTCGCCGTGCGGCTTCTGGTCCTCGACGTTGTAGTAGGTGCCGGCGTGGTCCTCACCGACCATCAGCGAGTGCAACTCGTGGATGTCGACGTCCTTCGGGTCCCGCTCTGCGACGACTTCTCCGTCCCGCATCACATAGATGCGGTCGGAGATCTTGAGGACCTCGTCGAGGCGGTGGGAGATGAACACGACCGAGGCCTGGCTGCGCAGGCCGTTCACGATCTCAAAGAGGCGTTCGACCTCATCCGATTCGAGCACCGAGGTCGGCTCGTCGAGCAAGATCACCGGTTGGTGGTGGGTCCGTTCCCGGATGGCCAGCACTTTGGCGATCTCCACCATCTGACGCTGCGAGAACCGGAGAGTGTCGAGCTTCTCCTTCGGGTCGACCTTGGAGCCGATCGCGTCGAGTTCCTCCTGAGCTCGCTGCATCAGGTTCCTGCGGTTGATGAGCCCGCTCTTGACACTGCGACCTTCGTTGCCGAGGAAGATGTTCTCGGCGACCGACAAGGTCGGGATCAGCGACTGCTCCTGGAAGACCATACCGATGCCGTGGTCGCCCGCGTCGGCGACGCTGCGGAAGTTCATCAGCTCACCACGCACCAGCAGCTCGCCCTCATCGGGACGCTCGAGCCCGTTGAAGACCTTCAGCAGCGTGGACTTGCCGGCGCCGTTCTCGCCCACCAGTCCGAGGACCTCGTTGGGCTTGATATGGACGCTGACGTCCTTGAGCGCAGTGACCCCGGGGTACTTCTTGATCAGATTGCGAGCCTCGACGACGGGCCCGCCGTTTGCGACATGTTCGGCAGCGTTCATGGCACCACCCTCATTCTCCGGCGGCTGGCCAGGCCGGTAATGACGACCGCCGCAACCACAATGAAGCCCTGGATCGTGTCCTGCCAGAACTGGCTGACACCCAGAACCACCAATCCGTTCTTCAGCACCATCATCAAGATGATCCCCACCGTCGAATGGAGCACCCCGCCGCGGCCACCCATCAGCAGGGTGCCGCCGATGACCACGCCGGAGATGGTGAGGAAGAGGAACCCCTCCGCTGCTCGGAGGTCACCGACACCGGTGCGGGTGAGCAGGAAACTGCCGCCGAGGCCGAAGATGCCGCCGGCGAGCATGAACACATAAATCTTGTACCGGGAGATGTTGATCCCGGATTGTCCGGCGAGTTCCTCGTTGCCGCCGATCGCATAGGCGTAGCGACCGAGGCGGGTCCACTTCTGGATGATGAACCCGACGGCGACGACGATCAGCGCGAAGTAGAAAATGCGCTGGATGCCGAGGAACTCGGTAAACCCCCACCGCCGGACATCGACGTCGATGCGCGGTGGGATGTTTCCGAAGAGAATCTTCCCGATCCCCAGGCCGATGCTCCACATGCCGAGCGTGACCATGAAGGACGGGATCTTGAACTTGGTGTTGACGAAACCGTTGACGAAGCCCATCACCACGCCGATGCCGATGCCGACCACGGCTGCTGGGAACATGCCGATGTCGACATCGTTCGTCTTGTCGGCGACAAGCAAGGCAACCGTCAGCGAGGACGCGACGAGCATGCCCTCGAGCGACAGATCGATGGCGGTCATGAGGATGACGAACGTCATCCCGACCCCGAGAACCAGTGGGACGGCGGACTGGCTTGCAATGCCCTGCCAGTTCTTAACAGTCAGGAAGTCACTGTCGAGAACGGCGAACACCGCGATGAGGAGGAGCAGAGCGCCAACCGGCGTCAGGTCGGCTGCGTTCTTCCTCAGCGTCGCCCGTACGGATGTGAGACGTGACGCGACCGTCGCCGGAGTCTCAGGACCTGTGGTCGATGTCGTCATGCCGCGGGGGCTCCTCTTCTCCCCGAGCCGGGGTGGTGCGGATCACTCCGCACCACCCCGATACCGGGTGTCTCCTATCGCTCTGAGCGATCGATCACTCGTAGATATCCGGGCCGAGGACACGGCTCCAGATGTTGTCGAGAGCGAACGCTTCTTCGTAGACAGCGCAGTTCACTTCGCCGATGAAGTCCGCAACGTTATCCGCGTTGATCAGCGGAGCGTTGTGGAACGCAGCCCGGGTCTCGGTCGGGAATGCCGACGGATCGAGCTGGCCGGTTGCGGCGTAGTAGCCGAGCGCGAGGCCAACGGAGCCCTGGTAGGGCGGATCCGGGTTGACACTGGCGAGCATCTCACCGGCCTGAATGGCGGTCAGAGCGTCCGGAATGGCATCAACGCCGACGGTCGGAACGACGCCGGCCTTGCCTTCGGCACGCAGCGCCTCGATGGCGCCGAGAGCCATGTTGTCGTTCCCGGCCCAAATGCCCTGGATCTCATCGCCGTACTCGGCGAGCCAGGTCTCAGTGATGGCCTGCGCCTCAGTAGCGCTCCAGCCGGCCGTCTGGTCCTCGAGCAGCACGATGTCCGGATACTCTGCCAGCGCCTTCTCGAGGCCCTGGAAGCGGGTAATCGCGGCCTGGTTGTCGAGCACGCCCTGGAGGGCAACGATGTTGCCCGCGCCGCCCATGGCTTCGAACATCTCAACAGCGATGTCGTAGCCGTTGTTCACGCCGTTGAACGTGATGTGGGCAACCCAGTTGTCGTAGTCAACGCCCGGCAGGATCTCGTCCGGACGGCTCCACTGGGTGGTGCCGTACGCACCGGCTTCCTCGATCGCATCAAGGATGGCCGGGGTAATCGAGGTCTCGTGCGGGTCGAAGCTCACGGACACGCACGGAGCATGTGCCGCGAGGAACGAGGTGACCTGGGACAGCTGTTGTGCCGAGTCGCTCTCGCTCTCAACGAACTGGTACTGGCCTCCGAGGCCAACCGAGTTCGCGAAGCACTTGGCTCCGGCGTCCACCAGCCCGTAGTACGGGTTGGACAGGGTCCGTCCGGAATAAAGCAGCCACACGTCTTCAGGGGCGCATGCTTCCATGCCCGCCGTCGTCGCAGGAGCTGCCGTCGTTGCCGGCGCCGCAGTGGTCGCCGGTGCCGCAGTGGTCGTTGCCGCATCGTCATCATCGCCGCAGGCAGTGGCCACGAGGGCCAGCGCCAGCAGCACGACGAGGAAAACGAACCACACCCGCGAACGGGATGCGGTGGTTCTCATGCCGTGTTTCCTCCTTGCTGTGGGCCGACCGGGGTAGCGGTGCTACTCCGGTCCCTCCCCCTACACACCGTAGGAGATGTGTAAGCGGTTTCTACTTAGTGAGATCGCATCTGTCAAGCGGCATGTCCCTCTCCCTCCCCCCCAAGAATGGGCAAAAGGGCCTATCGCAACTCTGATTCGGCCGTTCGGCTTGACTGGTGACCCCCCGAACGGTAGAAAGCGTTTACTCATTTCGAGCGACGCGACGCGGGCACGTCGAAACCGATTGCGAGAACCCATGCGACGAATCGACGTCCTGAGCCCAGACGAAGCGGTCGCCCGGATCCCCGACGGCGCCACTCTGGCCTTCCCCGGTTCCGGGGGCGGACTGCTCGAAGCCGACGCGCTGTTTGCCGCCGTAGAGCGGCGGTTCCTGGACAGCGGTGCCCCGCGCGACCTGCAACTCGTCCACGCCCTCGGCATCGGTGACGGCGACCGCCGCGGCATGAACTGCTTCGCCCACGAGGGAATGGTGCGCCGCGTCGTCGCCGGACATTGGAGCTGGTCGCCGACCATGCAGCAACTGGTAAAGGACGAGAAGATCGAAGCCCACGCCTGGCCCACGGGCATGGTGAGCACGATGTTCCGCGAGACCGGCGCCGGACGGCCCGGCGTGATCTCCCGGACGGGACTCGGCACCTTCGTCGATCCGCGCCACGGTGGCGGAACCGGCAATACCCGAACGACCGAGCCACTGGTCGAACTCATCGATTTCAACGGCCGAGAGCATCTTTGGTACCGGCCGATCCCGATCGACGTCGGGCTCATCCGGGCGAGCGCTGCCGACGAATACGGAAACCTGACACTCGGCGACGAGCCGGCCCAACTCGACACGCTGGCAATTGCCCAGGCGGCGAAGGCCAACGGTGGCATCGTCATTGCACAGGCGAAGCACCTCGCCGTCGGCGGCGCCCTCGACCCCCGTCTCGTCAACGTCCCGGGCAACCTCGTCGACGTCGTGGTCCACCATCCAGAGCAGTGGCAGACCTACGAGATGGAGTACGACCCGGGTCTGAGCGGAGCCGAACGCGCGGCCGCCGAGCCCCCTCCCCCACCGCGTGACATCGCCAAGAAGATCCTCGCGGGCCGGGCGGCGATGGAAGTAGAGGCGGGCAACATCGTTGCCGTCGGCTTCGGCGCCTCGTCGGAAGCGGTCGGTGTACTGGCAGCCGATGGAATGCTCGACGAGATCACGATCGGAGTGGAGCAGGGTCTCATCGGCGGCATCCCGGTCCGTGGCCAGCTGTTCGGCATGAGTCGCAATCCAATGGCGGTCATCCCGATGCCGTCGATGTTCGACACGATCAGCGGCGCCGGGCTCGACGTCTGCATTCTCGGCATGGCCCAGTTCGACCGCGCCGGCGCCGTGAACGTCAGCCACATCGGGGGGCTTCTCGTCGGCCCGGGCGGTTTCATCGATATCTCCCAGGCAGCACGGCGGGCGGTGTTCTGCGGAACCTTCACCGCACGCGGACTGCGGGTCGGGGTCGCCGACGGCAACCTCCAGATCGAGAACGAAGGATCGATTCGCAAGCTCGTTGCCGACGTCGATGCCATCACCTACTCCGGTCAGCAAGCCCTGGCCGACGGCCGCTCCGCCCTATTCGTCACCGAGCGTGCCGTCTTCGAACTCACCGATGAAGGAATCCAGCTGGTGGAAATCGCCCCCGGCGTCTCCATCGAGCGGGACATCCTGCCCCACATGGGGTTCGAGCCGATCATCGACGCACCGACTCTCATGCCCGCTCACCTGTTCGTGTGACCGGGAGCAATCAGGAGGATCCACCATGAGCCTGACAGACGCCGATCGGGAACTCCTAATCCGCATGGTCCGCGAGTACGCCACCGATCGGATTCGTCCGATCGCCGAAGACCTCGACGAGACCGAGCGGTTCCCCGCAGAGATCTACGAGGAGATCGGCGAGCTCGGCCTGCTCGGCATCACGGTGCCGGAGGAGCTTGGCGGCCCGGGTGGCTCCACCCTCGACTACGTCAAGGTCATGGAAGAACTGTCGTGGGGCTACGCATCGATCGCCGATCAGTGCGGAGTCGTCGAACTCGTCACCTCACTCCTCGTGAAATGGGGCACACCGGAGCAGCAGCAGCTGTGGCTCCCTGGGCTCATAGCCGGAACCCAGCGCTGCGCCTACGCCCTCACCGAGGCCGAGGCCGGTTCCGACCTGGGCAACGTGAAGACGACCGCCGTACTGAACGATGCCGGCAACTGGGTCATCAACGGCGAGAAGATCTACATCCACAATGCCCCGGTCTCCGACGTGGCGCTGATCCTGGCGGTCACCGACAAGACAACCGGCAAGCGGGGCGGGATGTCGATGTTCCTCGTCGACACCGACACCCCGGGCATCACCAAGGCGTACCACGAGCACAAGATGGGTCAGCGCGCCTCGCAGGTGGGCGGCTTCGTGCTCCAGGATGTCGAGGTCGGTCCGGAGACGCTGCTCGGCGACCTCGGAGCCGGGTTCGGCGCGGTGCTCAGCGTTCTCGAGAAGGGACGGGTCGGGATCGCCGCCCTGGCCCTCGGCATCCATCGTGCCGCCCTCGAGGCATCGGTCGAACACGCCACCACCCGCACCCAGTTCGGCAAGCCGGTGGCAGAGTTCCAGGCCACCGGCTTCAAGCTCGCCGACATGGCGACCGAGTACCAGGCATCACGCCTCCTCATCGAGGACGCCGCCGGCAAGATCGACGCCGGTGCCGACGACGCCGGACCGGCGTCGTCGATGGCCAAGCTGTACGCATCGGAAGCGGCGATCCGCGCTACCGGCGATGCAGTCCAGGTGCACGGCGGATCCGGATTCATCCGCGGAGTCGAAGTCGAGCGCCTCTACCGCGATGCCCGGATCACGACGATCTACGAGGGCACCAGCGAGATCCAGCGGCTCATTATCACCCGCAGCCTGACCCGCTGAGTTCCCGAAGCAGCACGAGACGCGAGAAGCCGGGGGCCGTCGGCCCCCGGCTTCTCGTCAGTCGGTTCGGTTACGGCGTCGGGGCGTCTTCGCGGATGTGGCCCTCCGCCTTGAGCTCTGCCCAGAAGTCGGCCGGGATCGAGTACTCGATGAGGTCGATGCTGCCCTGGAACTGCTCGACCGTCCGGCCGCCCGGGATGATCGTCGGCACGGCCGGGTGCGCGATCGGGAACTGCAACGCAGCGGCCGGCAGCGGCACGTTGTGACGGTCGCAGATGGCCTGCATGCCACGGACCCGGGCCCGGATCTCCTCATTGGCCGGCGCGTACTGATACTTGGCGCCCGGCACGTCGCCGGTGGCCAGGATGCCGCCATTGAAGCCGCCACCCAGCATGATCGCGACATCGCGCTCGACGCAGAGCGGTAGGAACTCGTCGAGGACGTCGAGGTCCAGCATCGTGTAGCGACCGGCGAGCAGGAAACAATCCAGGTCGGCCCGCTGCAACGCCTCGTGGCACGGTTCCCAGTGGTTGATGCCGAATCCCCATCCGCTGATGACGCCCTCGTCACGCAGCTGGATGAGCGCCTTGGCGGCACCGGTCTTGGGATCGAGTGCCTCCTCGAACTTATCCCGCCAGAAGCCGGGCATCATGAACGGGTCGGTGTCATGGATGTACATGACGTCGATGTACTGGACGCCCATCCGCTGCAGGCTGTCCTCGACGGATCGCATCGCGCCGTCGTAGCTGTAGTCGTACACCGTGTGGAATGCACCGGGCTTCACCCAGCTCTCGTTCGCCGCCTCTGCAGGATCGCCGGGCTTCAGCAGATAGCCCATCTTGGTGCTGACGATGTACTCGGAACGGGGCTGGCGCTCGCGCAAGTTCGACCCGACCCGGTACTCACTCACCGCATTGCCGTACGAAGGTGCGGTGTCGAATACCCGGACCCCGGCGTCCCACGCGGTGTCGAGCATTGCCTGCGCGGTCTCCTCGGGCACCGGACGGAAGAGGTTGCCGATGGTGGCGGCTCCGAACCCGAGCGCAGTGACCTGCAGGTCACTGCGGCCGAAGCGCCTCCGCTCGTTGGCCTTGACCATGTGCACGCCTCCTGTGGTGGTCGCCGGGAATGGAAAGCGCTTTCACCGTACGGGAATCAAGCATCTCCGTCAATCGAGCCGGTGCGGCCGGCTGCCATCGGCACCGGCCGAAACAGCCGGGGTAGCAGCGGCCCGGCGGTTTGATGGCGCAGGCACCCGATCCATACTCCGGCGCAGTAGGCGGCATCATCCGCCAGATGCAGCACCGAGTAGCGCACCGGATCCAGCGGCGGGCGCCGCTCCAGCCATTCGGCCAGCGGGGCGAGCACGATGAGCGACCCCAGCGCCGGACGGGTTCGCCGGAAGCAAACCATCACAATCACGGCCAGGGGCAGCCAGGTCCGCACCATGGTGTAGGCAAGGATGCGCACCGCCCCGGCGTGTCCCCGCCCGGCGACTCTCCACGCCACTCCGAACTGCTGCGACACCCGGCCTCGCAGCTTCGCCGCCAGCCGGACGATGGTCGCTCCGGCAAGTGCCAGTGCCGTTCGCGGCAGCCCGCAAAGCGCAGCACCCCACACCGCAATGCTCCAGGGAGAGATCCCGATCGGGGCCACGTCGCCCGGATGCCGTCGATGCAGCGCGGCGGCAGAGGTGCCGTAGTCAACACGGCGCCGCAGGAATCTCCGGAGATCCGGCCGTGCTTCGTGGAAGGCAACGACACCGGGCTCATAGCGGACCCTCCAGCCGGCCGCGACGAGGCGCCAAACGAAGTCGACGTCCTCCCCTACTTCGAGGGCTTCATCGAAGCCGCCGAATCCCCTGACAACATCGGCTCTGGCCACCATGACCGCCGCCGGGAGGAACGACACCCGGGCTCCGGGCCGGACGTACCCGGCGTGGCGGCCCAGGTCCTGAGGGCTGCGCACCGTTTCGTAGGTTGCGAATGGATCTTCCCGCTCGGTGACATCGCCGACCACCCGGGGAGCCACCACCGCCACGGTTGGATCGGTGAAATGCGCCAGCAGCGGTTCGAGCCAGCCATCGGGGAGCCGGCAGTCCGAATCGACGAAGGCCACCAGCGGTGTCTGCACCACTTCGAGACCCGAGTTGCGGGCTGCCGCCGGACCGCCGCGTTCGCTCCTGCGAACAACGGCGGCGCCACTGCTCGCCGCCACGTCGGCCGAGCCATCGGTGGACTCATCGTCGGCAACCACGATCGGGGACCCGGTCCCCAACCCGGAGAGCACTCGCTCCAGGGCCTTCTCCCGGTCGTGTACCGGCACCACGATGGTGACGTCGGTAGCACCGAACCCGCCGGGCACGGGCCGGGGATGGAGAATGCCGGCGTCGAGCAACTGCCGGACGGCTCGAGTTGTCGCGGTATCGGCAGGGACGGGACCGGCGTCGCGTTCCAGGACCCGCCGGGCCCGCGCCGTCAACCTGACCACCCGTTCGGGAACTCCGCCGACGACCACCGCACCCCCATCGAACCGGGCGACCGCGGGGTCGAACTCGAACCCGAAGCCGGGCGGGAGGTCGTCGGGCGGAGGCTCGGGCCCAATCTGGGGAAGCGCTTTCTCACCCATCGTTGGCGACTATAGTGACCCGGGCATTCCTGAGGAGGGGACGGCCATGGCCGACGAACCGATCACCACCGAGACCGAGACTCCAGAGGCGGCCGTAGACGAACTCGTCGAAGAGACCCTCATCGAGGAGATCTCCATCGACGGCATGTGCGGTGTCTACTAGGACGCGGGAACCCTTCGACCCCGATCGGCCCTACCGCCTCCCCGATCACGTTTCACTGCGCCGCGAGGATCTTGGCGCGCTGATCTACGACCACGAGACGCGGCGTCTGCTGTTCCTCAAGAGTGATCTGCTCACCGACGTCGTCGCCCACCTCGCCGAGTATGCCTCCGCCGCAGCGGCTGCCGGGGCACTGGCGCCAAATGCTCCGGCGGTGATCCGATCACTGCAGCGACTGGCCGATGGAGGTCTGCTTTGTGTCGCTGACTGACCGGCTGGCCCGCGGCCTGCGCTCCCCCATCTGCCTGTCGTGGGAGCTCACCTATGCGTGCAACCTGGCATGTATCCACTGCCTGTCATCATCCGGCCGCCGCGACCCCGATGAGCTGTCGACCGGCGAGGCGACGACGCTCATCGACGAGTGGGCCTCCATGGGGGTCTTCTACGTCAACATCGGCGGCGGGGAACCGATGATCCGCCGCGACTTCTTCGACCTCATCTCGCACGCGGTGGAACGCAAGGTCGGCGTCAAGTTCTCGACCAACGGCGCGTTCATCGGGGCGGCGGAGGCCACGCGGCTGGCCGCCATGGACTACACCGACATCCAGATCAGCATCGACGGTGCCACCGCCGAGGTGAACGACCGGATTCGCGGTGAGGGCTCCTTTGCCAAGGCCGTCGCCGCCATGGGTCACCTCGCCGCTGCCGGTTTTGGACCGTTCAAGATCAGCGTCGTCCTGACCCGCCACAACGTCGGCCAGCTCGCCGAATACGAAGCGCTCGCCGACCACTACGGCGCGCAGCTCCGGATCACCCGGTTGCGCCCCGCGGGTCGGGCCGTCGACACCTGGGACGAGCTGCGCCCGACCCGGGAGCAACAGCGGACCTTCTACCGCTGGCTGCTCGACCGCCCCGAGATCCTGACCGGCGATTCCTTCTTTCATCTCAATGCGCTCGGCGACGCGCTGCCCGGCCTGAGCATGTGCGGCGCCGGCAGGATCGTCTGCCTGGTCGACCCGGTCGGTGACGTCTACGCCTGCCCCTTCATCCTCCACTCCGAGTTCCGGGCCGGCTCGGTCCGCGACCCCGGTGGGTTCGGGGAAGTCTGGCGGTCGTCGGCACTCTTTCGGGAGCTCCGTTCGCCGGCGCAGCCGGTCGGCTCGTGCTCCGGCTGTCCCCACTTCGAGGGCTGTGGCAGCGGATGCCTTGCCGCCAAGTTCTTCACCGGTATGCCGCTCGCCGGCCCCGATCCGGAGTGCGTGCACGGTGGAGCCGACGGTATCGACGTTGCCGCCGGCGCCCGCCGCGGACCCGACCACTCCCGGGGTGTCCCGGTCCGCATCCGGCCCCGGCGCCCCGCTCCGACCCATCCTCGGTGACATGCCGCTGCTGGGGCCCCTCACCACCTTTGACCTCGAAGCCCTCGGCCGCCCACCGCTGCTTCTCCCCCTCGGATCGTGCGAACAGCACGGCCCCCACCTCCCGGTCGATGCCGACGCCCGCATCGCCACCGCAGTCGCCGCCCGGGTCGCCGCGAGCCGGCCCCGTCTGGTCGTTGCTCCGACACTCCCCTACGGCGCCAGCGGCGAACATCACGGGCTCGCCGGGACCATCTCCATCGGGCTCGATGCCCTCGAATTGGTGATCGTCGAGATCGCACGGACCCTGGGGCCGGAGTTCTCGAGCTTGATCCTCTTCTCATGGCACGGGGGCAACGAGGCGGCACTCCGGCGGGCAATGCACACGATCTCGGAGGAGGGCCACCCGGCACATCACCTCGTGCCCCGGGTGTCCGGAGACGCCCACGCCGGCCGGCTGGAGACCTCGATCATGCTGGCGCTCCACCCCGAACTCGTCCGCATGGACCGGGCCGCCGCCGGCAATACCCGACCCCTCGCAGAGATCATGGATGAACTCCGCGTCTCGGGCGTGGCGGGCGTCAGTCCGAGCGGAGTCCTCGGCGATCCGACCGGCGCAAGCGCCGCCGAGGGCGAGGAGCTGCTGGGTAGCCTGGTCGTCGACCTCGGATCACAGATCGACGGATTGGAGCCATCGTGAGTCTGGCCGGCCGTGTCGCCCTCGTCACCGGTGCCGCTCGCGGACAGGGCCGGGCACACGTCGCTCGGCTGGCTGCCGACGGCGCCGACGTCATCGCGCTCGACATCTGTGCCGACCTACCCGGGGTCCCGTATCCGCTGGCCGACCGGGAGGAACTCGAGGCGACCGTCGCCGCGGTCACCGGGGTGCGAGCGCTTCCGGTCGTCGCCGATGTCCGGGATCAGGAGGCACTCGGCGGCGCCATCGACGAGGCGGTCTCAAAGCTGGGTCGGCTTGACATCGTCGTGTCCAATGCGGGAGTGTTCGCCGCCGCCAAGGCATGGGAAACCGACCCGGCGGTGTGGGAAACGATGCTCGCCGTCAACCTCACCGGCGCCTGGCACACCGCCCGTGCTGCGGTGCCGCACCTCCTCGAGCACGACGCCGGGGCGATCGTCTTCACGGCCTCCATCGCAGGGCTCAAGGGCATCGACAACCTCGCCGCCTACGCCGCGTCCAAACACGGCGTCGTCGGGTTGATGAGAACACTCGCCATCGAGCTGGCACCCCACGGGATTCGGGTCAACGCGGTGTGCCCGACGAACGTCGACACCCCGATCATCCACAACGACCATACGGCACGCCTGTTCATCCCCGACGGTGAGCCCGATCCCGAGGACCTGGAAGCGGCCCTCCGCTCCGTGAACCGAATGCCGGTGCCCTGGATAGATCCCAGTGACGTTGCGGCCGCAGTCGCCTGGCTCGTCTCCGACGAGGCGCGCTACGTCACCGGAGCCGTCGTTCCCGTCGACGCCGGAGCGCTGCTGCATTAGCAACGGGCGCATGAGCCGGAAAGCGGTATCACCGAACTTCGGGATGCCGAATCGTCTGTGTCAGCCCGCTGACTTGCGGTCCTCCAACACCACGATCGGGTCCGCCCACCCGGGTCTAGGATCGACACCGGAGCATTCGAGGGGAAAGCGGTTACCAGCGCGAGAGGAGCTTCTTGATGTTGGATCTGGACGTACGGGCCGGAGTGTGCTTCGAGGCGGGGACCGGGTGGAAGCCGGTGAAGGTGGACCTGGATGAGCCGCATGATCACGAGGTGCTGGTCCGGGTTCTCGCCGCCGGGCTGTGCCACTCGGACGACCACCTCCAGACCGGCGACTTCTCCTATCCGCTCCCCCAGGTCGGTGGTCACGAGGCGTGCGGCATCGTGGAGAAGGTCGGCCCGGGCACCGATCGGGTGAAGCCGGGCGACAAAGTCGTCGTGTCGTATCTGCCCGCCTGTGGACACTGCTACTGGTGCTCTCGGGGAATGCAGCAGATCTGCGACAACGGCGCCGACGCCGCCGATGGCTACCTGATGGACGGCACTCCGCGGATATTCCACGACGGCCAACCGGTCGGGGCAATGATGCGGGTTGGGTCGTTTGCCAACTGGCTGGTCACCGACGAGGCCCAATGCATCAAAGTCGACGACGACATGCCGCCGGAGAAGGTCACGCTTCTCTCATGCGGCGTCCCCACCGGATACGGCGCCATGGTCCGCACCGCCGAAGCCCAGCCCGGCGATGTCTGCCTCACCATGGGCTGCGGTGGCATCGGCATGAACTCGGTTCAGGGCGCCACCGTGATCGGCGCCAGGGTCAATATCGCGATCGACCCCTCCGAGTTCCACCGCACGATGGCCACCGAGAGGTTCGGCGCCACCCACGCCTTCGCCACCATCGATGAAGCCCGCGACCTCATCGCCCACGAAACCAACGGTCAGGGCGTCGACGCCGCCGTCGTTGCGGTCGGGATCACGACGCCGGCGCACATCGCGGAGGCCTTCTCGACGATCCGCAAGCGCGGCATCTGCGCCGTCATCGGCCTCGGCGCCATCCCGGACGAGCCTGTGGATCTCACCATCAACCTGTTCGACTTCATCGTCTTCGCCAAACAGCTGCGGGGTGTGCTCTTCGGATGGTCGAGCTTCAACTACGACATCCCCAACCTGGCCAAGATGTACCGGGCGGGGAAGTACAACCTGGACGATCTCGTCACCCGGACCTACACCCTCGACGAGGTCAACCAGGGGTACGCCGACATGCACGCCGGACGCAACATCCGCGGGGTGCTCACTTTCGAGCACTAGCCGGGAACCACCCAAGGGCCGTTCGGCCCTTGACGACGGCCGGGAGCGTGCAGACGCTTGTGCCATGAGACGGGTCGGCGCCGCCCTAGTCCTGGTCGCCGTCGTGATGGCGGGCTGCGGAGGGGAGAGCGAAGGCGACACCGATGCCACCTGGGCCCGGGAGGCCGAGGAGGTCGTCGCGCTGCTCGCCGCCGCCTACGACGCCGAGGACGCCTACCAGACCGCCAGGTTCTTCTCCGCCGGTGGCACCCTCGATCTCACGATCTGGCGAGAAGGCGTGGCGACGACTCCAGACGAGGTCGTCCAGGCAGTGCAGGAATTGTGGTTCTTCGAAGCCGGATTCGCCGACGTCCGCGCCGAGCACCTCTTCGTCTCCCCGGACGGTGCCGTGGTGTGGTGGTCGGCCTTCGATGTGAATGTCGACGGAGGCCAGGATTGGGCGCAGAGTTACGCCTTCTCCGGCGGGCGGACGGCATCACAGGCGTTCCGAGGCATGGAGGAACCGTTCCACGAGTTTCTTCCCCTCGAGCAGCTGGTGGTGGATCTCGCCGATCGCTACGTCGCGGCCTGGGGTGAGAAGGACCCCGCGGCGCTGGCGGCGGTGTACACGCCCGATGTCGTCGTGCTCGACGGCATCCGGAGTGAGGAGTGGCGCGGGATGGAGGAACTCGCCGGCTCGCTGAGCAACGCTGCGCCGATCGCGCCGGGTCCGTGGCCCCGCGTCTTCGTCTACGGGTCGGGGTATCGGGACGAGGCGACGGGTCTCGTCGTCGAACCGGACTCGACCAACCAGATGCAGGTCATCGTTCTGGTGCAGCTCGGCGGTGACTGCCCGATGCTGGAAGCCCGGCGCTGGGCGCTGAGTGGCGACCGGATCAACAAGGAAGTCCGCTACACCCATGTTCCGTCCGCCCGGCGCTGCCTCGCCGACCTCCCCGACGGATGGTGGGCAGACTTCGAGCTTCCGCCGGAGCTGCAGAGCAACGTCACCGAGATCATCGATGTCGGGGGGTCGCTCGTGGACCTGGTGAATGCGGAGCCGAGCCACGAAGCCTTCACACGCTGGATGTTCGCTCAGTACGCCGAGGCCGGTATCGGCCTGCCCGAGATCAGCGCGGTGTGGTACCCACCGGCACCGGAGTGCACCGAATTGGGCGGTTTGGCGATCGAGAGCGATGAGCGCTACGACGGCCGCCACACCGTCGTCATCTGCTTCACCGACGATCGCCTGACGTCGGACACGTCGGAGTCCGGCTGGTTCGAGACCGCCGCCGCCTACGGCCTCCATGAACTGGCCCACATCTGGATGGTCGATCACCTTACCGACGACATCCGGGCCCGATTCAACGACCGTGCCGACCTCAGCGTGTGGCGGGGACCAGAGGCGATCTGGCGGGAACGCGGCGTCGAACACGCCGCATTCACCATTCCGTGGGGCATCACCGGCGCGACGGATGCCCGCTACGGGATCTACCCGCCCCCCGAGTGCGAGGAACTCGCGCTCCGCTACGAGCTCCTGACCGAATACCGGCCTCTCACTCTCTGCGGCGAAGGCGGGTGGTCCCCGTGAGGTTGCGCTCGACGGGCACCGTCATCGCCGCCATCGCGCTGGTCGTTGTGGCCTGTAGCAGCAGAGACCCCGACCCCTCGATTCAGTTCATCGTCGAGACCACGCCCGGCCAGCCGTGGACGGCGGTCGGCGAGCTGGTCGACGCCGGGGTGGTCTGCCCGGGCGGCGGCCGGCGGCCGGTCGGGTTCTACGACGCAGTCGGCAACAGGATGGATCCGGAGGCCTGGTTCGAGCGCTTCTTCGAGATCATCGATGCCTTCGAACGTGATGAGCCTTACGAACCGGACATCAGGGGTGCGATGGAGTTCACCTGTGCCGACGGTACCGGGAGCTTCACCATCATCGAGGCCCCCCTCGGTATCGGGCCGTGGCGGGTGCGGGACGGCACCGGCGCGTACCAGGGCATGACCGGATCCGGCACCTCCGATCTGCGCTTCTCCGACGGTGTCGAGTCTTCCGAGGCGGTGGAGCTGAGTGGCAGGCTGCAGGTGGCCGAATCGAGCGGATGAGGATCACCGTCAAGCCGTCTCAGCAGGTCGGGAAGCGGTTTCAGCACGTTGCCTCAACTCCCGATGGCAGCCCATGGCCATCGATGATAGGATCGCCAACAGCCAAGGCTTCACAGGGGAAAGCGCTTACCTGAAGGGAGACAGCCATGGCGAGAATGGATCTCGATGTTCGCGGAGCGATCTGCTTCGAGAACAACACCCCGTGGCAGGTCGAGAAGGTCGAGCTCGAGGAACCCAGGGACAACGAGGTCCTGATCCGGGTGCTCACCGCCGGACTCTGCCACTCCGACGACCACGTGCTCACCGGTGACATCGCCTACCCCCTCCCTCTGCTGTGCGGCCATGAGGGCTGCGGCATCGTCGAGAAGGTCGGCGCCGGGGTACAAAGGGTCAAGGTCGGCGACAAGGTCGTCGTCGGCTACCTGCCGGCATGCGGCTACTGCTACTGGTGCAGCCGGGGCATGCAGGCGATCTGCGACAACGGCCGCGACATGGATGCCGGCTTCATGCTGGACGGCACGGCCCGTTTCTTCTACGACGGCAAGCCGCTGGGCGCCAACCTCCGGCTGGGCACCTTCGCCAACTGGCTGGTGACCCCCGAAGAGCAGTGCGTCAAGGTGGACGACGACCTTCCGCCCGAGCAGGCCTGCCTGCTGAGCTGCGGTGTGCCCACCGGGTTCGGAGCCATGACCCGGGTCGCCGAGGCCAAGCCGGGATACGTCTGCCTGACCATGGGGTGCGGCGGCGTCGGCATGAACTCCGTGCAGGGGGCGTCGATCATCGGCGCCCGGATCAACATCGCCATCGACACCTCTGAGTTCCATCGCAAGATGGCCCTCGAGAAGTTCGGCGCCACTCATTCCTTCGCCACCGTGGACGAGGCCCGCGAGCTCATCGCCCACGAGACCAACGGCCAGGGGGTCGACTCGGCGGTGGTGACGGTCGGCATCACCAAGCCGCATCACATCGCCGAAGCATTCTCGACGATTCGCAAGCGCGGCATCTGCGCGGTGGTCGGTCTCGGCGGCGGGATGGGCACCAACGCCCCGATCCCGATCGACTCGGCCGACCTGGTGGTGTTCGCCAAGCAACTCCGCGGCGTGCTGTACGGGAACTCGAGCTTCAGCTACGACATCCCGAACCTGGCCACCATGTTCAAGTACGGGCAGTTCAACCTCGACGACATGGTCACGAAGACCTACGCGGTCGACGAGATCAACGAGGGATACGCCGATATGCACGCCGGCAAGAACCTGCGCGGCGTCATCGTTCACGAGCACTGAGAAGCACCCAGGGCAGCAGGCCGGGGACGCCGAGGAGGCCCCCGGCCGCTGCGTTGGACCGACAGGGGAAGCTGCCTTGATCGACATCGATACCACCCTCACTCCCGAATCCCTTCTCCCCGACCTCGAGCACTTCTGGGAGATCTCCGGCCCCAAGGTGGCCCGTCTGATTGAGGAGTACCCACCCGAGGCTGGGACCCCGGTGTTCACCGTCGACGGTGCGTACACGGCGCAGGGGTGGACCGAGTGGACGCAGGGATTCCTCTACGGCTGGGCGGTCCTGCAGTTCGACGGCACCGGCGACGAGCGATACCTCGAGCTGGGACGGCGGGGCACGGTCGACCACATGGCGAGCCACGTCACCCACATCGGAGTGCACGATCACGGCTTCAACAACGTCAGTACCTACGGGAACCTGCGGCGCCTCATGCTCGAGGGCCGGATTCCCCACGATCAGTGGGAGCTCGACTTCTACGAGATCGCGCTGAAGGCCAGCGGGGCAACACAGGCTGCACGCTGGAGCCGGCTGAACGACGGCTCGGGGTTCATCCACACCTTCAACGGGCCTCACTCGCTCTTCTGCGACACGATCCGCTCGGTGCGGGCACTGATGCTGGCGCACAAGCTGGGTCACGCTCTCATGGGCGAGAACGATGAGCGTTTCTCACTGCTCGATCGAGGGCTGCAGCATGCCCGCAACACGGCCCGCTACGTGGTCTTCTACGGCGAGGGACGCGACAGCTACGACGTCTGGGGTCGGGTGGCCCACGAGGCGGTCTTCAACATGAACGACGGCCGCTTCCGCAACTCGAGCACCCAGCAGGGCTATTCGCCGTTCAGCACCTGGACCCGCGGGCTGTCGTGGATCATGTCGGGATACCCGGAGGAGCTCGAATTCCTCCAAACGGTGCCCGACGAGGAACTGGAGCCGTACGGCGGGCGCGAAGAGATCGAGGAGATGATGCTGAAGGCGGCACGAGCCTCGTGCGACTTCTTCATCGCAAACGCCCCGACCGATGGGATTCCCTACTGGGACACCGGCGCACCCGGGTTGGCGCACATGGGCAATTACCTCGACCGGCCGTCGGACCCGTACAACGATCACGAGCCGGTCGACAGTTCGGCCGCCGCCATCGGCGCACAGGGCCTGCTCCGCCTGGGCAGATTCCTCACCGACCGCGATGACGCCGACGGCGCCCGCTACACCGCCGCCGGGCTCACGGTGCTCCGCACGCTGCTGCGCGATCCCTATCTCAGCACCGACCCCGAGCATCAGGGACTGCTGCTGCACGGGGTCTATCACCGCCCCCGGGGATGGGACCACGTCCCCCCAGGGTCGGCCATCCCGTCGGGCGAAGCGGTGATGTGGGGCGACTACCACCTGGTCGAGCTCGCTCTGCACACCCAACGCCTGGCCACCGGCGGCCCGTACTACACCTTCTTTGGATCCTGAGGAGGACGGATGACCACAAAGGCAGCGCTCGTCACCGGTGGTTCACGGGGCATCGGTTTCGGGATTGCGAAGCACCTGGTGGCAAACGGCTACCGGGTGGCCATCAACGGTGAACGCGAGGACTCCCTGGTCGCCGACACTCTCGATGAACTTCGCAGTCCCGGAGCCGATGTCATCTACGCCAGGGGTGATGTCTCCGACACCGATGCCAGGGCCAGGATCATGGCCCAGACCCTCGACGCCTTCGGGCGCCTCGACGTGCTCGTCAACAACGCCGGCATCACGTCGCCGGGCCGCAAGGACATCCTCGAGGCAACCGAAGCGGGATTCGAGCGGGTCGTCGGCGTCAACCTGCGGGGCCCGTTTTTTCTCGCCCAGGCCGCGGCCAATCAGATGATTCGCCAGCGTGAACAGGAGCCCGATTTCCGCGGTGTGATCGTGAACATCACCTCGATCAATGCGATCGTGGCGACCGTCAACCGCGGCGACTACTGCCTGTCCAAGGCGGCGCTCAGCATGGGAACGAAGCTGTGGGCCACCCGGCTGGCAGAGTTCAACATCGACGTGTTCGAGATCCGGCCCGGGATCATCGCAACCGACATGACCACCCCGGTGACCGAGAAGTACGACAAGCTGATCGCTGAGGGGCTCACGCTGCAGCGCCGCTGGGGCCAGCCCGAGGACATCGGCTCCGCCGTCGCCGCACTGGCGCGCGGCGATATCCCGTACGCAACCGGTCAGGTGCTCACCATCGACGGTGGCCTGACCATGATCACCCTGTAGAGAGGACCGCCATGACTCGAGATCGCCAGGCCGTGCTGGCCGAACTGCAATCGACCGGACTCGTCGCGGTCATCCGAGCCGACTCGGGCGATCAACTCGTCGACATCTGCAGCGCCCTGCTCGCCGGCGGGGTCACCGCATGTGAGATCACGATGACCACCCCGAACGCCATCGAGGCCATCGCCCAGGCCACCGATGCACTCGGTGACGATTGCGTGATCGGTGTCGGTACCGCACTCGACGCCGAGACGGCCCGAGCGGCGATCCTCGCCGGAGCCGAGTTCGTCGTCGCCCCCAGCCTCGACCTCCCGACGATCGAGATGGCACACCGTTACGACCGCCCGATCATCCCCGGTGCGCTCACCCCAACGGAGGTCATGGCGGCATGGTCGGCCGGCGCCGACATCGTGAAGATCTTCCCGGCCAACCACTTCGGTCCCCGCTACTTCAAGGACCTGCGGGGTCCACTCCCCCAGGTCAAGCTGACCCCCACCGGCGGCGTCGACCTGACCACGGCAGCGTCGTGGATCGAAGCCGGAGCCGTCTGTCTCGGCGTCGGCTCGGCGCTGGTGAAGAAGGATTTCATCGGCAACGCCGACTGGGCAGCACTCACCGACCTGGCCCGTCAATACGTCGAGGTGGTGCAGGAGGCCCGTGGCGCTTGATCGCAGCACCGGTCCCCTGCCGGCCTACGACCTCGTCGTCGTCGGCGCAACACCCGCCGGCCTGTCACTGGCGGCGGAAGCGGCGGAGGCCGGACTCGGCCGGGTGATCATCCTCGAGACGCGCGATCGGATCCCCATCCCCGATGCCGTCACTCACCATCGCCTCGATCTTCGCTACGTCGACCGCATCGACGGCATCACTCGGACGCCCGACGGAACGATCGCCGTCACCGCACCGGACGTGATCACATTCGGGAGGACGTGCGTCATCGCCGACGTCGGAACGGGCACCACGGTCCCTCCGGACTTCGACCTCCCGCCCGACCTGGATGACCGTGTTCACTTCGAGCTCGGCGAGTGGGTAACGGGAGACGATGACGTCCTGGTCGTCGGCCGCGGCGAAACGTCCGTGGAATTCACGGAGCACCTGGTGGCCGCCGGTTGTGGTGTCGTGCTCTGCTTCCCCCGTCGCCTCCGCGACACCCTGTCTCCACTCAGCCGCTCTCGGCTGCAGCATCATGAATCGCAGCGGCGCCTGACCATCCTCTGGCAGTCGATGCCCGACGAAGTGGCAGCCGTCGAGGGTTACCCGATGGCCTTCTTCTCAGATCGGAGCACACCGGACCTGCAGGTCGACCACGTTGTCTTCGCCCTCGGATCCGAGCTCGATCCCGCCGGGGTCTCTGCCTTGCTCCAGGTCTCCGACATCAGCGGCATCTACGTCCTCACCGATGCCGCTACGACCTGGCAACGCCCACCCGAGTTCGCAATCCTCGAAGCTGCGGCTGCCTGGACCACGCTGGCGCGGCGCCACTTCCCCGACCATCTCGCCCCTGTCCCGCAGCGACGCCCCGGCGAAAATGAGCTGCGCGCCCAGTTCTACAACGCGACGATCACGCGATTCGACAGGACCCACGGCGAACTCTGGATCCTGCGAGTCGCTCCCGACGGCGGAGAGGTCTCTCACCATCCGGGCCAGTACGCCACGCTCGGTCTCGGGTACTGGGAACCGCGGATCGATGATGTCGCCGATCCACGATCCGTCTCGAAACGAGATCAGCTGATCCGGCGGTCGTACTCCATCAGCAGCCCGATCTTCGACGACGACGGTTATCTGGCCCCGGCCGGCGGTGATGAGTTGGAGTTCTACATCGTGAGGGTTCCTCCGGGCGGCAGCCGCATTCCCGCGCTGACCCCGCGACTCGCCACTCGGGCGGCAGGTGATCGCATCTACCTCGGACCCCGGATCGCCGGGCGCTACACCTTGCATCCGCTGCGGGATCCGGATGCCGCGGTCTTGTTCGTCTCGACCGGGACCGGAGAAGCACCCCACAATTCGATGATCACCGAGTTACTTCGGAAGGGTCACCAGGGTCCGGTGCTGTCGGTGGTGACGGTTCGCAACACTTCAGACCTCGGGTACCTCGAAACCCACCGCGAGCTCGAGCGCCGATTCGGCAACTACCACTACCGCCCCATCGTGACCCGGGACCCGGCGATCGAGCGCAAGCGCTACGTCCAGGATCTGCTCGCCGACGGCGACCTCGAAGAGCTCCTGGGCGCACCGCTCGATCCGGACAGTTCGCACGTCTTTCTCTGCGGGAATCCCGCCATGATCGGGCCCCCCGAGTGGGACGGCGACACACCACGCTTTCCGGGCCGGCGAGGCATGGCTCAAACCCTCCATGAGCGCGGCTTCTCGCTGACCCGGAGATCCAAGATCGGAAACGTTCACTACGAGGAGTACTGGTAGCCATGACCTCCCTCTGCGCTGCACGCCATCGACCGGCCCGCCGATCGCTCCAAGGGAGGACCCGATGACCGGGCTCCGCGGCGTCCAGTACCTGCGTGATCGAAAGTTCGAGGTGGGGTCGGTGCCGGCCGATCCTCCCGGTCCGGGACAGGTGGCCATCGACATCGCCTACACCGGCATCTGCGGAACGGACCTGCACATCTTTCACGGAGCGATGGATCAGCGGGTACCCGAGCGCCTGGTACCCGGCCATGAGACCTCCGGAGTCGTCCAGGCGATCGGCGACGGGGTCGATCATGTGGCCGTCGGGGATCACGTTGTCGTGCGGCCCCTCGACTGGTGTGGGGAGTGCCGCCCCTGCACCACCGGCGCATCGAACATCTGCTACCGGCTGAAGTTCCTTGGCATAGATGTGCCCGGATCGATGCAGGAGCGATGGGTGGCCCCCGCCCGGGTGGTGTACCGGGTCCCGCCTGATCTGCCGCTCGACGAGGCGGCCCTGGTGGAACCGACCGCCGTGGCCGTTCACGACGTGCGCCGGGCCGAGATCAACTCGGGCGACAAGGTCGTCGTGATCGGCGGCGGACCGATCGGCCAACTCATCGCTCTCGTCGCCGCCGACAAGGGCGGCGAGGTCGTGGTCTCGGAGCCAAACCCGTACCGACGCGGCTTCGCCGAGGAGGCCGGCTTCACCACGATTAACCCGGTTGCCGGCGACCTGCCGGGGTTCATCGACGAATGGACCTCGGGCGACGGAGCCGACCTGGCCTTCGAGGTCTCGGGTTCGGAGCCGGGAGCTCTGGCAATGACCGACGTCCTCGCAGGACGGGGACGGGCGGTGGTAGTCGGCATCTATCCGCAGCCGGTACCGGTCGACCTGTTCAAGTTCTTCTGGCGGGAACTCACCCTGGTCGGCAGCAGGGTCTATGCCGACGAGGACTTCCGCGAAGCGATCGAACTCATTGCCGCCGGCCGGGTGCCGGCCCGCCGCTTCCTGTCGGCGACGTTCCCGATGAGCCGGGCCACCGAAGCGTTCGAGCACCTCGACGCCGGCGGCGATCTGATGAAGGTGCTGGTTGAGAGCAACTAGCAACTGGCAACCAGCAACGAGCTATTCGCCGATCGCCGCGGTCCGAAGCCAGCGGGTGAGAATGGCCAGGGTGGGGCCGGTGAATGATTCGGGCGTCTCCATGAGCCGACGCAGTTCGTCGAGCCCAACCCACCGAGGATCGATGGTCTCCCCCGGCTGCGGGCGCGGCTCCCCGGGTGCCACACAGACGAATGCCAAGTTGAGGGCCGGATAGGCACCGCCGACACCAACCGAGACGGCGGCCGGGTCGAGCAAATGGAACGGCCGCTCCGGATCGGCCCGCACCTCCTGAGGAGCCGAACTGAGGATCTCGGTCACGTTGAGGCCGGTCTCCTCGGTGACCTCCCGGCGCAGTGCCGAATCCGCCGTCTCCCCTGCGCGCCACCGGCCCATTGGGATCTCGAGGCGGCCCCGAACCGTCTCACCGGGTTTGTCCCTCCGCTGCAGCAGCACCGCCCGGCAATCCCGGTCCGGCACGACGATGGCGGCGACGTTCGGCACCACGAGGGCCTCGCCGCTCATCTCAGCGACAGGGACCTCGACCCACTCGCCGTCCGCTCGCACCCGATGTTTCATCGGGGTAACTCCAGCACGAACTCGTCGCCGCAGAACCCGCCGACCGAATCGCGAGCGCGAATCCGGACCTCGCCGATGTCATCGGGAATGGTCACGCCGCTCAGGGATCTGGTGAAGGGCTGCTCATCAACGTGAGGGTGTGCCAGGATCCGAGTGCCGAGCACCGCCCCATCCCCGTCCAGGACCTCCCAGCCATCGGCATACTGTTCCCACCCGGTGTCGGCGGAACGCACGCTCACCGCGAAGGTCCACTGCTCCCCGCTGCGGGTCGCCACCGCATCGATGACGTGTGCGCATGTCGCACCGTCCGAAGCGGCGTCGCTGCATCCGGCGGCGGCGATCGCGGCGATGACGAGAAGGGTCGAAGTGCGCACCAGGCGAAGGTAGCAACCAGTCCGGCGAACGGCGTAGCATCGGGACATGACCGAGTTCACGGTGCACCTGGCGAATCGACCCGGAATGCTGGCTGCGCTGACGGAGAAACTGGCGTCGGCCGGAATCAACATCGAAGCTCTCGCCGCGTTCGGCCTCGACGAGGAGGGGCAGATCCGGCTGATGGTCGACGACGCCCCTACCACCAGGTCGGTGCTCCATCTGGCAGACATCACCTTCGAGGAACGTGAGGTTCTGGTCACCACCCTGGAGCCGCGACCCGGGGCGCTCGCCGCGATGACGCGTCGGCTCGCTGACGCCAAGGTCAATATCGACGCGATGTACCTGCTCCGATCGTCTGCCGAAGGGCTCGAGTTCGCCATCGCCGTCGACGACCCGCATCGCGCCCAAGCCGTCACATGAAGGCCGGCTTCGGCCTGATCTCCTGCCAGCTGGCCCCCGGGGACCCGCGCTCGTGGACCGAGCTGTATCGGGAAGCACTCCACTGGGCCGAACGCTGCGAGGCACTCGGGCTGGATTCGATCTGGACCACCGAGCACCATTTCGTCGACGACGGATACATGCCGTCACAACTGGTGACTGCCGCCGCCATGGCGGCACGCACCAAACGCCTTCGGATCGGCACCAGCGTCCTCCTCGCCCCGCTGCACGATCCGCTGCGGCTCGCCGAGGACGCCGCCACCGTTGAGCTGATCTCGGGCGGGCGGCTCGAACTCGGGCTCGGACTCGGTTGGTCGGAAATCGAGTTCGCCACATTCGGAGCCGACCGCACCAAACGGGGCCGGGCGATGGATGACATCCTGGCGATCCTGCGGGCCGCCTGGTCCGGTGAGCCGATCCACCACGACGGCGCCGTCCACCGGGTAGACGGCATCGCGGTACGTCCGACACCGGCCGACGGCATCCCCATCGTCATCGGCGGCGGTGCCGACGCGGCGCTGCGCCGCGCCGCTCGCTCCGCCGACGGATTCTTCTCAAACGTCGGACCCGACCAGTTCGCTCATCAGGTCGCCGTCGTCGAGGACGAGATGGCTCGAATCAATCGGGCCAAGCCGTTCCGCTGGATCGCCTATCGCATGGTCTACGTCGCCGATGACCCGGAGCAGGGCTGGAACGAAGTCAGGGACTACGTCCACCTGATGCGGTGGAAGTACTCGGACATGGTCGCCTCGGCAACCAGGGGCTCCGGGCCGGTGCCGGCGCCGCCGCCGCTCGACCGGGAAACCGAGGAGAACCTCCGGGCCGCAACCCTGGTCGGACCACCCGAATCGATCGCCGAGGCCGTCGCCGCGGCCACAGAGCGCGCCGGGGTGGACATTGAGTTCGTGGCTCGCTCCTATTTCCCCGGCATGCCGTTCGGACAGCAGGACGAGCAACTCAGCCGCTTCGCCGAACAGGTCGTCCCGCTGCTCTGAGTGGAGCTACTGGGGCCGGCGCGATGCCGCCTCGGCGGCCGCCAGTTCCACCGAGTCGTCGAGCGGTTCCAGCACGACGTCAACCCCCACCCGGCGACGCAGTGCCCGCCGCAGCAACTCGTCAGCGAGATGCGGGTTCTTGGGGAGCAGCGATCCGTGCAGGTAGGTGCCGAAGGCGTTGTGTGCGACCGCGCCCTCCTCGGGGGTCTCGTCGTTGTTGCCGAAGCCCTTGACGACCGTGCCCAGCGGCTGCTGCCCGGAGTCGAGAATGGTGCGCCCGCTGTGGTTCTCGAACCCGACGAGGCGCCCGAACGGTGAGTCGACGACGACGTTGCCGATCATGCGGCGGCTGCCGCCGATGGTCTCGGCGGCGAACACTCCGATTCCGGGGATCTCCTGGCCATCGTGAGTGAGGAAGCGCCGCCCGAACAACTGGTAGGTCCCGCAGATGGTGAGGAATACCGTGCCGGCGGCGACGGCCCCGAGGACGTCGTCGCGGCGTCGCTGCAGATCGTCGGCGACGTCGACCTGCGACCGATCCTGCCCCCCACCGGCGAACACGATGTCCGCCCGCTCGAAGTCGAACGGTTCACCGACTGCAATCTGCTCCACCACTGTGTCGATCCCCCGCCAGGCAAGGCGCTTCTGGAGTGCGATGACGTTCCCG
Source organism: uncultured Acidimicrobiia bacterium (assembly GCA_964511945.1). Taxonomy (GTDB): domain Bacteria; phylum Actinomycetota; class Acidimicrobiia; order Spongiisociales; family UBA11373; genus CAZEHO01. The sequence goes on along the minus strand of CAZEHO010000001.1, from coordinate 174,052 downwards.
GTGTCTCCATAGATGTTCATCTCCACGGGGTACAGATGGGCGATGATGATCGGAGTCATGTCCACACCTCCCTGCGGGTTGCATCCGGAAGCAGGAGGTCCAGCAATTCGAGCATCGCGGTGTAGGTGGGCACGATGGCCACTTCGTCACCGGATTCGGTGTCGGCAAGGAGTGCCTCGACCGCCCCGGCTAGGTCCGGAGTGGCCGGCGCCTCGACTCCGGCGTACTTGAGACGCAGCGCCATGTCGTGGGCCCGGATGCCGCCCGTGCGGTACCGATGCTCCGCCGCCGCCAGATCCTCGACCCTGGCATCCCAGAGCCACGAGACATCGCGGCCGTCGGCGTCGAGGTCGTTGATCGCAATGAGGACCGGCATCGGCTCGGCGGCCCCGAGCAGCCGGATCGCCTGATTGAACCCGGCCGGGTTCTTCACCAGCAGGACCTTGACCCGGCGCTGTCTGAACTCGATGACCTGTCCCCTGCCGAACGCCGGCTCCATACCGGAAAACGCCGCGACCGCCTCGTCGAGGGCGACATCCAGCGCCAGGGCTGCCGCGAGGGCTCCGGCGGCGTTGTAGGCGTTGTAGACCCCGGGCACCTGCAGCGAGAGTGTCTCGACCCGGCCACCCACCTCCAGGGCGACGACCTGCCCATCGCCCGATGGTTCACTGGCGGCGACCCGAACGTCGAGGTTCCGCTCGACCACGTCGGGGGCACCACCGCCGTAAAGATTCCGGTCGTCGGGCATGAGGCGGCGGATCCCCGGCGTGGCGCCGAACCATCGCACCTCCTCACGATCCTCGCCGAATTGGGAGACCAGCGGATCGTCGGCATTCAGCACGACGATTTCGGCATGACGGGCGGCTTCGGCAACGTGTCCGGCGGTGGTTGCCAGTTCTCCGAAGCGGTCCAACTGGTCCCGGGCCAGGTTGGTGGCCACGATCAGGCGGGGGCGGAGCCGGGGTGCCAGGGTGCGCACCGCCGCCTCGTCGATCTCAAAGACGGCGAGATCTGCCGCGACCGTCGTTCCGCGAGCGGCATCGATGAGACAGGTGGCGATCCCGCGGGCCAGGTTCGAGCCGGTGCGATTGGTGAGCACCCTGCGCCCGGACGCTTCGAGAGCCCGCACCAGCATCTTCGTCGTCGTGGTCTTGCCGTTGGTGCCGGTGACGACGACGACGGGGAGCCCGGCCACCAGGCGTTCGATCGTGGCGGGCTCGATGCGTTCGGCGATCAGTCCGGGAAGCGCCGAGCCGCCCCGTCCTGCGAGGCGGCTGAGGCGTCCGGCCAGACGGCCGGCGGCCATGGCGAAGCGAAGCCGCAGCACGGCGGCGATGCTACCGGTTGTGGATGGCGATCAAACGTCGAAGCGGGCGTCACCGGCCGGCGGAGCACCGTCGGAGCCGGGACCGCCGAAGTGGCCGGGACCGCGATGATGGGGGCAGCGATGGTGCGGGCCGCCGCGCCGATCGCCGGGACGCTCGGGCAGACCGTTGTTCACCGCGTCCGTGAGCTTCTCGGTCATGCGCTCCAGCGCTGCCGCCTTCTGCTCTTCGGTGATCCGGCCGCTGGCGAGTGCCTCATCGAGCCGCTCGGTCGCAAGGCCGGTCAGGTGCTCGACCAGAGCCTCTCCGGAGCTGTTGTTGTCTGCAGCGACCTCGGCCAGAGTTGACCCGTCGGCGAGGGCATCACGCAGTTCATCGGCGGTGAGACCGAGGAAGTCGGCGGCGGCTCCGAAGGCGCGGAATCCAGCGCGGTGCCCCTGGTTCCGGTGGTGGCCTCGACGCATCCCTTCGAGGTGCTCGGCCACGGCGTCCGCCTGGTCACTTGAGATCGTGCCTTCATCGACCAGCGGTTGGAGGTGCTCGCGCAGGCCGGCCCCGGCGGTGCCTTCCTCATCGGCGGCAGCGGTGAACACGGCAGTGCCGCCGTCGTCGATGGCCAGCGCCACCCCACCGGTGATCAGGCCGGCGACGACCAGAACGATCAGACCGGCTCTCAACGATTGCTTCATTGCGAACGCGCTCCTCGTGCGGGCAACGTGATCAGTCTCGGCTCGATTTGTTCGAGAACTGTGAAGGCGACATGAGATCTGTCGAAGAACCGTCCGGCTCAAGGCGGAATTGGGTCTCGTAGAGCCGGGCATAGAGCCCGCCGCCTGCCACGAGCTCAGCGTGGGTCCCCTCCTCCACCAGACGGCCCTCCTCCAACACCAGGATGCGATCGGCGGCGAGCACCGTGGACAGCCGATGGGCGATCACGAAGGAGGTGCGCCCGGCAAGCACATGCTCCAGCGCCTCCTGGATCAGAGCCTCGGAGTGTGCATCGAGGTGCGCAGTCGCCTCATCGAGGATGAGGATCGCCGGGTCCTTCAGAATCACCCGGGCGATGGCGACCCGCTGTTTCTCTCCACCGGAGAGCCGATACCCGCGCTCCCCAACGACCGTGTCGTATCCCCGCGGCAACGCGGAGATCAGATCGTGGATGTTGGCAGCACGAGCGGCGGCTTCGAGCGCTTCGGTCGTTGCGCCGGGCCGGGCATACCGGAGATTCGCAGCGATCGAGTCGTGGAACAGATAGGTCTCCTGGGTCACCACACCGACGTGTCGGGCGAGATCCTCGAGGCGCACATCTCGCACATCCATCCCGTCGATCCGAATCGTGCCTCGGGTCGCTTCGTACAGCCGCGGAATCAGCCAGGTCACGGTCGTCTTGCCGGCTCCGCTCGGGCCGACCAGTGCCACCAACTCCCCGGGCCGAACATCGAAGTCGAGCCCCGTAAGCGCCATCTCCCGGGTCGATGCCCGCTCCAGGTCCGCTGCATCGGCCGGAGCGTCGCCGGGCTGCCACCAGGAGAACCTGCGAACATGCTCCAGGCCCTCAGCCGCCGAGGCGTCGTAGTCGAAGTCGACGTGTTCGAACGTCACCCGGCCCCGGATCCCATTCAGAGCTATTGCATCCGGCTGCTCTTCGATCTCATGAGGCAGATCGAGAACCTCGAACACCCGCTCGAAAGACACCAGCGAGGTCGCCAGTTCCACCCGAGTGTTGAAGAGCGCCGACAACGGCCCGTACAGCCCGGTGAGGTATGCAGACAGGGCGACGATCGTGCCGATCGTGAGGCTGTTGTTGATGACCATGACCGCCCCGAGCCAGAACACCAGTGCGCTGCCGATTGCACTGATCACGCCGAGTGCCATGAAGAACCAGCGGCCGACCAGGGCACGGCGTACCCCGTGGTCCTTGACCTCGGTGGCAAGGCCGGAGAAGCGGCGGTCCTCGTCGCGGGTTCTCCCGAAGAGTTTCACCAGCAGGGCACCGCTGAGGTTCAAGGTCTCGTTCATCGCCGCGTTCATCTCGGCGTTGGCTTCCATCTGATCCCGGGTGATCCCGCGCAGCACCCTGCCGACCCGGCGCGATGGCCAGATGAAGAGCGGAAGGATGGCAACGGCGGCCAGGGTCAGCCTCCACTCGAGCTGCAGCATGACGATGAGTGTTGCCACCACCGAGAACGTGTTGGAGACGACCGAAACCAGCGTGCCGGTGACCGCCCCCTGGGCACCGACCACGTCGTTGTTCAGCCGTGACATCAGTTCGCCGGGCCGAGTTCCGGTGTAGAACCCGAGGGACATGCGCTGCAGGTGGGCGTAAAGCGAGGTCCGCAGGTCGAAGATGATGCCCTCTCCCGCCTTCGCCGACGCCCAGCGCTGCACCACACCGATGACCCCGTTCACCAGAGGTACGGCCACCATGAGGATGCCGAGCACCGTGACCCTGCCCATGTTCTCGTCGGGGATGGCCCGGTCGATCAGGTCGCGCATCAGCAGCGGCGGCAGCAGCGAGATCAGGGTGATCGCGATGATCGTGATGAGCACCGCGATGAGTAGGCCGGTGTACGGCCGGGCATATCCGGCCACCCGAACCAGCAGGCTGCGATCGATCGTGGGCCGGTCCCGTTCCTCGTCGTAGCGGAGGAACGCCCACCAGCCGCCGGAATGGATGATGGGATCTCCCCCGGGAGCGGCCCGCCAGGCTATCGCCCGCGAAGCGCTGTCGGGCTAGTGCCCCGTGAGGCGAGGCGCTATGCGTCGGGACGGATGCCGGGAATGGTCGCCAGGAGTGCCAGCTGTGTGGTTGAACCGGCCATCGCAAAACACGCTTCTTCGGACACGCCGGTCCGGCAGAACAGTTGGTACGCAAACCCGCCGTCGGCCCACGTCAGCTCGCGGCCGCCGGCCACCCGGAAGGAGAAGATCTCCCCGTCGCCAGCGCCGGCGGCCTCGAGGCCGACCCGGAGAACGGCCAGTTGCGCCTCGTTGCGCGGGGCGGTGTACGGCTCGACGGTCCACATCCCGAACGCGGCGCTCGTGATCGGGTCGAGCGTGGCGGTCTGGGTATCGAACACCAGCTGGCTCGAGATCCACACCGCATCACCGGGAATCAGCCTGGGGAATTCGATCCCCGCCAGCACCGCGGAGATCTCACGGCGGCTCGCCTGGATGAAGGCGCTCGAGCCCTCGCCGCGCCTCCAGATCGATGCCGCCAGCGACTCCGCACCGAGCACATCCACCCCGGCGTCCAGGCCGTCGTTCACCCAGACCGCCTCGGTGATCCCGGTGAGGTTCAGCGCCGGACCCCGGTCGACCGCCTCGGTCGTCGACGATGAGGTGTCGTCGCCGTGCACCACACGGCGCGACAGATCGCCGACCCCCTCCAGGGGGTCGCCGCAGGCTGCTGCAACGAGTGCAGCGGCGATCAGCAGGATGGTGACACGGCGCATTGATCGTGGTGCGATCGGGGGATCGCGCACCATTATCGTCGGCCGCCGGTCTTGGCAGTTGCGTGGTGGCGATACCCTCCGCCCATGCGTCCCATCCAGATCCTGCGCGACCCGGTCACCGCAGACCCGGCACTCGACACTGCGGTGTCGCGGGCGTTGCTGCACGGCGTCGCGGGGGGGACCACGCCGGAGAGTTTCCGCATTCTCATTCCCGGCCGCAATGTCGCCTTCGGCCGCCGAGACCGACCCAGGGAGGGATATCCGGCCGCGGTGCGAGCGGTGAGTGATCTCGGGTTCGTCCCCGTCGAACGGCTTGCTGGAGGCAAAGCGGCCGTGTTCCATGAACAGACGCTTTCGTTCTCGTGGACGATCCCGGACCCGGCGCCGCAGACATCCATCCACCCCCGCTTCGAGGAGATCGCCGGGATCATCGCCGCCGCGCTCACCTCCCTGGGTGTCGATGCGCAGGTGGGTGAGGTTCCGGGTGAATATTGCCCCGGCGACTACAGCGTGAACGCCTCCGGCCGCCGCAAGATCATGGGGGTCGGCCAGCGCCTGGTGAAGGGCGCCGCCCACCTCGGCGGGGTCATCGTGGTCGCAAACCCCGATCTGGTGAATCGTCCGCTCATCCCCGCCTACCGGCACCTGGGCTACGACTGGGACCCGGAGACGACCGGGGCCGTGTCGGACCAGGCCAACGCCACACCCGGCGATGTAGCCGACGCGGTGCTCGCAGAGCTCGGTGATCGATTCGAGCTTCGGTCTGGATCGATCGGTGACGAGTTGGTCGCCAAGGCCGTCGGGTTGGCGGCGGAACACCGCCCCTCGATAGCCTGAGAACATGCAGGTCCTGCTCATCAACGGCCCAAACCTCAACCTGCTCGGCTCGCGCCGGCCCGAGATCTACGGCACCATGACCCTGGCGGAACTCGAGGACCGCTGCCGTGGCTGGGCGGCGGGCCTGGAGATCGAACTCGAGTGCTTCCAGTCAAACCACGAGGGGGCCATCATCGACCGGCTCCATGCGGCGATGGGCACTGTCGACGGCGTCGTGATCAACCCCGGGGCCTACACCCATTCCTCGTATGCCCTGCACGATGCGATCGAGGCAATCGAGCTGCCGACGATCGAGGTCCACCTGTCGGACATCATGTCGCGCGAAGCGTGGCGCCGGGTGTCGGTGGTGGCACCGGCGTGCCACGCATCGATCTACGGCAAGGGCGCCGACGGCTACCGCGAGGCTCTCGAGATCCTGGCGGCGACCGAGAACTGAGCGGTTACCCGCCGGCCAGCGTCTTCCACCGCTCGAGGCCTTCGACCAGATCGTCGTCGGAGAGGGCGAACGACAGCCTGACGTATCCCGGCGACCCGAAGGCCTCACCGGGCACCACGGCGATCTTGGCTTCTTCGAGCAGCACGCCGGCGAGCTCCATCGACGACTCCGGCCGGGTGCCACCCAGCTGCATGCCGAGCTGGCCTCGTACCGCGGGGAAGGCGTAGAACGCACCCTCGGGCTCGATCACCTCGACCCCGGGGATCTCCTGGAGCAGCTCGTACATCACCCTGCGGCGGCGGTCGAAAGCCTTCCGCATCTCCGCCACGGTGTCCATCGGGCCGGTGAGGGCCGCCAGGGCGGCGCGCTGCGGAACGTTGGCCACGTTCGACGTCGAGTGCGACTGCAGCCGGGCAGCGGCCTTGGCGACATCGGTCGGGGCGATCATCCAGCCGACCCGCCATCCCGTCATGGCAAAGGTCTTGGCGACCCCGTTGACCACCACGGTGTTGCCGGCGGCCTCCGGCGCCACTACCGGCAGCGACGCAAAGGTGGCATCCCCGTACAGCAGCCGGTCGTAGATCTCGTCGGTCATCACCCAGACCCCGCGCTCGGCCGCCCAGCGTCCGATCTCACCGATCTCCTCAGGCCGATAAACGGCACCGCTCGGATTCGACGGCGACACGAACACCAACAGCTTGGTGCGATCGGTACGTGCGGCTTCGAGCTGATCAACGGTGACCTTGAACCCACTCTCGATCGTCGACGGCACCGGGGTATAGGTCGCACCCGCCAGGGTCGCCGCCTCCGGATAGGTCACCCAATACGGAGCCGGCAACAGCACGTTGTCGCCGGGATCCAACAGCACCTGGAAGGTGGCGTACACCGCACCCTTACCGCCGGGGGTGACCACGATATTGGCGGGGCTGGTCTCCAGCCCCGAGATCCGGGCGGCATCAGCTGCGATCGCCTCACGCAACTCCGGTGTCCCGGCAGCCGGGCTGTACTTGTGGGTCTTCGGATCGCGGCACGCCTCGGCGGCGGCCTCGACGATATGGCCGGGCGTCGGGAAATCGGGCTCGCCGGCACCGAAACCGATCACGGACTCACCCTGTGCCCGCAGATCCTTTGCCTTCTGCGTGATCGCCAGCGTCGCCGATTCGCTCACGGCGCCAAGTCGCTGGGAGACTCCGGGGGTCATGCTGGTTTTCCTCCTGCTGCGGGTGACAGATAGGTTATCGGTGCTATGAACCACATAATCCTCCCTCAGGAACTTCGACCCCGAGACGGCCGTTTCGGCCCCGGACCCTCGAAGGTCCGGCCGGAAGCGCTCGAAGCTCTGGCGGCCACCGGCCGCTCGTACCTCGGCACCAGCCACCGCCGCAACGGGGTCCGCTCCATGGTCAACCGCGTCCGCTCCGGCCTCAACGAACTCTTCGCTCTCCCCGATGGGTACGAGGTGCTCCTCGGGAACGGGGGCGCCACCGCCTTCTGGGATGCGGCGGCCTTCCGCCTGATCGAACGGCGCAGCCTGCACTACGTGTTCGGCGAGTTTTCGTCGAAGTTCGCTTCCGTCGCCGGTGCTACACCGTTCCTGGACGATCCGATCGTCGTCGAGGCCCCGCTCGGAAGCCATCCGGACCCGGTTGCCGCCGAGGTCGACACCTACGCACTGATCCACAACGAGACCTCGACCGGCGTCTCGATGGACGTGGCCCGGTCGGCGCCCGACGGGTTGGTCCTGGTCGATGCAACGTCGGCAGCAGGCGTCCTGCCCGTCGACCCGGGCGAGTTCGACGCCTACTACTTCTCGCCCCAGAAGGCTTTCGCCGCCGACGGCGGGTTGTGGGTGTCACTGTGCTCACCGGCGGCCCTCGACCGGATCGAGCAGCTGGCGGCGACCCGCTGGGCACCCCCCATCCTCGACCTGCAGAAAGCGGCGGCCAACGCCCGCAAGGATCAGACCCTGAACACGCCGGCCCTGGCGACGCTGTTCCTGCTGGCAGATCAGACCGAATGGCTGCTGGAACGGGGCGGCATGTCCTGGGCGGCGGCGCGGGCGGCCGAGGCCGCTGCGCTCGTCTACGGATGGGCCGAGCGGGGCGAGTTCACGACGCCATTCGTCGCCGAACCCGATCACCGCAGCGCCACGGTTGCCACAATCGACCTCGACGATGCGGTCGTCGCCGGCGACCTCACGGCCGCACTGCGGGCCAACGGGATCGTCGATATCGAGAGCTACCGCGGGCTGCAGCGCAATCAGATCCGCATCGGCATGTTCCCCGCCGTTGATCTGGAGGATCTCGAACGGCTCCTCGGTGCCGTCGATTGGATGATCGAGCAGATCGGAGCCTGACATGGACATCGTGTTCGCCGTGGCGACGGGAGTCTTCCTGGCCGCCCTGCTTCCCCTCGAGCGCTCCGGCCACGCACGCCGTGGCTGGGTGAAGGGGGCCGCTTCCACGGCGTTCATCGCAACGGCCTTCGCATCGGGTGCCTGGGACTCGAGCTATGGCCGGTGGGTCCTGCTGGCTCTCGCTTTCGGCTGGGTGGGCGACGTGGCGCTGGTCTCCGCGCAGCGCTCCTGGTTCCTCATCGGCCTGGTCGCCTTCCTGGTGTCGCACCTGCTCTACATCGTCGCCTTCATGGTTCTCGGACTCGATGCGGCGCCGGGACTCATCGCAGCCGCCGCTTTGATCGTCCCGGCAGCGGTCGTACTGCGCTGGCTGTGGGCCCGGCTCCCCGACGAGATGCGGGCTCCGGTCATTGCCTACATCGTCGTGATCTCCGCCATGGTGGCCGCCTCCGTCGGCACCCTGGCGGACGGAGCACCCGAGATCGTCGTGGTGGCGGCGGCTCTGTTCTACGTTTCGGATATCTTCGTCGCCCGCGATCGGTTTGCCGCACCGGCCTTTGCCAATCGAGTCCTCGGGCTGCCTCTGTACTATGCGGCCCAAGTGCTCTTCGCTCTCTCGACGGGACTCGTCTGATGCCCGAACTGCTGCTCTTCCGCCACGGCAAGTCCGACTGGAACGCCGGCTTCGGCCACGACCGGGAACGTCCGCTCTCAACGCGAGGCCGGACCGCAGCATCCACCATGGGCCGGGTCCTGACCGGCATGGCCAAACAGCCCGATCTCATCCTCACCTCGCCGGCGACGCGGGCCCGAACCACTGCAGAACTCGCTGCGGAAGCCGGCGGGTGGACGGCGCCGATCGAAAAGGTCGACGAGTTCTACGGTGCCGGACCGGGAATGGTGTTCACCAAGGTCGCCGCCACACCGGCCGAGGTGGAGCGGCTGATGATCGTCGGCCACGAGCCGACCTGGTCGCACACCGCATCACTGCTCATCGGGGGCGGTTCGGTCCGGGTGGTCACCGGAGCCGTGACGGCCATCGAGGTTCCCAGGTGGGATCGGGTCGAACCGGGTGCCGGCCTTTTGCGGTGGATGCTGGCCCCCCGGCTGTTCACCGACGGCGACCTCGCCCTCTAGGTCGATCAGCTTCCTGCGGTGAAGCGCTCCCTCGGCTATCTGACGGCCACCCGGCTGCTGTTCAACACCGCGTACCGCTTCGCCTACCCGTTCCTCCCTGCGATCTCACGCGGAATCGGGATCTCACTCGAACGAGCCGGGCTGCTGCTGTCCGTGCAGTGGGCGGCGGGAACGCTGACCCCCGTCGCAGTCGCCGCCGCCGGACGTGATTCGCGCCGGCTCCGCATCCTCCTGGCCGGCCTCGGATTGTTCATCGCCGGTGCCGCCGTCACGGCCGGGTCCGGGGTCTACGCCGGAGCACTGGTCGGGTTTGCGCTCAACGGGCTCGCCAAACCGACCTTCGACATCGGCGCCCGCGCCTACGTGGCCGACCGCATCCCGTACCACCGCCGGACCCGCTACCTGGCGGTGCTGGAACTCACCTGGTCGGCTGCGCTGCTCATCGGCGCCCCGCTGGCCGGGTGGCTGATAGGCCGCTACGGATGGCGGGCGCCGTTTTGGCTGTGGGTGGGCCTCGGCGTCGTGGCTGCATCACTGGCGACATGGGCACTGCGCCCGGGGGGAACGCTCCCCGACGACGGAGAGCGTCGCTCGGCACTGTCGCGGCCGGCCATCGCCCTGCTGGCGGTCACTGCCCTGTTCACCATCGCTCCCGAACTGACCTTCGTTGCATTTGGTGCCTGGCTCGAGGATCGGTTCGCCCTCGATCTGGTTGCGCTCGGCGGTGCCGCCACTCTCATCGCAGCCTCGGAACTCGCCGCCGAAGGCGCCACCCTGGTGGGCGGCGACCGGATCGGCCCCCGCCGGTTGGTCGCCGGCGGCCTGCTGATCTCGATGGTCGCATTCGGTTTGCTGGTTCCCGCCGCCGGACATCTCGGGTTCGGGCTCACCGTCCTGGCGATCGCGTTCTTCGGGTTCGAAATGACCTACGTGGCGTCGGTACCGCTCATCACCGAAATCGCCCCGGGAGCCCGCGCCGCCTACATGGGGTTGTGGACCGTGGTGGTCGGGTTGTCCCGGGCCGCCGGTGCGGCACTCGGCCCTGTTGTGTTCGAGTGGGGTGGATTCGCCGCCAACGCCTCGATCTCCGCTGCCGTCAACGCGGCGGCACTCGTTCTGCTGGTCACCAGCGTGCGAGTGGCGAGTAATCGCTAGAGGAGTGCGATCCGCTCCACCAGCAGGTCGAAAAACCCGTCGGCGTCGACCTCCCGGATCCAGGTCGCATTGGGCTCCCGATCGGTCATCCCCCACCAATCGGCGACCGTCATGCCCATCGTCAGCTCGGACGACGTCTCCACCTCCACGTAGCACGACCGGCCCGAGAACAGCTCCGGCCGCAGCAGGTAGGCAATTACGCACGGATCGTGGAGCGGACCACCCTCCATCCCGTACTTGCCGACGTCGTAGCGCTCGTAGAACTCCAGCCAGCCGGCCACCGCTTCCCCGGCCCGGGTGCCGAGCGCCCGGAACCGATCCAGATGGCGCTGCAGGATCAGCGCCCGGTGAGTCACGTCGAGCGGCAGCACCGTGATCGGGACGCCGCTGCGGAACACCACGTCGGCCGCGTGCGGATCCACGTAGATGTTGAACTCCGCGGTCGGCGTGGTGTTGCCACCTTCGAAGAACCCGCCGCCCATCAGCACGATCTCACGGAGACGGCCGGCGAGTTCCGGCTCACGGGTCAGCGCAACGCCGACGTTGGTGAGCGGACCGAGTGGACACAGCGTGATGGTCCCCGCCGGAGCCGCCCTCACGGTTTCGATGATCCAGTCGACTGCGGGCCGCGGGTGTGGCTCCGCCGAGGGTGGCGGCAGATCGGCCCCGTCGAGGCCGGTAACACCGTGCACGTACTCCGCCGTAATCAGCTCGCGCACCATGGGTCGGTCCATCCCGGCAAAGACCGGCACGTCATCACGCCCGGCGAGCTCACAAACAATCAAGGCATTACAGGTTGTCAGCGGCAGCGGCACGTTGCCGGCGACTGTGGTGACTCCGAGCACGTCGAGCTCCGGAGAGGCAAGCGCAAGCAGCAATGCAACTGCATCGTCCTGACCGGGATCGGCATCGATGATGATCTGCCGGGCCGTCACGTCAGCTCCTCCACTTCTACACGGGTCGGGAGTGCCGCCTGCGCTCCCCATCGGGTCACCGTGACGGCACCACACCGCACCGCCCAGCGAGCCGCCTCGACGAGATCGGCGCCGCCGGCGATCGCGTCCGCCAGGCCCCCGCAGAAAGCATCCCCGGCGGCGGTCGGATCGACCGCCTTGACCTCGAGCGCGGGCACATGGGTCACGTCACCGCCGGCAACGACGAGTGCGCCGTCGGCGCCCAGGGTCACCACGACATCGCCGTCGAGTGTGCGGGCGGCGTCGGCCGACTCGTCGCGGGTGTGGGGCGTTGGAACGCCGGCCAGCATGCCGAGCTCGGTCTGGTTCGGGATCAGGACGTCCGCCCGATCCACCAGCTCATCGGGCAGGTCTCGAGCCGGAGCGGGATTGATCAGCACCCTCCCCCGGGCCGAGGCGGCGGCCGCAGCAACGGTCTCCACAGGCACCTCCAGCTGCGCCAACACAACGGCCGCCTCGCCCAGCATCTGAGAGTGCCGGCTGAGGTGCTCCGGGAACAGCGAGGCATTCGCCCCCGGGCTGACCACGATCAGATTCTCCCCCTCCTCGTCGACCGAGATCACGGCGATGCCGGTGGGACGCTCCGGGTCGACATGGACGGCGCCGACGTCGACTCCGGCGGCGTCGAGGTTGAACTTGAGCCGGTCGCCGGCGGTATCGGCCCCCACCGCGCCGATCATGGCCACCTGGGAGCCGAGCCGGCCGGCGGCGACGGCCTGGTTGGCGCCCTTGCCGCCGGCGTCGCTGAAGTGGCCCAGTCCGAGCACGGTTTCACCCGGGACGGGGAGCCGGGGCACCCGGACGGTGGTGTCCAGATTGAGACTGCCGACGACGACGATGCCGCTCACCGGTCGTTCCACCAGTCGGGATCAGGCTGATAGAGCTCCACCCGGTTCCCTTCCGGGTCGACCAGCCGCGTCCAGGCGCCCCAGGCCTCACCGGTCACCGCCTCGGTGGTCACCCCGGACTCGGCGAGCCGGACGATGGTGTCGGCGAGATCGTCGACCTCGAAGGCCGGCATCGCCCCGCCGCCGGCGCGGGCGGCCGCATCGCCGTGGACCTTCCGGCTGCGGAACTCAAGGCTGATCGAACCGGCGTCGAGGAGCGCCCAATCCTCGTCGCGGCGGTAGCCGGGACCCGGGTCGACCCTGCGCTCGGCCAGCCCGAGCAGGTCCCGGTAGAAGTGAAGCATCGATGCGAGGTCGTCGACGAACACCACCAGCGAGCCGAGCGACAGATGCACCGGGCGGTGGTAGCGGTAGACACGTTCGTCCGCAGGGTTGCCGTCGAGCCGCGCTGCGCCGGGCCGCACGCCGTCGAGGACGAACCCGCACGCTTCGACCACCGACTGCGAGCGAAGATTCCCCGCGACCATCGAGGCCTCGAGTCGGCGAGGACGGATCACACCTTCGATCCACGGGAGTGCCAGCAGCACGGCATCGGTCGCCACTCCCCTCCCCCGGCGGCCGGGCCGTACCCAGTAGACGATCTCGGAGACGTCGGCGGTGCCTTCGACCCGCAGCACCCCGAGATAGCCGATCATCTCGTCGTCGTCGGGATCGGCGACGGCGAAGTGGGCCTCACGCCGCTCTTCCCAGCGTTCGGAGGCGGCGTCGATGAACTCCAACGCATCCTCGAGGGTGTAGGGCAACTCGACGTCGAGCCAGCGCACGATCTCGGGATCCTGCATTGCTGCGTGCAGGTCGACGGCGTCGTCGGGCCGCCACGGTCGCAGCACCACACCCGACCCGGAGAGCATTGGGAGTGTCGTCACCGGCCCATTATCGATCATCAGCGCCGCGGTGGCTGATCGGTAGGATCGGCGCCCGATGGAGGAACGCCTGGAACGACTCATGGAGCTGTACCGCCACGCCTTGCTGGGCGGACATCTCGGCATGCGCCTCCACTTCGAGGATGGCCGGGCCGTCGTGAATCTCCCGTGGGCGGACTACCTCGCTCACGGCATGGGCGGGGTCCACGGCGGGATCTTCGGCACACTGATCGACACCGCCGCCTGGTTCACCGCTGCCGCCCACTACGACGCCTGGATCTCCACGATCGAATACCACACCCGGCTCCTCGAGCCGGTCGAGGGTGAAGACCTGGTGGCCACCGGCACCTTGGTCCGCGCCGGGAAGCGGCTGGCAGTGGCAACGGCAGAGGTCCACACGGCCGCCGGCCGGCTGGCGGCCACCGGCACCGGTTCATTCACCGTGACCGGCATCCGGATCGAAGACGCCGTGGGCTAGCCGTCTAGAGCTCTTCCAGGATCCCGGCGGCCCACTCGACGCCGCCGGAGTCGATCGGATCGATCACCAGTTGGACGTGGGTGATCCCGAGGTCGGCGATTGCGGCGAGTTCGTCGGCGATCCCGCCGACCGGACCCTGCATCGCCTCCGCACCCGAATGGTCGCGGGCCCCGTACACCCGGCCGCCGCTTCCGGGGGCGGCAACGTGCACGGCCACGGTCCGCTCGAGGGTCTCCGGCTCCCGGCCCACCGCCTCACAGGCGGCGTCGAGCCGCTCCAGCATCGGCCGCAGCCCGGACACATTGTTGCCGTACCAGGCATACCAAGCGTTCCAGGCATCGACGTACGGGAGCGTCGCCGCCAGCACGCGCTCCCCCATCGAGCCGATCATGGTGGGTGGCCCGTCCGGCCGCGGACCGGCAGGATGGATCTCGGCGCCGACGACCCGGTAGTACTCGCCGCTGTGATCGACCCGTTCACCGGCGAGGAGCCGCCGGATGATCGTGTATGCCTCGATGAACCGGCTGGCCCGGTGGTCGAAGGGGAAACCGAAGGCGTCGTACTCCACCTGGTTCCACCCGGCTCCGAGCCCGAGGATGAGACGGCCGCCACTGATCTCGTCGACCGTGACCGCCTTCTTGGCAAGCATCACCGGGCTGTGAAAGGCCGTCGGCGATACCAGCGGCCCGATCTCCACCCGTTCGGTGGCCGCCGCCAGCGCAGCCATCATCGACCACGCCTCCCATGGACCGCGCGCCGATCCGTCGGTGTTGCGATAGAGCAGGTGGTCACCCAGCCAGATCGAGTCGAACCCGGCATCCTCGACCTGCCGGGCAAGGTCCCGCAACTCCGGCCAGCGGACTGCTCGCTCCACCTCAGGAAGCTGTACACCGATCTTGAGCGGACGGGTCACTGCCGCTGCTCCTCCGCCAGGGCGTTGTAGGCATCGGCGGCCCGCTGGAGGGCGGCTGCGGCTTCGGGATGCTCCTGGTGAGTCTCCAGCGCGGCCAGCGCGGCCAGCACCCGGGCGACCCCCGCCCAATTGTGAATCGTGCGCAGGATGCCGAGCGCCTCTGCGGCAGCTGCAACGACTTCCTGCTCGGTCGATTCGAGCAATCCGGCGTTAACGACGTCGAGATACAGCACCTGGCTCCAGCCGAGCGCCTGAGCGTGGTCCGGCGACTCACCACCGCGCAACGTGTCCCGCGCCTCGGCCAGCATCGCACTGCCGGTTTCCGGACGTCCCGACGCGAATTCGCTGGCTCCCATTGAGAGCAGGCAGCGACCCAGCGTCAGGTCGTCGGCGGTGCGTGCGACGGCGAGTGCTTCCCGATCGATGGCGGCGGCTCCCTCGGCATCTCCCTGCTGGCGAGTGATGTTCGCGGTGCGCATCAGCGCGAAGGCGTACAAGCCGCGCCGGCGGACTTCTGCCTCACCGTCGAGTCCGTCGAGTTCCTTGAGATCGGCAGCAACAGCTCCCAGCGCGGCTGCTGCCTCTTCCAATGCTCCGGACCGCTCGTCGTCCCAGATCACCCCATCGAGGCGAGCTTCGATGGCGGCGAGCATCTCGTTCATGTGACCTCCTGGGCACCCATGTTGGCAGGAATGCGGTCAGCCCTTCACCACGCCGAGCGGCGTGAGCCGGGCGACGGGTGTCGCCAGTCCCGCCCGACCGCACACGTCTGCGACCTCGTCGACATCCTTGTAGGCATACGGCGCTTCCTCGCTGAGCAGCCGCACCGAGCCGGGGCGCACCGCGATCCCTCGCTCCTCGAGACGGCGCTTGACGTCGCCGCCGTGCTCCTGCTGCTTGGCCCGCTTGCGGCTCATCATCCGGCCGGCACCGTGGGCAGCCGATCCCCACGCCGGGTTGTCATCGGTTCCCGCCAGCACCCACGACGCGGTTCCCATGCTGCCCGGCACCAGCACCGGCTGGCCCACCGGGCGCAGGTCCGGTGGCAGCGCCGGGTGGCCGGGACCGAAGGCCCGGGTGGCCCCCTTGCGGTGTACGCACACCGTGCGCTCCCGGCCGTTCACCTCATGGCGCTCCAGCTTGGCCAGGTTGTGGGCGACGTCGAACACCAGATCCATGCCGCCGGGTGGGAAGCCGGCGGCGGCAAACGCCATCCGGGCCTCATGCGCCAGCACATGCCGGTTGGCCCAGCCGAAGTTGGCGGCGGCGGCCATGGCGCCGAGATACCGCTCCCCTTCCGGCGAACGCACCGGCACACACGCCAGTTGCCGGTCGGGCACCGTGATGCCGTAACGGGCCATGGCCCCGCCCATCGTCTTGAGCTGGTCGGTGCAGGTCTGGTGCCCCAGCCCCCTGCTGCCGCAGTGAATCATCACGGTGACCATGCCTGCTCGCAGGCCGTAGCCGGCAGCGGCCTCTTCGTCGACGACACGATCCACCTCCTGGACTTCGAGGAAGTGGTTGCCGGCACCAAGCGAGCCCAACTGGCCGCCGCCCCGCTCCAGCGCTCGTGCGCTGATCTCACCGGGATCGGCGCCGTCGGAGGTTCCCCGCTCCTCGCAGCGCTCCAGGTCGTCGGCTTCGCCGAAACCCGCATCGAGGGCTGCGGCGGCGCCTCGCTCCAGCACCTCGGCAACGAGGGCCTTCGAGGCGATCGATCCGGTGCCGAGGCCGCGCGGGATCCGGGCATCGAGTTCCGCCATCACCCCGTTGCGGCGGCGCCCGAAGTCCTCGACCGTGAAGTCCGAACGGAGCAGCCGCACCCCGCAGCAGATGTCGAAGCCCACTCCCCCGGGCGACACCACGCCTCCGGCGTCGATGTCGGTGGCGGCCACCCCACCGATCGGGAAGCCGTAGCCCCAGTGGATGTCCGGCATCGCGAACGATGCTCCGACAATGCCGGGCAGGTGCGCCACATTGGCGACCTGGTCGAGCGCCCGATCCCGGGTGGCCTGCTCGAAGAGCCCGCCGGAGGCGAACACGACACCGGGAACCCGCATGCCGCCGGTCGGCTCCGACTCCCAGACGACTTCAGAGACGCGTTGGAAGGTCATGTCCGAACGGTACCGACGGACGAGGGCTTGTCGCTCGTATCTCGTCGCTGCGAGGGAGCGAAGCGAGCGACCACTAGGAGCCCGCTGGGCAATACATGTCGCACATCTCGACGACCAGTCATCACCACTCGCGGTGTCCTCGGTCCCACCATTCCTGCACGAGGAGTGGCGGAACCTGCGTTCTTGCGATTGGCGCGCCTGGCCGCCGATCAACGTGCCCGGCGGGCACGCCACATCGGCATTACTCAGCAGACTCCTAGACGTCAAACACCACCCGGGCCCACCAGCCGTCGGGGATCTCGACGATCGCCAAGTCGTGATAGGTCACAGCCTTAATCGGAGGCCCCCGCAGTTCGAGGCCGTGGGAACGGGTGCCCTGCGCCGAGCCTTGCACCCCGCCATCGTCCAGGCGGTCGACGGTGAAGTACGAGAACGCCAGACCGTGGATCTCGGCCTCGGCCAGCAGCTCGGACAACCAGGCCACCAGCAGGTCCTCGGGAGTTTCCCCGGCCGCCATCACCGGCCGGCTGGTTTCGGTGCCCAGAGTTGCCGCCTCGAACATGAGGTCGAACATGCCGAAGGCGGTGTTCTCGAACAGTTCGGGCAGGGTGGCGCCGTAGGCGACGATGGCGGTATCCGCCGTGTGCGCCAGGACCTCGTAGCGGGGCAGCCCCATTCAGGGAGTCTCCCACCACCAGGCCAATCCGGCCATGTGAGGACCGGTGTGCGCCATCATCGGAGCGCCGAACTCGGCGACGAGACCGGTCGCCGGCTCGACCTCGGACGACACCGTGCTCAGCAGCGCCTCGGCTGCAAGCGGGTCCATGGTGTGATGGGCGAAACAATGCAGGGTGGCCCCCTCGACCCGGCTCCGCCGCCATCGTGTCAGCAGCCGATTCAGGCCCGCATCGCGGCTGAAGGCCGGGCGCAGCCGGCGGATCGAACCCCCGGCGAGCTCGAAAACGGGGCGCACGCCCAGTGTCCCGGCGAGGCCGCCAACGAGGCCGCTCACCCGTCCACCTCGGACGAGCCACTCCAGGTTCTCCAGCACGCCGGCCAGCTTCACCTGATCGGCGACCGTGCGGGCCCGGGCTGTTACCTCGCCGGGCCCGGCACCGGCTGCGGCGAGCTTGGCCGCTTCGAGCACCACCAACGCCTGCGCTCCGGCAGCGGTTCCGCTGTCGACGACCTCGATGGCGCCGGGCGAATCCGCAGCGGCCAGAGCGGCGGCGCGGTAGGTGCTTGACAGCGTGGCTGCGACCGTGATGACGACCGCCGCCTCGGCCCCGTCGAGCGCCGCCGCGAACGCCCCCGGCGACGATCCGGCGGTCCGGACCTCCTCATGGGTGTCTGCCAGCTCCTCGAGGCCGATCTCACCGTCCAGATAGGACCGGGTGCCGATGTTGATCCGCACCGGCACCACCACAACGCCCCACTGGTCCGCAAGTGCGGGATCCAGCGCCGAAGCCGAGTCGGTGACCACCCGCGTCGTCATGATCCTGATCCAGGTTTCGGCTCGGGATCCGAGTCGCGCAGCAACCGGTACCAATACACCCCGGCCGTCGGATTCGCCGGCAGGTGGTTCCCCACCACACGCTTGATCCACATCGGCATCACAAGGGCACATCCCAGCACCAGGCCGGCGCCGTCGTGAGTGAACCACAGCAACGGTGCCAAGGCCGCCTGCGCGACGAACGACCCAGCGGACGTCTCGCGCAACAGCTTCCCCAGCCCGAGGCCGGCCAGGAACAGCACGGTCCCCGGCCATGCCAGGACCGAACATGATCCCATCGCCGGCCCGATGCCTCTGCCCCCGGCTCCCCGCAGCCAGGGAGACCAGTTGTGTCCGATCACCGCCGCCCCAGCCGCTGCGGCGGCCAGCAGCGGACGAACCCCTGCGGCCGGGAGCACTGCGACGGCACCCTTGCCGACGTCGGCCAGCCCGGCGACCACCATCGGCCGGAATCCCACGGCCTCACCGACGCCGCTGCCCGAGACGGTGCCCGTTCCGACCTGCCGCAGGTCGATGCCACCCAGCCGGTGCGCTACCAGCTGCGAGAAGGGCACAGAGCCCACGGCGAAAGCGAACAGGAGAGCACCGACGACGGCGGCCGTCGTGCTCATGCAGCACCCGCCGGCAGGCGCACCTCGAACAGGGCTCCACCCATCGTCCCATCGGCGACGCGCACCGTGCCGCCGTGTGCCGCCACGATCTCGCGGACCACGGCTAGGCCGAGCCCGGTTCCGCCGGCGTCGCGCGCCCGTCCCTCCTGGAGCCGGGCGAATCGCTCGAAAATCCGCTCCCGGTCGCTCTCGTCGATGCCGGAGCCATCGTCCTCGACCTCGACCACCACGAATTCACCGGCCGCCGAGACCCGGACGGCGACGGTTGCCGTGGCATGGCGGGCAGCGTTGTCGAGCAGATTGCGGACGACCCGGCGTAGTGCCAGTGCATCCCCGCTGACTCGATGAGCGCTCACTCCCGACGAGTCGATCTGGAGCCCCTCGACCCGCTCCAGTTCGGACAGCACCACCTCACCGAGATCCACCACCTCGGTGCGGCGCCGGACCACGCCCTCGTCGGCCCTGGCCAGCGCCAGCAGGTCGTCGACGAGCCGCTCCATCCGGTGGCTCTCCTCGAGCACCCCACCGGCAACATCGACCCAGTCCGTCCCGACCGGATGCGCCGCCGCCACCTCGAGCTGAGTCCGGATCGAGGCAATCGGGCTTCGCAGCTCATGGGAGGCATCGGAGACGAACTGGCGCTGACGCTCGGCCGAGGTCTCCAGACGGTCGAGCATTTCGTTCATGGTGCGGGCCAGCCGGGCGATCTCGTCGTCGCCGGAGGGCTCGGGGACCCGGCGGTCGAGCGCACCGCCCCGAATCTCCGTAACCCGCCGCCGGATGGCCTCCACCGGCCGCAGCGCCCGTCCGACAACCAGCCAGGCGACCAGGCCGATGTCGAGAACCACCACCGGAACGCCGATGTAGATCGCCAGCCGGAACGAGTTGACGCCGGCCTGGACCGATTCGAGCGATGGGAGCACGATGGCCGCGCCGGCCAGGCCCGAGAGCACCGACGCCCCTTCCTCATCTTCGCCGAGGGCGACGTCCGGGTACTCATCGACCCCGTTACCCCGCATACAGGCGCTGTAGGTGTCGAGCAACGCCTTGAATCGGACCTCTACCGCGGTGCGGTCGAGGACGTCGATCCCATCGAAAGCCCCGTCCAGCAGCGGGTCGCAGATCATCGCGGCCGCTTCGATACGGAGATCGACCAGCACCGACTCCCCCAGGCACTCGTCCACGGTGCTCTGGAACTCGTCGGAGAGGATGATGTCCTCGGCCACGCTGTACGTCACCGTTGGATTCCCGAGGACATCGATGGCGGCTGCCTCACAGGCGGTGACTGCTTCGAAATAGGGATCAGTGGCCTCGATGCAGTCCTGATAGGTCACCGCCACCAGCGGCGAGATACCCTCGATGTAGAAGAACTCTGAGAGCGGGCGGGGCGTGTTCCCGAACGCCTCGGCGAGGATGGGACCGCACTCGATCGAAGCCAGCTGGGTGCTGACGTCGAGCGGATCGACCGCTTGACCCAACTGCAGCAGGCTGAGCTCGGTGGCCACCCCGCGGTTGAGCTGCTCCTGGGCCGTGGTCAGGTCGTCGGTCAGTGTGTCGCGGACATCGTCGATGAGTGCACTGCGAGAGAGGAACAGCAGCAGGATGGCGGCGAGGGTCAGCGCCGCCGCCACGACGAGCGTGGTCACCACCGTGATCCGGGAGCGCAGGGTCCCGAAGAGGTTCCCCATCAGCCGTCGGTGAGCCGGTATCCGACTCCGCGGACCGTCTGCAGGCTCTTGCGATCGAAGGGCTGATCGATCTTGCGCCGCAAGTACCCGATGTACACCTCGAGCACATTGGGATCGACGTCGGCGTCAACCCCCCACACCAGATCGAGCAGTTCCTGCTTGGCGACGACGTCACCGGCGCGGCGCAGCAGCGCTTCCAGCAAGCTGAACTCTCTGGGGGTGAGCTCGATCTCCGCATCAGCGCGCCGGCACAGCCGGGTGGCCGGGTCGAGGCGAAGATCGCCTGCCTCAAGAACCGGTGGACGCGGTCCGCTCCCCCGCCTGAGCAGCGCCCGGAGCCGGGCAACCAGCACGACGTAGGAGAACGGCTTCGAGAGAAAGTCGTCGGCACCGGTATCGAGGGCTTCCGCCTCGTCGTACTCCCCATCCTTCGCCGTGAGCATGAGGATCGGGGTCCAGTTCCCGGCCTTGCGCAGGGCGTCGCACACCCGGTACCCGTTCATCCCGGGCAGCAGGATGTCGAGCACGATGGCGTCGTAGGGCTGCGACTGAGCCGCGGCAAACCCGTCGTTGCCGTCGTATGCGACGTCGACGGTAAACCCTTCGGCCTCGAGGCCCCGCTTGAGCGCCTCCGCCAGCCGTACTTCGTCATCGACAACGAGCACTCTCATGTACCGATTATCCCCGTTCGGAGCCGGATCGTGCTGAGAATCCTCTCAGCTGCTCCTGGTGGCCACGATCGTGAACATCAGCGGCACCAGATCCCGCTGGTGCGGCGGCAGCCGCCACAGTCCGTCGTCACCGAGGGTCATATACGGCAGACCCTGCCACTCGAGCTCCCGATGCTCACGGAACAGCTCGATCGTGAGACCGGCGTCGGTCAGAGCGGTGAGGATTTCGCCGATCCCGTGGTTCCACTCATAGGTCCGGGTATTGGCGATGGCCCCCGAACCCGCATACGTGGCGTCGTCGTCCCAGGCAACCGGCTCGGCGATCTCGAAGTAGGGGAACCGGACGACGAGCAACTCGTCGCTGCGCTCCTCCAGGCACCAGAGCATCGGGTGCCCCTCACGGATGTAGAAGGTGCCGCCCGGCTCGAGGAATCGAGCGACGACCCGGGCCCACCCGGCGATGTCGGGCAGCCAGTTGAGCGCCCCGACACCGGTATAGACGATGTCGAACCGCTCATCGAGAACGCCGGGTGCGTCGTACAACTCGCTGAGGACGAACTGACCCGGGATGCCGCTCTCGGCGCTCAGGCGCCGGGCGGCCGCAATCGCCGGTTCGGAGAAGTCGACGCCGGTGACGTCGGCACCGAGGCGGGCCCACGACAGGGTGTCCATGCCGAAGTGGCACTGCAGGTGCAGGAGGCGCTTGCCGGCGACATCGCCGAGAACCTCCCGGTCGATCCGGACCACTGCGCTGATCGCATCGGGCTGTTGGATGAACCGCTCGGCGTTATAGCCCTCCGGTTCCCAGTGGATCGGAACCCGGTCGTCCCAGTTGGCCCGGTTGGCCGCCTTGTACTCATCGATCGGCATGGTCACAGAGCATATTCCCGCGCGATGGCCCCGCGTTCTCTATGGTGTCGCCCGCAAGGAGGAGTACATGGAGAAGAAGGTCGCCCACATCCTGGAGAAGAAGGGCAGCGACGTTTGGTCGATCGGACCCGACGCCTCGGTGCTCGACGCCCTGAAGCTGATGGCGGAGAAGAAAGTCGGAGCCCTCGTCGTCCTCGACGGGGAGCAGCTCAGCGGGATCATCTCCGAGCGCGACTACGCCCGGAAGGTCGTCCTTCTCGGCCGGGATTCCACCCATGCCCACGTGAAAGACATCATGACCTCCACCGTGATCACCGCGGAGCCCGAAACGCCGGTGGAGATCTGCATGGAGCTCATGTACGCCAACCGGATCCGCCACCTGCCGGTGCTGGATGACGAAGGACGGCTCGTCGGCGTGGTGTCGATCGGCGACGTGGTGGGCGCCGTGATCGACAAGCAGGGTTCGATGATCGAACAGCTGGAGCGCTACATCACCGGAGGGTGAACCTCCGTCAGCTCCCCAGCGGCCAGGTCACCAACACCGGGTCTTCCGGATCCACGATGCCGCTGGCCGCCCGGTAGGTGGCGATCGCGGAATCATTGCCGGCGTCGGTCAGCACCCACACCTCGGTGCACCCGCGTTCGGCGGCCCCCGCGACGAAGGCCTCAACCAGAGCCCGGCCGTGACCCTGCCGCCGGGCCGCAGGCACCACATCGAGGGAGTACAGAAGCATCGTCCGGCGGCCGTCGGGGTGAGCGAGCTCGTGGCCGTATGCCAATGCCACCGGCTCGCTCTCCTCCACGGCGACGACGGCCAGCACATCCTGTCGTTGCAGGAACGCCTCCGGCGCAGCCTCAAACCCGAGTCCGGCAGCAAGCTGCTCCAACAATTCACCGTCACCAGGCTCGAGGACTCTCGTCGGCATGCCGGGCATTGTGGCGCGCGGTGGGGTGCGTCCGCCGACCGGGTACGGTCTGCACCCATGCCGGAAGGTCACACGCTCCATCGCCATGCCCGTGAGCAGCGGCGCGATCTCGCCGGCCGGGTGCTCACCGTGACGTCGCCTCAGGGCCGGTTCGCCGACGGAGCCGCCCACCTCGACGGGCGCCGGCTGGAGCAGGTGGAGGCGGTCGGCAAGCACCTCTTCTACCGCTGGGAGGGCGGCCCGATTCTCCACGTGCACCTGGGGCTGTTCGGCAAGTTCGCAACCCATCACGGGGGGCCACCGCAACCGACCGAGAGAACCCGGCTGGCGATGGCCGCCGACGGGATCACGGTCTACCTGGCCGGGCCCAACCACTGCTCCGTGATCGATCCAGCCGAGGAGGATGCGATCCGCTCCCGGCTGGGCCCGGATCCGCTGCGGGTGGGGCGCCGCGGTGCAGACGGGTTCCGGCAGAACCTGACTCGCAGGACCATTCCGATCGGTGCCGCCCTGCTCGACCAGAAGGTCGTGGCCGGGATCGGCAACGTCTATCGCGCCGAGGTCCTGTTTCTCAGCAGAATCCACCCGGCGACTCCCGCCCGCGAGCTGGATCCCGGCACCGCGGGAACCCTCTACCAGACGCTGACGGACCAGCTTCGCCTCGGCCTCCGGATGGGAAAGATCGTCACCGTCGATCCCGCCGAATTGGGAGCGCGGACGCGCCGAAGCCTGCATCGAGACGAGCGCCTGTACGTGTACCACCGCGACGGCCTGCCCTGCCGGCGCTGCGGAACCGAGATCCACACCTGGGAGATGGCAAACCGCTCCATCTGGGCATGCCCCTTCTGCCAGCCACTACCGTGACCTCGCAGCCGACGGGGAGAGTCGCACATGCCGCCGATCACCATCCTCGCTCAGGCGCTCGACCCCGGTCTGGTCGAGGCCTGCAGTGACGAGCCGGGCATCGTCTGTGAGTGGGTCTACGACCTCACCGGGAACGCAACCACGGCGGAGATCATCGACTGGGTGGTCGCCCGACCGCTCAAAGTGCTGCTCATTCTCTTCATCGCCTGGATCGCCGTCCGGTTGGTCCGCCGCGGCATCGACCGGATGATCGATCGCCTAATCCGGGAGCGGGAGGAGAAGGCAGAGCAGCGGCGCCAGGAAGAGGTCGAGGATGGCCGCTTCGCCTCGCTGTCGCGAGCCTTCGAGAAGGCGCAGCTGATCACCGAGCAGAGCGAACGATCGAAACAACGCGCCCAGGCCCTCGGAACGGTGCTGCGCAGCGTTGCGTCGCTGATCATCTACGGGCTCGCCGCGTTCATCGCACTCGGTGAGTTCGATATCAACCTGGGACCACTCATCGCCGGTGCCGGCATCGCCGGCATCGCACTCGGCTTCGGTGCGCAGACGCTGGTTCGTGACTTCCTCAGCGGCATCTTCATGCTGGTCGAGGACCAGTACGGCGTGGGTGACATCGTCGATCTCGGTGATGCCTCCGGTGTGGTCGAGGAGATCCGGCTCCGC
Source organism: uncultured Acidimicrobiia bacterium (assembly GCA_964511945.1). Classification (GTDB taxonomy): domain Bacteria; phylum Actinomycetota; class Acidimicrobiia; order Spongiisociales; family UBA11373; genus CAZEHO01. The sequence goes on along the minus strand of CAZEHO010000001.1, from coordinate 149,295 downwards.
ACCACCCGCCTGCGTGACGTGCACGGCGTGGTCTGGTTCATCCCCAACGGTGAGATTCGCCGGGTCGCCAACAAGTCGCAGCAGTGGGCACGGGCCGTACTCGATGTCGAGGTCGCCTACGACACGGATCTGGCGCACGCGGCCTCGGTGATCAAGCGGGTTGCCGACGACGTCTGGCACGATCAGTTGGAGACCGCCACGGTGCTCGAGGAGCCGGAGATCTGGGGAGTAGAGACGTTCGGCGCCAGCGCGATTGCCATCCGGGTGGTGCTCAAGGTGGAGCCGAACGAGCAATGGGCGGTCTCCCGGGAGATGCGCAAGCGCCTCAAGATCGCCTTCGACGAGGAAGGCATCGAGATCCCCTTCCCACAGCGCACGGTGTGGATGCACGAGGCGGCCGAAGCGGAACCGAAGCCCGAGCACGAGCCGGTCGCCGACGAGGACTTCCAGGGCAAGGGAGCTGCGGAGGGCGGATAGTCGGAGATCAGAGATCAGAGATCAGAGATCAGAGAGAGGATCCTCTGTTTGACCTCTGACTTCTTACCTCCGCGAGCGAGCGATAGCGAACGAGCGCTGAACGCACCGAACCGGTCCCCGATGGGACCGGTTCGGTGTCTACGGAGTCATTCGGTTGTTCTCAGTCCTATCCGCACGGATCGTTGATGACCACCGGTCGGGTTCCCGGATCGAGCCGGTCGCCGAGAGCCACGAGGATGCGGCTCAGGCCCCGGCGGAAGTGACCGATCGGTCCGTTGCGGCTGGGTGCACGCTCGAGCGGTCTGTATTTGCCCTCCACCTCGTGGCGGAGGCTTTCCGTCTTGGCCACCTGAGCGGCGACGGCAGTATGGATCATTAGTTGGTTCCCTTCGTCTCAGTCGACAGGTACGCCTGGAGCAGGCGTCCCGCCTCCGGCACTGCGTCGGTACGCAGTTGGTATTCCTTGTCTTCCCCGACAACGATCCGAATCAGGCCGGCTCCCCGCAACGTGCGGAGGTGGTGGTGCACGGTGGACTTGGCAACGCCGAGCTGTTCGGTGAGCTCCCCGAACGAAGCCGGACCCTCGGCAAGGATGTTGAGGATGCGCAGCCTCCGCTCGTCGGCCAGTGCCTTGTAGAAGGACACCAGCCACGGCGGCGGAGCCGTCGGATCGGCGCTCAGCGCCTCCTCGGAGACGCCGTAGATGAAGAAGCGCTTGGGACCGCGACTGGTGAGGAGCACCCAGGGCCTGGCGGCAATCGACGGCACGAGCACGACACCCTCGACGCCCGGTTCCACGGCGAAGGTGATCCCGTTGGTGGCCGCTTCGACGAGCCGCTCGGGCGGCATGGTGCGGGCCATTCCCCGCTTCTCTTCAGCGTCCCGGCGCAGCACTTCGGCGAGCTCATCTCCGCCGCCCTGGAAGACCTTCCGATCGAACTCGATGAGCGTCTCGAGCAGGGTGTCGCGGGTCTGCTCGGGGCTCATGGCCATCAGCTCCCGGAACCCGGGGTCATCGTTCTCGCTACGCTCTGCCATGAGTTCGTCGAATGCCCCGATATCGCCGGCCGCGGCTCGCGCAACGAGTTCCTCGCTCCCCCGGCGCCCGATGTGGAGCAATTCCAGGAGGCGGGTTCGCAGTCCTATCGGATCCGTCGCTTCGAGATGTTTGACGAATGCGTCGACGGAACGAGGGTCCGGTGTCTCGTAGGCGTCGGCGACTAGTCCGACCCACACCTGCCCGCAGCACCCGAGCTTGTCGAGACGTTCGACGAGTTCGGGGCCGGCCTGCTCGGCCACCTGCTCAAACCACTCCGGACCGACGCCGTACTCCTCGGCTTCATCGCGTCCGGAGATGAACACGAACAGCTGGGCGAGGATCTCGAATGCCGGCGCATCGATGATGTCGACGGTGAGCCGCCGACGGGTTTCGCTGAAGTCTCGCACCTTCGGCCCGGTGATGGTCATGAGCATCTGTCCGTTCGCTTGCCGGTAGCTTGTTCGATGTCTATCGAACCATATCACCATCGGTCGAACTATGCAACAGATTTGGTGAGATTTCTATTCCATCGGCTGTTCTGATTGTCGTCAATCTGTCCAATCGATCCGGTTGCCTCCCTCCCGGGCACTTCGCCCTACGATCGGAGCATGAACCCCACCGCACCACGGGAGCGAAGCATCTTCTGCAACCGCACCCTGAACCTCCGCCGGATTCGTGCCATCGGCTACGACATGGACTACACCCTGGTGCATTACCGCGTCGAGGAGTGGGAACGCCGGGCGTTCGCCCACATCGTCGAGCGCCTCGCATCCGCCGGCTGGCCGGTCACCGACCTCGCCTTCGACCCCACCACGGTGATCCGCGGCCTCACCATCGACCTCGAACTGGGCAACCTGGTCAAGCCGACACGCTTCGGCTACGTCATCAAGGCGGCCCACGGCACGACGCCCCTCGACTTCGATGCCCTCCGCTCTGCTTACGCAGGCACCGCAGTGGATCTCAGCAGCGACCGCTTCGTGTTCCTCAACACGCTATTCGCCATGTCTGAGGCATCGATCTTCGCCCAGCTTGTCGACCTACTCGACGACGGGGCCCTCCCCCACCGCCTCGGCTACGCCGATCTCTACCGCACGGTGCGGGCGACGCTCGACGCCGCTCACATGGAGGGAACCCTCAAGCGGGAGATCCTGGAGGATCCGGATCGATTCATCGAGCCTGATCCGGCCGTCATCTCGACCCTGCGGGACCAGCGCGATGCAGGCAAGCGCCTGATGCTGATCACCAATTCGGAGTGGGAGTACACCCGCCGGCTCATGGAGCTGACCATGGACCCGCACCTCGACGGGGAGAGCTGGCGCGATCTCTTCGATGTCGTGATCGTCTCATCTGCGAAGCCGGAGTTCTTCACCAGCCAGCGCCCCCTCTACCAGGTGGTCGATGAGGAGGCAGGGCTGCTTCTACCCCACCACGGCGACCTCGAGAGCGGGGCCGTGTACCAGGGCGGCTGTGCGGCACAGGTCGAAGAACACCTCGGCCTCTCCGGAGACGAGATCCTCTACGTCGGAGACCACCTCTTCTCCGACGTCCACGTGTCGAAGGAGCTGCTCCGGTGGAGAACGGCGCTCATCCTGCGGGAGCTCGAAGAGGAGGTCCGGGAGGATGCCGCGTTCGAGGCCCAGGAAACCGAGCTGCGGCGTCTGATGACACAGAAGGAACAGCTGGAACGTGAGGTTGCCGCCACCAGACTCGAGCGCCTTCGCTCCCGGATGGCCGGTACCGAGAAGGCGGGACTCCGCCCATTCGACAGACGGCTCGACGACCTCGGAGACAGGCTCACCGCCCTCGACGACGAGATCTCCCCGCTGGCCCAGGCCGCCGGCACCATCGGAAACCCCACCTGGGGCCCCTTGATGCGCTCCGGATACGACAAGAGCCTCTTCGCACGCCAGGTCGAGCGGTATGCCGACGTGTACAGCTCGAGGGTCGGCAACTTCCTGTATGTGACGCCCTATGCCTACCTGCGAGCCGCCCGGAGTTCGCTCCCCCACGACATCAATCCACCACCCGCCTAGCCACCACTCGAGGAGCCGCCATCGTCATCCGCGACCCCGGTCCCCCGGGGCACCACCATCTCGCACTGTTCCGAGATCACCGCATCGCCGTCGCCGGTGCGGCGACGATGTACCTGCTGGCCGCGGCGGTGTTCATCGTGGTTGCGGTCGACGTCGATCTGGTGCAGCCGATCGACGATGCGTGGCGCGATGCCATGGTGTCGATCGAAAACGGAGTGGTCACCGTGATCGCTCAGATGTTCGATGTAGTCGGCGGAGTGTGGGTTGTGTGGCCGATCCGGTTCGTGGTCGCCGGGTATCTGATCAAGACGACCCGCTGGGCGAAGCTGACCATCTGGACGGTGACCGCTCTGCTCGTCGAACTGTCGATCGGGCCGATCAAGGCGCTCTACGACCGCCCCCGCCCCCTCGATTCGCTGGTCGAGACTGCGAGTGCCGCGTTTCCATCGGGCCATGCCATCGCCGGTGCGGCCACGGCGATCGCCCTGGTCATCGTGCTGTTCGCTCCCGGCGAGCACCGGCGTGCCTGGGAGGTGCGGGCCGGGATCTTTGCCTTTGCGATGGCCGGCTCCCGGGTCTACCTGCGAGCCCACTGGCTCACCGACGTCGTCGCCGGAGCCCTGCTCGGTGCGGCCACCGCCCTCGCAGTTGCCGCGGTGGTCCAGGTGGTGCGAACCCGAATCCAGGAGCGGTCCGGCGAGACCTAGTGCCGCATCAGCGCGACTTCGGCTCGGCCGGGCCGGTCCCGAGGAGCCGCCCGACCCGGTACCCGGAGCGTTCCTCCGCCCGGCGGAACGCCGCCAGCAGCTCCTCGGCCCGTTCACCGATCGCAGGGCTGCGGCTGCCGAGTAGCCCGGAAACGACGATCGCCCGGCCCAGCGCTCGATATCCATCGCGGTCGAACCAGGTGATGCCGTCGTGCTCGTGGACGTGGAGCAGCGCAATCGCATCGTCATCCTCGAGAAGCGTGGCGAGCAGCCGGCGCAGCCCGCCGGCGGACCCGCGGCTCCGAACCCAGGCGCGAGCCGCGTCCTCGTGGCGCCGGACGAGGCCGATGCATCGCGGCCAGTGGACTCCGCCGGCGAGATCCAGGGTGTCGAGTCGCAGCGGCGGGGGTGTCTCTTCGGGGAAACTGTGCACCAGGGCCCACACTGCCAGCCAGCCCGGATCGAACTCCGGGGTTTCCTCCGGGTCCAACGCACCCGCCAGTTCGGCCATGACTCCGAGATCGCCGGCAAACGCGGTGAGCACCTTGCGAGGCCGGCGGATGCGGATTCCGAGTTCGACCGCCTCGTCGAGCACCGATTGCACATCGGCTTCGAGATCGGCCTCCTCGGGAACCGGCCCGCCCGCCAGCGCCGGGGCGGTGGCATCGACCAACCGGGTAACGGCCGTCCGCAGCGGCTCAACCCGGAGGTCTTCGAGAGCGGCGGAAATGCTGGGGACACCGCCGCGGCCGAGGCGGTAGGCGAGCGCTGCATAGGCGCCGGTGGTGTCGGTGGCCTCACGGATGTCGAGATACACCCGGCATTCGTAGGCGCCGAGCGTCACAAACAGGCCGTGCTCGGCGATCTCCCGGCTGGGCCGGAGGAACTCGAGGCCGGAACGGTGCTCACGGAACAGGACGTAATCGTCGGGCCCGCCGCGCAGCCCGAGACCCTCGGCGATGTGGTGGGTCACCAGGTCTCCCGACCCCTTGTCCCTGGCCGGCGCCGAGGTGGTCAGCCACCCGGCGGTGTCGGCGAAGCGGTTGTGATAAACCACCAGCGACGTCGCCCCACCGCTGCGGTTCGAGTAGGCGTAGACGTCTTCGTTGACCCCGTCCGGCGTGCCCAGGTCGTAGAGACAGAACTCGGCCGTTTGGGCAAACTGCTCGCGCCGGTGGATGAGCGGGAAGACCTCGCGGCGGTGCCTATCGATGAGCTCGGGGTTCTCCTCCTCCGCCCACTGCGCCCGGCGGAACTCCATCCCGTACTTCTCGGTGAATCCCTGGATCTGCCCGTGCCCGAACATCGGCAGCCCGGGCATCGTGACCATGAGGGTGCAGACGCCGATGTACTTGTCGCCGGTGCCGAACTGGGTGGCGGCGGTCTCCTCGTCGGGGTTGTTCATGAAGTTGACGAACCGCTTGAGGATCTCCGGATCGAACTCGAGCACATTGCGCATAAGCGTTCGGTACTCACCGTTGTCCTCGTTCGAGGTCATGTGCATGAAAGCGCTGTTGTACACCCGGTGCATGCCGAGCGTTCGCACGAAGTAGCCCTCGAGCATCCAGAACGCCTCGGCCAGGAGCAGTGTGTCGGGCATCTCGGCGTTGATTCGATCGACGACCTCCCGCCAGAACTCCGCCGGCATCTCGGCCTCGAACTCGGCCTCGGTGAGTCCGTGCTGGGCCCGGCTCGGAATCGCCCCACCCTGGCCCGGTGCCGGAAACCACAGGCGCTGCACATGGCGCTTCGCCAGGGTCATCGCAGCGTCGAAGCGGATGATCGGGAACATCCGGGCCACATGGAGGATCGTCTGGATGACCGCCTCCCGAGCATCCGGGTTCAGGTAGTTGATCTGGGCGGTGTCGTTCCACGGCATCGATGTGCCGTCGTTGCCGTGATAGATGAACCGTTCTTCCCCCGTCGCGCGGTCGTACCGCTTGAACACCACCGCGGCATCGGTGCCGTCCCAGTAGTGGTCCTCGATATGAATGGCCACTCGCGGATCCGAGGACAGGTCGGGCCCTCCGAACGAGTACCCCGGGTACGGCGGGTGATCCAACTGCAGGAACCACTCGGGATGTTCGATCACCCAGCGCCCATCGATGCCGACGTGGTTGGGCACCAAGTCCGATGCCAGCCGGATCCCCCGCTGCCACGCCCGATCCCGCAGGTTCTCATAGGCGGCATGGCCGCCGAGATCTCCCGCCACCTCGTAGTCGTAGAGGGCGTACGCCGAGGCCACCGCATCGGCCTGGCCGCGACGGTGTTTGATGCGGCGTGATGCCTCGCTCCGCTCCCAGAGCCCGATCAGCCAGAGCCCGGTGAACCCCGCTTCGGCGAGCGCATCGAGTTCCTCGTCGGGGATCTGGTCGAGACGGACGATGTCTCGCTCGTATCGGCGGCTGAGCTGGTCGAGCCACACGTAGGTGCTCTTGGCGATCATCACCACACGGGGCATCCAGCCCCGGTCTTCGGTGAACCGCTCGTACTCCCCGGCGCCCCGCAGCGCGGCCTGGTCGAGCACCGGAGGCGGACCGTCGCCCATGCCCCGCGCCGCCTGCTCCTCGTTCATGACGTCCACCGTGCGCAGAATGCGCTCCAGCAACCCGGCGAACCGGTCGCCGAGCAGCCCGGCCCAGTTGGCCCGGATGAAATCGAGCTGGCCGGTCAGAGAGGTCGGGCTCGACCGGGCCGGAGCCCGCAGCAACTCGAAAAGCGATACACCGCCCGGCCCAACCGACGGTTCCTCTGCGAAGAAGTCCTCGAGCAGCCCGATCGCCGTCTCGTAGGCGGTGCCGTCGGCCAGTTCCCGATCGTCGTGCAGCGAGCGCATCCGGGCAAACGCCGCGTTCTCGTTGGCGACGCGGAGCATGATCAGTTCCTCGATGGCCAGGCTCCTGTTGGCGGCCCCCTCAGTGGCCGCCTCGAGGTGTTCGGCCGCGGTTCGTTCACCGCGAAACACGGGCGTCGCCGGATACCTGCCTGCGAAGGCCTCGAGCAGCCGCTCACCTTCGCCTTCAGGCAGCGAACCGGCCAACGTTTCACCGGCACCGGCCAGAAGATCTGCGCCGCTGCGTTCCAACTGGAGCGCGATTACGAGACGCAGGATCTCCTGGATCAGCGATGCCGCCATGACGTCGCCTGCCCGCACCGCCTGCTGCGGGTATCGAGCGGCGTCGACTGCCTCGTTGATGGCCGCGGCGACGGCGAGGGCGTCGTCGAAATCGCGCATTGCCAGCGGACCGGTCGCGGCGAAGAACTCGTCCGCCAACTCGTATCCGCTGCGCGCCTCGCTGCGGACTGCGAAGGCACGGGCGGCTGCGGAGCGAGCGGGGTCGACCATCGGGATCCCAGCCTATCCGGGTACGGCCTCGCCGCCGCTGACGCCGTTCCATTCATCGGCGGCCAGCATCTCCTCGAGGGCTGCCCTGATGACGGCGGCAGCCTCTGTCGGGTACCCGGTGAAGTGTGGGGCGACTCGAACCTGCGCCAGATCGGCCAGCGCAAGCGCCGCTTCGGGAATCGGCAGCCGGATAACCCGCTCGATCCTCGTCGCCAGCGACGGGTACGCGGTCTCGAACCGCCGCCAGGGGTTGAGATCGTCGAGCTCACCGTCGCGCTCGGGCGGGACGACGGCCGCCACCAACCCGAGCAGGTGGCCCACCCCTTGGGCGACCACGAAGTCGTGAGCGCTGAGACGCTCCCCTCGGGCGAACCGGGAGACCCCGACCAGCAGATTGGTGAGGAACTGGCCGGCGAGGTATCCCGGCCCATTCAGCCATTCGCTGTCGGGATGCGCCGTCGCCTCCCGGATCCGCCGCATCCGTCCGGTGATCTGCTCCCGATCGAGATAGACCCGGTAGTCGTTGGCCCGGGTGGCCTCGAGCTCATCCACCCGGAACACCGCCACCTTCACGAGATGCCCGTCGTCGTACACCGCTTTCATCCCGTGGGGTGTCTCCTGCATCCACAGCACGATGCGTCCGGCGTCGGGCAGCCAGGAAGGGTCGTCCCGGAAGGTGGGTTCGTTGCCGTCCTCAACGACTACCCAGATGTCGTGGTCGGACCAGCGATCGGGCTGGCGAGCATTGCGAGCGGTCGAGCCGAGCCCAATGAGGCCGACGACCCGATCGTCAGCACCGAGATCGCCGATCAGCCGCTCGATGTAGTGCTCGTACTGCGCCAGTTCCATGACGGGCGATTCTGGCGGATCGTTCGACCTACTGCCGGCAACCCTGTGATGGGGCACCCTGTAGCGTTGTACAGGGGCGCTGGGACATCCAGGGAGGCGTACCAATGAGGATCCGTATCCTGCTCTTCGCCCTGGCCCTCGTCCTCGCCGCCTGCGGCGACGACGACGCGGGTACGACGAGCACCACGGCCGCGCCGGCAACCACAGCAGCACCGACGACGACCGCCGCGCCCACAACTACGGCTGCGCCCACAACGGCTGCACCGACCACGACGACCACCACAAGCACCACGACGACGACGACCACCACCACCACCACGGTGCCCGAGCCGGCCGAGCCGACCGGGAAGATCGCATTCGTCGCCGACGACGGGACCGGTGGCTTCGGCATCTACATATACGACACCGAGCGTGTCGACTTCGAACTCATCACCGATCCGGGCATGTTCGCGCTGATGCCGCAGTGGTCGAACGATGGCAGCAGGATCGCTTTCTGGACCATCGATGCCACCGGTGAAGAGCTCATCTGGCTGATGAACGCGAACGGAACCGACCCGGTGCAGTTCACCGACTTTTCGAGTGCGGTGGCCGATTGGGGTCCCGACGACATGTCCCTCGTGTTCAACAACGACAGCGAAGGCGAGGTGCCCGACACCCCGGACATCGCCGTGATGAATCTCGACGGCACCGGGTTCACCCAGCTGGTCGATTCGGACCCGACCCTCGACTTCGGCGCCCACTGGTCGCCCGACGGCAGCAAGATCATGTTCCTTTCGAATCGTGGTGGCGACGAAATCGGCATCTACCTGCTGCACGTCGTCAGCGGCGAGGTCGAAGAACTGCTCACACCTCCGGGTGGCGTCAACCAGGCGAACTGGTCGCGTGACGGCTCGATGATCGTCTTCACGGTCTGGACGGACCTGGCCAGCGGCAACTCGGACGTGTGGATCGCCAACGCCGACGGCAGCGACCCGGTACAGCTCACCGACAACCCCGGCACGGATGAGAACGCCACGTTCTCGCCGAACGGTGGCTGGATCGTCTTCACCTCGGACCAGGGTGGAATGATGGACCTGTGGCTGATGCGCAGCGACGGCACCGACCACCGGCAGATCACCGAAGACGCCGATCCGGACCTCTGGGCGGACTGGGGCCCGTAGGACCGACTACCCGGACTGTTTCGCCAGGAACCGGAGCAACCGGCGTGCGGTGCTGCGGCCTGAGAGGAGCGCGGACGACATTCCGCCGCCGCTGACCCACGCCCCGGCCAGGAACAGATTGGGCACCGGGGTCGTGGCCGGGAGGCGGCCGATGTACATGTTGTCCACGCTCTGGATCGAACCGTAGATGGCGCCGCCGGTATTGCGGCTGTAGCGCCAATTGGTCAACGGGGTCGCAATCTCCTCGACGACCACCGCATCGCGCATCGCCGGGATCAGCCGATGGACCCGGTCGCGGAGCGCCCCGGCGGCCGCCTCCTTGGCGGCCCGGTACTGCGGATTCCGCCGGTAGCCGTCCATCTCACCTCCGGTTCCCCAGGTGCCGGCGTGGCCCCACGGCGCAAGGGTCATGGCGACGACGACGCTCGACCCGTCCGGGGCGGACCCGGGATCGGTCTCGGTGTAGTGGGATACCACCATGCCGGCATCGGCGAACCGACCTTCCATAGCGGCGTCGTAATCGGCATCCAGGTCGTAGGTATCGATCACGAAGTGCTCGTGATGTGACCAGTCGAGATCCCGGGGCGGGCGTTCGATCCCGAAGTAGGCCACCAGGTTGGAAGCTGAGACCGGAGGGTCGACCACCCGCTTCACGTACTCCTCGGGGAACGCATCGAGCCCGGCAAAGGTGATGGTGTCGCTGGGATTGGCGTTGCTGATCACGGCTCCGGCTTCGATCCGGAGCCCGCGCTCGGTGGAAACCGCCACGGCGGAACCGTCGCTCAGCTCGATGTGGTCCACCGTCTGGCGGTAGCGGATGCTGCCCCCGTGTTCGGTGAGGTCGGCCTCCAGCGCCCGGCTCAGCGCCATGCTGCGCCCCTTCGGGTACCAGGCGCCGAAGAAATGGTACGACACCCAGGGCAGCAGAAAGGTTGCCGCATTGAGGCGCGAGGGAGGCAATCCGAAGTATCCCCACAGGGTGCTGAACACCGCCATCGCCTCCGGATCGGTGAGATGACGGGCCATGTACGACTCCCACGAGGTGCTCATGGCGTCGACCATCCGGGGATATCGCACCGGGATCTCAGCGAACGGCGGACGGCTCCCCTGATCACCATCGATGCCGAAACGGCGGGTGTCGCTCCAGGCACCGATCATGGCGTCGATCAGTCCGCGGAACCCGTCCCGCTCGTGCGGGAAGAGGTTGACCAGTTCACCTTCGTACGCCGTCGGGTCGGCGTGGGCAGTGATCTCGTGGCGCGGAAAGCTGGCCGTGTAGAACGGATCGAGCCGAACGAAATCGACCCGGTCGAGGACCCCGAACTCCTGGAGCAGGGGGTACACCCATCCGCCGGGGGCAACCCCGTCGAGCGCATGCAACGCAACTTCGAAGTTGAACCCCTTGCGGGTGAAGTCGTGGGCATACCCGCCGGGGACCGAATGGTGCTCGAGCACAACGACCTGCTTGTCGTCGCGGGCCAGCGTGCATGCCGCTCCAAGCCCGCCGAGGCCGGCACCGATGACGACGACGTCGCAGCGTTCGGTCATCGGGTGAGCACCCGGTGCAGGCGCCAGGTGGCGAGGCTCATGAAGAACGCAGCAAAGGCCAGGAGCACTCCCAACTCGGGCAGGATGTCTGTGAACGTTCCTCCTCGGCGAACCAGCTCCGTGAAACCTTCGACCGCCCAGGCGTGGGGGGTGAACTTGGCGATGGTCTGCATCGTGTCGGGGAAGAGCTCGATCGGCACCATGGCGCCGCCGAGCGCAGCGAGGCCCAGTCCGAGCAGGACGCCGATGCCGCCGCTCTGCTGGTCGTTGCTAAAGAGAGATCCCATCAGCATCGCTCCCCCGGTACCGACCAGGGCGAAGACCAGCACAATGGCGATGGCTCCCAGCGGATCACCCCAGTTGACCCCGAAGATCAGCAAGGTCCCCAGCATGATGTAGAGGCCCTGGGTCAGGGCGACGCCGTAGCGGCCCAGGGTCTCACCGCCGAGGATCGTCGCCGTTGAGGTCGGGGTCGACAACATCCGGGTGGCGACGCCGAGCCGCCTGGTCTGGATGAGATCGGCCGATCCCGCCAGCGATGTCAGGAACATGAACAGCACCAACTGCGAGCTGGCGCCGAGATCGAACTGGCCGAGGCTCTCAAACCCCTCGAAGAGCGTTTCGCCTGCTTCGCGAAAGGTGACCGTGACCGATTCCGACTGCGACGCCACCGTTTCGGCGACCGGAAGCGCCTCGGCATAGGCGGCGACGCCCTGGGATTCGACGAAACGCGCTGCCCGAATCGGGGCTGCCTGGTCCGCAACCGCGTCGGCCACCGCCTCCCGCAGCAGCAGTGCTGCCTGCTCGGGCCGGGTGACAAAGGCCAGCTCCAGATTCTCACCCGAGACCACCAGCCCGGCGTACCCGACCGGTACGTCGAGTCCGCCGTCGATCTCTCCGCGCTGTACACCGTCGATCATGCTGTCGAGGTCGTCGTAGGGGGCGGTATCGATACCTTCGAGCTCTTCGATCCGCTCGATGAGGTCGGCGAGCAGCGGATCGTCGCGATTGCCCTCCATGTTCACCCCGACCGTGGCGTCGAAGCTCCCTCCGAACGACACCCCGACGAGCAAGATGATCGCCAGCGGGAACACGAACACGAAGAACAGGTTCGACTTCTCGCGCACGAACCGCAGCGTGTTGTAGAGCCCGATGGAAACGATCTTGGTCATGTCCGCAGCATCCTTCGGGCACCGAACACTCCGAGGGTGATGGTCACGACGCCGAACGCCCCGATGGCGATGATCGCCGGACCCACGTCGGTCACCGACCCACCCCCGGCCAGCTCACCCAGCCCCCGCAGGAACCAGGCGTGCGGTGTCATCAGACTGAGGTTCTCGAGCCATCCACCCGCCTGGGCCACCGGGAAGAAGGTGCCTCCGAGCATGGCGAGTACGAACGCCACGATCGATTGCAGGTTGGCCGCCTGCTCCGGAGTCTTGGCGAAGGCGGCGAGCACGAACATGATCCCCAGGGCGGAGAACACCGCGGTGACGACCAGAACGCCGACCGCGATCGAGTTTCCCCACTCCGCGCCGAGCAGCAGCGTCGTCCCCACAACCAGCACCACCATGCTGGCCAGACCGATCGTGAAGCTGGTGATCGCCTTGCCGCCGACGATCGACCAGCGGGGGATGGGAGCGCCGAGGAGCCGGCCCATCGTCCCGTTCTGGCGCTCCTCCAACAGGCCGAGGATCCCGAACTGCACAGTGAGGAAGAGGAACAGGATCGACATCCCCGCCGAGTAGAAGGTCTTCGCCGACAGTTGCTTCGACGCCGCCTCATCAGCCTCACCGAGCACGATGGGTGTCGCCACCGCCTGAGCCGCAGCGATCAACCCGTCGAGCTCACCGGCCTCGGGCCCCGCGCCCCGGATGACCAACAGCGTGCCGATCGACCCGCCGATCGAGTTGATCTCCCCGGCGGTCTGCCCGGCGATCGACCGGGCGACGCCGGACATGGTGGGGCTGTCGATGTTGCCGACGACCTCGATGGCAGTTGCCGAACCCTCTCCGATGGCGGCTGAGAACCCCGCCGGCACGATGAAGGAAGCATCGACTTCCCCGTCCGCCGCCAGTTGCTCCGCTTCGGCCGCCGTCCCAACCTCCGTGATATCGAACAGCCCCTCGTTCTCGAGGGAACCGAGCACCCCGTCGACGAACTCGCGGGAACTGCTCCCCCCATCCAGATCGGCCACGGCGTACGCGACGTCGAAGTCGGCAGCATCGGTGATGCCGCTGAACAAACCACTGAAGATCGCCGCCAGGCCGAGCGGTGCCACCAGGCCCCACAGGAACACGCTGCGGTCGCGCAGGCGCTGCTTGAGGTCCTTGGCCGCGATGAGCAGGGCAGCCCGCACGTTCAGTCCCTCAGCGCCTTCCCGGTCAAGTGCAGGAACACGGCCTCGAGGTTCGGCTCGTCGACATCAACACTGGTCACGATGAGACCGGCTCCGCCACAGACACCGATGATGTCGGGAAGCAGCGACGCGGCACCGTCGACGATGAGCTGGATGGTGCCGTCCGACGACAATGCCTCACGCACCCGCTCGAGCTCGCGCAGCGCCTCGATCGCCGGCTCAGCATGTCCGGTGAATGCCAGCGACACCCGATCCCGCCCACCGACGAGGCTGACCAGCTCGGCCCGGGTGCCCTCGGCCTTGATCTCCCCCTCGTCGATGATCCCGACCCGGTCGCAGAGGCGCTCCGCTTCCTCCATGTAGTGGGTGGTGTAGAGGACGGCCATCCCCTCCTCCCCGAGCTGCTCGACGCTCTCGAGGATTGCGTTGCGGCTCTGGGGATCGACGCCGACGGTGGGCTCATCGAGTATGAGGAGTTTGGGTCCATGGAGCAGGCCGATGCCGATGTTGAGGCGGCGCTTCATGCCCCCGGAGAACTCGTCGGAGCGATCGTCGGCGCGCTCGCGGAGCCCGACGGTTTCCAGCACCTCGTCGATCCGATGCTTGAGGTCCTTGCCGCCGAGCCCGTAGAGGTGTCCGAAGAAGGTCAGGTTTTCGCGCGCCGAGAGGTCCGGATAGATCGCGATGTCCTGAGGGACCAGCCCGATTGCACCTTTGGCGGCAGTAGCGGTGGTCGTCATCGGGCGGCCAACGACCACGACCTCACCGGCGTCACGCTCCAGCAATCCGGCAACCATGCTGATCGACGTGGTCTTGCCGGCACCGTTCGGCCCCAGCAGGCCGTAGGTCTCGCCGGAGGCGATCCGAAAGCTCACGTCCTTGACGGCGACCAGTTCCTTGAAGGTCTTCCGAAGGTTCTTCGCGTCGAGAACGAGCCCCGCCCCAACGGTCACATCCCACACTCCTCATGAGAACGGGCGCGATTGTAGGGTCGCTGCGAATCCGCGCTTGCTCAGTTCTCCCGGCACTCCACCGGAATCGGAATCTCGGTGGTGTCGCCGAAGCCTGAGAACCGGAGGTCGTACACCACCACCCCGACCAGTTCGTCCGACCCGCTAAGGCCGCTCACGATCCCGGCTCCCTGCAAGAACACCGCCACGATGAACCCGGCCCGTGAGACATCGATATAGCCGGTTTCGACTTCGAACGCCTCGGCGAAGACGGTCGATTCCGGATCGATGTTGCCCTGGGCAACGGCGTGACGGTCGACGATCAGCGGCGCCCGTGGTTCCTCCGCGTCGTCGGCCTCCTCGTCGGGCTCGAACACGATCTCACGATCGATCTCGATGAGCCGGGCCTCACCCGTCAGGAAGCTGCCCCCATACAGGTACGTCTCATAGGGATCTGTGAAGCCTTCGGAATCTGCGAGAGCAGTGCAATCGCCCCAGTTCGCCCGGCCCTGGGACACCACGGTCACATCCGCCAGCTCCGGTTCCAGTGTCTGCCCGCCGGCGGCCCGGACCAGGCTGAGGAACGAATCCCCATCCTCGTCGGTGCCGTTGAAGGCGAACTCGAACGACATGGCGTAGCTGAGTTCGGCGGGTGCGGAGAAGGTCGCAGGATCATCGAGATCGAGCCCGGGACCCAGCGAGGGAATCGTCGTCGTTGTGGTGGTGGTCGTGGTCGTGGTGGTCGTCGATGTCGTCGTGGTCGTGGTCGAGGACGTGGACGTCGAGCTGGTGACGATGATGGGAGGCGGCAGCGTTGTCGGACCCGAGTCATCGTCACCGCCACAGGCGGCTCCGATGAGGGCGATCACGACGAGCAGATGCGAGATCCGGCGCACGAAGAGGAATCTAGTGCCGCACCCGGCCGTGCCGGCGATCCGCCCCGCTGCCGGCCCCGCTTGGACCGGCGGCCGATGCCGACCAGCATGGTTCGATCAGACTCGACAGGGGGTCGTGTGGAGAACTGGACGTTCCGCGCCGACGACGTCACAAAGGTATTCGACGGCAAGGTTCGCGCCAACGACGGGATCAGCCTCAGCGTCGAGCCGGGTGAGGTCTACGGGCTGCTCGGACCGAACGGTGCCGGCAAGACAACGCTCGTCAAGCAGGTGATCGGGCTGCTCAAGCCCGACTCCGGCACGATCACCCTCGGCCCCCACGACCTCATCGCCGATCCCGATGCGGCCCGCCAGCTCTGCTCCTACCTGCCGCAGGCGCAGATGCCAATCGCGTCGTTCAAGGCGTGGGAGGCCATCAAGATCACCGGGATGATCCGGGGCGGCGATGCAGCCACTGTGGCCGGCCGCCGGGACGAATTGATCGAGGCGCTCGACATCGGCGAGTGGCGCGACACGATGGGAGCTCGTCTCTCCGGAGGGGTGAAGCGACTGGTCGGATTCGCCATGGTCACCGTTTGGCCGGGGCGCATCGTGATCCTGGACGAACCCACCAACGATGTCGACCCGTACCGCCGGCGCCTGCTGTGGGACCAGGTGCGGAGGCTGGGCGACGAAGGCGTCGCAGTGTTCCTCGTGACCCACAACGTGCTCGAGGCGGAGAAGTCGGTCGACCGGCTGGCAGTGATCGATGGAGGACGGCTGGTCGCCGAGGGCACCCCGTCGTCGCTCAAGGCCGCCGACCGGGGCAGATTGCGCCTGCAAATCATGCTCACCCCGCGAGCCGAGACGCCTGAACTCCCGCCGTTCGTCGACGACCACACCCGCGCCGGAAACAATCTGCTCACCGTGATCCCGGAGAACGAGGCGGCACACGGCATCGGATGGGCGCAGGAGTTGATGGGGCTCGGGGTCGCCGAGGAATACGCGCTCGGAGCCACCACGTTGGAGGACGTCTACATCCGGCTGACCGGGGATGTCGAAGCGGCCGAGGAGCCGGCCACGTGACCACCGCCGGTTTCGCGCTGCGGAGAGGACCGTCGTACTGGTGGCAGAGCTACCTGATGATGACCCGATGGGAGCTGACCAATCTGCGGCTCCTGCTTCCGGTAACGGTGATGGTGCAGGCGATCTCTGGTGCGGGGTTCATCCTGGGCGTCGGGCTGTTCTTCGACCAGATCCCGGAGCGGGCGGCGCTGTTCGTCTCCACCGGGGTCATGGTGGTCACGCTGATCCTGGTGGGGATCTCGATGGGGCCACAGCTCATCGCCCAGCAGAAGTCTGCCGGTACCTACGACTTCATGTGGTCGCTGCCCGTTCCCCGGATCACCGCAGCGGCGGCCTGGCTCACGATGAATATGGCAATCGCGTTGCCGGGGCTCGGGGTTGCGGTTCTGGCCGCGGTGCTGCGTTACGACCTTCCGCTGCGGATCTCCCCCGAGGTGATCCCGGCAACACTGCTGGTGCTCGTCACCGGCACCATGATCGGCTATTCCCTGGCCCACACGATCGGCAATCCGGTCGTCATGCAGATGATCACTCAGGTGATCAACTTCGTCATCCTGGGCTTCTCGCCGATCAACTTCCCGAAGGAACAGCTTCCGGGATGGCTGGCGGCAATCAACGATTGGGCGCCGTTCCATCACATGGCCAACGTCGTCCGCAACAGCATCACCGACGGCATCGTCACCGACTCCGGCCGCTCGTATGCGGTCCTCGGCGTGTACGCAATCGCTGCGGTGGCACTGACCGCCTGGACGCTGTCGAGGCGCCAATGACTGCGGCAACCGGATCGCTCCGCCGGGGATTCCGTTACTGGCGGGACGGCTACCTCACGATGCTGCGATTCGATGCGATCAGCCTTCGCGAGATGCTCGGGTTCTTCCTGATCATCCAGACATTGATGGGGGCCGGAATGGCCCTCGTCTACGGCTTCTATTTCGACGATCTACCCACCATTGCGGCGACCTTCATCAGCACCGGCGCCCCAACGCTGGCGATCGTGTCCGTCGGAATGACGCTGGTCCCGATCGTCGTCGCGCAACACAAATGGAACGAGACCTACGACTTCCTCTGGTCGCTGCCGGTTCCGCGGGTGGTGACGGCGCTCTCCAACCTGACCCTGTTCACCATCCTCTCGATCCCCGGGTTTGCCGTCACCCTGGCGGTTGCCGCTTGGCGTTACGACATCGACCTGGCGATATCACCTTCGATCGTTCCGGCAGTGCTGCTCGCCTCGTTGATGGCGGTCTCGGTCGGCTGGGGGGTCTCACACGCCGTTCCCGACCCGCGGATGGTCAACCTCCTGGTGAACCTGGTGATTTTCGTCGCACTGCTGTTCTCACCGATCGCGTTCCCGATCGAGAACTTCCCGGGATGGCTGGCGGCGGTTCACCGGGTCCTCCCGTTCTGGCACATCGCCTCCGTGATCCGCGCCGGTCTCACCGATGGGCTGGTCGACGGAGTCCTTGTCCACTACCTGGTGCTGGCGGCGTGGACTACCGGCTCCTGGGGCCTGGCGGCCTGGATCGTCGGGAGGCGACGGTGATGGTGCGGCAGTATCGAGTCAACAGATGGGCCCGTTTCATCAACCGGCGCGCTCTCAAACTGGTTCGCCGGGGATGGTCGAAGCGCACGTGGTCGCTCACCACGACCGGGCACCGCAGCGGCGAATTGCGCACGACACCGGTCTCGCCCATCGAGGTCGCGGGTACACGATGGCTGGTCGGCCCATATGGCAGCGTCGGGTGGGTCCAGAACCTTCGAGCACTTCCGGAAGGCGTGCTGATCTCGGGTCGCGAGGAGTTCCGATTCCGTGCGGTCGAAGCTGAGCCGGAAGTCGCAGGCCGCGTCATGGCCGAGTACTTGCGTCGCGAGAAGTTCGTTCGCCCGTACGTCGGGCTCTCCCCCGACGACCCGATCGAACGGTTCGTCGCATCGGCGGAGCGCTACCCGGTCTTCAGAGTGGAGCCGATCCCACCCGCGTAGGACGGCGGGTTCAGATCAGGAACTCGGCCAGCACCCCGTAGTGATCCGAGAGGGGTGTGGCCGACCCGTTTGGGAGGATGACCGGTTCGTCGAAGATGCGCCGGGTGCCGGCCGGGCGAAGCCCGCGTGCCATCACGTGATCGATCACACCGTGATCACCGACCGTGACCATCGGATTGTCGGGACACCAGGTGCACGGCGGGGCGGACTGCTCGAGGTAGGGATTGGTGTCGAAGCCGGACCGAATCGCCTGGTAGGAGGCATCCATCTCGGCGACCAGGCCCGGACCGGAGGGGCCGCAGTTGAGATCGCCGGCCAGCACAACGGGTCCCGAGACCTCAGCGGTGAGCTCCAGGATCCGGCGGCCCTGCGCCAGGTTCTCGCCGGGCCATCCGGCCGGGTCGGGGTGCTCGGCGTGGCGCAGGTAGGCCGCGAGGTGTGTGGTGAGGATCACCACCGGGCCGATCCGGACGGCGATCACCGCCCGGCGCATCAGCGTTCCATCCAGCTCGACGACACGAATCTCGTCCGGCTGCCGGCGCGTCAGCAGCATGATCCCGGTCGCGCCCTCGGCCGCCCAGGGCCGGTCGTCGGGCGGCATCGGGTCCGCGGCGACGGCAACACCCGGCCAGCCCACCGAGATCCGATCCCGGAAGGGGCCGGTCCACACCTCCTGGAGCGCAACCACATCGGCCTCGAGGCCGGCGAGAGCCTCCACCAGCAGCTCGGCCCGCTCGTCGGTGTGGTGAAACCAGTCTGGATGGAGCCCGGCGTTGAAGGTGGCGACCCGCAGCGCGAAAGTCACTCGATGACCCGGTCTCCGTAGATCCGGTTCATCCGGTAGGGGTAGGGCGCGGGCGGATCGCTGACGTCGTCGAGTCGGGCCACGACCTCGTCCGGCAGCTCCAGATCGGCTGCAGCCAGGTTGTCCTCGAGCTGGTCGAGGGTCCGGACGCCCAGGATCACCGACGCGACGGTCGGCCGGGTCAACAGCCAGGCGATCGCAACCTGCGAGGCCGTGACACCCAGTTCTGCAGCCGCGGTCCCGACCGCATCGACGATCGCCCAATTCCGATCGTTGTTCCGCCGACCCCAGGCCTCCTCGTCCCGATCCGGCTGGGTCGCGATCCGGCCCTCGGTCGGACGCTCGCCGGGCCGGTACTTCCCGGAGAGGAACCCACCGCCGAGCGGGCCCCACGGCACCAGCCCCAGACCCTCCGATTCGAACAGCGGCAGATACTCGAACTCGATGTCACGGGTCACCAGGCTGTACTGGTACTGGGCCGCCACCGGCCGGGCGAACCCGCTTACCTCGGTAAGTCCGGCGGTCTTCATTACCTGCCACGCGGCGAAATTGGAGAGGCCGACGTAATGCACCGCTCCGGCTCGAACCAGATCGTCGAACGCAGCCAGTGACTCCTCGATCGGTGTGACCGGATCCCACTGGTGCATGTAGAGCACATCCACCCAGTCGGTCTGCAGCCGGCGCAGGCTGCTGTGAACCTCGCGGATCACGTGACGCCGGCTCAAGCCCGCGTCGTTGGGCCCGGTCCCTTTGGCGCCGCGCACCTTGGTCGCCAGCACTACCTCGGCGCGGTGCGACCCGAGCACCTCACCGATGATCTCCTCGGAACGGCCCCCCGCGTAGACGTTCGCGGTGTCGATGTGGGTGCCGCCTGCATCGAGGAACCGGGCAATGATTCGTGCCGCATCCTCGGATGGCGTGCTGCGCGGTGAGTCCTCCCCGAACACCATGGTGCCGAGAGCCAGTGAGCTGACCGCCAAACCCGAGTCGCCAAGCCGCCGGTGCTTCATCCGAGACCTCCGTCTGTTCGAGATGCTGCGGGTCGCCCACCCAGGCTACGCCGGAGGCCCCCACAGAAACTGTCGTATCAGCGACAAAGTAGCGGCTGGGCTCACGCTTGAAGAAGTTGCATCTGGTGACCACGCTCTGGAGACACATGCCGAACCCCCGCCGCAGTGCGTTCGCCGCGCTCACTACAGCACTCATGCTGATCGCCGTCGCTTGCGGCTCAGCCGACACCGATGCCGACGGCACGGCCGGTGCGCCGACCACTGCAACCACCGCCGAATCGACGACTAGTTCCTCATGGGCACCGGCCACGACGGCCCCGGCCACAATCACAACCGCAACCGCTCCGGTCGATGTCATCGACGACTCCGCCCCCAGCCTCGGACGCCTGGCGCCCTTCGTCGAGGGGTGGAACACGATGTGGAGTCGCAGAACGATCGAACTGACCGAGCTCAAGGTCGGAATCCCGGTGCCGAATCCACGAGACCGGATTCCGCCGATCGACGAGCCTGTATTCGATGACATCGCTGCCTCAGACTGGCTTGCCGACCGGGAGCCGGGACTGCTGCTCGAGCTTGGCGACACCGCCCGCTTCTACCCCATTGCAATCCTCACCCGCCACGAAATCGTCAACGATGTAGTAGACGGGATCCCGATCGCAGTGACGTATTGCCCGCTGTGCAACACCGGGGTCGTTTTCGATCGCCGGATCGACGGCGAGGTCCATCGTTTCGGTGTGTCCGGCCTCCTGCGCAACAGCGACCTCGTGATGTGGGACGACCTGACCCAGTCGCTGTGGCAGCAGATCACCGGAGAGGGAATCGTCGGGGAATTGGCGGGCAGGAACCTGACGCTGATCCCGTCGTCGCTGGTCCGCTTCGGGGACTTCGCAGCAACCTTCCCGGCCGGTGAGGTGCTCTCCCGCGACACCGGATTCAGGATCGCATACGGGGCCAACCCGTACACGTTCTACAGCTCGCAGCCGACACCGTTCCTGTTCTCCGGTGAACTAGACGACCGGTATCCGGCACTGGAACGTGTGGTCGGGGTGACCATCGGGGACGAAGCGGTCGCGTTTCCGTTCTCCGTGATCTCGGAGATCGGAGCGGTCAACGTCGAGATCGGCGGAGAGCCGATCGCAGTCCTGTGGGGCGCTCCCGACACCGCCGACGCACTCGACACGAATGTAATCGCCGACGGGCAAGCCATCGGGACCGGAGTCGCATATTCGCGGGTGGTCGACGGACAGATCCTCACCTTCAGCGCCGAAGGCGACGACGTGTTCATCGATCAGGAAACCGGATCGCAGTGGACGCTGCTCGGCAGGGCCATCGCAGGCCCACTCGAGGGTGCGATCCTGGACACGGTGGTCCACCGCAACGAGTTCTGGTTCGCCTGGAACGCGTTCTTCCCGGAGGCCGAGGTCTACGAGGGCTGAGCCATCAGGTGCTCGAGATCGGCGGCGGGATCGGGGACACCGAGTTCGGCTCGCTCGGTGCACTCGGCGTTGAGCCGCACCCGAAGCGTGGCCGACACCTCACCGGCGCCGTGGTGGTCGGGCCCGGCGACGTAGTCGACCTCGACGTCGAACGCATCCACGGTGACGTTGAGTCCGGCCTCACGCAAGGCCCGCATCCCACCGGTGGCACCTTCCGCGACTGCTCGAATCACCTCGCCGACCTGGGTTGCCATCGCTCCTCCTCGGGTTCGGGACGACAACAGCATCCGCGGCCGGCGTCGCGGTGACGTCGCGGCGGCGCCGGGCAATCCCGATGCCGCGCGCTCAGCCTCCGCGGGTCCGCCGAGTGGACGACGAGGCAGATCGCCGTATGTTCCTGATGCCCCAAGCACGCGCTGCGGTGGTCCGCGAGACCGTGGTTGTGGGGTCCGGGGGCGCTGGGGAGGAACCGGCCGTGAGACGCTGCCTGTTCCAGTTGACGGGGATCCTGCTGTTGGTTGTCGCGGGCCGCCTACTACGGGCGCCCAGACGGGACAGAGGAACTGACCCGGACACTCATCGAGGTCCTCGCCGAACCCGGCTAGCCGCGTTGTCCCCCACGATTGTGGCTACAACTGATGTCGGCGCGACTGCGGTGATGATGGACACGTCGTCGTCGAGCCAGATCGAATGTCGATCCAGTCACAGGCCGAGGCGTACTCCATGGGGCACGATTCGGCGCTCATCGCCAGAGTGCCGGAGGTTGAGCCGATCATTGGGCGGTGGCGGGCGCGGTTCGACTCGTCCGCGCCGTTTGGTGTCCCGGCTCACGTGACGGTGCTCTTTCCGTTCATGCCTTCCGAGGAGATCGACAACCACGTCAAGTTCGCTGTTGGGGAGATCATCGGTGAGATTGAACTGATGGTCTTCTCCGGGTCTCGTTGGGAAACCACCGAGCGATTCGCCCTGGCGTGATTGCGCGATGACGCTGGTGGCAAAGCGCCAACCCGTGAGGGCGGCGGCCTGCTTCGCAGGCGGCGGGTGAGCAGTCAGTTGTCCTGGGGCGCTCGCTGGGTATCGGGTTCTATTCGGGAGCCGAGCGTTCAGGCGTAGGCCGGTTCGTTGCCGGCCGCCCACTTGATCGAGCAGCCGAGGCTGGGACGCTGTTCGTCCGTCACCGCCGTGCCGGCCCGCAGGGCCTCCACCGCGGCGCGGAGGTCGGTCCCGGTGACCGGGGTATCGGTGTTCGGACGGCTGGAGTCGAACTGGCCGCGGTAAGCGAGCCGGCGTTCGGAATCGAACACAAAGAAGTCGGGA
This sequence comes from uncultured Acidimicrobiia bacterium, assembly GCA_964511945.1. GTDB lineage: Bacteria > Actinomycetota > Acidimicrobiia > Spongiisociales > UBA11373 > CAZEHO01. The sequence continues at coordinate 126,318 of CAZEHO010000001.1, read as the reverse complement.
GTGCACGCCGCGGTGTACGCCTTGGCGACCTCCTGGGTCTCGTCGTAGAGCACCGGGAAGCGGTAGCCGGACTCGCGTGCGACTACGGCCAACTGCTCGGGGCCGTCGTCCGGGTAGGTGACCGCATCGTTGGAGGCGATTCCCACGACATCCACATCCGTGCCCTCGTAGTCCTCGCCAAGGGAGACGAGTCCGCTGCGAATGTGCTTCACGTAGGGGCAGTGGTTGCAGATGAACATCACTACCAGCACGTTGCCCGTCAGATCACCCAGCGAGACGGTGGCACCGCTGACGGTGTCGATCAGGGAGAAAACGGGCGCCGCAGTGCCGAGCGGCAGCATGGTGGATGAAACGGCCATGACGGACCTCCGGTCGAGAACGGGGGCATCGTACGAGCTCCCGGTCGGAAACCCGGAGCGCCGGCGCCGTGTCGCTAGGAGCCGATCAGATAGTCGACTGCGTTCGGCCAGGATGCCGCCGAGACGACCACTTCCTCCTCGACGTCGGCGGCGCCCGCCAGCAGACGATTGACCAGAGTCGAGAGCGAGATCCCCTCCTCGGCCGCCCGCCGGCGCAGGTTATCGGCGAGGTACACCGGGATCCGGGTCACGATCCGTTCTTTTGGCCCCGCCCAGTCTGCCGGCCGGGGACTGCCCCAATCGAATGCCGCCTGCATCCTCGTTCTCCCCAAATCACATCGCGGTGATTTGCGAAAACGCTACTGCCGCGAAGCGGCCGCTCCAAGGCTTTCACGCGCGAACCGCGCGCAAATTCGCGCGAACCGCGCGCAATCCCGGTGACATTCCGCGCGCCCGCACCCGTCCCTCGCATCGCCACTAGCCTGAATCCAGGCGACCAAGGGGCGACATCCATGCAGCTCCGCAAGGGCATGCGGGTGCAGGAACTGACGAAGCGGGTCGGCCAAATCCCGCGTCGCGGCAAGGTCCTCGACGTTCACGGTCACAACGTCGAGGTGGCCTGGGACGACGGGCACACGAGCTCGCTGAGCCACGGCTTCCTGTTCCCCATCAAGGAGAAGAAGCCCTCATAACCGATCACTCGTCCGGCTGGTGGAGCAGGCGGCTGGTCATCGCAGCCGTCGTGATTATCCAGCTGTTGCTGGTAGTGCGCGCCTATTGGGCCGACCACGACGTCTTCGGGTTCCAGATGTTCCCCGAGTCGAGTGAGTGGCAGGCCACGATCATCAGGGTCGAAGCCGACGGCGACCGTCACGACGTCCGTGATCCCTGGCCGGGGGACTACCGCTGGCAGGAACTGGTGCGAGGCCGCGGGCTCGATGCCCCCTTTGGTCGGAGCCACGCCGACACCGGGCTCCCGTCGACGCTCGGGTTCTTCGAAGCTGCCCTCGAGTGGGTGGCCGCCAACACTCCGCAGGACGGTGAAACGCTGTATCTGGAGGCCGTCGTCACCACGTGGGACAACGGCCGGGGACCCAGGCAGGTGGTTTTGCGCACACCGGATCGGGCCGAGGCACTCAGATGACCGTCTCGCGTCCCGCTCCCCCGCCGCGGCGACTCGGCGATTGGATCGACGGGCGCGGCAGCCTCCGGGCCCTGGTGACGCTGCGCATGGCCGTCGGCCCCCTGGTGGCACTGCACCTCCGGCCGTTCTTGAGCAGTGCCGCCGACGGCCGGATCTACTCCGATTCGTTCACACAGCCGTTCCTGTCCTGGTACCCCGAACTGCCGCGCTCGCTCTACGTCGCACTGCTCTGGGTCACCCTGGCCGCCGCCGTCGCCGTCTCAATCGGCCTTTGGACCAGGGCCACCGCCACGATCACGGCCGCCGGGGTCGCGTACAACGTGTTCCTGTCGGTCACCCACTTCCACCACAACCGCGCGTTCCTGCTCATCCTGCTCGTCGGAGTGGCGGTGCTGCCGGTCGGCAATTGGGTGTCGGTCGACAACCTCCTGCGGAGACGACACGGACCCTCCCGCACCGAACCCGACGCACCGCTGTGGCTTCTCGGATTGCTCCGGTTCGAGGTCGCGGTCGCATACTGGGCTTCGGGCCTGTCAAAGGTGATCGATCAGGATTGGTGGAGCGGCCTCGTACTCCGGCTTCGCATCGAGCAGTACGGCGATCTGGCGGCGAGCCGGGGAACCCCGGAGTGGCTCCTGGATCTGCTCGGTTCCTCCGCCTTCCACTGGTGGTTCGCCAAGATCGTCGTTCTGACCGAGCTGACGATCGGGCTCGGACTGTTCTGGCGGAAGACCCGTCTGTTGTCGATTTGGCTGGCGATCGGGTTCCACCTTGCCATCGAGGTGTCGGCGTCGGTCCAGGTGTTCAGCGCGGCAGGCCTCGCCGCCCTGGTGATCTGGATCACCCCCCGCTCCCGGGACCGCACGGTGGTGGTCGATCTCACATCCGGGGCGGGCCGGCGGCTGGCGACGACCGTCCGCCTCCTCGATTGGACCGGGCGATTTCGGATTCGCAGCGGGAGCGCTACCCCCTTCCTGCTCGAGGATCGGCCAAACTCCGACGGCACTCCGGTGGTTCGAGCCGGACGGCGTGCACTGGTGATGATCCTCAGCCGCCTCCCCCTGACCTTCTGGTGTGCCGCGCCTTTCATCCCCTTCGTGGGGCGAGCTGCGGCGAGGCAGCGATAACAACCCCCTCCCCGGTAACCTCGACTCCCGGTACCAAGCCCCTGGAGCAGAGACCGCGATGATCATCGACGGGTTCACCCACCAACTGCCGGACATCGACGCCGCCGAGACCGAAGAGTGGCTGGCGGCGCTCGACCAGATCATCGATGTCGAAGGAAACGCGCGCGCCCAGTTCCTGATGGCGAAGATGATCCAGCACGCCAGGGCCCGCAACATCGGCGTTCCGGCGTCCGTGAGCACTCCCTACATCAACACCATTCCACCGGAGCAAGAAGCTTGGTTCCCCGGCGACGAGTACCTCGAGCGCCGCATCCGGCGCTTCATCCGCTGGAACGCCGCTGTGATGGTCATCCGGGCCAACCGCAATGCCGATGCGATCGGCGGGCACCTCTCGACCTTCGCCTCTTCGGCCGCCCTGTACGAAGTCGGCTTCAACCACTTCTTCCGCGGCAAGGACGACGGAACCCCCGGTGACCAGGTCTACATCCAGGGCCATGCCGCTCCCGGCATCTATGCCCGGGCATTCTTGGAGCACCGCCTCGAGGAGGACCAGCTCGACCACTTCCGCCGCGAGGTCAACGGGCGCGGCCTCTCCAGCTACCCCCACCCCAGGCTCATGCCCGAGTTTTGGGAGTACCCGACGGTGTCCATGGGGCTGGGACCGATCAACTCGATCTACCAGGCGCGCTTCAACAAGTACCTGCACAACCGCAAGATCGACGACACTTCGAACTCGCGGGTCTGGGCCTTCATCGGTGACGGCGAAACCGACGAGCCGGAGACGCTGGGATCCCTGTCCCTGGCGGCCCGGGAACGCCTCGACAATCTCACCTGGGTGATCAACTGCAACCTGCAGCGACTCGACGGACCGGTGCGGGGCAACGGCAAGATCATCCAGGAGCTCGAAGCCATATTTCGCGGCGCCGGCTGGAACGTCGTCAAGGTCATCTGGGGCTCGAACTGGGACGAACTGCTTGCCCGCGACGTCGACGGCGTGCTCGTCAAGAAGATGAACACCACCGTCGACGGGGAATACCAGCGGTTCAAGGCCGAGAACGGCGCATTCGTGCGTGAGAACTTCTTCGGACCCGATCCCCGTCTCCGCCGTCTCGTCGAGCACCTGAGCGACGACGAGATCTGGCAGCTGCGGCGTGGCGGCCACGACTACCGCAAGCTCTACGCGGCCTACAAGTACGCGTCGGAGTTGCGCGGCGCACCAACGGTGATCCTGGCGAAGACGATCAAGGGATGGACCCTCGGGCCCGACGTCGAGGGCCGCAACGCAACCCATCAGATCAAGAAGCTGAGCAACGAGCAACTCCGCGCCTTGCGGGAGCGGCTGAGCCTGCATGAGGAGATCCCTGCCGAAGCGTTGGAGGACGGCAAGGAACCTCCCTACTACCGGCCGCCGATGGACTCGCCGGAGGTCCAGTACCTCCTGCAGCGCCGCAGAGCGCTCGGCGGTCCCTTGCCGAGCCGCCCGATGCAGCTGCGCCGCTCGCTCACGCTGCCCGATCACAACCCGTTCGCCGAGTTCGATTCCGGGTCCGGCACCAACGAGGTCTCGACGACAATGGCCTTCACCCGGATGCTGCGCAACATGGCGCGGGCGGAGGAGTTCGGGCCCCGGGTGGTGCCGATCATTCCGGATGAGGGCCGCACCTTTGGCATGGACGCCCTCTTCAAGGAACTCCAGATCTACGCCTCGCACGGTCAGATGTACGAGCCGGTCGACGCCAACCTCCTGCTGTCCTATAAGGAAGGACGCGAAGGCCAGATCCTTGAGGAAGGGATCACGGAAGCGGGATCGATGGCGTCGTGGACAGCAGCGGCTACGTCGCACGCCACCCGCGGAGTGCCGATGGTGCCCTTCTTCACCTTCTATTCGATGTTCGGGTTCCAGCGGGTCGGCGACCTGATCTGGGCGGCGGCCGACGCCCGGGCCAAGGGGTTCCTGATGGGGGCGACCGCCGGCCGGACGACACTGCTGGGCGAGGGACTCCAGCATCAGGACGGCCACAGCCTGGTGCTCGCCTCCACCGTGCCGGTGTGTGAGGCCTACGACCCGGCATTCGCCTACGAGCTGGCCGTGATCATCGAGCACGGGCTGCAGCGCATGTACCGCGATGGCGAGGACGTCTTCTACTACCTCACCGTCTACAACGAGAACTACACCCAACCCCCCAAGCCGGCGGGTACCGACGATGGAATCATCGCCGGGCTCTACCGGTGGGCTCCGGCCCCCGAGGGCGTCGAGCGCTCCGGAGCCATCCTGTTCTCCGGCACCGCCCAGGATGCCGCTCGTTGTGCTCAGGTCGACCTGGCCGAGCGCTACGGGGTCGGTGTCGAGCTGTGGAGCGCCACCTCGTACAAGCGCTTGCGCGAGGAGGCGATGGCCGTCGAACGGTGGAACCGGCTGCACCCGGCGGAGACGCCACGAGTTCCATTCATCACGTCGGCGCTCGGCGACGTTGGAGGCCCGGTGGTCGCCGTGACCGATTACATGAAGATCGTGCCGGATCAGGTGGGCCGCTGGGTCCCGGGCACGTTCGTCCCGCTGGGGACGGATGGGTTCGGCCGCAGCGATACCAGGGCCGAGCTGAGGCGGTTCTTCGAAACCGACACCGGTCACGTTGCCGTCGCCGCACTGTGGGCCCTCGCCCGCGACGGCCGGATCGACCCCGGCATTGTGGCCAAGGCGGTGGCCGATTACGGCATCGATCCGGATCTGCCGGACCCCAGGGTCCGCTGAGCGCTACCCCACAACCCGGGTCAGGAACGCCGCCAGGGCGGCTTCGTAACGCTCGGGATCGACATTCCACGATCGCACATGACCGGCGCCGGAGAAGCGTTCGTACGTGACGAGATCACCGAGTGCCGCGGCGGCGTCGTCGGAGAGCTCCACCGGGACGGTCTCGTCATCGGCACCATGGAACAGCAGCACCGGAACCCCGATGGCTTCCTCGATGCGATCCACGTAGTCGATGGCTCCCCAGTTCACACCGAACCGCCACGATGCGAAGGTCTTGGCGGTCGCGGTGAGCACCATCGGCACCTTGATCGGAAGCAGCGGCAGGTTGGTATCACCTGCTCGCGAATCAACCATCGCTCCCAGCTCGAGGGCTGGAGCGTCGAGCACCACTCCCGAAACTCGATCGGCCAGCTGCGAATTCTCCAGGAAGCTGACCACGATGGCCCCGCCCATGCTCGCCCCGAACAGGATGACGTCGGCCGCCCCCTGTTGCTGCGCAAAACGAACCGCGGCATCGAGATCCTCCCACTCCGTGACGCCGAAGTCGGCCAGCTGGTCGTCACCGGGCTGTCCCTCATCGTTCCGGTAGTGGATCAGCAGCGACGAGACCCCGGCATCCAGGAACGGCGTGAGCATCCGGTACGCCTCGCGCGGCTCCGCCCCGCGACCGTGCACGAAGATCATCCAGGTGGACGAATCGCCCTCCGCCCACAGGGCATCGAAGGGTCCGAACGGTGAGGTGTACGACACCTCAGCGAGTGCCGGATCGAACATCGCCGGATCGGCGGGGTAGGCATAGCCTTCGAGACCGACCATGGTCCCGGCGCCGAGCGGACGAGCGGTCACCGCCTCGTATGGAGTGAACGTCCGTGCGATCCGCCCGGAGTCGCGGCTCACCACACCGCCGAGGAGGCCGTAACCACCTTCCCAGACGACTCCCATCATTTCGCCCGATGTGAGGTCGTCGGGCGGATCGTCGCCGAGAGCGAACACCACAGCGCCATCCTCGACGGCCAGGACTTCGTGGATCCGCTCCGGCGCGCTTTCCGCCTGGGTCTTGACCGCCAGCGCATCGGAACGAATCAGGCCCGAGAAGTACCAGCCGCCGCCGACGAGGAAGACGAGCGTCAGGACCGCCACGACGATGATCGTGTTGCGAACCCACCGCCGCCGATACCACCGAAGCTCCATAAGCACACCTCCCGATCGTGCGCCCGCCCGGGTACGGAACGCGCCGCGCCATCTCGAAGGTACGGCACCACCCCCTCACCGTCTATGGGGGATCACCCCGAGGGCAACCCCGATGCGACGAGGATCGGTGATCCGCTACTGCAGCTCACCGGCGGCTCTCCAGGCGTCGCGCCACGACAGCTTGCCGGTTCGCAGCAGGCCGCCGGCATAGACCCGCCCTGCCAGGCGAAGCAGCCCGATGGCACCCAGCACGGCAGCCGAAGCGGCCCCCGCACGACAGCTTGTGATCGGCTCAGCCGTCGACCGATTCCTTGGGGCCCTCCCGGCTTCCCCCCCGGCCGGCGGTGCGGATCGGCATCAGGGCGATGATGCCGACGGCGGCGAGGCAGCCGCCGAGCACGATCACCCAAGCGATCACTGGGGCCAGATCGGTCCCGTGGATCGTGCGATACGGCTCGAGATTCCGCTCGAGCACCGTGACGAGTGCGTCGAACCGCGCCAGTTGCTCATCCATGGTTGCCAACCCGCGTGCGATCGCCGGGAAGCTGGTCTCGACGATGCCGAGCAAACCCGCCTCCGTGACCAGCGGGATCCTGCGCGCCAGGTCGGGGAGCATCTCCACCCAGAACTGCTCCCCCATCGCTTCGGCGACGGCCATCGACTCCCGTGCCGCCGCCGCGGTCTCGGGAATCACGATCGGTGCCAGCGCTGTGTCGAGGTCGGCGGCGGCCGCGGCCTTCTCTCCGAGTCCGGTCATCAGGGGCGCAGCCACCAGCACCCCGCCGAGGAAAAGCACCATGAGCGCACCGCTGCGGACCCATCCGAGCGCAACGACGCCGGCCCCGACGAGCGCCACGACACCGGCGCCGATCAGGGCCGGGGTTGCCGAAGTTGCCGGGATCCCCGGCGTCACGATCTCGGCGGCAGCGTTCAGGTTGGCTCGCTGGCCGATCGCCGCGTCGAGCATCGGAATGAAGTGGTCGGCGATGCCCGGCAGAGCTCGGATCCCCTGCATGACGGCCGGGTACGCCTCGTCGAACGATGCGACGATGCGCTCCTCAGAGGACAGCAGCGGCAAGGTGAGCGCCGGGATGACCCCGTCGATGAACTCTGCGGTTATCCCGTTGAGCCGGGTGAGATCGTTGCGAGCATCTTCGAACTGCGGCGGCTCGAACACCGGCGCCACGTCGGGGATCAGTCGTTCGAAATCGTCGGCGATGCCGTCGAGACCACTGAAGAACGGGAGGGTGATGAGCAGCCCACCGAGGACCGCGATCACGGTCGCTCCTCCCATCCGACGGATCCGCTCCAGCATCCGCTCACCTTGCCGGCCGAGCCCCGCCGGCACCAGGGGCCAACGGCCCGCTGCGATGGTGGCGAACGGGTGCCTACGCTGGTCGCATGCTCACGATCGACCCAGACGGCCTCAACGACCTCGTCGCTCCGTACCTCATCGTCGCCTTCGACGGCTGGATCAGCGCCGGTGCGGCAGGAACCGCGACCGCGGAGCATCTGGCCGCCGACGCCCCGACCGTGGCGACGTTCGACACCGACGACCTGTACGACTACCGGGTGAGCCGGCCGACGGTGGCGTTCGCCGACGGCATCCTCGGCGACGTGTCGTGGCCGGAGCTGACCATCCGGCGGCGGCGCGGGGAACGCGACCTGTTGATCCTGAGCGGCCCGGAGCCCAATTGGCACTGGCGCCGCCTCGCTGAAACGATCGCCGGCTTTGCGGCGGATGCTGGCATCGTGCAACAGGTGTCCCTGGGAGGGATTCCGTGGGCGGCACCACACACCAGGCCGACTGTGGTTACGACCACGGCATCGAACCCGTCACTGCTCGGCGACGAGGCAAATGCAGTCGAAGGGCCACTCGAGGTCCCTGCTGCCGCCGCCATCGTGATCGCTCGCGCACTCGCCGACGGCGGGATCGACACGGTCGGATTGTGGGCCCGGGTACCTCACTACGTCGGCGGCATCTACTACCCGGCGGTCATCACGCTGAGCGAGCGCGTCGCCCAACGCGCCGGCGTCAGCGTCGAGCCCGGCGCCTTGGTCGACGAAGCTGCCGAGCAACGGCGCCGGCTCGATGAGTCGAGCGCGGGCCAGCCGCAGATCTCCTCACTGGTCGAACGCTACGAGGAGCTTTACGACGCCGGGTCGGAGGTCACGTCGGGCGAGGAGATCGCAGCCGACTTCGAACGTTTCCTGCGCCAGTTGGGCGGCGACGGCGAGGGCTTCGACACCTAGGGACCTACGATCCCGGTCATGAATCTCACCGACGTCCAGCTCCGGGTGCTCGGAGCCCTCATCGAAAAGCAGATGACGACACCCGACGGTTATCCGCTCACCCTCAATTCGTTGCTGGCGGCGTGCAACCAGCGCACCAACCGTGATCCGGTCGTCGACTACACCGACACGACCGTGATCGAAGCGATCAACGGCCTCCGCGATCTGGAGTTGTGCCGCCTGACTCACGTGCCCGGGCAGCGGGCGGTCAAATACAAACAAGCCCTCACCCAGCACCTCGAACTGGAGCCTGCTTCCTCAGCCGCCGTCGCCGTGCTGTTGCTGCGGGGCCCACAAACGCCGGGCGAGCTGCGCACCCGTACGGGCCGCTACCACGACTTCTCCTCACCGGCGGCGGTCGAAGCAACCCTCGACGATCTGGCTCGCCGGGAGCCTCCACTGGTCATGCGACTGGAGCGGCAGCCCGGCGAGAAGGAACACCGCTGGGTGCATCTGGTCGGTACAGGCGAATCCGAGCCACAACCGGCTGCTGCAGTGGCGGTCATCGCGGAGAGCCGGGATCTCGAAGCCCGGATTGCCGACCTGGAGCGGGAGGTAACGCGGCTGCGCGAGCTGATCGAGGGGGAGCCGGGGGCTTAACGAATCGTGCTCAGGTCCAGTTCGTAGCGCGCCTCGGCGCCATCGCCGGCCACCTTGCAATACCCCATTCGCTCCAAGTAGCGGGTGTGTGCTGCACTCCCACCGCGTGCGACGGCAAACCTTGCCGTCACCTCATCGAGGATCCCGGATTTTTTCGAGTACACGAATCGTCCGAGGCGGAAGTCGCGGTATTGCGGAATGGCGAAATCCAGCGAAACGTGGAGCCGATCGCCGTCGCCGGGCACTGCGATGAACAGCCCCGCAGGGACGAGATCCCGCAGCACAAATGCGCTGATCTGATCCGGATCGGGCCGGTAGCTCCATCCGGGAAGGAATGTTCGGATCTCATCGGCATGGAACGAGCAGAAATACTCGAGGTACTTGCTCGTCGGAGCCACGTGCAGCACGGTGAAGACTTCATGATGGCGCAGCAGCTTCGTCAGAAACCAGGCATGAATCGACGCGATCACCACGTTCGTGATCGCAATCGGATAGGCCTCGATCGCCAGCGAGTATCCGAGAAACGTCAGCGCCCCGATGAGCCCGATGAGGCGCAGCCGCAGAATCGACGTCATGGCGAGCGACGCCACTACGAGCGCCGATGCCACATAGCCGATGATCTGCACGACCACGGACGTCTCCACGAACCGGTCCTCCATCGGGGCCCCCAACGGTAGGCCGTCCGGCCAAACGATCGGCATGACACCGAAGACGCAGTTAGCGTGAGACAGGATCGTGGCAGGAGGGCCGATGACCGGACGGCGAACGTTCAGCGAGGCGCTGGAGTACCACTCGCGCCCGCGGCCGGGAAAGACGGAGGTGCGGCCCACCAAGCCGACGGCGACGCAGCATGATCTCAGCCTCGCCTACACGCCGGGCGTCGCCGAACCATGCCTCGAGATCGCAGCAGACCCCGAAACCGCGTTCCACTACACCAACCGCGGCAATCTGGTTGCGGTGGTCAGCAACGGGACCGCCGTGCTCGGCCTCGGCAACATCGGCCCGCTCGCCGGCAAGCCGGTCATGGAAGGCAAGGCCGTCCTGTTCAAGCGGTTCGCGGATATCGACGTGTTCGACATCGAGGTGGACACCACCGACCCCGGTGAGCTCATTCGTTTCTGTGAACTCCTCGCCCCGACCATCGGCGGCATCAACCTCGAGGACATCCGGGCGCCGGAGTGCTTCGAGATCGAGCAGACCCTGCGGGAACGCCTGGCGATCCCGGTCTTCCACGATGATCAGCACGGCACGGCGATCATTGCAGCCGCGGCGCTCATCAATGCTCTCGAACTCACCGACCGCCGGATCGAGGACGTCCGCGTCGTGTTCTCCGGTGCCGGCGCGGCGGGGATCGCAACGGCCCGGTTCTTCGTGAGCCTCGGGGTCGATCCGTCGAACGTCCTGCTGGTCGACTCCCGCGGCGTGATCACCACGGACCGGGATGACGACCTCCCGCCTCACAAAGCCGAGTTCGCCGCCGACACCGACCGTCGCACCCTGGAGCAGGCGCTCGACGGCGCCGATGCCTTCGTCGGGGTGTCGGTGGCCGGGCTGGTGACGCCGGAGATGGTGCAGGCAATGGCACCGGACCCGATGGTGTTCGCCCTCGCCAATCCCGATCCGGAGATCCCCTACGACGCTGCCAGGGAGGCCCGCCCGGACGCTCTCGTCGCGACCGGACGCAGCGACTTCCCGAACCAGGTCAACAACGTGCTCGGGTTCCCCTTCATCTTCCGCGGGGCGCTCGACGTGCGAGCCCGCTCGATCACAGACGGCATGAAGACCGCCGCAGCACGCTCTCTGGCCGACCTCGCCCGCCTCGATGTGCCCGATTCGGTGCTCAAGCAATACGGACTCGATCGCCTCTCGTTCGGGCCGGAGTACCTGATCCCGAAGCCGTTCGACCCCAGGGTGCTCTGGCATGTGGCCCCCGCCGTCGCCGAGACCGCCACCGCCGAGGGCGTGGCCGGTGCCCCGCTCGAGGACGGCGAGGCCTACCGGGAGGTCCTGCGATCACGCTTCCAGGGGAGCTACGGCCTGGTGAACACCGTCACGGTCAAGGCCCGGCAACGCCCGATGCAGGTGGTCTACCCGCACGGGGCCGACGTCAGAATCGTGCGGGCCGCCCGGCGGATCCTGGACGAAGGCATCGGCAGCCCGATTGTGATCGGCAACCCCGACGAAGTCAGGACGGTCGCTGGGGAAATTGGGATCGACCTCGACGGAGTCACCGTGCTCGACCCAGAGCGGGAGCGGGAGCGCTCCGCCCGCTATGCGAGGGCGCTCTACGAGATCCGCCAGCGGAAGGGAATGACCCTGTCCGATGCGCAGCGGTACGTGCGCGATCCCAACTACTTCGGCGCCTTGATGCTCGAACAGGGTGATGCCGATGCAGTGCTGGGCGGCCTGACCACTCACTACCCAGACACGCTGCGACCGGCGCTGCAGATCCTTCCGCTCGAGCCGATGCGGACGATCGTCAGTGCCCTCTACGTGGTTGTCATCGAGAGCCGCCCGTACTTCTTTGCCGACTGTGCGGTCAACATTCAGCCCGACGCGGCACAGCTCGCAGAGATTGCCCTGGCCACGGCGACGACCGCTCGAGATCGCTTCGACATCGAGCCGCGAGTCGCCCTGTTGTCCTACAGCAACTTCGGGAGCGCACGCGGAACGGAGCCGGCGATGGTGCAAGAGGCGGTGCGTATCTGCCGCACCACGGCACCCGATCTGCCGCTCGACGGTGAGATGCAGGCAGACACTGCGATCTCGCCGGACCTACTCGAGCGCCGCCACCCGTTCAACCACCTCGGGGCTGATGCGAACGTCCTGGTGTTCCCCAATCTGACGGCGGCGAACTCCGCCTACAAGTTGCTGAATCGCCTGGCCCACGCCGAGGTCATCGGGCCGATCCTCACCGGCATCTCGAAATCGGTCCATGTGCTGCAGCGAGATGCCGATGTCGGCGATGTGGTGAACCTCACCGCCTATGCCGTACTCGACGCGCAGCGCAAACGCGAAGCCTGAGCAGGCATCGGCACCGGCCGGTTTGCACGCGTAGCGTTGCCGGCACGCAGGAGAGACGATGCGACGTGTTTCGCTCATGTTGATCGTGGCGCTGCTGGCGGTCGGCCTGACCGCCGCTCCTGCGGCCGCGCAGTCGTCGTGCGGCGGCCACGCCGTCACGATTCCCGGCACTGCGGGTGACGACATCCTCAAGGGAACCGACGGCGACGATGTAATCGATGCCGGCGCCGGGGATGACATCGTCATGGGTGGCCGCGGCAACGACGTGATCTGCGGCGGAGACGGCGACGACTCGCTCTATGGCAACGCGGGCGACGACGAGCTCTGGGGAGAGAACGACAACGACCGTCTGGACGGCGCTGCGGGTGACGATCGCCTCGTGGGCTGGTCCGGCGACGATTTCCTCAACGGCGGACCCGGAGACGACTTGCTCATCGGTGGCACCGGCAACGACCGCATGTTCGGCGGTGACGGAGACGACATCGCAACCGGCGGTTCAGGCGACGACCTGCTCAGCGGTCAAGACGGCGATGATCAGCTCTACGGATCGGACGGCCACGATCGGGCCGACGGCGGCGACGGCGTAGACCTGGTGACCGGAGGTTCGGGCAACGACGAGTTGGCCGGCGGCCACGGCGACGACACCGTGACCGGCGATGAGGGGATGGACCGCTTGGTCGGCGGATCAGGGGCCGATGCGCTGGCCGGCGGACCCGGGGGCGACAGCATTGCCGGCGGCACCGGCAACGACTATCTCCGCGGCGGCAGCGGCCTCGACCTGATGTCGGGAGAGAACGGCCTCGACATCGTCGACGGCGGCGAGGGCAACGATCTCACCGATGGCGGCGCCGACTTCGACATTTGCATCGCCGGATCGGCCACCGAGGCGTGTGAGAACGGAGAACTCGGCCACGGGGACAGCGGGGATGCGGTGGCACAGCTGCAAACGCTGCTCACCGCCAAGGCACTGTACCGGAGTGACATCGACGGCGAGTACGACCGGGACGTGGCCTCCGCAGTCGTCGCGTTCCACAAGGTGCTCGACCTCCCGAGGGTCGAGACATGGAGTCAGGCCGACTGGAGGTACTTGCTCGAGTTCAACCCGACCGTTCCGAAGCGCCGGCCCAACGAGCAGGATCGTGTCGAGGTCGACATCGGTCACCAGGTCGTCTACCTCATCCTCGACGGGGAAGTGGCCGCCATCGCCCCGACCTCGACCGGGAGCGGCGGCACCTACCTCAGCTCGAACGGCAACCCGGCGTGGTCGTACACTCCCCGGGGCGATTTCACCCTGTTCCGGTTCCGGCCGGGGTGGATCTACACCCGCCTCGGCGGCATCTACAACACCTGGAACTTCACGGCGTCGTTCGCCATCCACGGTTACCCGCGGGTTCCCACCTACCCGGCCTCCCACGGCTGCGTTCGGCTGCACACCTGGGACTCCGATTGGATGACCGCCCAGTTCTGGGTCGGGATTCCCATCCACATCTGGGACGAGTAGGCCTCAGCTCCCGGAGGCGATCACCGGATCGATCGGGCGCCTCGCAATCGGATGGGACATGACCACGCCGGTCACCGTGTCCCCGTACTGCCAGAAGGGGTGCAGCACTCCCTCGAGATCGGTGACGGACTTCACCGCTACCCGCATGATGTAGGTCTCGGCGCCGGTCACCCGCCACATGTCGAGGATCTCGGGAATACCGGCGGCAACCTCAATGAGCTCATCGTGGACGTCCCTCCCCCCCATGGCACTCATCCGGACGAATGCCCGCACGTCGAGGCCCAGGCGTTCGAAGCTGAGCTGAGCCCGGTACCCCTCGATCACCCCATCCTCCTCGAGCCGGCGGACCCGAGCGGCGACCGCCGGAGCACTCAAGCCCACCCGCCGTCCGAGTTCGGCAAAGCCGATCCGGCCCTCTCGCTGCAACTCCGTCAGGATCGCCCATCCGATGTCGTCGATGTCGATGGCATCAGCCACGAAGACCTCCAAAACGATCGATCCGATGGTGGGATGACCTTCGGAGCAGCGCCACCAACAGGATCACAGGTGCTAATACAATTTCACCTCTGATTCTATTACTGAAATCGCCGGGATAGGTGATGATCCGTCTGAATTCGGGCTGAACTCCTTTGATCGTTCTGATACAGTTGTCTCAAGAAACGGTCAATGGAGTCACAGAATGAGCCCTGCGTTCGACGAGAGCTTCAACCAATTGGTCACTGCCTGGACGGACTACCACGACATGGTGCGCACCGGTGCTCCCCTGGACGCCCGCGCTCAGGCTCGTGGCCGTCTGCTCCGCAAGCGTTCCCAGATGGTGGCAGTCCGGCGCTCCCTCCCGCGCTAGAACGCCATTCGGTGGCCCCGGCCACCGCTTCAGCTGAACCTGCCGCCATGCGACACCCCGCCGTTCCCCCGAGGACGGCGGGGTGTCGCGTTCGGGGCACCTGCGCCGGGCCTACCGGACCCAGTCTCGGGACCAGGGTCCGCGCGGACCGGGACCCCCGAGGGGACCAAGGCCCCTTCTCAGGAGATCGGCCAGGCCGCATCATTGCGGCGATGAGCGACCTGGAGAACGTGCTTCGCAGACTTGCCCGGCTGCTCCAGCCGGACGAGCCGGCCGACGGCGCCCAGGTCGTCGAGGATGCCGAGCCGACCCCGCCGCCCGAAGCCGACCGTCCGGTCGACACCGGGGTGAGTCCCTCGACTCGGGATCTGCCGCACCGGGGCGCCGCCACTCCTTGATCACCGGTCGCAAGACTCGGACCGGCAATCAGGACGCAGTCGGCCTGGAGGGGTGTGCCGTTCGCCGCCCCGTCACGCCATCGCTATGCCGCATCGGGCGAGTACCGTCCCACCTATGAAGGTACGCATCACGGTGCTCGCAGCCGCCGTCCTCATCGCCGGCCTCGCCGCCACTCCCGGTTCTGCCAGCGAACCCGCCCGCTCCTTCACCATTGCGGCGGCCGGCGATGTGCTCATCCACGGCGCGGTCGCCCGCAAGGCTGCCGAATATGCCGGCGGTGCCGGGTACGACTTCGCACCGATGATGCTGCCGATCGAACCGTGGATCGGGGAGGCGGATTTCGCCATCTGCCACCTCGAAGGAACCCTGTCGCCGACCAACAACAACCTCGCCTACTACCCGGTGTTCAACGCTCCACATGAGGTCGCCGACGCCATCGCAGCCGCCGGCTACGACACCTGCTCCGTGACCGGGAACCATGCGCTGGATCGGGGATGGACCGGGATCGTCGAGACGCTCGATGTGCTCGACGCCGCCGGAGTGCGGCACGACGGTGCGGCCCGTTCCGAGGAGGAGCGTCTCCCCGGCCTCTACGACGTGAACGGCGTCAGCGTTGCCCATATGGCGTATTCGTATGGCTACAACGGCTTCGCCAAGCCTGCCGGCCGGCCGTGGGCGGTCAATTCGCTCGACGCCGACCTGATCCTCTCCGACGCCGCCTGGGCACGAGCACAGGGGGCCGAGTTCGTCGTCCTCTCGCTGCACTGGGGACAGGAGTACCAGGTGATGCCGACCACACAACAGGAAGCGTTGGCGGAACTGCTGCTCGCCTCTCCGGATGTCGATCTGATTCTGGGGAGTCACGTCCACGTGATCCAGCCCATCGACCGCATCGGCGACAAGGTCGTCGTGTACGGCATGGGTAACCACCTGTCCAACCAGAACTCGAGTTACGGACCGACGTACTACGGGACCGAGGACGGAGTGGTCGTCCACATCACGGCCACCGAACAGCCGGATGGACGCTTCCTGACCACCGAGGTGCAATTCACCCCAACCTGGGTTGAGCTGCCGACCTATCGGATTCTCGCCAACGATTGGGCATTGGCAACGGGCATCGAGCCGCAGTGGTGGCTGGAGAGCTCGCGAGACCGCACCGAAGGAAGGATCCGAGCACTCGGGGTGTCGGATGTCGCCGTGACTCCGTCGGCCTGGCCGGAAGCCTCCTGCCTCGGCGCTCCGGCAACCGTCCTGGGCACCCCCGGACCGGACCTGCTGCTTGGGACCTCCGGACCCGATGTGATCGTCGGACGGGGCGAGAACGACACGATCTTCGGATCCGGCGGCAACGATCTGATATGTGGTGGTGATGGCAACGACTTCATCGCCGGGGACACGGGACCGGACATTCTGATCGGCGGCGGCGGCGATGACCTGATCATGGGTGGCATGGACAATGACACCCTGATCGGCGGTGAAGGCGCAGATCATCTGATCGGTGGCGAGGGACACGACGGGTATCTGCGGGTCGATGACAGCGATCGATTCGGATGGCTGCGACATCCCGAGCCACTCCCCTAGGAGCTCATCGCTCACAGCCGCCCTCGCGCCGCGAGGAGCTACCTGGCGCGACCCTCTGGGTGGTTCTGGACGGCACCGCTGTGTCGATCGCCGGCCAGGCGCGCCGCCCGCAAGGACGCACAACGAAGGCGCATTCGTGCAATGCGTCGAGGCAGGGGACGCCGTGGGCGGTGATGATCTGGTCGGCGGGAACGCAGCATGTGCCGTTCAGCGCCACCCTCTAGCCCAGTCCCGGCTGTGCAATCCTTCGATCTCGTCGGACCACGCGGCGAACCGGCGAGCGACCAGATTGGTAACCCCGTCGCGCTGTTCCAATACCCCGTCGATGACCACCCCGACGCTGCGCCGGGCAACCTCCTGCTGGTCCTGCCACACCCCGGGAAGCACGACCACATTGAGCAGCCCGGACTCGTCCTCGAGGTTCAGGAAGATCACACCTTTCGCCGTCATCGGCCGCTGCCGGTGGGTGATCACGCCGCCGATGCGAACCCGGCGGCCGTGAGCTCTGCCGTCGAGTGCCGCCGCAATGGCAATGCATCCGGAATCCGTTAGCCGCTCTCGAACGAATTCGACGGGGTGATGGACGGATACGCCGGTCGACCAGAGATCGGCCTGGGCCTCCTCGGGCCGGGTCATCCCCGGCAGCGGCGGTGCTTCTGCTCCGGCGGCCAGTCCGAGCCGGCCGGGCCCCATCCCGGCCAGGGCTCCGGCGGCCCACAGCCCCTCACGACGCTCGACCCCGAGTGAAGCGAGCGCCCCGGACGCTGCCAACCCCTCGAGCGCACCGACCGGCAGACCGGTCCGCTGAGCAAGATCGACCACCGATGCGAACGGGCCGTCGATGAGACGAGCGGCCTCGATCCGGCTGATTTCCACCTCGCCGAGGTTGCGCACGTACCGCAGTCCCATCCGCATCGCCGTCGCCATCCGCAGGGGATCGTCGAGCGGCCCCCGGGCCCGCCGCCAGGTGGCACCCGCATACGTCGCCGTGTCCTGTGGATCGGCATCGAAGGGTTCGATGGTGCAGTCGTACTCCGAAAGGTTGGCGTCGGGGTTCAGCACGACCACCCCGTGGCGCCGGGCGTCCTGGACCAGCGAGTTCGGCGAGTAGAAGCCCATCGGCTGCGCGTTCAGCAGCCCGGCCAGGTACTCGGTCGGCCAGTGGTATCGAAGCCAGGCGGACATATAGACGATGTACGCAAACGACACCGAGTGGCTCTCGGGAAATCCGAAGGCGGCGAAGCCCTGAAGCTTCTCCCAGATCTCGTCGGCGGCGGGACCAGTGATGCCGTTGGCGGCCATGCCGGCAAAGGTTTCGGCCCGCAGCTTCGCCATCTCCTCGTCCGAACGCTTATGGGTCATCGCCTGGCGGAGCCGGTCCGACTGGCCGGCGCTGTACCCGGCGCAGATCCGGGCCAGTTCCATCAATTGCTCCTGGAACACCGGGACACCCAGGGTCTTAGCGAGGATCGGCTCCGCACTGGGATGGGGGTAACGAACCTCCTCCTCCCCGTTGCGGCGCCGCAGGAATGGGTGCACCGAGTGGCCCTGGATCGGCCCCGGCCTGATCAGCGCGACCTCGATTGCCAGGTCGTAGAACGTTTTTGGTTTCGTCTTGGGCAGCGTCGCCATCTGCGCCCGCGACTCCACCTGGAAGAGACCCACGGTGTCGGCCCGGGTCATCATCTCGTAGACGGCGGGTTCCTGCGGGATGGTGGCCAGGTCGATCCGCTCACCGTGGACCTCGGTGATGAGATCGACGGTCAGATGGAGGGCATTGAGCATGCCGAGTCCGAGCAGGTCGAACTTGACGATCCCCATCGAGGCACAATCGTCCTTGTCCCATTGCAGGATGGAGCGGTCTTCCATCCGCCCCCACTCGAGCGGGACCGTCTCCCACAGCGGCCGATCGGCGATGACCATCCCGCCGGAGTGGATACCGAGGTGGCGGGGGAAACCGTCGAGCCGGGTACAGGCGTCGAGAATGAGGTCGGTAGTGAGCCCCTCCGGCAGGTCGAGGTATTGCGGGATGTCGGCGGCCCGCCTGGTATCGAGGTACTTGGTGAGCCCGTTGACCTGTGCCTGAGTCAGCCCGAAGGCCTTCCCGACGTCCTGTAGCACCGAGCGGGCCCGGTAGGTGATCACATTCGCCACCATCGCCGCCCGGTCTCTTCCGTACCGCTGGTAGCAGTATTGGATCACTTCCTCGCGGCGTTCCGCTTCGAAGTCGACGTCGATATCCGGGGGACGGCCCCGCTCGGCGGACAGGAACCGCTCGAACGGGAGGTGGAGCCGGATCGGATCGACCCGGGTCAGCCCCAGGCAGCGGCAGACCGCCGAGTCGGCCCCCGACCCCCGGATCTGGCAGTAGATGTCCCGATCCCGGGCGAACTGCACCAGATCCCAGACCACGAGGAAGTAGCCGGGGAATCCGAGTTCGTCGATCACCTCGAGTTCGTGTTCGAGACGCGCCATCGCCCGCGGATCGATCGCTCCCCTCCCCTCACCCGAGTACACATCGCGGGCTCCCTCCATCACCAGATGGCGGAGGAACTCCATCTCCGACCGGAAAGATCCCGGCATCGGGAAGTCGGGAAGCCGGGGTGCAACCAGCGTGAGATCGAACGCCAGGGCGGCACCGAGTCTTGCGGCCCGCTCCACCGCTCCCGGGTAACGGGTGAACCGCCGGGCCATCTCCTCCGGTGAGCGGAGGAAACGTTCATCGGTCGCCGGCCAAAAGGCGCGGCCGGTGTCGAGATCACGCCGCCCTCCGATGGCGGCCAGCACCTCGGCCAGTCCGGCCCGGCTCCGGTCGTGGTAGTGCACGTTGTTGGTCGCAACCAGAGGAATCCGCAGCCGGGCTCCCACCTCCGCCATCATGTCGTTGCGGGGAGCGTCCTCCGGCATCCGGTGATCCCACACCTCGAGGTGGAGCCGGGATCCGAACACCTCTCGCAGGCGGGCTGCAGCTCGCATCGCCCCATCGAGATCACCGGCGGCGGCGGCGCGCGGAACCACCCCGTGGTGACAGCCGGTGAGGGCGATCAGCTTCCCCCGCCCGGCGGCCTCGGCAAGGTCTGCTTCGTCGTAGACCGGACGATCCTTCTCGCCGCGGAACTGGGCGCGGGTGATGAGTTGTGACAGGGCGGCGTAGCCGGCCGGATCCGGGGCCAGCAGGACGAGGTGATCCGTTGCCGGCACCACCACCGGCTTCGAGCCGTGCATCCGGCGGATTCGGCCCCGGTGGGGACGGGACGGTGAAGCCGCCGGGTCTGAGGGGGGCGTGAGTTCAGAAGCGACCCCCTCCGTCGCCCGGGGCATCCCGATCTCAGCCCCGTATACCGTTGGCATCCCGATCTCGGCGGCGGCGGCCCGGAACTTGGGAGCCCCCTGGAACCCGTCGTGATCTGTGATTGCGATGGCCTCGTAGCCGGTGGCGGCCGCTGCTGCCACCAGTTCCTCGGGGTGGGAGGCACCGTCGAGGAACGAATAATTCGAGTGGCAATGCAATTCGGCGTAGCGGGGCGGCACCACCCCATCGTATCGAACATATGTTCGATACTGCCAGCTACGCCGGTAACTTGGGAGTTTGGCCGATGGCCAAACTCGTGACGATTGCCGACCCCACCGCTCCTAGGCTGGCCACCCCATGAAGTGGTACACCGCCCTCGGACGCCGCCTCGGCACTACCCGCTGGTTCCCCCGGTTCGCCCGCCCGTGGCTCGGCAGAGCCGATCTTGCACTCTACACGGCAACAAAAGGGCGGATTGCCCTCTCCCCCAAGGAGTTCCACTCCGGTGTCCTGGAGACCATCGGGGCCCGGAGCGGACAGATCCGCCGGGTGCTCCTCTACTTCGGGCGGCTCGGCAATAGCCACGCCGTGGCAGCCTCAAACTACGGAAGTGGGAAGATTCCCGATTGGGCATTCAACCTCCGAGCCCATCCCGAGGCCACTCTCGAACTCGATGGAACTCGCAAGACAGTCCGGGCGATCGAGATCACCGGCAGCCGGCAGAAGGAGCTCTGGGAGGCACTCGATGCGGTGTTCCCCGGATACGCCGAGTACCGCAAACGGGTCCACAACATCCCGCTTTTTGTCCTGGAGTCGCAATCGTGAACGCGCCGGCGCCCGGAACTCGAGCCGCCCCCACCGGCATGATCGCATTCCTCGTCGTGTGGGCAGGTCAGCTGGTGTCGATTCTCGGCACGTCACTCACCGGCTTCGGCCTGCAGGTGTGGGTGTACCTGGAGACGGGTTCGGTGACCCGCCTGGCTCTGGTGTCGCTGTTCTTCTCGCTGCCATCGATCCTGCTGGCCCCGGTGGCCGGTGCGCTGGTCGATCGCTGGGACCGCCGGCTGACGATGCTGGTGTCGGACCTGATCGCCGGAATCACCACCATCACCATTGCCGCCCTCTTCTTCACCGACAGCCTCGAGATGTGGCACATCTACGCCCTGGTCGGGGTCGGGGCGCTCGGCAACTCGTTCCAGAGTCCGGCCTGGATGGCGTCGGTGCCGCTGCTCGTTCCCAAGAAGCAGCTCGGGCGGGCCAACGGCCTGGTGCAGATGAGCGACGCGATCGGCCTGATCGTGGCCCCGGCGATCGCCGGAGCATTGCTCGCCACGGTCGGGCTCGGGGCGGTCCTACTCGCCGACGTCGCAACGTTCCTGGTCGCGGTGGCAACCCTGGCCGTGGTGCGGTTCCCCCGCCCCGAACGCCTTGCCGAGCACGCCGGCGGGTCGGTGTGGGAGGACGTCCGCATCGGAGCCCGGTATCTCCGGGAGCGCGTCGGCCTGATCTGGCTGCTCAGCATGTACGCCGGCGTCAACTTCGTGCTGTCGTTCACCAACGTCCTGCTCATCCCGCTGGTGGTGTCGTTCTCTTCCGAAACTGCCGCCGGCACGGTCTTCTCCCTTGCCGGCATCGGCATGCTCATCGGAAGCCTGATCGTCAGCGCCTGGGGCGGACCGCAGCGGCGGATCCGTGGCATTGTGCTCGGGATCATCTACGGGGGCGTGGCCGTGGTGATCAGCGGATTGCGGCCGTCACTGGTGCTCATCGGGGCGGGGTCATTCCTGCTGATGCTCGGAGTGCCGGTGGTGAATACCGCGAGCCAGGTGCTGTGGCAAACCAAGGTGGCCCCGGCCGTCCAGGGGCGGGTGTTTGCCCTCCGCCGGATGATCGCCTCGGCGGTCAGCCCGATCGCCATCCTCGCCGCCGGTCCGCTTGCCGATTCGGTGTTCGAACCGCTGATGGCCGACGACGGCTCCCTCGCCGGGTCGGTCGGGAAGGTGCTCGGCACCGGCAGCGGGCGAGGCATCGGCCTCATGGTGGTCCTGTCGGGGATCGGGATGATGCTGCTGGCATCGGCGGGCTGGCTCCATCCACGAGTACGCCATCTCGAGACCGAACTCCCCGATCAGGTCCCGGATTCCACCGAGGCCGAGGACGCCGCCCAGCCTGCGTAAGCTCGGCTCAAGTCAATCCGTTACCGGCGGAGTAGGGTTCCCCGGCAGCAGTTCGAAATCGGAGTCAAGACGACCATGTCCGCGTTCAGCGTCACCGTCCACGGCTGCCGGGGATCGGTCCCGGTGAGCGGGGCCCAGTTCCTCCGGTACGGCGGCGCCACGACGTGCTTCGAGATCGAGGTGACGCCGGCCCGGCGGTTGCTGGTCGACGCCGGCACCGGGGCGCTGCGGATCAACGGCGACCTCCCCGACCAACCACTCGACTTCCACGTCCTCATGACACACGTGCACTGGGACCATGCGCTGGCGCTGCCATTCCTGGCACCGCTCTACGACCCGGCAAACCGCTTCACGTTCTACGGCCGCGACGTCGGCGGCATGGACATCGAGGAGGCAATCGACCGGGTGATGCGCCCGCCGTGGTTCCCCGTGAATTTCCGCTCCACACCGGCCGCGAAAGAGTTCCGCAGCATCGGCGAGGAGTCGTTCTCGATCGACGACTACCTCATCACGCCGCGCGTGCTGCATCACCCCGACGGTGTGCTCGCCTATCGGATCCAGCGGGGGGAGACCTCGCTGGTCATCGCCACTGACGTCGAACATGGCCAGCGAGGGGCGGACGACAAGCTGCTTTCCCTCGCCGGTGGGGCAGACGTGCTCGTCTACGACGCCCAGTACCTCCCCAACGAGTACGAGGCCGTCAAGCGGGGCTGGGGACACTCCACCTGGCAGGAGGCCGTCAGCCTCGCCAAACGAGCGGAAGTCGGCACCCTGATCCTCACCAGCCACGATCCCTCGCGCGACGACGCCGGTGTCAACCGGATCGTCGACATGGCACAGCAGGTCTTCTCCGAGACCCATGCTGCCTTCGAGGGCATGAAGATCCTGGTCGGGTAGCACCCGCAGCCCTCCGACCAATGGATGACCGCTGGGACCCCGATCCGTACCACGAACACCGACCGTGGCTGCGCCGGCCATTCGTACGCGGTTCGGTGGCGGTCCTCGCCGCCGGATCGCTGGCGATCATCACGTTGATGTCGACGTGCGCTCCGCGCCGGCGGACCGTCCCGGCGACCACGACCACCACCACGATTGGGATTACCGCGTTGGAGACCATCGGCGGACGCTGATCAGCCGGCTGCCGGCTCCTCGAACCGCTCCCGCCACTCCATCAGATCGGTGAACGACAGGTTCCCTCCGCAGAGCAGGAGCACGATGCTGCCACCGATGCGGTCCCGCACCCGCTCGGCAGCCGCCAGCGTGCAGGCGGCTGCGGGTTCGGCCATGACTTTGGCCCGCTCCATCAACAGCAGGATGCTGTGAAAGGCCTCTGCGTCGGAGACGACGACGACGTCCTCGAGCAGTTCCGAGGCGGCCGCCAGCGTGTGTTCCGACACCCAGGGCGCACCGAGAGTCTTCGCGATCGAAGTGATCTCCATCTCTACGATCCGCCCGGCATCGAGCGCCCGCCGCATGGCATCTGCCCCCTCGGTCTCGACCCCCCACACCCGGACGTCGGGACACAACGCTTTCACCGCCGACGCCACGCCGGTCATCAGCCCCCCACCACCGATGCTGACGAACAGGTCGGTCATTTCCGGGGCATCCTCGACAATCTCGAGGCCGACCGTCCCGTTGCCGGCCATCATCGCCGGGTCATCGAACGGATGGAGTGTCGTCAGGCCCTCGAGCGCCAGGTCTTCGACTCGGCGGAAAGCGGCCGCGATATCACTCACCAGTTCGATCGTTGCCCCGTAACCGCGAGTGGCCTCGACGTAGTTGGCCGGGGTCGACTCCGGCATCACGATGGTCGTCGGAACGCCGAGCGTTTGGCCGGCGAACGCCAATCCCTGGGCGAAGTTTCCACCGCTGACGCCGACCACACCCCGGCGGCGGGATGCCTCGCCCAGCGAGAGGATCTCATTGAACGCCCCCCGGGGCTTGAACGATCCGGTCTTCTGCAGCAACTCGAGCTTGAGCGACACCGTGCTCTCGAATCGCTCCGACAGCACACGGCTCGACGCCAGCGGCGTCCGATGCAGGTAGGGCGTCACCCGATCGCGGGCGGCACGGATCTCTTCGATGGGAATGGCGGCGGACACGACCCCAGGCTATTCGGTCGGAGCGGCGAAGGGACCCGGGCGATCCGCAGCCAGGGGGTCATCGTCGCGGTAGTGATCGCGGGCGGCAACCGCCCAGGCCAGTTCCTCGGCGGCAGATTCCGCAGCCACGAAGAGCTGCCAGCCGGAGGGTTCGTGGCGCGGCTGCCACAGCACCCACCGAAGTTCGGTGAGCCCGGAGCCCAGCTCATCAGGATCCACCGGCCACTCCAGACCGGCGACCGCGGCGGCGGCCGACCAGGCGGCGAAGCGGCCGGCGGGGCCACCGCGGCGGCGCCCATATGCTCCTCCGCTCGCCCCCGCCCACGCCATCCAGGCCAGCGCATCGTCCGGCTCGATCTCGGCACCCAGCACATCGTCGTATCCAAGGGCGGCAATAGCCTCCGCGCACCCGCCCTCCGTCGTGATCGCGGCCCGAGACCCGTTCGAATGTTCGGCCCACACCGTCACGACGGCCAGCAAGGCATCGGTCGCTTCTTCGTCCCCGATTTCCTCACCGGGCTCCCCGATCGGCATCGGGGCCAATTCCGGCAGGGGCGGGGTAGGGAAATCGGCGGTGTCGGCCCGGTAGACGGGGGCCGGGTAGGCAGGTTCCCACGGCTGCACTATGAAGGGGAGGTCCAGCACTGAACCGTCCACGCTGGTGTCGGCGCCGAGGTCCTCACCGCGCAACACGCGGGCATGGGCGGCCATCGATCGTGCCGGCCCCTGCGGCACGTGCGGGGCGAGGTCGGTCCAGGGGTGATGGGCCGCGGCGACCTCCCAGAGCGGTCCGAGCGCAAACCGCCCGGCTCCTTCGACGACCACCGGCCCGGCGAACGATGCCGGCGCCTCCAGTGCAAGCCGATACTCGGCGTACTCGGCGGCAGGCCACAGCTGCAGGCCGCGCTCCTCTAGAGCATGCCGGCACCGGTCCCGCAGCAGTACGACACCGTCCCAATCGCGCGTTGAACACAACCGGTCGGCCCACCGGATGAGCTCGTCGAGATCGCCGGCCGCGACCGCCGCCAGCAGCTCCGATCGATCGTCTGTCATCACACCATCCCGGGTCGATTCAGGGCGGCCCCAACGTAGCGGTCTACGCGGCATGCCCGTGACTCGCTCCGCACCGCCGTCTTCGATTGACCACGCCGCGGTCCCGACCCACAGCCACCGCCGCCCGGGTACCCTGATCTGCGATGGAGACCTTCTCGCAGTACATCCCCTACTGGCTGGCGTGGCCGCTGACCGCACTGGCGACGATCGCGGCCCTGGCCGGGGCCGTCCTCTTCTTCTTCTCGGCGGCGCTCGGGGAGTATGTCCCGGCAGTGTGGGGCGGCGTTGCATTCGTCGGCGGCGGAATCCTCTGGTATGGCGGAGACATGGCCGCCTCGAACCGCCCGTTCGACCGGTAGCCGCCGACCCCTAAAGCACCAGCTCGGCGAGGGTTCGCAGTGTGTCGACGTCGACTGCGCTGGCGATCAGCGTGGTCACCCCGGATTCCTGCCAGGCCTCCAGACGGTCGCGGATCTCAGCCCTGGTCCCCAGCAGGGAGATCTCGTCGATGAGTTCGTCCGGCACCGCCGCCATTGCCTGCTGCCGCTTCCCGTCGAGGTAGAGCTCCTGGATCCGGGATGCCTCCACATCGAATCCGTAGCGGCATGCCAGATCGAAGTAGAAGTTGCGGCCCCGAGCTCCCATCCCGCCGATATAGAGAGCAACGAACGGCCGCACCCCCCAGCGGGCCTGTTCGACATCGTCCGTGACTACGACCGGCACGGTGGGAGCCACGTCGAATCGTTCCACCTTCGCCGGATCACCCGAGCGTTCGAACCCGGCATCGAGATGAGGACCGAAGATGTCGGCCGCTCGCTCCGGCGAGTAGAACACCGGAAGCCAGCCGTCGGCAATCTCAGCCGTCAGGGCAACGTTGCGCGGACCGATGCTGGCGAGGTAGATCGGTACCGAATGCCGGCTGCGCAGGGTGAGCCGCAGGGCCTTCCCCAATCCGGTGGCCCCGGGCCCCTCATAGGGGATCTGGAAGTGTTCGCCATGGTGGCGGACCCGCTTGCGAGCGAGTGCGGCCCGGACGATGTCGACATACTCCCGTGTGGTGCCGAGCGGCTTGCCGAAGGGTCTGCCGTGCCAGCCTTCGACCACCTGGGGACCCGACAGTCCGAGTCCCAGCAGGAAGCGTCCACCGGTCAGCTCAGACATCGTGGCCGCCGTCATCGCGGTCATCGCCGGGGTCCTCGCCGGCATCTGCATGACCGCGCTGCCGACCGAGATCTGCTCCGTCTGCGCGGCATACCAGGCGAGCACGGTGACGGCATCACTGCCGTACGCCTCCGCCGCCCAGACCGAGTGGAAGCCGAGCCGGTCGGCCTCGCGCACCAACTCGATGCGGTTCTCGAGCACCGGGCCGGACAGCCCGATATTGAGGCCGAGACGCACGTACCCTCCCCTGCCAGAGCGGATAGTAGGCGAGCAACCGATTCTCGGGTATTAGCCTGATGCGAACCGTGGGCATAACTCGTCGCCTCGTGGGACCGGCCGTTGCGCTCCCCGTGACAGGCGGAGCGTTCTTGCTCGCGCAGGTATTCCGAGCGGCACACCGCTCCGACCTGCCGTCGTTCCCGAATCAGGACGCCTCCGGGACATTCGGTTCACCGGAGCTTCCGCCGCTGCGCGTGGTCGCCGTCGGAGACAGCTCGCTCACCGCCCCCGGCGTCGAACACCTGGAGAACATCTGGATCAGGCGGCTGATGCGGCGCTGGGAGGACCGCTACCACATCGAACTGATCAGTCTCGGCGTCGGCGGCTCCAAGGCGCGGGATGTGGTCGAAGGCCAGTTGACCGAAGCAATCCGGCTCGAGCCGGATCTCGCCGTGGTGTCCGTCTGCACCAACGACTCGCTGCGCGGAATCCCGCCGGCCTCATTCACGCGCAAGCTCGATACGATCGTCGGCAGTCTCGAGCAGGTCGCCTCGGCGGTGGTGGCGCTGGGCATGGGCGATCCGGCTTCGGTTCCCCGGCTCCCGGCGGCGCTCAAGCCCTGGGTGTCATGGCGCAGCCGGATCTACGACCGGCTGGTGGTGAAGGTGGCTAACGCCCATCCCCGAACGCTGAAGGTCTACTCCAGGGGCCGGATGTCGAGCGCGTTCTTTGAGGATCCCGCCCTCTTTGCCGGAGACCAGTTCCACGCCGGCGACGGTGGCCACGCCGTCTTTGCCGAGTGCAGCGAGCCGGCGTTCGACGCGGCGCTGGCGATGATCGAATCCGAGCGGACCACGCCGCGATCCGCCGCCGCCGCTGACTGACCGGAATCGCCGGACGCTCGTACGGTGTTATCCGGCCGCCGCCCGGATACGGATATCACCCGACATCGACTTGACGTTGAGCCGGGACAGCGTGCCGTCTCCGCCGTCCGCCACCGGGAAATCAGTCTTGATCGTGCCGCTGAGGCTGTTGAACGACACCGAGAATCGACGCCCGGCAACCACACCAATGGTCACATCGCCCGAGAGGGTCTTGGCATTGAGGTCTCCACCCTCGAACGTCGCGACGTCGAGATCACCCGAGGCACTCTTCACGTCGACGTCACCTCGAGCCCGGCCGATCCGCACGTCGCCGGAGGCGACCTTGGCTTCCAAGGTGCGCCCGACGTCGGCAGCGACGACCTCGCCCGATGCCGATGCCACCGACAGTGCACCCCCGATCTCGCCGAGATTCAGATCACCGGATGCCGTCTTGGCACGGACTCCGTCGCTGATCCGGCCGGCGCGGACGTCACCGGAGGCCGAATCGACACTCAGCTCGGCCAATTCCGTTTCGGCGGTGACATCGCCCGATGCGATGCGCACTCGAAGCGCTGCCGGCGCTCCGACCTCGACGACGATCCCGACCGATCCGGAGGCACTCCTGCCGCGTTCGGGCTCGATGGTGATCGTGCTGCCGTGCTGCTCGACCACGAAGTTCTCCAGGTAACGGTCGCGACCGCGCAACCGGACGACCACCTCACCGGCGGCGCCATCGACGATCCTCACGTCGCCCGAGACCGCCCGCACTGCGAGCGACGGCCGCCCCTCAACAGTGAATCGTTCGATGCGCTCGCTCATGTCTCGATGATCCCTTCGACCTTGCGGCTCTTGCGCCGCTTCTGGCTCCCGGTGCGGGTGGAGATCGTCTTCACCAACCAGGTGTTGAGCGACTCGCCCTTCTCGTCGGCCGCCACCTCGATGATCTCCTTGAGATTCGGTGGCAGTCGGAGCGTGATCCGGGCGTCCATCGAATCCCCGAAGCTCACGACCTCCTCCACCACCGGTCGGACCCGCAGCATCGGGTCCCCGTCGGCGAGCACGACGTCGATCTCGTAGCCCGCCAGCTGAGCCGCCACCTCGACCGCTGCCTGCTCCGCTAGATCCATCGCCAGTTGGCGAATCGCCGGTTCCAGTGCCGCCACCATCACGCGAGCGGCCGCCTCGACCTGGGAATCGCCACCGGCGACCAGCACCTGCTGCTCGATCGCCGCTTCGATCTTCGTCATCGCCGTACTCGTGTCCACGTTCACTCCTCGCGGTCATCGCACCATCGCCAGCGCGGCCAGCGCCCTGGTCCGGGCCGCCACCGGAATCCACGAACGGGCTGTCCACGTCGGCAGCGCCGGACGCTTCGAGCTCCGGCTCCCCATCATCCGCTGGGCGTCGGCTCGAATCGCCGCCATGAGCGGCTCGGTGACATCACCGTGATACCACATCTTCGTCCCTCCTCGCCATCTTGCAGTCGTATTGACATCATTATGATGTCACAAAGACGCCACATTGTCAACCCCCCTTTCGATCGGCACGGTGGTACGCTCGCTGGGTACACCGGGGAGCTCGGGACCAGCCGGGCTGAGAGGGTGGCCGATACGACGCCACCGACCCGTGGAACCTGAACTGGGTAATGCCAGCGGAGGGAATGGTGACCGATTCCCCAGCAACAGTGATCGTGGCCGGCGGTGATCCGGAGCCATCGGCGGTTCGCCGCACCCTGCCCGAGGACCGCTTCGTCATCGCAGCCGATTCCGGGCTCCACACTGCGTTCGGGCTGGGCATCGGTGTGGATCTGGTCATCGGCGACCTCGACTCCGCCGCCGCCGAAGCGGTGATGCGAGCCCTCCGGTCCGGTGCCGAACTGGAACGCCACCCCACCGACAAGGACGCCACGGATCTGGAACTCGCCCTCGATGCTGCGGTTCGCCGTGGTACCGGGCGCATCATCGTGATCGGCGGTGCGAGCCTCGATCGGATCGATCACTTCATGGCCAACGCCCTGCTTCTGGCGTCACGGGCCTTCACCGCCCATCACATCGACTGGTTCGTCCAGGGAGCTCATGTACTGCCGATCCACGACACCGGATCGATTCCGGGCCGGGAGGGCGATGTCGTGACCCTGCTGGCGGTCGGAGGCCCGGCCACCGGGGTGACCACCCACGGACTGCGGTGGCCGCTCACCGGAGAAACGCTCGAACCGGGATCGACCCGGGGAGTCTCCAACATCATCGACCGGCCGCCGGTAACCGTCGAGGTCGCCTCGGGCACCGTGCTGGCCATCCATCTCGAGGAGGAATCTGCATGAGGTCGCTGCGCATGGCCGCCGCTCTTATCTCTCTGCTCGCCGTTGTTGCCGGATGCGGCGACGACGACCCGGGAACCGTACGGCTGCTCACCCACGAGTCGTTCCTGGCCTCGGAAGACATCCTCGCCGAATTCACCGAAACCACCGGGTACGAACTCGAGATCATCCAGGGTTCCGACGCCGGCAGCGTGGTCAACCAGGCGATCCTGGCTGCAGGCAACCCGGTGGCCGATGTGCTGTTCGGGGTTGATACCACGTTCCTCTCGCGTGCCATCAACGGCGAGATCTTCGACCCGTACCGCTCGCCCGCGCTCGGAACGGTGGACCCTGCGCTGGCGGTCGACCCCGACGACCGGGTCACCCCGATCGACTTCGGCGACGTGTGCCTCAACTACGACAAGGCTGCATTTGGTCTCGACCTCCCGGTTCCGCAGAGTCTCGGCGACCTCACCGAACCGGCGTATCGCGATCTCCTGGTCGTCGAGGACCCGGCCACATCGTCCCCCGGCTTGGCGTTCATGCTGGCGACGATCGCCGTCTTCGGTGAAGGAGACGACGGATCGGCCCCCTGGCTGGAGTTCTGGGAGGGCCTCAAGGCCAACGGCGTCGAAGTGGTGAGCGGCTGGGAAGAGGCCTACTACGGGTCGTTCTCCGGGTCGGGCACCGGCGGCACCCGACCCCTGGTTGTGTCATATGCCTCGTCACCCCCGGCCGCGGTGATCTTTTCGGAGGAACCTCTCGACGACGCACCCACCGGCGTCATCACCGACGGCTGCTTCCGTCAGATCGAATTCGCCGGGATCCTGCGCGGGGCGGAGAACCGAGCAGGCGCCGAGGCACTGATCGACTTCATGTTGTCGCGGCGCTTCCAGGAGGACGTCCCGCTCAACATGTTCGTGTTCCCCGCGGTGACCGATGCAGCCCTGCCCGATGAGTTCGTGCAGTACACCGTCATTCCGGACTCGCCGGCCGGCCTGGACCCGGTCCGGATCGAGGAGCACCGCGAGCGGTGGATCGCCGAATGGGCCGAGGTGATGCTGCGGTGATCCCCGGCTCCCGCGGCAGGACCCTGCTGGCGATCGTCCCGCTGGCGTTCCTCGGAGTCTTCTTCCTGTGGCCGCTGGTGTCGATCCTGGCAACCGGTCTGGCGCCGGACGGCTCGATCGATCTGAGTCCGTTCGGCACCGTGTTCAGCACCGGATCACTCGCCGGGATCATCTGGTTCACCCTGTGGCAGGCCACCGCCTCGACCGCGCTGACACTGGCGGTTGCGCTCCCCGGCGCCTACGTCGTCGCCCGCTACCGGTTCCCGGGCCGCAACGCCGTCCGTGCCCTGGCCACGATCCCATTCGTGCTCCCGACCGTCGTGGTCGGCACCGCCTTCCTGGCGCTCGTCGGACCCAATGGACTCACCGGCATCGACCTCTCGGGAACCATCTGGGCGATCCTCGCGGCCCATCTCTTCTTCAACTACGCAGTCGTGCTGCGGACGGTCGGCGGCCTCTGGGCACACCTCGACCCTCGCCTCGAAGAGGCGGCGCGCAGCCTCGGCGCGGGCAGGTTCCAGGTGTTCCGCCGGGTAACGCTGCCACTGTTGCGCCCCGCGATTGCCGCGGCGGCATCCATCGTGTTCCTCTTCAGCTTCACTTCGTTCGGCGTCGTGCTGATCCTCGGCGGCCCGGGGCTGTCGACCCTCGAAGTGGAGATCTACCGCCGCACCGCCGTGCTCTTCGACCTGCCAATCGCCGCCGCCCTCGCAGTGATCCAGCTCGTCGGTGTCGGGGCGATCCTGCTTGCCTATTCGCGGTACCAGGAGCGGCGGGCGACGGAGATGCACCTGCTCCCGGCAACCGAGACCGCCCGGCCGCCCCGCACCGCTCGGGAACGCGTCGTGGTCGGCGCCACGCTCGCCTCCATGGCGGTCATCCTCGGTGGACCTCTGCTCGTCCTCATCGAGCGCTCGCTGCGAGGTCCGGCCGGGTACGGCCTGCAGTACTACCGCGCCCTGGACGATCCCGGACGGACCGGGGCGCTCATCGCCGATCCGATCGCGTCGATCGGCAACTCGCTCGGCTTTGCCGCCGCCGCGACCGGAATCGCACTGATCGTCGGCCTGACGGCTGCGATCGTGATCGCCGGCAAGGGCCGGTTCTCACGGTGGTTCGATGCCCTGCTGATGCTCCCACTGGGCACGTCGGCGGTCACCGTCGGATTCGGATTCCTCGTAGCCCTCGATTGGCCGGTCGACCTCCGAGCGTCTCTGCTCTTGGTCCCGATCGCCCACGCACTCGTCGCCACGCCGTTCGTGATCCGAACCGTGCTTCCGGTGCTGCGGGCGGTCCGAACCCGCCTCCGGGAGGCCGCAGCCACGCTCGGTGCTACGCCGCGCCGGGTCTGGCGAGAGATCGACCTGCCACTCATCACTCGGGCCACGGCGGCCGGGGCCGGTTTCGCCGCCGCCATCTCGCTCGGCGAATTCGGGGCCACCGTCCTCATCGCCCGGCCGGCCACTGTGACCATCCCGGTGGCGGTCTTTCGCTTCCTCGGAAGGCCGGGTGATCTCAACTTCGGTCGCGCCATGGCGATGAGCGTCATCCTCATGGCGGTCACCGCCCTGGCGGTCATGATGGTGGACCGGCTTCGCCTTCCCGGATCGGAGGAGTTCTGATGCTCCGCATCCATGCCGTCACCGTCACCTTCGGTGACGTCACCGCTCTCGATCGTGCGGATCTGGAGGTCGCCGACGGTGAGGTCGTCGCCCTGCTGGGACCGAGCGGCTCCGGCAAGAGCACGCTGCTGCGGGTCATCGCCGGGCTGCAGCCCATCGACGAGGGCACCGTTCACTGGAACGGTGATGATCTCGCCGCAGTCCCCGCCCATGAGCGCAGGTTCGGGATGGTGTTCCAGGACTTCGCCCTATTTCCCCACCTCAACATCGGCGAGAACGTTGGCTTCGGTCCGCGGGTACAGGGGCTGCCCGCTGCGGACCGGCTCCGGCTCATCGAAACCGCCCTGGAGCGCGTCGAATTGCCCGGCTTCGCCGACCGGGCGGTCTCCACGCTCTCCGGCGGCCAGGCCCAGCGGGTCGCCCTGGCCCGAGCTCTGGCAGCACGTCCCCGGCTCCTGCTGTTCGACGAACCGCTCGGCTCGCTCGACAAGGCGCTGCGAGAGCGCCTCGTCACCGAGCTCCGCACGATCGTGGCGGCTCCCGACATCACCGCCGTCTACGTCACCCACGACCACACCGAAGCATTCGCCATCGCCGACCGGGTGGCGGTGATGGATCAGGGCCGCATCTTGCAGGTCGATACGCCCCGGCAGCTGTGGCGGGGACCGGCGTCGGAGCGGATCGCCGAACTGCTCGGGTTCCGGACCATCCTTGACGCCGAGGTCACCGGCACCGCGGCGGTGACCGCGATCGGGCCGCTCCCGGTCCGGGAGGGTTCTGTCGAGGGCTCGGTGCGGATCATCGTGCGGCCGGAAGCGCTCGTCCCCGACCAGAGCGGCACGATCGAAGGGACCGTCGCTTCCTCGACCTTCCGCGGCGCCGACTCGGTGCTCTCCGTCGAGATCAACGGTGTCACCGTCGAGGCGGTGGCTGCCGGAGGCGAGGACCGTTCGCCCGGCTCTGCCATTCGGCTCGCCGCCGACCCATCCGGGATCGTCGTGCTCGAACCGGCCCGCTGACAATCAGTCGGTGATGCGGGCCCAACGGGCGCCCGAGGCGCGCAAGAGCTCGTCCGGCGTGATCGGGAACACCGTCGTTGGAGTCCCGGCGGCCGCCCACACCGTTTCGAAGCGCCGCAGCCTTTCGTCCGCGATCACCGGCACCGGTGTCTCATGGCCGAACGGCGGGGTGCCACCGGCGGCGTAGCCGGTCGCGTCGCGGACCTCGTCGAGATTCGCCCGGCGCGCCCGGTTCCCCTCGAGTTCCACAGCCAGCTTGTCGGGGTCGAGACGGAGATCCCCCGGCACCAGGGCCACCACCGGCCGCCCGTCGACGACGAACACGAGCGACTTCACGATCGCAGCGACCTCACAGCCGATGGCCGCCGCCGCATCGGCAGCTGTTTTGGTGCCGTCGGGGTACATACGAACCTCGAGGTCCAAGCCGCGGGCTGCGGCGGCCTCGATCACCCTGACGGTCGCTGCCGGGAATACCATGACGGCCGCATCCTACGGGCGTTCGATCGGCACCCCGACGACATTGCCCCACTCGGTCCACGAGCCGTCGTAGTTCTGCACCTGATCGAAGTCGAGCAGCCGTGAGAGGACGAACCAGGTGTGGCCGGAGGCTCGCCGATCCGGCAATACGCCACGACATCGTCGGACGGGCTCAAACCTACCTTTTCCTGGTAGATCGGCCGCAGTTCATCGGCCGATCGGGAAGTGCCGTCCTCGTTGGCCGCTCGCTTCCACGGAACGCTGTGGGCCCCGGGCATCGGCATAGGACATATCCGTCCGATCCCGCCATCCCCGCCGCTCTCCAGCGCATTATCGATCTCTTCGCCACGGCGCCTCGCGACGTCAGGCCGCAGGCGCTGCTCGACTGTTCCACTTCGATGAGGCGGCCAGCCCGCTGCGGAAGCGGGAAATAGACGCAATCCTGCCCCGGCTCAAGCGGCAGATCCGCGACCGCGTCGGGCCCTGAGACCGACCCCGGCCGCCCCAATCAAAGCCACCGACCCCACGATGACGTGCGTCGCGGCGCTCGTCCCGTTCATCCCGAGCCGATCCAGCCATCCGGCCCAATGCCCCAGTCCGATCACAGCAAATGTGACGGCACCGACCGGAGTCACCCACCAGGTCCAGCGGGGTGAGCCCGCCGCGGCCAGCACCGCGAACCCGATCAGCAGATGCACCACGTTCTGCACCGGGTTGAAGTCGAACATGAGGATGGCTTCTCCCTCGGTCGGTGCCAGCGGCAGGAATCCGGTTTCGCCAAACCCGAGAAGCCCGACGGCGATCGCAAACACCCCGAGACCAATCGACACCGAGGCCAGCACAGAGGTATCTCCGATGCGGTGGGTCGGCTCGGGATGGATCTCGAATCGGCGCACGATCCACAGCAGCGCGACAAGCGGTATCGACGCCAGCACCAGCCAGGGGATCCGCTGCAGCCACCAGCCGCCGGATCCGATGGCGGGTTCCGGCCACCCGGCAGCGCGCCACAACCCGGCACCGAACATCAGCGCCGTGATGTGCCAGACATAGGTGCTGAGCAGCAGACCGTGGAGTCGGGACACGGTCCGGCGGGTCCGCTCCCGCTCGAGCCACCGCAGTACGGCCGGGCGCAAAGCCAGGACGAGTCCGACCAGCCACGCCGTAGCGGCGATGATGGCCAGCGTCGGCGGTTCGGCATTGGAGCGGCCCCCCGGAACGCCGACCAGGCTCACCGGATAGCCGAAGACCGTCACCAGCGCGACGAGTGCGGCCAGCCCTCCGCCGGCAAGCCCCAGTGCCCCTCGGAGGCCCAGGCGACGCAGTGTTCCGTCCGCGTAGAAGAACCCCACCTGGTGGGCCAGCAGCCAGACGAAGGCGTAGTTCAGACCGCCGAGGTCCTCGACATCGAACCCGATGGCAAACAGGTCGACCAGCACCACCCCGGCACCGAGCAGGCCCGGGACCCACCACCGGTATCGACGGTGAAGCCGCCACATCGCCGGCGCCGCCGCCACCGCGATGACGTAGATGCCGAGGAACCACAGCGGCAGTGCGGCCGCCTCCGCCGCCCTCGCCTTGCCCGAACCGGTCGGATCGGTCATTTCGATCACCAGTCCGATGACCAGCCAGATCGCCAGGAAGGCCGCCGTGGGCGTCAGCAGGCGCCGCATCCGCATCCGTACGTAGGACAGCGAGGTCCCCGCCCTCCCGAGTGACATCGCATTTGAGAATCCACCGGCGAAGAACACCAGCGGCATCACCTGCACGATCCAGGTCGAAATCCGAACCGACGGGATCACGCTGAGCGCGTTGATGCTCGAGACCCGCTCCGGATCCCAGACGATGGTGGTCGTCGCCCAGTGGCCTGCAACGACAAACCCCATTGCCGTGACGCGGAGCCAGTCGATGAACGGGTCACGGCGGCGCTCAGAGTCGATCATGGTCGGTCGCCTCGACTGATGCTGGCCGCCGCCACCCTACCGGTTCCGGACCCGCGACTCTCGGGTCGTGATCGGATACGCTGGCCGCCAATGCAGATTCGGGCCGTCGCAGATCGAATCGCCGCAGTCGTGCGACGCGCGCAGTCCCTTGCGGTGCGGATCGATGCAGCCGCCCGCCGGCACCCGGCGTGGAGTTCGGTGGGCACGGGAATTATGGCCGTCGGGCTCGCCGTGCTCGTGCTCGACCCCACCTACGACGTCAACGACGACCCCACCATGGCGATGATCGCCGACGGCTCCCTGACCGGCGACCCCAGTCCGCACCTCATCTTCAGCAACGTCGCACTCGGAGCGCTCATCGCCGGGTTGGAGACGATCACTCCGGCGCTCCCGTGGTACGGGATCTATCTCCTGACCGTCCACGCACTCGTGATCGGCATCGTCGCGTTCATTGCGTTGAGTGATCGGCGCCCACAGCGCCACATCAGATCCCTGGCCCTCCTGGCGTTCGTCGTCGCCGCCGAGGTGCCGCTCATCGCTCGGCTGCAGTTCACCTCCGCCTCTCTGATGCTGGGGTTCGCAGGTCTCGGCCTCTTCCTGACCGCAGGGATCGAACGGAACTGGCGGGTGGCGGCGTTTGCCGGAGCCGTCACCGGGGTCACCGCCCTGATGCGGTGGGAATCGTTCTGGGCCGTCCTGCTGGTGGCATCCCCGCTGCTGCTGATCGCCGTTCGGCAGCGGGCGTGGCGGCAATGGGCCGGCTTCGGCGCCGGCATCGCCGTCGTCGTACTCGGAAGCCTCTCGGCAACCGGCCTTGCCTACTCGGGGAACCAGGCCTGGGAGGAGTACCACGAATTCAATGCCGCCCGGGGGTCGGTGCAGGGAACCATCCGGGCCTACTCCCCGGCACTCAGGGACCCGGCGCTGCTGGAGCAGATCGGGTGGACAACCACGGACATGCAATTGTTCCAGCGCTTCTTCTTCCCCGACCCCGACATCTTCACGCTCGAGGACGTCCAAGCGCTCGAGTCGGCAACGGACGGAACGAGCCGGGCGCTCGACAAGGGCTACCGCCGCGTGTTCACAATCAGCACGACACGCTGGTTGTGGCTGCTGACGGCCGCCTCGACCCTTGTGCTGATCCTGCGGCACCGATGGCGAGGGCCGCTGCTGCCCGCACTTGCGGCCGGGGCAGCCGTTGCCCTCGCCCTGTTCCTGCACGCAACGGTGAAACTCCCGTACCGGGTGATGGTTCCGCTGGTTGCGTGGCCGGCTCTCATCAGCATTGCCGCGCCGCGCTCGATCGTCGGCGACGCACGCCCTGGTGCACGGTCCGACCGGGTCGCCGTCGTGGTAGTGGGGGTCGCGGCATTCCTGGTGCTGGCCGCATCGGTCCCCTCCAACCTCGGTTTTGCCGGGACCAATCGAGAGAGGGATCGGGATATCGGGCTCATGCTCGAATCCCTCAGGACTTCTCTGCCGGACGACTCGATCGTCGTCGAATGGCCGGGAGCGCTCGGCCTGGAGCGTGCTTCTCCGTTCCGAGACCTTGGCACCGGGAGCGTCCAGATGATCTACCTCGGGTGGTACACCTTCTCACCGGGGTACGACCACCTTCTCCATCGCGCCGCGATCGACGATCTCCCGGTTGCCATCGCCGAACGTGATGACGTGTTCCTTGTGGTCTCGGCCACCGATGAGGAGAACATCCCTCGATTCCTCGGCTTCCTGCGGGAGCATTACGGATTCGTCGGAGCCATGCGAGAGGTCTCTGGGGCCGGTGGACCGGAGCTCGCCGTGTACGACCGTGCTCTCGCTTTCCATATCGAGACCGATGGAACGCTGATCCAGGAGGGCCCGTCTGGCCGACTCTCGCAGTACCTGCGAGCCGACGAGCTGGTTCGAGCACAGGTGTCCGCCGTGGGGCCGGTCATCAGCGGGAGCGCCGTCGACACCCGCACCGGCGAACCGCCCGATCAGGTGATCCTGATGAGCGGAGGCGACACCCTCGCGATCCTGAAGCCCGCAGCCGACGGAAGCTTCACCATCCCGGTGACCGGCGGAACCATCGACCCGGAGTTGTACGCCACGATCGAGTCCCAGGCCGCCCTCCTCCCGATCGGATCGTCGGGCTAGTGCCGTGTCTCATGACCTTGGTGATGTTCAGGGCGAGCTCAGGGCGTCGCCCGGCAAGGACGCAGCCCGCAGGCAAACTGGACCGTGCGCCAAGGACGAGGACACAGCCGGAGGCGTCCTGAGCCGCATCCGAACGCGCCAAAGGTTGTGGGACGCGGCGCTAGAGGCCGAGGAAGGCGGCTAGGTCCTCCGCGACCTCGGCCGCCTCGCCGAGGGCCACAGCTTCAGCCGCGACGAGGTCGTCGCCCTCACTGAACGGCGCATTGAGATCCACGTAGATCTTCAGCTTCGGCTCGGTGCCGCTGGGCCGGACCAGCGCCCGGCCTGCCTCACCGAGATCGAATTCGACCAGAGCCTGTGCGGCAAGCCATCGTGGTCTCGCCTCGGCGCCATCCCGGTAGTCGGTCACGCCGGCGACATCGAACCGGCCCAGGGTGGCGGGGGTTCGCTCCCGCAGCAGGTTCATGGCGGCGGCGATCTCCGCAGCACCCTCGGTTC
Source organism: uncultured Acidimicrobiia bacterium (assembly GCA_964511945.1). Taxonomy (GTDB): domain Bacteria; phylum Actinomycetota; class Acidimicrobiia; order Spongiisociales; family UBA11373; genus CAZEHO01. The sequence continues at coordinate 87,576 of CAZEHO010000001.1, read as the reverse complement.
CGGGGCGCACCATGCTCTTCTGGGAACTGACCCACAGCCCGTGCTCTTCGTAGAGCACCCCGAGGCGGTCTTCGATCGTCTTGCCGTGGGCCCGCTGGAACGCGATGAGATCGGCGAACCACAACGCAGCGCTCATGCCGTCCTTGTCCCGGACCACCGGTCCGACCGTGTAGCCCAGGGCCTCCTCGTACCCGAACACGAACCGGACCCCTTCGTCTCGTTCCAGATCCATGGCGGCGTTGGCGATCCACTTGAAACCGGTCAGGGTCTGGGTGAAACGGGCCCCATGAGCCGCCGCGATCGAGGCCAGCATCGGGGACGAGACGATGCTGTTGACGACGAGCGGCTGCTCCTCATCGGTGGTCTCGAGCACAAAGTCGGCCAGCAGGACGCCGATCTGATTGCCCGAGAGTGTCTCCCAGCCGTCGGGCCCGGGCAGGGCCACCGCCAGTCGGTCGGCATCGGGGTCGTTGGCCAGGATGACGTCGGCTCCGATCTCCTCGGCGAGTGCAATCGCCAGGTCGAGCGCACCCGGTTCCTCGGGGTTCGGGAAGGCCACGGTGGGGAAACGCCCGTCCGGTTCTCCCTGCTCGGCCACGGTGTACACGTAGTCGAAGCCAGCCGTTGCCAGCAGACGCTCGGTCATCGCCCGCCCCACGCCGTGCAACGGCGTGTACACAATCTTGAAGGCCCGCTTTGCCGGAAGATCGGGGCGGAGCGCCATCACCTCGTCGACGTAACGCGCCGCCAGGTCACCGCCGATCGGCTCGGCAAGGAGCTGCTTCTCCCCCGGCATCCATTCGTGACGGGGGATCCGCGCCGCCGGAGCCGCCCGGTCGATGGCGGCAGCGATATCGGTGTCCACCGGAGGAATGATCTGCGCGGTGTTCTCGTCGTACACCTTGTACCCGTTGTCTGCAGGCGGGTTGTGCGACGCCGTGATCACCACTGCTGCGGTCGCCTCGTATTCGCCGGCGGCAAACGCGACCAACGGCGTCGGGGTCGGCGTCGGGAAATACCGGACCGGCAACCCCGCCGCAGTGAAGACCCCGACGGTATCCCCGGCAAAACGGCGGCTGCTCGTCCTGCCGTCGAACCCGACGACCACCGGTGCGATGGCGTCGCGCTGCCCACCTAGGTAATCGGCCAAGCCCTTCGTCGTACGGATCACCACCGCTCGGTTCATCCGATTGGAGCCCGCCTCCACGGCACCCCGGATGCCGGCGGTGCCGAATTCGAGGGTGGCGCCCATCCGCTCCTGGAGTTCGTCGCGATCCCCGGCCTCCAGCAACGCCGTCAATTCGGCGCGCGTCCCCGGGTCGGGATCGGCTGCGATCCACTGCTTGGTGCGTTCGATGAGGGTGTCGGCATCGCTCATGGTGGTGACACTACCGACCGCCCGGACCGACGCTTCCGTTGCCAGATGGGTCATCGCGACGTCGTGACCTGCAGTGGGGAGCCGATCGACGATGAGAGCCTCGGGTGCGATCCCGATCCGAAGGGCTGTCGGAGGGATTCTTCCCAACAGCTCGTCGTAGAACCCGGCTCCCCGGCCGAGACGGCCGCCCTCCAGATCGAACGCCAGACCCGGCACCAAGACGGCGTCCACCTCGGACGGGACGATCTCCGGAACGCCGGCGCGTGGCTGGCTGAATCCGAATCGATGCCGCTCGCGCGGTGCGCCGAACTCGTGGAGCGAGAGGCCCCCATCGGTGGGCGTGCGGGTGATCAACGGCCGGCAATGGCCTGCCAGCGGCCCGACGTCGATCTCGTCCGGAAGCGGATCGTAGAGGACCACCGTTGCCTCCCGACCGACGAGTCCGGAGTCCAGCAGGGCCCGGATGACCGCCGGCGACAGCTGATCCCACGCCAGCCCGGAGCGCACCCGGCGGGCCCATTGCCGCCATCGCTGCTTCGGGGCGTCCGCGCCGGGTTGGTCCATCACCTCTCCTCCGTCCACCAGCCGAGAGTACCGAGTCTGACGGCAGGGGCCCGAGGCGGTGTGGCGAAGTGCCCCGTCCGCCTGATGGAGGGAGCCGACCGTGCTGCTGCTGGCACAGTCCGATACCGAACTGAGCACTCTCTTCGATCTCGGGCGGGTGACCGGCTGGGACTGGATCCGAGCCGGCATCACCTTCGGGGTGGCGATCATCGCCGCACTTGCCGTCCGCCGAATCGTGCAGTCGTGGGTCGAGCGGACGGAGGCAGATCACCATGCCTCGCAGATCGTGGCCCGGTTCATCTCATACGTGACCCTGACGGGCGGATTCATCTACGCCCTTCAGCAACTCCACGTTGATCTGCTCCCGATCCTCGGCGCACTCGGAGTGATCGGTATCGCTCTTGCCTTTGCATTCCAGAACATCCTGGAGAACTTCATCGCCGGGGTGCTCCTCCTCATCAGGCGACCGATCCGGATCGGAGAGCAAGTGTCGCTCACGGACACCGAGGGAACGGTCGCCGATGTCAATCTTCGGGCGGTGATCATCCGGCAGGTCGACGGCAAGCTGGTGTATGTGCCCAACGCTTCGGTCATCAACAACCCGATCGTCAACCTGACGCGGGAAGGCACCCGCCGCACCACACTCGACGTCGGTGTTGCGTATCACACCGATCTCGACCGGACACAAGAGGTGATCCTGGCATCGGTCGCCGGCGTTCCCGGGGTGCTTGCCGATCCATCACCGGAGGCGTTCGTACACACCTTCGGGTCGTCCTCGATCGACTTCGCAGTCCGTTACTGGCACCCGCCGACGATCGCGGATGAGTGGGAAGTGCGTGACGCCGTGGCGCGCGGGCTCAAGCACGAGTTCGACGACCGCGGAATCGAGATCCCCTTCCCGCAGCGGGTCCTGTGGGCGCCCGACGGGATCTCGGTCACGACGGGAGCGGCAGCGGATTAGTCCCGTCCTAGTGCTCTGTCTCATAACCTCGGCGAGGGTCAGGCCGAGTCAGGGGCGTCATCCGGCAAGGACACACAACGAAGGCGCATCCGCAGATGCATCGAGGCGGAGGGCACAGCCGGGGGCGTCCCCGGCCGGCGTGAACCCGCCAAAGGTTGTGTGACGGAGCACTAAATCGTCTGCCAGACGACCAGCCGGTACATATGAACTGCACCGGCCAACAGGTGCAGGCCGATGATTCCCCAGTTGATGCAACGAAGCCGCTGGGAGCCGATGTCGGACGTGAGGCGGACGAGGATCGGCAACGACAGGAGAGATGCAGACATCACGGGCCACGCCATGTTGCCGTGATCCCGCTTTCTGCCGGTCTCAACGAACAGAAACGCCGCCAGCAATCCCAGCAGCAGCGCAATCGCCACCACGGCCTGAGGGGCAGCCGTTCTGATCCCCTCGAGCCACCGTCGCAGTCCGCCTCGCACCGCAGGCCAGGAGCGCCGCAGCCACACACCCAGCGGGATGAGCCAGGCGAGGAATGAGAGCACCACCACGCTGATGGCCAGAACGACCGTGTTCGATGCCAAGAACCCTGGAAGCTTCTTTGCGGCGAACGTTTCGTACCCGGCCAGAGGTTCGATCGCCACGGTCAGTTCCTCGTACGGAATCCCGGTCACCGCCGTATACGCGAATCGCCAGATGATCGGCAGCGCCAGCAGCGCCCATCCGGCGAGCACCGTCTTCGGCAAGCGCCGCAGCCATACCAGCGACACCAATCCGAGTGCCGGCCCGAAGATGATGAACAGCGACGGCTTGAACCAGAACGACATCGCGATGACGCCACACGCTGCTGCATACGGAACGGCCAGCAGGGTGCCATCACGCGACATCCGTCCGATGAGAAGCACGGCGGCCATCCCGATCGCCACGACCAGCAACTGCGGGACGTTGTGGTAGATGGATCCTGAGGTTCCGATGAACCCCCGGTAGCTGCTTGCCGAGAAATCCCATGGTGGGAATCGCACCGGGGCGAAGAACATGATCGAGAGAATGACGATCGAAGCGAGTTGTGGTGTCAGTCGGAACACCGTCAGGGCAGCAGTCCACGCCAGCAGCAGCAGGGCCGTCCACAGCGGCACCGACGCCACCTTCATCGCCTGCACCGGGTCGGAGAACTCGTACCCGTCGAAGGCCGTCGTCAAGGACAGCGCCCAGTGCTGGACGTGGCGGTGGGTGAGGTCCTTGCTCGGAACGGGCAACCCGGATCGTGCGACCTGCCGAGTGAAGATCACGAAGTGGGAGTAGTAGTCGCTGGCGAAGCCCCATTCCTGCGTCGTCGAGGAGCTCAGCGGATGCTCGGGCGACAGCTTGGCAAGAATCTCGGTGGCGCCTCGCGACTTGAGCTCGGTGCTGTTCACTCCTCCATAGATGGTGCCCGCACTCATCGCCAGCGCCAGGACCAGCGCGACGACGATCGGAATCGGCGACCCCATGACCGGCCGACGTTCGTGTGACCGGAACACCACTGCCGCGACGACCCCGATCAGCACAACCAACGCCATCGACGCCAGCCCGATCGCACGGAGATCGCCGAGCCCGAGTGCGTCGGCGACGCGCCGGTGCCGGAAGAGGTAGAACGTCATCGCGGAGAGAATCACGCCGGCAAGGAGTGCCATCGCCGCCCGGGCCTCGAACTCACCGACGTGCGCGGCCAGCGGCCGGGTCACCATCCACCCCGCCGCGGTGGCGATCACGAGGCTGAGCCAGACGGCCAGTTGCAGACCGAGCGGGACGTGAAGGACCCGGAGGACGATGGTTTGCACCGCAACGACGACCAGACAGCCCGCGAGTGCGATCTGCCAACCGGCCGGCCGCCAACGAATGGTCTCCTGGCCGCTTGCCATGAGTGAGGATCCTACCGATCCGTCTCTTCGCCACCTGGTCCGGGTGGAGGCAGGTGCCGGGCGACCTTGGTGAGGAACTCATCGACCTCGGCACCCTTCCAGATGTAGCCGTCGGCCCCGGCCTCGTGCACCATCCGCTGCAGCGCCAGCTCGGATTGGCCCGAGAAGAACACGATCCGGGACCCGGCCGTCATCGGGTGCTTGCGGAGCTCCACCGCAAGATGGTCGCCGGACTCGTACCCAGGGAGCACGACGTCGACGAGCACCAGGTCGGGACGCACCGCAAGGGCGGTTCGGCACTCACGCCAATTGCGAGCCGTGAACACGGTGTAGCCGGCGTCCTCCAGCACCTCCCGGGCGGTTGCCAGCAGCGTTTCCGAATCGTCGACGATGAGCACCTTGGCCATGTGGCGACGTTATCCGGTGGAGTCACACGACCCGACGCAGGCCGTCGGCGAGATCCCCCCGGTCTCCGACGGTGATCTCGCCCAGACCCAGCCAGCCGGCCATCTCGTGGAGCTCTGAGGCGAGCTCCCGAGCAACTCCCGGGTCGGTCCCGGATTCGCCAAAGGCACCGGGTACCAGCAGAGCTCCGACCTTGCGATCGGCCTTGAGGTCGACCCGGGCAACGATCTGATCGCCCAGCAGGAACGGCAGGACGTAGTAGCCGTACCGCCGCTTCGGCTTCGGTGTGTAGATCTCAATGCGATAGTGGACGTCGAAGACCCGCTCAACCCGTTCCCGGTACCAGATCAATGAGTCGAACGGACACAGCAATGCCCGGGAGCGAACGGAGCGCGGCACAACGAGATCGGGGTCGGCATAGGTGTCGTCGTCCCATCCATCGACTTCGACGCGCACCAGCTCGCCGGCGGCGGCTGCGGCCGCGATCGCCGCCCGACCCTCCGTGATCGGAAGCCGGTAATAGTCGACGAGATCGAGCGCTGTCGCCACCCCCATCGACCGGATCGCCCGCCGGATCAGCGCCCGGTGCGCATCGGGTGCCTCCGGTGCCGGCATGGCAAGGGCCGCTGCAGGAATCACCCGCTCGGGAACGTCGTAGTGGCGGACGAACCCGATACCCCGACGGGCGACGGTGATCTCTCCCCGGGCGAAGAGATGCTCCAGCGCCAGCTTCCCGGTCCGCCAATCCCACCACGAGCCCTGCTTGGTCTCACCCGGGTCCTCCAGTTCGGCGGCGGTGAGCGGCCCGTTGGCAGCAACGTCGGCGAGTACGGCATCGACATACCCGGGCTGCTCTCGCTGCAGCCGCTCAACCGCCGACCAGCCCCGCATCCCGGCCATCCGGTGGCGAAAGAGCGGCCACATCTCGACCGGGTTGAACGAGGCCATGTGGCCCCAGTACTCGAAAGCCTCACGGCGGTCGACGACCAGGCGGTCAAAAGTCTCAGGGTCAAACGGGCCGAGTCGAGCGAACAGCGTCAGCAGGTGGGCCCGCGCCAGGACGTTAACGGAATCGATCTGCAGGACTCCGAGGCGGTCCAGGACGGCCCGCATCCGCCCAACGTCCGGTCGTGCCGGGCGAGCCGCGGCCAGGCCCTGAGCTGCGATTGCCACCCGCCGCACCTGATCGATCCGAAGCCGGCGAGTCATTGACCCCGGTACACCCCGTCGCGCTTCTCCATGAAGGCGGCCACCGCCTCGGCGAAGTCGGCCGTCTTGAACATCGGCAGCAGCTGCAGCAGCACCCGTTCGACATGCTCGGTGTAGCCGTCGCTGCGCCCCGAGCGCATCATGCGCTTGGCGGCCTGCACGGCCAGCGGCGGCATGGCCGCGATCCGGCGCGCCAGTTCGGCCGCACGGTCCTTAGCGGCCACCGCATCGGTGGCGACTTCGGACACCATGCCCATCGCCAGCGCTTGCTCGGCACCGACGTCCTCGCCGAGGAAATAGAACCGGGCCGCCTGTTCCCACCCGATCAATCGCGGCAGCAAATAGGTGTCACCGCTCTCGGGTACCAGGCTGCGCTTGGTGGCGCTGACGAAGCGTGCCCCCGCAGCCATGATGCGAATATCGGCGTTCAGTGCGATGCCGACCGCATAACCGGCAGCAGCACCGTTCACCGCGGCGACGACGGGCGTATCGATGTCCTGCATCACCACGACCGGTGCGGTGGATGCGTCGAAGCGGAAAGCAAGCGATTCGAGCAGGTGCATCTGACCGGCGGCTTCGATCAGGTCGAGACCGGCGCTGAATGCATCGTCGGCCCCGGTGAGCACGATGCAGCGGATCTCCGGATCCGCCTCGGCCCGCCGCAGCGCCGCCGACAACTCGTCGAGCATCTCCACGGTCAGCGCATTCCGCCGTTTCGGCCGGTTCAGGGTCACGGTGACGACGTGCTCGCCGGCCTCGTACAGCACCTCAGACATGGTCCTCCGCGGGAAGTGGTGCGGGTAGCCTACTGAGCATGATTCGAACGGCTCTTGATGCGGTCAAGACGGTCCTCGGTGGGATCCTCGCCGTGATCGTGACCTTCTTCGCAGCCTCGTACTCCGCCGTAACCGCCAACATCGTGCCCCGCGCCCGCCATCTCGAATGGGTGATCCGGGGCTGGGGCAAGGCCGTGGTGTTCTGCAGCGGTACGCGGATGGCGGTAGAAGGTGCCGAGAAGCTCACCTCGAAGGGTGGGTATGTCGTCGTCTCCAATCACCTGTCCAATCTCGACGCCCCGCTGCACATCGCCAAGGTTCCGGTGCCGATCCGATTCCTCGCCAAGGCCGAGCTGTTCCGGATCCCGATCTTCGGACCAGCGATGAAGGGCGTCGGAATGATCGAGACCGACCGCAGGGCGCATGCCAGCGCTCACCGGGCGATAAACGAACAGGTGTCCAAGGTGGTCGAACGGGGCCTGTCGCTGATGATCTACCCGGAGGGGCGACGGTCTCGAGACGGAGAGCTCCAGGCGTTCAAGAAAGGCGCGTTCCGGATCGCCATCGACAACGGGATGCCGATCGTCCCGGTAACCATCGCCGACACCCATCGTGCCTGGGAGCCAGGATCAAGAGTGGTTCACGGTGGACCGACTCGCATGGTCATTCACGATCCGATTCCGACGGACGGGATGAGCCAAGATGACATCACTCCGCTGCGGAATCGGACCCACCAGATCATCGCCGGGACCTACGAGCGAATTCGCACCTAAGGGTTGCGCACGGCGACCGTCAGGTTGTCGATCGCCTCGGCAGTCCCGTCGTCCGTCTCCACCGGCCGCAGCACGGTTGCCGCCTGCTCGATGGCGAGGTGCTCTCCGACCACCGATGCAACGTCGGCGGCGGTGTACAGCACCTCGGGAGACTGCGGACCGCCGTATCCGCCGTCCAGATTGGTGAGGTCGTGCCCAACGACAACGAGACGGCCTCCCGGCGCCACCGCCGCTGCGGCGTTGCGCCAGAACAGGTCCCGCGGCACAGCAGGAACATGGAGGTAGATCAGAGCAACCAGATCGAATGCCTCGACTGGTGGCGCCCACTCCGTGAGATCGGCGACGATCCAATTGATATCGACGCCATGATGCACCGCCAGTTCGCGCCCCTTCGCAACGGCCACATCCGACCAATCGACCGCAGTGACGTCCCAGCCACGCTGTGCCAGCCAGATCGCGTTGCGGCCCTCACCGGCCGCCATGTCGAGAGCACGACCCGGGGGCAACGCCTCGGTGGCGGCGGCGAAGAACGAGTTTGGATCGAGGCTCCAAACGAATTCATTCTCAAGGTAGCGCTCGTTCCAGGCGGTGGAGTCCATAGGGAGAGACTAGGCAGCCGACAACCGGCAACCGGCAAGCTCTCGAGTACACGGGCGACCCGTTCGAGCCCTTCCGTCGGGTAGCCCTCCGGCAGGCCGAAGCCTATACGGAGACGCCAGTCCCAGTTCCCAGTTGCCGCGAGGGAGCGAAGCGAGCTCGCTTTCAGTCGTACACCCCGGTCAGCAGCACCCGCCCTTCCCGTGCCTCGCAAAGGAACGCCCCGGCCGAAGTGACGATCTGATAGCGGTCGGCCGGGCCTTCCCCTTCCCACCAGCGCCCGGTGCGCCGCCAGGGCCCGGCCCAGCTCAGCACCGGTTCCCAGCGTGTGCCGAGCCGGACCCGCACCGGGAACCCGCCGTCCCATTCCACCTCCAGCGGCCGAGGCTCCGGGGGGACCAGCGCCGGAGTCGGCGGCGGCGTTCTCCCCGGCCACGGTGCCTCCGGCTCGGCCGGACCCGGTTCCTCTCCCCAGCGATGCCATCGCACCCGCTCCACCGGATCCCGCCCACCTCCGGGCCGGGCACCCAGGACGGCATCGGGTCCCAGGAGTGCCTGCGTCCTGGCCACTGCCCGTCGGGCCTCGGCCTCAGAGGCCTCGTCCCGATCGAGCCGGAGCTGACGGCCCCGATCGGAGTGATCTGCAGGCGCCAGGAGAAGCCGCACCACCCCGCCGGGAACCCCACCGCCCTCCACCCAAGCCTGCAACTGCCAGCGGACCCGCTCGGCGACCTCGGTCTCCGAGAATGGATCGGCGCTGCGCCAGACCCGGGTGCGAACCGGCCCGGCCGCCGCCTCCACCTCGACCAGCACTCGATGGGGAACCCCTCCCCAGGGTCCGAGTTCCTCACTGAGGCGATGGGCAGCAGCTCGGGCGGCAAACCCGGCCCGCTCCAGATCGGCGATGGGGGGATCAAACCGTTCGACGACCTCGATGTCGTCGGAAATGGGCCGGGGGTGGACCAGACGGTCCTCCCCACTGGCGATGCGGTGTGCCTCCAGCCCGGCCGGACCGAACCTGGAGGCCACGGCGGCCCGCGGGAGGGCGGTGACGTCACCCAGTGTGGTGATTCCCAGCCAGCGGAAGGTCTCGGCGAGTTCGGCAACCCCCAGCACCGAGACATCGAAGTGCGCCAGAAATGCTGCGGTGTCGTCGACGAGCAGCGGCCCGTCCTCGGCGGCGGCCGCTGCGGCCCGGGCGGCGAAGGGCCCATCGGCCAGCCCGACACGGCCTCCGGGAGCAACCCCGGCGACGGCACCGGCGACCTCCTCCAGTACCCGCCGCTCCCCTCCGTAGTAGCGGAGCGCCCCGCCCACGGGAATGAACAGCAGCCCGGGAGCGGCAACCTCGACCCGGGGCACCACCGCCTCGACGGCCAGCACGACCGGCTCGAACGCCACCGACTCGGCAACCGGATCCGATTCCAGCGTGACCGCGGTGGGACAGAGCGCCTCGGCTTCGCGGCGCCGCATCCCGCGGCGAGCCCCGGCGGCCTCCGCGACGGCATCGGTGGCGGTCACCACCGACGAAGCATCGATGACGAGACAGGGCCTATCCTGCGGCGCGTCCGGCCGGCGCAGCTGCCAGTCCGGAAACCACACGCAGAGCGTGCGTTCCGTCATCTTCGACCTCGACCATCCGTTCGATTCCCCGAGTGGCCCGCCCTCTGGCCAGCAGTGAGAGGTGGCGGCGGGTCAGCCGCACATGGCCCCGGTCCGCCCCGCCCCAGACCACCTCCCGGGCATCGAGGTGGAGATGAGCCAGCCCGGAGGGGAGCCCGCCGCGGAGGGGGCGAAGCAGGAGAGCAGCCCGCCGGGACCGGGTCAGTGCACCGAGTCGCCGCAGGGTGGCATCGTCGACCCCAGCGGGGACCTCGGCGTAGATCGCAGGAAGACCTTCGACCAGCGCCGCCACCACCTTGGGCCACACCGACCGATCACTGCAGCGCACCACCACCAGCCGTTCCGGGGTGACCCCCACTTCCCAGGCCGCTTCGGGGGACATCCAGCCCCGGACGTCGATGACGGCAACCTGTCCTGCAGCGGAAGGATGGGCCAGCATCGACAAGCCGAGCCGGGTGAGCCCATATCCCGCCGGACCCACCAACCCGACCACCCGGCCCGGTTCGGCGGTCAGCAGTACGGGCGCGTCATCGGGCTGCATCATCGCCGCAGCATCGATCACGCCGTCCACCAGCACTCCCATCGGGACGGCTCAGGTTAATCGAACATGTGTTCGATTACGAGTGGTGTTAACTCCCCGATCTCGACGGAATCAGTGGCACCAGCAGCGACCCGCACAGCATCAGCACGGCGCCGACGACGAATGCCGGGGTGAGCCCGAAGACGTCGGCAAACACCCCGAACACCGCCGTCGCCACCATCCGAATGCCGAAGCTGATCGACAGGTAGACCCCGTTGGCAAACGCTCTGCTCTCCGGAGCGGCCACCTCCTGGGCCATCGCCAGATTCACCGGCTGGATCGACAGCAGCACAAAGCCGAGCAGGATCAGCAGCGGGACCCTGAGCCAGCCGTCGGCGACCAGGAACCACACCAACAGCAGCGGTGCCCCGACGTGGCCGAACACCAGCACGGGCCGCCGCCCCACCCGGTCGCTCACCCACCCGCCGATCAGCGCACCGGCTACACCGGCCGCCTCCAGCAGTGAAAGCGCCGCCCCGGCGACCCACAGCGATGCGCCCTCGCTGGTCAGGTAGATCGGGAGATACACCCCGGTGGCGACCATGGTGAAGCTCCGGGAGAACACCAGTCCGCCGAGCACCACCATCGCCGGGCCCATGAGGCGGAGCCCGACCCGCCACGGCGGCCGCTCCCCTGCTCCGGGAGGCCGCAGATCAGCGTGCCGGAGCTGCCGGTAGAGCACCGCCGATGCCGCAAACCCGATCACCATCAGCACCGCCATGCCGCGCAGGCTGATCAGGGCCAGGGTGCTGGCGACGATCAGCGGGCCCAGGGTGCGCCCCAACTCGCCCCCGACCATGAAAAAGGCCATGCCCCGGCCGAGCCGGGACCCCGACAGCCGGCCCACCAGCGGCGGAGCGACGGCGTGAAAGACCGCCGAGTTGAATCCGACAACCGCCAGCAGCAGTGCGATGACTGCATAGCTGCCCGCCCAGCCGAGCATGCTCATCAGCCCGGCCGCGATCGCCGGCGCTGCAATGACCGCGCCTCGCAGAGTCCGCCGGTCGGCGATATGCCCGATAAACGCCTGCAGCAACGACGGCAACTGTACGAAGGCCGACAGCACTCCCGCCCCGGTGTTCGACAGCGCCATCTGCTCGACGAAGACCGGCAGCAGGGGCGGCAGAAAGGCCACGTAGGTGTCGTGTACCGCGTGGCCGCCGGCCACGGTCGCCACCCGTCCGGTCTGAAACCGGAGGGTGCCGGCATCGGGGGTGGGCTGCTCCATCCGCTGCAAGCTACTGCGTCCTCGCTCCGGGTCGTTCACGCAGAAGCGCCGCCCCGAAAGGCGGCGCTTCGTAGAGGTGAGTAGCGACGGGGCGCCCGCCGCTCCGTTCGGTGCGCCTACAACCCCTTCTTGAACTCGTCTTCGAAGGAGACGACGGTCCGGCCCGCCTTGCCTTCGTCCCGCTGCTCGGAGCGGGGACGGCGTTCCCGGCGATCACGGTCGCCACGATTGCGATCACGGTCACGGTCACGGTCCCGACCGCCACGATCACCGCGGCCTCGATCCCGATCGCGGTCACGGTCCCGACCGCCCCGATCACGATCCCGGTCGCGGTCACGGCCGCCGGAAGGACGCTCGTCGCCACCCTCACCCGGCTCCGGAACCGGTGCGCCGGCCAGGTCCAGGCTGACCTTGCCACCACGGTCGATGTCGCGGACCACGACCTCGACCTTGTCGCCGAGGTTGTAGACGTCCTCGACCTTGTCGATGCGCTTGCCGCCGCCGATCTTGGAGATGTGCAGCAGGCCGTCACGACCCGGCAGGATGTTGATGAAGGCGCCGAACGACGTGATGTTCACGACCTCACCCTCGTACTCCTTGCCCAACTCGGGCTCGGGCGGGAAGGCGATGGCGAGCACCCGGTCGCGGGCGGCCTCCATGCTGGGCCCGTCGGTCGCACCGACGCGCACGGTGCCGTCGTCCTCGATCTCGAGAGTGGCTCCGGTCTCCTCTTCGATCTCGCGAATGATCTTGCCCTTGGGCCCGATGACCTCGCCGATCTTGTCCTTGGGAATCGAAATCGCTTCGATCCGGGGAGCATTCGGGTTGAGATCGGTCCGGGGCTCAGGAATCACCGCGGTCATCTCGCCGAGGATGTGGAGCCGGGCGTCGCGGGCCTGATCGAGTGCCTGGGTGAGCACCTCGGCCGGCAGGCTCTCGATCTTGGTATCGAGCTGCAGCGCGGTGATCACATCGGCGGTGCCGGCGACCTTGAAGTCCATGTCACCAAGGAAGTCCTCGACACCGAGGATGTCGGTGAGGGTGACGAACTCATCGTCGGAGGCAATGAGCCCCATCGCCACACCGGCGACCGGCGCCACGATCGGCACCCCGGCGTCCATCAGCGAAAGAGTCGATCCGCAGACCGACGCCATCGAGCTGGACCCGTTCGAGCTGAGCACCTCGGAAACGAGCCGGAATGCGTAGGGGAACTCGTCTGCGGTGGGGATGACAGGGAGCAGTGCCTTCTCAGCGAGGGCGCCGTGGCCGATCTCGCGGCGCTTCGGGCCCCGCATGAATCCGGTCTCACCGGTGGAGAACGGCGGGAAGTTGTAGTGGTGCATGTAGCGCTTCGACTCTTCGAGCGAGATGGTGTCGAGCATCTGCTCCATGCGCAGCATGCCCAGCGTGCTGACGTTGAGCACCTGGGTCTCGCCACGCTGGAAGAGCCCCGAGCCGTGGGCCCGGGCGACGGTGCCGATCTCAACGGTGATCGGCCGGACATCGGTGACGCCCCGCCCGTCGAGCCGGACACCCTCGTCGATGACGCGCTTGCGCATGATCTTCTTGAGGACCGAACGGAACGCCTTCTTGGCGGCTCCGAAGTCCTCGTGCTCGTCATCGATGCCGAGCTCGGCCAGGGTGGCCTCGAGCGCTGCGGCCTCGGCCTCGTTGCGCTCCTGCTTCCCGGCAATCTGAACGACGTCGCCCAGCTTCGAAGCTGCTGCGGCTTCGACCCGCTCCAGGATCTCATCGCTGTAGTCGCTGACCAGCGGGAACTCGACCTCGGGGATCTCCCCGATGAGTTCCTTCAGTTCGAGTTGAAGGTCGAGGATCGTCGCGATGTGCGCCTTGGCCTCATCGAGCCCGCGGGCAACAGCGTCCTCGTTGGTCGGCGGCTGCCCGTCGGCGATGAGCCGCATGGCGTTCTCGGTCGCACCGGCCTCGACCATGGCGATGTCGACCTGGCCCTCTTCGTTGCGCTTGCCGGCGACCACCATGTGGAACACCGAACCTTCGATCTGCTCGAAGCTCGGCATGACGATCCACTCGCCGTCGCTGTAGGCCATCGCGACCGCTCCGATCGGACCCTCGAACGGGATCGGGCTGATGGTCAGGGCGGCGGATGCCCCGTTGAGGGCGACGATGTCATAAGGGTTCACGTCGTCGACCGAAAGGACGGTGGCGACGATGTGCGTCTCGCAGCGGAATCCCTCCCGAAAGCTGGGACGCAGCGGCCGGTCGATGAGCCGGCAGGTCAAGATGGCGCGCTCGGTGGCGCGGCCCTCGCGACGGAAGAATGACCCCGGGATCTTCCCGGCGGCATACATCCGCTCCTCGACGTCGACGGTCAGTGGGAAGAAGTCGGCGCCTTCGCGCAGACCCCGGCTCGCGGTGGCCGCGGTCAGGACTTCGGTGTCACCGACGGCGGCGACAACGGCGCCGTCCGCCTGAAGGGCCAGTGCCCCGGCCCGGAATTCGATCTCGACGCCACCAACGGCGCCGCGCACGATGTGCTGATGCACGCTCTGCTCTCTCCTTGTGTTTGGGGGAGAGCGAGCCAATTACCAGTGGTCACACCTCGAGAGGATCGAGAGGTGGCAACTAGCAACTGGCACTTCCCCCGTGGCTTCTGGCCGGGAACCGCTGCAGGCGGACCCAGAAACGAACGAGGGGCGGCCCTTCGGCCGCCCTCACTCAGCGCCGCAGCCCGAGCCGTGCGATGACGGTCCGGTACCGCTCAACATCCTGATCTCGCAGGTAGTCGAGCAGGCGACGACGTTTGCCGACCAACATCAGCAGCCCCCGCCGGCTGTGATGGTCCTTCTTATGAACCTTCAGGTGCTCGGTGAGGTGGTTGATCCGTTCGGAGAGCAGCGCAACCTGGACCTCGGGCGAGCCGGTGTCGGTGGCGTGCGTGCCGAATTCGTCGATGATCGTCTGAGTGCTCTTCATGGGAACGCGCCGGAGCGGTTGTCCGGCGACCGGCAGTGTAGCACCCCGCCGCCCGGCCCCAACCTGCGGTTCGTGATCACTGCCGGAGCAGTGCCTCGATCTCGATCTCGACCAGCCATTGCGGGTCGAGCAGCCCCGCCACGACCACCATCGTCGCCACCGGGGACGCCGCTCCGAAGACCTCGCCGTGGGCGCGGCCGACCTCATCGGCGTCAGCGGGATCGACGATGAACATCCGGGTCCGCACCACATCGGCGGGACCGGCGCCGGCTTGGTGGAGGGCGGCGAGGGCGATCTCGCCACACAGCAGCATCTGTCCGTAGGCGGTCGAGGGCAGCTCCTCCCCCTGCTCGGGGATCGGAGCAGTGCCGGCCACGAGCACCCGGTCCCCGACCCGGATTGCGCGGGAGAACCCGTAGGCCTCCTCGTAGGGCGAACCCGATCGAAACCGCTGCCGATCCATTGGTCCGAGGCTACCGCCGTGGTGGTGGCCGATCGGCTATCGTGCCGCCCCGAGCCACCGGGAGGGTGTGCGTGATCTCGAACCGTACGCAGCGGATCGGGAGCCGGCCGCACTCGCCCAAACCACCGAGCGTGGCGAGATTGCTCAAGTTGTCCCTATCTGGCTGCCGAAAGTAGTCGCATGCGCCGAACGCTGCTGCTTCTTCTCGCCGCCGTCATGACCGTCGGGGTCCTTGCCCCGACCGCCGCAGCCGTGGATCCGGACCCTCAGGTCACCGCCGTGACTCCCGGCACGATCCTCCCGGCAGACGATTTCTCCAGCCGCTTCCGCGGGCACTTCTGGGACTTTTCGTCCGAGGACCACCTCGGCTGGGAGACCTCGCAATCTCTGTGGACGAACCCGCAGATCGCCGGCGGCTGGTTCAGCGGCACCACCCAGCCGCTGTCGGCAGGGGCTTCCAATACCAATGCCGCGATCCGGGTCAACAACTTCACCGAACCGGGCACGATCCCGGTCCCCGAGGAGTTCGCCGGCATCCCGTTCGATCCGACGTACCGCTACGTCAATGTTCGGATGTGTGTCACGTTCAACAACCGGTCGGTCCTCTCGGGGTATGAGCCGGACCCATACACCTGGACCACGATCTCTTGGCATCGCGATTCGCAGCTGTCCGCCCTCGAGTGGGGGGTGACCCACGGCATCAGGGTCTACGAGGGCTGCGGCTTCTACACCTTCGATCTGCTCGGCGGTCAGAACACGGCCGCCCAGGGCAAGCTGTCGTGGGGTGCCGGGGGGTTCACCGGCCTCCGCTTCCGACCGGCGACACACGCTGACGTCACCGTTGAAGTCGACTACATGACTCTCTCCCCCGGCAGGACCGGAGCGGAGGTCGGGGTGTGGTGGAACGACAATGGTGAACCCGTCGATCTGCTGATGGACACCTCAGATACTCTCGATCGGGCCACCCCAGTCAGACTGGGCATGACCGGCGGCAAGAGGGTGTGGAGGACACCGAACCTGCCCCCGGGGACCTATTACCTGGCGTTGGAACAGGACGGAACGGTGTTCCCCGGCGGAATGCTCACCGTTAACGGACCACCTCGCGGTGAGTTCCTGACGCCGAGCTTCACGTCCGGTCCTTCATACACCGATGTCGGCCGCGGCGGCAACCCCTGGGACATGAGCGGAGCGGACGACGTCGAACTCACCAACAACGTCAACGAGGTGTGGTTCGCCGGCGGGAACATGCACGGCGCCAACACCACCTCCGATCCGGGAGTCCGGCTCGACGTCAACCGGGACATCCCGATCGATCCGACGCGGTTCTACTACCTGACCTACCGGATGTGGCTCCAGGACACGACCGAGCCGACCCCGGGGTTCGGCAGTGTCGTGCGGGCCCACTGGTGGACGGGCGAGAAGTTCAGCGACAAGTTCTCCAGCACCACGGAGGACACCCGGGACTACGACGGCTGGCAGGAGATCACCATCGATCTTCGTGGTGATGTCCTGGAACCTGAGGCAACCAACCTCGGTGGCGCCTGGGGAGCCGCCGGCCCCGTCTACTGGCTTCGCATCGACCCCAACGAATCCAACACCAGGGTCCCGTTCCTCATCGACTGGGTCAAACTCACCGGGAACCACCGGGTCGACAAAGCCCTGACTGTCGTCTACGAGACGTCCGATCCGGAGAACGACCCGGTCACCACGGAGTTCTTCCACGACACCGATCAGGACCACACCAACGGGGCCACCGCATTTGTGTGCACGCCCCTTGCCACCCCCGGCACCTGTGAGTTCGCCACCGCCGCCCTCCCCGAGGACGACTACTACCTCCACATGAAACTGTCCGATCCGGCGGGGAACGTCTTCTGGGTCACCAGCGACGTCCCGGTCGAGGTCCGCCGGGCGCCCCTGCCGATGTCGGTGATACCAGCCAGCACCGAGGTGGATCTGTGGCTCGACCTCACGTTCGATCCGGGAGGACACGACGTGAGCGGGCAGTCCATGCTCTACTTCATGGGCTCGACCCCGAAGAAGAAAGACGACAAGGAGTGGGTCGCCTGCTCACCGCTCGCCGAGACTCCGCAGACGTGCCGGGTGGATGTCTCCCGGGTGCCGGAAGGCACGTACTACGTGTACCTGCGGCTCAAGGACCCGATCACAGGCGAGCAGACCTGGGTCGAGAACCAGATCCCGATCGAGGTCCGGCACGTGATCCAGCAGCCGTCGCTGACGGCGAGCCCGGATCCGGCCGACTGGGAGGTGTTCCTCACCTTCGATCCGGCCGGGATCGACCTCACGAACGTGCGAGCCCACTTCTTCTACGGAACCACGCCGTACCGGCCCAAGTACCCGACCTATTTCAAGGTCCGGCCCACCCTGGCCGATCCGCTCACCTTCTACTGGGACACCGGATACGTGCCCGACGGTTCGTACTACGTGTACATACGGCTGAAGGACATCACGACCGGCCAGCAGCAGTGGGTCATCACCGACCAACCGGTGCAGATCCAGCACATCGCGGCCACGATGACTCTGACGCCGGAAACGCTCACCGCCGACGACTCAGTACGGCTCATCTTCGACAGGGCGGGCAACTGGGTCGGCAGGTACAAGCGCCAGTACTTCTACGGCACCACCCCCGAAAACTCGAGAGACCGCGCCTGGTTCGACTGCCCGCGGATTCCCGAAGACCGCAACATCTGCACCTTCGACACCAGCGGTGTTCCCGAAGGCAGCTACTACGTGTACCTCCGCCTCAAGGATCCCGACGGCAATCAGCGCTGGATCAATACCCAGGACCCGATCGTCGTCGAGCATTAACGCCCATACCTCCGCCGCCCGCAGGGTTGGAGGCCGACGTGGCAGCGTCGGCCTCCAATTCGTCTGAGATGTTCCTAGAACGGCCAGGGGGGACGGAACTTGGCGAGTGGTCCGAGACCGTGCGAGGCGGCCTCGACCACAGCGCTCGGTGAGGCCGGCGGCAGCGCACACGTGCCCGGGGTGTTCATCTCGGCCACGATGCAATCGGCGACACCCGGGTTGTCGAGCACGCTCATATGGGCGTCGGTGAGCCGGCCCGGAATCTCCCACGGCCGGGACCACAACGACCACACTGACGGGCCCCCGTCGGCCGCGTCGTACACCCGGAGGCCGTCGGGCACGTCGTTGAAGCTGGTGAGCGGCGAGGCCGGGTTCCGGATCACGACCGTGTCCACTCCGGCATCACGTCCCAGATGCTCGCGGTGATCGTCGCAGAAGAGATTGAGGAAAGCGCAGTCCACCGGGTTGTAGCCGCCGTCGTCGGGAACGAGGTCGACGAACCTCCCCAGGCTCTGCAGCCACCCATGAGTCCCGTCTGCCAGCGGCGGATCCAGCAGCATCGCACCCCGCACCGACGAGCGGGCACCGTATCCCCCGTCGTCCCAGCGGGAGATGAGTTCCGCCGCGGCGGCGCCACCCTTGCTGAACCCGACCAGGTAGATCGGACGGCCCGATTCGGCGAGCCCGGCGAGATACCCGTTCAGGGCGTCGGCCGTGTCGTCGATCGGTGCCCGCTCGGAGGCATCCCCGATGTCGGTGTCCTCCGTCGCCAGCCGGTAGTCGAAGTATCGGACCTGATCGTCGCCGAGCCCCATGTTGTCGATCAGTCCATCGAAGACCTCC
This sequence comes from uncultured Acidimicrobiia bacterium, assembly GCA_964511945.1. GTDB lineage: Bacteria > Actinomycetota > Acidimicrobiia > Spongiisociales > UBA11373 > CAZEHO01. Next base: position 68,497 of record CAZEHO010000001.1, on the reverse strand, counting down.
GGACCGTTGCCGTGGCCGGGCACGAAGACGACCAGGGCATCCGATGGAGGTTCGAGCCCCAGGGCGGCCGACGGCGATCCCGACGAGGCCGACATGCGCCGGCGTGTCGAAAGCGCGGCACCGGCTGCGAGAACGGCACCCCCGCCGCCGACGACCATCGGCGCCGCCGGTGAACTCGCAGGAAGCTCCGGAAACCCGCGAGCCGACGCAACGCTGGCCCCCTCGATCGGCGAGGGAGGGTCGGGGTCCGGTGCGAGGTGGGTGCCCCCGGCGATGGGGGCGGCGATGAGGAGTACAGCGAGACCGATCACGAAGATCCCTTCCGGGAAGCACGGGGCAGGCAGCCTCACCGTGCGCCAAGCGCCGCCCGATTACAAGAGTGCCGTGGAGGATCGGCGGCTAGAGATCAGCGGTGAGCATCCGGCGGGCCTGCTCCACATCGCGCTCGATCTGACGGACCAGCGCATCGACACCATCGAACCGCTGTTCGTCGCGGATCCGATCCACGAAGCGCATTCGCATCTCGCGGCCGTAGAGGTCGCCGCCCCGATCGAGCAGGTGAACTTCCACCGACTCGCGATCTCCGCCGAAGGTCGGCCGGTTCCCGATGTTGGCCACCGCCGGCCCGAACTCCTCGCCGGCGATCGCGGCGCGGACTGCGTAGACCCCGCTACCCGGGATCGCCAGGCCTTCAGGCAACTCGAGGTTCGCCGTCGCGAACCCGATGCCCGTACCGCGGCCGTCGCCGTGGACGACGAGCCCCCGGATTTCGTGATGACGCTGCAGTGCGTGGGCGGCTCCGGCGACGTCACCTGCGGCAACGAGCGCCCTGATCGACGTTGACGACACCGGCCGGTCGGCCCCGACCAGCGGGATCGCAATCCCTTCGAATCCGTGGGCGTCACCAAGTTCGGCTAGTGAAGCGACGTTTCCGGTTCGATCCCGGCCGAACCGGAAGTCCTCCCCCACAACGACGAGTCGGGCCCCCAGTGCATCGCCGAGCACCCGCCCGGCGAACGCCGCCGGTGAGAGCCCGCGCAGCGTCTCGTCGAAGGTGACGACGGCGGCGAGGTCGAGCCCGAGATCGGCGAACAGTTCGAGCCGCTGCTCAACCGTCGTGAGCAGGGGCGGGGCGAATTCAGGGGCCACAACACTGAGAGGATGGGGATCGAACGTAACGATGCCGGCCTCGGGAAGCTCCCGGTCGGCAGCCATGGACCGCAGCAACTTCAGCACGTGCCGGTGACCGGCGTGGACGCCGTCATACACCCCGACCGTCAGCGCCCGGGCAGCAGGCGGTGTCTCCCAGGTCGCCGGATCACCGCGCAGCACCCTCACGACAGCACCACCTCGGGCCGGGCTCGCAGGTCATCGACCCGGTAGACCGCGAGTAGCGTCCCGTCGCCGTCGACCACGGCGACCTCCCCACCGCGACCGCCGAAGGCTTCCGCTGGCAGGACTGTCCCATGCCCAACGCGGCGGGCCGTTTCCGGGTCGACGGCGACACTCGGAAGATCGGCCAGCGCCTCGGCCGGCTGCAGGATTGCGGTGTCGATCGAACCACGCTCGGTCATGTCCTCCAGCCGCTCGAGGGTGAAGGCATCGGCAACGTCGAGGCTGCCGATCCGCTCCCGGCGCAGGGCGGTGAGATGCGCCCGTCCACCCAGTGCCTGTGCGATGTCATCGCCCAGGGTCCGCACATAGGTCCCGGTGCTGCACCGCACCCGGAAGGTGACCTCCGGGTAGTCGCACGGCGAGAAATCGAGGATGTCGATGCCGTGGATCTCCACCGGGCGGGCTTCCCGCTCCACTGTGGTGCCCTCACGTGCCAATTCGTAGAGGCGCCTCCCGCCGATCTTGCGGGCCGACACCATCGGCGGCACCTGCATGATTGTGCCGATGAATCGGGAGGCGGCGTCACGAACTTCGGCCTCGGTGACATTGATCGGCTCGCGCGACAGCACCGCCCCATCGGCATCGAGGCTCTCGGTGGCCACGCCCATCACCATCGTCGCCAGGTACGTCTTCGGCGCACCCTGGACGTATCTGATCAGCCGGGTCGCCCGTCCCACCCCGAGCACCAGGAGCCCGGTTGCCATCGGGTCGAGGGTTCCGGCATGACCGATCTTTCGGGTCCCGAGGAGACGGCGTCCGGCCGCCACCACGTCGTGGGAGGTCATGCCGCCGGGCTTGTCGACCGGAACAAAGCCGATCATGACAGCCGGCTCCGGATCTCCTCCATGGTGGCGTCCTCACCGACTTCCGAAGTGAACCCGGCAGCGTTGTGGTGGCCGCCACCGCCGAGGGCCACCGCGATCGATCCCACATCGACCCGGCCCCGGGAGCGAAGGCTGACCTTGAAGCCCCCGTCGATCTCCTTGAGGAGCACGGCGACGTCGGCTTCCCGGGCGATTCGGAGATCGTCGATCAACTGGTCGCAGTCCTCCCAGCCGACAGCGGCCGCATCGAGATCGGCGTCGTAGGCCGCCGTCCACACCAGCCCGAGTTCGGGTTCGAGGTGTGACCGTCCGAGCACCGCCGAGGAGACCTGAAGGTACCCGTAGGGAGTCGATTCGTAGACGTGGCGCCCGATCAGATCCGGCTCGACACCGAGCTCAACCAGATCGGCCGCGACTCGCAGGATGTCGGGATCGGTCGATGAGTACTGGAACCGCCCCGTATCGGTCACGATGCCGGCAAGCAACGCGGTGCCGCAGGGCACACCGATCGGCCAGCCGAGCTCCCGGATGAGGTGGTACACGAGTTGTGCGGTCGCCCCGGCTGCAGGGTCGATGACCTCCACGTCACCGAATCCGTCGTTGGTCACGTGATGGTCGACGACCACAACCGTTCCTGCCCGGTCGATGAGCGGGGCGAGTTCGCCGAGCCGATCCCGGGCCGCCACATCGACGATGACCAGCACCTCCGGGTCCTCGGGAACTTCGGCGGCGGGAACCATCGGTTCGAGGTCAAGGAATCCGTACGTTCCATCGACGGCGACTCGGCCGCCGAACGACACCACAGCGTTGCGCCCGCTGGCGCGGGCGGCCAGCGCGAGCCCGATTGCCGAGCCCAGGGCATCGCCGTCGGGGTTGATGTGTCCGACGATGACGAGATTCGACGCCGAGGCGATGACTTCAGCCGCCCTCGGAATCCCCGGTGTCGTCACGATGCTCCTCTCGGATATCCCTCAGGATCTGTTCGATCCGCAAGCCGTGCTCGATGGCGCCGTCCGGTTCGAACCGCAGCTCCGGCAGGTACTTGAGCCGCACCCGGCTGCCGATCTCCCGCCGCAGCCGGCCGGCGGCCCGTTCCAGCGCCGCCTGTGTTGCCTCATGCTCATCATCGTCGCCGAGCACGGAATAGTAGACCCGGGCACTCCGGAGATCGGGGGCGGTGTCGACCCCGGTGATCGTGACGAATCCGAGACCCGGGTCCTTGAGCCGCTCGACTTCGTCGGCGATCACCTCACGCACCCGAACATTGACCCGGCGCAGGAATGGGCTCTGGCTCACGATTCCTCCAAGTGGGCAACCCCCATCTCGAGCAGTTCGATCTCCGGATGGTCCAGCAGCAGTCGCTGAACTCCATGGATCAACCGATCGAGCTGGCCGGCCTGCGGTGCCACCAGGGCGACACCGACCGTCGAACGCTGCCACTGGTCCTGGTAACCGACCTCACTCACCGCAACCGGGAAGGTGTTGCTCAACACGGCGGTCAGTGCCTTCAGAACGCGCCGCTTCCCCTTCAGGGAACGAACCCCGGGAATCCGGATCTCGAGACGAACCGCGGCTGCGTGCATGAGCCCAGCGTACGTCGCCGCCGCGAGGACGCCGGTGCGGTGTCTCATGGTCCTGGTGAGGTTCGCCGGCCCTCAGGGCGTCGGCCGGCAAGAACGCAGTCCCGCAGGCGCATTGGATGAAATGCGTCAAGGGCTGAGGCCACGTTCCGACCGACGATGCCGGAGGCGTCCTGAGCCGCATCTGAATCCGGCAAGGGCCCTGAGGCGCCGCACCATCAAGTACGGGCGACCTCTTGCACCACGTAGGCCTCGAGGGTGTCGCCTTCCTTGATGTCCCGGTAGTTCTCGAGCCCGATGCCGCACTCGAAGCCGGCCGCCACGGTCCGTACATCGTCCTTGAAGCGGCGCAGCGACCCGATGACACCATCGTGGATGACCACACCGTCGCGGATGAGCCGGGCGCGGGCACCGCGGGCGATCTCGCCCTCGGTGACGTACGACCCGGCAATGGTGCCGAACCGGGGAGCACGGAACAGCGCCCGGACCTCGGCAACGCCGAGCACCTGCTCGACCTCTTCGGGTGCCAACTGGCCGACCATCATCGCCTCGAGGTCGTCGAGGAGTTCGTAGATGATGCGGTAGGTCCGGATGTCGACACCGGCGCCCTCGGCGGCGCGGCGTGCCTTGCCGTCGGGACGCACGTTGAATCCGAAGATCACGGCATCCGTGGTATCTGCGAGCAGCACGTCGTTCTCGGTAATGCCGCCGACGACCCCCTGGACAATCGACACCGAAGCGTCCTCGCGAGAGATCTTGGCCACCGCATCGCGGATGGCTTCGAGCGACCCTTGGGCGTCGGCGCGAACCACGATCCGGAGTTCGGTCTGATCTGCCGAACGCAGGTCGTCGAGGATCCCCTGCAAGCGCTCTGCAGCGGTCGGAACCCGGAGTTCCTGGCTGCGGATCTCGTCGGCCCGCTCGGCAGCCATGCTGCGGGCGGTTCGATCGTCGGGGGCTACTTCAAAGCGATCGCCGGCCTGGGGGACCTCGTCCCAGCCCATGATCAGGACTGGAGTCGACGGCCCGGCCTCCTTCACCTGCTGGCCGGCATGATCGAACATCGCTCGGACCCGGCCCGACACCGGACCCGCCACGAGGGCGTCACCGCCGCGCAAAGTTCCCCGCTGCACCACCACGGTGGCGACCGGGCCCCGGCCCTTGTCGAGCTGAGCTTCGACCACGGTGCCCGAGGCCTCGGCCGTCGGGTTGGCGCTGAACTCCTCCAGTTCGGCGATCAGGTCGATGTACTCGAGAAGCTGATCGACGCCGTCACCGTTGAGTGCAGAGACCTCGGCGCTCACAGTCTCGCCACCGAGTTCTTCGACGACGATGCCATGTTCGGTGAGCTGGGCGCGCACTGCATAGGGATCGGCGGCATCGAGATCGATCTTGTTGATCGCGACGATGATCGGGACCGAAGCGGCCTGGGCGTGGCTGATGGCCTCGATGGTCTGCGGCATGATCCCGTCGTCCGCCGCCACCACCAGGATCACGATGTCGGTGACGTTGGCACCGCGGGCTCGGAGAGCGGTGAAGGCCTCGTGACCCGGGGTGTCGATGAAGGTGATCGCCCGATCGCCCCGGTCGACCTGATATGCACCAATGTGCTGAGTGATACCGCCCGCCTCACCGGCGACAACGTTGGTCGCCCGGATGGTGTCGAGCAGCTTGGTCTTGCCGTGGTCGACATGCCCCATCACCGTGACCACGGGAGGCCGGAGCTCGAGATCGGCCGGCGCGTCGTCGTAGACCACCACGGGGGCGGCCACCGGCTCGGGCACCGCCACAGGGACGTCGGTGACCTCGACGAGCAGATTCAACTGCTCACCGAGCGCTTCGAGGGCGTCGGCCCCGAGCGCCTGATTGGCACCGGCCACGGTGCCCATGGTGATGAGCGTCCTCACCGCGTCTCCGACGTCGATCCCGGCGGCGGCTGCAAAGTCGGCCACCGTGGTTCCCTCGGGAACGGAGATGACGGCGATGTCGTCGGCGGGTTCCGGCTCGGGCTCAGGTTCCGGCTCGGGCTCAGGTTCCGGCTCGGGCTCAG
>CAZEHO010000001.1:53556-62548 GCA_964511945.1 uncultured Acidimicrobiia bacterium | reverse complement strand
GGTTCCGGCTCGGGCTCAGGTTCCGGCTCGGGCTCAGGTTCCGGCTCGGGCTCAGGTTCCGGCTCGAGCTCAGGTTCCGGCTGCGCTGCGGCCTGCGGAGCTGCAAACGACTCCCTGACCCGGGCCGCGGCGTCGTCGTCGATACCCGACGACGCCGTCTTTACCTCGATGCCGAGATCGCGGGCGCGCTCCAGCACCTCCTTGGACTCGAGGTCCAGTTCTCGTGCCAGTTCGTACACACGCATCGTTGTCGCTCAGCTCCTCGTCGGCATTGTGCCACGGACGCGTCAGGCGTCCGACGGTGCCGCTTCGTCGTCGTCTTCGTTGGTGGCGGGATCATCCGCCTCGCCGGCTTCGGTGTCTTCGTCCGTGTCGACGTCGTCGGCAGTCCCGGAAACCGTTGCATCGGCGACGCCGCCGGAGGTCGTCTCCGTTCCGGATGACACCTCATCGATGGCGCCAACCAGTTCCGCAGGGCTCGGACCTGACTCCTCGGGGGCCGCCTCGTCAGATGGCGCCTCTGCCGGCTCCTCGGCAACTTCCGCGCCGGGCTCCTCAGCAGCGACCTCCGCCGCGACCTCCGCCGCATCCTCGGCCGGTGGTTCGCCTTCTTCCCCGGGCGCCGGGCGCTCTCCGCCCGCCTGCTCGGTTTCGGAACGGATGTCGATGCGGTATCCGGTGAGACGTGCTGCCAGGCGGGCGTTCTGGCCCTCCTTGCCGATGGCCAGCGACAGCTGGTGATCGGGCACCACAACAACCGCCTCGAGTGCCTCGTCATCGAGGATGACCTGCCGAACCTTCGCCGGGGACAGGGCCTCAGCGATGAACTGCCGCAGGTCGTCCCGCCACTCGACGATGTCGACCTTCTCGCCGCGCAGTTCGTTGACAACCTGCCGCACCCGCGAGCCACGGGAGCCGACGCAGGCACCGACGGGATCAACATTGGCATCGTTGGAGGCAACCGCGATCTTCGTGCGATGGCCGGCATCCCGGGCGATCGCCTTGATCTCGATGACACCCTCGACGAGCTCCGGAACCTCGAGTTCGAAGAGCCGCCGGATGAACTCGGGATGGCTCCGGCTGACCACGATCTGCGGTCCCTTGGTCTCGCCGCGCACCTCAAGGATGTACGCCTTGACTCTGGCCCCGCGGTCGAGCCGCTCGTAGGGGATTCGCTCCGACGACGGCATCACCGCTTCGGCGTTGCCGAGATCGAGAATGAGGTAGCGGTGGTCGGCCTGCTGCACGATGCCGGTGACCAGATCGCCCTGGCGATCCTCATAGACCTCGAAGACCTGGGCTCGCTTGGCGTCGCGGAGACGCTGCACGATCACCTGCTTCGCGGTCTGCGCAGCAATCCGCCCGAAGTCGTCGGGAGTGTCCTCCCATTCCCGGGTGACGTTGCCGTCCTCGTCGAGTTCCTGGCCGTACACCGTGATCTCACCGGTGTCGGGATCGATTGTGACCCGGGCCTCCTCGGCCGCCCCCGGACTCCGTTTGTAGGCAGAGACAAGCGCATTGGCGAGCGCGTCCAGGATCGTGTCGGCAGGGACACCCTTCTCCCGCTCCAACGCGAGCAACTCATCCATGAAATCCATCGTTACCTCACTTGCGGCCCGGCTTGGCACCCTGCTCCCACCGGAACACGGTCCGGGCCTTGCCGACGACGCCGTACGGAATCGTCCGGTCTGCCTCACCAACCCTGATGGTCACCGCGTGCTCATCGGCAGCCCCGACAACACCGTGATGCCGGGTCTCGCCGTCGACCACATCGGTCGTGGTGATCTTGACTTCTCGCCCGACCGACTTGCGGTAGTGGGCCGGACGACGCAACGAGCGCTCCAGGCCGGGTGATCCGACCTCGAGGGTGTAGGACCCGTCGAACGGATCCGCCTCGTCGAGGATGCGAGACATCCCGCGCGACAGGTCGGCGATCCGATCGACATCGACACCGCCCTCGGCGTCGACGGTCACCCGGACGATCCTGCTGCGGCCGCCGCCGTGCACCTCGAGGTCATCGAGTTCGATGCCCTCGGCGCGCGCGTAGGGCTCGAGCAGGCCCCACAGGCGGTCGGTCGTCTGGCTCATTCCTCGCGCTCCTCATAAAGAAAGTGGGCACTGGGCGCCCACTCGTTGCGTCCACTCGATTCTCGCCGGGATCCTACCAAGCAGGATGCCGCGACGACGCCCCGGGCAAGCCCGGGGAATCTCATCGTAGCGAACGGTCTGCGCCGAAGCCAGGGACCCCCGGACTCGCTAGCGCTCCCCTGCGAGCGCCTCGGCAACGTGGGCGGCGACCGCCTCTGGAGCCAGGGTCTCGGTGATCCCGTCGCGGCGCCGCTGGACCTCGATTTCGCCGGCGGCGAGGCCGCGCGGACCGACGGTGATGCGATACGGAATGCCGATCAACTCGGCATCGGTGAACTTGACCCCGGGACGCTCGGCCCGGTCGTCGATCAGCACGTCGACACCTCGGGCGGCCAGTTCGCCGTAGATGCGCTCGCCGACCTCCATCGTGAGGTCGTCGTCCGGCTTGACGACGGTGACCACCGCTTCGTACGGCGCAACCGACGCCGGCCACACGATCCCCTTGTCGTCATGGCTGGCTTCGATCACGGCGGCAACGTTGCGCCCAACGCCGATCCCGTACGACCCCATGATCACGGTCTGCTCATCACCGTTGGCGTCGAGCACGCTGACCCCGAGTGCGTCGGTGTACTTCGTGCCCAGCTTGAAGATGTGACCGATCTCGATCACCCGCTTGATATCGAGAGGTTCCCCGCAATCGGGGCATGCCTCACCCGCTGCAACCGTGCGAACTTCCATCCAGCGCCCGACGGCGATGTCCCGTGACACATCGACGCCGCGAAGATGCCAATCGTCCTCGTTGGCGCCGGTCGTCATGTTGATGCGGCCCTCGAGTGCCGGGTCGGCGATCACCGGGACGGCATCAAAGCCGACCGCACCCAGGCTTCCGGCGCCGGCGCCCATCAGTTCCTGGATCTCCTCGGGATGTGCCGGCCTCACGTCCGCCGTCCCGACCCCATCCATGAGCTTCTGCTCCTGCACCTGGTGGTCGCCGCGCAGCAGCACCAGGACCGGGTCGCCGTCGACCACGTACACCAGCGATTTGATCTGGCGGTCGGCAGCAGCGAAGTCGAACGCCTCCGCCAGTTCCGCGATGGTGCGGATCCCGGGGGTGGGCACCCGCTCAGGTGGGTCCTCCCACGGCTCGTCGTCCGCAGCGGGCAGGATCGATGTGGCCTTCTCCAGGTTGGCCGCGTAGCCACACCCGGTGCAGACGGCGATGTCGTCCTCCCCGGCCGGGGACTCGACCATGAATTCGACCGACTCGGTCCCTCCCATGACTCCGGACGAGGCTTCAACCGGGATCGAACTCAGCCCGAGACGCTCGAAGATCCGCAGATACGCACCGTGGTGGGCATCGAACTGCCGGTCGAGACCATCCTGATCGATGTCGAGTGAGTAGGAGTCCTTCATGGTGAACTCGCGCACCCGCAGCAGCCCGGCCTTGGGCCGAGGTTCATCCCGGTATTTGGTCTGAATGTGATACCAGAGCTGCGGCAGCTGCTTGTACGAGTTGAGCTCGCCGGCGAGCAGGGCGAAGACCTCTTCATGGGTGAGGGCCAGGACGAGGTCGACCTGGCGCCGGTCCTTGAGCTTCACCTGCTCGTCGATGCCGTAGAAACGACCGGTGCGCTTCCACAACTCCCCGGGGTGGACGACGGGCGCCAGGAACTCCTGGCCACCGATGGCATTCATTTCTTCGCGAATGATCGCCTCGACCTTGGCGGCGACCCGCTTCCCGAGAGGCAGCAGCGTGTACGAGCCGGCCATGAGCTGGCGGATGAAGCCACCGCGAACCAGCAGGCGGTGGCTGGCGGCCTCGGCGTCGCCCGGGTCGTCCCGCAGGGTGGGGATGAATGCCTGGGACCAGCGCACGACAGATTCCTCCGGTGGGACGATCGGCGGAGGATAACGCAGGTCGCGGGCCGCTTTTGGCCGGCGCGATCAGCTCGGGGATTCCTCCGGGTGGCCGGCGGCCACCTCGGCGACGGCCGACCGGCGCTCCGCTGCACGATTGGCATCACCCTGCGCACTGAGCAGCGCCGCAGCTTCCTCCTCGGCGATCTGGGCCGCGGCTCCGTCGGCCGCGGCAAGGCGAGCCTCGATCCCTTCATCGTGCAGCTTGCGGGCTTCGTCGACCAGAGCACCAACCATTTCGTCCTCAGGAACGACCCTCACCACCTGGCCCTTGATAAACAGGTGGCCCTTGCTGCGTCCGGCGGCGATCCCGATGTCGGCCTCACGCGCCTCGCCGGGACCGTTCACCACACACCCCATGACCGCGACCTGAATGGGGATGTCCTCCGCCTCGAGCGCCTCCTGGGCGCTCCGGGTCACTTCGAGTACGTCGACTTCGGCGCGACCGCACGACGGGCAGGCGATCAGATCGAGTCCGGACCGTTCCCGGAGTCCGAGCTGCTCGAGCAGTTTGCGGCCTGCTTCGGCCTCTTCGACCGGATCCGCAGTCAGCGAGAACCGGATGGTGTCACCGATGCCTTCGAGCAGCAGGGTGGCGATCCCGGCTACCGACTTGATCAACCCGGACGGCGGGGGGCCCGCCTCGGTCACGCCGAGATGTAGCGGGTAATCGATCTCGTCGGCCAGCAAGCGGTACGACTCCACCATCGAGGGAACGTGGCTGTGTTTCACCGAGATCTTGATGTCGAAGAAACCGGCCTCCTCGAGGAGCCGGATCTCGGTGAGGGCGGATTCGACCAGCGCCTCGGGCACGGCGGAGCCGTACTTCGCCAGAAGGTCCTTGTCGAGCGATCCTCCGTTGACACCGACCCGGATCGGTACCACGCGTTCGCCGGCGGCTCGGGCGACCGCCTTGATGTGATCCGGGTTTCGAATGTTGCCGGGATTGAGCCGGAGCCCGGCAACCCCTGCCTCGAGTGCGGCCAGTGCGAGCCGGTACTGGAAGTGGATGTCGGCGATGATCGGCACCGGGGCCCGGGGAACGATCTCGGCCAGCCCTTCTGCCGCTTCGACGTCGTTGCACGTGACGCGAACGATGTCGGCACCGGCCCCCCGCAGCGCGTAGATCTGGGCCAGCGTTCCCTCGACGTCCGCCGTCTTGGTGGTCGTCATCGACTGGACCGTCACCGGAGCACCACCGCCCACCGGCACAGAGCCGACCATGATCCTGCGGGTGGCGCGGCGCTCGATCACGGGCTCACCTCAAACGCAGCGGATCGGTGATGTCGAGATAGATGGCGAGCGCCCCGAGCAACACCATGAAGATCACCACCGCGGCCGCCACCGGTGCCAGCTTGCGCACGTCGGCGGGGCGGCCCCGGACCTTCTCGTAGAGGGCAACTGCGAAGTGACCGCCGTCGAGCGGGTAGATCGGCAGGAAATTGAACAGGCCGACGAACACGTTCACCAGGGCGAGCAGTTGGAGGGTGACTCCGATGTCGCCGATGTCGGCGGCGATGCTGACGATGCCGATCGGGCTGGCGGGCCGCACCTGATCGATGTCGGTGCTGTCGCCGCCGAACACCCCGACCACCAGATCTCCGAGCCCGGCGAAGAGCTGCCACATGCCCTGGGCGCTCATCACTGTCGCCTCGCCGAGCTCACCACCGGCCTGGACGAACCCGGTGACCGGATTGACCCGTTCGATCGTCTGCCCGGGGCGCACTCCGAGGTACCCGCGTTTCCCACCGGCCTCGTCGTCGACCATGGCCAGCGTCGTCGTGATCGTCAGCACCGTGCCCTGGCGGTCCACCACCATGTCGACCGTCTGACCGGGACGAGCCGAAATGGCGTCGACGAGATCACCCCACTCCGGGGTTTCGACCCCGTCCAGCGCAAGGATGCGGTCGCCCTCGAGCAAGCCTGCCTCGAGCGCCGGCGTCGGCGTGCCGTCTTCGAGTTCGTGTTGGACGTCGCGCACCTCGGTGGTCAGCTGGGACACCCCGATGACGCTGAGCACCAGGAAGAACAGCAGGAACGCGACCACGAAGTGGCTGGCGACACCGGCCAGCACCACGATCGTCTTCTGCCAGAACGGGCGTTCCCGGTAGGTCCGGCCCTCGTCCTCCGGTTCGACCTCCTCGTACGGATTCATACCGACAACCCGCACGTAGCCACCCAATGGGATGGCCTTGACGCCGTATTCAGTCTCCCCTCGCTGTGTCGACCACAGCTTGGGGCCAAAACCAAAGAAGAACTCCGTCGCCTTCATCCCGGTGGCCTTGGCCGCGAGGAAATGCCCGGCCTCGTGGATGGTGACCATGGCGATGATGCCGACGACGACAATGACCCCTGCGATCACTGATTGCTCCGGTTGCGTGCGACCACCACGGTACCCCCGGCGGGGGTCAACCCAATGGCGGCAAGCCGGCCGTTCAGCATGCGCCGCTCATCTCGGCGGCCACCGCCCGGGCCTCGGCATCCACCGCAGTCACATCGGCCACGGTCTCGAGCTCGCGCTGCTCGATCCGGTCGAGCGTGCGCTCGACGACCGCAGCGATCGTGGTGAACCCGATGCGGCCGTCGAGGAACGCCTGCACCGCGATTTCGTCGGCTGCGTTAAGCACCGCCGGGGCCGAGCCGCCGGCACGGCCGGCCTCGTATCCCAGCCGAAGTGCCGGGAACACCTCGGGATCCGGCCGTTCGAACGTCAGCGATCGACTCGCCAGGTCGTAGAGCGGCGTGCCGCCGGGCCGGCGGGTCGGGTAGGTGATCGCGTACTGGATCGGCATCCGCATGTCCGGCTCGCCGAGCTGCGCCTTGATCGACCCGTCCTGGAATTCCACGAGGCTGTGGACGATGCTCTGCGGATGAACGACGACATCGATCCGGTCGTACGGAATGCCGAAGAGCAGGTGGGCCTCGATCACCTCGAATGCCTTGTTCATCAGCGTCGCGGAGTCGATGGTGATCCGCGGCCCCATGTCCCAGGTCGGGTGCTGCAGCGCTTTCGCCGGCGTCACGTCGGACAACTCCTCCGACGTACGCCCCCGAAACGGCCCTCCTGAGGCCGACAGGATGAGGCGGGCAACCGTCTCCGGGTCTTCACCCGTCAGACATTGGAAGAGCGCCGAGTGCTCCGAGTCGACCGGGATCAGTTCACCGCCGCCGCGCATCCGGGCGGCTTCGACCACTGGCCCCCCGGCTACGAGGCTCTCCTTGTTGGCCAGTGCCAGCCGGTTTCCCGACTCCAGCGCCGCCACCGACGCGGCCAGCCCGGCGGCACCGACGATCCCGTTGACCACCGTCGCCCCCGTTGTCGCGGCGAGTTCGATGATCGCGTCGGGCCCGAACGACACCCGGTCTCCCAAGACCTCGGTAAACCGTTCCCGCTCGGCAGCTACCGGTGCGGCGACGCACACCGCTGCATCAGGATGTTCGGTGGCGATGTCGAAGAACTCGTCGGATCCGCGCCTGGCGGCCAGGCCGCTGATCGGAATCGAGAGCCGGCCGGCCACCTCGATGGTTTGCCTGCCGATGGAACCCGTTGCGCCGAGAACGGCCAGGGATCTCATGTGAGCAGCCCGAGTGTCTCATACAGCACCCAGGCGGCCGGAAGCACGAAGAGGAACGCGTCGACCCGATCCAGCACGCCGCCGTGACCGGGAAGGATCGTGCCCATGTCCTTCACCGCCAGGCTGCGCTTGATCATCGATTCGGCAAGATCCCCGAGCGGTGCCACTGCCGCGACGACCAGCCCGAGGGCGGCTCCGGCGCGAATGTCGAACGCCGGGAAGTACGGCAGATAGGTGATCGCCACGGCAGCGCCGATGGTGAGGATCACTCCGCCGGCGAGTCCTTCGACGGTCTTGTTGGGCGACAGCACCGGTGCCAGCGGCCGCGACCCGAAGGACCGGCCGACGAAGTACGCCCCGACATCCATGGCCACCGTCCCGATGACCAGGGCAACGACCAGTTGACGGAAGTCCGGGCTGTCAACGATTGGGAAGGCGAATGCCGCAGCGCCGGCGATCCAGGCCACGCCGAGCACGGTGAGGCCGCCGTTGGTGAGGGCATCCCGCCGTTCCGGCGCCAGGGCGTAGACGAAGTACACGACGATGGTTGTCGCCAGCAGGCCGCCGGCAATCCCCACCGGACCGTGGAACCACGCAACCGCGAAGACACCAATGGCCCCCAGGTACCCGAACAGCGCCAGCGGACGGTATCCCTGCCGGCGCAGCGTGGTGTAAAACTCGAACAGCCCCACCATCATGATCAGTGCGATGAAGCCGGCCAGCACCTCGCCGCCGACCCACAGCGCGCCGACGAGCAAGGCCAGCAGCACGATGCCGGTGAGTACCCGCAGACCGAGATCGGATGCGGCCGGGGCAACGTACTCCTCGTCGGTTCCGAGATCCTCGACATCCTCGAATCCGACGACGCCACTCTCAACGCCGGCCATGTGGGCCGTCAGGGCCTGCAGTTCTGTGTCCTCGGTCTCCGCCTGCGACACCATCTCCGCCAGGTCGCGATGCTCGATCGTCCCCGCTCCCGAGTAGATCTCCCCGACCAGATCCGCATCGGTCTCGTCGGCGGCGTAGTCGAGGGGCAGTTCCTCTGTCGGAAGGTCGGCCATCGCTGCCGCCATTGGATCGATGCCGCTGCCGGCCCAGCCGCCGACCATGGCAGTTTCGTCGTCGTAGACCGGACCACTCGGTTCCGGCGGCGGCTCCGCCGCCTCCTGCTGCCCCCAGGCATCGTCCCCGGCCCAGGATTCTTCGTCCGCCGGCCCATCCGCCCAGGCATCGTCGTCCACCGGGGCCGCAGTGCCGTCCTGCACAATGGCGGCGGCCGCGTCTCGATGCGGGCTGGGCAGCTCCGCTGCCGAGGAGTCCCAATCGACGCCGTCATCGAACATCGACGGATCGAGGGAGAAGACATCGTCTCCGGCGGGAGACACATCGTCCCCCTCGGGGGACACATCGTC
>CAZEHO010000001.1:0-53456 GCA_964511945.1 uncultured Acidimicrobiia bacterium | reverse complement strand
CCCCGGCTGCCACCGGCTCCTCGAGCGCATCCGATTCGGCTGCATCGGCGGGCGTATCGACCGGCCAGTCGGATTCGGCCTCCCACGCCGGAGCTGCGCCGTCGAGCACTTCCTCGGGTCCGTGATCAGCTTCGGCGTCGGCACGCAATTCCTCCACCGGTGCTGCATCGAAGTCGCCGGCCTCATCAAGCTCGGCATCCTCCTCGGTCGCCGTATCCGAAGTGCCGGCCTCGCCGAGTTGGACCGGCTCGAATGCGGGCTCCGCCGGCGCCGGATCATCGGCGTCGGGGAACAGCGTCGGCTCAAAGACCGGCGCGGCAGCGTCCGGATCAGGCTCGGCCGACTCCTCGGGTTCGGGCTCTGGATCGAAGACCGCCGCTGAGGTCTCAGCCACCGGTTTGGGTGCCTCAGCCGCCAGTTCGGGTACCTCGTCTACCGGCTCCTCGGCGACGAGTTCCTCCACGCCGGGGTCCTCGGGCGATTCCGGGGTGACCGGCGGTGCGGGTCGATCGAACACTTCTCCGGCCGGTACCGTTTCGGGTTGGTCATCGACGACGGGCTCTACAACCGCCTCCTCGACGGTTTCGACAACGTCATCTGCGGTCTCGGCGTCGGCTCCGGCGGTTGCGGACTCCGGCAGCGGATCCTCCCACCACGAGGCTTCGGTGGGTTCGGCGGTCGTCTCGACCTTCGGAGCGTCATCCTCGGTCAAGCCGACGGAGTCGACGGCGGACAGCTCATCCCCGGCAAGCTCGGCTTCTTCATCCTCGGATTCATCCCAGTCACCGGCCCACACCGCGTCGCCGGCGGCCACGACTGCGGCCTCATAGAGATCGGACGCCGGTGTCTCCTCCGGTGCTGCATCCCAATCGGCGGCAGGGGCCTCAGGTTCGGAAGGCACTTCCTCGACGAACTCGGGCTCAACCGGACTCGGACGGAACGTGGAAAGGTCGTCGGCTCCCCAGCCCGCCCCCGGATCAGGCGCGGCCGACGCGGCCTCATCACCCGATTCGCGGCGGCGGAACAAGCCGCGACGCTTCTTCGGCTCGTCGGAGGCCGGGGAATCCTGCGCAGGCTCCTCGGACCCACCACTCCAATCCGGGTGCCAGGGGTCGCCCGGGTGCGGGCGAAACTCCTCGTCGCCGCCGTTGCGGCTCACACTGTCCTCCTCGCCGCGGGCGGGCTGCTACACCTCGAGCAGCTCGGCTTCCTTGTGCTCGAGCAGTTCATCGATGCGTGCCGTGTGCCGGTCCGTGATCTCCTGCAACTCGTTCTCGCCGCGCCGGATGTCGTCCTCGGACACCTCGCCCTCGAGGGCCTCGATGTCATCCTTCGTGTGCCGGCGGACGTTGCGCACCGCGATTCGGCCATCCTCCGCCATGTGGCGGACCACCCGGATCAGCTCCTTGCGGCGTTCCTCGGTGAGCGGTGGGAAGGCGAGGCGAATGACGGTGCCGTCGTTGGCCGGATTGAGGCCGAGTTCCGAGGCGAAGATCGCCTTCTCAACGGCGTTGATGCTCGACTTGTCGTACGGCTGAACGACAAGCAAACGGGCATCAGGCACCGAGAACGACGCCAGCTGCTGGAGCGGCGTCGGGGTGCCGTAGTAGTCGACCATCACCCGGTGCAAGATTCCGGGGTTGGCCCGGCCCGTCCGGACGGTGCCGAACTCGCCCTGGACGTGCTCAACGGCGCCGTCCATCTTGGCCTCGGCTTCGTCGAGCAGGTCTCTGATCACCGGGCTCTCCTCTCAGCGAACCAGGGTCCCCACCGATTCGCCCCGGACCGCCCGGGAAATGTTCCCGGGGACCGAGATATTGAAGACCCTGATCGGCAGATCGTTCTCCATGCACATCGTAATGGCGGTGGTGTCCATCACCCGAAGACCTCGCTCAATGACCTCCATGTAGGAGAGTTCCTTGAGGAGGCGAGCGGAGGGCTCGATGACCGGGTCTGCGTCGTAGACGCCGTCCACCTTGGTGGCCTTGAGAACGGCGTCGGCTCCGATCTCGGCTGCCCGCAGTGCCACGGTGGTATCCGTCGTGAAGTACGGGTTGCCGGTGCCAGCCGCAAAGACGACCGCTCGGCCCTTCTCGAGATGCCGAATCGCCCGCAGCCGGATGTAGGGCTCGGCGACGCTGCGAATCTCGATTGCCGTCTGGACCCGGGTGGGACAGCCGGCGGATTCGAGCGCGTCGCGCAGCGCCAGCGCATTGATCACCGTCGCCAGCATTCCCATGTAGTCGGCGTTGGCGCGATCCATGCCGGCGGCCGCACTCGAGAGGCCGCGGAAGATGTTGCCGCCACCGACCACCATGGCAATCTCATGGCCCTCGGCGTGGACGTCGGCGATCTCGGTCGCGACGGCCTGGACGGTGGCCGGGTCGATACCGAAGCCGGTCTCCGGATCGGCGAATGACTCTCCGGACAGCTTGAGCGCGACCCGGCGCCCCACCTAGGAGCCGTCCTGGCCGACGGCGAAGCGCACGAAGCGGCTGACGCCGATGTTTTCTCCCATTGCTCCGGCGAGCGACTTCACCAGCTCCCCAACGGTTCCTTCGAACTTCTCGGGATTGATGAACTCCTGCTCGTAGAGCACGGTGTCCTCGTAGAACGAGTTGAGCTTGCCCTCAACGATGCGCTCGATGATCTGATCCGGCTTGCCCTCATTGCGGGCCTGAGCCGCGATCAGCGCCTTTTCCTTTTCGACCACGTCCTCGGGCACGTCCTCAACCTTCACCCAGCTCGGGTTTGCGGCGGCCACGTGCATGGCAAGGTCCTTGGCTGCGGTCTGGAAATCATCGCCCTTGGCGACGAAGTCGGTCTCGGAGGCGAGCTCGACCAGCACTCCGATCACCGGGCGTTCTGCCTGGAAGTGCAGATAGTGACCGATGGTGCCCTGGTCGGTGGCGCGTCCGGCGCGCTTGGAGGCATCGGCGATGCCCTTCTCGCGCAGGAGCTCGGCGGCGCGCTCGGCGTCCCCTCCGGTCTCCTCGAGTGCCCGCTTGGCATCCATCATGCCGGCACCCGTTGCCTTACGAAGCGCCGCTACGTCCTTGGCGCTGATCTCACTCACCGTCGTCACCATCCTTCTCCGCGGCACCCTCGGCGCCACGCTGCTTCTTCTTGCCCTTGCTGTCCTTGGCCTTGGCTTCGAGGATCTCGGCGCCCTCGATGGCGGCGTCGGAGATCAGCGTTGCCATCAGCTGCGACGCCCTGATCGCGTCGTCGTTGCCGGGAATCACCATGTCGATCGGGTCCGGATCACAATTGGTGTCGACCACTGCGACGATCGGAACCTTCAGCCGGTTCGCTTCCTTGACGGCGATGGTCTCGGCCTTGACGTCGATGATGAACACTGCATCGGGCACCCGATTCACATCCCGCACCCCGCCGAGCACTGTTTGCAGCTTGGCGAGCTCGCGGCGGAGGCGGAGGCGTTCCTTCTTCGGAAGGGCCTCCATCTCACCGGTGGTGTCCATGCGCTCCAGCTCGCGCATGTAGAGCACCCGCTTGTGGATGGTGGTGAAGTTGGTGAGCATGCCGCCCAGCCAGCGATGGTTCACATAGGGCTGGCCGGAGCGCTCGGCAGCCTCACGAACCACGTTCTGAGCCTGCTTCTTGGTTCCGACGAACAGCACGCTGCCGCCGTCGGCAACTGTGTTCTTGACGAACTCGGCGGCGTTCTCAGCCGCTTCGAGGGTCTGTCGCAGATCGATGATGTGGATCCCGTTGCGCTCCGAGAAGATGTACGGGCGCATCTTGGGGTCCCACCGCCGGGTTTGGTGCCCAAAGTGGACGCCGGCCTCCAGCAGCTGTCGCATGGTGACACTGGCCACCGCAGCCTCCTTGATATCGCGGTTGTACCTCCGCTCACCCAGAACTCCCCCGCGAGCCGCGCTGCGGCCCGACCGCCGGGGGCTGCGGTGAGCGTGTGGAATCGGGCGAGAGTATACCGCCCGCGCTCACACGCCAGTCGTCGAGAACCATCGAGTGAGATGCTGTTGGCTAACAGCCAGTAGCCAACAGCTATCCGGGCCGCTGGCCGGGCTCGAGCATCCGGTTGCGGAGGCTCATCACCGACTTGGTGTGGATCTGGCAGATCCGCGACTCGGTCACGCCGAGCACATCGCCGATCTCGGCCAGGGTCAGCCCCTCGTAGTAGTAGAGCGTGATCACCAGCCGTTCCCGCTCCGGGAGGCGGTTGATGGCATCGGTAAGGAAGTAGCGGGTCTCCTGGGACTCGAACGAGCCGCCTGGGTCGGCCGCACGGGGGTCGGCGATGATGTCGCCGACCGCCGCCGAGCCCCGCTCCCCCGGTTCGATGAGCTCATCGAGGGCGACGAACCCCAGAGCGGCGATCTCTCCGAGTTGGTCGGCCAGGTTCTCAACGCCGATTCCTATGTGCTCGGCCAGTTCCTCGTCGGTCGCGGTCCGCTGCAGCCGGTGCTCGAGCTCCTGGAGTGAGCGCTGGATCTCCCGGGCCCTGGCCCGCACCGAGCGAGGCACCCAGTCGAGCGCCCGCAGTTCATCGAGGATCGCACCCTTGATGCGGTTCACGGCGTAGGTCTCGAACTTGATGCCCCGGTCGGTATCGAACTTGTCGATCGCATCGATGAGCCCGAACATGCCGTAGGAGATGAGATCGGCCTGTTCCACATTGCGGGGCAGACCGACACCGACCCGGCCGGCGACGAACTTAACGAGCGGCGAGTAGTGCAGGATCAGGCCGTCGCGCGCCCGCTGATCTCCGGACCGCTTGAACCGGTCCCAATAGTTTTGGATGTCGGCGGGAGCCGGTTCAGGCGCGCGGGTGGGATCGGTCATAAGTCGCCTTGAGGTGGTGGCGGGTCACGGCAGTGTAGATCTGGGTCGTACCCAGTTCAATGTGCCCCAGGAGCTCTTGGACCGTGCGGAGATCGGCACCGTTCTCCAGGAGGTGGGTGGCGAAGGAGTGGCGGAGGGCATGCGGGAAGGTACCCAGCCGGGCCCGCACCACCCTGCGGATCCCCCGGGTACCGAGCGGTCCACCCCGGACGCCGAGCCACAGCGCGTCACCCGAGTCGGTCCCGGCCAGCACCGGACGGCCCCGAGCCAGGTACTCATCGACCGCGGCCCGGGCCGCACCGGCGAGCGGCACCACACGCTGGGCGTCTCCCTTCCCGGTGATCCGAACGAGATCGGTGTTGCGAACAGCGCTGACGCTCAGCGACGCCACCTCCGCCACCCGCATCCCGGTGCCGTAGAGGACCTCGAGCAGCGCCCGATCTCGCAGAGCAGGCGGATCGTCGCCGGTAACACCATCGAGCATCCCACCGAGCGCGGTCGGACCGACGACACGAGGCAGCCGGCGATGCCGCTTCGGAGTCGCCACACCCGTAGCCGGGTTGGCGGCAACAGAATCCCTCCGGGCGGCATCGGCAAAAAAGGCTCGGACCGCCGACATCTTGCGGGCCACCGAGCGGCGGGCGTAGGAACGCGAAGCAAGGTGGCTGCTGAAGCGGCGCACCGCCATCCGATCGATATCGCCGATCGCCTGCGCTCCGCGGCGATCGGCGAATGCGAAGAACTGGCTGAGGTCGCGACGGTAGGCGTCGATCGTGTGCTGCGAAAGGCCGCGTTCGGCCTCCAGACGGCTCAGATACGAGGCAACGGATTCCCGCGCCCAGGCAGGAAGGTCGGGGATGGGTGCCACCGGGCCATGGTGACTGCCGGGGATCCGCTCGTCAACGATCGACCGGAATCAACAGCCCGCCCTCCCAGCGCACCAGGCCGGCCAGTTCGAGTCCGGTGGCCATTTCCGCCGCCGCCGCCGCATCGAGCCCCCAGAGAAGGGCCGCGTCTTCGAGTGTCGCTCCCGACAGTGGCAGCGACTCTGCGAACCGAGCCGCCGAGCCCTCCCCGCGACCGGCTTCCCGGCTTCGGGGCGGACCGAGTACCAGCGAGATGGCTTCCTCGAAGTCCGCAGGGTTGAGAATCGGTATTGCCCCATCGCGAATGAGCCGGTTGCAGCCCACCGACGACGGCCGATCGACATCACCGGGAACGGCGAACACCGGCAAGCCCGCCTCTGCGGCGAGCGTGGCCGTGATGAGCGCTCCGCCGGTCTCGGCGGCTTCGACGACGACCACAGCCCTCGAGAGACCTGAGATGATCCGGTTGCGCGCGGGAAACCGCCACCCGTCTGGCCGGGTGCCGGGCGGGTATTCAGTCAGGATCGCACCGCCGCCTTCGATGAGGCGGCCGGCGAGTTCACGATGTTCCGGCGGATAGATCACATCCGGGCCTGAGCCGAGGACTGCGATGCCGACCCCACCGTTGTCGACCACACCCAGATGCGCTTCTCCATCGATGCCGCGAGCAAGCCCGCTGATCACCGGCCATCCGGCTGCCGCAGCGACGGCTCCGTACGCCCTGGCAAGGGCCCGTCCGTAGCGGGTGCACCGACGTGTCCCCACGATGGCCACGCCGGGCGTCGGCGGCATCACCCCGCGTCCGAAAAGCAGATCCGGCGCATCGGGCCGAAGCGCCAGCCAGTCCGGGAATCCCGGATCCCCGCTGAACCACACGTCTACGCCGAGCACATCGAGCCGGCGCCGGCATTCGGCGGCGGGCAGCGCTGCTCGCTCGCGAACTGCGGCCGATGCACGAACCCGGCCCCGACGCAGCGCGGCAATCGCCCCACCCGGACCGCCGGCCCGCTCAGTGAGGGCCCGGCGTCGGTCCGGGTGAAGGGCGACAAACGCCAGGCGCAACCGGTCGTCGCGACTCACGCCGGCCCCCGCAGCGACAACGCTTCGGAAACGTGAGCACGTGCCACCGCCTGCGCACCGGCGAGATCGGCGATGGTGCGAGCCACCCGCCGCACTCGATCCCACCCCCGCCCGGTCAGTTCGAGGCGGGTGATCGCATCGGTCAGCAAGGCCTGAGCGCCGGGCTCCCAGGGACCACCGTCGAGTTGGGAGCGCCGCAGATCGCGATTCAGCACGCCGCGGCTTCCTTGTGTGATCCGGGCAGTGGCGACCCGGGCCCGCACCACGGCGCTGGGCTCCTGCTGCGGGCCGAGCAATTCATCCGCCTCGAGACGAGGCACCGTGACCCGGACGTCGAGCCGGTCGAGCAACGGCCCGGAGAGCCGTAGCCGGTACCTCTCGAGCGCGCGCTCGGAACACCGGCAGGGGGTCAGCCGGTCCCCGCGGAATCCGCAGGGGCAAGGATTGGTGGCCGCCACCACCTGCGTTGCGCATGGGAAGGTCAGCGAAGCTCCCTGGCGGGCCACATGGACCACACCTTCCTCCAGCGGCTGGCGCAGTGCCTCGAGCAGACGGGGCGGGAATTCGCCCAGTTCGTCGAGGAATAGCACACCGCGATGAGCAAGGGTGAGCTCGCCGGGCACCGGAACCCCGCTGCCTCCTCCGACCACCGCCGCCGGGGTTGCAGTGTGATGTGGACTGCGAAATGGGGGAAGGTCGTGGTCGATTCGAGTGCGGCCGGCCGCGGCCCACGCTTGCGCGACCTCGAGCTGCTGCGGTTGCTCGAGTGGCGGGAGGATGCCCGGGAGGCACCTGGCGAGCATGGTCTTGCCGGATCCCGGCGGGCCGGTTAGCAGCAGATGGTGCCCGCCAGCGGCGGCGATCTCCAGTGCCCGCCTGGCCACCCGCTGCCCCCGAACCTCTGCAAGCTCTCCGAGCGCCACGCTGCTCCGCCGCGTCCGCCCGGGTGCCGGCTCCGGCTCCGGCTCATCCGAACCGAGAGCGACGGCAATTGCGTGCGGCAGCGAGCGCACCGGGCAGACGTCGACTCCATCGACCAGGGCGGCCTCGTGCGCCGAGTCGACCGGGACGAGGCAGCGGCCGCCGTCGGCGGCAGCAACGATGGCCGCGCCGAGACCACCTCGTGTTCCCCGGACACTCCCATCCAGCGCCAGCTCGCCGAGCGCCACCACTCCGGTGACTCCAGGTGGCACCAGTCCGGTTGCCGCCAGCACCCCGATGGCGATGGGCAGGTCGTAGGCCGAACCCGCCTTCGGAATCTCGGCGGGGGCCAGGTTGACGGTGACCCGGCGAGAGGGGAAGGCATAGCCCGAGGCCAGGACCGCAGCGCGGACCCGTTCCTTGGCCTCTCGAACCGCAGTGTCGGGGAGGCCGACGAGATCGAACCGGGGCTTGCCCCCGGAGACGTGCACTTCCACGCTGACCGGGCGAGCTTCGACCCCGACCAGAGCAACAGAGGTGACGGCGGCGAACACACGGTCAGTGTGCGGGCTCGATGTGACGAATCCCAGAGGGTCGTCACCGTCCAGGATCTACCGGCCCTTGAACTCCGGATCGCGCTTCTGCAGGAACGACGCCACACCTTCGATGACGTCTTCGGACATCAGCAGGATCGACTGGGCTTGCTCCTCGTAGGCAAGACCATCGGTGAACGACATCTCCAGGGCCCGATCGAGCCCTGCCTTGATGAAGCGCTGCGCCAGCGGCGCACCCGCCGCCAACGTGGCCGCAATCGATCCGGCCTCAGACCGAAGATCGGTGGCCGGAACGACATCGGCAACCATCCCGTAGGCAAGCGCTTCTTCCGCCGAGATGATCCTCCCGGTGAGGGCAATCTCCTTGGCACGGGCGAGTCCGACCAGCCGCGGCAGCAGCCACGTACCGCCGAAATCCACAGTGAGGCCGCGCCTCACGAAGATCTCGGAGAACCGGGCCCGGTCGCTGGCGATCACGATGTCACAGCCGAGTGCCAGGTTCATGCCCGCTCCGACTGCGACACCATCGACCGCAGCAACCGTGGGCTTGGAGGTCCCGTGCAGGGCTCGGGCGGCAGATCCAACTCGCAGCATTCCCTCGTAACGCCCGGGGGCGGTCATCACTGTGGCACCGATGTCGCCGCCGAGGTCGGCGCCGGAGCAGAAGTCCTCGCCCTCACCCACAATGACCAGCGTTCGCTGGTCGGAAACCTCGAACTCCTGGAGGAGTTCGGCGAGGTATTCCCACCCCTCCGAAGGGATGGCGTTGCGCCGCCCCGGATTGTCGATGGTGAGCCAGCGGACCGGTCCGTCGTCGTGGGTCTTCAACATGCGCCCACCATACCCAGCACGACCCGACCGATACCATGCCGTCCATGGGATTCAACCCGTTCCGCCCCGAGCAGGGCGGAGTCGTCGACGTCTTGATGGTGGTGGGCACGTTGCTCATCGCCGTCACTCTGGTGCTGTGGGCAGTTCTTTCGGAATAGACGTCGTTTCGGTCGTTCAGCCCTACGCGGCCCGGAAGCGCTACTGGTGCCCGGGGTGCGAAGGAGCGATCCCAGCCGGCGAGGGACATCTGGTCGTCGTGCCCGAGCATGCCCCCGACCTGCGCCGCCACTGGCATCGAGCATGCTGGTATCGGGAGGGACGGAAGCGGGCAGGCACCTAGCGAAAAGCGACGGCTCACACCCCTCGGAGCCAGCGGATCCCTACTCCCGAACGATCGACGCGGATCAGAACGACGTCACACCGGCCCACCCGCGGCTGCAGCATGGCCGCCGCCCGCCACAGCAGGCGCGCCTGTTCCGGAGTGAACTCCTCGACGGGATCGGAGGCGGCCCGCGTCTTCACCTCGACCGCGACCCGCACTCCGCACCGTTCAACGATCAGGTCGATCTCATCACGACCAACCCGAACGTTCCGAGCACAGATGCGCGACCCGCGCCGCGCCAGGAAGGCAACGGCGATGTCTTCGCCGAAGCGACCTAGTTGTCGGGCAGCTCGAGCTCGGGGTGCTCGACCTCTTCGATGTTGACGTCGCGGAAGGTCATCACTGTGACCTGCTTGAGGAATCGGGCCGGCCGGTACATGTCCCATACCCAGGCGTCCTTCAGGTTGATCTCGAAGAACACCGACCCCTCGGCCTGGCGGGTGTTGAGGTCGACCTCGTTGGCGAGGTAGAACCGCCGCTCGGTCTCGACCACGTACCGGAACATCGGGAGGACATCGCGGTACTCGCGGTAGATCTTGAGCTCGACGTCCGTCTCGTAGCGCTCGAGATCTTCTTCGCTCATGAACAGCGTCTCCTGGGTGGGTGGGGAGCCCGATCGGGCCGAGAGGGGCGATGATAGACCGACTCGCGACCCACGACCGCTGGGATCGGTGTGATGGTGTTGTACCTCCCAGCAGTGACAGGTTCGGAGCCCGGGCGGCGCGGAGCCGGCTGGATCAGAGACCGCCCCATCGACTCGGCGGCCAGACCCGAACGAACGCCCGTCCGATGATCTCGTCTTCGGAGATGGCACCGAAGCGCCTGCTGTCCTGCGATGCCTGGCGGTTGTCCCCCATGACGAAGACGTGGCCGTCGGGCACGGTCTCCGGCCCGAAGTCGCTCATCCGCACCCCGTCGTCCAGATAGGGCTCGTCGAGGGCCCCGCCGTCGACGTACACGGTGTTGTCGATGATCTCGACCGTCTCCCCACCCACCGCGATCACCCTCTTGATCAGGGCGCTCTCCGGCGACGAAAGGCCGAGCGATTCGGCCACGTGACGAACCAGGGCGGAGAAGACGTTCTCGCCCTCGCCATCCGCCTCCAGGGGCGAGTCGAACACGATGACGTCGCCGCGGCCGGGGTCACCGAATCGATACGACAGCTTGTTGACCATCACCCGATCACCTTCGATCAGGGTGTCGCGCATCGAGGCCGACGGGATGAAGAAGGCCTGGATCAGGAAGGTCTTGATGAGAATGGCGACGACCAGCGCCACCAGGACCAGCAGCGGGAGTTCCCGCCAGAACGAGCGGCGGGACTCCGATTTCTCCCTGGTCTCTCTGGCGTCGTCGCGCAATCGGGCGAGCGAGTCGTCCGCCGACTCTTCATCGCCACCGGTGAAGGGATCTGCCGGGATGACGTCGTCGAATCCGCCGTCGCCGGCCGGCGCTGCCTGCCCGAACGGCGAGGCATCGTCGAACGGCGGGTCCGCAGGGCCGTCTTCCGGTCGCTCGGATGGATCCGGAACGGAATCGGTCACGTTGGGACGTTACCGCGGGGGCGGGTTTGCGCCGCCGACCCGATCGTGCCCGGGCGGGGGACGTTGGAGATGTTCAGGGCACGCTCTGGGTGTCGCCGGGCAAGGACGCAGTCCGCAGGCACACTTCGACCGTGCGTCAAGGGCGAGGACACAGCCGGAGGCGTCCTGAGCCGCACCGGAACGCGGCAAGACTTCCCGGTCGGGGCACTAGTCGCGCTTCTCCTTGATGCGGGTGGCCTTGCCGACCCGATCGCGGAGGTAGTAGAGCTTCGCCCTGCGCACATCGCCGCGCCGCACGACCTCGATCCTCTGGATGATCGGGGCGTGCAGCGGGAAGATCCGCTCCACCCCGATGCCGAAGCTGACTTTGCGAACAGTGAAACTCTCTCGCAAGCCACCGCCACTGCGGGCGATCACGACACCCTCGTACACCTGGACGCGCTCGCGCCCGCCTTCGACGACCCGGACGTGGACACGAACCGTGTCGCCGGGACCGAACTCCGGAATGTCATCGCGCAGGAACGCGGCTTCAACCTGATCAAGCGTGTTCATCGGAAAACCTCTAGATGAGAGCGCGGACGGACGGCGTCCGGCCGGGGCAGTCTACTCGCCGTCTGAGGCGAGTGGGAAATCTTCTTCGAGAAGATCGGGACGGCGCTGTGCCGTACGTTGCCGGCGCTGCTGTGCCCGCCACTCCTCGACCCGGCCATGGTCCCCCGACAACAGGATGTCCGGCACCCGCCATCCCCGGAACTCCGCTGGGCGCGTGAAGTGTGGCTCCTCGAGGAACCCATCACGGAAGCTCTCCGATTCGATCGAAGCCGGATTGCCGACGACTCCGGGGATCAGCCGGGCGACTCCTTCGATGATCGCGAGCGCGCCCACCTCTCCCCCTGCCAGTACGTAATCGCCGATCGAGATCTCTTCATCGATGAAGTGTTCGGTGACCCGCTCATCGACCCCTTCGAACCGGCCGCACACCAGTGTGAGCGCCTCCAGGCCGGCGAACCGGTCGACGACATTCTGGTCGAGTGGAGTTCCCGCCGGGGTGAGGAGAACACGATGGGTGCCCTCCAGTGGTTCGAGCGCCCCTGCCAGGGGCTCGATCATCAGCACCATTCCCGGACCACCGCCGAACGGAGCATCGTCGACCTGGCGATGAGGCCCGAGCCCGTGCTCGCGCAAATCCACGAGCCGGACCTCGAGCAATCCATCGTCAATCGCCCGCCCGACAATGCTCACCTGCAGCGGCGATCGGAAGAAATCGGGGAACAGGGTGACGATATGGATCTGCATGAGAGCGTCCCGGGACGCGGCCGGATTGGCGAGCGGATAACACCCACCGTGGCCGTCACCCTACTCCTCAGTCCCACGATCACACGCCGAGTGTTGGTATCGTCGGCCCATGACCTCCAAGAGGTTGGGTTTTCGCGTGCTCCGGATGGTGCTCGCAGTCGGCATCCTGCTGCTGTTCAGCGCCGCTCCGGCGGCCGCCACGGTGGCCGGACCGTGCACCGCTTCGGTCAACGGCGTCGAGGTCGAGCGGATCGACTCGCTCGCCTCACCGCTCGAACTGACCGTCGAGGACATCCTCACGTTCCACGGGACCGACGAAAAGGGAACTCGCAACGTCAGCGTGGAACTCAAACTCGCGTCGGTGCGCGTCGATGAGGGAACCACTGCGTATGGGCCCACTCAGAACGAGTTCACGGCCTCGATCGACCTCGCCGCCATCTCCCCTTACGGTGTCGGGTTGTTCCGGCTGCGCGGCACCACCGACAACTGTGTCGCCGAGGCGTGGGTCCGGGTCGGGGGCAAGCTGCCGCTGGCAACACTCACCGGCATCACCGGGCTCGGGCTGGCACTCGGAGGACTCACCGGGCAGCTGGCGTCGGTGGCTTCGCGAAGGCGCTATTCATGGGTAGCCGCTTCGCTCGCCGGCATCGCGACCGGGATCGGTGGTGCGGTCCTCGGCCAGCAGTTCGGACGGCTGCAGCTGTCGTACATCTCGGCGCTGATCGCGGTACTCGGTGCAGCCATCATCGGAGCGCTCGCGGCCTACCTGCTCCGGCTCAAATCCGGCCTCGGGTGGTTCGAGCGGCGCCGCTACGCATCGGAAGAACGCCGTGAGCAGCGTGAGGAAGCACGCATGCTGAAACAGGAAGAGCGCCAGCACCGCGATGAGGATCGGGCTCGCCGAGCGGCAGACCGAGAGCGGCGTTCTGCGGAGCGGTCACAGGAGAGTGCCCGACAGCGGTCGATCGCCGATCAGGAGGCCGCCCCGCGGGAGAGGCTCACCGCGCAGCAGCCGATCGGCAACGAGGATGCGCCGACCCCCTTCGACACCTCACTCGACCAGGCCACCCAACCGGCACCGCAACCGGTCGCACAGCCTGTGGCCGGCCCGGTCGCCGGCGCCCCGGCAGCCGCCGCCAACCCCTACTGGTGCTACGTGATGAGCCCGGTCGAGGTCCTCGACCTGCAGGAGCCGACCCGGGTGGTCGCGGTGCTCCAGCCGGGTAATTGGTATCTCGCTCGACGGGAAGCCGGTGAGTGGGTGCACGTCGCCGCCGACGAGACCGTCGAGGGCTGGGCTCCCCGCAGCTCGATCCACCGCCAGGGCTGACCCCTCAACTCACTGCACCGCCGGGCGACAGGGGTCCCGTGAGCTCCATATCCTCTCTCCGGCGAACCGCTTGGTTCGTCGCAGCTGCGGCATTCGTCGCCGCCGGCTGTAGCGGCGCCTCGGGCGTCCTTCCCGGCGCGGCACCGACCACATTCACTCCCCCGCTTGCGGCGTCCACCGTTCCCGAGGCGGACCCACTGGCTGCGGCGGCTCCGACCACCACGTCGACGACCACGAGCGTCGCCCCAGAGCAGCCGCAGTCCGTCCTGCCCGATGTGACCGCAGCCGCCATCGATGTCTCCCGGCTCGAGACACTGCTGCCGGCATCGATTCCCGGAGCAACCGGACCGGCGGAGATCGAGGACCGTTCCAACGACGCACTCATCGCCGGTGCCAGCCCCGACCGCAGCGATGAGGCAGACGACGTGGTCGTCTACGGACGCATCGGCGGGATCGCCGCAACCTATCCGATTGATGCCGGCACCGCTCACATCTGGATCGATTTGCTCCCGGACGATGGAACCGCCCACAGCTATCTGCTCGATGCGGCCGGTGACGTGGCCAAGGGTGTCGGGCCGATCCGGATCGGCGCCGCACCGGTGACCACCATCTCCGAATTCCCGGTCGACGGCCTCGGCGACGAAGCGATCGGGTTGATCATGGAACGCACATCGGTAACCGAAACCGCGATCGTCATGCGGCTCGGCCGCCTCGTTGTGATGACGTCGATTGCCGCTCCGGGCGAGGACCGCCGGGTGGCAACCCATTACCTTGCTGAGGAGGCGGCCTCGGGAATCATCGCGGCGCTGCTCGGCGGCACCGCCGCCCCGCCGGTCATCTCCCCGACCCAGCAACCGGACGCTGCAGCATTCGACCTCAAACTCGAAGCCACCGCCGGTTTCGACACCGTGCTCACCGTTCGGGCTCGCGGTCGCAGCTCCGGATCCGATCTGACGTGCCTGGTCGAGGTCGGCACCGCCGAAGGCATTGCCGGACGGGAGTTCGTCAGGGTCGGAGCCCTGCACTGGACGAGGGAGCCTGCGGGTGACTGGGCGGCAGCGGGATTGATCAACGCGATGGACGCCGCCCTCCTCGGTTGGTGTCCGGCCTGGCCGCTGGACCTCGAGGCAGCAGGCCTGGCCTCGATCCTCGAGAGGGAGCCGGCCCGGCTCAGCACCACGTCCTTCGGCAGCCTGCTCGGGTACCCGGGTGACATCGATCAGCTGGCGGCGGCACTCGGAGCACCGCTCCGCGGCACCGAACTGACAACCCTCAACGCGTGGGTGATCGAATCCGACGGCACCCTCATCGAGGTGAACCTGGAGATCGCCGGCCCGACAGCGTCTCTCGCCCCGCTCACCGGACCGTGGCCGATTGCTGCGGACTGGATCGAAATCTCCCTGCGCCACCGAGTCGAAGCTCTCGGCGACGATGTCGCCCCGGTGACGGCGCCGCGCTGATCACGCCTCCGAGGCTGCAGTCACCATCTCGTATCGGGTCCTCCGCCGCGCCGGAGTGCGCCCCGCGGAGATGATCGCGGCTTCGATGTCATGGGGTGAGGCCAGCTCGCCGTGAGCGGCACCGGCGGCCCGGGAGATGTTCTCGTCCATCAGCGTGCCGCCCATGTCGTTGCACCCGACACCGAGCAGTGCAGCGCCGCCCTCAAGCCCGAGCTTCGCCCATGATGCCTGGATGTTCGGGATCAGCCCGTCGAACGCAATCCGGGCCACCGCGTGGATCTTGACGACTTCGTCCCAGGTCGGACCCGGTCGCGCCCGGCCCTGGAGGTAGATCGGAGCACCCATGTGGACGAACGGCAGCGGAACGAACTCGGTGAAACCACCGGTCCGCCGCTGAATCGCCCGAATCACCTCGAGGTGGTTGGCCCACGCCGCAGGATCGTCGATATGCCCGAACATGATCGTGGCGGTGGAGTGGAGGCCGAGGTCGTGGGCCGCCAGCATCACCTCCGCCCACTGGGCCGTCCGGATCTTGTCGGGGCACAGGTGCTCCCGAACCCGGTCGTCGAGGATCTCTGCAGCGGTGCCGGGCAGCGTGCCGAGCCCGGCGTCGCGCAAACGGGTCAGGAACTCGATGATCGTCAGTCCGAGGGTCTCGGCACCCTGCCACACCTCGAGCGGGGTGAACCCGTGAATGTCGATCTCGGGGGCTGCCGCCTTCACCGCCCGAACCACCTCGACGTAGAAGTCGCCGGTGAACGACGGGGGGATCCCACCTTGCAGACAGACCTCGGTGGCCCCTCGCTCCCAGGCCTCGGCGGCCCTGCGGGCAACTTCGTGGGTCTCCAGGAGATACGGCTCGCCGCGCAGATTGAGCGACCGTGGGCCCTTGGAGAACGCACAGAATCCGCAGCGGTAGGTGCACTGGTTGGTGTAGTTGATGTTCCGGTTCACCACGTAAGTGACGCGATCGCCGACCGCCCGCTCTCGCAGCGCATCGGCGACGGCAGCGATTGCTTCGACCTCGAGCCCGCGGGCACCGAAGAGGGCCTCGATCTCGTCACGGCTCGGAGGAGAGCCATCGAGCGCCCGTTCGAGCGGGCCGGAGATGGCGGCGCGCATCCGGCTGAGATCCGGCTCCGGTGAGGCCTCCAACCACGCCGGGTCGGTCCATGCCGCCGAGATCCGTCGGGTGGGCACCGGTGGCTGAAGGTCCTTGCCCGGAGCCCACTCCCCCGCAGGTCGGACGGTCCCTGCACCATCGACCTGACGCAGGTACGCCGTGAACTGGGCCGGCTCAAGAGTCCTCCGAACCTCATCGATCCGGATTCCCACCGGAAGACCGCTGCGTTCCACAAGCCGCACCGCGAGCGCATCGCGGAGGCGCCCGATGTCGTCGGTCGCCCACGCTCGCAACAGGAGATCGGTCGCCCCGGCCCCGACCGCGACCACGGCATCGTCGACCGAATCAACGAACACCGACACCGACGCCGCTATGCCGGGGAGCCTGCAGATCTCCACTGCCTCCGCCACCCTGCTTCTCCCGGTGCGGAGGAAGGCGGCGCCGCTGCGCGCCAACGCGTCGATCACGGCGGTGCGACGGCCTCGATGGTGAACCGTGATCTGCCACCAGGGAGTGCCACCGGCAGCGAGTTCCAAAGCATCGGCCGGATCCACGACCCACGCCGCCGCAGCAGCAGCAGGATCCGTTGCAACCGGGAGCAACCCGGCACCGGTGATCGCCGCCAAATCGCTCGACGTCGGCGATGCCACGTCCGCGGTGGTGCTGCCCTCCGCCCGCTGCGCCTCCGCCCAGGCGGAACCGACGGTCGTGGCGGGCCGGAGTCGGCAGAACGTAATCACCGCAGTTTCTCCATCTGAGGGCTGCGAGCGTACCCGTCGTCGTCGGCTGCAGCCATGAGGGGCGAAAGCAACCCGGGATCGATCCAATCCGGGGTGACGTACTCCGGGTACACCGGCAGGCGAGGCCTCAGGGCGAACCCGGCCGCCTCGGTCCGCGCCCGGAGTTCCTCGAGATGCGGCCACGGAGCCTCGGGGTTCACCCAGTCGATCGTGACCGGCGAGACCCCGCCCCAGTCATTGATCCCGGCGTCGAGGTAGACCTCGAACCGTTCAGTCAGGTTCGGCGGCACCTGCAGGTTCATCTCGGCACCCAGGATCCAGCGGGCGACGGCAACAACGCGGGAAACGTAGGCTACGGTCGGCTCGGCATCGCGTCGCTTGCGGGTGTCTGCCTTCGCCCGGAAGTTCTGGACGATCACCTCCTGGATGTGCCCGAGGCGGGCCACATCGGCGATGGTGAACAGGCTGTCGACCAGTTCCTCGGGGGTCTCTCCGATCCCGACAAGAACGCCGGTCGTAAACGGCACCCGTGCGGTGGCGGCCGCCCGTATCGTCCCGAGACGCAGCGCCGGATCCTTATCCGGGCAATCGTGATGCGGCATCCCTGGTTCCATGAGCCGCGGAGAGACGTTCTCCAGCATCAGACCCATCGATGGGTTTGAGGGCCGAAGCCGCCGCAGGTCCTCCACAGACATGATTCCCGGGTTGGCGTGCGGGAAGAGGCCGGTCTCAGCGACGACCATCTCGGTCATCCGCGCGACGTAGTCGATGGTCGAAGCGCAGCCCTGTGACGCCAGGAACTCGGCGGCCTGCGGCCATCGATCCTCGGGCCGGTCGCCGAGGGTGAACAATGCCTCGGTACAGCGATGCCGTTCGCCGGCGCGAACGATGGCGAGCACGTCCTCCGGTGTGAGGTACTGGCCTCCGGCCCCCGGCGGCTTCACGAAAGTGCAGTAGGCGCACGTGTCGCGGCACATGGTGGTCAGCGGAACGAATACCTTCCGAGAGTACGAGACCGTGCGCCCTCTGCCGTCATCGCGCAGCCTCCGGGCCTCCGAGAACAACCCATCGACGTCATCGCGACCTCGCAACAGCGCAGCCGCCAGATCGGGGTCAGGAAGGGCGAATGGCATGGCGTAGCACGGTATCAGGTCCCTGTGGAAACGGTCCCAGTGCAACGTATCCTGTCGCAGTACCAACGATGGGAGTTTCACGCATGGCGGGAAAGACCCGCGTGGGGTTGTTCGGCTTCGGCCGAATCGGCCGTAACGTTTTCAGACAACTCGACGAGCACCCGGACATCGATGTCAACGCCATCGTGGACATCGCAGACCCCAAGGCGCTCGTGTACTTGCTCAAGTACGACACCGTCTTCGGCCGTTACCCGAAGGAGGTCGATCTCGACGAGAACGGCAACCTGTCGGTGGCCGGCGATGTGATCCCGATGCTCCAGATCGCCGATCCGGGCGACGTGGACTGGACCGGACTCGGCGTGGACATCGTGCTCCAGGCGACCCGGAAGCATCGTGATGCCGCCAATCTGCGGCGGCACCTCCAGAGCGGCGCCAAGCGAGTGATCCTGGCGTCAACGCCGGAGAACCCGGGCGAGATGGACACCCTGATCATGGGTGTCAACGATCACGTCCTCGATCCGAGCGACCTGATGATCGCCCTCGGTTCGAACACCTCGAACGCGGTGGCCCCGGTGCTGCGCATCCTCGATGCCGAGTTCGGGATCGAGACGGCCATGTTCACCACCGTCCACGCCTTCACGAACGAGCATCGGCTCGGAGACGTCCCCGGCACCGGGTTGCGGACCAGTCGCTCCGCCGCCGAAAACATCATCCCGGCCGACACCAACTCGCCGGAGATCATCGCCGGTGTGCTGCCGCAGTTGCGGGGCAAGCTCGCGGGCATGGCACTCAACGTGCCGGTACCCGACGGCTCCAACGTCGATCTGGTGATGTTCCTGAAGCGGTCGGCATCGGCCGAGGAGATCAACGAGGTCGTTCGCAAGGCTGCGGTCGGCAGTTCGGTGATCGAATACACCGATGAACCGATCGTTTCCAGCGACGTCATCGGAAACCCGCACTCCGCCATCTTCGACGGACTTGCCACTCTGGTAATGGACGGCACGATGGTGAAGTCGGTGATCTGGTTCGACAACGGCTGGGGCTACGCCGCCAGAGCGCTCGAAGTCATGGAGAAGATGTCGGCATTCGACAAGGAAGGTGCGGGCGCATGACCCGGGTAGCGATCAATGGATTCGGCCGCATCGGCCGTTCGGTGTTCCGAGTCATCAACCAGCGCGAAGACAGTGGTATCGAGATCGTCGCCATCAACGACCTCGCCGACGAGGAGATGACCGCCTATCTACTCCAGTTCGACACCGTGATGGGCGTGTTCCCCGGTGAAGTCACCGTCGAAAACGGCGACCTGGTCGCCGGCAACCATCGTGCCAAGCTGCTGACGGTCCGCGATCCCGCCGACCTCCCCTGGGAAGAACTCGAAGTCGACGTGGTAATCGAGTCGACCGGCGTGTTCCGCACCCGCG
Source organism: uncultured Acidimicrobiia bacterium (assembly GCA_964511945.1). Lineage (GTDB taxonomy): Bacteria > Actinomycetota > Acidimicrobiia > Spongiisociales > UBA11373 > CAZEHO01. The sequence continues at coordinate 33,951 of CAZEHO010000001.1, read as the reverse complement.
AGGCGGTATCGCAACATCTCGAAGCGGGTGCCAAGCGGGTCATCCTCACCGTACCGGCAAAGGACGAACTCGATGCGACGGTGGTCCTCGGCGTCAACGACGACGACCTCGAGTCCGACGATCTGATCGTCTCGAATGCCTCGTGCACCACCAACTGCCTGGCTCCCGTCGCCAAGGTGCTCGACGAGGCGTTCGGGATCAAGCGAGGCGTGATGACCACGGTGCACGCCTACACCAACGACCAGCGGCTTGCCGATGTCCCGCACAAGGACTTCCGGCGCAGCCGTGCCGCCAACGAGAACATCATCCCAACCACCACCGGCGCCGCAAAGGCGGTCGGCCAGGTGCTGCCGGCACTAAACGGCAAGCTCGACGGCATGGCCATGCGGGTCCCGGTGCCCGACGGCTCCATCGTCGACCTGGTCGTGGAACTGGAGAAGGATGTCACTGCCGGCGAGATCAACGCCGCCATGAAGGCGGCGGCTACCGACGGACCACTCGAGGGCATCTTGCAGTACTCCGAGGCACCCCTGGTATCGACCGACATCATCGGGAACCCGTACTCGAGCATCTTCGACGCCCCGGCCACCAAGGTGCTCGGCGGCAACAAGGTCAAGCTGCTGTCGTGGTACGACAACGAATGGGGCTACTCAAACCGGGTCGTCGACCTGATCGAACGTCTCGCCGAGTTCCTGGCACCTGTCTAGCCCCGGAACACTGCACTCGCACGCACGGCGCCCCGGGTTCAGCCCGGGGCGCCGGTGCGCCGTCACCCGGGGAACCCCGTCATCCGTTGAGGACGCGGTCCAGACCGCCGATGGCCTCTCTGCCGAGCGTGGAGAACATGCCGCCCAAGAAGGGCTCGGCAAACCGCAGCAACCCCTTCAGCGTGAACTCTGCGACGTACACCACGCGGGTACCTTCACCGTGGCCGTGGAGTTCGATACGATCGAGCGCCTCGACGGCACGACCGGTCCCCTTGAGGACGATCACGGCCGGTTCCTGATGGTCGACGATCTCGTAGGCCAACTCCACTCGGCGGCCCCGAAACTCTGAGACGACTCGATAGGTCGTACCGATCCCCCCGTCGCCGGAAATGCGCTCCGAAGAGATGATCCCGGGGTCCCATTCGGCGACCGTCGTGAAGTCGGCGACGTAGGCGAATACCTCGTCGCGCGGCTTGGCGGTGGTGACGGATTCGGAGATGGTGATCATGAACCGCAAGCTACTCGGAGCGGGGAGCTCGCTCACCGGCGATGAGCGCGGAGGAGTGAGCCACGAGCTCAGACTGGACCGAACAACCCCTCCGGGGGCCGGATCACGATCGTTTTCCCATCGGGGTCATCCACCAGGTCGTCCACGAAGGGCACCTCGACCTGCTCACCGGTCGGTGTCTGCACGACCAGCCGATCCTGCGACCCCGCGATCACGTCGACGACCTTCCCCAGCGCCGTCCCATCAGGAGTCACCGCCTCCAATCCCATCAGGTCTGCGGTCCACCACTCCCCCGGTTCGAGTCCCGCCAGATCGGCAGCATCGACCTCGACGGTGGTCCCGCGCAGGCGCTCGGCGGCGCTGCGGGTGGTGATCCCCTCGAAGGCAACCAGCAGGCCACGATCACGGTACGGGCGGACGGCACGGACGACGAGGTCTCGCCCGTCGTCGGAGTGCAAGAGCGATCCGGGAACGAAGTGGGAGGGATCGTCCACCACGACGGTGACCTCTCCCCGGATGCCATGCGGCCGACCGAGACGGCCGGCCGGAAGGCGTTCAGACATCGGATTGGGGCCGACGGTCAGTCCACAAATTCCACATTGGCGTCGAGGCCCTCTTCTTCAGCAGCGACCTGCGCCACCGAGCGAATGGCCCGGGCGACCCGGCCGCGACGTCCGATGACCCGGCCCATGTCGGACTTCGCGGTCCTGACCTCGGCCAGCACCTCGTCCGGGCCTTCTTCGACGATCGTCACCTCGACGGAGTCAGCGTCTTCGACGATCTCCTTGGCGAGGTACTCCACGACCGTACTGACGATGTCGCCCTTCACTTGTCCTCCTCCGTCGCCGCCTCGGTTTCCTCGGCGGCTTCCTCGGTCTCGGCGGCTTCCTCGGCAGCCGCTTCGGGGATCGGATCCGGCTCGAAGTCGGCTTCTTCGGCCTCAGCGGCATCCGCCTCGGCCTCGGCCTTGGCGGCGATGGCGGAATCCTCTTCGGCGGCCTCACGCTGGGCGTCGGCACCCACCACGTGGACCTTGCCGTCGGTGACCTTCTTGGCCTCGAGTGCTCCCGAGATCTCGAGCAGTTTGCGAACGGCGTCGGACGGTTGGGCACCCTGGCCCAGCCAGTAGAGGGCCCGCTCGTTGTCGATGACGACAACCGACGGCTCCTGGCGGGGGTCGTACCGCCCGATCTGCTCGATGTAGCGGCCGTCGCGGGGGGCCCGCTGGTCGGCCACGATCACCCGGTAGGTGGGCTGCTTCTTCTTCCCGATCCGTGTCAGGCGGATCCTGACCGCCATACGGTCACCTCTTCTTCTTCCGGGGCCGTTGCCCGGGGACCGGGATGCCCGGGATCGGGCTCCGGCCGCTGGCAAAGGCCTTCATCATCTTCTGTGTCTCGGCGAACTGCCGCAGCAAGCCGTTCACGTCCTGCGGGGTCGTTCCCGACCCTGCGGCGATGCGCCGTTTGCGGCTCCCGTCGATGACCTTCGGGTTCTGTCGCTCGTCCGGCGTCATTGAGCGGATGATCGCCTCGACACGCGACAAGTCTGCATCCGACACCTCGGCGTCCTTCAGTGCCGATGCAGCGCCCGGGAGCATACCAAGCAAGTCGGTCAGGGACCCCATTCTTCGCAGTTGCTGGAACTGATCGAGGAAGTCCTCGAGGGTGAATGACGCCGTTCTCATCTTCTCGGCGGCGGCCTCCGCCTGCTCGGCATCCCACGTCGCCTCCGCCTTCTCGATGAGGGTGAGCACATCACCCATGCCCAGGATGCGAGATGCCATCCGCTCGGGATGGAAGACCTCGAGGTCGTCGATCGCCTCGCCGACGCCGACCAGTTTGATCGGCCGTCCGGTGACCTCCCGGGCAGAGATGGCGGCACCGCCGCGAGCATCACCGTCGAGCTTAGAGAACACCAGGCCGGTGATATCGGTCTGATCGAGGAACCCCTTCGCCACATTGACCGCGTCCTGGCCGGTCATGGCGTCGACAACGAGGAGCACCTCATCGGGATCTGCTGCCTTGCGTACCGCCGCCAATTCGGCCATGAGGTCGCGGTCGATCTGGAGGCGCCCGGCCGTGTCGATGATGACGACATCGTTGCCGGCGTCGGCGGCAGCCTTGAGGGCGCTCTTCACGAGCTTAGGGGCCTTGGCCTTGCGATCGACGTGGACCGGGACACCGATCCGGTCCCCCAACGTCTCGAGCTGATCGATCGCGGCGGGACGCTGCAGGTCGCCGGCAACGAGCAGCGGGTGCTTGCCGCCGTGCTTCAGCTGGGCGGCAAGCTTGGCTGCTGTCGTCGTCTTGCCGGATCCCTGCAAACCGACCATGAGGATGGTCAGCGGCGGCGAATCCGCGGCGGCCAGTGGCACCGCCTCACGCCCGAGCGTGGTGATCAGCTCCTCGTGGACGATCTTGACCACCTGCTGGCCGGGAGTCAGGCTTCTGGTGACCTCGGCGCCGACCGCCCGATCCCGAACCCGGGACAGGAAGGTCTTCACCACCGCCACGTTGACGTCCGCCTCGAGCAGGGCAAGCCGCACCTCCCGGAGCGCCACGTCGACATCGGCATCGCTGAGACGGCCGCGCCCGCGCAGCCGCTCGAAGATGCCACCGAAGCGGCTGGTCAGGGAGTCGAACATGACGGTCCTGAGCGTACTCCGCCCGGGACCTCCGGCCGGGCGCCGCATCGCACATCATCGGTACCATCCCGGCGATGCTGGCGGTGATCGATCGAATCGAACAGCGGGCGAGCCGGGCGACGTCGTGGCTCCGATGCGAACTGGTCGCAACCCGGGTCCCGATGCTGGCTGCACTCAGCATCATGCTGCTCGGATACGCCTATGCCGCCACCCAGTTCCAGCTCGCCGGCGACGACTGGTTCGCCGTCTACCCCGAGAACGGTCTCGACGAGGAGTTCACGCTCGCCAACGGACGCTGGGTGGCCTACCTGCTCAACCACGACGCCTCCGTGCCCGGGTTCACGATCCCGCTGACCGGCGTGTTATGGCTGGCCGCCGGGTGGCTCGCCGCCCGGACCTGGGGATGGGGACGGGGAGTCCCGCTCTTTGCCGTGGCGACGCTGTGGGCGGTGAATCCAGTGCTGAGCGAGCCGCTGGTCTTCAAACTGGCTCACCTAGTCCTGGCGGGGTTCGCCATGGTGGCCGTCGGCGCCGGAACCCTGATCGTCCGCTCGACTCGGATGATCGACCGAACCCTGATCGCAGCATCCGGCCTGCTGTGGCTGACGCTTGCGACCTACCAGCCGCTCGCCACGCTGACGGTGGTCGTATGGGCCGGGTTCGAGGTGGCCACCGCTTTGCGGGGCGAGGGGCCCAATTGGAGCGCACTGCTGCGCCGCACCGGGCGCTTCGTCATCGCCGCCATCGGGGCCATCGCCGTGTACGCGGTGTCGGTCAGGATCTCGTGGGAGCTGACCGGGACCGACACCCTCTCGGGCACCACCTACGATCTCGGTGGCGGGTACGTCGGCCCGAAGACGCTCTTCCCGCATCTGTGGGATCTCATCGAGATCAGCTGGCGGTTCTGGACTCGGGGCAGCCCGTTCTACGTCGTTGCCGCCAAGCTCGTGGTGCCCATCGCCATCGCAGGAGTGCTCACGGTCATGCTTCGCTCCCGGCGCCGGGGCGCGGCACTCATCGTCGCCGGAGCCGGGCTGGTCACGCTGTTCGCTCCGTTCCTCACCTCGCTGCTCCGGGATGAGATCACGCTCCGGTACAACGTGCTGATGGCGGCCGCCGCGGCGACGGCGCTGTGGGCCGGAGCAGTCGTGTCGCTGGCGTCCCGGTCGCGGTGGCCGGCGACGGGATCGGCGGCGGCCGGCGGCACAGTCCTCGCCCTCTCCCTGGTGCTGGCATTCGGCATGACCTCGGCATTCACCACCTTCAAGCTCGGGTTCGAGCGCGACCTGGCGATCGCCAACAGGATGCTCGAGCGCGTCGATCAAGTGGCGCCGCCAGACCTCTCGACAATCGGCGTCTACGCCGGAGGACGCCTGTCCTATTCGAGCGCCGCACCGTTCCGCGACCCGACGGGCAAAGGGGTCGGTTCCACGATCGTGAACTGCCGCCTGTTCCAGTGCCAGCAATTCCGGCTGGCCGATGCGTTCCGGCTCCTCGACGGAACCAACCGGTCCTTCGTCGCCGCCGGCCCACCCGACGGCGCTGCAGCCTCGGTGTACTCCGAACTCGCGGTGTGGCCGGCGCCCGGCTCGGTGACGGTTGTCGACGGCACCGTGCTCATCAAACTGTCGGAGTGATCGCGCCGATCGCCGCGGCACTAGCCTCATCATGCGACACCAGCAAAGGGGCCGGCCCGTGAATCTCACCGTTATCGACCACCCGCTGACCCGCCACTACCTCACGGTGCTGCGGGACGAACGCACCGAGCCCGAGGAGTTCCGGGCCGCCACCCGGCGCCTGGCGTACACCCTGATCATGGAGGCCACGGAGCGGGTCTCGCTCGAGCAGCACGAGATTACGACCCCGCTCGAGAAGACCGCCGGGTACTCGATGCCCGACGTGGTCGCCATTGCCGTGCTCCGTGCCGGACTCGGTCTGCTCGACGCGGTCATCGACCTGATTCCGCAGATCAAGGTCGGCTTCGCCGGGGTGCAACGCGACGAGGAGACCGCCCAGCCGATGGAGTACTACTTCAAGCTGCCGGATCTCTCCGACACCCACGTGTTGATCCTGGAGCCGATGCTCGCCACCGGTGGATCGCTGTCGTGGGCATGCGGCAAAGCGAAGGACAGCGGCGCCCGCGATATCACCGCGCTGTGTGTCGTCGCTGCCCCCGAGGGCGTGAAACGGATGTACGAGGAGCACCCGGACGTTCGGATCGTGGCGGCCTCGCTCGACCGCGGTCTGAACGAAGCCTTCTACATCCAGCCGGGCCTGGGCGACATGGGCGATCGGTTGTTCGGAACGCTCTGATGGAGGCGGGTTTCGAGACCCGGGTTCGCGAGGTGATCGGTGCGCTCGAGCCCGGTCAGGTCATGTCGTACGGGGAGGTCGCCACCGAAGCCGGATACCCGGGAGCCGCCCGGGCGGTAGGCAACCTGCTGCGTACGTCCACCGGGCTCCCCTGGTGGCGCATCGTTGCATCGGATGGAAGGCTGGTCCCGGGCGGCGAGTCGGTGCAGCAGGAACGGCTGGCCGGCGAAGGGGTCGGCTTCACACCTGCAGGAAAGGTATCGAGGAGCCACCTGGCTCTGAGGAGAGGACGGGAATGAGATTCAGCTTCAGGCAGCTCATCGAACGCAAGCGTGATGGCGGCATCCTGCGGCGCGAGGAGATCCGCTGGCTCATCGCCGAGTATGCCGAGGGCAATCTTCCGGACTACCAGATGGCCGCCATGCTCATGGCCGTCTTCAAGGAAGGGCTCGACGACAAGGAACTGGCGGTGTGGACCGACGCCATGCTCCATTCCGGCGACGTCCTCGACCTGTCGCACATCGATGCTCCCAAGGTGGACAAGCACTCCACGGGCGGCGTCGGTGACAAGGTGAGCATTCCTCTCGGACCGATGGTGGCCGCTTGCGGAGTCGTCGTTCCGATGATGAGCGGCCGCGGCTTGGGCCATACCGGGGGGACCGTCGACAAGCTGGAGACCATCCCCGGGTTCCGGACCCAGCTCAGCAAGGAGGAATTCACGAAGGTCGCAGAGGACGTCGGGCTGGTCCTCGCAGGCCAATCGGGAGCGATGGTCCCGGCGGACCAGGCGATCTACGCCCTGCGCGATGCCACCGGCTCGGTGCCGTCGATCCCGCTCATTGCGTCCTCGATCATGTCCAAGAAGCTGGCGGCCGGCCTCGGCGGCCTGGTGCTCGACGTCAAGGTGGGCCGGGGCGCCTTCATGAAGGAACTCGACCGGGCCCGCCTCCTCGCCGAAACCATGGTCGGAATCGGAAAAGCCCACGGCACACCGGTCGTCGCCATCCTGACCGACATGAACCAGCCGCTCGGCCGCATGGTCGGCAATGCCAACGAGATCGCCGAGTCGATCGAGGTTCTCAAGGGCAGCGGCCCGCGCGACCTCGTCGAGGTCACCTACCGCCTCGGCGAAGAGATGCTGGTCATGGCCGGCATCGAGTCGAACAAGGTGGACGCCCGGGAGCGGCTCCGGCAAGCCATCGACTCCGGCGCTGCCTTCGAGAAGTTCGAGGAAGTGGTCATCGCGCAAGGTGGAGACCCCTCGGTCCTCCACGATCCGTCGCTGCTGCCCCAGGCGGAGAACGAACACATCATTCGGGCCAAGGCGTCCGGCTATGTGGTCCGGATCGATGCCTTCGACATCGGGACCGCCGCGCTGCGGCTTGGTGCCGGCCGGGAGCGCATGGAAGACGACATCGATCCCGCGGTCGGGCTGACCATGGAGGTCAAAGTCGGCGACCGGGTGGAGGCGGGCCAGGTGCTGGCCGGCGTCTGGTGGAACGACGAAGCGAGACTCGCCGCCGCCCTCCCCATGATCGAGGGTGCCTTCGAGATCTCCCAGCAACTCGGAACCCCACTCGTCTATGGAGAGGTGCGATGAGCTACGACGAACTCCACGCCGCTGTCGACGTCATCACCGAACACACCGGGCGATCGTCCCACGCCGTCGCCATCGTGCTCGGTTCGGGCCTGAGCGAGTACGCCGCCACCCTGCCGGACGCCGTTGAGATCCCCTACACCGAGATCCCCGGATTCCCGGTGCCTCACGTTGCCGGTCACGGCGGGACGCTGGTGTCCACCGAACTCAACGGCACCAATGTGATGGTGCTGGCGGGCCGGGTGCACACCTACGAAGGCTGGCCGCTCGACAAGGTGGTGTTTGCGGTCCGCACGGCGGTGCTCGGCGGAGCTTCCACCATCGTGCTCACCAATGCCGCCGGGGGATGTGGCGACGGCATGGAGGCGGGTGATCTCGTGCTGATCCGCGATCACCTCAACCTGACCGGGCGCAACCCGCTCGTGGGTACCAACGATGAGCGGCTCGGGCCGCGGTTCCCCGACATGTCCACGGTCTACCCGCTCACCCTGCGCGATCTAGCTCGGAGGGTCGGTGGCGAGGTCGAGGTCGATCTCAAGGAGGGGGTCTACGCCTGGTTCCTCGGCCCGTCGTACGAGACTCCGTCCGAGGTGGAGTTTGCCCGCCGCATCGGCGCCGACCTCGTCGGCATGTCGACGGTGCCCGAGGCCATCGCGGCGCGCCACATGGGGGCGCAGGTGCTCGGGATCTCACTGGTCACCAACCTGGCGGCCGGCATCTCGCCGGTGCCGTTGAGTCACGCCGAAGTTCAAGAAACAGCGGACGCCGCTCGCGAACGGTTCACCAGACTGGTAGACGCCCTGCTGACCTCGATCCCTGGATAGCGCTTACTCGACGCGGATTCGTGCAGGGCTCCTACCCGTGATCATGCTGGAACGCGGTAACAGTCGGCCTAGATAGCGCTTTCTGTGTTCGGCACCACCGCCGTCGCTCCGCCGCCCTCAGTCGGATAGCATGGGGACCCCCACGACCAGGGAGCAGCATGAAGATCGCGGTCTGCGTCAAGCAGATACCGGATCCCAACACGCCCTACACGTTGGATCCGGAATCACACTTCATCGATCGGCCCGTCGAGCAGGTCCTCGACGACACCGACCGTTATGGCGTCGAGGTCGCCCTCCAGCTCGCCGAAGCGAATGAGGGAACGACCGTCACGCTCGTGTCCATGAGTCCGGCCGGGAACCTGCAGGGCATCCGCCAGGCACTGGCGATGGGCGCCGACGAAGCCGTCCTCATCGACGACCCGGCACTCCGGGGCTCCGGTGCGCTGGTCACCGCCAAGGTGCTGGCCGCCGCTATCAAGAGCACCGAAGCGGACTTGGTGATCGCCGGGACCGAATCGACCGATGGGTACACGGGCGTCGTGCCTCAGCAGCTCGCCGAGCTGCTCGGGTTGCCGGCGCTGACCTTCGCCCGCAAGGTCGAGGTCGCCGACGGCACCGTCACCATTGAGCGCCAGACGGCAACCGGCTACGACGTCGTGCAGTCGGCAACACCGGCGCTGATCACGGTGACGTCCGGTGTCGTCGAGCCCCGCTATCCGACCTTCAAGGGGATCATGCAGGCGAAGAAGAAGCCCGTCGAGCAGCCCTCCGCTGCAGACCTCGGGTTCGGCAACGACGACGTCGGCGCGGCCGGCAGCGGACAGAGCATCACCGCCGTCCGTCCGGCACCGGAACGGGCCGCCGGGCGCAAGGTGGTCGACGAGGGTGAAGCCCACCTCGAGATCGTCGAGCTCCTCGAACAGGTGAAGGTGATCTGATCATGCAGATTTGGGTCTTTGCAGAAGAAACCGATGGTGCTCCGGGCTCACTCGCTCTGGAGATGCTCACCAAAGCCCGCACCTTCGAGGGCGACGTCGCAGCCGTCTACGTCGGTGCCGGGTCCGACGATGCATTCGCCGCGCTCGGTGCCCACGGTGCCGGGAAGGTGTTCCACATTGCCACCGACGACTCGTTGCCGGCGGCGGCGATCACGGCATCACTCGCCGACCTGATCACCGAGCACTCCCCCGACCTCCTGATGTTCGGGATGGGCTACACCGATCGTGACGTCGCCGGACGGCTCAGCGCACGAATCGACAAGCCGGTGCTCGCCAACGCGGTCGAGATCACGCCCGACGGCGACAGCGTCGTGATCACGAACGAGATCCTGGGCGGCACGACACTCGTCGACACTCGCTACGACGGCGGTGCCCCGTGGATCACGGTCGTGCGTCCGAAGTCGTTTACCGCCGAGCCGGGTGAGGCGGCCGCCCCGGAGGTCGTTGCCGTTGCGCTCGCCGATGCCGGGCATGCCGGCAGCGCCAGCGTCACCGAACGCCACGTCGAAGCCTCAGAGGGTCCCGATCTGGAAGAGGCGGACATCGTCGTAGCCGGCGGCCGCGGCATGGGCTCGGAGGACGGCTTTGGCGCAGTCACCGAACTGGCCAACGCCCTCAACGGAGCGGTCGGCGCCACCCGGGCGGTCGTCGACTCCGGCTGGGTCCCCTACTCACTCCAGGTGGGCCAGACCGGCAAGACCGTGAAGCCGAGCCTGTACATCGCTGCCGGACTCAGCGGGGCGATGCAGCACATCGTCGGGATGAAGGACTCCGGCACCATCATCTCGATCAACAAGGACGAGGAGGCACCGATCTTCGGGATCTCCGACCTGGGGATCGTCGGTGATGTCCACAAGGTGCTGCCGAAGCTGCTGGAGGCGATCAAGGACCGCGGCTGATTCGCACACTCGTCGGGGCGGTCGTCGTCGGGCGGCCGCCTCGTCGCGTCACAGAGATCCGAGATCAGAGGTCAGAGCCGGGGTTTGCCGGTCCGAGCGTCGATCTGATTGCGCCCGCCGGTGATCATCTCGGCCGGTACCGGTTCCGGCAGGAAGGTCACGGTCATGAGCGCCATCACGGCGAAACCGCCGGCAATCCACCAAACGGCCGGGAACTCCAGCACGGCGGCAACCACGGCGAGGTAAGCGGCGAGGATGAAGGCGCTCCACCCGATGACAAGCATGACGCGGTAGCCGGTCGTCACCTTCCAATCGGGGGCACGCTGAAGAACGGTCACGCGTCCTCTATCGGCACAAAGCGGACAGCGCTTAACGACCTGCCCTGCTGAGCGATTTCCGCCCCGATCAACGGGGCGGAAAGTCAGCGCGGGTCGAGCCGGAATCCGTGCGGAAGGAGATCCTCCAGCCGATGCTCCACGGCCCCATCGGGACCGTCGACGATCACCCGATCCACCCGGAACTCATGCATGAGCTGGCGGCAATTCCCGCAGGGATATCCCGGTTCGCCGGCATCGACGCACGACACCGCCACGGTGTCGATCTTGCGAACCCCGGCGGCTGCGGCGGTTGAGATCGCATTTGCTTCGGCACAGATGGACGCCCCGTACGCGGAGTTCTCCACGTTGGCCCCGAGATAGACGTTGCCGGCGGCGTCAACGATCACCGCACCGACCCGGAAGTTCGAGAACGGGGCGTATGCCCGCTCGGCCACTGCCCGTGCTGATGCAACGAGCTCTTCGGTGTTCATGACTCATTTCCTAGCAGAGCGTCGACGAAGGCGGGGGGATCGAACGGGATCAGGTCCTCGACCGCCTCACCCACCCCGACGAACTTCACCGGGACACCGAGGTCTTGTTCGACCGCGACCGCGATGCCGCCCTTCGCCGTCCCGTCGAGCTTGGTGATCACGATTCCGGTCACTCCGACCGCCTCGGTGAAGGAGCGAGCCTGGACGATCCCGTTCTGGCCGGTGGTGCCGTCGAGCACCAGCAGCACTTCGTGGACGGATCCCGCTTCCCGTCCGAGCACCCGCACCACCTTCCCCAGCTCCTCCATCAGGTTCTTCTTGGAGTGGAGCCGGCCGGCGGTGTCGACCACAACGGTGCTCTTCCCCCTGGCTGCCGCGGCCGACAGCGCATCGAAGGCGACTGCCGCCGGATCGGCACCCGGGGATCCCGCGACGATGTCGATGCCGAGGCGGGAGGCCCAGGTGCTCAGCTGCTCTGCCGCCGCCGCCCGGAATGTGTCCGCCGCACCGAGCAGCACCGAACCACCATCCCGTTCGATGCGGGCACCGAGCTTGGCGATGGTCGTAGTCTTCCCCGACCCGTTGACGCCGACCACAACGATCACGGTGGGATCACCGCCCCCGGCGATCTCCCGATCGGCATCCGCCAGCATCGCCGCCAGCTCCCGGCGGAGTGCGGCCCGGGCCTCATCGGGGGTCTGCGGATCATCGGCGCGCACCCGTTCGGTCAGCGCCACCGACGCGGAGACACCGATGTCGGCGCCGATGAGCACCTCCTCGAGTTCGCTCCAGAATTCGTCGTCCAGCGTCCGGCGGAACAAGGTGCCGAGCCGGTCCCCGAGTGCCCGCCGGGTCTTTGCGAGTCCTCCCTCGAACCCCCGGGGTTGCGCCGCGACCTCGACCGTCGGCTGGTCTCGCTTGATCTCGCCAGGGGCCGTACGGCGCCGGCGCATGAGGATCACGGCCGCCACCAGAACGGCAACGGCGACCACGGCAACAACGATGATGACGGGGGTCATCACGGGCTCCTGTTCAGGACTGTGCGGCCGCCACGTTAGCGAGGCGCTTCGCCAGCACCCGTGACGATTGGCCGGGCTCCATCGTCACCCCGTAGAGCAGATCCGCGGCCTCCATCGTTTGCTGCTGGTGCGTGACGATGGCGAGCTGGGAGGTCTCGCGCAGAGTGCCGACGAGCCGGATGAATCGGCGCAGATTTGCGTCATCGAGCGCTGCCTCGACCTCATCGAGCACGTAGAACGGTGAGGGCCGGGCGCGGAACACTGCGAAGAGGAACGCCAGCGCTGCGAGGGAGCGCTCCCCACCGGACAGCAGCGTCAACGCCCCGACCTTCTTCCCGAGTGGCTGGGCATGGATGTCGACTCCGCTCGTCAGCGGTGCGTCCGGATCGGTGAGGGTGAGTTTGCCCCGCCCACCGGGGAACAGCACATTGAAGTTGTCCTCAAAGGCGGCTGCGATGTCCTCAAAGGCCTCGGAAAAACGCCGCCCGATCTCTGCGTCCAGCGCGCCGATCACCGTGCGCAGCTCACGCCGCGATGACTCGAGGTCGTCGAGCTGAGCCTGGAGGAAATCGGCTCGCTCGGAAAGCTCCTGGTATTCGGCGGCGGCAAGGGGGTTCACCGGCCCCAGCCGCCGCAGCTCGGCCTCGAGGGTGGCCAGCAGCTCTTCGGGATCCGTGTCGTCGTCCAGTTCCGGGCGAGGAGCAGCGAGGGCATCCGCTTCGTCGGAGTCGACGTCGCGCCGGAGTCCCTCGGCGATCCCTTCGAGGCGCACCCTGAGTTCGGCGGCCTCGACTGCGTGGGTCGACAGCTCCTCGCGGGTGGTGGCGATCATGCGCTCGAGCCGATCGCGCTCATCCTCGGCGGCAGACAGTTGCTCGCCGGCCTCGCCGACTTCGTCGCGCAGCGACCGTTGCCGCTCTCGCAGGGTGGCCAGGTGGCGGCGAACGGACTCGAGGGCAGCCCGGGCGTGTCTCTCCACCCCGGCCAGGCGATCGACCTCGGCGGGATCGGTGTCGTCATCGTCGTCGATGCCGTCCAGCGAGTTGGTCACCTCTGTGAGCCGGCTCGCCAGCAGGCGGTGCCGCTCCTCGGCCGTGGCCGCCGAAGCGGCTGCATTCTGCCGTTCACGCCGAGCTGCATCACGGCGTTCGGCCACCTCGGCACGGCGCCGCTCCAGCGCTTCCCACGCCGCCTGCGCCTCAGACCCGTCGAGTTCGTCGATACGACGCCGCACCTCGACGATTCTTTCGGCCCGGCCCTGACGGGCCTCGGCGACCGCCGACATCCTGGCATGCAGCCGGGTGAGCTCGGCATCGAGTTCGGTATGAGAGGTTTCGACAAGGCGAAGTGCTTCCGCTGCTCCGGCGATCCGGGTTTCGACCGCTTCCACGGCCTCGAGTGCGGTTCGCTCCCGGTCGCGAGTCGAATCGAATGCCCGCCGCGCCGCATGGTGCAAGCTCTGGGCCCTGGCGACTTCGGTGGTGGCTCGCTCGACCGCAACACCCGCAGCTTCGATGGCGGCAGCCCCGGCACCCTCCGGATGCGCCACCCGCACCCCGGTGGCCGTGATGAGGTCACCCTCAGGCGTCACCACCCGGATTTCCGGGTGCCGCCGGGCAAGTTCCCATCCGGTCTGCCAGCCCTCAACGATGACGACATCGCCCAGTACGGCCGTGGCCAGGTGCACGTCGGCTGCCGGGCCGAGCAGGTCGATCAGGGGATCGACGCCTGCTGCCGCCGCCACCTTGCGCGCCGGGGCGTCGGGCTCGAGCGGTGCGGCAACGAATCCGACTCCGCCGTCACCGGCCCGCTTCAGCGCCGCGACCGCCTCGGCGACACGGTCGCCAGTCGCCGCCGCCAACGCATCACTCCAGGGGCCGAGCACCGCGTCCACCGCAGGAGCAAGCGGTTCGGGCACGTCCAGCAGCGAAGCGAGCGAGCCGATCACCCCGTCGAACGCCTCGGCGCGGCGCCGGGCGTAGGGGTCACCGAGCCCTGTGACCGCGACCTCGAACGCCTCGAGCCGGGCCTCCGCCGCCGCCTCCGACGTCCGAGCGCGAGTGAGCGCCTCGGCGGCGGCATCCAGGGCCTCCTGATCCCGGGTCCGGGCCGCAGCTGCCGCCTCGTACTCGGCCTGGACGGCCGCGGTCTCTGCGTCGGCAGCTCTGATCATCTCCCGGAGGCGGTCGATCTCGCTGTCTTCCTCCTCGATGCGGGCCGCCACTGCGTCGCGCCGCCGGGCGATCCCCTCCAGCTCTTGCTGATCACGCCGCTCGGCGGCTTCGAGCGATGCCAGGTCCCCGCGGGCCGTTGCCAGCATGCCCTCGGGCGGCAGCAGATGCTGGTCCGCCAGCGAGCGTTCCTCATCTTCGAGAGCGCGCAACGTGATCTCGGCGCGCTCGGCGGTCGCGGCGGCGGTGGCCGAGCCGGCCGCGGCCGCTTCGAGACGCGTTTCGAGATCGAGACGCTCCCGCTCCAGATCGTCCCGCCGCTCTCCGGCGCCCTCCAGCCGGCTCTCCAGTGCCGATCTCCGTTCCCGCGCCACCATTGCGATCCGCTGGAACCGTTCAACGGCGGTTTCGAGCCGGGCGGCTGCAGCGGTGTCGCGTTCCAGCGCTCGCCCGGTCTCGCCCGCGGCGGCCCGGAGGTCTATCAGTTGCTCTCTAGCTGCGGCAAGCGCTGATTCGGCGCGCTCCAGGGCCTCCCGGCCCGAATGCTCCGCCATATCGAGTGCGGTGATCCGCGCCGTTGCAGCCCGGAGCCGCTCCCCGCCGACCCAGAGCCGCAATGCCCGCCACCGCTCCGTGGCCTCCCGGTGCCGCTCAAAGGCGCGCGCCTGGCGCCGTAGCGGCCGCATCCGGCGGCGCTGCTCTCCGAGCAGATCTTCGAGTCGGGTGACATCGACGTCGGTGGCCTCGAGCCGGCGCACGGCCCGATCGCGCCGCTGCCGGTGCTTGATGACTCCGGCCGCCTCTTCGATGATCGCCCGATGGTCGTCGGGTCCGGCGTTCAGCACCGCGTCGACCCGGCCCTGTCCGACGACGATGTGCTGGTGGCGTCCGACACCGCTGTCGGAGAGCAGTTCCTGCACGTCGAGCAACCTGCACCCGGCCCCGTTGATCTCGTACTCCGAGGTGCCATCTCGATACAGGCGGCGAGTGATCGTCACCTCCGGAAGGTCCAGCGGGACCCGGCCGTCGCTGTTGTCGAACGTCAGCCTGACCTCGGCCCGCCCCACCGACGGCCGCAACGCGGTGCCGGCGAAGATCACGTCCTCCATCCGCTGGGTACGGAGCGCCTTGGTGGCCTGGGTGCCCATCACCCAGGCGATGGCATCGACGAGATTGGACTTGCCCGACCCGTTGGGCCCGACGACGACCGTCACCCCGGGCTCGAAGACAAGCCGGGTGCGGTCGGCAAACGACTTAAAGCCGACGAGCGAGAGAGATTTCAGATGCAAAGCCGGGCTCAGGCTATCACCGGTGAACTACACCAATGCGATTTTCCCCTCATCCCGGGGCCACCCGGACCAGCCCAGAGTCCATTATCATTGGGGATTCGGCCGATCGCTCGAGAGACTCAACCCCTGATTTCGAATCCCGTGAGCCCCGGCTTCGGGTCGGCGTCGGCAACCGACACTTCCCGCACCGTTGCCGCGATTGGCCCCTCCCCGAGCCACGACATGAGCGCCTCGACCGCCGTCTCCTCGCCCTGACAGAACACCTCGACGGCGCCGTCGGGAAGGTTCCGAGCCCACCCGGAGACCCCGAGTGACCGCGCCTGTTCCATCGTCGACCACCGGAAACCGACCCCTTGGACGCGTCCGTCGACCCGCACCAGCTGTGCTCGTGTCATTCGCCGGCTCCAATCTCTGTGATGTAGGCCGTCACCGAGTCCGCAAACTCGGGACAGAAGTGGGTGGATGCGGCAGCAAGAACCGATCCGAGTACGAGACCGTCGGAGGCAAACACGCCGTCGGCCTCTTCGAGTTCCGTGAGGTCCGCCACCCGCACGCCGAGCAGCACCTCCGCCGCGAACAGCACGGCCTGCCCGGGGCCTTCACCATCGGCCAACATCGTGCAGACGCCGCGGCCCGCCTCCAGCAGCACGTCGGGATGAACGAAGATCCCCGCTTCATCCGCTACCGGGCCGACAACGAGGAGATAGCCGTCGTTCGGATCCGGAACGGGGATCGTAGTGGTCGTGGCGGCAAGGACCCGCGACCGGCACGACGCCGCCACGCCAGCGAGTACGACCTCGGTGAGGATCCGATCGTCGGGGCCGGAACCCGGCGGAACCTGACCCGCCGCCTCGGCGATGGCCGCAGTCAGCACCGCATCGCCGTCTGCGCCGGGTTCGAGCCGATCGCAGGCATCGACGACGAGAGCGACCAGCCAGACATCGCCTTCACCTGCGAAGCGGGTGCCTTCGAGTGCCCGCCGGGCGCTTGCGGCGTACTCGACTGCAAAAGCCTGGGTCAGGTCCTCGGTGGTGGTCGGGGCCGCCGCCGCGCTGCAACCGCTCAGCACCACGGCGATCGCGACCAGCACGGCCGCCCGGCGCCTCATCGCTGGCACTCCGGGCAGAAGAAGGTGCTCCGCTGCCGGAGCACGATGCGCCTGATGGGTGTGCGGCACCGCCGGCACGGCAGGTCCTCACGCCCGTACGCCCGCAGCCGCGACAGGTAGTCGCCGGCGCGGCCGTCCGGCAGCAGGTAGGCCAGATCATCGAGGCTGGTGCCACCGTGTTCGAGACCGGCTCGCAATACCGGCCGCACCGCCGCCCGCAGCCTTGAGACCTCCGCCGGATCCAGCGATCCCCCCGGCCTTTCCGGGTGGATGCGAGCCCGCCACAGCATCTCGTCGGCGTAGATGTTGCCGATCCCGGCAACCACTCGCTGATCGAGCAGCAGCGGCTTGATCGGAGCAGACCGTCCGGCGAGGGCACGGGCAAGCCGCGGTGCCCGGGGCAGGTCGTCGAGGGCGTCGGGCCCCAGGTCGGCCAGCGGCGAAGCCGCGTACTCCTCCGGCGTGTAGACCGCGACGAACCCGAAGGTTCGGGGGTCGACAAAGCGCACCTCGGGGCCGCGATCGAGGCCCACCACGACGTTGGTGTGAGCATCCTCCGGCTCCCCCGGATCGGCCAGCGCGATCCGGCCCGACATGCCGAGGTGCAGGATCCAGACGAAGTCTCCGCTCAGATCGATGAGCAGGAACTTGCCGTGGCGACCGACACGATCAACGGTCCTTCCGACCATGCGCTCCGGAATATCGGTGGCACGTTCCTGGCGCCGGGCCATCCGCTGCCGGCGCACTTCGACCCATTCGATCGTTGCGCCCACCAGAGCCGGCGCCAGATGGCGCCTGGTGGCCTCCACCTCGGGCAGTTCAGGCATCACCGCCCGCATCGGCCTGAAGGCGCTCCAGGGCGGCTCTGGCCGCCTCCTGTTGCGCCCGCTTCTTCGAGGAGCCCGATCCGGATCCCAATTCGGCACCATCCACCTGGACGACCGCCACAAAAACGCGCTCGTGATCGGGGCCGGAGCCATCCACCCGGTACTCCGGCACGACCCCATCACGCGCCAGAACCTCCTGGAGCCGGGTCTTGTAGTCGCGCCCGCCGGGGGCCGCGGCCCGCTCAACGACCACCTCGTACCAGTCGGCGAGGATCAGCCGCCGGGCCGCTTCGAGGCCTCCGTCGAGATAAACCGCACCGAGGACCGCCTCCATGGCATCGGCCAGGATGGACGCTTTGTCGCGGCCGCCGGTCGCCTCCTCTCCCCTGCCGAGACGAAGGGCCGCTCCGATTCCGAGCCGGCGGGCGACTGCGGCAAGGGTGGCTTCATTGACGACCGCAGCCCGCACCATGGCCATCTCCCCTTCGGCGAGCTGCCAGCCCGTGTGGAGCAGATCTGCGATGACCAGGCTGAGCACCGCATCACCGAGAAACTCGAGGCGCTCGTTGGACGGCTGCTCCGGGTACTCGGACTCGTGTGAGCGGTGGGTCAGGGCACGCTCCAGCAACTCCGGCTCGCTGAACCGATAGCCCAGAGCGGCGGCGACGTCATCGTTCGACATCGATCCCCGCCTCGATCCGATCGACGAGACCCTCCTCAGCACCGGCAGCGGCCAGCCGCAGCGCATTGGCCACCGCAAATCGGGATGAACTGCCGTGGGCGATCACCACGGGTCCCTTGGCGCCGATGAGGTGGGCGCCGCCAAACGCTTCAGGGTCGAGACGGGCACGCACCGCCATCAGGTGCGGCATCAGCTTCCCGGCAGCCTCGACGACCCCCGGGTCCTGCTCCCCGGCCTGGGCTACGCCGTCGATGACCATGTCGCCGATGGCACGAGCGGTGGCCTCTGCGGTCTTGAGCAGCACGTTGCCGGTGAACCCGTCGGTCACCATGACGTCGGCCGTCCCCAGCCCGAGATCGCGGCCCTCGACGTTGCCGACGAAGTTGAGCGGACCGGCTGCCAGCAAGGCGTGGGCTTCCTTCTCCAGGTCCCGGCCCTTGCTTGCCTCCTCGCCGATGTTGACAAGGCCCACCGTCGGTTCGTCACGCTCCAGATAGACCTGTGCCAACGCCGCGCCCATCACACCGAACTCAGCCAGGTGGGCCGGGCGAACGTCGAGGTTTGCTCCGATGTCGAGCACGACCGACGGCCGTCCGGCTGGAATGATCGTGGCGATCGCGGGGCGGGATACGCCGGGGATCCTCCCGATCACGATGGCGGCGGCAGCAAGCGTCGCACCGGTCGAACCGGCCGACACCATGCCGGCCGCCTCGCCGACCGCGACCATCCGCGCCGCAACCGTGACCGACGCGTCCTTCTTGGCGCGGATCGCGGAGGCCGGATCCTCATCCATCTCGATCCGGTCCGGCGCATCGATGACCGGCAGATCGGCGTTGTATTCGGCCAGCAGCGGCTCGAGCACGGCTGCAGCTCCCACCAGGACCACATCAACGCCGCGGGCGGCCGCATCGATCGCTCCCAGCACGGGTTGCAGGGGCGCGTGGTCGCCGCCCATCGCGTCGAGGGCGATCCGGACGCTCATGACGATGCCTTCGACGGCATCGCGGCACGGCGAGGAGCTGGTGGCCTCACCGGGCTCAGCTCTCGGTCAGGACCTCCCGGCCCTTGTAGGTGCCGCACTCGGGACAAGCCCGGTGTGGCAGCTTCGGCGAATCGCACTGGGGGCAGCGAACCGTATGGGGAGCACTGACCTTCCAGGTGGCCTTCCGCCGCCGGGTCCGGGAGCGGGACATCTTCTTCTTGGGAACCGCCATCGGCGCGCACTCCTCAATCGATCGTCAGGGTTCAAGCAGCCCCCGCAGGGCTGCGAAGGGCGTGTCGGGCTCATCCTCATGGCCCGGGCAGGTGCCCGTATTCAAGTCGGTTCCGCACACAGAGCAAAGCCCGGCACAGTCCTCGCTGCAGGTGGGCACCAGCGGCACCAGCAGCAGCACGGCGTCGCGGATCGGTGCTTCCACGTCGGCGACGTCGCCGTCGAGGCGATAGTCGTCGTCCTCATCGGTCCCCAGCAGCTCTGCGACCTCGGCAGTGATCTCCTCGGTCCACTCGGTCACGCACCGGTGACAGGTGTGCCGAACCGGGGCGATTGCGCGGCCCCGAACCAACAGACCGGTCGGCAGGCTTTCGAGCGACAGCTCCGCAGTCAGCGGGGCATCGGGGTCAAGCCTGCTGAGCTCGAGGCTCCAATCAACCGGGGTTTCGATCACGACGGCGCGGCGGCGCCCGGCCTCCTGCAGCAAGTCGGAGACCGGAATCCGGAAGGGGGATGAGGGCGATACAGCCATCGAGTTCGGGAGTTTACCGGGGACCGCAGCGCCAGCCCGGGAGGTGCCGGGACTAAAGCCGGTCGTCGGGGGCTGGTGGCCGCCGGGCCTGGTGCAGTTCGGCCCGGGCCTGACGGACCTGGCCCAGCAGGTCGTCGAGCACGGCCTCGGTCTCTTCAAACGCCCGATCGCTGTAGTCCTCGGCCTCGAGCCGGATCCGAGTGGCTTCGGATTCGGCGTGGCGGATCATTGCATTCGCCTCGTCAACCGCTTCCTTGACGATGTAGGACTCGCTGACGAGCTCCTCGGATCGCGCTCGCGCCCGTTCGATCATCTCCCGGGCCTTCTCGTTCGTCCGGGCGACGAACGACTCACGTTCCCGAACCATCCACCGGGCCATGCGCAGCTCATCGGGGAGTTCGTCACGGAGGCGGTACAGCATGTCCAGCAGCCGCTCACGATCGAGCATCACATTTGCCGACAGCGGCACCGTCCTGGCACCTTCGACGGCGAGGATCAACTCGTCAACGAGCTCCTGCAGTTCCCCCACCCGGCGCGGCACCGGGATCGCATCCCCGTAGTCGTTCGGGGTCTCGAGAAAGGCTTCATCGTCGAGTTCGGCCGGCTCGATGGGTTCATCCGTCATCAGCGAACCGCTCCTTCAACGCGGACGCCACAAGCTCCGGGACCAGTTCGTCCACCGAACCCCCGAGGCTGGCGACTTCCTTGATGAGTGACGACGAGAGATAGCCGAGCGCCGGCTTGGTCGCCACGAACATGGTCATGATGCCCGACAGATGCCGGTTCATCTGGGCCAACTGAAGTTCGTAATCGAAGTCCGTCATCGCCCGCAGGCCCTTCACGATGACGTCGGCTCCCACATCACGTGCCAGATCCACCAGGAGACCGTCGAACGCGGCAACCTCGATGTGCGGGAAGTCCTCGAAGATCTCGGTCAGCATGTCGATGCGCTCTTCGGCCGTGAACAGCGGACTCTTCGATGGGTTCCCGACCACACCGATCACCACACGCCCAAACACACTGGCGACACGTTCGACGACATCGATGTGTCCGTTGGTCGGGGGATCGAAGCTTCCGGGCACCAGAGCGGTGGTCACGACGTCTCCTTCACAATGCGGCTGATCTCGCTGTCTCCGTAACACCGCCGGTCGGCGATCTCCATTCCGGCCGGCGCCTCCGCCGGCGACGTTCCGACCCGGCGGTGGAGGACCACAATTCCGCCCTCCGCCATCCGGGCCGCCAGACGGCCGAGGATGCTCTCCACGGACGGTAGCGAGAGGGCGTACGGAGGGTCAACGAACACCAGATCGAGGACCCCGCTGCTCTCCCCCAGCCACAGCTCCACGTCGCCGGCGATCACCGACCCCCCGAGGCCGACCGCGTCGACGTTGGAGCGCAGCACACCGAGGGCCCGCCGGGAGCGCTCGACAAAGGTCACCGCAGCTGCTCCGCGGCTCAGCGCCTCGAGGCCGATACTGCCGGTGCCGGCAAACAGGTCGGCGACGACGGCCCCGACGACCCGGTCGCCGAGCGATGAGAAGACCGCCTCCCGCACCCGGTCCGTCATCGGCCGGGTGTCGCCGCCGATCGATCGCAGGCGCCTCCCCTTGGCGGCTCCGGCGATGATCCTCACAGCGGCCCGCTCACGAGATGAACAGCCATTCGACCTCCTCACCGAGCAACGCCCGAATCTCGGCGGCCAGTTCCGGATGTTCGGCGAGCTGTGGATCGGATGCCACCAGGGCAAATGCCTCGCGACGGGCACTGATGAGCGTTGCGGCATCGCGCAGGATGTCAGCAAGCTTCATGTCGGCGATGCCGGCCTGACGGGCGCCGAATACCGTCCCCTGGCCGCGGATCCGCAGATCCTCCTCAGCCAGACGGAACCCGTCGGTGGTCGCCGCCATCGCGGCGAGCCGGGCCTCGGCCTCCGCCGTCCCCGGTTCCGAGATGAGCACACAGGTAGCGGCCGCCGGACCGCGGCCGACCCGGCCCCTGAGCTGGTGGAGTTGGCTGAGGCCAAACCGATCGGCATCCTCGATCACCATCACCGTGGCGTTGGCGATGTCGATGCCCACTTCGATCACGGTGGTCGCCACGAGCACGTCGATCTCTCCGGCCCGCATCCTGGTCATGACCGCTTCCTTGTCGGCCGATCGCATCTGTCCGTGCAGCAGGCCGAGCCGCAGTTCGGGGAAGACTCCTTGCAGCCGCTCGAATTCTGCGGTGGCCGAGGCCGCCTGCAGCTTGATGCTCTCCTCTACCAGCGGGCACACCACGAACGCCTGATGACCGGCGGCGACCTCACGGCGGACGAGTTCGTACACGCCGTCGAGCGCTGCCGGATCCTTGCCGACGACCTGCGTCGTGACGGGCAGCCGGCCGGTCGGCATCTCATCAAGGATCGACACATCGAGGTCGCCGTACAGGGTCATCGACAGGGTCCGCGGGATGGGGGTGGCGGTCATGATGAGAAGGTCGGGTTGCGGGCCCTCCGCCTTGTCCCTGAGCTGGACCCGCTGGTGCACCCCGAACCGGTGCTGCTCGTCGACAACCGCAATGCCGAGTCGTTGGAACCCAACTCCCTCCTGGATGAGGGCGTGGGTGCCGACGACGATGTCCACAGTTCCCGCCGCGGCGGCCTCGATCACCTCGGTGCGATCCGCAGCACTCGCCGTCAGCAATCCCATTCGGACACCGACCGCCGCCGCCATCGGCTCCAGCCCGAGGAAGTGCTGCTCGGCGAGAACCTCGGTGGGTGCCATCACCGCTCCCTGGTAGCCACCCTGCACACCACTCAACAGTGCGGCCATGGCGACGACCGTCTTGCCGGAGCCCACTTCACCCTGCAGCAACCGGTGCATCGGATGCGGCGACGCCATGTCGTGCTGGATTTCCTCGATCGACCGCTGCTGGGCACCGGTCAGGGTGTAGGGCAGTGAGTCGAGAAACGCGTTCACGAGGCCGGCTTCGAGATCATGGGAGATCCCCTCGGCGGCTTCGATCTGCCGGTACTTCCGCATCGCCAGCGCCAGTTCCAGACGGAACAGCTCGTCGAAGACCAGCCGGGCCCGGGCCGGTTCGGTTTCCTCGATCGTCTCCGGGAAGTGGATCGAATTGAGAGCGGAGTGACGATCTGCGAGATCGAGGCGATCAAGCAGTTCGGTCGGGAGCGGGTCGCTGATCCGTCCGGAGCGGCGCAACGCGTTGTGGATCGCCCGCCGCAGATACCCGGGACCGATGCCACCGGCCGACGGATGGACCGGTACCACCCGGCCGGTCACGAGCGACTCCCCGGGACGATCCAGCACATCCGCATCGGGGCTGTTCATCTGGAGCCGCCCCCGGCGGCGCTCGATCTTGCCGGAGAGCGCCACCTCGGCCCCCTCGTTCAGCTGCCGCTCCCGAAACGGCTGGTTGAACCACACCGCAAACAGGTAGCCCGACCCGTCGAAGACGGTGGCCTCGGTGATCGAGAGATTGCGGCGGGGCCGACGGGTCGAAATCTTCTTCACCGTGGCCACTGCGGTGACCTCCTCCCCGACCGGGAGGTCGGAGAGTGGCCGTGTCATCGAGCGATCGATGTAGCGCCGGGGCACGTGCAGGAGCAGATCGGTGACCGTGGTGATACCGGCCTTTGCCAGCGACGCCCCCCGCTTGCCGGCGAGGCCTTTGACCTGCCTCACGTCGATACCGGAGAGATAGGCGAGGCTGCGGCCGCTCATTCTGCTCCGAGCAGGTAGGGGTAGAGCGGCTGCCCGCCCTCGTGCACGTCGAACTCAACCTCTGCACGGTGGCGACCGAGCCATGCTTCGGCGGCGGTCACCACTGCAGCATCGGCGTCCGCCCCGGTCACCAGGGTCACCACTTCGGTATCTTCGTCGACGATCGCCTCGAGCAGGGACGTCATCGCCTCGATGGCACCCCCCGAGATGATCTCGACCCGACCGTCCACCAGGCCCAGCCAGTCGCCCTCGGCGATCGCACCCTCCGGGGTGGTGGCATCACGCACCGCCACAGTCAGCTCTCCGGACCGGCACCCGTCGGCAGCTGCGCGCATTGCGTTTATCACCCGCTCGGGGTCGGACCCGGGCTGATAGGCCAGCATCGCGGCCAGGCCCTGCGGCACGGTGACCGTCGGAATCACGTGGACCCGCTTGCGGGAGAGTGCATCGAGCTGCTCTGCAGCGGGCACGATGTTCTTGTTGTTCGGCAGCACGATGACGGTGTCTGCCGCCACCCCATCAACCACGTCCAGGAGGGTGCCCACCGCCGGATTCATGGTCTGGCCTCCAGCGACGACGCCCTGTGCGCCGGCATCCCGGAACAAGCCCAGAACGCCGGCGCCGGCGGCGACCGGAACCACCCCGATGGCGGCAGCGGCGAACGCCGGAAGCGGTTCGAACGGCTCATCGTGGAAACCGGCCTCGGCCGATTGCTCGAAGAGATCGGTCACGATGATGCGATGAGGTGTGCCGATCGCAATGCCGGCCTCGACGGCACCGCCGATGTCGTCGGTGTGGATGTGGCAGTTCCACCCGCCGGCATCCCCAACGACGACGATGGACTCTCCGATCCCGGCCCAGACTTCTCGAAGTGCTGGACCCCCGTCGTCACCGGCGTCGAGCAGGAACATGACTTCGTACCGGGGACCGTCGAGATCGAGCACCTCACCCCCGGCGGCGCGGTCGATGCCCCGCGGCGTGGCGAAGAACTCGGTCGGAACGGGCGGCGACTCCCCGGTCACAGCCTCGACGAACGCGGTCAGCAGCAGCAAGAAGCCGGCGCCGCCGGCGTCGACCACCCCGGCCTCGGCGAGTACCGGCAGGAGCTGCGGGGTCTCGGCGAGGGACTCGACGGCCCTGGCGTACCCGCGGCTGACGACGGCTGCAAGATCGTCCGCCGCTTCGACGGCCGCTTCGGCCTCATCTGCCGCGTGCCGAAGCACCGTGAGCATGGTGCCCTCGACGGGAGTGCCGACGGCGTCGTAGGCGGCCCGGGCAGCCCGGCGCAGCGCCGCCGCCAGATCCCGCGACCCGACCGCGACCAGATCCCCCATGACGTCGGCGAACCCGCGCAATACCTGGGAGAGGATGATGCCGCTGTTCCCCTGCGCCCCCATCAGCGAGCCATGGGCGATCGCCGCAGCCAGCGTCGGCATCTGGTTGGCATCAGAGGCCGCTTCCACCACGGACTCCACGGTCAGCGCCATGTTGGTGCCGGTATCACCGTCCGGCACCGGATACACGTTGAGGCGGTTGAGGTCGTCGCGATAGGTCCGCAGCAGATCCAGATAGCGGTCGAGGACCCGCTGCAGGTCGGCGGTGTGGAGGGTTGCAGTGGTCAAGGCGGGCCGAGTATACGGATACCCCCTGGCGCGCTCCTGGTAGACGGCCCGCCACACAACCTTTGGTGTGTTCACGCCGAGCTTATGAGACCCAGCACTAGCTGGTATCCTCACGCCGTTCCCCGAGAAGGATTCTGTCGGTGTCGTACGTCTGTGAGATCTGTGGCAAGGGGCCCTGGGTCGGCAAGCAGGTCAGCCATTCCCATCGCCGCTCCAGCCGCCGCTGGCTTCCCAATATTCAGCGCATCCGGGTGAAGCACGGGAGCAACTCCCGTCGCGTCCGTGTGTGCACCTCCTGCCTCAAGGCCGGGAAGGTCGAGAAGGTCTGACCGTGCAGGGTGTGGTCAAGGTCTACGATCCCGCCACCGGCTACGGCGTGATCGCAACCGACGCCGGCTCCGAGGTCTTTCTCCGACCCGGTGCACTCGACGGCAGCATCTTCCGCACCCTCCGGCAGGGTCAGCGCATCGTCTTCGAGACCGCATCCGAAGACGACCGCCTCTATGCCCACACAGTCCGCATCGGTTCGGACGGGTACTGAGCAGCGCAACCGGCAGCTCGCAACTCGCATTTCGCCGAACGTGGGTGACGCGCGGGCGAACCCTGGATCGCGCATTGCGACTCCGACGGGTAGAGTCGCCGCAAGAGCCCATCGCGAGGAGTGACATGGTCGAGGCCTACGTGCTCATCCAGACTGAGGTCGGCAAGGCGGCGCAGGTCGCTATGCAGGTCGACGGGATCCCCGGCGTGAAGTCGGCAGAAGCAGTCACCGGTCCGTACGACGCGATCGTGCATGCTGAGGCGGACGACGTCGACTCTCTCGGCAAGCTCGTCGTGGCCCGCATTCAGGCGATCGAGGGCATCACACGGACGCTGACTTGCCCCGTGGTCAAGCTCTGAGCGAGGCCGAAACGAGACGTTGATCGGCGGGGCCATCGGGCCCCGCCTGCGTGCTTCTCGGCGTGTTCGGTCGCGCCGGTCAGGCTTCGCCGAGCGCCAGGGCGACCAATTCGTCGCAGAGATCCTCGTAGGGCAGCCCGCTGGCCGCCCACATCATTGGGAACATCGACTTCGGAGTGAACCCCGGCATGGTGTTCACCTCGTTCAGCAGAAAGCCGCGCCCGTCCTCCTCGTAGAAGAAATCGACTCGGGCCAGACCGGCACCGTCGACCGCCTGAAACGCCTCCATCGCCATCCGGCGGACGGTCGCGGTGGCGGCCTCCGAGAGCGGGGCCGGAATCACCAGCCGGGTTGCGTCATCGCGGTACTTGGCGTCGTAGGTGTACCAGCCTCCGTGCACCACGATCTCGCCGGGGACCGATGCTCGCGGGCCTTGCAGCACCGCAACCTCGATTTCCCGGCCCGTCGACTCGGCTTCGACGATGGCTTTGGGACCGTGACCGAAGGCCTGATCGAGGCCGTCCTTGAGGCCGGCGGCATCCTCCGCCCGGCTGATCCCGACCGACGATCCGAGTGCAGCCGGCTTGACGAAGCACGGGTACCCGACCTCGGCAACCACGCCATCGAGGGTTCCCGCCGGATCTCCGGCGTAGTCGCCGGCTCGCACGGCGACGAACGGTGTCTGTGGGATACCGGCGTCGCGGAACAGGCGGTTGGCCACGTCCTTGTCCATCGCAGCCGCCGACCCGAGCACCCCGGATCCGACGTATGGGACCTCGGCCATCTCGAAGAGGCCCTGGATCGTCCCGTCCTCACCGAAGGGTCCGTGGAGAACCGGGAACGCGACATCGAACCGGATTTCGATCCCATCTCCGGCCAGATCACCTGCCGGAACGCGCAACTGGACATCGGGCCCTTCGGCCACAAGGGGGCGCAAGGTGGGGTCTGCCAGGTGGAACCTTCCTTCGCGATCGATGCCGACCGCGACAACGTCGTTGCCTTTCGCTTCGAGAGCCTCCAGCGCCGAGACGGCGGAGACACAAGAGACCTCATGCTCGGCCGAACGGCCGCCGAAGAAGAGAGCAACACGCGCCATGACGCAGGGAGCCTACCAATCCGCACCCGGCTCTCCCGACGCCGCCTTCGCCGGCCCGGAGAGCACCACGGCGACCCCCGAGGGGGCCTTCGTGGAGCTCGTCCATGCGCTGAGCCACGACCTCCGCACCCCGCTCACACTCGTGACCGGCGTTCTCCAGACACTCGCCAGGCCCGAGCTGGCACCGCAGGACCCGGAGGTGGCCAGGCTCCTGCACAGCGCGGTCGACGGCACCGCCAAGATGCGCCACTTGCTGGACGATTTTGTCGCCGCATCCGACGCCATCACAGGAGATGTCGAAGCTCGCCCCCGAACGGTCGACCCTGCCACCGAACTGCGCCGATTCATGGATGAAGATCCCCGCTTTGCAGGCGTCGTTCAGGTGCGTCCGTTGGAGCCCGGACCGGCCGTGCTCATCGACCCGTCGCAGCTGTGCAGCATCGTGGCCGGACTCACGCTGGGATCGATCAAGCGCGGAGCGACCAGGGTGACCGCCGACCTCGCAATCGGAACCGGCCGGCTGGTGATCGTTGTACTCGGGAATGACACCGGCATCGCTCCGGAGCTCGCCCGACGCCTCACGGTTGGAAACGACGGCGCCTCACTGCGTGGATTCGGACTCGGAGAACAGCTCGCCGTCGCATTGGCCCGGGCAGCAGGCGGGTCGATCGGGGCGGTTCCGGTTCCGGGCGGAGGCACGAGCATCCGGATCGTGCTCCCGGTGCACAGCGCTCCCGAGTCCTAGGAACTCAGGCTTCGGGCGTGTCGCCGGAGGCGGCGACGGCATGGAACCCGCCGTCGACGTGAATCACTTCGCCGGTGGTCATCGTCGCCCAATCCGACAGCAGCACCGCCACCATCCGGGCCACGGGGTCCGGGTCGGACAGGTCCCAGGCCAAGGGCGCCCGGGCGTCCCACGCGTCGCGGAATCGTTGGAATCCGGGAATCGACTTGGCGGCGACGGTTCCGAGCGGGCCGGCCGACACCGCATTGGCCCGTATTCCGTAGCGGCCGAGGTCCCTCGCCAGGTACCGGGTCACCGACTGCAGCGCCGACTTGGCGACACCCATCCAGTCATACGCCGGCCAGGCCCGGCTGTTGTCGAAGTCGAGCGTCACCAGTGAACCCCCGCCGGCTTTGCGCATCAAGGGCAGCAGGCCGGCGGCGAGCGTCTTGAACGAGAACGCAGAGATCGTGAAGGCGGCCGCCGCACTCTCTGCCGGGGTCTCGAGGAACCGGCCGCCCAGGGCATCCTCAGGAGCGAATCCGACCGCATGGACTGCACCATCGATGCCTCCCCAGCGGTTGTCGAGGTCGGCCACAACTGCGTCCATCTGAGCCGGGTCGGTGATGTCGAGCTCGAGGACATCCGGCGGATCCGGCAGCCGGGCCGCAACCCGCCGGGTCAGCCGCAATCCGCGGCCGAAGCCGGTGAGCACGATCTCGGCACCAGCTTCTTGAGCCACCCGGGCAATGTGCCAGGCGATCGAATCATCGGTGAGTACACCGGTGATGAGCAGTCGCTTTCCTTCGAGCAGCACGGAACCTCCCTCTGCCGGAGCGGTCATGGTACGCGGCGTCAGCCGGCGACAATGGTCCAGGCGCGTATGCCGAGGCCCATCGTGAAGAGCAGTGTCAATCCCCACCACAGCCCCGGCCGCTTCGAGATCTGTGCCCGGAAGATGTACGCGAACGAGAGCACGAACAGGATGACCACGCCGTAGAAGACGTGGAACCCTTCGACAACCTCGCGCCACTGCTCATCGGCATACAGCAGCAGCCCGAGGCCGACCTGGATGAGGATCGCGACGACGGCAGCACCGACAGCGACAAAAAACGGACGTTTCGGAGATCTCCGAGTGACGGCGAGCCCGAGGCCCCACAACCCCGTGATCCCGGTTGTGAACAGGGCGACCCAGACCCATTCGGCGTGCCACGTGCGCATAGGGGCACCGTAGTGGATGCAGGCACCTGCCCGGTGCCGTGTCGCATAACGTTGGTGATGGTCGCCGGCGATCAGGGCGCCGCCCGGCAAAGACGCAGTCCCGCAGGCGCACTTCACCCGTGCGTCGAGGGCTGAGGACGCGTCCTGACCGACGATGCCGGAGGCGTCCCGAGCCGCATCCGAACGCAGCAAACGTTGTGGGAGGCGGAATTCAATCCATAGAGTTGGTTCCGACGAGAAGGGAGTGTCGGATGAACCTCAACGGCCTGGAAATCACGTGGCTCGGGCATGCAGCGGTCCGGATCCGCCGCGGTGACGCCACCATCTACCTCGACCCATGGCTGGCCGGGAACCCGGCGTGCCCCGAGGCGGAACACCAGCCGGCTGCGGTCGACGCGATCTATCTGACACACGGCCACTTTGATCACTTCGGCAACACCATGGACCTCGTCGCCGCCCACTCGCCGCAGGTCTTCTGCATCCATGAGATCGCCGAATACCTCACGGCCAGAGGGGTCGAGAACGTCGTGGGGTCGAACAAAGGTGGCACCGTCGATGGCCCCGCCGGAGTCCGCGCGACCCTCGTCGATGCGGTGCATTCGAGCGGTATCAGCGCAGACGATGGGAGCATCGCCGACGGCGGCGACCCCGGTGGCTGGATCCTCGAGTTCCCCGGCGGCCCGACGATTCTCCACGCCGGCGACACCACCGTTTTCGGCGACATGGCCTTGATCGCCGAGTTGTACCGGCCCGAGATCGGGTTCCTGCCGATCGGCGGACATTTCACCATGGATCCGGCGGGAGCAGCCATGGCGGCTCAGATGCTCGGTCTCGACGTGGTGGTCCCGATCCACTACGGGACCTTCCCGATCCTGGCCGGGACGCCGGAGGAACTGCGCACCGCTCTCGACGGAAGCGGCATCGACGTGATCGCCCCGGAGATCGGAGAGACGCTGACGTTCTCTGTTCTCAGCCCGCGGTTTCCATCAACCCACAGCCGCACTGATGACTGACGACTGACGGCCCGATACAGTCATCGCGTTCGCTATCTCAAGGAGCCCTTCATGCCCGCCGTCACCGGAGCCCTGCTGTTCGATGGAACGACTGCCCCCCCGCAGCCGTCCCAGACGGTGGTCTGGCATGGCGATCGGATCAGCTGGGTCGGTCCGGATGCGGACGCCGAGCTGAGCGGGGCGGAGACGGTCATCGAGGCACGAGGAGCGGCGGTTCTCCCGGGCCTCATCGATGCGCACGTGCATCTCTGCCTCGACGGCACGGTGGAGGGGATCGACGGCGTGGCCACTGAGCCGATCGAAGCGGTGCGCACCCGTTCGATGGACGCGGCGCGCCGGCTCCTCGGCGCCGGTATCACTTCGGCTCGGGATCAGGGGTCACGCGACGCCGTCGCCATCGACGTTGCCCGTGCCCAGCGCGCTGGCGACGTTCCCGGAGCGCGGATCCGCGCTGCGGGCCGCGGCCTCACCCCGACCGGGGGCCACGGCTGGATGATCGGAGTCGAGGCCGATGGGCCGGAGGCCGTGCGGGCCGCGGTTGCCGCCGAGATCGCCCGGGGTGCCGACGTCATCAAGCTGTTCCCGACCGGCGGAGTCATGGGGACCGGGGCCCACGGTTTCGAGGTCACGATGTCGCTCGAGGAGATTCGTGCGGCCGTCGACGAGGCCCATCGTCACGATCGGATAGCGGGCGCCCACGTCCACGGCCGAGCCGGCATCGATCTCGTCCTCGAGGCCGGGATCGACACGATCGAGCACGCTACCGACATCAGCGCCGAGCAAGCCGTTCGGGCGGCCGGCGCCGGGGTTGCACTGGTTCCGACGCTGGCGGCCATCGACGCCATCCTGGAACAGGACGTTGCGGACGACCTGCGGGAGCGCGCCACGGAGGTCCGCACCGCGGCCGCGCGTGGAATCTCAGGCGCAATCGAAGCCGGCGCCATCGTCCTGGCCGGGACCGATGCCGGAACCCCCTTCAACCCGCCGGGGATGCTGGCGCGTGAAATGAAGGGGCTCGCCGGGCTCGGCCTCGGGACGATGGGTGCGATCGCTGCCGCAACATCGGTAGCCGCAGAAGTCCTCCGTCTCGACGACCTCGGACGCCTCGAGCCGGGCAGGATCGCCGACCTCATCGTGGTCGCGGGGAACCCCGAAACAGACCTCGATACCCTGGCCCACCCCGCCGTCGTCATCCAGGACGGCAGTATCGCGGTGTAGTGCTGCGCCGCCTACAAATCGCCGAGAAGGCGCTGCTTCTGCGCCTCGTACTCCTCGGCCGAGAGCATCCCTTCCTGATACAGCTTGGCGAGCCGCTCCAGTTGCGCCATTGAATCGGGCTCGGCGGGAGCCGGCGCTGGCCCGCCGGACATCTCAATCGAACGGTCCTCGCGGATTCGGTACAGCAGGCTCTGGAACTCCTCGGGATCGGGAATGTCCTTGAACCTGCTCTGACCGAGTTCACCTGCGGATTCGATCAGGAGATCGCCGGAACGCAGCAGCCGCTCGAGGATCGTTTGTGAGAACTGGACGTCGTTCACGTTTTCCAGCGGGATCTCGAGGCCCTTGCGAGCCAGGACCCCGCGCCGGGTGATCAAGCGCTCATTGGTGAGGATGTA
This sequence comes from uncultured Acidimicrobiia bacterium, assembly GCA_964511945.1. GTDB lineage: Bacteria > Actinomycetota > Acidimicrobiia > Spongiisociales > UBA11373 > CAZEHO01. Next base: position 1,892 of record CAZEHO010000001.1, on the reverse strand, counting down.
CCACGTAAACCACCAACTGATGAACGGATAGAGGCCGAGCTTGAAGAACGCGATCAGCGCAACCCCCGTCACAACCCAATCGAAGATCGGCTCTTCGGGTGGGAGCAACCAGGTGGCGACGATCGCCGCCCCGAACAGCAGAGTCCAGGCGGCCGGAATGACCAGCAGCCGCCAATGGGGTCGGAACTCTCTGACGACGGACTCGTCCTCACTGAGCAGACGCTTCGGATATGCCATGGGCGAATCCTAGAGGCCGAGCACTGGGCGCCGGGTGCAGAGAGCTGAACAGAGCCTGATCGCGTTTTCTCCGGTTCCCAGTTCCCGGCTCCGGCGAGTGAGCGAAGCGAGCGAGCCCAGACGCGAGGAGACCCCGAGGGAGTCTTGGCCGGAGCCTCAACCCTCTCGGGGTTCCTCTCCTTCCGGTCGTGCGCCCTTGCGAACGCTCGACCTTCCGGTCCGAAGTGCCCTTTCGGCCACTCCGATCCCTCCCCGAGCCGGAGCCCGGTTTGGGTAGCTCGACCCTCAGCGCCTCAGCCCGAAGACCGGTTCGCCGTCCCTCCGAAGAGGGCCTGGGCCGGAGCCCGCACCTTCCGCCGTTGCCGGCTTCCGGTGCCACACCTTCCACCGTTTCCGGCTTCCGGTGCCCCGCCACTTCGGTTTCCCTCTGTGGCGTGGCGCAAATGTAGGGGGTGGTTCACCCCGTCGTCAAGCCCAAATCACCTTTTGATTTCGCGATCCGAGGAGAGTTTTCGCGAACCGGCGATGCGCCGCTCACTACCCGTCGGAACCGGGGGCCCGCTCGCCCAATTCGCGGTCCAAGACGAGCAGCGCAGCCGGGTTGTCGGCTGCCATCCGCACCCGCTGCAGGATGCGCGATACGGAGGCTTCCTCCTCGTTCTGCTCGTCCACGAACCACTGGAGCAGCGGGATGCAGGCCAGATCGTTCTCGTCGCGGGCCATCGTGTAGAGATCGTGGATCAGCCGGGTCACCGCCTGCTCGTTCTCCAGCGCCGTGGCGAATGCGTGCTCGGGGCTCTCGAAGGACTCGAACGGTTCCGGAATCGTAGCGAGGTGGATGTCGGCGCCACGATCGAGCACGAAGTCGAAGAACTTGTAGGCGTGCTCGAGTTCCTCCTCGTGCTGCACCCGCATCCAGTTGGCGAATCCCGTCAGATCGAGACCGTCGAAGTACGCCGCCATTGCGAGATATTTGTAGGCCGCGGAGAACTCAGCGGCGATCTGCTGGTTGAACGCGTCGGTCAGTTTGGGGCTCATCGCCATGGTACGGCTCCTCTCGATGCAACGGGTGCCAGCCTATCGAGTCTCGGAGTTGGTCAGACGGCGCTGCGCCAGGCCTTGGAGGCAGCAATCCAGGCCTTGCCGTAGAGCACGGCGGCTCGGTCGTACCGGCCGTCGTCGGCACGACGGTTCCCCCGAGCCAGGGCCCGTTGGGCTCGTGCCACCATCCGCCGCTTGCCTCCGGCACTCTCGGCCTCTTCGATCATCACCGCGGCGAGGCCTCGATCGACCTCTGCCACCGCCGCCGTCACGGGTGGCATCGCCCGCCGGCTCACGCCAGGCCGCTGCGCCGCCGATCGGCGAGCGATCACCGACGGCGTGGCACCTGCCATCCCACCGATTCTGATCTGCCGCTCCTCTTCGTCAGGACGCCCCGCCTGCTGCGGATCCCGGCTCGGATACTGAGCTCCGACGCTGTAGAGGAGCCAGGCCATCGCCAATGCAAATGCCGCCATGGTCAGCAGGGTGAGCAGCATGAAATAAGCGTAGATCAGAGATCAGAGATCAGAGATCGGTCGCGCATCTGTCTGACCTCTGTGGTCACGTCCAGCGGCGTGGTGTATGAGGTGAACGCCGCGTCGGCCTTGTGTGTG